>NZ_BLJF01000001.1:2478333-3717500 GCF_009932335.1 Pseudomonas asiatica
GACCTGCTCAGCCTTACCCCTTCGGCGGTGAGCCTGCACATCAAGACCCTCGAAGACGAACTGCAGGTGAGCTTGTTCGACCGCAGCCGCAGGCAGGTCTCGCTGACCGAAGCCGGCCAGTTGGCGGTGGCCCGCGCCGAGACCATCCTGGCTAGCTATGACGAACTGGCCGACGCCCTGGCCAGCGGCCCGAGCCTGCGCGGCCGCCTGCGCCTGGGGGCGATCCACACGGTGCTGGCGCGGCGCCTGCCCAAAGCGCTGGTGTGGATCAAGGCGCACCATCCGCAGCTGCATGTCAGCGTGGCCTCCGGCATGTCGGCGGAACTGGCGCGACGGGTGGAAGACGGCGAGCTCGATGCGGCGATCACCACCGAGCCGGTCAGCCCCTACCCGCAAAGCCTGGACTTCACGCCGTTGTTCGAAGACCGCTTCTGGGCGATCGCCAGCCCCGACCTGGCCGGGCTAAGCGTGCCGCAGTTGCTGGCCAGCCAGCCGTTCCTGCGCTTCGACAAGCGTGCCTGGGCCGGGCGGCAGATCGAGCAGGAGCTGCGCCGCCAGCATCTGCAGGTGAGCGAGCAGATGGAACTGGACAGCCAGGAAGCGCTGGCGCGCATGGCGGTGATGGGCCTGGGCGTGGCAATCATCCCCATGGCCGATGACGACCTGCAACGCTTGCCACCGGCTACCTGCCTGCCATTTGGCGAACCACAGCTGACCCGGCGCGTGGTGTTGCTGGAGCATGAGAAGAGCCAGCGGCGGCATTTGAGCGCGGTGCTGAAGACTGCGCTGGAGGCGTGAAGGTTCGCAGGGCCTTGTAGGAGCGGCCTTGTGTCGCGAAAGGGCCGCAAAGCGGCCCCGGCAATTTTGTGGCGATGCCGATATCCTGGGGGCGCTTCGCTCCCCTTTCGCGACACAAGGCCGCTCCTACAAGAGCCAGTGTCGACTTCAACCATGCATTTTTCCTCAATGGTCAGTGCAGAAAACAACGTTTTTACAGATCGATCCGCACCCGTAGTCTGTGCTCCGTACCCGACCACGGAACGTCGATCATGCTCCACCTGCTGCTGACTACCCTGCTGCCGATCATCCTGCTGATTGCCCTGGGCACTTTCCTGCGCCTGCGCGGCTTTCTCGCCGATAACTTCTGGCCCGGCGCCGAGCGCCTGAGCTATTACGTACTGCTGCCGTCGCTGTTTCTCCATGGCCTGGCCACCGCCAACCTCGATGGCGTGCCGGTGCTGGGCATGGTTGGCGTGCTGATGCTCTCGACCCTGGCCGGGGCCGTGCTGCTGGTGCTGTACCAGGGCGCCATGAACCACGACGGTGCCGACTTCACCTCGGTGTTCCAGGGCGGCATCCGCTTCAACAACTACATCGGCGCCACCCTTGCAGCGGGTATCTACGGCAGCGCCGGCATTGCCCTGGCAGCGGTGGCCAACGCCGCCATCGTGCCACTGGTCAACCTGCTTTGTGTGCTGGTTTTCGCCCGCTTCAGCGCCCGCCATAGCTCACCGGCCACGGTGTTGCGGGCCATCTTCGCCAACCCCTTGATCGTCGGTTGCGCCGGCGGATTGCTGCTGCGCGCCAGTGGGCTGGGCTTGCCAGCGGGTATCGAACCCACGGTCAAGGCCCTGGGCCAGGCCGCCCTGCCGCTGGGCCTGCTGTGCGTCGGCGCAGCCCTGGGTGGCGCCCGCCTGGGCCAGCAGGTGCGCCCGCTGATGGCGGCGTCGGCATTCAAGTTCCTGGTCATGCCGTTGACCACCTGGGGCTTGTGCCGCCTGCTTGGCCTGGGTGGCCAGGCAGCGGTGGTGGCGGTGCTGTTCCAGGCACTGCCGACCGCGTCATCTTCCTATGTGATGGCCCGGCAAATGGGCGGTAACGCACCGCTGATGGCCACCATCATCGCCCTGCAGACCGTGTTGGCTGCCGCCACCCTGCCTTTGGTGCTGATGCTTGCGCTTGGCTAGACTGTGAACCAGCCCACAGTTCGGGAGCTTGCATCATGCGCCTTTCGTGGATGGTGATCGGCCTGGTTTCGGCCCTGCTCGCAGGCCCCTTGCACGCGGCCGACCCGGCCAAGGCTGCCGTCGCCGAGGACAAGGCCGAGGTGCTCGAGGAAAAAGTGGTGAATGACACACCACCCCCGAAAAAGGCCGAAACCCTCACACCGGGCGAAGCACAGGCAGTGGACCCGGCCGGCCAGGCGCCGCTGGATGACAGCATCACCTGCCTGGCCCGCACCATCTACTGGGAGGCCAAGGGTGCGGACGCCGAAGACATGGCCGCCGTGGCCAACGTCGTGCTCAACCGCCTGGGCCACGATGGCTTCCCGGATACCATCTGCGGCGTGGTCAAGCAGGGGGTGGAAAGCAAGGCCTGCCAGTTCTCCTGGTGGTGCGACGGGCGCCCGGACCAGGTCGAAGAAGCGCAACGCTACGACATTGCCAAGGAAATCGCGCGCAAGGCGCTCAACCAGCAATTGAGAGACCGCACCGGGGGTGCCTTGTACTTCCATGACCGCAACGTGCGCCCGGACTGGGCCAAAGCCTACCGCCGGACGGCGCAGACCAGGCATTTTCTGTTCTACAAACCGAACCAGGCGGTGGCGCGCTGATAGCCGCCGGGCGCCAGCAAACCGGCAGACAGCGTGGTTCGATAGGAATGATTACCAACTATTCGCACTTTTCAGATGAACAGTGGTCTACTCCCTCTTTTGCCGCCAGCAAAGAATGTTGGCGTTTTCATTGCTTCGCACGAGCCCGGGCCAAAAGCCCCGGGCTTGTGTAGGATGAGCAGCGCGAACCACGACGCTGCCAGTCATAGGGAGATCCACATGCGCGTCCTGTCATCCGTTGCCGCCTTGTCGCTGGGCCTGGTCGTCTCGGCCGGGGCCATGGCTGCCACCGGCGAAGAAGCGCAACTGATCGATTCGATCAATGCCTACCGCAGCAAGGCCCAGCCCTGCGGTGGCGAAGCGTCGTTGGAACTGCCGCCGCTCAACAGCGATACCCGCCTGGCACTGTCGCCAGAGGGCACCCGCGACCTGCAGCAAGCCATGACCCGCGCCGCCTACCCGATGGTCAACGTGCAGGCCATCAGCCTGTCGGGGCCGCGTGATGCGCGCGCTGCCATGCATGCCATCGAAGAGAGCTTCTGCCAGGTGGTGCTCGACCCGCAGTTCGTCGATATCGGCGTCAGCCAGGAAGGCCGCGACTGGCGCATCGTGCTGGCCCGGCCGCTGCTCAGTGGCCGCCTGGGCGACTGGCAGGCCGAGGGACAGAAGGTGCTGCAGGAGATCAATGCCGCGCGCAAGGTACCGCGCCAATGCGGTGGCCAGCCCTTCGCCGCCGCCCCTGCGTTGAGCTGGAGCACGGTGCTGGCCGGGGTTGCCGCCAACCACACCCGGGCCATGGCCAACCAGAACTTCTTCGACCACATCGACAAGGATGGCCGCACCCCCGGGGACCGGGCAGAGTTGGCCGGTTACCTGTACCAGCAGATCGGCGAAAACATCGCCGCCGGGCGTGACACTGCGCGCAAGGTGGTCGATGGCTGGCTGGATAGCCCGGGGCATTGCGCGACGCTGATGAACCCGGACTTCCGCGAGCTGGGCGCTGCGTATGCAGTGGACCCGAAGAGTGATGCGGGGATTTACTGGACGGGGTTGTTCGGGACGCCGCAGTAAGCCCGGCTGACGCGCTTTATGTAGGAGCGGCCTTGTGTCGCGAAAGGGGTGCGAAGCGCCCCCAGGATATCGGCATCGCCACAAAATTGCCGGGGCCGCTTTGCGGCCCTTTCGCGACACAAGGCCGCTCCTACAGAGTGCGCGCCGGGCTTCAGGGCGAGATATTGCGGTCACGCAACGCTTGGGCCGTGCAACCAAACCGTCGCCGCACGCACTTGCCCAGGTAACTGGCATCGCCCAGGCCCACTTCATCGGCAATCTGCGCCAGGCTGTGGCTGGAATTGAGCAAACGCCAGCGCGCCTGTTGCAGGCGCATCTCCAGCCACCAGGCCTTGGCGCTCATGCCATGGCTGGCGTGAAACTGCCGGTCCAGCTGGCGCCGGCTGATGCCCAGCTCAGCCGCCAACTGCTCCGCGGTCAACGGCGTACCCAGGTGATGACGCATCAACGCCTGCGCACGCTGCACCTGCCGCCCCTGCCCGGCCCCCAGCTCCAACGAGCGCAAGGCATGGCGGCTATCGCGGGTTTCATCCACCAGCATGTCGGCCAGGCCCTTCAGCGCCCTGGCCCTCCCGCAGGCGCGTGACAACAGCGCGACGGCCAGGTCGATGGCCGCGGTGCCGCCGGCGCAGGTGATGCGGCTACCGTCGATGCAATACAGCTGCTCACTCAGCACCTGCAAATGCGGGAAGGCCGCACGGAATTCGGCTTCGTGTCGCCAGTGCACCACCACCTTGTGCCCCTGCAGCAACCCGCAGGCGGCCAACAGGAAGGCGCCATTGTCGACCCCAACCAGCTTGACGCCAGCCTTGCCAGCCTGCCTCAGCAAGGCCCGGTAGCGAGGCGCCAGCGCGGCAGTGGCCATCGCGTTGCGCCCGCCGAACACCACCAGGTAGTCGAAACTGGCCAGCTCGAGCTGGCCAGCGACGGCCTCGACCTGCACCACCGCGCCACTGCTCGAAGGCACCGGGTCGAGTGTCAGCCCTGCCACGGTCCAGCTGCAGTAGCGCTGCTGGCTGTAGTCCTCGTCGTCGGCGCTGAAACGCAACTTGTCGAGAAAGGCACCGAACGGCAGCAGGGCAAAATCCGGTAACGGCAAGATCAGCAAGCGGATATCGGGCTGCATTGGCTTCGCGTCCAGAAACGACCATTCAATGTCCGGATCATACCCTTGCCCGACAAGATCGGCGCCATAGACTGGCGCCCTCTCCATCAACAAGGCATTCCCCACCATGGCACTCGACACCTGGCTCATCTACCTGCTGGCGAGCATCGGCCTGTCGCTGACCCCAGGCCCCAACAGCCTGCTGGCCCTGACCCACGGCGCCCTGTATGGCGCACGCCGGACGTTGTTCACCATCATCGGCGGGGTGTTTGGCTTCAGCGCCCTGATTGCCTTGGCCATGTTCGGCCTCAGCGCATTGCTGCAGGCCTCGGCCTCGGTGCTGAGCGTGCTCAAGTGGGTGGGTGGCGCCTATCTGGTCTGGCTGGGTATCCAGCTGTGGCGCAGCCCGGGCCTGCACCTGGAACTGACCGCGCAAAGTGCGCGGCTGGGCAATGCCGGCCTGTTCCGCCAGGGCCTGCTGTCGGCCATGGCCAACCCCAAGGTGCTGCTGTTCTACGGCGCTTTCCTGCCGCAGTTCATCGACCCGCAGCGTGGGTTGCTGCTGCAGTTCGTGGTGATGGCGGCGACCTTTGCCAGTGTCGAGTTCCTGGTCGAATACCTGTTGGCACGCCTGGCGTTTCGCATCCGGCCATGGCTGGCCAAGGGCGGCAAGGGCTTCAACCGCTGCTGCGGCAGCCTGTTTGCCTTGATTGGTGTGGCGTTGCCGCTTGGGCGGTAGCACTACGCAAAGGCTGTCGCGATCCCTGTAGGAGCGGCCTTGTGTCGCGAAAGGGCTGCAACGCAGCCCCGGCAATATCAGCAGCGAAGCCGATATCCCGGGGCCGCTGCGCGCCCCATCGCGACACAAGGCCGCTCCTACAGGGATCGCGACAACCTGTGGGCTCGCATTCAACCCCGGCGCGCTTTGGTCAGGAAGATGATCAAGGCCACGCCCGGCAACCCCGCCCCCACCAGCGCCACACCCTGCCAGCCGAACTGGCTGAACACCGCACTGGCCACCGCCGAACCCAGCGCCCCACCCAGGAAGATGCTGGTCATGTACACCGCGTTCAGCCGCCCGCGGCTGGCCGGGTCCAGCGCGTACACTTCACGCTGGCCTATGACCATGTTCATCTGCACCGCAAAATCCAGCAGCACGCCAGTCAGCCCCAGGCCGATCACGCTGTAGCCCGGCACGGTCAGCCCCAGCAACAGTGCCGCCGGTGCCAGTAACAACGCCAACAGCGACCCGGCCCGGGCATGCCCGGCATCGGCCAGGCGGCCGGCCATGGGTGCGGCGACGGCGCCTACCGCGCCCACCAGGGCGAATACCGCGATCTGGCTCTGCGACAGGCCATGCTCGGTTGCCAGGGCCATCGGCGCCGCCGTCCAGTACAGGCTGAACGCCGCGAACATCAACGCCTGGTACAGCGAGCGCTGGCGCAGCAAGGGATAACGGCGCAGCAGCGTGAGCAGCGACAGCATCAGCCCGGCATAGCTGGCCTTGTGCTCGGGCACCCGCCGCGGCAAGGTCAGGGCCAGCAGCAGGATGATCGCCAGCATCACCCCGGCAGCGCCAATGAACACCGCACGCCAGCCGAAGTAGTCGGCCACCAGGCTGGACAACGGCCGCGCCAGCAGGATACCCAGCAGCAGGCCGCCCATGATGTTGCCGACCACCCGCCCACGCTGCTGCTCCGGCGCCAGGTGCGCCGCCAGCGGAATGAGCATCTGCACCGCCACGGAACTGAAACCGATCAGCAGTGCATAGCCGAGGAACAGCTGGCCCTGGCCGCTGCTGCTGGTGCCCGCCAGCAGCAGACTGACGCAGGCCAGCACGGCGGTAGCCACCATCAAGCGGCGGTTTTCCAACAGGTCGGCCAGCGGTACCAGCAACAGCAGGCCCAAGGCATAGCCAAGCTGCGTGAGCGAAACGATGAGGCTGGCATGCTCGATGGACAACCCCAGGTCCGGGGCGATCAGCCCGACGATGGGTTGGGCATAGTAGATATTGGCGACGATCGCGCCGCAGCAGAACGCCAGCAGGGCGACCAGGGCCCGGCTGAGGCCGGTGGCGGCAGGCTGCGCGGCGGCAAGGGAGGGATTCATGCGAGTGTCCTCGGCGATGGCTGGAATATGCCGGCCACCTTACCCAGACGCACTCCTGGCGAGAATCCAGCGCTGGCGCAACAGGGCTTTGCGCATTGCGCAACACTAGGTGCTGCGCTGCAGCAAGTTTTCGCAAAAGTCGATAAAGGCACTCACCCGCCGCGAACCACGATGGTTGGGCAGGTACAGAGCGTTAATGCTGTCATTGGCCGCGCCGGGGCTGGCCTGCCAATCGGGGAACAGCCGTTGCAGGCGCCCGGCCGCCACATCCTCACGCACCAGCCAGTCGGCCAGCAGCGCGATGCCGCTGCCCGCCAGTGCGGTTTCGCGCAACATGTCGGCATTGGCGCTGCGCAACGGCCCGCTCACGTCCAGTTCCAGACTGTCCTGCCCACGGGCCAGGCGCCAGGGGCGGCCTTTCTGCCCGTAGCGAAAGCGCAGGCAGGCGTGCTCGAGCAGCTGCCGCGGATGCTCCAGCGGGTCACGCCCGGCCAGGTAGCCCGGGCTGGCCACCAGCCAACGCTGGAAGCGACCCAGCTGGCGGCATACCAGCTCGTCATTGGGCGAGGGGTCGCCCAGGCGGATCGACAGGTCATAGCGCCCGTCAAGCAGGTCATCCAGGCGGTCGCTGAGGTCGATGTCCAGCTCCAGAGCCGGATGTTGCGCCAGGAACGGCCCCAGGTGCGGGGCGATGACCCGCCTGCCGAACTCCACCGGCAAGCACAGGCGCAGCACACCGACAGGCTCCTCGCCCCGGTCGGCGACACTGGCATCGGCCTCGTCCAGGGCCTCGAAAATACCCCGCGCGCGCTCGTAATAACGGGCGCCGGCCTCGGTCAGGCTGACCTGGCGCGTGGAGCGGTTGAGCAAGGTGGCGCCCAACGCCGCTTCCAGGGCATCGACCAGGCGCGTCACCGACGATGTCGCCAGCCCAAGCTGGCGTGCGGCGGCAGAAAAGCCTTGGGCATCGACGGTGGCCACGAACATTTTCATCGCCAGGAGTTTGTCCATTTGTTGCCCGTCTTCCAAATCCCGGAAAGTTCTTACAAACAGCGGGGCCGGTCAAGAAGCGCGGCGCGCGGCAATTGCGTCCATAGTGGAACTACCCCCTTCCAAGCGAGGTTTTCCATGATCCCGACCAACCTGCTGACTGCCCTGCCCCCTTGCGACCCCACCAGCTCCGAACGGGTCGACCAACTGCTCAGCCGCCCAGGTGTGCGTGTTGAGCGTATCGTTTCCAGCGGCCAGGCCAGCCCGCCCGGTTTCTGGTACGACCAGGCCGAGGGCGAATGGATCGTGCTGCTCAGTGGCGCCGCCGGCCTGCGCTTCGAGCACGAGAGCCATACCCGCCTGCTGGCGCCGGGCGATTGCCTGGACATCCCGCCGCATTACCGCCACCGCGTGGAATGGACCGCCCCCGGCACCGCCACCATCTGGCTCGCGGTGTTCTACAGCAGCGGCACTCCGTGGCCGACATGAAACGGTGGCCGCCTGTAGGAGCAGCCTTGTGCTGCGAAGGGGCCAGTCCTGCCGACACACCCGCTGCACTCGTAGCGGCCTCTTCGCAGCACAAGGTTGCTCCTACACAGAGCACACCGCCGACCTTCACACTCAAGCATAGCCTGAGTGCCCGCTACATGAATCAGCACGAACACCTCGTAGAATGCAATTTTAATCGCATGATCTAGACTTTTAGCCACACCTTGCAGAGTTCAGCCCTGCGACAATCCGCCCCACAAAATTATGTACCAACTTGTTAATTAGCAAGCTAAGAGATTACACTGCGCGCATTCCACCTGCTGAGATCCCTGGCATGAAAGAAACACCGCGCGCCTCTGGCGCCACAAACATCATCCTGGTCGGCCTGGGCGTGATCATCGCCCTGCTCGGCCTCCTCCTGGCTGCGGGCGGCGTCAAGCTGGCCGGCCTGGGAGGTTCCTGGTACTTCCTGATCGGCGGCCTGGCCATGGCCATCGCCGGCGTTCTCATCGCTCGCCGCAAGCCGGCTGGCGCCTGGCTGTACGCGGCGTTCCTGGTCGGCACTGCCATCTGGGCGCTGATCGACGCAGGCCTGGTGTTCTGGCCGCTGTTCTCGCGCCTGTTCATGTTCGGCGCAATCGGCATGGTGGTGGCACTGGTCTACCCGCTGCTGGCCCGTGCCAATGGCACCAGCGCCGGCCGCGGTGCCTATGGCGTTGCCGGGGTGATGGCCGTGCTGCTGGTGGTCGCCGCCGGCAACATGTTCGTCGCCCACCCAAGCGTCGCCCCCACCGGCAAAGGCCCGGGCATGACCCCGGTCGAGGCCGGCAAGGCGCAGAAGGACTGGGCTCACTACGGCAACACCGAAGGTGGCAGCCGCTTCGCCGCGCTGGACCAGATCAACCGCGACAACGTCAACAAGCTGAAAGTGGCCTGGACCTACCGCACCGGTGACGTGGCGCTCAGCGACGGCAACGGCGCCGAAGACCAGCTGACCCCGCTGCAGGTCGGCAACAAGGTGTTCATCTGCACCCCGCACAACAACCTGATCGCCCTTGATGCCGACACCGGCAAAGAGCTGTGGAAGAACGCGATCAACGCCCAGTCCAAGGTCTGGCAGCGTTGCCGTGGCATGGCCTACTTCGACGCCACTGCCGCCATCGCCCAGCCGACCCAGCCGAACAGCTCGCCAATCACCGCGGCCAGCGTACCGGCCGGTGCCAACTGCCAGCGTCGCCTGCTGACCAACACCATCGATGGCCGCCTGATTGCCGTCGACGCCGACACCGGCGAGTTCTGCCAGGGCTTCGGCAACAACGGCCAGGTCGACCTCAAGGCCGGCCTGGGCGATGTGCCGGACTCCTACTACCAGCTGTCCTCGGCCCCACTGATGGCCGGTACCACCGTGGTGGTCGGCGGCCGCGTCGCCGACAACGTCCAGACCGACATGCCAGGCGGCGTGATCCGTGGTTTCGACGTGATCACGGGTGAAATGCGCTGGGCCTTCGACCCCGGCAACCCGGAAGATCGCCAGGCACCGCAGGGCGACAGCACCTATGTGCGCAGCACCCCCAACAGCTGGGCCCCGATGTCCTACGACCCGGCGATGAATACCGTGTTCCTGCCGATGGGCTCGTCGTCCACCGACATCTACGGTGTCGAACGCAGCAAGCTGGACCACACCTATGGCGCTTCGGTACTGGCGCTGGACGCCACCACCGGCAACCAGAAGTGGGTGTTCCAGACCGTGCACAACGACCTGTGGGACTTCGACCTGCCGATGCAGCCGAGCCTGATCGATTTCACCAAGGACGACGGCCAGTCGGTACCTGCAGTGGTAATCGGCACCAAGGCCGGGCAGATCTACGTGCTCGACCGCGCCACCGGCAAGCCACTGACCCAGGTCGACGAAGTACCGGTCAAGCCAAGCAACATTCCCAACGAGCCGTACTCGCCAACCCAGCCGAAGTCGGTGGGCATGCCGCAGATCGGCGCGCAGACCCTGACCGAATCGGACATGTGGGGCGCAACCCCGTACGACCAGCTGCTGTGCCGCATCGACTTCAAGAAAATGCGCTACGACGGCCTGTACACCGCCCCGGGCACCGACCTGTCGCTGAGCTTCCCGGGTTCGCTGGGTGGCATGAACTGGGGCAGCATTTCCACCGACCCGGTACATGGGTTCATCTTCGTCAACGACATGCGCCTGGGCCTGTGGATCCAGATGATCCCGTCGCAGAACAAGGGCGGTGCCGCTTCCGGTGGCGAAGCGCTGAACACCGGCATGGGTGCAGTACCGCTCAAGGGCACCCCGTATGCAGTGAACAAGAACCGCTTCCTGTCGGTGGCCGGCATCCCGTGCCAAGCGCCGCCATTCGGCACCCTGACCGCCATCGACATGAAGACCCGCCAGGTGGCGTGGCAGGTACCTGTGGGTACTGTCGAGGACACCGGCCCGCTCGGCATCCGCATGCACCTGCCGATCAAGATCGGCCTGCCGACCCTCGGCGGCACCCTGTCGACCCAGGGTGGCCTGGTGTTCATCGCCGGCACCCAGGACTTCTACCTGCGCGCCTACGACAGCAGCAACGGCAACGAAATCTGGAAGGCTCGCCTGCCAGTGGGCAGCCAGGGCGGCCCGATGACCTACGTTTCGCCGAAAACCGGCAAGCAGTACGTGGTGGTCACGGCTGGCGGCGCGCGCCAGTCGACTGACCGTGGCGACTACGTGATTTCTTACGCTCTGCCGTAAGACCGCGTCGCCTTCATCGCCGGCAAGCCAGCTCCCACAGGATCGTGCCACCTGCAAAGGCAGCGCAGACCTGTGGGAGCTGGCTTGCCGGCGATGAGCCCCTGAAAAACAACCTGAGATTCAGCAATGCCATCCGTAATTCGCATCACCCCCACCCTGCTGCTGGCCCTCGCCAGCAGCACCGCCCTGGCCGACGGCGACCTGATGACACGCAGCACCATGACCGGTGACTGGGGCGGCCTGCGTCACCAGCTGGAAGAAGACGGCGTCAGGTTCACCGGCGACTACAGCGGCGAAACCGCCTACAACGCCCATGGTGGTCTGCACCGCTCGGCGCGCTACTCGCAAAACCTGAAACTGGGCGTGCAGTTCGACCTGTCGAAACTGTATGGCCTGGACAACGGCGGCAAGGTCCAGCTGACCATCAACGACCGCCGCGGCAACAGCGCCTCGGAAGACCTGGTGGGCAACCGCCTGCCGATCCAGGAAAACTTCGGTGGCCTGTACACCCGCCTGACCGAGCTGAGCTACGAGCGTACCCTGTTCACCCCGGCGCTCAACGTCAAGCTCGGCTACATGGCCATGGGCAACGACCTCGGCGGCCTGGACAGTGGCATCCTGTGCAACTTCATGAACGCCGGCTTCTGCGGTCACCCGCTGAACATGTCTGGCGGCAGTGGCTGGACCAATTACCCCAATGCCCACCTGGGCGTACGGGTGAAGTACGACCTGTCGCCATCCTGGCAACTGCGTGTGGCGGCGTTCAACGTCGACCCGGAAAGCAACGGCAACTCCAGCCGCGCCTGGCACCTGGGCCCCAAGCACACCACCGGCACCGTGGTACCGGTAGAGCTGGTCTATAAGCTGCAGGGCGAGCTGCCTGGCGAGTACAAACTGGGCTACTACTACGACAGCTCCGACGTGAAGCGCATCGGCAGCGACGAGGAAGTGTCCGGCCGTGGCGGCCACTACCTGCTGATCGACCAGGCGGTGTGGAACGACCAGGGCTTGCCGGGCCGCAGCCTGCATGCCTTCGGCCAGTACTCGGCGTCGAGCAAGGCCGCCTCGCCATTCACCAAGTGGTATGGCGCCGGCGTGGTGCTGTACAAGCCGTTCGCTGGTCGCCCGAAGGATACTGTGGCCCTGGGCTATGGCCGTGCCGTACCCAACCCGCGTAGCCGCGACGTGCTGGAAGATGCCGCGTTCGATGCCGGGCAGCAGTTCCCCGATATCGACAGCGCCGAGCAGCTGGTCGAGCTGAGCTATGGCTACCAGGCCACGCCGTGGCTGAACCTGCGCCCGGATGTGCAGTACATCATCGAGCCGGGCGCGTTCTCCGGGAAGGACATCGACAACGCGCTGGTGGTTGGCCTGCAGGTCAAGGCTACCTTCTGAAACCTTGATTGGGGCTGCTCTGCAGCCCTTCGCGGGCACGCCCGCGCTCATAGAACAACACATGACTCATTGGTTCGGCGAGGCTCTGTAGGAGCAGCCTTGTGCTGCGAAGAGGCCGGGGCTGACAAAGCCTGTCTATTGGCTGTACCGGCCTCTTCGCAGCACAAGGCTGCTCCTACAAAGGACGCGTCAGACGAGCGATATTGGTTCTCTGCGCGACAGCGCAGCCCAAAGGGCTGGGCAATCTCCCACAGGTATATCACCGGCTGGCCTGGCGGTGCTGTACCTGTGGGAGCGGGCGTGCCCGCGAAGAGGCCAGCGCAATCAACCCTGCCTGAGGTAATCCACCAACCTCAGCAACATGGCATCACACCCCCGCAACTGCTCGACACTGACGAACTCATCCGGCTTGTGCCCCTGGTTCATGCTCCCAGGCCCGCACACCACAGTCGGGATGCCCGCCTGGTCGAACAGCCCACCTTCGGTACCAAACGCCACGGTACCGAACTCATCCGAACCACTGAGCAACGCCACCAGGCGAGCCGCCTCGCTATCCGCTGGCGTGGCCAGCCCCGGATATGCACTCAACGGCTGCAGGCGAATGGCGCTGGCGGCATTGACCTTGCGCATGCGCGGCAGCAGTTCGGCCTCGGCATAGGTTTGCAACTGGTCGGCCACTGCCTGCGCCTCGAACCCAGGCAAGGCCCGCACTTCGAAATCGAATTCGCATTCCGCCGGCACGATGTTCAGCGCCCTGCCCCCTTTGATCACACCGGTCTGCACAGTGGAGAACGGTGGGTCGAAGCGCTCGTCGTGATGCTCCGGCAACGCCAGGGCATCACCGATATCACCCAGCTTGCCGATCAGCTTCGCCGCATACTCGATGGCATTCACCCCATACGGCGCGTACGCCGAGTGGCAGGCCGCGCCATGTACCTGGCAACGCATCGCCAGCTTGCCCTTGTGCCCCAGCACCGGCTTGAGTTCGGTGGGTTCGCCAATCAGGCACAACCGTGGCTTGTGCGGGCGCTGCTCGAGCGCGGCCAGCATCGAGCGCACCCCCAGGCAGCCGACTTCCTCGTCGTAGGAGAACGCCAAGTGCACCGGCATGCGCAACGGCTGGGCGAGAAACGCGGGTACAGCCGCCAGCACCGAAGCGATGAAACCCTTCATGTCGGCCGTGCCGCGGCCGTACAGGCGCCCGTCGCGTTCACTCAGGGCAAACGGCTCGACTGTCCAGGCCTGGCCGTCCACCGGCACCACATCGGTATGCCCGGACAACACCACGCCGCCAACATCCCGGGGGCCGATGGTGGCGAACAGGTTGGCCTTGGTACCTTCCGGGTTATGGAACAGTTCGCTTTCCACCCCCAGCTCGGCCAGGTAGTCGCGGATGAAGCTGATCAGTTCGAGATTGGAATCCCGGCTGACCGTGGCAAAGCCGATCAGCCTGGCCAGCAGCGCGCGACTGGCAAATTCACTCATCGCCCGGCACCCCGTAGCTTGGCGCGGCAGTCGGGTTGAGGGCGCGGGTGACGTAGTCCTGCATCTGCGGCCGATATGCCTGCCACAGGCCATCGAGCACACCGATCGGGTCTGCTTCGGCCCAGTCCACACGCAGGTCCACCAGTGGCCAGGTCAGTTCGCCGGCAATCTTCAACGCCGCCGAGTGCACAGGCCCCGCCTCGCCGCCTGCGGCCATCGCCGCGTGCATGGCCGCCAGCAGGCGGTCGGCCAGATGCCCGCCGGCTTGTTCAAAGGCCTGCACCATCGCCTCGATCACCTGGGGCGAGGCCAACAGGTTGCCTGCCGCCGCACATTGCTCACCGGCCACGGCGTGGTGCGTGCCCAGGGCTTCCTTGCCAGTGAACAGCGCGACCTGGCCATGGCTGTCGATCACCGTGAGCTGGCGATACTCGCTCCAGCCGTTGGCGCTCAGCACCCGGTCCAGCGCAGCGGCAGGCGGCAACTGGCCCTGTTCCAGGGCATCGAGAATCTGCGGACCCAGCGCCGGCAAGGTGATGTTCTGGGTGGCGACCGCGCCCACACCGGCACGTACCCACGGGCAGCGGGCGCCCACGGCGATGCTCGAAGAGCTGATGGCGATACCGACCTGGCCGGTTTCCTGGCAACGACCGATGATGGAAAAAGTCATGTCATGGTTCCTGTTGTGCTGTGCGATACACGGCATTCTGGGTTGAACCTTTCGGCCGGCGAAACGACCTTTTTCCGAGGGGTTAGGCAGGAAAAAACTTTGCTCTGGCTGAGATCGAGCGCCGCCCGCGCGGCGCTTCGCAGCACAAGGCTGCTCCTACATCTGTTTCGGGCCAATTATTCCTGTCGGCACAGCGCGCGGTCCCTTGGCGTCCAACTCGCAAGCCACAGAATCCAGGGCCTTCGCCGTTTTATCGGCAAGCCCCAGCTAAATACTATTTTCGCCATTTCCACAGCATCCCTAGTCTGGCCCCAGGCAACGGCGGTCCTCCAAACCGACCTGACAAAAACCGCCTGAACAAGGGCTCGGACATGACACTGAACAACCTCGAAATCGACACCCTCGTCGTCGGCGCCGGCCAGGCCGGCGTGGCCATGAGCGAACACCTGAGCAAGCTTGGCGTGCCGCACCTGGTGCTGGAGCGCAAGCGTATCGCCGAGGCCTGGCGCACCGGTCGCTGGGACTCGCTGGTGGCCAACGGCCCGGTCTGGCACGACCGCTTCCCGGGGCTGGAATTCAACCTCGACGCCGACGCCTTCGCCGGCAAGGACCAGGTGGCCGACTACTTCGAGCAGTACGTACGCAAGTACAACCTGCCCGTACGCACCGGCATCGAAGTGAAGAAAGTGCTGCGCAACAGCGACCGCCCCGGTTTTACCATCGAAACCAATGAAGGCGTGATTCGCGCCAACCGCGTGGTCGCCGCCACCGGCCCGTTCCAGAAACCGGTAATCCCGGCCATCGCGCCGAAAGACAGCAACCTGCACCAGATCCACTCCGCGGCCTATTACAACCCCGAGCAGTTGCCAGAAGGCGCTGTGCTGGTGGTCGGCGCCGGCTCCTCCGGCGTGCAGATCGCCGAAGAACTGATGCGTGCCGGGCGCCAGGTGTACCTCTCGGTCGGCGCCCACGATCGCCCGCCACGCGCTTACCGCAACCGCGACTTCTGCTGGTGGCTGGGCGTGCTGGGTGAGTGGGATGCGGAAATCGCCAAGCCTGGCCGCGAGCACGTGACCATTGCCGTCAGTGGCGCCCGTGGCGGCCACACCGTGGACTTCCGCGCCCTCGCCCACCAGGGCATGACCCTGGTCGGCCTGACCCAGTCGTTCGAGAACGGCGTGGCGCGCTTCCAGGACAACCTGGTCGAGAACATCAACCGCGGCGACGAAAACTACCTGGCCCTGCTGGATGCCGCCGATGCCTACATCGAACGCAACGGCCTGGACCTGCCGGAAGAGCCCGAAGCCCGCAAACGCCTGGCCGACCCTGAGTGCATGCGCAACCCGCTGCAGCAACTGGACCTGGCCAAGGCCGGCGTCACCAGCATCATCTGGGCCACCGGTTACGGTGTCGACTTCAGCTGGCTGCAGGTAGACACCTTCGACGCCAACGGCAAGCCCCAGCACCAACGCGGCGTGGCCCGCGAGCCGGGTGTGTACTTCCTTGGCCTGCCGTGGCTGTCGCGTCGTGGCTCGTCGTTCATCTGGGGCGTGTGGCACGACGCCAAGCACGTCGCCGGCCACATCGCCACGCAACGCACCTATGCCGCCTACCGCGACCGCGAACAACGCGCAGCGGATGAGCAGCAGCAACCCAAGATCAGCAACGTCAGCACCCTCGGAGCCCACTGATGCCTACTCATACCCGCATCCGCATGTTCAACACCAAGGCCACCTACCCCAACCAGACCCTGGACAACGACCTGTGCCAGGCGGTGCGCGCCGGCAACACCATCTACGTGCGCGGCCAGGTCGGCACCGACTTCGAAGGCAACCTGGTGGGCCTGGGTGACCCACGGGCGCAGGCCGAACAGGCAATGAAGAACGTCAAGCAACTGCTCGAAGAAGCCGGCTCGGACCTGTCGCACATCGTCAAGACCACCACCTACATCACCGACCCGCGCTTCCGCGAGCCGGTGTACAAGGAGGTAGGCAAGTGGCTCAAGGGCGTGTTCCCGATTTCCACCGGGCTAGTGGTGGCCGGGTTGGCCCAGGCCGAGTGGCTGATGGAGATCGATGTGATCGCCGTGGTGCCTGATTCGGTCTGACCGATCGGTTCAACCTGTAGGAGCGGCCTTGTGTCGCGAAAGGGCCGCAACGCGGCCCCAGGATTGATGCGCAACGGAACGCACCCACTTTTAAAATGGGCTAGAAACCCACTGTCGCCGACAGCAGGTAGGTACGCGGCGTAGACAGCGTCAGCCCCGGCTCGCTGTCATCCGAGGCCCCGGCCGAACTCCAGTAGCGGTCGTCCAGCACGTTCTCGACACTGGCACGCAAGGTAACCTGGGCGGAATTCACCTTGAACGCATAACGCGCACCCACGTCGTAACGCTCCCAGCCTTCGATCTGCTTGCTGTTGTTCTGGTCCAGGTACTGCGAGCTCGAGTGGATGCCCCGCGCCGTCAGGGTCAGGCCGTTCACCCCAGGCACATCCCATTCTGCGCCGAGGTTGACGTTGTACTCGGGCGTGGCCGGCGCGCGGTTGCCATCGTGGGCGCCACCGATGGTGTCGGTCAGTTCGCTGTCGATATACATCACCCCGCCCAGCACACGCACGCCTTGCACGGGCTCGCCGAACACGCTCAGTTCGATACCGCGGTTGTCGCGCTTGCCATTGGGGCCGAACACCCGCGATATGGGGTTGGTTTCATAGGCGGGCTGGCGGATGCGGAAGGCACTGGCGGTAAAGGCGACCTGGCCCAGGTCGTACTTGGCCCCCACCTCGACCTGGCGGCTGGTGAACGGCGGGAAGATCTGGTCTTCGTTGACCGATGTCGACGGCGCAATCTTGCCCTGGCTCAGGCCCTCCATGTAGTTGGCATACAACGACAGCTGGTCGGTAACCTTGAGCAGCACGCCGCCCGAGGGCGACACCTTCTCTTCATCGTAGGCGGTATCCCCCTTGATGCCGTCGCTCCAGTCATCCACCTGCACCCGCTGCCAGCGCGCCCCAAGGGTCAGCAGCAGGCGGTCGTCGAAGAAGCCCAGGGTGTCGGCCAGGGCCACGCCGGAAAAGCGGTTTTCCGTGTACACCTCAGGATCGATGCGGGTTGGCGTGCCCGGTGTCGGCGTGGCCACCGGGTGGTAGAGGTTGCTGGGCGCCGAGGCATAGCGGGCGCCGCCGTTGGTGAAGTCCATGTAGAAGTAGGTGGCGGCCAGGTTCAGCTCGTGGCTGACCGGCCCGGTATGGAACCAGTTGCGCACGCCGGCCATGGCGGTACGCACGGTTTCATCCCGGGTGAAGTCGCGCGGCTGCACGGTGAAGTCGCCGGCATCGTTGCTGATCGACACGTTGTGGCGCAGGAAGTCATGGTTGCTCTTGCGCGCGCCGACCGCGCCATAGGCCAGCAGCGACTCGCTGATATCGTACTCGGCATGCAGCGCACCGAAGGTGTCGTTGGTGCGCGCCTTGCTCCAGGCCTGGGCGTAATTGTGGCGTACGTCGTTGGCATCCGGCACCTTGGCATTGGCACCGACCAGCACCCGCTCCTGCGGTGCATCGGTATCGCGCTCGGTATGGCCAAGGTCCGCCGAAAGCCGCAGGCGCTCGCCACGAAAGTCCAGGCCCAACACCGCCATTTCACGTTCGACTCGCTGGTGGTCCCATTCGGTATCGCCCGCCTGTTTCACGCCATTGAAGCGCACGCCGAACTGCTGGCCTTCGCCAAAGCGCCGACCAACGTCCACCGCACCGCCTGCCTGGCCGGCCGAGGCATAGCTGCCGGTAAACTCGGTGAGCGGCTGGTCGCCGGCTCGCTTGGGCTGCACATTGATGCCGCCGCCGACACTGCCTCGCGGCGAAATGCCGTTGATCAGCTGGCTGGGGCCTTTGATGATGTCGACCCGGTCAGCCATTTCCATGTCGATCGAGTAGGTCGGCAGGATGCCGTACAGGCCGTTGTAGGCCACATCACTGTTGAACAGGCTGAAGCCGCGAATGGTGAACTGCTCGAAGCGCCCACCCGCCGGGTTGGTGGCGCGTACCGATGGGTCGCTGGCGATCAGCTCGCCCAAGGTTCGCGCCTGCTGGTTCTTCACCAGTTCGCTGGTGTAGCTGGTGATGCTGAACGGGGTTTCCATGAAGTCGCGCGTGCCGAGCAGGCCCTGTGAACCCTGACGGGCCACCTGGCCACCGGCATAAGGTTGCGTTTCGTTGCCTGCGGCCAGGCCACCGACGATGCTGGTCGGGGCGATTTCAAGCGCACCACCCGCCTGGGGTGCCGGCATCAATGTGAAAGCGCCCTCGCCCACCGGCAGCAACTGCAGGCCGCTGCCGCGTAGCAGCTGGGTGAAGCCTTCGTCGACGCTGTAGCTGCCGGACAGGCCATTGCTCTGCCGGCCGTTGACCAGCGCCGGGTCCAGCGACAGGCTGACCCCGGCCTGGTCGGCAAACTGGGTAAGTGCCGCACCCAGGCTGGCGGCTGGCACCTGATAGCTGCGCCGGGCAGGTTCATCGGCCCAGGCCGGTGTACACAACAACAGGCTCATGGCGAACAACGGATGTGCCGCACGCGCCAGTGGACGCAGGCGGCTGGACATGACAACAGGCATTGAACAAGGCTCCCCTTTATTTGCTCCTACCGGTAATGACCGGTGAGCGAAAAAAAGGGGACAGCCTCATGCGCGATTTTCCCGCGCGACCAGGCTCACCCAGTAACGCGTGCGCGTGTGCACCTGCAACGGCAGGCTGGCGGCGAGCAAGGCCAGCACCCGGTCGGTGTCGTCGAGGCGGAACGTACCGGTCACGCGCAGGGCCTCCAGTTCGGGCGCCCAGCGCAGCACGCCGGGGCGGTACCTGCGCAGCTCGTGCAGCAGCTCGCCCAAGGGGCGATCCTCCAGCCGCAGTACCCCTTCGCGCCAGCCCAGCAGCCATGCGTCCAGGCCGGTGACAGGGCCAACCCCGGCCACTTGCAGGCTGGCCTGCTGCCCGGCCTGCAGCAGCAGCGCCGGGCCTTGCCGCGGCTGCAGGTTGGCCGTGCCCTTGAGCACCGATACCCGGCAAGCCTGATCGACCAGGCGCAAGCACACCTCACCAGCATCCAGCGCGACCTGGCCATAGGGCACCTGCAACGTCAGGCTCAGGTTGCCGGGCAACCTGACTGCCACTTCGCCACGCAGCAATGTCAGGCGACGCGCGCCCAGGTCGATATCCACCGCACTGTCGGTGTTCAACTGCACGAATGTGCCATCGCTCAGCAGCACCTGCCGGCGCTCCCCGACTGCGGTGCGCATGTCGGCGGCCCAGGCCTCCAGCGGCAGTTCGCGGCTTGCCAGCCAGGCCGCCGGCAACAATGCAGCCACGCCCAGGGCCTGCTTGAGCAGCGCCCGACGGCCGCTATCCGGGCGGTCCAGGGTGGCCATGGCCAATGCGCCGGGTAGCGCGGAAAAGCGCTGGCGCAACAGCAGTGCCTTTTGCCAGGCGTGTTCGTGCAAGGTGCTGCTGGTGCGCCATTGTTCCAGGCGCTGCAGGTCACCCTCGCTGGCAGCGCCAGAGTCCACCAGTGCCAGCCAGCGCGCGGCGGCCTGCAGTGCCTCGCGGGTTTCGGGGGAATGGCTGGTCATTGCAGTTCGGCCAGCAGGCAATGCTCGTAGGCCTGCGCCATGTAGCGTTTGACCGAGCGCTCGCAAACGCCCAGGCGCTTGCCGATCTCGGCATAGCCCAGGCCCTCCAGCTGGCTCCAGAGAAAGGCCTTGCGTACCGGCACCTTGAGGCCGTCGAGCAACTCGTCGAGGGCTTGCAGGGTTTCCAGCAGTACCCAACGCTGCTCTGGCGAGGGCACATGCTGCTCGGGCAACTGCGCCAGTGCATCGAGGTAGGCTTGTTCCAGGCTACGCCGCTGGTGGAAGTTGCTCAGCAGGCGCTTGCCCACGGTCAGCAGGTAGGCACGCGGTTCGCGAATGTCTGCCAGCGGCTGGGCGCTGGCCAGGATACGCAGGAAGGTATCCTGGCTGAGGTCGGCGGCATCCCAGGCATTGCCCATGCGCCGCCGCAGCCAGGTTTCCAGCCAGCCGCGGTGTTCCCGGTACAGGGCAGGCAGGCTATGCTCCGGTGGCGGCGCGGCGTCGATCATGGGGAAGGCCCTGCGGTGGTGTAAATAAGATTAATTCTAATTTACAGCGCACCACAGAACCAAGCGGTTTGTTACCAGTCAGGCAATCGCCGCATCCACCAGCACTTGCGCTTCCTGCACCAGGCGCTGCAGGTGCGCCTCGTCGATGAAGCTTTCGGCGTAGATCTTGTAGATATCCTCGGTGCCCGACGGGCGTGCGGCGAACCAGCCATTCGCGGTCATCACCTTCAGCCCGCCGATCGCCTGGCCGTTGCCCGGCGCATGGCTGAGGATCTGCACGATCGGCTCACCCGCCAGCTCGGTCGACTTCACCTGCTCCGGCGCCAGCTTGCTCAGCAAAGCCTTCTGCCGGGCATCGGCCTTGGCTTCGACACGGGTGGCGAACGGCTTGCCCAGCGCCTCGGTCAGGTCGGCGTAGGCCTGGCTCGGGTTGCGCCCGGTGCGGGCGGTCATCTCGGCAGCCAGCAAGGCCGGGATCAGCCCGTCCTTGTCGGTGGCCCAGACCGAGCCATCGCGGCGCAGGAACGAAGCCCCCGCACTTTCCTCGCCACCAAAGCCCAGCGTGCCGTCGAACAGGCCCTGGGCGAAGAACTTGAAGCCCACCGGCACTTCGTACAGTTCACGGCCCAGGCGCTGGGTGACGCGATCGATCAGGCCACTGGACACCACGGTCTTGCCGACGGCGGCATCGCTGCGCCATTGCGGGCGGTGGCGGTACAGGTAGTCGATGGCCACGGCCAGGTAGTTGTTCGGCTGCAGCAGGCCATCGGGGGTGACGATGCCATGGCGATCGTGGTCCGGGTCGCAGGCGAAGGCCACGTCGAAGCGTTCGCGCAGGCCGATCAGGCCCTGCATGGCATAGGGCGAGGACGGGTCCATGCGGATCTGGCCGTCCCAGTCGACAGTCATGAAGCGGAAGGTCGGGTCGACCTCGGTGTTCACTACTTCCAGGTCGAGCTGGTAATGCTTGGCGATCGCCGACCAGTAGCGCACCCCTGCGCCGCCCAGCGGGTCGACGCCCAGGCGCAGCTTGGCAGCGCGGATGACGTCGAAGTCGATGACGTTTTCCAGGTCGGCCACGTAGTTGCTCACGTAGTCGTGACGCTGGGTGGTGGATGCCTGCAGCGCCTGGGCATGGTCCATGCGCTTGACGCCCGCCAGGTCAGCAGCCAGCAGTTCGTTGGCCTTGGCCTCGATCCACTTGGTCACGTCGCTGTCGGCCGGGCCGCCATTGGGCGGGTTGTACTTGAAGCCACCGCTTTGCGGCGGGTTGTGCGACGGGGTGATGACGATGCCGTCGGCCAGGCCCTGCTCGCGGCCACGGTTATGGCAGAGGATGGCATGGGAAACCGCTGGTGTTGGCGTGTATTCGTCGTCCTTGGACAGCATTACCTGCACGCCATTGGCAGCCAGCACTTCCAGGGCGCTGGCGGTAGCCGGTGCCGACAGTGCGTGGGTGTCGGCGCCGATGAACAGCGGGCCATCGATGCCCTTCTCCTGGCGATACAGGCAGATGGCCTGGGTAATGGCCAGAACGTGGTACTCGTTGAAACTCAATTCAAGCGAAGTGCCCCGGTGCCCAGAGGTGCCGAAGGCCACCCGCTGGGCCGCCACGGCAGCGTCGGGGCGGCCGGTGTAGTAGGCGGTGAGCAGTCGGGGAATATCGACCAGCACGCTGGCCGGAGCCGGCTTGCCTGCCAAAGGACTGAGCGTCATGCAGAAACCTCGAGTTCAACGGATGTTGGTGTTGGAGCGTGCAGTGTACTGAGAGTTGCAATGCCGCGCGATGGGCGGCAGCAAAGAAACATCAGGCCACGTAGCCCGCTTTTTGTAGGAGCGGCCTTGTGTCGCGATAGGGGTGCGAAGCGCCCCCAGGATCTTCGCACCTCCAGGAATTGTCGGGGCCGCTTTGCGGCCCTTTCGCGGCACAAGGCCGCTCCTACATGGACCGCGCATGCCGCTCATCTGCCTCATGACGGTCTAGAGTAAAAGCCATGCACCCTGCAAAAGAGACCCCATGGCTTTCCACCGCCTGACCCACACCCACCCGCGCCTGAGCATCGCCACTTTGGTCGGCCTGCTCGGCGCCTGGCTGATCCCCGCCAGCGACAGCGTGCAGCACATCCTCGCCGGTTGGAACCTTGGCGTATGGCTGTACCTGCTGCTGGTGCTCTACCTGACCTTGAGCGCCAATGCGGAAAAGGTACGCAAGGTCGCCCGCGTCGAAGACGAAAACGCCGGCCTGGTCCTGCTCACCGTGTGCATCGCCGCCATCGCCAGCCTCGCCGCCGTCACCCTGCAACTGGTGTCCAGCCGTGGCCTGCAAGGCACGGCGCTGGTCGTGCACTACCTCTACACCGGCCTGACCGTGGCCGGCTCCTGGCTGTTGATCGGCTGCATTTTCAGCCTGCACTATGCGCGGCTGTTCTATACCGGACAAAACCACGAACCGCCGCTGCGCTTCGCCGATGGCGAACGCAACCCCGATTACTGGGACTTCCACTACTTCTCGTTCACCATCAGCGTGGCGGTACAAACCTCCGACGTGGGCATCGCCGGGCGGGAGTTGCGGCGGGTAGTGCTGGCACATTCACTAGTGGGGTTCGTATTCAACACGGCGATCCTGGGATTCACCATCAACATCGCTGCCGGGTTGCTCGGCTGATCACACCGCTCGTCCGAAAACATCGCGCGGCAAATTCGATCAAATTGGCAGCACCTGGCGGGTTATCTGCCGTCAACATGCCAGGAAAACGTTTGCCTTGCGGGCGTGCGCAAAATGCCGTCCAAGACAAAGCTGTGACCTCTGTCATGCATCAGTGAATTTGTCTTATTGGCCGCCGAGAATAGTGCGTGACAGGTGCTATGGTTACCTTCCCGGCGGCCGCATCGATGTGGCCACCCGCTCACCACGTCCAGGTACGGACAAGGAGGCTGGCATGAACAAGATGACGTTCCCCAACGCCTGCCAGGTGATGCGCTGGCATTTCCACCCGCTGGGCTTCGAAGCCAGCATGGATGCGCCGCGCAGCATGGTCGCGCGGCTGTTCGACCGCGCCACCGGCGAAACCTTGCTGGCGATCGCAGGCATTCCCTGCTCGGCAATCATGGCCGCCGCCGACGTAGAGCGCATCATCGAGGCCGTCGAGGCGGAGATGGATACCTTCATGCCCGCCTTCACCTTGCGCGACGCGGTCTAGCCCGCTGCGGTGCTTTCCTGGCGCATGGCCTGCAACTTGCCCATGAACTGCTCGGCCGGCACCGGCTGGCCCAGCAGGTAGCCTTGCAGCGAATCGCAGCCCAGGCGGGTCAGGAAGTCCTGCTGCCTGTCAGTCTCCACCCCTTCGGCAACGATGCGCAGGCCCAGCGCCTGGCCCAGCGCCACGATAGCCGAAACGATCGCCGCATCGTCGCTGTCCTGCTCCAGGTCGCGCACGAAACCGCGGTCGATCTTCAGCTCGTTGGCCGGCAGGCGCTTGAGGTACATCAGGCTGGAATAACCGGTGCCAAAGTCATCGATGGACAGGTCCACGCCCATGTCGGACAACCGTTGCAGCACCGTCAGGCTGGCATCGGCGTCGTGCATGGCGGTGGTTTCGGTAATTTCCAGGGTGAGGCAGTTGGCCGGCAGGCTGTTCTGCTGCAGGGCTCGGGCCACGCTCTCGACCAGCCCGGCATGGCAGAACTGGATGGCGGACAGGTTCACCGCCATGCGCCAGCCGTGGTGCCCCTGGTCCAGCCACTGGCGCATCTGGCGGCAGGCCTCGATGAGCACCCATTCGCCAATGGGGATGATCAGGCCGGTCTTTTCTGCCAGGCCGATGAAACGGTCGGGCAGCAACAGGCCCTGCTGAGGGTGCTCCCAGCGCAGCAAGGCCTCGGCACCGATCGGCTGGCAATTCTGGGCGTCGAACTTGGGCTGGTAGTGCAGGCGGAACTGGCGCTGCTCCAGGGCCTGGCGCAGGTCCTGCAGTAGCTGCAGTTGCTGGCGGGCGTTGCTGTTCATCGACGCGTCGAAGAAGCTGTAGCCATTCTTGCCGGCGCTCTTGGCGTGATACATGGCAGCGTCGGCATTGCGCAGCAGCTCATGCTGGTCCAGGCCATTGCCCGGGTACAGGACGATGCCCAGGCTCGCTGTCAGCTGCAGGTCATGCTCGGCCACGCGGAATGGCCGTGACACCAGGTTGACCTGCTTGACCGCCACATCCATGGCATCGTTCGGCTCGCGCAGCTCCACCAGCAGCACGAATTCGTCGCCGCCGATGCGCGCCAGCGTGTCCTGGCTGTGCAGGTGCCCGCGCAGGCGCGCCGCCACAGCCTTGAGCAGCAAGTCGCCGATGTGGTGGCCGAAGGCATCGTTGACGGGCTTGAAGCCGTCCAGGTCGATGAACATCAGGGCAAAGCAGCCGCCCTGCTCCGCTACCTTGGCAATGGCCTGCTCGATGCGGTCGGCCAGCAACGTACGGTTGGGCAGGTCGGTGAGCGTGTCGTGCAGGGCCAGCTGGGTCAGTTCCTGATTTGCCAGCGTCAGCGAGCGGGCCAGCTCGGCGGTACGCGCCTCCAGCCGGGCATCCAGTACCGAGGTGAGCAAGGCCACCGCGAGTACCGCCAGCGTGGTGATCAGCACCAGGTAGACCAGGCCGTCGCCTTGCAGGCCTCCCGCTGCCAGCGCACCGCAGAAGCTGCCTTCGGGGAAGTTCGCCGCGGCCATGCCGGTGTAGTGCATGCCGACGATGGCAACGCCCATCACCACCGCCGCCAGGCCGCGAATCTGCCGCACATAGGGCGTGTGCGCGCGGAGGCGGAAGGCGATCCACAAGGCCGCTGCCGAGGCGCCCACCGCAATCAGCAGCGAGGCCCCGAACAGCGTGGGGTCATAGTCGATGCCCGGCAGCATGCGCAGCGCGGCCATACCGGTGTAATGCATACAGGCGATGCCGGCGCCCATGATCAGCGCACCAAACCCCAACTGCAGCCAGGGCAGGCTCGGCTGGCTGACCAGCCACAAGGCAAAGCCTGAAGACAAGACGGCGATCAGCAGCGAGAACGCGGTCAGGGCAAGGTCGTAGCCCAGGTCGATGGGCAGGCTGAAGGCGAGCATGCCGATGAAATGCATCGACCATACGCCGATGCCCATCGCCAGCGCGCCACCCCCCATCCACAGCCAGGCAGCCCGGCCTTTGGCCGTGGCGATGCGGCCGGTCAGGTCAAGGGCGGTATAGGACGCCAGGATCGCCACGCACAGCGAAATCAACACCAGCGAAGAGGAGTAACTACCGGTCAGCATCGAGAGTTCCAGCGGGGCGGGAGGCCCGGAAAAGCTGATGATTGTACTCAAGGTCAGGCGAAACGCACGGGGTTTTTGCGAATGGGAATGGATCCAAAGACTGCGAGGGCCTGGACGCATGCGCGGTAGCTGTAGGAGCGGCCTTGTGTCGCGATCGGGCTGCGAAGCGGCCCCAGCGATCTGTGCTTGTACACAAAGTTCTGGGGCCGCTCTGCGGCCCGATCTCGACACAAGGCCGCTCCTACAGAGGTACGCGTCTGCGGGTCGCTTCAATCCTGCTCGGCGAAGGCTTGCCCGGCATCCCAACCACCACCCAGGGCAGCAACCAGCTGCACGCTGGCCACCAGGCGCCCTTGCAGCAGGTTCAACACACTGCGCTCGTTGCTCAGCGCCGTGGTCTGCACGTTGACCACATCCAGGTAGCCGATCAGCCCGGCGCGGTACTGGTTCTCGGTCAGGCGCAGCGACTCGCGGGCAGCATCCAGTGCCTCCTGGCGCACCACCGCCTCATCGCCATACACCTTCAACTGCACCAGCAGGTTTTCCACTTCCTTGAACCCGTCGAGCACGGTCTGGCGGTACTGCGCCACGGTCTGGTCATACACCGCCACCGTGCGGTCCACCTCGGCACTGCGCTTGCCGGCGTCGAACAAGGTCAGCGCCAGCTGCGGGCCCACCGACCAGTAGCGGTTGGGCAGTTCGATCCAGTTGCTGAAGCTGCTGCTGGAGTAACCGCCACTCATGCTCAGGCTCAGGTCCGGGAAGTAGGCCGCCCGCGACACGCCGATGTTGGCGTTGGCAGCCATCACGTTGCGCTCGGCCGCAGCGATGTCCGGGCGTCGCTCCAGCAACTGCGAAGGCAAGGCCACCGGAATTTGCGGCAGCGCCGGAATGGATTTGCTGTCGGCCAGGGCGAAGTCCGCCGGGGTCTTGCCCAGCAACACGGCAATGGCGTTCTCGAACTGTGCACGCTGCCAGACCAGGTCGATCAGGTCGGCCTGGGTGCTCTTGAGCTGGGTACGCGCCTGGGCCACTGCATCCGGGCCGGCGACGCCAGCGCGATACTGGTTTTCGTTCATTCGCAAGGAACGTTCATACGCTGCCACGGTGGCTTCCAACAGGCGTTTCTGCTCGTCGATCACCCGCAACTGCAGGTAGTTCTGCACCAGTTCAGACTGCTGGCTGAGGCGGATCGAGGCCAGGTCGGCCAGGCTGGCTTCGGCACTGGCTTCGTTGGCGTTCAAGGTCTCGCGCAGCTTGCCCCACAGGTCGATTTCCCAGCTGACGCCGAGCTGGGCATTGTAGGTGTTGCGAATGCCACTGCTGTTGTTGGACAGGCTCGAGCTGGAGCTGCCGGTACCCTGGGCCGAGCGGGTCTTGCCGACGCTCAGGTCCAGGCTGGGGAACAGCGCCGCCCGGCTGCTGCGCACCAGCGCCTGGGCCTGGCGATACTGGGCCTCGGATTGGGCCACGGTCTGGTTGCTGCGGTTGAGCTCTTCGACCAGTGCATTGAGCCCGGCATCGCCGTAGATTTCCCACCAGGCGCCGCGGGCGATGGCATCGGACGGCGTGGCCTGGGTCCAGCCTTCGGCGTGCTTGAACTGCGCCGTGCTGCTCAGTTCCGGGCGGTGGTAGTCCGGGCTCAGGGTGCAGGCGCTGAGCAAGGCGACGCACAACCCGGCGCCGAGCAGGCGCGAGCCACGCCCACGGGTCAGCGTCTGCAGGGCACGGTGAAGTGGGGTCTGGGCAAAAGTCATAGCGGGGTTTCCAGGGCGGCGTCGGTGCGCACGCCACGCCAACGGTTGAAACGGTGACGCAGGCGGTCCAGGTACAGGTAGACCACCGGTGTCGTGTAAAGAGTGAGGACCTGGCTGAACACCAGGCCGCCAATGATGGTCAGGCCCAGAGGCTGGCGCATTTCCGCGCCTTCGGCGCGGCTCAGCAGCAGCGGCAAGGCACCGAGAATGGCCGCCAGGGTCGTCATCAGGATCGGCCGCAGGCGCAGCAGGCAGGCCCGGCGGATCGACTCTTCCGGTGTCAGGCCCTGGTGGCGCTCCAGCTGCAAGGCCAGGTCGATCATCAGGATGGCGTTCTTCTTCACCACGCCGATCAGCAGGAACAGCCCCAGCAGCGAGATCAGGCTGAACTCGCCGCCGGTGACGTACAGCGCCAGCAAGGCACCCACGCCGGCCGAGGGCAGTGTCGAGAGGATGGTCAGCGGGTGAATGTAGCTTTCGTAGAGGATGCCCAACACCAGGTAGACCAGCACCAGCGCGCCAAGGATCATCAGCGGCTGGCCTTCCTGGGTCTTGGCGAAGGCATCGGCGGTACCACCAAGCTTGGCAATCACTTCCTCGGGCAAGCCCAGCTTGGCCACCGCACGCTCCAGCGCCGCCATGGCCTGGTCGGGGCTGTAGCCTTCGGCGACGTCGAAGGCGATGCTTTCGGCGGCGAACTGGCCTTCGTGGCTGACCCGGTCGTTGGCCAGGCTGTTCTCGTAGTGGGCGATGGTCGACAGCGGTACGCGGGCACCGTCGGCGGTAATCACCTGTACCTGCTCGAGGGTGCTCGGGTCCCAGGCGTACTTCGGGTTGATCTCGAGCACTACCTGGTACTGGTTGAGGCTGTCGTAGATGGTGGAGATCTGCCGCTGGCTGTAGGCGTTGTTCAGCACCGTGGTGACCATGTCCATGTCGATGCCCAGGCGCTTGGCCTGGTCACGGTCGACCACCAGGGTCACCTGCTGGGTGCCGGCACCGTCGCGGGCGTCGATGGCAGTCAGTTGCGGCAGTGCACGCAGCGCCGCCACCACTTTCGGGAACCATTCGCGCAGGGCCGCCAGGTCTCCGCTCTGCAGGGAGTACAGGTACTGCGAAGAGGTCTGGTCACGGCCACCACCGCCCAGTTGCAGGTCCTGGTCGGCCATCAGGAACAGGCGCCCGCCGGGTACCTTGGGCATTTCCTTGCGCAGGCGTTCGATCACCTTCTGGGCGTCGAGCTTGCGCTCGCTGATCGGCTTCAGGCGCACCAGCACAAAGGCATTGTTGGTCCCGCTGTTGCCACCGATGAAGCCGGCAACGCTCTGCACTGCCGGGTCGGCCAGCAAGGCGCGGCGGTAGATTTCCATTTTCGGTTGCATGACGCTGAACGACAGGCCATCGTCGCCACGGATGAAGCCTATCAGCTGGCCGGTATCCTGCTGCGGCATCAGCGTCTTCGGCACCACCACGTACAGGGCGATGTTGATGCCGATGGTGGCCAGCAGGCTGATCAGCGTCAGGCGTTTGTGGCGCAAGGCCCAGCCCAGGCTGCGGTCATAGGCATCGACCATGCGCTGGTGCAACTGTTCGCTCCAGCGCTGCAGACGTGTCGGCTCGGCCTGGTGCGGTTTGAGCCAGCGGGCGCACAGCATCGGCGTGAGGGTCAGCGACACCACCAGCGACACGATGATCGCCGCCGCCAGGGTGATGGAGAACTCCTGGAACAGGTTGCGCACGATGCCACCCATGAACAGGATGGAGACGAATACCGCCACCAGCGACACGTTCATCGACAGCAAGGTGAAACCCACTTCCTTGGCGCCCAGGAAGGCCGCTTTCATAGGTGGTTGGCCGTCCTCGATGTGCCGGGATATGTTCTCCAGCACCACGATGGCATCGTCCACCACCAGGCCGGTGGCGAGGATCAGCGCCATCAGCGACAGGTTGTTGAGCGAGAACCCGCACAGGTACATGACCGCGAAAGTGCCCACCAGTGACACCGGCACCGCCAGGCTGGGGATCAGCGACGCCCGCAGGCTGCCGAGGAACAGGTAGACCACCAGGATCACCAGCACCACGGCGATCAGCAGGGTGTGCTCGGCTTCCTTGAGGGTGGCCTTGATCACTGGCGAACGGTCCATGGCCACGTTCAGTTGCACGCTGGCCGGCAGCAGCGACTGCAGGGCCGGCAACTGCGCCTTGATCTGGTCGACCGTTTCAATGATGTTGGCGCCTGTCTGGCGGTTGACCACCAGCAGCACCGCGCTCTGGTCATTGAAGAAGCCGCTGTTGTAGCGGTTCTCGACACCGTCGGTGATGGTCGCCACGTCGGAAAGGCGCAGGATGGTGCCGTTCTGCTGGCGGATCACCACAGGCTCGTAGTCCTTGGCGCTTTCCAGCTGGTCATTGGCGCGCACCTGCCAGTTGCGCTCGGCGTCCTCGACAAAGCCCATCGGCCGGCGCTGGTTGGCGTTGGACACGGCAGTACGTACTTCATCCAGCGACAGGCCGTACTGGTTGAGCAATTGCGGCTCGACAGCAATGCGCACCGCCGGCAGCGAACTGCCGCCGATCTGCACCTCCCCTACCCCGGGCACCTGGGCCAGGCTCTGCGACAGGATGGTGTCGGCCAGGTCGTACAGCTGGCCCTTCTGCAGCACGTCCGAAGTCAGCGACAGCACCATGATCGGTGCCTGCGACGGGTTGATCTTCTTGTAGGTGGGCATGCTGCGCATACCGCTGGGCAACAGGTTGCGGGTGGCGTTGATCGCCGCCTGCACCTCGCGCGCCGCACCGTCGATGTCGCGGCCCATCTCGAAGCCGATGATCACCCGTGTGGAGCCCTGGTTGGAGCTGCTGGTCAGGGTGGTCACGCCGGCAATGCTGCCCAGCTTGCGCTCCAGCGGCGTGGCCACGGTGGACGCCATCACTTCCGGGCTGGCGCCTGACAGGTTGGCCGACACCACGATTACCGGGAAGTCCATCTGTGGCAGCGGTGCCACCGGCAGCAGACCGAAGCTGACCCCGCCCAGCAGCATGATCGCCAGGCTCAACAGCATCGTCGCAACCGGGCGACGGATGAAAGGACCGGACAGGTTCATGCCTCGGCCTGCTTCACGTCAGTGGCCGGGCGCCAGCGGCGGGCCAGGCGGTCGAAGTACAGGTAGATGACCGGGGTGGTGAACAGCGTCAGCACCTGGCTGACCAGCAACCCGCCGACCATCACCAGGCCCAGCGGCTGGCGCAGCTCGGCACCGGAACCGGTGGCGAGCATCAGCGGCACGGCGCCGAACAGCGCGGCCAGGGTAGTCATCAGGATCGGCCGGAAGCGCAGCAGCGCCGCCTGGTAGATGGCATCGCGCGGGCTCATGCCCTGCTGGCGCTCGGCCTCGAGGGCGAAGTCGATCATCATGATCGCGTTCTTCTTGACGATGCCGATCAGCAGGATGATGCCGATGATGGCGATCATGCCCAGGTCGTTGCCGCTGATGAGCAAGGCCAGCAAGGCGCCGACCGCTGCCGACGGCAGGGTCGAAAGGATGGTCACCGGGTGGATGTAGCTCTCGTACAGCACGCCCAGCACGATGTACATGGTCACCACCGCCGCCAGGATCAACAGCAAGGTGCTCGACAGCGATGCCTGGAAGGCCTCCGCCGCGCCCTGGAAGCGAGTCTGCACGCCCAGCGGCATGCCGATGTCCTTCTGCACCTGCTCGATCACCTGCACCGCCTTGCCCAGCGAAGCGCCGTGGGCCAGGTTGAACGACAAGGTCACCGCCGGGAACTGGCCAATGTGGGAAATGGCCAGCTGGGCCTGGCGCTGCTCGATGCGTGCCAGCGCCGACAGGCGCACCTGGCCGCCATCGGTGGCCTTGACGTGGATCGACTCCAGCGCCTGCGGGCCGATCACCGCCGCATCCTGCGACTGCAGCACCACGCGGTACTGGCTGGCCTGGGTGTAGATGGTCGAGATCTGACGCTGGCCGAAGGCGTCATACAGGGCGTTGGTGATTTGCGACACGCTGATGCCCAGGCGCCCGGCCATGTCGCGGTCGATCACCAGGTACACCTGCAGGCCCTTGTCCTGCAGGTCGCTGGCCACGTCGGCCAGTTCCGGGCGCTGCTGCAGCGCCTGCACCAGCTTGCCGCTCCACTGCGCCAGCAGGTCGGCGTCGGGCGACGAGAGGCTGAACTGGTACTGGGTCCGGCTGACCCGGTCCTCGATGCTCAGGTCCTGCACCGGCTGCATGAACAGGCGGATGCCCACCAGCCGATCGACTTGTGGCTGCAGGCGGTTGATCACCTCGCTGGCAGTGACATCACGCTCGCCATGGGGTTTGAGGTTGATCAGCAGGCGGCCGCTGTTGAGCGTGGCGTTGTCGCCATCGACGCCAATGTAGGACGACAGGCTCTGCACCGCCGGGTCCTGCAGGATCACCTTGCTCAGCGCCTGCTGGCGTTCGCTCATGGCGGCGAACGAGGTGGACTGCGGCGCTTCGGAAATGCCCTGGATCACCCCGGTGTCCTGTACCGGGAAGAAGCCCTTGGGCACCACCATGTACAGGAATACGGTGAGCGCCAGGCTGGCCACGGCCACCAGCAGCGTCAACGGCTGGCGCTTGAGCACCCACTGCAGGGCGCTACCGTAGTGCCTGATCAGCCAGTCGATCCAGGCGCCACTGGCGCGGTAGAACCGGCCCTGTTCCTCTTCCCTGGGCTCGCGCTTGAGCAGGCGCGCGCACATCATCGGCGTGAGGGTCAGCGATACCACCAGGGAAATCAGGATGGCCACCGCCAGGGTGATGGCGAACTCGCGGAACAGGCGGCCGACCACATCGGCCATGAACAGCAGCGGGATCAGTACCGCAATCAGCGAGAAGGTCAGCGAGATCAGGGTGAAGCCGATTTGCCGGGCGCCCTTGAGCGCCGCCTGCATGGGCGTCTCGCCCTCCTCGATGTGCCGGGAGATGTTCTCCAGCATGACGATGGCGTCGTCGACCACGAAACCGGTGGCGATGGTCAGGGCCATCAGGGTCAGGTTGTTGACCGAGAAACCGGCCAGGTACATCACGCCGAAGGTGCCGATCAGCGACAACGGTACGGCGATCGACGGGATGAGCGTGGCGCTGAAACGGCGCAGGAAGACGAACGTGACCATTACCACCAGGGCGATGGCGATCAGCAGTTCGTGCTGCACGTCCTTGACCGCGGCGCGGATGGTCTGGGTGCGGTCGGTGAGCACCGACACATCGAGGCCGGCCGGCAGGTTGTCGGTGATCGACGGCAGCAGGGCCTTGATGCGGTCGACCACTTCGATGACGTTGGCGCCCGGCTGGCGCTGGATGTTCAACAGCACGGCGTGGTTTTCGTTGGCCCAGGCAGCCAGGCGCTCGTTTTCGGCGCCGTCGACGATTTCTGCAACATCCTTCAGACGCAGAGGCGCGCCATTGTTGTAGGCCAGGATCAGGTTGGCGTATTCCTCAGGGGAACGCAGCTGGTCGTTGGCGTCGAGCATCGACACCCGGGTCGGGCCGTCGAAGTTGCCCTTGGGCTGGTTGACGTTGGAAGCGCCGATCAGGGTGCGTACGTCCTCCAGGTTCAGGCCGTTGGCGGCCAGGGCATCGACGTTGACCTTGATCCGCACCGCCTGGCGCTGGCCACCGGCGATGCTGACCATGCCAACACCGCTGATCTGTGCGAGCTTCTGTGCCACACGGGTATCGACCAGGTCGTTGAGCTTGGGCAGCGGCATGGTCTTGCTGGAGATGGCCAGGGTCAGCACCGGGGTGTCGGCCGGGTTGACCTTGTTGTACACCGGCGGCGCCGGAAGGTCGCTGGGCAGCAGGTTGCTGGCGGCGTTGATCGCGGCCTGCACCTGTTGCTCTGCAACGTCCATGTTCATGTCGAGGTTGAAGCGCAAGGTCAGCACCGAGGCGCCGCCGGAGCTGGTCGAGGCCATCTGCTCCAGGCCTGGCATCTGGCCGAACTGACGTTCGAGCGGCGCGGTAACCGCGCTGGTCATGACCTGCGGGCTGGCGCCTGGGTACAGGGTCATGACCCGGATGGTCGGGTAATCCACCTGCGGCAACGCGGAAACCGGCAACAGCTTGTAGGCGATCAGGCCGGCCAGGACGATGGCCAGCATGCTCAGCGTGGTGGCAACCGGCCGCAGGATGAACAGACGCGAGAGGTTCATGCGCCCGCCTTGCCTGCTGCGCTACCAGGCTGTGCTTCACCGGGCTGCACATCGCCAGTGCTTGCCGAACCCTTGCCTTCCTGGCCTTGCAGGTGCTGGCCCGGGGTGGTCGGCACCTGCGAGCTGTCTTCGACAACTTCCACCTTGGTGCCTTCGCGCAGGCGGTCGGTGCCTTCCAGCACCAGGCGGTCGCCGGCCTTGAGGCCCTCGAGAATGACGCTGTTCTCGCCGTCGCTGGCGCCGACCTTGAGCTTGCGGATGTTGACCGTGTTCTGGTCATTGACCACATAGGCGAAGGAGCCGTCATTGCCGAACTGGATGGCCGCCGCCGGGGCCATGGTCACCTGCTTGAGGGTGTCGGCCAGCAGGCGCACGTTGACGAACTGGTTGGGGAACAGGGCCAGGTCCTTGTTCTCGAAGCGGCCCTTGAACTTGAGGGTGCCGGTGGTGGTGTCGATCTGGTTGTCGATGCTGCCCAGCACGCCGGTGGACTGCAGCTTGCTGTCACTGCGGTCCCAGGCCTCGACCGGCAGACTGGCGCCGCTGCGGTAGCGTTCCAGCACGGTGCTCAACTCGGTTTCCGGCAGGGTGAAGGCAACGCTGATCGGCTCGGTCTGCGTGATCACCACCAGCGCGGTGGTGTCGTTGGCCGCCACCAGGTTGCCCAGGTCGAGCTGGCGCAGGCCTACGCGGCCGTTGATCGGCGCGCGGATCTGGGTGAAGTCCAGGTTCAGGCGGGCGTCATTGACCTGCGCCTGGTTGGTCTTCACCAGCCCCTGGAACTGTGCCACCTGCGCTTCGGCGGTGTCGAGGGTTTGCTTGGCGATGCTGTCTTCGGCGTACAGGCCTTTATAGCGGGCCAGGTCGACCTGGGCGTTCTTCAGTTGCGCCTGGTTCTGCGCCAGGGTGCCCTCGGCCTGCTGCAGGGCAATGCGGTACGGGCGCGGGTCGATTTCGGCGAGCAGGTCGCCGGCCTTGACCTGCTGGCCTTCCTTGAAGTGGATCTTGACCAGCTCGCCAGCCACGCGGCTGCGCACGTTGACGGTGTTGGTGGCGGTGACTGTGCCCAGGGCCTTGTAGTACAGCGGGAAGTCGCCCACCCGCACCGGCTCGACGCGCACCGGCACCGGGTCGCTGGAGCCGCCGAAGCCCGGGCGACCGCCCATCATGCCCATGCCCTTGCCACCGCGCCCGCCACCGGCTTCTTTATGCGCAGGCGTCGCTGCGGGCCACAGCCACCAGGCCAGTGCAGCCACCAGCAGCAGGATCAGCAGGCCGACGAGCCAGCGACGAGGGGAGCGGGAATTGGACACTTGCATGGGTTGAACGAACCTTGTTCGGAATGACGGCTTGGGGAGAATGAACGATAAGCACTGGCATCGTTTTAGCAAAGCGCCTTTACCAGAGGTTTACCTTTGCCTGACGTTGCCAAGGGGTTGAACTTTAAATGAAAACGGCCCGGAAAGCGTTCCGGGCCGTTTACAGGGTGTTGCCTGGAGCGGTGGGTGGCGGGCTGAAGGGTTTCGGCTGCCTGTGTCGGCCCCTTCGCGGGTAAACCCGCTCCCACAGGTGCAGTGCACTACCTGTAGGAGCAGCCTTGTGCTGCGAAGGGGCCGGCACGGCAAAAGAGACTCTGTGGCAGTAATGGCCTCTTCGCAGCACAAGGCTGCTCCTACATAGGTACCGCGCAGTCCTGAAGCATTGTGCAGTACCGGTGGGAGCGGGTTTACCTGCGAAGAGGCCGGCACAGGCGATCGACGCCCGCCCTGCCCCACACAACTCTTACTTCAGCACAGCCAGAGCTGCGTCGTAGTTCGGCTCATCAGCGATTTCGCCAACCAGCTCGCTGTGCAGCACCTTGTCGTTTTCGTCCAGCACCACCACGGCACGGGCAGCCAGGCCGGCCAGTGGGCCATCGGCGATGGCCACGCCGTAGTTTTCGAGGAACTCGCGGCCACGCAGGGTCGACAGGTTCTTCACGTTGTCCAGGCCTTCGGCGCCGCAGAAGCGTGCCTGGGCGAACGGCAGGTCGGCGGAGATGCACAGCACCACTGTGTTGGCCACATCGTTGGCCTGGGCGTTGAACTTGCGCACGGAGGTAGCGCAGGTCGGGGTGTCGACGCTCGGGAAGATGTTCAGCACCTTGCGCTTGCCGGCGAAGTCTTTCAGCGACTTGTCAGCCAGGCCTTCACCGACCAGGGAGAAAGCCGGAGCCTGGGCGCCGGTTTTCGGCAGCTCGCCGTTGACCTGAACCGGGTTGCCTTTGAGAGTCACTTGAGCCATGACGAAATCCTTATGCGGGTTTGAAAAGGACACTGAGTTAAGCATGAAGGCGGCCGGGTGCCTATGGGGACAGTGAAATTGTTCTATTACCGGACAATTCTTGTGGACAAAAAAATGCCCGGGTGGCTACAAGCGCCCCGGGCATTACTTTTGCGGATGACGTATCAGCCCAGCAGGCCGTATACCACCGAGGTCAGCGCAACCAAGCCGACCACTACCACGAACACGTTGGAGGCAGCACCGCTGTACTTGCGCATGGATGGCACGCGGCGAATGGCGTACATCGGCATCAGGAACAGCAACACCGCGAGGATCGGGCCACCGAGCGACTCGATCATGCCGAGGATGCTCGGGTTGAGGGTGGCGACAATCCAGCACACCACCAGCATCAGCGCGGCAACCACCCGGTCCAGGGTCTTGCCCGCCGGGCGTGCACCAGCCTTGGTGATGATGCCCTTCAGGCCTTCGCTGGCGCCGATGTAGTGGCCGAGGAACGACTTGGCAATGGCCACGAAGGCGATCAGCGGTGCAGCGAACGCGATGGTCGGGTTGCTGAAATGGTTGGCCAGGTACGACAGGATCGACAGGTTCTGCGCCTTGGCCTCGGCCAGCTGGGCGCTGCTCAGGGTGAGCACGCAGCTGAACACGAAGAACAGCACCATCACCACCATCAGCAGGTGGGCACGGCGCAGGACCTGGCCGCTACGCTCATCGGCATGCTCGCCGTAGCGGCGCTTCTGGTCGACGGCAAAGGCGGAGATGATCGGCGAGTGGTTGAACGAGAACACCATCACCGGAATCGCCAGCCACAGGGTGTGCAGGAAGGCCGAAGCTGGTGGTACCTGGGTGGCGCTATCGAGAATGCCACCGGTCCAGTGCGGCACCAGGTACAGGCCCAGCAATGCCAGGGCGACGATGAACGGGTAGACCAGCAGGCTCATGACCTTGACCGTGGCCTGCTCCCCGCAGCGCACGATGGCCAGCAGGCCGAGGATCAGCACGAACGACAGGATGGCCCGTGGCGGCGGCTGCATGTGTAGCTGGTGCTCCATGAAGCTGGACACGGTGTTGGTCAGCGCCACGCTATAGATAAGCAGGATCGGGAAGATCGCGAAGAAGTACAGCACGGTGATCGAGGCGCCGGCGGTAATGCCGAAGTGCTCCTTGACCACTTCGGTGATATCGCCGTCATTGCGCCCGGAAAGGACGAAACGGGTCAGCCCGCGGTGAGCGAAATAGGTCATCGGGAAGGCCAGCATGGCCAGGATCAGCAACGGCCAGAAGCCGCCAAGGCCGGCGTTGATCGGCAGGAACAGGGTTCCGGCGCCGATCGCTGTGCCGAACAGGCCCAGCATCCAGGTGGTGTCGTGACGCGACCAGCTGCCGAGGGTGGCGGGGGTCGATTCTGCAAAGCGTTGTTCAACGCTTGGGGCCTGCTCATTCATTCCGGGTGAAGCTCCACTCGCAAGACTGCAACAGGCTGAGAATGGCGAAATAGACGTTTCGCCCAACTCAACCGAAAAAGGGAGCGCGATTGTGCACGGAAAGGTTGCACTTGCGAAGCCCTTTTCCGAGGAGCGGTTGCACTTGTCTTTACAAGCGGGTTGTGCCCGTGGACTGCAGGAGGGATTTGACAGGTGTAGGAGCGGCCTTGTGTCGCGAAAGGGCCGCAAAGCGGCCCCGGCAATATTCGCGGCGAAGTTGCAAACGTTGGGGGCGCTGCGCACCCCTTTCGCGACACAAGGCCGCTCCTACAAAGGCCGCGCCCCACAGAAGCGGCCTGGTACGGTGTTACTTCTGGACGGCGGCGAAGGCTTCGGCAACCCGTTGCAGGTTGGCCGGACGCAGGCCGGACATGCATACGCGGCCGCTGTCGATCAGGTACACGCCGAACTCGTCACGCAGGCGGCGCACCTGCTCGACGCTGAAGCCGGTGTAGCTGAACATGCCGCGCTGGCGCAGGAAGAACTGGAAGTCCTGGCCTGGCAGCAGCACGGCCAGGGCATCGACCAGCGCCTGGCGCATGTCGAGGATACGTTTGCGCATCACTTCGACTTCCTCGGCCCACTGGGCATTGAGGGCGGCATCGCCGAGCACGCCAGCAACCAGCTGGGCGCCGAAGTTGGGCGGGCTGGAGTAGTTGCGGCGCACGGTAGCCTTCAGCTGGCCGAGCACGCTCTGGGCAGTGGCTTCATCGTCGCAGACCACCGACAGGCCGCCGACACGCTCGCCGTACAGCGAGAAGATCTTCGAGAACGAGTTGCTGACCAGGCACGGCACGCCGGCGCGGGCCATTTCGCGGATGGCGTAGGCGTCTTCCACCAGGCCTTCGGCGAAGCCCTGGTAGGCGATGTCGAGGAACGGGATCAGTTGGCGTGCCTTGACCACTTCAACCACCTGTTGCCACTGGTGCTGTTCCAGGTCGGCGCCGGTGGGGTTGTGGCAGCACGGGTGCAGCAGCACCACGCTGTTGGCCGGCAGGGTCTGCAGGGTGGCCAGCATGCCGTCGAAGTCCACGCCACGGGTGGCCTGGTCGAAGTACGGGTAGGTGTGCACCTTGAAGCCGGCGCCTTCGAAGATGGCGCGGTGGTTGTCCCAGGTCGGGTTGCTGACCCAGACTTCGGACTGCGGGAAGTAGCGCTTGAGGAAGTCGGCGCCGACTTTGAGGGCGCCGGAACCGCCTACGGTCTGCACGGTGGCCACACGCCCGCCGGTAACAGCCGGGTGATCGGCACCGAACAGCAGCGCCTGGATCGCCTGGCGGTAGCTGGCCAGGCCTTCCATCGGCAGGTACAGAGAGGCTTCGTGGTCCTGGCCGGCGATGCGTTTCTCCACCGCATCCACAGCCGCCAGTTGCGGCACCACGCCGGCCTCATCGTAGTACAGGCCGATACTCAGGTTGACCTTGTCGGCGCGCGGGTCGGCCTTGAAGGTTTCCATCAACGAGAGGATCGGGTCGCCGGCATAGGCATCGACATGTTTGAACACAGCGTGCAGCTCCTTGGATCAGGACAGTTCGAAAAGGCAGCCCTGAGCATACCCGGAGTGCGGGCTCAGGAACATCAACTATTGTGCAAGGTTGTCTATGCAACATTGCATGGCTGAGGATTGGTGCTGGATTCTTCGCGGGCATGCCCGCTCCCACAGGTACTGCACAGGTCTCAAGGGCGGTGCTATCACTGTGGGAGCGGGCGCGCCCGCGAAGAGGCCGGGTCAGCCAAGCAGCTCTTTCAGGCCTTGCAATTCCTGCTCGGTCAACGCCACCCCCTCCTCCTCGGCCACCTCGCGCTCGCGGTAACGCCGCTCGCCCGGCATGCGCGTCAGCCCTACCGCCTGCATCTGCTCGACCAGTTCGCGGCTGCGCTGGGCAAACCGCTCGCCCTCGGCCTTGTTCGGGTCGATGACGATGATCAACTGGCCGGTCCACGGCGTCTTCGCCCCCGGGTGCCCCGACCAGTCGAACTCCCAGGAGAAATGCCCGCCGGTCAGCGCCGCCGCCAGCAACTCGACCATCATCGACAAGGCCGAGCCCTTGTGCCCGCCAAATGGCAGCAAGGCGCCGCCTTCCAGAATCGCCTTGGGGTCGGTGGTCGGCTCGCCATTGGCATCCACACCCATGCCCTGCGGCAATTGCTGGCCAGCACGCGCGGCAATCTGCACGTCGCCATGGGCCATGGCGCTGGTGGCCATGTCGAAGACGATCGGGTCATGTTCGGCGCAAGGTGCGGCAAAGGCGATGGGGTTGGTGCCGAACAGCGGCTTGCGGGCGCCGTGCGGCACCACGCAGGTCATGCTGTTGACCACGCTCAGGGCTACCAGGCCTTCGTCGGCGAAAGGCTCCACATCCGGCCACAGCGCGGCGAAGTGGTGCGAGTTGTGGATCGCCAGCACGGCGATGCCAGCGTTGCGCGCCTTCGCCACCAGAAGTTCACGGGCCGCCGCCAGCGCCGGCTGGGCGAAGCCGCCTGCGGCATCGACGCGAACATAACCGGGCGCCACGTCGCTGACCTTCGGCGTGGCCTGGCCATCGACCCAGCCGCTGGCCAATGTCGAAACATAGCCGGGCATGCGGAACACCCCATGGCTATGGGCACCATCGCGCTGGGCGCTGGCGCAGTTGTGGGCCAGCACCCGGGCCACGCTTTCGCTGCAGCCATGGCGCTGGAAAATGCTCTGCAACAGGCCCTGCAGCTCGGTAAAAGGCACACGCACGACGGTGCTGGTGGAAGGTGCGGACATCTGAAGCTCCTTGTTGGAATTGGAATGGCTACAGCGTTGCAACGACAAAAACTTTCCTGCATGTGACAGCTATCTGTCAAATGTTGACTTGATGACAGAAAACAGCCATTTTCTTTCGCAAGCCTTACCCCTGGAGCCGCAGCATGAGCCAACCGATCAAGCAACGCTTGGAAAACAGCCTCGAAGGGGCCGCTGCTTCGGGCCGCAAGATCGCCACCTACATGCTCGCCAATCTGCAGGAACTGCCGTTCCAGACCTCGGCCAGCATTGCCGCCAAGCTGGGCGTCAGCGAATCCAGCGTCGGCCGTTTCTGCCGCTCATTGGGTTATGCCCATCTCAAGGCGTTGAAGCAAGACCTGCAGAACGACCTGGGCGATGGCCCGTGGCTGGTCGGCGACCGCCTGCAAGATTACCGCCAGAACCAGGACGCCAGCGACAACGCCGGCAGCCTGGAGCTGGAAATCGCCGCCCTGGTGCGCGTGCACGAGTATCGCCAGAGCAGCGCCTGGCACAGCGTCGCCCAGCGCCTGGCAAGCAGGCAGCGGGTGTTCATCGCCGGCTTCCAGACCGAGCGTGGCATCGCCATGTGCATGAGCCACCTGCTGCAGTACCTGCGCGATGGCGTGCAGCTGGTGGATATGAGTGCCGGGCACTTTGGCGAAGTATTGCTGGGCCGCGCCGAAGACAGCGCCCTGGTGGTGTTCGAAGCCCGCCGTTATTCCCGCCATGCCCTGCTGTTGTGCCAGAAGGCGCGCGAGGCTGGCATAGCGGTCACCCTGGTGACCGACACCTTCTGTGACTGGGCCGATGCCAACGCCGACGAGGTGTTCCGCATCCCCACCGAGTTCAACCTGTTCTGGGAGTCCACCTCGACCATGCTGTCGTGGGTGCACCTGATGGTCAACGAGGTCTGCAAGAAGCTCGGGCCGGATGTTGAAAAGCGCTTGGAAGCAACTGCCGCTCTACATAACGAATTCGTCGGCTACACCTCGTGGTCGACGGGAAAACAACAATAGCAAGAGTGCAATGAGGTGCGAGATGAAAAAGACCATGGCCTTGGTGGGTGCGTGCGCCCTGCTGCTGTCGGGTGCCGCCAGTGCCGAAACCCTGCGCTTCGCCACCGAGGGCGCCTACCCGCCCTTCAACTATGTCGACGCCAATAACCAGTTGCACGGCTTCGACGTCGACATCACCCACGCCCTGTGCGAGCAGATGAAAGTCGAGTGCACGCTGGTGGCCCAGGACTGGGAAGGCATCATCCCGGCGCTGATGGCACGCAAGTACGACGCGGTGGTCGCGTCGATGATCAATACCGAAGAACGGCGCAAGAAAATCGCCTTCACCGACCACTATTACCGCACCCCGCTGACCGTTGCCGTGGCCAAGGACAGCAAGATCAACGACGCCCAGACCACCTTCGACGGCTACACCGTTGGCGCCCAGTCGTCGTCCACCCAGGCCATCTACGCCGAAGACGTCTACGCCAAGGCCGGTGCCGACGTGAAACTGTACCCGACCATGGACGAAGCCAACGCCGACCTGGCCGCGGGCCGCCTGGACGGGGTGATTGCCGACAAATTCCCGCTGCATGAGTGGATGACCAAGAACGGCGGGGACTGCTGCAAGATCCTCGGTGACGTGGCCGACACCAAGGCCGATGCCGCCATTGCCGTGCGCAAGGACGACGAAGCCCTGCGCCAGCGCCTGAACACCGCGCTGCAACAGATCGTGGCCAACGGCACCTACCAGAAGATCGCCAGCAAGTACTTCGCTTTCGATATCTACAACTGATCTTCAGGAAACTGCGCAATTTCTGTAGGAGCGGCCTTGTGTCGCGACAGGGCCGCAAGGCGGCCCCGGCAATCCCTGCTGCGGCATAGATCCTGGGGCTGCTAAGCAGCCCTTTCGCGACACAAGGCCGCTCCTACAAAGAGTCCGCATTGCCCATCCTAGGGGTTTGTCATGCTCGATCAATTATCCTTGCTGTCCTTCGCCAGTGGAGGCTGGGGCCAGGCGTTGCTGGCCGGCGCCCTGGTCACTGTTTCCCTGGCCCTGGCCTGCCTGCCCATCGGCCTGCCGCTGGGCCTGGTCGTCGCCCTTGCAGCACGCTCGCGCAAGCGCTTGCCGCGAGCCTGGGCCACCACCTTCTCCACCGTGTTCCGTGGCCTGCCCGAACTGCTGACGCTGCTGATCATCTATTACGGCTGCCAGATCGCCGCACAGAAGACTCTCGCAGCCATGGGCTACCAGGGTGAGTTCCTGATCAATACCTTCCTCGCCGCGTTGATCGCCTTCAGCCTGGTGTTCGCCGCGTTCTCCAGCGAGATCTGGCTGGCAGCCTTCAAGACCCTGCCCAAGGGCCAGCTGGAAGCCTGCTCGGCGTTGGGCCTGAGCAAGCGCACCGGCTTCTTCAAGGTGCTGCTGCCGCAATTGACCCGCATCGCCCTGCCCGGCCTGTCCAACAACTGGCTGTCGCTGCTCAAGGACACCTCGCTGGTATCCACCATCTCGCTGGTCGACCTGATGCGCCAGACCAACCTGGCCGTCAGCGTGACCAAGGAGCCGATGTTCTTCTATGGCGTCGCCTGCCTGGGCTACCTGCTGTTCGCCGCCATTTCCGGGCGCGTGTTCGCCTTCATCGAACGGCGCAGCAACCGCCACCTGCAAGGAGCACGCGCATGAGCTTCGAACAACTGCTGGCGCTGGTACTCGACCCCGACCTGCTGGAACGCTACGGCCCACGCTTCCTCGATGGCCTGCTGGTAACGGCCAAGCTGGTGGCGATTTCCTTCAGCCTGGGTGCGGTGCTCGGCCTGTTGCTGGCCCTGGCGCGCATGTCGCGCAGCCTGCTGCTGCAGCGCATGGCCGCCGGCTATGTGTACTTCTTCCGCGGCTCGCCGCTGCTGGCCCAGCTGTTCCTTCTGTATTACGGCCTGGGTTCGCTCAAAGGCTTCTGGCAGGACGTCGGCCTGTGGTGGTTCTTCCGCGAGGCGTGGTTCTGCACCCTGCTGGCGTTCACCCTGAACACCGCCGCCTACCAGGCCGAGATCTTCCGCGGCAGCCTGATGGCCGTCGCCCCCGGCCAGCATGAGGCGGCGCGGGCGCTGAACCTGAAGCGCTCGACCACCTTTTTCAAGGTGATCCTGCCGCAGTCGCTGCTGGTGGCCATCGGCCCGCTGGGCAACGAACTGATCCTGATGATCAAGGCCAGCGCGATCGCCTCGCTGGTGACCATCTACGACCTGATGGGCGTGACCAAACTGGCCTTCTCGCGCAGTTTCGACTTCCAGATCTACCTGTGGGCCGCCGTGCTCTACCTGCTGATCGTCGAACTGGTGCGGCGCCTGCTGAAACACCTGGAAGCCCGCCTGGGCCGCCACCTGAACTGACCGAAGGATACGTTCCATGCATTGCCAGACCCTTGTCCTCGGCGCCGGCATCGTCGGCGTCAGCACCGCGCTGCACCTGCAGGCCCGCGGGCGCCAGGTGATCCTGATCGACCGCGACGAACCGGGCTGCGGCACCAGCCACGGCAACGCCGGGCTGATCGAGCGCTCCAGCGTCATCCCCTATGCCTTCCCGCGGCAACTGGGCGCACTGCTGCGCTATGGCCTGAACCGCCAGCCCGACGTGCGCTACAGCCTGCTGCACCTGCCCAAGGCCGCACCCTGGCTGTGGCGCTATTGGCGCCAGTCGGCCCCCGGGCGCCTGGCCGGGGCCGCCGCCGACATGCTGCCGCTGGTGCAGCGCTGCGTAGAGGAGCACGACGTATTCATTGCTGCCGCCGGCTTGGAAGGGCTGGTGCAGGCCAAAGGCTGGATCGAAGTGTTCCGTGACCCGGCGCTGTTCGAGCAGGCCAAGGCCGACGCCAAGGGCCTGAGCCGTTATGGCCTGCAGTTCGAAATCCTCGAATGCGGGCAGTTGCAGGCCCGCGAGCACCAGCTGGACGCCAGCGTGGTCGGCGGCATCCACTGGCTCGACCCCAAGACCGTGAACAACCCTGGCGCCCTCACCCGTGGCTACGCCACCCTGTTCACGCAGCGCGGCGGGCAGTTCCTGCATGGCGATGCGCGCAGCCTGCGCCAGGTCGACGGCCAATGGCAGGTAGACAGCCGCCGCGGCCCGATCACCGCCAACGAGGTAGTGGCCTGCCTCGGCCCGCAGTCAGCCGACCTGTTCAGCGGCCTTGGCTACCAGATCCCGCTGGCGATCAAGCGTGGCTACCACATGCACTACAGCACCCGTGACGGCGCGCAACTGGAGCATTCCATCTGCGACACCCAGGGCGGCTACGTGCTGGCGCCGATGGCCCGCGGCGTGCGCCTGACCACCGGCATCGAGTTCGACGCCAGCAGCGCGCCGGGCAACCAGATCCAGCTGGGCCGTTGCGAAGCCCTGGCGCGCAAGCTGTTCCCGGCCCTGGGTGAGCGCCTGGACGACACCCCGTGGCTGGGCCGCCGCCCGTGCCTGCCCGACATGCGCCCGGTGATCGGCCCGGCGCCGCGCCACCCAGGGCTGTGGTTCAACTTCGGCCACGCCCACCACGGCCTCACCCTGGGCCCGGTCAGCGGCCGGCTGGTGGCCGAACTGGTCACCGGCGAACGCCCCTTCACCGACCCCGCGCCCTACAGCGCGACCCGTTTCGACTGAACCCCTGCGGGAGAACAACAAGATGACCGCACCACTGAGCCTTGCCACCCTTGCCCCCGAACCCGACCCGCGCCCGGTGCTGATCCGCATCGAAGGCCTGAACAAGCACTACGGCGCGTTCCACGTGCTGCGCGACATCGACCTGCAGGTGCGCGAAGGCGAACGCATCGTGCTGTGTGGGCCGTCCGGCTCGGGCAAGTCGACCCTGATCCGCTGCATCAACCGCCTGGAAGTGGCCCAGCAGGGCAGCATCAAGGTGGATGGCATCGACCTGGCGGCCACCACCCGCGAAGCGGCGCAGGTGCGCAGCGACATCGGCATGGTGTTCCAGCACTTCAACCTGTTCCCGCACATGAGCGTGCTCGACAACTGCCTGCTGGCCCCCACCAGCGTGCGCGGCCTGTCGCGCAAGGACGCCGAGGAGCGGGCGCGCATGTACCTGAGCAAGGTCGGCATCGAAAGCCAGGCGCACAAGTACCCCAGCCAGCTGTCCGGCGGCCAGCAGCAGCGCGTGGCGATTGCCCGGGCGCTGTGCATGAAGCCGCGGATCATGCTGTTCGACGAGCCCACCTCGGCGCTGGACCCGGAGATGGTCGCCGAGGTGCTGGATGTGCTGGTGCAACTGGCCGGCACTGGCATGACCATGCTTTGCGTCACCCATGAAATGGGCTTTGCCCGCCAGGTAGCCGAGCGGGTGCTGTTCCTCGAGGGCGGGCAGATCATTGAAGACAGCCCGCCGCAGGTGTTCTTCAACCAGCCGCGTACCGAGCGGGCCAAGGGGTTCCTGGCGCAGATACTGCACTGATTGAAAATGATGAAAGCTGGCGCAATATCTGTGTAGGAGCGGCCTTGTGCCGCGAAAGGGCTGCGCAGCAGCCCCAGGGTTTCAGCGCAGGTGCACAAATTGCCGGGGCTGCTTTGCAGCCCTTTCGCGACACAAGGCCGCTCCTACAGGTTCCGCGTCAGCCGAAGGAGTGAGCGACTCTGCCGGCCCTTCATTGCACCGCTGCAAAGACCCAACTGCATCGTTAAATATTATTGACCTTAACCCCCGCCAAACCCACGCCGCCACAGGCCCGCATCGGTTTCAGCCCCCAAAAACCGGCGCATTCCCTGCCATCAAGCCCTGCTCCGTCGTTTGACATATCGAACGGCTCTGGCAAGCTATCTACAAGCCCCGACCGGAATCGTCGCCTCCGACGAGCCGGCAGTGCTCGGGGCTACAGGTTGCACCCATGGCCCCGCGCCGTGCACCTGCACAACAACGACAGGCCGAACCTGTCCCAAGGTGACATATGTCCAACAGCAACATTGGCAACAAGCAACCCTCCCTGCGCAAACCCGTCGTCCTGATGACCATGGGCAGCCAAGAGCGCAAAGGCCATGACTACCAGGTCATGACCCACAAATACATCACCCCGCTGGTCGAGTTTTCCGATTGCGTCCCGGTGCTGGTGCCCACCTGCTGCGGCATCGAAGACCTCGAGACCTATCTGGACATGGCCGACGGCGTGTACCTGACCGGTGCCGGCAGCAACATCGACCCGGCCCTGTACGGCCAGGAAAACGAGACCCCCGGCAAAGGCCAGGACCAGAACCGCGACCTGTTCGACATCCCGCTGGTCAAGGCCGCGATCAAGCGTGGCCTGCCGATCTTCGGCATCTGCCGTGGCATGCAGGAAATCAACGTGGCCCTGGGTGGCGACATCTACCAGAAGGTGTACGCCGAGCCTGGCTTCAACGACCACCGGGAAAACCCGGAAGACCCGGTCGAGGTGCAATACGCCCAGGTGCACGGCGTGAAGATCAAGCCGGACAGCTGGCTGCGTGACACCCTGGGTACCGACGAGATTCGCGTCAACTCGCTGCATGGCCAAGGCCTGCACAAGCTCGGTGCCGGCATCGAGGCCATCGCCCACGCCGAAGACGGCTTGGTCGAGGCGATCCATGCCCCGAGCATCTCGCCATTCCTGTTCGCCGTGCAGTGGCACCCGGAGTGGCAAGCGGCGAAGAACCCGGATTCGATCAAGATTTTCCAGGCTTTCGGCGACGCTTGCCGGGCCCAGGTACGCAAGGCGCAGATCAAGCGCCAGCACGCTGCCTGACCCCAGTTTCCTCTGCTTTGATCGCGGGGCGGCGCAAGGCCGCCCCCGTTTTCCCCGGTCACCCTCTGCTGGTCCCAGAACACTTCCCGTGGAAACGGGCGGCGGGCTTGTGCCTGTCTCCGCGATCTTTTTTCCTGCCCCTCAAGAGATACGATGACTGATCGCGATTAGTCTGCCATCTATGTCTCATGCATCTCTTGTTGTCGCCTGTTCTGGCCTCTTCGCGGGCAACCCCGCTCCTACAAGCGCGACGCGGTCCCTGTAGGAGCGGATTTACCCGCGAAGAGGCCGGCACAGGCAATAACACGCCTTCCGCCCCTCCACAAAAAAATCTCCCCAAGGGACTAGTCATCGTACAAGTTGTACGATAACTTACCTCCAACGCAAAACATCACCCTTCACCCAAGCGCCACAGGATGCCAACAACAATGACTCCACAAGAACTCAAATCCATCCTCTCCCACGGCCTGCTGTCTTTCCCGGTCACCGACTTCAACGCCCATGGCGACTTCAACCCGGCTGGCTACGTCAAGCGCCTGGAATGGCTGGCCCCGTACGGCGCCAGCGCCCTGTTCGCCGCCGGTGGCACCGGTGAGTTCTTCTCGCTGGCTGCCAGCGAGTACAGCCAGGTGATCAAGACCGCCGTCGACACCTGCGCCAAGTCGGTCCCTATCCTCGCCGGCGTCGGTGGCTCCACCCGCCAGGCCATCGAATACGCGCAAGAAGCCGAGCGCCTGGGTGCCAAGGGCCTGCTGCTGCTGCCCCACTACCTGACCGAAGCCAGCCAGGAAGGCGTCGCCGCCCACGTCGAAGCCGTATGCAAATCGGTAAACATCGGCGTAGTCGTCTACAACCGCAACGTCTGCCGCCTGAACGCCGACCTGCTGGAAAAACTCGCCGAGCGCTGCCCGAACCTGATCGGCTACAAGGACGGCCTGGGTGACATCGAGCTGATGGTGTCGATCCGTCGCCGCCTGGGCGACCGCTTCAGCTACCTGGGCGGCCTGCCGACCGCCGAGGTGTATGCTGCTGCCTACAAGGCCCTGGGCGTGCCGGTGTACTCCTCCGCCGTGTTCAACTTCGTGCCGAAGACCGCCATGGACTTCTACAACGCCATCGCCCGTGACGACCACGCCACCGTGGCCAAGCTGATCGACGACTTCTTCCTGCCTTACCTGGACATCCGCAACCGCAAGGCCGGCTATGCCGTGAGCATCGTCAAGGCCGGCGCCAGGATCGCCGGTTATGACGCCGGCCCGGTGCGTACTCCGCTTACCGACCTCACCGCCGACGAGTACGAAAAACTCGCCGCGCTGATGGACAAGATGGGCCCGCAGTAAGCGCCGCCCGCGGCCTGCCAGATGCCGCGCCCGGAGTGGGCCAGCCCCGCTCCGGTTACAATTCGTGAGCCCGCACAAAAATAACTAGTGGGAGTACTACCAGCATGCAAGCGACGAAGAAGACGCATGTGCGCTACCTGATCCTGTTCATGCTGTTCCTGGTGACCACGATCAACTACGCTGACCGCGCCACCATTGCCATCGCGGGCTCCAGCCTGCAGAAAGACCTCGGCATCGATGCCGTGACCCTCGGCTACATCTTCTCCGCCTTCGGATGGGCATACGTGGCTGGCCAGATTCCTGGTGGCTGGCTGCTCGACCGCTTCGGTTCCAAGAACGTCTACGCCTTCAGCATCTTCACCTGGTCGCTGTTCACCCTGCTGCAGGGCTTTGTCGGTGGCCTGCCGGTAGCCTGGGCGGTGGTGACTTTGTTCACCCTGCGCTTTTTGGTCGGTTTTGCCGAAGCCCCGTCGTTCCCCGGCAATGCGCGCATCGTCGCGGCCTGGTTCCCGACCCAGGAACGCGGCACCGCCTCGGCCATCTTCAACTCGGCGCAGTACTTCGCCACCGCACTGTTCGCACCGATCATGGGCTGGATCGTGTTCAGCTTCGGCTGGGAGCACGTGTTCGTGGTCATGGGCGCACTGGGCATCGTGTTCTCCATGGTGTGGCTGAAGACCATCTACAACCCGCGCCAACACCCACGTATCAGCCCAGGTGAACTCGAACACATCGAGCAGAATGGCGGGCTGGTGGACATGGACCAGAAGCGCGGCAACGACGGCCCGAAATGGGGCTACATCAAGCAACTGCTGACCAGCCGCATGCTGCTGGGCGTGTACCTGGGCCAGTACTGCATCAACGCCATCACCTACTTCTTCCTCACCTGGTTCCCGGTGTACCTGGTGCAGGAGCGCGGCATGACCATCCTCAAGGCCGGCTTCATCGCCTCGCTGCCGGCGGTCTGCGGCTTCATCGGTGGTGTGCTGGGCGGGGTGATCTCCGACTGGCTGCTGCGCCGCGGCAACTCGCTGACCTTCTCGCGCAAGCTGCCGATCGTCTGCGGCCTGCTGCTGTCGACCACCATGGTGTTCTGCAACTACGTCGACGCCGAGTGGATGGTGGTCGGTTTCATGACCCTGGCGTTCTTCGGCAAAGGCATCGGCGCGCTGGGCTGGGCGGTGGTCGCCGACACCTCGCCGAAACAGATCGCCGGGCTGTCGGGCGGGCTGTTCAACACCTTCGGCAACATCGCCTCGATCACCACGCCAATCGTGATCGGCTACATCATCAGCGCCACGGGTTCGTTCAAGTGGGCCCTGGTGTACGTCGGCGCCAACGCCCTGGTGGCGGTGTTCAGCTACCTGGTGATCGTCGGCCCGATCAAGCGCATCGAGCTGCGTGAAAGCCCAAAGCCTGACGCCGAGCCAGCGGCCGGCAGCGAACTGGCCGGCTCGCGCCACTGAGTGAACACGCCCGCGGCGGCCACCCGCCGCGGGCGGATGTACAAAAGCCTGAGAACCTGACAAGTAGGGCCCGAACATGCAGTTGATCGAACATTCCGACTCGCCCCGCTACGTCCGCCTGCACGACGATGACAATGTCGTGGTGGTGGTCAATGATGGCGGACTGGGCGAAGGCGCCCGCTTCGCCGACGGCCTGACCCTGGTCGAAGGCGTGCCACAGAGCCACAAGGTGGCCACCGTAGCCATCGCCAAGGGCGAACCGGTGCGCCGCTACGGGCAGATCATCGGCTACGCGCTGGAAGACCTGCGCCAGGGCAGCTGGGTGCAGGAGAGCCAGCTGGCCATGCCGGCCGCGCCGGAGCTGGACAGCCTGCCACGCTGCGACGCCGTCCCGCAGCCGCTGCCGCCGCTCGAAGGCTTCACCTTCGAAGGCTACCGCAACGCCGACGGCACCGTCGGCACCCGCAACATCCTCGGCATCACCACCACCGTGCAGTGCGTGGCCGGCGTGCTGGAGCATGCGGTAAAGCGCGTTCGCAGCGAGTTGCTGCCCAAGTATCCCAATGTCGATGACGTGGTGGCGATCACCCACAGCTACGGCTGCGGTGTGGCGATCAACGCGCGCGATGCCTACATCCCGATCCGCACGGTGCGCAACCTGGCGCGCAACCCCAACCTGGGCGGCGAGGCCCTGGTCATCAGCCTGGGCTGCGAAAAGCTGCAGGCCGGCCAGGTGATGCACGACAACGACCCGTCGGTGGACCTCAGCGACCCGTGGCTGTACCGCCTGCAGGACGCCAGCCTGGGCTTTGTGGAAATGATCGAGCAGATCATGCAACTGGCCGAGACACGCCTGAAGAAACTCGATCAGCGCCGCCGCGTAAGCGTGCCGGCCAGCGAACTGATCCTGGGTATGCAGTGCGGGGGCAGCGATGCCTTCTCGGGCATCACCGCCAACCCGGCGCTGGGCTACGCCGCCGACCTGCTGGTACGCGCCGGCGCCACCGTGCTGTTCTCGGAGGTGACCGAAGTGCGCGACGCCATCTATATGCTCACCTCGCGGGCGGAAAACCAGGAGGTCGCAGACGCCCTGGTGCGCGAAATGGACTGGTACGACCGCTACCTGCAGTAAGGCGCCGCCGACCGCAGCGCCAACACCACGCCGGGCAACAAGAAAGGCGGCCTGTCGAATATCGTCGAGAAGTCCCTGGGGTCGATCGTCAAGTCCGGTAGCGGCGCCATCCAGGGCGTGCTCGGCCCGGGCGAGCGGGTCAACCGCAAAGGCCTGATCTTCTGCGCCACCCCGGCCAGCGACTTTGTGTGCGGCACCCTGCAACTGGCTGCCGGCATGAACCTGCATGTGTTCACCACCGGCCGCGGCACGCCATACGGTCTGGCCATGGCGCCAGTGGTCAAGGTATGCACCCGCAGCGAGCTGGCCCAGCGCTGGCCCGACCTGATCGACATCGACGCCGGGCGCATCGCCAGCGGCCGCTCGACCATCGAGGAGCTGGGCTGGGAGCTGTTCCACTACTACCTGGACGTGGCCAGCGGCCGCAAGCAGACCTGGGCCGAACAGCATCGCCTGCACAACGACATCACCCTGTTCAACCCGGCACCGATTACCTGATGACCCGGCTTCTCGACAGTGTCGCGATCCCTGTGGGAGCGGGCGAGCCCGCGAAGCAGGCAACCCGGTGTATGGCACCGGCTGCGCCGGTGTTCGCGGGCTCGCCCGCTCCCACAGGTCATGCGACAACCTGCCAGATTTTCTCTCAACCTACAGGAGCACCCCATGCCTGAAATCCTCGGCCACAACTTCATCGCCGGCCAGCGCAGCGCCGCTGGCCCGCAGCGCCTGCAGAGCCTGGACGCCAGCACCGGCGAGGCCCTGCCCTACAGCTTCGCCCAGGCCACCGAAAGCGAAGTGGACCAGGCCGCCAAGGCCGCGGCCGCCGCTTTCGCCGAATTCCGCCAGCTGGCCCCGGCGCGGCGCGCCGAATTCCTTGACGCCATCGCCGCCGAGCTGGACGAACTGGACGACGCCTTCGTCGCCATCGTCTGCCGTGAAACCGCCCTGCCCCCCGCCCGTATCCAGGGCGAGCGCGGCCGCACCAGCGGCCAGATGCGCCTGTTCGCCCAGGTGCTGCGCCGTGGTGACTTCCTCGGTGCACGCATCGACCTGGCCCTGCCCGAGCGTCAGCCCCTGCCACGCGTGGACCTGCGCCAGATGCGCATCGGCGTCGGCCCGGTCGCCGTATTCGGCGCCAGCAACTTCCCGTTGGCCTTCTCCACCGCCGGTGGCGATACCGCTGCGGCCCTGGCCGCCGGTTGCCCGGTGGTGTTCAAGGCCCACAGCGGCCACATGGCCACCGCCGACCTGGTCGGCTGTGCCATCCAGCGCGCCGCCGAGCGCACCGGCATGCCCAAGGGCGTGTTCAACATGGTGTTCGGTGGCGGCGTCGGTGAGTGGCTGGTCAAACACCCGGCCATCCAGGCCGTCGGCTTCACCGGCTCGCTGAAAGGCGGTGACGCCCTGTGCCGCATGGCCGCCGAGCGCCCGCAGCCGATCCCGGTGTTCGCCGAGATGTCCAGTATCAACCCGGTCATCATCCTGCCGGGCGCCCTGGCCAAGCGTGGCGAAGCCATCGCCCGAGAACTGGCCGGTTCGGTGTGCCTGGGCGCAGGCCAGTTCTGCACCAACCCGGGCCTGGTGATCGGCCTGCAGTCGCCGCAGTACAGCCAACTGCTGGCAGAGCTTGGCCTGCACCTGAGCCAGCAGGCCGGCCAGACCATGCTCAACGCAGGTGGCCTGCGCAGCTACGTCGGTGGCCTGGAGCACCTACACGCCCATGCCGGTATCGAGCACCTGGCCGGCCAGGCGCAGGCAGGCAGCCAGGCGCGCGCCCAGCTGTTCAAGGCCGATGCCCGCCTGCTGGTGGAGTCTGACCCGCTGCTGCAGGAAGAAGTGTTCGGCCCGACCACTGTTGCCGTGGAAGTGCAGGACAACGATCAGTTGCGCGCCGCCCTGCTCGGCCTGCGCGGCCAGCTGACCGCGACCCTGATTGGCGAGCCGGAAGACCTGCAGGCCTTCGCCTGGCTGGTGCCGCTACTGGAGGAGAAAGTCGGGCGGATCCTGATCAACGGCTACCCGACCGGTGTCGAGGTGTGTGATGCGATGGTGCACGGCGGGCCTTACCCGGCCACGTCGGATGCGCGCGGCACGTCGGTCGGCACCCTGGCCATCGACCGCTTCCTGCGCCCGGTGTGCTACCAGAACTACCCGCAGGCACTGTTGCCTGAGGCACTGCGCGACGGCAACCCGCTGGGGCTGCGCCGGCTGGTAAATGGCCAGTGGAGTGAGGGCGCGATCTGATCGCCCCTTGAAACCAGAAAGCCCCGCGCATGGCGGGGCTTTTCTTTTGGCTGTACCGACCTCTTCGCGGGCACGCCCGCTCCCACAAGTATCGCTGCACCCTCAAGATAAGGTGATCCCTGTGGGAGCGGGCGCGCCCGCGAAGAGGCCGGTACAAGCGACGAAGGCCTCAGGCCCCCTGCGCCTCGGCCTCTTCATGCGCCTGGCGCAAGCGCTCGCGGCTGTTGCTCAGGTGCATGCGCATGGCCATCTTCGCCCCTTCGCTATCACGCCGGGCGATGGCTTCGTAGATCGCCTCGTGCTCATGCATCAGCCGGCTCATGTAGTGCGCCTGGTCATCATGGGCCAGCCGCGCCGAATTCAACCGGGTACGCGGGATGATGCTGGTGCCCAGGTGGTTGATGATGTCGGCGAAGTAGTGGTTGCCGCTGGCCTGGGCAATGCGCAGGTGGAACTGGAAATCCGCCGACACCGCATCCGTGGCGTGGGCAGCCCCTTCGTTGAGTTCGTCCAGCGCCGCACGCATGCCGGCCAGCTCTTCGTCGCTGCGCCGCTGCGCCGCCAGGCCCGCCGATTCGATCTCCAGGGCAATGCGCAATTCCAGCACCGCCAACACTTCGCGAAGGGTGACCACGGTCGCCGGGTCGATACGGAAACCACCCGTTGCTGGCGCGTCCAGCACGAAGGTACCGATGCCGTGGCGGGTCTCGACCTGCCCGGCAGCCTGCAGCCGCGAGATCGCTTCACGCACCACCGTGCGGCTGACACCCTCTTCGGCCATGATCTGCGATTCGGTCGGCAGCTTGTCGCCGCGCTTGAGCTGGCCGCTGCGAATGCGCTCGGTCAGCACCGTGACCAGTTCCTGAGCCAGACTGCGCGGCTTGCGCCGGGTCTTTGCCTGTACCTGCTGCTCTGTCATTGCCCTGTATTTCACCTTGAAAGACAGCGTTCATCATAGCGCAAGCAGTTGTACGATCACATACACGCAGTGCGGTATTTCCCGGCGTCCGTAGGCGACACGCAGCCCTGAACGAATGGTCTGGGCAGCCTGGGTACCGGCTGGTTTCCCTGCGACCAAGGTTGCGCTCCGGCGCAGCCTTCCCCTTCACAGCAGCTACACAACCTGTCCGGCTTGCTGATGTTCCTTTCGCTGACCCTTGCAAGCGCACTGTGGGCCTGGTTGGGCAATCGCATTGCCGGCTCCAGGGCACTGGGGCTGTTTTCCCTGGCCTGCGTGGTGCTGGCGATCCTGACCGTCGTACTCATGGGCAAGGCAGCGCAAAGCGGCCAATGGTTCGGCCTGTACCAGCGCCTGAACTACGGCGTATCGGTGATCTGGGTCGCCAGCCTGGCCTGGACCAGCCTGCGCACACACCGCGCCAGCCCGTTGCGGATGGCAACAACCTGACGGCAATTTGCTGGCCCCCGGTAGCTGCTTGTGAAGGCAAACTTCGTTTTCCTTCAGATGCTTAGGACAGCAACATGCGAGTACTTCTAGCAACGATGGCCGGCTGCCTGCTAGCCACGCTCGCTTTCGGCGCCCAGGCACGGGCGCTGAGCCAGAACGATCGCCACACTTGCGGCTGGGGCGCACAGATAGCCGCCGAAGCGCAGCAGGCCAAGCTTTCCGGGGTAACCCTGTATGCCACGCGCAAGAAGTTGCAGGCGCGCAAATTCCCCAAACCGTGGATGCGCATGACCGCCTTCGGCATTACCGAACAGACCTACAACAGCCGCTCGCGGCTAAAGCCTGCAGCGATCAAGCAGACCTATTACGAGCAGTGCGTGCAACATGCGGTAGCAAGGCGATAAAGCTCTGGCTCTTTGGGCTGCGCTGTCGCGCAGAAAACAAATATCGCTCGTTTGAAGCGTCCTCTGCAGGAGCAGCCTTGTGCTGCGAAGAGGCCGGTACAAGCAATAGACAAGCTTTGTCAGTAACGGCCTCTTCGCAGCACAAGGCTGCGCCTACAGAACTTCACTAAACCAATGAGGCATGTGTTGTTCTATGAGAGCGGCCTTGGGCATTTGTTAAACTGATGAAAACTGTCGGACGCAACCAAGACCATTCGCAACATGGATGAACTACGCAAGATCGACCTCAACCTGCTGCTCGCCCTGCACGCCCTGCTGAGCGAAAAGCACGTCACCCGCGCCGCCTTGCGCCTGCACCGCAGCCAACCGGCGGTAAGCCACGCCCTGGCGCAGTTGCGCAAGCACTTCGACGACCCCTTGCTGGTGCGCCAGAACGGCCGCATGGCCTTGACCGCCCGCGCCCAATCGCTGGCCAAACCGCTGCACGACGCCCTGGGCAACCTCAACGGCCTGCTGGCCGCCCCACAGTTCGAACCGGCCAAGGCCCAGCGTCGCTTCAGGCTCTCGCTGTCCGACTATTCCTCGCGGATCATCCTGCCACCCCTGCTGCGCCACCTGCGCCAGGTCGCGCCCGGGGTAGACCTGGCCATCAGCCAGGCCAGCCGCGAAACCATGCTGGCCCAGTTGCTCGATGGTGAACTGGACCTGGCCCTGGGCATCTTCCCGGACCTGCCCCAGGCCATCACGGCGCAGCCGCTGTTCACCGACAGCTTCATCAGCGTTGCCGACCGCCAGGTGCTACCGGCCAGCGGCGGCCTGGCCCTGGACGACTGGCTGGCCCGTCCGCATGTGCTGATGGCCATGCACCCGGATGCCTTCGATGAAATCGAACGCGCCCTGGCCGCGCAAGGCCTGCGTCGGCGGATTGCCCTGGCCTTGCCGCACTGGAGTGCGGCGGTCGAGGTGCTGGCCGGCACCGACCTGATCCTCACCGTGGCCAGCCGCGCGGTTGGCTCGCTGCGCCAGCACAAGACATTGCGCCAGTTCGAGCCGCCACTGGCGATTGCTTCGTTCGATTACCAGCAGGCCTGGCACAGCCGCAAAGAGGACGACCCGGGGCATCGCTGGCTGCGAGAAACCGTGTGGGCGTGCAGCCAGCCGGGGCGCTGATCAGCCTTCCGACTGTTTCTCCACGGCAGGGGCATTGGCCGGCGAGCCTGCTGCCCAGGTGCCCTGCACCAGCAGAACGCCGCAGAGGATCAGCACCACACCCGCCAACCTGGCCAGACTGAGCGGCTTGCCTCCCAACCCCATCACCCCAAAGTGGTCTGCGACCACCGCCGTGATGATCTGCCCCGCCACCACCAGCACCAGGAACCCCGCTGCCCCAAGCCGGGGGGTGAGCGCAGCAGCACCGGCCACGTACAGCGCCCCCAGCACACCACCAACCCACAGCCACCAGGGCCCCTGCAAGGCCTTGCCCATGTCCGGCGCCGGCACCCTGAGGATCAGCAGCGCGGCGATCACTACCAGCGAACTTACCGTCAATGACGTGAACGCACCCCACAACCAGTGCCCCAGCGCCCGGCCGACGGCGGCATTACCCGCAGCCTGGAACGGCAGCACGGCACCGGCAAGCAACGCCAGGGCAAAGGGAAGTACCAGAAGGCACAAGGTCTTGCTGAACATGGCAGTCCTCATTGGTGACAGATGTTCAGGCGATGATCGGAAAATTCCCTTCATCCATGGAAATCGAAAGTGTGCACTCATGCTATTCGTCACATGGATACCAGCCAATTGGGCTAGGATGCTGCGCAGCCTCGCCGCCCGCGGCCTGAGCCGGCGGGTTCACGACTGAGGCCAGACCAAACCGTATGTGATGGAGCACATTCGATGACAGATGAACGTACAACCCTGATCGACCATGGGCAGTTGCCCACCCGCAACCTGGCCGAATGCCTGGCAGTGGATCAAAGGACCTTGGTCAGTGCACTGGCAGGCCAGTTGCCCGACACGCTGATCGAACAGCTGGCTACCTGCGCCGAAGAAACATGCTCGCAGGGCCTGTCAAAAAAAATTACGGGGATCGGCCTTGCCCTTGGGCAGTGGCTGGAACCCGCACCTGCGCACCAGCGCCAGCAGGTGTTGGAGCAGTGCAGCGCGCACAGCTCCGATACGGTGCGCAGCTGGGCGGCCTTCGCCCAGGCGCACCTGTCGCGCACGGTCGATCTCGAAGCCGCATTGCTGGCCCAGCTGCGTTTTGCTCGCGATGAACATTTTGGTGTGCGCGAATGGGCCTGGATGGCCCTGCGCCCGCGCCTGGCTCAAGCGCTGGATGATGCCCTGGCCCTGCTTGCCCGGCATGCCGGCGACAGCAACCCACTGGTACGACGCTTCTGTATCGAGGTGCTGCGCCCACGTGGCGTGTGGTGCGAGCACATCGCCGCACTCAAGCAAGCGCCCGAAGTGGCCGAGCCACTGTTGGTGCCGCGCCTGGCTGAGGCAGACAAGTATGCCCAGGACTCGGTTGCCAATTGGCTCAACGATGCCAGCAAGACTCGGCCCGATTGGGTGATGCAGCTGTTCGAACGACATCCGCCGTCATGCAAGGCATCACGACGGATCCATGCGCGGGCAACCCGTAGCCTGCCCCAATGAATGGTCAGCGCGAGGTCTCGACGCGCAGCACTTCGGTGTAGATCGCGTCGACCGTCTGGCCGACCTTGAGGTTCTTCATGCGTGCCTGCAGGTCAGGGTTCTCGACCTTGACCACCTGCAGCTTGCCCTCCGGCGGCAACAGGCTCACTTCATGCGTCTTGAGGTCGATCTTCTTGATCTGCGAGGTCACCCTGACCTGGCGGAACGCCTCGCCGCCCGGGTTGGGGTTGTCTGCCGTGGCGCGAATGGTACCGGACTCTTCAGTCGCCTTCGGTGCACCGCCCACCTCCGGGTTGAGCACATAGGCCACCGCACGGGTCACGTAGATGTCGACTTGGTCACCCACCTTGAGGTTGGGCAGCGCCTTGGCCTTTTCAGTGAGCTGGAAGGTCACATCCTTCTTGGCGTCAGGGCCTTTCACCGTGACCTGTCGGTTAGCCAGGTCGATGGCCGTGACCTGCGTGGTGACGTGGCTTTCCAGCGCCTCGCTACCAATGGGAATACCGGCAGCCTGCACCGTGAAGCTGAAGGCAGACGCCAGGGTGGCAACGGCAATGGCACGAGCGAGAGAGCGAATTGGATTCATAGGCCTGCTTCCATGTAATCGAGACCGGGTAGGGACGTGAAATGATCACGCGCCAACAAGCATAGCCCTTGCCTGACACATTGCCGGCCCTTCCCCCTCACGACGCGTTTTGTCGCTTTTTCTGCCAGCTGCATTCTTGCAATAGCAAATACGAACTCTTTACACTTGCTTTACATTTGCAAATCATTACTATTCGTGACCTTCAAATACAACAAAGAGTCACCTGTAATGGCAAAAAAGTCTGTTGTCCCAGCATCCATTTCCGTGCTGGGCATTCTGGTTGTACCTGCCGTTCACGCGGTCCAATCTGAATCGCTGGGTTCCCTCGCCTTGCCCGCCACTGCGGTCACCAGCGCCTACGAGCAGCAAAGCTACAAGGCCAGCGAAAGCCGCAGCGCCATGAAGATCGACGCCCCGCTGCGCGACATCCCGCAAACCGTCAACGTCGTGCCCGAAAGCGTGATCAAGGACCAGGGTGCACAGTCCATGGAAGACGTGCTGAAGAACGTGCCCGGCGTCGGCCTGTCCAACGGCGACGGCCAGCGTGACCAGGTGACCATTCGCGGCTTCAGCGCCATTGGCGACATGTACATCGACGGCGTGCGCGACGACGCCCTGTACTTCCGTGACCTGTCCAACATCGAGCGGGTCGAGGTGATCAAGGGCCCTGCCGCCGTGCTGTATGGCCGTGGCTCTTCGGGCGGCCTGATCAACAGCATCAGCAAGAAGCCGAGCTTCACGCCCAAGCGCGAAGTCGGCATGAGCTTCGACAGCGAAGGCAAGCGCCGCACCCAGTTCGACACCGGCTGGGCCGACCCGCAAAGCAACCAGGCCTACCGCGTGACCGGCGCCTTCGAAGACAGCGACACCTTCCGCGACGATGGCTACATCGACCGCAAGGCCATCGCGCCATCGGCCTACTTCCGCCTCTCCGACGACCTGGAACTGAACCTGGGCGCCACCTACCTGTACGACAAGCGCCTGATCGACTTCGGCATCCCGGCGCTGGGCAACCGCCCGGTAGATGTGGACCGCGACAAGCGCTTCGGCTCCGGCGATGCCGACCAGGACTACGCCCGCAGCGAAGTGTTCTCGCTGACTGCCAGCCTGGACTACCGCATCAACGACGACTTCACCCTGACCAACACCAGCCGGTACTACCGCTACGACCTGGACCGCAACAACACCTTGGCCGACAGCAGCCCGACGCGCTTCGTCACCGCGCCTGACGGCGAACTGCTGGTCAAGCTCAACCGTGGCAACGTCGCCCGCGACGAGTACGGCATGTTCAACCAGACCGAACTCAAGCAACAGGCGCAGCTTGCCGGCATGCAGCACAACCTGCTGTATGGCGTTGAAGTGGGCTTCCAGGACAAGCACCAGCGGGTGCTGAGCCAGAACAACGTGGCCCAGGTGCCGGTGTACCGCGACGCCCTGGTGCCGGTGCCGGAGCACGCCGCCAACCTGTCGTCCAAGGGCACCAACTTCCAGCAGACCGCCGGCCTGTATGTGCAGGACATGATCGAGCTGAACGAGCACTGGAAGGCCCTGGTCGGTGTGCGTTATGACATCTTCGGCCAGGAGTACGACGACGACCGCGCGCAGAACGTCGACCTCGACCGTACCGACAAGACCTGGAGCCCACGTGCCGGCCTGGTGTACCAGCCGGATAACATCCAGTCCTACTATGTGTCGGTCAGCCGCAGTTACCAGCCTTCGGGCGAAGTGTTCGCGGTCAGCCCGACCAACCAGCATCTGGAGCCGGAAGAAACCACCAACTACGAAATCGGCGCCAAGTGGGACCTGCTCGACAGCCGCCTGTCGGTGACCGCAGCGGTATTCCGCCTCGAGCGCACCAACATGAAGACCGCCGACCCTGCCAACCCCAACCTGACTGTGCTGGCCGGGGAACAGCGCACCGACGGTTTCGAAGCCACCGTCAGCGGGCAGCTCACGGACAAGTGGCAGATCTACGCCGGCTACGCCTACCTGGATGCCGAGATCACCAAGTCCAACAACAAGACCAATGGCGTGGCCAACGAAGGCCAGACTCCTACCCTGACGCCGCGTAACAGCGCCAACGTCTGGCTGGTGCGCACGCTGACCCCGGAATGGCGCGTGGCCGCCGGCGCCAACTACGTCGACGAGCGCTACACCGCACTCGACAACGTGGTGGTGATGCCGGGCTACACCACCTTCGACGCCGCGCTGCTGTACAGCGTGCCGCAGTGGGATGCCGCGCTGCGCCTCAAGAACGTGTTCGACCGCGACTACTATGCCTCCGCGCACGGTTCGGTTGACCTGATTACCCCAGGTGCACCGCGCACGCTGGAAGCCAGCTTCAACTACCGGTTCTGATCGCTGCCCCAGGCGCAAGGCCTTGCCATGGTGCAAGGCCTTGCGCTGCATCTGATGCAACGCAAGCGTTCACCGCTTCGCTTGAATGCAATATCCTGTGCAGTGTATGGCACCGGCCTTGCCAGTGTTCGCGGCGGTTCGACGCCTCGGTAAACCCACTCCCACAGGGGCAGCACCTTGCTTGCGATCGCAGAGTCCTGCACCTCGGTAAGGAGAGCATATGAGCAGTAAACCGATTCGCCCCTCCACGTCCTGGGCGCTGACCACCCTGCTCGCCTTCAGCCTGGCACTCACCGCCGGCTGCTCCAGCAAAGCCAGCAAGGCCAGGTACGCAACGCCGGCAACGGGCTCCAACTGCTTCGCCAAGGCCGTCCCCACCACCGGCGAAGGCGGCCTCGCGTGGGGCAATACGCTGAGCATTGCCCGGCAGAAATCGCTGAACAACTGCGTGCGTTATGCAAGCCGGTCAGGAGGCACACCGAAGACTTGCCAGGTGGTGATGGCCAAGTGCAAGAACTGAGCGCTTGGCCCGTGGGCTCAACCTCGAATGATCACCACTTCAAGGTACTCACTCGGCACCACCAACGACGACGAGCCGCCCACATTGCTTTCGTTCAGCAACTGGGTCAGATCCCGCTCCAGCGCCCCGGCCGCTTCCGGCTCCAGCGAGGCAAACGCTTTGTGCACCGGCCCGTACCAGGTGCGGAACACCTCGATGAAATGCGCCGCCGAGCGATAGCGGAAGTTGAAGTGCTGGCGGCTGACCTTCAATTCGCCCAGCGCCTCCTCGAACATCACGCGCAACTGTTCTTCATCACCCCAGCGTGAAGGCGGCAGAGCCCCGGCCGGTGGCGGTACATGCCGCCCGAGGGTCTTGAACATCTGCCCGACGAACCCTTGCGGGGTCCAGTTGGCCAGGCCGATCCGGCCACCGGGCCGGCACACCCGGCCCAATTCACGCGCGGCCTGGGCCTGGTCGGGCGCGAACATCACGCCGAAAGTGGACAGCACGGCATCGAAGGTGCCATCGGCAAACGGCAGCGCTTCGGCATCGGCGACCTGGAACACCACATTGAGGTGCTCGGCCCGCGCGCGTTCTTCACCGCGCTTGAGCAGCTCGGGCACATAGTCGGTGGAGGTGACACAGCAGCCGCGCCGGGCAGCAGCCAGGGTGGCATTGCCGTTGCCGGCGGCGACATCCAGCACCTGCTCGTCCCAGCGCAGGTCACAGGCTTCGGCCAGGCGTTCGCCAACCAGTTGCAGGGTGGTGCCGATTACCGCGTAGTCGCCACTGGCCCACGCGGCTTGCTGGCGGGCTTTGAGGGCATTGGTATCCAAAGGGGTGCTCATGGTCTGCGCCTTCTTGTTGTGCGCGGCCGAGGTCCTTCTGGCGGTCAACGCGCCATGGATCGAGAGGATGGGAGCAAAACGCTACGCGCCTGGCAGGCGAAGCGGCAAGACAGATTGGGGATAGCGGTTATTTGAAACCGATATATGAAGGCGATCGACGTCGCTGTAGGAGCGGCCTTGTGTCGCGATGGGCCGCAAAGCGGCCCCCGTTTTGGCATTGAAGCTGATATTGCCGGGGCCGCTTTGCGGCCCATCGCGACACAAGGCCGCTCCTACAGGAGTCAGGCGAACTTGGCCCGGGCCGCGTGCAGCTTCTTGTAGCTTTCGATCAGGCGCAGGTGGCGATCGAGGCCTTCGAGCTTCATGCTGGTCGGGGTCAGGCCATGGAAGCGCACGCTGCCGTCCACCGAACCCAGCACCGCGTCCATGCGCGGGTTACCGAACATGCGGCGGAAGTTGGCTTCGTAGTCGTCCATTTCAAGTTCGTCGTCCAGTAGCACTTCCAGCACCACGTTCAGCGCCTGATAGAACAGGCCGCGCTCGACGGTGTTGTCGTTGAATTGCAGGAACGCCTCGACCAGTTCCTTGGCATCCTCGAAGCGCTGCACAGCCAGGCAGATCAGCAGCTTCAGCTCGAGAATGGTCAACTGGCCCCACACCGTGTTCTCGTCGAACTCCACGCCGATCAGCGTGGTGATGGTGGTGTAGTCATCCACATCGCAGTTGTCCAGGCGCTTGAGCAGCAGCTTGAGGGAACGGTTGTCCAGGCTGTGCAGGTTGAGGATGTCGGCGCGGAACGACAAGGCGCGGTTGGTGTTGTCCCAGATCAGGTCCTCGACCGGGTAGATCTCCGAATAACCCGGCACCAGGATGCGGCAGGCGGTGGCGCCAAGGTTGTCGTACACCGCCATGTACACTTCCTTGCCCAGGTCCTCGAGGATGCCGAACAAGGTCGCGGCCTCCTGCACGTTGGAATCCTCGCCGTGGCCGGAGAAGTCCCACTCGACGAACTCGAAGTCGGCCTTGGCACTGAAGAAGCGCCACGACACCACGCCACTGGAGTCGATGAAGTGCTCGACGAAGTTGTTCGGCTCGGTCAGCGCGTGGCTTTCGAAGGTCGGTTGCGGCAGGTCATTCAAGCCTTCGAAGCTGCGGCCCTGCAGCAGTTCGGTGAGGCTGCGCTCCAGCGCCACTTCCAGGCTCGGGTGGGCGCCGAACGAAGCGAATACGCCGCCGGTGCGCGGATTCATCAAGGTCACGCACATCACCGGGAACTCGCCACCCAGCGACGCATCCTTGACCAGCACCGGGAAGCCCTGCTCTTCCAGGCCCTGGATGCCGGCGACGATGGCCGGGTACTTGGCCAGTACCTCCTGCGGCACATCCGGCAGGCACAGCTCGCCTTCGAGGATTTCGCGCTTCACGGCGCGCTCGAAGATTTCCGACAGGCACTGCACCTGCGCCTCGGCCAGGGTGTTGCCGGCGCTCATGCCGTTGCTGAGGAACAGGTTCTCGATCAGGTTGGACGGGAAGTACACCACCTGCTGGTCGGACTGGCGCACGAACGGCAACGAGCAGATGCCGCGCGCGGTGTTGCCCGAGTTGGTGTCGTACAGGTGCGAGCCACGCAGCTCGCCGTCCGGGTTGTAGATTGCCAGGCAGTGCTCGTCGAGGATCTCGGCCGGCAGCTCATCGCGCGGGCCGGGTTTGAACCACTGCTCGTTCGGGTAGTGCACGAACGGCGCGTTGGCCAGGTCCTCGCCCCAGAACTGGTCGTTATAAAAGAAGTTGCAGTTCAGCCGCTCGATGAACTCACCCAGCGCCGAGGCCAGCGCAGCCTCCTTGGTCGCGCCCTTGCCGTTGGTGAAGCACATCGGCGACTGGGCGTCGCGCACATGCAGCGACCACACGTTAGGCACGATGTTGCGCCACGAGGCGATCTCGATCTTCATCCCCAGCCCGGCGAGGATGCCCGACATGTTGGCGATGGTCTGTTCCAGCGGCAGGTCCTTGCCGGGGATGTAGGTGCTGGTGTCCGCCACCGGCATCAGCAGGCCCTGGGCATCGGCATCGAGGTTGTCGACCACTTCGATCACGAACTCGGGGCCGGTCTGCACCACCTTCTTCACGGTGCAGCGGTCGATGGAGCGCAGGATGCCCTGGCGGTCCTTCTCGGAAATGTCCTCGGGCAGCTCGACCTGAATCTTGAAGACCTGGTTGTAGCGGTTTTCCGGGTCGACGATGTTGTTCTGCGACAGGCGAATGTTTTCGGTGGGAATGTCGCGGGTCTGGCAGTACAGCTTGACGAAGTAAGCCGCGCACAAGGCCGAAGACGCCAGGAAATAGTCGAACGGCCCCGGGGCCGAGCCATCACCCTTGTAGCGGATCGGTTGGTCGGCGATCACCGTGAAGTCGTCGAACTTGGCTTCGAGACGGAGATTGTCGAGAAAATTGACCTTGATTTCCATGCGGGATTACCGTGATTTAAACGTGCAAAACGAAATTGGCCGGCATTATCCGGGTTTTCGTTGCGGAAGTCCTCCTCACCTCCAAATGCGCTTTCTTGTAGGAGCGGCCTTGTGTCGCGATGGGCCGCAAAGCGGCCCCTTACAATACTGCATGCTGCCAAGACCCCGGGGCCGCTGCGCGCCCCATCGCGACACAATGCCGCTCCTACAGGCGATAGCGCACATCGCCGCTTGCGCATTTCACCGAATTGCTTGCCTGATCCTCTGAACCTGCCCCCGTCAGCAGACCGGCGGTCACCCCGCTGTGCTAGCGTTTCTGCACTGGGGAGCACCGTATTCCCCGATCACAAGAAACCAAGCGACAGCAACCGTTGACGGGCAGGTGAACCATGGAACTACGCATCAACCAGAAGACCTACCAGGTCGAGGCAGACGCCGACACGCCCCTGCTGTGGGTGATCCGCGACGACCTGGGGCTGACCGGCACCAAGTATGGCTGCGGCCTGGCCCAGTGCGGCGCCTGTTCGGTGCTGGTGGACGGCAACGTGGTGCGCGCCTGCGTCACCCCGGTGGCCGGCGTGGTCGGGCGCGAGGTGACCACCATCGAGGCGATCGAGGCCGATGCCGTCGGCAAACGGGTGGTCGCGGCCTGGGTCGAGCACCAGGTGGCCCAGTGCGGCTACTGCCAGTCCGGCCAGGTAATGGCGGCAACGGCGCTGCTCAAGCACACGCCCAAGCCCAGTGACGCACAGATCGAGGCAGCCATGGTCAACCTGTGCCGCTGCGGCACCTACAACGCCATCCATGCTGCCGTGCATGAGCTGGCCCAAGGGGAGAAGGCCTGATGAACACACCAGTCGATACCCCCGCCGAACTGCTCAAGCTGCAATTGGGCGAAACGGTCAACCTGTCGCGTCGGCGCTTTCTTGCCGGCACGGCTGTCGGTGCCCTGGTGCTGGGTTTCGGCCTGCCCATGGGCTCGGCCCGCGTGCAGGCAGCCGCCGCAGCAACCCCGGAGCGCGGTACCCAGGTGCCGGCGTTTCTGGAGATCCGCCCGGACGGCAAAGTACGCCTGCTCAGCCCGTTCATGGAAGGTGGCCAAGGCCCCTTCACCGCCATGGCGCAGATCGTTGGTGAAGAGCTGGACGTCGACCCGGTCAATTTCGTGGTCGACAGCGCGCCGCCCGGCGAAGCCTATGTAGTGATGGAAAACGGCATGCGCATCACCGGCGGCAGCATGTCGGTGCGCATGAGCTACCCGACCATGCGCCGCCTGGGCGCCCTCGCCCGGGCCATGCTGCTGCAGGCGGGTGCCGAGCAGCTGGGCGTGCCGGTCGAAGAACTCTCCACCACGCCGGGTCACGTGGTACATACCACGACTGGCCGCTCCATCCCCTACGGAGAACTGGCCGGGCGGGCCATGGACCTGCCAGTGCCAGACCCGGCCAGCGTCAAGCTGCGTGACCCCAGCCAGTTTCGCTGGATCGGCAAGCCGGTACGTCGCCTGGATGCCTACGACAAGTCCACCGGCAAGGCGGTGTACAGCATCGACATCAAGGTCGACGGCATGCTCCACGCTGCCGTGCAGCACGCGCCACGCCTGGGTATGACCGTCGGCAGCCTGCGCAACGAAGACCAGGTCAAGGCCATGAAGGGCGTGCATTCGGTGCATCAGTTGCCGGGCGCCGTGGCCGTGGTAGCCGAACGCTGGTGGCATGCCAAGCGCGCGGTCGAGGCCATCCAGGTTGACTGGAAGGAGCCTGCGGCCGACAGCCCGGTACGGCCGATGCCGGCCGACTTCTCCAGCGATGGCTGGCGCGAGCACCTGGCCACGGTCACGGGCCCGGCGCGCGACGACGAAAACCAGGGCGATGTGGCCGGCATGCTGGCCAATGCCAAGACCCGGGTCGAGGCAACCTACCATAACCAGTACCTCAACCACGCCCAGTTGGAGCCGCCGTCGGCACTGGCGCGCTTCAACCCGGACGGCACCCTGGAGGTGTGGCTGCCCAACCAGGCGCCGGACATGTTCCGTGACGACATTGCCAAGCGCACCGGCCTGGCCCCGGCACAGATCACCTTGCATTCGCCGTTGCTGGGCGGTTTCTTTGGCCGCCACTTCCTGTACGACTCGGCCAACCCCTACCCACAGGCCATTGCCTTGGCCAAGGCGGTCGGCCGGCCGGTGAAACTCATCTGGAGCCGCGAGGAAGAATTCCTCCGCGATGTGCTGCGCCCGGTCGCCGTGGTGAAATTCCGGGCCGGGCTGGATGCCGACGGCCTGCCAGTGGCCCTCGAAGCCGTGAGCGCCACCGAAGGCCCGACCGAGGCCCTCGCAGGCAAGCAAGGCGAAAAGCTCGACCCGACCGCGCTCGAAGGCCTGTCGGGCAAGTCCTACGCCATCGCCAACAAGCGTATCGCGCAGATCTACGTGAAAGGCCCGGCCATGCTCGGCTACTGGCGCTCGGTGGGCAACTCGCTGAATGACTTCTTCTATGAGTCGTTCCTCGACGAACTGGCCGACAAAGGCGGCAAGGACCCGTTCGAACTGCGCCTGCACCTGCTGCGCGACAACCCGCGCCTGACCAACCTGTTGCAGGCCGTCGCCGAGCTTTCCGGCGGCTGGAAGCGCGGGCCGTTCACCGCCGAGGACGGCAGCAAGCGGGCGCGTGGCGTGGCCATGGCCTCGCCGTTCGGCTCGGAGGCAGCGGTCATTGCCGAGGTATCGATCGAGAACGGCCAGGTCAAAGTGCACGACATCTGGCAGGCCATCGACCCGGGCAGCATCGTCAACCCGGCGATCATCGAGCATCAGGTCAACGGCGCCGTCGCCCTGGGCCTGTCGCAGACACTGCTGGAAGAAGCGGTGTACGTGGATGGCAAGCCGCGCGCGCGCAACTACGACCTGTACCCGATCTTGCCGCCATCGCGCATGGCCAGGGTGCATGTGCGCATTGTCGAAAGCGGGGCGAAGATGGGCGGCATCGGCGAGCCACCGTTGCCCGCGGTGGCACCGGCGGTAGCCAACGCAGTCGCGCAGCTGTCCGGCCAGCGCGTGCGCAGCCTGCCATTGAGCCGCCATACCTTCAGCTGAGCACACAAGGACGCCCCATGACCCATCGTTTCGCAAGAACCGCTGGCTGGCTGGCGCTGCCGTGCCTGGTCGCGGCAGGCCTGCTGGCCTGGTACGTCACCCGCGAGCCTGCCTCGCCATTTGCCGATGCGCAGGCCACCACCGCGGACCCGGCGCTGGTCAGCCGTGGCGAGTACGTAGCCCGCCTCAGCGACTGCGTGGCCTGCCACAGCCTGGCGGACGGCAAACCGTTCGCCGGCGGGCTGGAAATGGCCACCCCGCTGGGGGCGATCCACGCCACCAACATCACCCCCGACCGCGACACCGGCATCGGTGGCTACAGCCTGGCCGACTTCGACCGTGCCGTGCGCCACGGCGTAGCCCCCGGTGGCCGACGGCTGTACCCGGCCATGCCCTACCCGTCCTACGCCAAGCTCAGCGATGACGATGTAAAGGCGCTGTATGCCTTTTTCATGCAAGGCGTGCAGCCGGTGCAACAGGCCAACCTGGCCAGCGACATTCCCTGGCCGCTGAACCTGCGTTGGCCCATCGCCTTGTGGAACGGCCTGTTCGCCGCCACCACGCCCTACACCAACCAGGCCGGGCAGGATGCCCAGTGGAACCGCGGCGCCTACATCGTCCAGGGCCCTGGCCACTGTGGCAGCTGCCATACGCCGCGTGGCCTGGCCTTCAACGAAAAGGCCCTGGATGACAGCGGCAAGCCGTTCCTCGCTGGTGCCCTGCTCGATGGCTGGTATGCACCGAGCCTGCGTGCCGACCCCAACACCGGGCTGGGGCGCTGGAGCGAAGCCGAGATCGCGCAGTTCCTCAAGACCGGGCGCAACCGGCATGCGGTGGTATTCGGCTCGATGACCGAGGCATTCAACAACTCCACGCAGTTCATGAGTGACGACGACCTGGCCGCCATCGCCCGCTACCTGAAGTCGCTGCCCGGCGACCCGCAACGCGACGGTGCGCCGTGGCAATACCAGGCCGAAACGACGGCGGCGCGGCTCGACAGCCCTGGGGCGCATACCTATGTAACCCGCTGTGCGTCGTGCCACGGCATGGACGGCAAGGGCCAGGCCGAATGGATGCCGCCTTTGGCCGGCGCTACTTCGGCACTGGCCAAGGAAGACGCCTCGGCGATCAACATCACCCTCAATGGTTCGCAGCGGGTGGTGACGGCCGGGTTGCCCGATGCCTATCGCATGCCGGCCTTCCGTGAGCAACTGAGTGACCAGGAAATTGCTGATGTGCTGGGTTTCGTGCGCAGTGCCTGGGGGAACAATGGTGGCGCGGTGAATGCGCAGGCGGTGAGCAAGTTGCGTGGGCATACCGACCCGGCCAGCAGTAGCCCGATCATTTTGCACATGCGCTGAATTTTGGTGGCTGTACCGGAGTCCCCATGGAAAGCATCGACCTGCTGGTCCTTCGCACCACCCGAGACTGGCTCGCCGCCGGCCATCGCACCCTGCTCGCCACGGTCGCCCGCACCTGGGGTTCCTCCCCCCGCCCGGTGGGCTCGATGATGGCCCTGCGCAGCGACGGCCGTGTGGTTGGCAGTGTCTCTGGCGGCTGCATCGAGGACGACCTCATTCACCGCTACACCAGTGCCTACGCCGGCCCCGGCATGCCCAGCGGCCTGCCCCAGGTGGTGCGCTATGGTGTCAGTGCCGACGAGGCCCACCGCTTCGGCCTGCCCTGTGGCGGCACCCTCGAACTGGTGCTGGAATTCGCCCCGTCGCTGCCACACCTCGAACAATTGCTCGCCGGCCTCGACGGCGGCAGCCTGGTACGGCGTGGGCTCGACCTGCGCAGCGGCAAAGCCAGCCTCAGCGCCACCACCACGCCCGAGCTGTTCAGCTTCGATGGCCAGCACATGCTCAGCACCCTCGGCCCCGGCTACCGCCTGCTGTTGATCGGTGCCGGCGCGCTGGCCGAATACCTGGCGACCATGGCCCTGTTCAATGGCTTCAGCGTTTCACTGTGCGACCCGCGCCCCGAGTACACGGCAGGCTGGAACGTTGCCGGCGTCAACCACCTTGCCGGCATGCCGGACGACGTCGTCCGCGCCTTTGCCCCGGACCTGCGCAGCGCCATCGTCGCTGTCAGCCACGACCCCAAGCTGGACGACCTGGCACTGCTCGAAGCGCTGCACAGCCCGGCGTTCTATATCGGTGCCATCGGCTCACGGCGCAACAGCCAGCTGCGCCGCGAGCGCCTGATCGAACACTTTGGCGAAAGCGAAGCGTCGTTGCGGCGCCTGCACGGCCCTATCGGCATTTATATCGGTAGCAAGACCCCGGCCGAGATTGCCGTCAGCGTCATGGCCGAGATCCTCGCGGCGAAGAACGATGTCACCCTGCCCGGCGCAGTCAGCGTGACCCGGGCCAAGGAAGCCGAGCAACTGGCCCGGTCCCTGTAGGAGCGGCCTTGTGTCGCGATGGGGCGCGAAGCGGCCCCGGCGATATCTGCGGCGAAGCTGAAAACAGGGGCCGCTGCGCGCCCCATCGCGACACAAGGCCGCTCCTACAAGGGACCGCATACCAGGCTGCTATTGCCAACGCTCCAGGTTTTGCTGCAGCAGTTGCTCCGGCAATGCCCCGGCAACGATCTTTTCCATCTCCCTTGTCAGTGCCTCACGCAGCTTCGGCTGATTGCAGGGCGAGTCATGCGAAAGCGCCAGGTACAGCCCTTCGCTGGATACCGGTGGCTCCAGCACCTGTAAATTGTCGGCAATCCCCAAGGTGCGTGCCAGCGCCAAGCCGGGATACTGCTCGTACACCACGTAATCGCTGCGCTTGTGCATCAACTTCTCGAATGCCTGCCTGGCACCGGGTACCGCTTCGAGGGTGAGGTTGGTCCTGGCGTAGTCGTCGAACTGCTGGCCGTGGCTGTTGTTGACCAGCGTGCCGCCTTTGCGGCCCTTCAGGTCGGCCCATTGCTGGTAGGCAAAGGTATTGTCCTGGCGCACCCAGATAACACTTGGGGTATACAGGAATGCCGGGGTAATGAAGTCCATCTGCTGCTGACGGGTCTTGGTCAGAAAGTACCCGGCCATCAGGTCGATCCGGCCCGTGCGCACTTCTTCCTGGGCGCGCGACCACGGCCCGCCGTAGACCACCTCGATTTCCAGCCCCAGTTGCTTGCCCAGGTACTTGAGCAGATCGGCATTGGCACCGATCAGTTGCTGGGGGTTTTGCGGGTCGCGCCACAGGTAGGGGGGGTATTCCGGGTTGCCGGTGGCAGTCAGCCGCCGGCATTCCTCATGCGCTACCGCCGCCAGCGGCAGCAGCAGGCACGGCAACAGCAGCAAGGCGTGGCGAAAGCAGCGCTCGATCATCGACAACCCTCGGCACATGTGACATCCGCAGACCCGGAGCGGTGGCCAATGGTTGCCACGTCCTGTGGTCGACTGCAGCACCCATCTGTGCGTGCTGCAGACAGTCTGGACCATGTATGGCCATCAGGTTGGCCTTTTATCGGCCAGATGGAGCGCCCCTCGTACTTCAGGCCCCCTGCCGGCGCATCGCCAGGATCGCCGCGCCAAAACCGATAAAGGTGGTGCCCACCACCCGGCTCACCCAGCGCGACAGGGACGGCCGGGTCAGCACGCCCTTGGCCCGCGCCGCCAGTGCGGCATACAGGCTCAGCGAAACCAGCGACAACGCTACGAATATCCCGGTCAGGATCAGGAACTGCGGCAACAGCGCCGCCCCCTGGTCGATGAACTGCGGGAACAGCGCGGTGAAGAACATGGTCGCCTTGGGGTTGGTCACTGCCGTGAGGAAGGCCGACTTGTATAGCTTCAGCGGCGTGGGCCGAACCTTGGCCACACCCTCTGCGTCGCCCTGCGCCAGCATCGGGCTCTTTTTCAGCAATTGCCGCGCGCCCAGATAGAACAGGTAGCCCGCCCCCAGGATCTTCACGGCGTTGAACAGCATTTCGGAACTGGCCAGCAGCGCGCCCAGCCCCAGCATGGCGGCTGCCGACAGGCAGAACAGGCCCGAGCCATTGCCCAGCGACGACCAGATCGCGCTGCGCTGGCCATGGGCAAGGCTGTTGTTGATGGCCATCAGGGTGGCAGGGCCGGGGCTGGCGATCGCGATGGCAGCGACCAGGGTAAAGGCAAACAGCGAGTGAGAATCCATTTTCAGGCTCGTCAGACAATCAGGAAAAATTGCGCACAGGGTGCGCAGGCTCAGTCGCCATTCTGCCGTTTGGCCGCCTTCTTGGCGATAGCCTTCATCCGCGTTGCCGCCCGCTGCACGGTGGCCATCTTCTCGGGGCGCTTCATGCCCCGCCATTTGCGAATTTCGTCACGGCTGCGCCCGCAGCTCACGCACAGCTCGCTATTGAGCTGGCACAGCGAGACGCAGGGGTTGTCGATGTCTTTGGCCATGCCGCCACTCAGCCGGGCATTTCAGCCTGCGCGCGCTCGGCGGCGGCGTGGAACACCTGGCGTACTTCTTCGGCCTTGACCTTGGTGACCGACCTGGCAGCCAGCAACTCGTCGACCACGCGCAAGCCCTGTTCCAGGGCGGTGGCCAGTTGCTCGCGGTCGGAGGCGTCAGCGATATCACCCAGATAAGGAGCGATGAGATACACATAACGGTCCTGCAGCTTGAGCGCTTCCAGCGCGTCGAGGGCTTTCTGGAACCGATCGGCAGCGGCAGGGCTCATGCTCAATTTATCGAAATGAATCAGGCTCACACGGTCAGTGGCCATCTGGACGAATCTCCGTTTCCTGGTACGGCCAGGCCCACAAGCGGCAGCGCTTCTACGATGCCCGGATGTGCAGGCCTGGGTAATGCCCACAGGGTACCAGAACCCGAGGCAGAAAGGGCCATCGCCCCCAGAACTAAAAGTATCTGGCAGGTCGCGCAATGGACGTCCCGGGGCGTTATCGGGACAGGAGCCGCCGTTTAGTGCGCAGGATAATCCCGCCAGCAATCTCCCCGCCGAGGCAGTCATCGAACTCGGTAGCCCACACAAAACTACAAGCCTGCACCAGCCGGTAAGCCAGAAAGGGGCCTCATCATTCATGGCAAAGGAACACATCACCGAAACGCTCGACCTTGGCGTGACGGATCCCTCGAAAACCGCGGAAGCACGCCAGGACCGGCGTTTCGAGGGCAAGCTCGACTGGATCGTCTTTGGTTTCACCAGCCTCCTGGCCATCGCTTTCGTCCTCTGGGGCTTCCTCAACCAGGCAAGCCTCGCCAGCAGCGCCTCCAGCGCACAATCCTGGGTCATTCTCAACTTCGGCTGGTTCTTCGTGCTTACCTCCACGCTGTTCGTGGTGTTCGTGCTGTGGCTCGCCGCCAGCCGGTACGGTCGGGTCCCGCTGGGCCGTGATGGCGAACAGCCAGAATTCCGCACGGTGTCCTGGGTGGCGATGATGTTCAGCGCCGGCATGGGCATTGGCCTGATGTTCTTCGGCGTTGCCGAACCGCTGTCGCACTATGTATCGCCACCACCAGGGACGGCCACCGGGCAGTCCAGCGAAGCGATGCAGGTGGCCATGGCCACAACGTTGTTCCACTGGACCCTGCACCCCTGGGCCATGTACGCCATCGTCGGCCTGGTGATTGCCTATGGCACCTTCCGCCGCGGCCGCTCGCAGCTGATTTCCGCCGCCTTCCGGCCGTTGATCGGCAAGCATGCCAACGGCCCGCTCGGCCGCCTGATCGACATGATGGCGATCTTCGCCACGCTGTTCGGCTCGGCGGCCTCGCTGGGCCTGGGCGCGCTGCAGATTGCCGGTGGCCTGGAATACAACGGCTGGATCGAAAGCCCCGGCAAGCTGTTCTACATCTCGATCATCACCCTGCTGACCATCGCCTTCGTCACCTCGGCGGTGTCGGGCATCGGCAAGGGCATCCAGTGGCTGTCCAACACCAACATGGTGCTGGCGCTGGTGCTGGCGGTGTTCGTGTTCATGGTCGGCCCGGCCCTGCTGATGCTCAACCTGCTGCCAACCTCGATCGGCATCTACGTCAAGATGCTGCCGGAAATGATGGCCCGTACCAACGCCAGCGGCGGTGAACAGATGAACAACTGGCTGGCCGGCTGGACCGTATTCTACTGGGCCTGGTGGATTTCCTGGACGCCGTTCGTGGGCATGTTCATCGCCCGCATCAGCCGCGGCCGCACCATCCGCCAGTTCGTTACCGGAGTGCTGCTGGTACCGAGCCTGGTCAGCCTGGTGTGGTTCACCATCTTTGGCGGCGCGGGTATCGACGCCCTGCGTGAAGGCGCCTTCCAGCTGGCCAATGGTGCGGTCAACAGCAACCACGCGCTGTACCAGTTGCTGGACAGCTACCCGCTGGCCTCGGCGACATCAGTGCTGGTGATGGTTCTGGTGGGTATCTTCTTCGTCTCCGGTGCCGACGCGGCCTCGCTGGTGATGGGCACGCTGTCGGAACACGGCACCACCACACCATCGCGACGTACGGTGATCTTCTGGGGTGCGCTGACCGGTACTGTGGCGGCGATCATGCTGGCAATCGGTGACCCGCGCGACCCCGGCGAGGCACTGACCGGCCTGCAGAACCTGACCATCGTCGTGGCCCTGCCGTTCGTGGTGGTGATGGTGCTGCTGTGCCTTGCGCTGTACCGCGACCTGCGCAAGGACCCGATGATGCTGCGCCACCTGCGCGGCAACGAACTGATCGAGAAGGCCGTGTTGTATGGCGCGGTGAAGCATGGCGAAGAGTTCTACATCGTGGTGCAGGAGAAGAAGACTTCGACCAAGCCGGCGTCGGCAGAGGCCGAAGTGACCGGCAACTGACCTGGCAAGTTTGTGGAATCGGGGGCTGCTGCGCAGCCCCCGATCAAGATGCCTTCACTGCCGTGATCAGCCCTTCAACGCCGCCTCTATCCTGGCCACATCGATCTTGCCCATCTGCATCATGGCATCAAACGCCCGCTTGGCCGCCGCCCGGTCGGGGTGGCCGATGGCTTCGATGAGGATGCGCGGGGTGATCTGCCACGAAATCCCCCATTTATCCTTGCACCAGCCGCAGACACTGGCCTCCCCGCCGTTGCCGACAATGGCATCCCACAAGCGGTCGGTCTCGGCCTGGTCCTCGGTGCTGACCTGGAATGAAAACGCCTCGCAATGCGTGAAGGCCTTGCCTCCGTTGAGCCCCACGCAGGGAATACCCATGACGCTGAACTCCACGGTAATCACGTCACCCTGTTTCCCGGATGGATAATCAGCAGGTGCCTGATGCACCGCTATCACTGTCGTGTCAGGGAAGACGCTGGCGTAAAAGTTCGCGGCCTCCTCGGCGTCGTTGTCGTACCAGAGGCAGATTGTGTTCTTGGCTGTCATGGTCTTGTTCCAAGAAAGGGTCTGAGCCTTTGAGTCTAGTCTCACAGTCGCCGGTTGAAGTCCTGCAACATCCTGCAGACATTTCCGACATCAGGTAGTGAACCTGCTGACAAAAAAACGGTCTTTCGCTGACGGTCAACCCACCGACCGGTTCATCGGCCCAGTCACCGGGCCTACTTTTTGTCCTGTTTCAGCGAAGACCCAACATGCCCGATTCCCGCCCAACTGCTTCCGCCCTCACTGCCCTGCGCGGCGGCCTGATCGCCACCTTGGTGGCCCTTGCCGCACCGGTGCACGCCGAAGAGCCTGCCAGCGATGCACGCTGGGTCAGCGACAGCCTGAGCACCTACGTGCGCAGCGGCCCCACCGATGGCCACCGCATTGTCGGTACGCTCAAGTCCGGACAGAAGCTGACCCTGATCGGCAGCCAGGGCAACTACAGCCAGGTGCGCGGGCAGAACGGCGATGTGGTGTGGATTCTCAGCAACGACCTGCAGTCGGTGCCAGGCCAGGGCGAGCGCCTGCCGCAGCTCGATGCCCAGGTCGCGGACCTGACCGGGCAGCTGAAGAACATCGACGACAGCTGGAAGAATCGCGTACAGGGCATGCAGGAAACCCTCGATTCACGCAAGAAGCTGATCGACGAACTTGAAGCACGCAACAAGGCGCTGAATGAACAGCTCGACCAGAGCCAGTCGCAGCTGCGCGATACCCAGGCACGCCTGGGGGACGAGAACAAGCAGGTTATGATGCGCTACATGGTGTATGGCGGCAGCATTGCCGGCGCGGGCTTGCTGGCGGGGCTGATCCTGCCGTCGCTGACCCGTGGGCGCAGGAAGAACGATCGCTGGTTCTGAAGACGGCGCCAGCCTGCGCTGGCCTCTTCGCGGGTAAACCCCACAGTAACCACGCTGGCCTTGAGCCTGTTGGAGATACTGTAGGAGCGGGTTTACCCGCGAAGAGGCCAGCAAGGGCTTACTTGCTACGTGCCTTGTTGTAGATAGTCTTGGCTTGGTCCGCCGAGGCCTGACACTGAGTCATATCTCCCTTGCTCTGAGCATCCTTGGCATTTTGCAAGTGGACTTTGAAGTCATGGGCCATGCCGCCATGCATTGCCTGGCCACTGGCCTTTTCGAAATCCTCAAGCTCCTTGATCTTGGCCGCACAGTTGCTCGCCGGGTCTGCGTGTGCGGCAAAACTGAGGACCGAGGCAATCACCAGCAAAGGTATGCATTTCGTGGATTTCATGGAGCGTTCTCCTGGAAAACCTGAGGGGTCGTCGAGATGACACTGGCTCGACGCAGCAAACAGCATAGTCGGCCATACGCCCCGGCGCCTCGGCTCAGCCCGGGGGCTATGCCCCCTCGGTAAACAGGAAATCGATGAACACCCGCACCCGCAACGGCATGTGCCGGGCCTGGGGGTAGATCAGCATGAACGGCCGCGAGGTGCCGCCAAACTCGGCGAGCACTTCCACCAGTTCGCCACTGGCCAGTGCGTCCTGCACGGTAAAGCGGTAAGCCTGCATCAGCCCGCCGCCGTGGCGCACCAGCGTGGCGGTGGCGAGGAAGTCGCCCAGGCAGGTGAACCCACCCTGGGTTTCGATCTCCACCTGCTGGCCATCCTGAAGGAAGCTCCACGGCGGGCGGCGGCCACTGCTGGGCAGTTCGAACTGGATGCACTCATGTTGCAGCAAGTCGTGCGGTGTTCGTGGCGTGCCAGCACGGGCCAGGTAACCCGGCGTGGCCACCACCACCAGTTCGGCATCTTCCAGGCGACGCGCCACCAGCCGCGAATCGGCCGGCTCGCGGCCACGAATGGCCAGGTCGAACGGCTCCTCGGCAAAGTCGACGTTGCGGTTGCTGACATGCACATCCACCTGCACCTTGGGGTAGCGCTGGCGAAACCGCGGCAGCAGCGGCAACAGCCGGTGATGAGCATAGGGCGTGGGTGCACTGATACGCAGCAGACCGCTCGGCTCGACCTGCCCGCCCGTGACCTGGCGCTCGGCCTCCACCAACTGCCCCAGTGCCTGCCGGCATTGCTGATAGTAGGCCTGGCCGGCTGCGGACAGGCGCATCTGCCGGGTGGTGCGGACGAACAGGCGCACACCCAGGCGCTCTTCCAGGCGCGCCACGCTGCGGCTGACCGCCGCCGGGGTAACGCCGGCTTCCGTGGCCGCAGCGGTGAAGCTGCCGCTGTCGGCGGCCAGGCAGAACAGTTCCAGGCTGCCCAGTTGCAGGTCATCGAAATGGCGGGTCATGTCGGCTCGATTGATTACATGATGTATCGATTGAAATGCCCAGCGCCTCATTTTTCAAGTGCTGATTGCAACCTACAGTGGCTTCACACCGAGCCCATAGCTCACTTCACTGGAGATCATGCACATGAACACGCCACGCACCGTCATCATTACCGGGGCCTCGAGCGGCCTGGGTTTCGCCCTGGCCGAGGCCTTCCTCGAACGCGGCGACAACGTGGTCGGCAACGCCCGCAGCCAGGCCCGCCTTGAGCAAGCCGCCGCCCGCCTCGGCAACCCATCGCGCTTCATCGGCGTGGCTGGCGACATCGCCGAGCAGGGCACGGCCCAGCGCCTGTTCGCCAGCGCCGAGCAAGCCTTTGGCGGGGTCGACCTGCTGATCAACAACGCCGGCATCTTCATTGCCAAGCCGTTTGCCGAGTACAGCGAAGCGGATGTCGACGCCCTGATCGGCACCAACCTCAAGGGCTTCTTCTACCCGGCCCAGGAAGCGGCGCGGATCATGACCAGACAAGGGCATGGGCAGATCATCGCCATCACCGCCTCCATTGCCTTGCAACCGGACACCCGCGTGCCGGCCCTGCTGCCGGTACTGGTCAAGGGTGGCCTGAACCAGGCGGTGAAAGGCCTGGCACTGGAACTGGCAGCCAGCGGCGTGCAGGTGAATGCGGTGGCACCGGGGATCATCGATACACCGCTGCATGGCGGCAATACGCAAGGCATGGGCGCGCTGTCACCCAGCGGCCGCACCGGCTCGCCACAGGATGTCGTGGATGCAGTGTTGTACCTGGCCGACTCACGCTTCGTCAGCGGCGTGATCCTGCCGGTGGATGGCGGTAGCACCGCTGGCACCTGGCATTAACAGAGGAGCGAGCAACCATGCCTTATGTCCATATTCGCGTGACCGATGAAGGCGTCAGTGCTGAGCACAAGCGCCAACTGATCGAACAGACGACTTGCATGCTGGAGCGGGTGCTGGGCAAGCCGCCGGCCAGTACCTTTGTGGTGATCGAGGAGGTACCGACCGATAACTGGGGGGTTGGCGGCGAGACAGTGACTGCGGTGCGGGCCCGAGAGCGGGGTTGAAGCTTGGGGCCGCTGTGCGGCCCTTTCGCGACACAAGGCCGCTCCTACAAGAGGTCGCGTTCCCATGTAGGAGCGGCCTTGTGTCGCGAAAGGGCTGCAAAGCAGCCCCCAGGGCCCTCACTGGCGCAACCGCTCCAACGCCTGCAACACATACCCCGTTGCCCGCTCCACCTGCCCTTCCCGGCAGGCAATGCCCAGTTGCCGCCACAACCCCGGCCGCAGCGGCCGGCGGGCAATGCGCCGGTCCAGCTCGGCCGACTCCCCCTCCTGCGGCAGCAATGTCGCCCCATACCCAGCCCCGACCAGGCTCTTGATCGCATCGTTGTAGTTCAGCTCGATTCGCGGCTCAGGGTACAACCCCGCTGCCGCGAACCACTCGCCGGTCACCCGCGAAAGCTGGGTGCTGCTGTCGTTGAGGATCAACGCCCGCTGCGCCAGCCAGGCCGGCGTAACCTTGGCCGGTGGCTGCCAGTCGGCCGGCACGTAGGCCAGGATCGGGTCGCGCCGCCAGGGCGTAACCGCAAGCCCTTTACCAGACACCTGTGGCAAGGCCACCAGGCCGATATCCAGCGTGCCCTCGCGCAAGCGCGCCAGCGAGGCCTGGGAGGTCAGCACCTGGACCTGCACATCGATCCCTGGGTGCACCGTACGCAGGTGCTCCAGCGCCTGCGGCAGCAAGTGGGCGATGGCACCGGTGGAGGCGCCCAGGCGCACCCGGCCGGTCAGGCCCTCGACCTGCCGGCGCACTTCATCCAGCGCCAGGTCGGCGTCGGCCAGCAGGCGCCGGGCACGGGCCAGCAGGGTTTCGCCGATGACCGTGGGCCGCACCTGGCCGCGGGTGCGGGTGAGCAACGGTGCGCCAATGCGCGCTTCCAGCTCGGCCACGTGCAGGCTGATGGTGGGCGGTGCCAGGTTGAGCTGGCGGGCGGCTTCGGCAAACGAGCCCAGGTCGGAGATGACCACCAAGGTGCGGAGGCGATCGAGGCTGATTTCGCGCATGGGCCAATCTCGTTCAGAAAAGATGAATATATCGATCATCATATTCAAATTTTCTTTACCAGAGCCACAAGCGAGCATAGGCCATCCCTACCCGACCGGACTTTGACCATGCACACACCTGTTGTCTTCATCGACGGTGACCAAGGCACCACCGGCCTGCAGATCCATGCCCGGCTGCAAGGCCGCAGCGATCTGCGCCTGCTGACCCTGCCCGAAGCCGAACGCAAAGACCCGCAACGCCGCCGCGAGGCAATCAACAGCGCCGACATCGCCCTGCTGTGCCTGCCCGACGATGCTGCCCGCGAGGCCGTGGCGGCGATCCACAACCCGCAAGTGCGGGTGATCGACGCAAGCTCCGCGCACCGCACCAGCCCAGGCTGGGTCTATGGCCTGCCGGAGCTCGACGAGCAGCAAGCCGAGCGCATCGCGCAGAGCAAGCGCGTCAGCAATCCCGGCTGCTACCCCACCGGCGCCATCGCCCTGTTGCGCCCACTGGTCAAGGCCGGCCTGCTGCCAGCGGACTACCCGCTGAACATCCACGCCATCTCCGGCTATTCCGGTGGTGGCCGCGCCTCAGTCGAACGGCATGAACAGCCCGCCGCCGGCAAAACCCCGGCCCTGCAACTGTACGGCCTGGAACTGGCGCACAAGCATGTGCCGGAAATCCAGCAGCACGCCGGGCTGTCGGCGCGGCCGATGTTCATGCCCGGTTACGGTGCCTACCGCCAGGGCATCGTGCTGAGCATCCCGCTGCAGTTGCGCCTGCTGCCCGGCCAGGTCAGTGCCGAACAGCTGCAGGCCTGCCTGCAGCAGCACTACCAGGGTGCCCGCCACGTCCAGCTGATGCCCCTGCACCAGCACGGCGCGGCGTCGAACCTCGACCCCGAGGCGTTGAACGACAGCAACGACCTGCGCCTGGCGCTTTACGCCAACCCTGAGCATGGTCAGGTGCTGCTGACCGCAGTGTTCGACAACCTCGGCAAAGGTGCCTCCGGTGCGGCGGTGCAGAACCTCGACCTGATGCTCGGTGCATTGCAGGTACAAGGCTGATCGACAAAAACGGTTAGACTGTACAGCCCGCGCCCGCATGGCGCGGGCCATCCATCTACCCGCCGGAGCCCGCCCCCCGATGTTCATCCTGAGCCGCCTCGACAGCGTGCCGCCTGAATCTTTCCAGAACCAGATCCGCGAACTGGTGATCCACCACGTCGGCGAACTGAGCAGTGTCGCCATCAGCGCCGACAACCCGCTGTACCCGCTGTACCAGTACGGCGTTGGCATGGAAGTGCACCAGTACCTGCAAGCACTGGACGGCACCCGAGGCCTGGCCGTGGCGCTGACCCTGGCGCTGGATGCCGAAGAGCCGGACCAATTGCTGGGGTTTGCCCTGTCGCTGCCGGCCGAGGACGATGAACAGGCTTGCGCCCTGGCGTTCCTGGCCGTGCGCGCCAGCCATCGTCGCCAGGGCATCGCCCGCGCCCTGCTGGGCGACCTGCAGGCACGCCATGCCTGCGTCGAGCTGAATGCCTTTGCCAGCCAGGTACCGTGGTTCGAGGCGATGGGCATGCAAGTGGTGGCCGCCAATGGGCCGCAGGTGCTGATGAGCAGTACCGGGCGGGCTAGCGGCGCGCTGATCGGGCGACTGGATATTGCGCCGATCTACCAGACGGCGGAAGTGATGCAGATCCATACCTACCTGCTCAACCAGCAGGGTGAGGATGCGATGATCGAAGCGGAACAGATGCGGGATGAGCGGCTGGACGAACTGACCGCTCAGGCCCAGGAGTGTGTACGACAGCGCAAGACCGTGCATTGATCCAAGGGCCTGTTCGCGGGCTCGCCCGCTCCCACAGGGGTGTCACAAGGCCAAACTGTGGGAGCGGGCAAGCCCGCGAAGAAGCCGCACTGGCCCCTCAGCCATGCACCCAGCGCCGATGCAGCCCACGCGCCAGGGCATCCAGCACAAACCCCAGCACCCCGATCAGCAGCACCATCGCCATCAGCTCGGAATACGCCAGCCGGTCGCGGGTATCGAGAATGAAGTACCCCAGCCCCGCACTCACCCCGAGCATTTCGCACGGCACCAGCACGATCCACAGGATGCCGATGGCCAGGCGCACGCCGGTCAGCACATGGCCGATCACCCCGGGCACGATCACCTTGCACAAGGTCTCCCGGCGCGTGGCACTCAAACTGCGGCTCAACTGCAACCAGCGTGGGTCCAGCTGCCTTACCCCGGCCGCCGTGTTCAACAAGATCGGCCACAATGCGGCAAACGCCAGCAGGAAGTAGATAGGCTGGTCCCCCACGCCCATCAGCATCACCACCACCGGCATCCACGACAGCGGCGAGATCATGCGCAGGAACTGGAACGCCGGCGTGGTCGCCGCCTCCAGGTGCCGGTAGCTGCCCACCAGCAAGCCCAGCGGCACGCCGATCAGCAGCGCCAGCAGCAGCCCGACCAGGATACGTTTGAGGCTGACCCAGATATGCCCGTACACCTCGCCCTGCCCCAGCAACTCGACCAGGCTGGCCAGGGTCGCTGCCGGCGAAAAGCGCGCCGACAGGCCATCGGCCTGGCCGAACAGCGCGACACCGGCCCACCACAGCAGCAACAGACCCAGCAACCCGGCCAGCCCCAGGCCGGCATGAACGACATGCGTGCGCATCAGACCGCGAACTCCTCGCTACGCTCGAAGTCATCGGCGATGCCGAACACCGACGGCCCGCCAACGGTAGCAATGGCGTTGCGCACGAAGCGGTCGTCGACCAGGTCGCGGGCGGTCTGTGCCGGGTCCAGGCCGGCCAGGAACGCGCTGTCGCCCTCGATCAAGGTGGTTTTCAGGCGCTTGACCAGTTCTTCGGTGTAGCTGGGGAACGGGTAAGGCTGGAAATCGATGCGCTTTTCGTCCCACTGCTGGTGGCGAATGGCGCCACTGGCAATATAACCGGCCCGGTCCTCGGCGGCCGGGGCCAGCACTTTGCCGAGCACCGCTGGTTCATGCGGGGTGTACTTGTTGGGGCCGGCCTTGGACAACAATGCAGCGGCCTCGGCGCGGTGGTCACGGGTCCAGTGCTGGGCCTTGACGATGGCGTTGACCACTTTCTGCGACCACTCCGGGCGGTTGTTCAGGTCGTGCTCGTGCATGAACACCACGCAGCAGGCGTGGTTGCGCCACACATCGCCGGTGAAGCGCTGCACGCGGCCAACCTTGAGGTTCTCGGCCAGGGCGTTGAAGGGCTCGGCGACGATATAGCCAGCGATGCGCTTGCTGGCCAGTGCAGGCGGCATGTCGGACGGCGGCAGCACCAGCAGGTTGACTTCGTTGCCGGCCAGTGGCGCATTGGCCGGCTTCGACACCGGGGTCAGGCCGTTGTCGTCGAGCATCTGTTGCAGCACGACGTTGTGGATCGAGTACCAGAACGGGATGGCCACGGTCTTGCCGCCCAGCTGTTTCATGTCGCTGATGTCCGGGGCCACGGTCAGGCCCGAACCGCCCACGTGGTTCCAGGCCACCACCTTGGCCGGCACCTTGCTGGCGTAGCGGGCCCATACGGTCATCGGCGACAGCAGGTGGATGACGTTGACCTGGCCGGAGATGAACGCCTCGATCACCTGCGCCCAGCTGCGCAGCAGCACCGGGCGCTCGGCCTTGATGCCTTCGGCCTCGAACAGGCCGTTGTTGTGCGCCACCAGCAGTGGCGTGGCGTCGGTGATCGGCAGGTAGCCAATACGCACCGGCGCGTCCGGCTCGGCGGCGGCCCGGGCCTGCAGGCTCGACAGCAACGGCAGTGCTCCGGCGGCCGTGAGCATGGCGCCGAGCTTGAGGAAATCGCGACGCGAAGAAGAGGAACAGCAGTCATCCATGCACATGGACAGCCTCCGAGGGCAACGGGGTTGGGGTAGGTTCGACTGTGCGGCTTGCCCGCCGAAGGGTTTTGAGGATTTCGATGCGCAAGGCGCCCAGTTCCTCGACCCGCTGCGTCCGTGGTTGCGGCAGGTCGATGTGCCACTGGCCGAGGGTGTGCGCTGGGTGGTTGCCCAGTAGCAGGACCCGGTCGGACAGCAGCAGGGCTTCGTCGATATCGTGGGTGATCAGCACCGCTGCCGTGTTGTGGGTGGCGATCAGTTGCAGCAGCAGTTGCTGCATGTCGGCCCGGGTCACTTCATCCAGCGCGCCGAACGGCTCGTCGAGCAACAGCACTTCGGGCTGGCGGGCCAGGCAGCGGGCCAGCGCGGTGCGCTGGGCCATGCCGCCGGACAACTGCGCCGGGTACTGGCCACGGGCATGGCCCAGGCCCACGGCGGCAATCGCATGGTCGATGCGTGCGCGCCGTTCGGCGGCGGCAAGTTTCGGCTGGCGGGCGAAGTCCAGGCCGAAGGCGACGTTCTTCTCCAGGTTCAACCAGGGCAACAGGCTCGGGTCCTGGAAGGCCACCGCCAGGCGTGGGTGCGGGCCCTGCAGCGGCTGGCCGTGCAGGGTCACGCTGCCACCGCGGGGCTGCTGCAGGCCGGCCAGCACACGCAGCAGGCTGGACTTGCCGACCCCGCTGGGGCCGAGGATGGTCACCACTTCGCCGGGTGCCAGCTGCAGGTCGAACTGTGCCAGCACCGCCTGCCAGCCACCCTCGCGCGGGTAGCCCAGGCTGATGTCGCGGGCTTCGAGCAACACTGGGCTCATGCCGCGCCCGCCTGGCGTTGCAGTTCGGCGCGCAGCTGCACCAGGCTGGGCGTGACGATCGGCACGAAGGCCGACTCGCGCCAGCGGCGGGCAAAGCCTTCACCGTACTCGCTTAGGTAGGCCTTGCCACCACTGGCCTGCAACTCCAGTTGCACGGCGTCGGCAGCGCTTTCGGCCAAGGTGATGCGCAGCTTGAACAAGGCTGCCGGCTGCTGCTGGAAGCGGCCATCGAGCAGGCCCTGCTTGAGCTCGTTCACGGTGTTTTCCAGGCGTTCGCTGAGCACCTGACGTGCTTCGTCGAGGAACGAGGCACGGCCATGCAGGTGTGCCTGCACTTCCGCCAGCGCCCGCCGCGCCAGGCCAATGGCCATGCCGCACTGCAGCGCCAGGAACGCCGGGCGTACCCGGAGCAGGAACTCGCGGGCATTTTCGTGCAGCAACCAGCCACGCTGCAATTGCACCTGGTGGAAGGCCAGTGCTGCGGTGTTGCTTGACTGCAGGCCCATCAGCTGCAGGTCGTCGGAACGCTCCAGGCCCTGTGCGTCGGACGGGATGGCCAGCACGAACGGTGCACCACCGGCTTCATCTTCGATAGCCGCAGCCACCACGAAGCCGCTCTTGCGCAAGTTGGTCACCCAGTGCAGGCGCCCTTCCAGCTGCCAGCCATCGGTTTGCGGGCGGCCACGCACCTGCAGCGCTTCGATGCCGGACAGGAACTTCATGGCGTTGGACAGCCCGGTGGCGCCGGCCAGTTCGCCAGTCAGCAGGCGCGGCAGCAGGCGCTCGCGCAGGGGCTGGTTGGGGCTGTGCAACAGGTATTCGATGAAGGCGCGCTGGCCCCAGCAAACGAACGCCGCTGCCAGCGAGCGGCTGGCGATCGCGGCGATGGCCTCGACCGCGTCGCTCACCTGCCCGCCCGTGCCGCCCAGGGCCGGGTCGACACCGACGCGCAGCAGCTGCGATTCGGCGATTTGCGCCAGCACCAGCTGCGGCTCGCATTGGCCCCGGTCAATGGCCTCGGCATTGGCATCCAGCCATTGTCGAAATGCACAATCTTGCATGGTCTTGCTCCTTTGAAAACGCCGGGGCCGCCTGGCGGCCCATTCGCGGCACAAGGCCGCTCCTACAACGATCGCGGTACGACCGGTGTCACACGCAGATCATGCAGAAGGTTGCCAGCGGTACTTGCCGAGCTCGTCATTGAGCGGCGTCTGGGCGAACACATTAGCAAAGTTGCACAGGGTTGCGAGGCTCACGCCCAGAATCACCTCCAGGGCGTTGCCTTCGCTGAAACCGGCTGCGCGGAAGGCCTGGTAAGTGGCCTCGCTGACATTGCCGCGGGTGGCGATTACTTCGCGGGCGAACGCGGCCAGGGTTTCATACCGGGCATCGGGCAGCTCGCCACGGGCACGCAGGGCATCGACCACCTCCTGCGGCAGCTTGGCCTTGTTAAGGGCCACGGCCGTGTGGCCGGCCACGCAGAAGTCGCAGCCATGCTGGGTGGCGGCAATCAGTTGCACCACTTCACGCTCGGCCAGGCTCAGTTCGGCTTTGCCGTTGAGTGCCGAAACGGTCACGTAGGTTTCCAGCGCCGCCGGGGCATTGGCCAGCACGCCCAGCAGGTTGGGGATGAAGCCGGAATTCTTCTGGGCGTTCTCGAGGAACGGACGGGCCGCTTCCGGGGCGCTCTGCAGCGTGTGTAAAGTAATGCGCGAGGACATGGAGTGGTCTCCTTTGATGAGTGTCACTACAGTCTGTTGGTTATAAGAACTACCCTCCATATTCATCAGTCGCCTTTCCTTGCTCTTGAGTCTTTGCATTAGATGATTTCGTCCAGCCACCTTGTCGATTGGTTATTAGAGGGCCTGGAGCTCGATGCCAGCCTGTTCCATGTGGGCCGCTACTGCGGCGGCTGGCACGCCAGCACCGAAGGCATGGGCCGGGCCAGCTTCCACCTGGTGGTGCAAGGACATTGCTGGCTGCACATCGACGGGCAGCCCGAGGCACTGCGCCTGGAGGCCGGCGATGCGGTGTTCCTGCTGCGCGACCTCGGCTATCGCCTGGCCAGCGACCAGGACCCTGCCAGTGCCTGCGCCCAGCCACGCCAGCAGATGCAGGCCATGGACGTTGATGCGGTCGATGGCGTGGGCCTGGTATGTGGTTTCTTCCACTTCAGGCCGGGGTTGTCGGCGCTGATCGTCGACGGCCTGGCCGACTGGATATTGCTGCGCGCCGATGAACCGGCCGGGCATGCGGCGCGGGCGTTGTTCGAGCTGATCCTGGAGGAGTGCCGGCGCGCCGCCGGGCCTTCCCAGGCGTTGCTGGAGCGGCTGACGCACTTGCTGTTCCTGTATGTGCTACGCCAGCAGGTGCATGCCGGGCAATCGCTGGGCGGGCTGGTCGCCCTCGCCCGGCAACCGGCGTTTGCCGGTTTGCTGGAGCAGTTGATCGAGCAACCGGGGCAAGCGTGGACGCTGGAAAGCATGGCCGCCTGTACCGGGTTGTCGCGGTCGGCGTTTTTCAAGCGTTTCAATGAACTGGCGGGGCAGTCGCCGGGGCAGGTACTGCTGGCGTTGCGGATGCGCCTTGCCAGTCAGTTGCTGCGCACGGGGCATACCGTGGAGCAGGTGGGGGCACAGGTGGGGTATCAGTCGGTGGCGGCATTTACCCGGGCGTTTGCCAAAGCGGTGGGGGTGCAGCCGGGGGCGTATCGGCGGCAGCATGAAGGGCGTTAGCCTGCACTGGCCTCTTCGCGGGTGAACCCGCTCCCACAGGGGTATCACAATCTCTGAAAAGCAGTTCCTACATGCAACGCGATTCCTTTGTAGGAGCAGCCTTGCGCTGCGAATGGGCTGCAACGCAGCCCCTGTTACAGCAACGCCAATCTGTCAGTCATTCACACTCACAACCCGCCCCGCCTTCTCGGCAGCCTTGCCCCGGGTCGCCAGGCAGTAGTACAGCGGCACCGTCACCAGCAAGCCGAACAGCCACGACAGATCAGCCCCTTCGACGATATTGGAATACGGCCCCACATACAGCGACGTGTTGGCAAACGGCAACTGCACCAGGATGCCGCAGGCATAGGCAATGATCGCGTGGTGGTTGAAGCGGCCATAGATGCCGCCGTCAGCACTGAAGATCGAGGCGATATCGTACTGGCCCTTCTTGATCAGGTAGAAGTCGATCAGGTTGATCGACGCCCACGGCACCAGCACCAGCAGCAGTGCCAGGATCAGGCCGATGAACTGGCCGATGAAGTCCGCCGAGGCATTCAGCGCTACCAGGCCGCAGCCCACCAGAATCACCGAAGCCAGCACCACCCGCACCTTGATGCTCGGCGTCCACTCGGCGACGAAGGTCTGGATCGCGGTGACGATCGACAGCACCGCGCCATACAGGTTGAGGGCGTTGTGGCTGATGATGTTGAGCAGGAACAGCACCATCAGGATCGGGCCCAGCCAGCCGGTGGCCTGCTTGACCGCATCCATTGCATCGGTGCCTTCCGGCACGCAAAGCACCGCTACCGCACCAAAGCTGAAGCACAGGATGGTGCCCAGGGTAGCGCCGAAGTAGGTGGCCCAGAACGGCTTGGCAATGCCCACTTCACGCGGCAGGTAGCGCGAATAGTCGGAGGTATACGGCGAGAAGCTGATCTGCCAGATGGTGCCCAGCGACACGGTGGCGATGAAGCCCGACAGGTTGAACGCGCCACGGCTGAAGAAGTCGGCCGGCAGTTCCTGGGCGAACATCATGATGAAGCCGGCCAGCAGCGCCGAACCCATCACCCAGGTACCGATGCGGTTGAGGATGTGAATGAAACGGTAGCCGATCACGCCAATGGCGGTGGCACTCAGCGCACCGATCACGATCGCGCCGGGCATCGGCACGCTCGGAGTGATGCCGTGGATGGTCTTGCCCGCCAGGACGATGTTGGAAATGAAGAAGCCGACATAGATCAGTGCGGTGAAGAACACGATCAGCAAGGCGCCGTAGCGGCCGAACTGGCCACGGCTCTGCACCATCTGCGGAATGCCCAGCTGCGGTCCCTGCGCAGAGGCAAGGGCAATGACCACGCCCCCGACCAGATGGCCCAGCACGATGGCGACCAGCCCCCATAACAGGTTCAGGTGGAATACCTGGACCACCATGGCGCCGGTGACGATGGGCAGTGGCGCGATGTTGGTACTGAACCAGAGGGTGAACAGGTCGCGCGCCTTCCCGTGGCGCTCGGCAGGTGGAACGTAATCGACCGTGTGATTCTCGACAAACTGGTGTTGCGACGACGGTTGGGACATAGGATTCAGCTCGAAAGGTCGTTTTTATCTTTGTAAGGAAACCGCATCTAGGCGGCCTCTCAGCTGCGGACCATATTATGGTATTCCAAACTTTTGACAACACTGATCCGTAGGAAAAAACGCCCACTGATCCGCTCGCGCAACCCCTGCGGCAAACCGCCTCACCGCTCAAGCCCACGGTATACGCGGGCTTGAGCCGTTCATCGCGCAACACCCCCGCTTGAAAATTCCGCTTGCAAAATAGGTATTACGGTATACCATCAGACACATCAACGATAAAAACCGCGGACCACCGCAGCCCTATAGAGGTACACCAGATGATCGACGCAACCGTCTACAAGCATGTCCTGGGCTCCTTCCCGTCCGGCGTTACCGTCATCACCACCCTGGACGACGATGGCTCGGTCGTCGGTCTGACCGCCAGCGCCTTTTCCTCCCTGTCGATGGACCCGCCGCTGGTGCTGTTTTGCCCCAACTACACCTCCGACTCCTACCCCGTGCTGATCAGGCAGAAGCGCTTCGCCATTCATCTGTTGTCCGGTGAACAGCAGGCCGAAGCCTATGCGTTCGCCAAGAAGGGCAAGGACAAGGCCAGCGGTATCGAGTGGTCCCTGAGCGAACTGGGCAACCCGATCCTGGCCGGGGCCACCGCAGTCATCGAATGCGAACTGTGGCGCGAATACGAAGGTGGCGACCACGCCATCATGGTCGGCAAGGTGCACAACCTGATCGTCCCTGAAGAGGCGCCACGGCCGATGGTGTACTGCCGCGGCAAGATGGCCAGCCTGCCGGCCTTTGCCTGAAGCCTATTCTGAATCGAGACCGCTGGTGCCAACCCTGCCAGGCGCCAGCCCCTTTCAAGCGTTGAGGAAAGCCCCATGAAATTTTCGTTGTTCGTGCACATGGAACGTTGGGATGAACAGGTCAGCCACCGCCAGCTGTTCGAAGACCTGACCGAACTGACCCTGATGGCCGAGCACGGCGGTTTCAGCACCGTGTGGATCGGCGAACACCACGCCATGGAATACACCATTTCGCCAAGCCCGATGCCGCTGCTGGCCTACCTGGCTGCGCGCACCGACAAGATCCGCCTAGGCGCCGGCACCATCATCGCGCCGTTCTGGAACCCGATCCGCGTGGCGGGCGAATGCGCCCTGCTCGACGTGATCAGCAAGGGCCGCATGGAAGTGGGCCTGGCCCGTGGCGCCTACCAGTTCGAATTCGACCGCATGGCAGGTGGCATGCCGGCCACCGACGGCGGCAAGGCTCTGCGTGAAATGGTGCCGGTGGTGCGCAAGCTGTGGGAAGGCGACTACGCCCATGACGGCGAAGTGTACAAGTTCCCCACGTCCACCAGCGTGCCGAAGCCCTACAACGCCGTACCGCCGATGTGGATCGCCGCCCGCGACCCGGACTCGCACAACTTCGCCGTGGCCAATGGCTGCAACGTGATGGTCACCCCACTGATGAAGGGTGACGAGGAAGTGCTGGACCTGAAGAACAAGTTCCAGGCCGCCCTGGACAACAACCCGGGCGTGCCACGCCCGCAACTGATGGTGCTGCGCCACACCCACGTGCACAGCCCGGCCGAGCCGGAAGGCTGGAAAGTTGGCGCCCAGGCCATCTCGCGCTTCTACCGCACCTTCGATGCCTGGTTCGGCAACAAGACCACCCCGGTCAACGGCTTCCTCGAGCCGAGCCCGGAATCGAAGTTCGCAGAAGTGCCGGCGTTCGAGCTGCAGAACATCCGCAAGAACACCATGATCGGCACGCCGGAAGAGATCATCGCGCGTATCAAGTACTACCAGGAACTCGGCGTCGACGAGTTCAGCTTCTGGTGCGACAACAGCCTGCCCCACGCCGAGAAAAAGAAGTCGCTGGAGCTGTTCATCAAGGAAGTGGTGCCGGCGTTCGCCTGATTTCCCATTACCTGAAACATTGCGGGACGCGCCCGCTCCCGTGGGCCCTGCGGCCCGCGTGAGCGGGCTTTTTTTTGTTTGACGATGACTCCAGCCCGGTACTTCGCTGGACTGCGCCGTAGCTCGATACAGCAGGTTTATCAAGAGCTTACGCGCGTCCATCATATGCCGGTGCTTTCTGAAACTTGACCCGGTTTTCCCTCGCGCCGCTCCTATCTGGCTCTTGGAATCCGGGTCGTTCCAAGGAGTCATCATGGCAAAGATCAAGCTCACCAAGACCGCCGTAGAGTCAGCGCAACCCCAGGCCAAGGACATCGAACTACGGGATACCGTGGTGCCGGGCTTCCTGTGCAAGATTACCCCGAGGGGCCGCCGGGTGTTCATGCTCCAGTACCGCACGAACTCCGGGCAGCCCCGCAAGCCCTCGCTGGGCCTGTTCGGGGAACTGACCGTGGAGCAGGCCCGCGTCATGGCGCAGGACTGGCTGGCCGAGGTTCGCCGGGGCGGCGACCCCGGCGGCGCCAAGGCCGAGGCGCGCAAGGCGCCCACGGTCGAAGCGCTGTGCAAGAAGTTCATGGAGGACTACTCCAAGAAGCGCAACAAGCCCAGCACGCAGCGCGGCTACCAGGCCGTCATCGACCGCTGCATCGTCCCGCTGATCGGCCGCAAGAAGGTGCAGGACGTGAAGCGGCCCGACATTGCCGGGCTGATGGAAAAGCTGGCCTACAAGCCGGCCGAGGCGAACAACGCCTTCGGCGTGCTGCGCAAGATGTTCAACCTGGCCGAAGTGTGGGGCTATCGCCCGGACGGCACGAACCCGTGCCGCCACGTCCCGATGTACCCGCCCGGCGAGGAAACCCGGCTCATCGTGGACGACGAACTGGCGCTGATCTTCCGCCATCTGGAGAAGCTGGAGGCGGAAGGACTGGAGAACTACGTCATCCCGCTGGCGATCCGCTTGCAATTCGAGTTCGCTGGCCGCCGCTCCGAAATCTGCACGCTCGAATGGGATTGGGTCGATCTGGAGAACCGGCGCGTGGTCTGGCCCGACAGCAAGACCGGCGGACTTTCAAAGCCCATGAGCGCGGAAGCCTACCGGCTGTTTTCGACGGCGCCGCGCCGGGAGGGCTGCCCCTATGTCCTGCCGTCGCCCAACGACCCGACCAAGCACCTGACCTTTGGCGAGCACTACGGCGGCTGGTGCCGGGTGCTCAAGGCCGCCGGCGTCCCGCACGTCGGCACGCACGGCATCCGCCATCGCTCGACCACCGACATTGCCAATTCGGGCGTGCCGACCAAGGTAGGCATGAAGCTGACGGGCCACAAGACCGTGGCGATGTTCATGCACTATGTCCACACCGAGGACAAGCCGGTGCGCGATGCGGCCGAACTGGTGGCCAGCCGGCGGCAGGCCATCACGGGCGCGCGGCGCCCTGCGGAGGCCACGGCATGAGCAAGAAGACGCTTTCAGTGGCGGGGAAACCTCCCGCCGCCTTGCCGGCCGACTATCCCCGTTCCGCGATTTCCCAGACAGAGTCTGGGAAATTCGGCCTCGCCGAGCTAGCCAAGGTCTTCGCGCTGCCATGGTCGGCCTATGCGCTATTGATTTCGGCCATGGATGCCCGCGTGACCGGTGGCCGGCATCCCGTCCCGTCGGCTCCGATTGTCGTGCCGGCGTCACGACAATCGGGCGGGTCATCCCTTCTATCTAGGTGCTACACCGGAGACTGGAAAAGTATGCCCGTTTCGGGTATAGTTTGGAGGTCGAAATGACGGACATCCTGAAGCGCAAGGACTTTGCACGCTGGCAGTCGGGCGAGAAGCTGCCCGATGCCGCGTTGTGCAAGGCGGTTCAAGAGATGGAAAGCGGTCTGATCGACGCGGACTTGGGCGGCTCCCTCTACAAGAAGCGGGTGGCCCGCCCCGGCGGAGGCAAGAGCGGCGGCTACCGCACGCTGGTATCGGCCAGGATCGGCAACCGCTACGTGTTCCTGTATGGGTTCCCGAAGAACGACAAGGCGAACATCACGCAGGACGAAAAGAAGGCGCTGCAATTCGCAGGCAAGGTGTTCTTGGAACTGTCCGCGGAAGCCCTGTCGAAAGCATTGCAGACCGGCGTGTTATTGGAGGTGCATTGTGAGCAAGATCATTGAATCGCTGCGTGGCGACCTGGCTGCGCTCCACGAAGTGGGCGCGATCAGCAAGGTGACGATGCGCAAGTTCGACGCGATCTGCCCGCCACCGGTGCGGGAGTTCGGTGCTGCCGACATCAAACGCCTGCGCAAAGCCTTGAAATTCAGCCAGCCGGTGTTCGCGCTTCACCTGCACACCACAGCCTCGACGGTGCGCAAATGGGAGCAAGGCGAGACTCGCCCGGCCGGTCCGGCCCTCAAGCTGCTCAACGTCATTGCAGACAAGGGCTTGCAGGCCATCATCTGATGCCTGACGAGGGAGACAGGCATTGGCGACGCGAATTGACCCTTTCAGCTCACAGAATCTTGAAGCCGCTTGCCGTGTGCTTGCAGATACTGAGCGGGGCCTGAGCGGAACGCAGATCGAGCGCCTGCTGCAAGAAATAGAGGTTGCTGACACGTCGCCCGGCATCACCAAATGGAAGCGGTTGTTCAATGCGTTGGCTGGCGCGCAGAACCGGCATCAGATCGGGAACCATCTCATCATGTTCATCAATCGCGCGATGAACCCGGTGAACTACGCCCGCGACCCCGCGACGTTCACCTGGCGGCGCGACGAACTCAATGTCGTCCTGGCCTTCTCCGGCTTCTACGTGCGCGAAGACGGTAAGGTTGGGCACGCCGACAAGGCCACGACGCTTGATGCCGCGTGTGCCCGAGTTGGACGACTAAAGGCTGCGCTCGAAAGCCGCGTCGTCCACGCGGAAGTGCTGAACTATTGCCGTGCCGAGCTGCTGGACGAAAACTACTTCCATGCCGTGTTCGAGGCAACGAAAGGTGTTGCGGAGCGGATTCGCCTGCTGTCGGGCCTGAACGGCGATGGCGCCGACCTAGTGAGCAAGGCATTCGCAGGCCAGCAACCCGTTCTCACCTTGGGATCGCTCACCACCGAGTCCGAAAAGAGCGAGCAGAAAGGCTTTGCTAACCTGCTGATCGGCCTCTTTGGCGCCGTGCGCAATCCGCTGGCCCATGCACCCAAGACGAATTGGCCTATGTCCGAGCAGGACGCACTGGACATTCTGACGCTGGTGTCGCTGATCCACCGCAAGCTGGATGGCGCCACGAAAGTCGCCGCCGTATCGCAATAACGGAAAGAGAAGAATGGACGAGGCGATCGTTGTCTTCTCTCGGAAAGGGATCTTTCAGACCACGATCGCCGCGCGCGACGTTCGCAGCCGGGAACATGCGCGCAAGCTGTGGCCCCTGGTATCTCCCGGCGCATCACGGCAGATGGTGACATGGGTCAGCCCATCCTTTGAAAGCGGGAAGCTGCGCCGGCGATCCCATTTCCGGATGCTTCCTGCCCAGCACACCTATAACCCAAAAGCGCACTTCGATGATGAAGAAGCCAGCCGGTGGCGCACAGTGCAGGAAAGCGCTGAACACCGACGTGCGAAGGAACTTGTCGCAGCTGAACTAGCCCGACGCTTGAACGCCGGACTTGCAATGCCTTGGGCGTTCAAGGACGCGGATGCGTCTGACTATCCGCTGGAAGGCAACTTGCTGCTCGGCGCCGATCGGGTGGCGATCGAGCACCCGCTGGAGACACCATTCGGCAGCAAATTCCGACTCGACGTTGCCGTGATCGGGCCGCCTGTCCAGACCGAGCCGATGGTGCTGGGGGGCGTCGAAATCGAACTCAGGCATGCCTTTGATGGGCGCAAGGCGCTAATCGGAAAATCGCTCGGATTCCCCCTCATCTCCATCGACATTACTGAGATGACGCTGGCAGAACTCACACCAGAATGGGCGCAGAAGGTGCTGACCGCAACCACGCGGAGTCATGAGCAAGGGCGCCGGCAGACCTACATCTACCTGCATGATCTGCTGTACCCCCTCTACGCGCAGCTACCGGCATTTCTCGACGATGAACAGCGCCACCAGTTTCTGGTGTTTGCGGACGACAACACTCTAAACAAGCTGGTGCGCTGGATGAACGCGCTGGCCGAAAAGCTGGAGTACTCGAAGGGTACGGTCGCCGTTGCCCTGGTCAATGGCAAGAACGAACAGTCGCGCAAGATGCTGGAACGCGCCGGACAAGTGGTTGGCCCCGACTGGGCTGAATTCAACGACCAACGATGCCTGCGTCTGACTCTTCCGCGACCAAAAGGTCCGGCTGATCTCCAGGCTCATCGCTTCCACATGACGATGGCGCGCGTTCTGCTGTCGCGCACCGATGCGCTGGTTGGCTACAAGTATTGCAACGGTGTGGACAACAACCACCCCGAAGAAGATGTATGGGTTGCGCATCGCTGGATCGCCGACCTGAAAACTCATACCCAGCACCGCGTATTGCCCAAGCGACTGTCTGAACCGATCAACAGGTTGATCGCGGTGGTTTCGGACCTGCATCGCAATCACGCGGCAACCAGCCAAGAGGCGTGACCATTCCCATACTGAATTTCAATCTATAGCTGTTTTTTGCGCTTTTTTCCGAGGGGCCGAAGAAGACAAAGATGGCAAGCACTCGAATAGGCGTTCTGCGTAGACGAAGCCCATTCGCCTGACAGAATCCTGATCGAAATACAGCAGCCAAGCGGCAAGCAGCGCTAGGGAAATGAGTAGTGTCAAGCCGGCTGCGAGCCCTGGATCAGCAAAATTCATTGGGTTGAAGTGAGGCGGTGCTACCCGTAGGACCTTTGCGATCAAAAGTCCGTAAAGGATGCCCACGAGACACGACGCGACACCGACGGGCTTCATCGCCAACATGTTGCGATGGAATCCATACGCGATGTTCTCCTTCAGCAAGAGCTGCTTGTTCGAGCGCGTGAGTTCGCGAAGTCGTTTGGTTGCCCCTATGTACGTGTCGTCTGCCTGTTCAGGGGCTGCCAACTCTTCTTCCGCTGTTGGCATCGCGATGCCAAGTTTGGCAGTGATCGCCGTGTGGTAGCGCTGCTTGCTGACACCATCGAGAAACCTGTCGCGGTGGCGCAGTGCAATGGTGGTGGGCATGCCCCCCCACTTGGCAACTAAGGTTTCTTCGAGTTTCTTACCGCGGCCACGGGCAACGCTCGCAAGTGCATAAATGGCCCCACAGCCACCAAGCAGGCCAATCACACTCGTAAGCACAGGATGCTTGGCTCCGTAGACGCACAACAACGGAACCAGTACCGGCAAGGCCACAAGAAGCCCAGGAACAACCCGCGCCTTGCGCTCATAAGGGTCCTTGACCAGTTCAAAAATTGTTGTCATACGGAGTCAAGCCTGTGCCGTAAGGGCATCGATGTAGGGTTGAATATCGTCACGATTTTTCAGCGCGATCTGTTGTGCGAGCGGATCTGGTGCTTCCTTGGTGTGCAAGCCCAAACGTCTTAGTGTGTAGTAAAGGAATGCTTGACGGCACGGAAGCTTGACCTGCCCGTCTTCCATGCCGTAGTCCAACTCCAACACTCGTTTCTTGGCCGCCGGTAAGTCGGGGTGTGGCGCAAGGATCAGTGTCAGCACAGTATGCCAATGCGTATCCTGACTGAAGTCCACTTGGCTCGGCTCTATACCATCGATGCGAAGGATTCGAGCGAGGACGAAATCGCTGAAACGCTGGCGCTTGTGGCAAAACGCGCGCACGTGCCAACGAAAGCCATCGTAGCCAAGAGCGTGTGGCGACAACAGGCGAATTGACTCGTTCAAGGACGTCATGGACTGGTAACTGACTCGAATAGCTTCCTGCTGCCGTATTGCACGAACCACCAATTCGACAGTCTGCTCGTCGATGGTGCGCCAGGGGGAAGGAGCCCAATCTGTCTCCGGCGCGGATCCGATAAAGCTGGCAGTTGACTCAACCACCCCCATCTTGGTTGCCAACAGTTCTGCCAGATAACGTTGTGCAGAGCTTCGCTGGTAAAGCGGACGAAAACTCGGCGCTGCCGTGTAGGTCTTGGAGCTGCGGTCGTATGTCAGATTGTTCGGTGCCAGTTCTGTGTACTTGGCAATGTCAAGTGACGCTTGAGGCACTGATATGCCGAAGTACTCAGTAAGATCCATTCGATTGATGCGCCGCTCCCAGCGCAACCGAAAATCGATGAATTGAAGTCTGCTCTCCAGCCCCCAGCTCAGCCCCTTGGGCTCAACAGGTTCGGCAGTAGCAACGGGGGGGTTTTGCATCAGTAGCGCCTAAAAAGTAGACGGATCGAAAAAATAGTCGTACATTAACTATACGCGATCACTCCTCAGTCGTCTACTCGGAGACCCCAAGTGCCCACCACCATCACCTTTTTCCCCGTTGACAACGGGGACATGACCCTCATCAAGTTCGGTGATCTTGATGCCACCACCCTGCTGATCGACGTAAACATCCGACAAGATGCCGACGATCCAGAGGGGGAGGCGCGTGATGTCGCCAAGGACCTGCGCGATCGACTGAAGAAGGATGAAAACGGCAGACCATATGTTGATGCCTTCCTGCTGAGCCACCCCGACGACGACCACTGCCGAGGGCTGACTCGTCACTTCTACTTGGGCGAGTTGGATAAGTACCCGGACGACAAGAAGGACGACAAGGACAAGAAGATCGTCATTCGCGAGATGTGGTCGTCTCCCATTGTGTTTCGCCGTGCGAGCAAGACCCTCACCTTGTGTGATGACGCGAAGGCTTGGGCTACCGAGGCGCGCCGACGTGTTCAGTTGAATCGAGACAAAAACTTCACCGTTGGGTCCGGTGATCGCATCCAGATCATGGGGGAGGACATCAATGGAAAGACCGATGACCTCACCTCCATCGTGCGGAAGGTCGATACGCGCTTCTCTACGATCAACGGCAAGAGTTCTGCATTCTTCTCTGCGTTTCTTCTTGCACCTTTGGAGGCCAAGGACGATGAGGAAGAGGAAGAGTGCCTGGTCAAAAATCAGTCCAGTGTGATCCTGAACTTCACATTAGCTGCCGATGCAGCGACACCAGATGGCGCGAAGTTTCTTACTGGCGGGGATGCTGAAGTATTCATCTGGAACCGCCAATGGCAGCGCCATGAGGCCGAGACTGAGGTGCTGGAGTACGACATCATGCAGACACCTCATCATTGCTCTTGGCACTCTTTGTCCTATGACAGTTGGTCGAAGTGCGGAGAAAAAGCAAAACTGGATGCAGATGCAAGAAAGGCGCTCTCACAGACCCGTGACGGCGCCGTCATCGTCGCAAGTTGCAAGCCCATCAAAGCTGATGACAGCGATCCGCCCTGCATCCGTGCAAAGCGTGAATATGTAGAAATCGTGGAGGAAGCAAAAGGTGAGTTCTACTGCACGGGCGAGTACCCGAGCGAGAAATCTGTGGAGCCCCTCGTTTTCACCGTCACTTCCCAAGGTGTGCAGCCCCCCTCGAAGAAGGAAGCTGGATCGAAGGCCGCCGCCGTGATCACCTCCGCGCGAACTCCCATGCCGCACGGGGCATCATGACGGACGCTATCGCAGACGCACTGCATAAACTTCAGCGACATCGGGGCTTGACCCGCGTTGGCGAACCAAAGGTAATCGGTGCATCGACGCAGATAGAGGTCGATGTTGCCGTGCAACTGCCAAACAGGTCTCGGCGTAGCGGCGTCTCCGAAACCGGGGTGCGTGCCGTCGAGACATGCGTTCTGGTATTCGGCGGTGACTGGCCCCTATCCGCGCCCAAGCCCTTCTTGCGTGCGGACTTCCCACTCAACTTGCCACACATAAACCCCCATCGCGAAGGCGAGTTGGTTTCGCCATGCCTGTTCGAAGGATCTTTGAACGAACTGCTGCATCGGTTTGGTCTCGACGCCATTGTCGATCAGTTGGTTGATTGGCTGCACAAGGCTGCTGCCGGAACGTTGTTGGACCTGGAGCAAGGGTGGGAACCGACGCGGCGAGACAGTTGTCCTTCGACCGTTGTCTTCAGTGCCGAAAAGGTCGCGGCCGCCGCCCCCGTTGACGGCGCGGTTTTGGTGGTTTCCGCGAGCTACGTGACGATTGATGGCGGGCTATACGCCATCATCGATGACGAGCTGAGCGCACAAGTCGATCCTGTGTTTTCCCAAGGCGTTCACAACGACAAGTTGGGCAAGTGGGGGAATGGCCATACCGCGACCTTCATTGCGCGGGGACCAATCACCGATGGCCACCCGTATGTAGTCGAACGCTATCAACCGGAGACGGTTGTCGATCTTACGACACTGCTAGATCGAGCAGCAGAACTTGGTATCGATCGTGACGCTTTAGCCCAAAGCTTGGAGGGTTATTACCGGCGCTCGATTCTGGATATGCAACAAGACTCGCGTGGTTGGGTGCACGGTTTGTACGCGATTGTGATTCTGACTGTACAAAGACCAGCGCCGCTTGTTGGATCACCAGGCCGGAATGTCGAGGTATTGCCCTATGTGGTGCGCTATGAACTCAACGCTCAGTCGCTCCTAGAGCGAAATGCCACGGTTCACCCCGCCTTTCATGCGCATGCGCTGTCTCCCGAGCTGCTGGCACGGACATCCGGTATCCCGTCAGCAGCTACATCGCAGTCGCTGGTCATCCTCGGCTGCGGTAGTGTGGGATCAAAAATCGCGATGCACCTCGGGCGGGCTGGTTTCGGCTCAATGACTTTCGTTGACAACGAATCCATGTCACCTCACAACGCAGCTCGGCATGCACTCATTGAGCGAGCATCGGTGCTGGTCCTACCGCGAAAGTCTGCGCTGATGAAGACGGCCTTTGGGGAACTGTCGCATCTTCAATCGCGCGCGTTCGACGCTGACGCTGTGACTCTCTTGGTCGATCCGGAAAGATTCGCCACAATTGTTCCGCAGGATGCTGCCCTTATCGTGGACACGACGGCTTCACTTCAAGTGCTGGCCGCAGAAATGCAATCAGAAGCATTGGACCAATCCCCAACTCGACTGGCACGGGTAGTGATGTATGGCCAGGGGCGTTGTGTCGCGGTTTTGCTTGAAGGGCCAAGTCGCGCTGGTCGGGTTGATGACCTCACGGCTTTCTTGTTCGAGTGCTGCCGGTTTGTGCCAGAACTTCGTGCGTCGATTGCCGGTGATACGTCGGAGCCGACGCGCATTTTTGTAGGGGACAACTGCCGCTCACTGACCATGCCAATGTCAGATGCCGTTGTTTCGCGGTCTGCATCACTGGCTGGAGTGCAACTGGAGCGCTGGCTCGTTGATGGGCTTCCGGAGGAAGCGACGCTTTGTGCTGGTATCTCGGACGCCGAAGGCCTTGGCATGGCATGGAGCCGTGCCAGCCTTGGCCCGACCACTGTGCTCGATGTAGCGGACGATGGCGGCTGGAGCATTCGGATTCTGCACCCTGTGGCGCACGCGATCGATGCTGATGCGCTGCACTGGGGGGCGGTGGAAACAGGAGGCGCCTTGGTTGGCCGTATCTCGTTTGAAAATCGAACCATCACCATTGCAGGCCTTGTTGAGGCACCGTCTGACAGCGTTCGCGAGGCCGCTCGTTTTGTCCTTGGAACCAGTGGGCTTGTCCAAAGTTTGCGCGCTGCAAACGCGGCCTCTTTAGGATATCTCGCTTTCATTGGCACTTGGCACAGCCACCCGAAAGGCGGCGCGCATTCAGGGATAGACCGAAATACCTTGCGCAGCATCGCAGAGGATGCCGGTGGCCTTCCCGCCGTGTCGTTGGTCTGGACTCCGACAGGACTCACGTGCGCGGTTGACCGCTGGTAAGAACAAAGTCGCCGGCACTTTTTGGCAAAACACGAGGGGGATTTATGGCTGACTACTTCGAGATTGATTTTTTAGGCGTCGAAACAGCGAAAAGCGGGGATGCGATCACGCTACGCTATTCGGTGAATGGCACTGAGGGCGTACACGTCGTTGACGGCGGATACCTGGATACGGGAGATCAGATCGTCGAGCACCTGAAAACCTATTACGGAACAACTGTTATCGACCATGTGATCCTCACGCACCCTGATCGCGACCACGCCAATGGGCTGCGGAAGGTCTTGGAGCAATGCACAGTCAAGAATCTCTGGATCAACAGGCCATGGATATACGCGGATCAATTGATTGATCGCTTCGAGAACTATGAATCAGTTGATGCCCTCAGAAGGAAGCTGCGGTCCATCTATGATGCTTCGGCAGCTCTTGAGGATATTGCGCTGGAGAAGGGAGTTTCCATTCATGCCCCTCTTCAGGGGCAAAGCATTGGCCCATTCATGGTGATGGCACCAACTTTGGGTCGCTATCTTGACCTGATCGTAGATTCATCGAAGACACCGGAAGCTGTTGAGGAAAGCGCTATGGATAGTGCGCTGAGCAGCCTATTCCGGGTAGTAAAGGCCGCGACGGCCTATATCAAGTCCCTGTGGGGCGAGGAGTATTTTCCACCTGCTCCCACCAGTAGGGAGAATGAAATGAGTGTGGTGCAGTCGGCTGTGCTGAACGGCCATCGCATTATGCTTACTGGTGATGCCGGACGAGAAGCGTTGCAGGAAGTGATCGACTATGCCCCCTTTGCGGGACTTACGTTGCCCGGAATTCGATACTTCCAAGTGCCTCACCACGGAGGTCGGCACAACGTCTCGACGGAAATTCTGGATCAATTGCTGGGGCCACGCTTGGACGCGATGCCTGACAATCACCACTGGAATGCCATATGCAGCTCCGCCAAAGCGGACGAGGATCACCCGCGGAAGTCGGTGATTCGCGCTGTATTGCACCGGGGCGGGCACTGGGCGGCAACTGAAAGCAAGAACATCCGCATCGGCGCGGGCATCACCCGTGATGGCTGGGTGCCGATTCCTCAGGCGCCATATCCCGAAGATCAAGAGAACTGACTTCGATAGAAGGTCAGCACCATTTTGATTTTCTGCTGACTACATTGTTTGCGTCTCGGCGTACCGCCGTCGGGTTCGCGGGCTACGCCCCGCGCTTCGTTCCGAATCGCGGTCGTCCGGCTTTGATCCCTGACGCCTTCGGCCCTTGCGGGCCTGCGCACTCCGCTTGCACAAAGGCGGGTGTGGGCAGTGGGCGGGTGTAGGCGGTCTTGCTGTTCCCTTTCACCCTACCACGGCGTTCTCGCCGTAAAGGGCTGCGCGTGCTCGCACGCTTGCGGCCGTGGCCGTCTTCGCCCCTGTGACGGCTTGCGCTGCGCCGTGCTGGCGACGGTTCCGGGCAATTCCGCCCGAGCAACCGGAGCACGATCATGTCGCAACTGTCCATTCCTTCCTTCGATTCCCCGTTGATGCTGCGTGACTCGCGCGGGCGCTACCGTCAGGCATCGGCCGACCAGATTCTCGAAGCCGCGCGCCAGGTCATCGACCAGAAGATGCAGCGCGGTGACGAGTTCACTTCGCCGGCGGCGGTCAAGGACTACCTGCGCGCCAAGCTGGCCGGCTTCGAGCACGAAGTCTTCGCGGTGTTGTTCCTCGATACGCGCCATCGGCTGATCGACTATGCCGAGATGTTCCGCGGCACGATCGACAGCGCGGAGGTTCATCCGCGCGAAGTGGTGAAGGAGGCGCTGCGGCTCAACGCGGCGGCGGTCATCATTTCGCACAATCACCCGAGCGGGAACCCCGAGCCGAGCGCGGCCGACAGGGCAATGACCTCGCAGCTTCGGCAGGCGCTGGCGCTGGTGGACGTTCGCACGTTGGATCACATCATCGTGGCGGGCGGCACCACCACGTCTTTCGCCGAACGTGGCTTGATCTGATCGAGGGGGCTTCGGCCCCCTTTTTGCTGCGCCCGGTGGCGCAGCTCCGGCCCTCGCGGGCCTGCGCGTGCTGCGCACTTGCCAAAGGCAGGTGTGGGTGTATCGCATTGGTGGCGGTCTTGCTGTTCCCTTCACCGTATCACGGCGTTCTCGCCGTGCAAGGGCTGCGCGCGCCTTGCGCGCTTGCGTCCTGGCGGCCGTCTTCGACCCCTGACTGCTGCGCTGCGCCGTGAGGGCGACGGCTCCGGGCAATTCCGCCCGTGCAACCGGAGATCGTCATGAACGACAAATCACACGTTTCCCTCGAACAGCACGTTTGCCTGGTCTGCGGCACGGCGTTCGATACCGGCGCCATCCTGCTGGACAAGCGCCTGCGCGCGAGCATGGGGCGCCACACGGCGACCGGCTGGGGCCTGTGCCCCGAGCATCAGAAGCTGTCCGACGATGGCTTCGTCGCGTTGGTCGAATGCGATCCGCAGCGCAGCGGCTCGCAGGCTGGTGGCCGCATGAAGCCCGAGCAGGCGTACCGCACGGGCCGGCTGGCCCATCTGCGGCGCACGGTGTTCGCGCAGGTGTTCAACGTGCCGATCGCGGACGAGCAGGCTTGCGTGTTCGTTGAGCCGGGCGTGATCGAGCAGTTGCAGTCGATGACGGCGCCGGCGGCGAGCTGATCGCGCCGCGCTGCCTTCGGTGCGTCGTCCCTGCGGGGGCGGCGCACCTTTTTTTCTGCTGCGCCTGTTGCCGGCTTCTTCGCGCCTGCGGCGCTGCGCGCTTCGCTTGCCTCCAGGGGAAAGCCCTGCGGGCTATCCCCGCCGCGCGATGCTTGGCGCTCCTCGATGCAGCCGAACCGGCTGCGCCGGATCGGCAATACCAATGCCGCAAAGGCTGTTTGTCCACCACAGAAGATCCACTCTGCATCTCCACGACTGCATGGGCGTCCCCGGCCAAGAAACATGGCCGGTCGCGCTGTCGTGCTTCGCATCGAGCCGCCTGCGGCGTCTCGCCCCCTTCGGGCTTCCATCGTTCCCTCGCTCCGCTCGGCTGACGCCTACAGCCCGGCTTCCAGCTTCGGGCCTGCGCGCTTCGCTTGCCGTGCGGTCAGCACATAGGGATGGCCGTTGCCTTGTCCAGCCGTCTCCCCTGACTTCATCACCTTGCCCGCGACCGTAGCCCGCTCCCGTGTGCCGTCAAGGCGCGCAGGGCCGTGTCCTCGGCTGCGCCTGCGGGCCGCACCAACCCTGCGCTTGCCTCCTTGACGGCCCCCGTCCGCGCGCTCCTTGGCCGCTGGGCGATGAACTCAGGAAAGACGGTGGCAACGAGGCCAACCGGGTTCCTCGTGCCGACCGCACCGAACAGCCGAAAGGCTGGGCTTCCGAATCTAGGAATCCGGTGTGCGGTTTGAACAGCAAACCCTTTTCGTCAGGAGAAATGCCATGCAACTCGCATCCCGATTCGCTTCCCGTTCCCCGTCGCTGCGCAGCGATTACCCGCTGTCCGACGATCAAATCCGCACGGTCGCGCCGTCCATCTTCGCGGACGCGCCGCACGAAAGCCGTTCCGAGCGGTACGCCTATATCCCCACCGCCTCCGTGCTGGCGGAGCTTCGCAAAGAAGGGTTCCAGCCCTTCATGGCGTGCCAGACCCGCGTGCGCGACGAAGGTAAGCGCGAACACACAAAACACATGTTGCGCCTGCGCCATGCAAGCCAGATCAACGGCGCGGAAGCCAATGAAATCGTGCTGCTCAATTCCCACGACGGCACGAGTTCTTACCAAATGCTCGCGGGCATGTTTCGGTTCGTGTGCAGCAACGGTCTTGTCTGCGGCGACACCGTGGCAGACGTGCGCGTGCCCCACAAAGGCGACGTGGCCGGACTGGTAATCGAAGGCGCTTACGAAGTGTTGAGCGGCTTCGACCGCGTGCAGGAATCCCGCGATTCCATGCGCGCCATCACCTTGAACGATGGCGAATCCGAAGTGTTCGCCCGCGCCGCGCTGGCCCTCAAGTACGACGACCCCGACAAGCCCGCGCCAATCACGGAATCGCAAATCCTGATGCCGCGCCGCTTTGATGACCGCCGCCCGGACTTGTGGAGCGTGTTCAACCGCACGCAAGAGAACCTGACCCAAGGCGGCCTGCGCGGGCGCAGCGCCAACGGACGCCGCCAGCAAACCCGCCCGGTGCAGGGCATCGACCAAAACATCCGCCTCAACCGTGCGCTTTGGCTGCTGGCCGATGGCATGCGCCAGTTGAAAGCCTGAATCCCCACGCGGCAGGGGCAGGCAGCAGCCCTTGCCGCTTCTCTCGCTGCTGCATCCCTAACCGCAAGGAGTCATCACCATGAACGCCGTTACCCAAACCGAAACCCGCGCCATCGAAACCGCCGCGCCGCTGGAAGTGGCCGACCCGACCAAGAACCTGATTTTGGTTCCGCTCTCGCAGTTGCTGCCGCGTCGCTCCAAGCGCAACGCACGCAAGACCCCGCGCCTGTCCATTCCCGAACTGGCCGCGAGCATCGCCCGCATCGGCCTGCTGCAAAACCTTGTCGTCATCCTGTCCGCCGATGGCGAGCAATACGAAGTGGTGGCGGGCGACCGCCGACTGACCGCGTTGAAGCTGCTGGCGAAGAAGAAGCGCATCGCCGCCGACTTTGAGGTGCCTTGCCTGCTGGTGCCGGACGCTTCGGCCCGTACCGTCAGCCTCGCGGAAAACCTGCTGCGCGAGCAGATGCACCCGGCCGACCAGTTCGAGGCGTTCGCCGCACTGGTCAAGGAAGGCCGCCCCATCGAAGACATTGCCGCCGACTTCGGCGTGTCCCCGCTGGTAGTGCAGCGCCGTTTGAAGCTGGCCAACGTCTCGCCGCGCCTGCTGGCCGACTACCGGGCCGGAGCCGTCACGCTGGAACAGTTGATGGCCCTGACCATCACCGACGACCACGCCGCGCAGGAAAGCGCGTTCTACGGTGCGCCCGAATGGCAGCGTGGCGCTTCCGCGCTGCGCGAACGCCTGACCGAACGCGAAATCGACGCGACGCATCCGCTGGTGCGCTTCGCCGGGCTGGACGCCTACACGGCGGCGGGCGGCGGCATCCGCCGCGACCTGTTCGCGGAAGGCGATGCCGGAACCTACCTGACCGACGCCGCGCTGCTGGAAACGCTGGTGCGCGGCAAGCTGGATGCACTGGCCGGGGACATGCGCGCCGAGGGTTGGGCGTGGGTGGAAGCCGTGCCGCACATGAGCTACGCCGAGCGGCAGGCGTTCCAGAACGCGCCACGGCAGCGCCGCGAACCGAACGCCCGCGAAGCCCGCCGCATCGCCTCGCTGCAAACCCGCCTCGACAAGATTGACGCCGAACTGGAAGACGCCTGCGGCGCCGAGGACGAGGACAAGACCGAAGCGCTGGAACCGCGCCGCGAACAGGTCGCCGGGGAACTGCAAGCCGTGGAGGAAGCCTTGCAGGGTTACGCCCAGGACGTGCGCGCCGTGGCCGGTGCCATCGTCACGCTCGACCGCAACGGCGAAGCCGTGATTCATCGCGGGCTGTTGCGCGAAGCCGAAGCCAAGGCGCTGCGCACGCTGGAACGCTTGCGGCAGGGTTTCGGCAGCGCGGAAGGCGAAGCCGGGAACGACGACGAAGGCGAGGACGCCGAGCAGCTCAGGGCCGCGAGCCTGTCCGACCGGCTGGCGCAGCGCTTGAGCGCGCACCGCACCGCCGCGCTGCAAATCGAAGTCGCCCGGCATCCGCAAGTCGCGCTGGCCGCGCTGGTGCATGGCATGGTGCAGAGCGTCTTGCAGGACAGCCACTACGGCCACGACTTGCCACTGGGCGTGGGCCTGAAAGTGCAAGACCGGCTGGAAGGCATGGCCCCCGACTGGCCCGAGTCGCCCGCCGCCGTCGCCCTGCGCGAGTTGCAGCAGGTCGCGGGCGAAGCGCTGCCGCAGGACAGCGCCGAACTGTTCGCCGCGCTGCTGGCGATGGAGCAAGGCGAACTGGTGCGGGTGCTGGCGGTATGCGTGGCGGCGACCGTGGACGTGGTGACGCCTCGCGCCACGGCGCACCAGCCGGGCGCGGAACTGGCGCAGGCCGTGGGGCTGGACATGGCCGCATGGTGGAAGCCCACCGCTGACGGGTATTTCCAGCATGTGCCGAAGGCCGCGATTCTGGAAGCCGTGGGCGAGTTCGCACCGTCGCACGCTGCCCGACTGGCGAAGTTGAAGAAGGCCAACATTGCCAGCGAAGCCGAACGGCTGGCCGATGGTACGGGCTGGATGCCCGCCATCTTCAAGACCGAAGGCCCGGAAGCTGCGCCGCAGGAAACGCAGGCGCAGGATGCCCCGGAGGATGCCGAGGCAATGGCGGATGAACCCGCCGAGGCACTGGCCGCTTGACCCGCGCCGAAGGCAAGCGCCCCGGCCTTGACCGGGGCGCTTCGCTGGAAGGAGACGCCCCCATGACCCGCACCACCACCAGCCGCCCGCGCATGGCGGCGACCTATGCGCCCGGCACGGTACGCGCTCGCCGCTGGCACGGCGAAGGCGACGTGCGCGGCTACCGTCCGCCCTCGGGCTGGTGCGGATGCTGGTATCAACTGGACACCGTGCCGGTTAGAACTGGACACGGCGCTGGTGCTGGACAGGTGGCAGGTGTGCAATCCAGTGGAATGTCCGCCTTCGACTGCGGTTTCAACGGGTCGATGCAACGGTTTGTCGAAATCGTGCGTCCGGCGTTTCATGGCCTAGCATCTTCCGGGGACGACCGTTCAACTCTCTCGCCACGGCATCGAGCTTGGCCTGCGATATCGGCGACAGGTCCATTCCCTTGGGGAAGTACCGCCGCAGCACGCCGTTGGTGTTCTCTTTGGAACCGCAGCCGACAGCGGACGATGCCAGCCCGATTCGATCAATGCACCGGATCCACTTCCGCGATCGAGCCACGCAGCAACCGTGGCCGCTCTCCGTATGTGAGCCATCGCCACAGCCATTCGACCGGACCGTAGCGGAAGCGCTCGAGCCACCAGTGGCTCCACGCGATCTGCAGCGCCAGTACCAGCGCCCACGCCAGCAGCACCACGGCCATTCCATGCGCAGGGCCGAGACCCAAGCCGATGCCGTAGAACAGCGCGATGCCGATCAGGCTCTGCGTCAGGTAGTTGGTCAGGGCCATGCGCCCCAGCGGAGCAAGGAAGGCGAGCCTGCGCGACCATGCTGGCTTACGGAACAGCAGGACGAAGCCGACGGCGTACGCAATGCCCAGCGCAAGCGGCCCCACGCGCAACAGCATGCGGATGGCCATTTTCACCGGTTCCACGTCGATGGCCGGCCAGACGGCACGCATCGGCGCCTGCACCAGCGATAGCAGGCTGGAAAGCAGCCACGCCACCAACGCGCCGGCGAGGATCCGGCGCAGCAGAGGGAGGTGCCGGTCGGGCGATTGCAGCAGGCCTTTCCGCCCGGCCCAGTAGCCCAGCAGGAACCGGCCCAGCACGAAGCACACCAGTGCCCAGTTGGATATGCGCGCCCATCCGGACATCTCCATGTTGAACGCGAACGCCTGCGACCACGATGGGGACGAGAACGCTTCGAGCGCCCGGCCGTACATCGCCGCCTGCGTCGCCAGTTCCGGCAGGGCCGCGCGGACCGCCGGCGCAAGCAACGGCGGAAGCATCGCGACGACGAGCCCGGCGATCAGGAGGATGCGGTCAGACGCATTCCGGAACGGGATCATCAGCAGGCCGACGATCGCATAGGTGAACAGGATGTCGCCCCACCACACGAACCACGCGTGGGCCGCGCCGATGGCCAGCAGGACGGCCAGCCGCCGCACGTAGCGGCGGACGCCATCCTGCCCGCGGGCCGATGCGCGCTCGAGCTGCAACGCGAAGCCCAGGCCGAACAGCAGCGAAAACAGCGTGATGAACTTGATGTTCACCAGCCAGTCCATCGCCTCGCTGGCCAAGGCGTCGAAGCCGTGGCCTGGCTGCTGCTGTGGATCGAGAAACTCGTACAGGCTCAGCGATACCAGGTTGACCATGCAGACGCCCAGCAGGGCGAAGCCGCGCAGTGCGTCGATCGCATCGTGCCGTTCCGATGGCGGACGCGGACCAGAATCGAGCTTCATCGTTTCCCCTTGTATCGGTATTGCGCCGGCGGCGCGCGTTTCGATGCGAATTCTTCGGGTCTATGGGCGACTCGGGACGCCGCTCATGTCCGTCATTGCGGGGGCGGGGTCGCCTTCAACCAGCCGCCGGACCTCATCGCGGAGGAGCCAGACGACGCCTGCGACCGCGGCGGCCTGCACCGCAAGCAGCGTGGGCCAACCCGGCAACAGCGCCTGATGCAGCACGCCGTGCGCGAGGGCGCTATTGAGCGTGGCCGCCCAGAGAATGACGAACACGAACGGCAGGAACAACAGGCCGCTCATCGTGCGCCCGCGGCGGCCGATCGGCAGCTGTCGCCACACCATCAGCAAGGGCGGCAAGGTCAACGCCAGCGCGGCCAGCAGCGCCAACCCGCCCGCGCCGGCCCGTTCGATGGCATCGCCGGCGATTCGACGAACAAAGCCATACTCGTCAGACGTGGAGCCGGCGACCAAGGCCACCAGGACCTGCGGAACAACACGCGCGAGGGGCAGCGAAGCGAAGGCCAGGCTGAGGCCGAGGCCGCGCGTCACCGGCGACTGGCGCCGCGACATCAGTGCGCCGGTCCACAGCATCGCGTACGAGAACAGTGGCCCGACCAGATCTACGACGGCCAAGCTGGAGGCGCTGCACCCGCTGTAGGTCAGCACGTTGTCGAAGACGCGGTCTGCCCAGCCACCGCACAGCAGGCGCGTGGCGATGGCGTGGCCCTGCTCGTGGATCTCCACGAGAAGCAAGGTCGACGCGGCCAAGAATAGCAGATAGCGGCCAGTGGGCCTGAACATGCGAATCCCATTGATTGGCCAGAACGAACTGGCGCCGCCATTGTTTCGGTCCAGGATGAGGATTCTCAAGGCCAGAAGTCACTTTCGATGCTTTGGGCCGCACATTCTTGACGAGCCTTGGCAGGGGCCGACTGTCACCGGGCAGAGCGCTTGAAGGGCCGGGTCGTGGCGCCGGCGTGCCTCTGGCGCTTTCCGTTCCCGGCCGGCAACAGAAGGTACAAGCGAGGCGAAGGCAGTGCTAATGTCCATTTCCGACCCGTAGTACATATCGCCAGCTAGTTGCCCCCTGCCGCCAGCCAGCTGACTGCAGCAGCCAAACTAGCCAGTGCGCACCACATTGGAAGCTGCTGGCAAAACATCGGGACCTGCACACCTCCAGGCCCAGTTGATGATCCGGGATGATCAGCACCGGATTGCATGTCCAGCACCAGCGTTGTGTCCAGCTTTAACCGGCACGGCTGTACAGCTGAACCGGAATCCGCAGGCTGGACGGCCTGCGCCGACCTCATCGACATTCACCCCATCAGCGGCCAGCCCTTGCCGCGTTCGGTGTGGTGGATCATCGAAACCAAGGAATAGCGAGCGGCACCGGCCCCAAGCCGTTCCGCCTTGGGGACGGTGGTCGAAAATCCGGGCGCGGCGATGGCCGCGCCCGGTTCCAGCGTCCAAAGCAAAATCGCCACGTCGCCGCCTTCGACCAGGCGGCGACGTGGCGGACGTGCAAGTGCCTTGCACGCGGTACGGCGATCGGCGCCCGCTGCGCGGGCAAGGTTTCGATGGCGCCCCGCCGCAATGGGTGGGGCTTGTGGGGCTACGCCCCGGCTTGCTGCGGCAGGTTGTGCCAAAGCGTGCCGTCCTCGACGCTGGCGGTTCGCGCCTGTACGTCACGAAGGACGGTTCACCGACACGCCACCCGGCTTCGCTATGGAGCATCCACGCCACGCCTCAACCACGTCGTTGCAATCAGCGGCAAGGAGCGTTCTCGCTCGTCGTTGGGGTGTTGTCCTTGCCCGCGTCAGGGCGCAAGCCGGTGAAACCGTCACGCGGGGATGCCGAGTCGGCCATCTCTCCATTCGAGAGCGGGCGGCCCGTGCGTCCTTGGCTTGTCGTGAATCCTGGCGAGGGAGCGGCTGCGCCTTAGGCTTCATGGCCGCAACCTTCCAGCGAAAACAATTTCCCCTGCGCTGCGCGCATTCCTCGCGGGACAAATTCTTTTCGCTTCCAGGCTCTCCACGGTGTTGCGACCGCTGCGCGGTGCGGCCAGCCCATCCCCCGCCGGCCGGATCACAACAAGGACGCACTGGCGCGACCTTGTTCAACCCGAAAGGAGAAACATCATGGCTAACATCGGCACCTTCACCGCAGAGAAAGACGGCTTCACCGGCCAGCTCCGCACCCTGACCCTGAACGTCAAGGTCAAGCTCATTCCCAACGATAAGGGCGACACCGAGAACGCCCCCGACTTCCGCCTTCAGGCGGCCGGCCACGACATCGGCGCGGCGTGGAAGAAGACCAGCGAAGCCGGGCGGCCCTACGTGTCCGTATCCCTCGACGATCCTTCGTTCCCGGCGACGGTCTATGCCCGCCTGATCGAGAACGAGGACGGCACGCACGACCTGATCTGGTCGCGCAGCAAGCCCAAGGCGGCCTGACGGCCGCCCACCGCGCCCCGCCCATTGCGGCGGGGCGCCGTGCTGCTGGCGCAGCACGTCACGCACGCGCCTACGGCGTGTCGCGTTCCTTCAACACCGCCTCAAGCTCCTGGCGCACCTGCGCCAGAAGCTGATCGGCCTTGCGCGTGCTGTCGCCGGCATAGGCCAGCGTCAGCAGCGTGAGCGGATGCACGTCCATGACCTCGCACAGCTCGGTCAGCTTGTGCATGGTCGGGCTTTTCAAGTCGCGCTCCAGCGAACTCATGTAGGTACGGCTGGAAACGTCGGAGAACGCTTCCTGGCTCAAGCCGCGCGCTTTCCTGACCGTCCGTATTGCCGTTGCCAATGAGTGTTTCGCTGTCACCAACTTGGTTTCCCCGTAAAAACCAAAATGACAGCCCATTGCACCCAATAGGGCTACAATCTAAAGTGTTCATTCCTGTTGGCCGAACCGCTTTCGTGCTTTTACGGAAATCCGCATGGGCGGATTCCGACAGAATCGGGGAACCGCATCCGTGTCTTTCCTGGCCTGCGTAAATCCGCTTCTGCGTTTCCGTGCATGTACGGATTCGATGGCTTGCGCCTTCGTGCTTTCCCGCCAAGGCACGCATCCGCTTCGGTGGTTCCGCGCTTCGGTGGAAAATCGTATCCGTGCATCCTCGGATGCGTGGGGATTCGGGCCATGACCCAGCCGCTCGTCACCGCTGAACAGCAGGCGCAACTGCTTGCCGTCGGCGCGGCACGCGCCGCTGGCCGAAGCATCGACCCGATGCCGGTGGTGCGGCTGTTCACCCCTGACGCGCACGCCACCTGGCTGCTGGCCGCGCTCGACCCGGCCGATGGCGACACGGCCTGGGGGCTGATCGACCTGGGAATAGGCATGCCCGGCCTGGGCCATGTGAAGCTGTTCGATCTGGCGTCCATCGTCGGGCCGCACAAGCAACCTGTGATGCGCGATCGCTACTTCCAGCCGGTGCGGCTGCTGTCGGAGTACCTGCGTCTGGCCGAGGAAAACGGCTCGATCACCGACTGAGCAGTCCCGGCCAACGACAGCGCATTCTGACTATTTCAGTCTTACCCAAGACCTGCGCGGTCTGAATCCACACTCTTGCACCGAAGCGGTGCGCTTCTGCTGCAAACAGTCATGATCTTTGGTGCGGGCTGCTGCACGGTGCTCCATGCTGCGCGCCATTTTCGTGGCGGCGCAGCCGTCGCATTCAGACGATTTCCGCAATGCCCTGGAGCGAATCAGTCTTGACACCAGCAGTTACAGCTTATCCCGATTTCGATGACGACTTGATGGCGACTCGATAGCTCCCGCACGGCGGAATCCGTGGCGACGTTCCTGCTGAATGACAGGAGGCTGCGTCATGGCTGACCCGAGCGCCGAACACTGGTATCCGACCGCCGCGTATCTCTACACGCTGCACCTCGACGGCCCCGCGCTGGCGTGGGAATACCTGCGCCGCCACCCCGACTACCGCCGCGACTGGCTGCGCCGACGCCGCCGGCCAGAGGCCGCCGCGCGCTGGGGACTGCGCCTGCTGGAAGATCCCGCCCTGGATGCGCGCGACGCGCATCCGGCCTGGTTCCCCGATCACGATGCGGTGGTGCAGCTCTACCCGGATGCCGACCCGCCGCCCAATGCCGATGCCTTCGAGTTCTGGAACGTCCCCGGACGCAAACACCTGATCCACGATGGCACGCGCCTGGTGCTGGTATCGCGCTGGCCCGGCTGCTGCGTGCGGCTCGCACTCGCGCCGGGCCTGGAAGATGGCATGGCCTACCTCTATGCCATCCGCGCTTGCGCCACGCCCTGCGCGCGCTACCGCGCATTCGCGGCCGAACTGGATACCTTGGCCGTGGTCACGGGTGCCGCGCCTGCGGCGGCGGCCCGTTCCCGGCCCACGCCGGCCGCGCTGCTGGAACTGCACACCTTGCAGGTGCTCGACGCGACCCTCGCGGGCGCGTCCTTGCGCGTGGTGGCCGAAGGGCTGTTCGGCGCGGATGCCGTCGCGGCCGACTGGCACAAGGACAGCGCCTTGCGCGCCCGCGTGCGGCGGCTGGTGCGCCGGGGCGATGCGCTGATGCGCGGCGGCTACCGCCGCCTGGCACAGCTTTCGCCACCGTTGCACTAGGGGGGACGTTTCGCGTCCCTTGAAGAACGTCCCTTAGCAAGCAGCCTTGCTTTCTTGAAAGTGCCTCTATCCGGCCGCGTGGTGTGGCCGGGCTTGATGGAGGTACATCCCATGCGACCCGCTCCCTTGCGGCCTGCCGCCGCTGCCGTCGCTGCGCCCGTGCAGCCCCAACGCTATCTGACCAACGACGAAGCCGCCGAGTACCTGCGGCTGTCGCCGCGCACGCTGGAGAAACAGCGCGTGATCGGCGGCGGCCCGAAGTTCCGCAAGTTCGGCCGCCGCGTCATGTACGCGGTGTCCGACCTCGATGCCTGGGCCGACCAGCGCAGCTACGAGGCCACGTCCGACCCGGAATATGCCGAGCGTCACGCGGGCGACTACCGTGATGGCCGCTGATCGTCGGCTCGCCGGTGGCCATCGTCATGTCCAGCCCATCGCTGCCGCCGGGGCAGCGATCGCAGCAGCGGGAACAGCTCGACCTGTTCCGCGCGCTGCCGGGCGACATGGCACCCCGCGACAGCCAGGACTTGATGGCCTTTCCGTTCTTCTCGCTGGCGAAGTCGCGGCGCGTCGCGCCGATCGACTTCCGGGCGGGTGGCGTCACCATCCGCGTGGAAGGCACGCAGGAGCACGGCATCGCAACGATATGGGATGCCGACCTGTTGATATGGGCCGCCTCGCAGATCGTGGAGGCGCGCGACGCGGGCCTGCACCCGTCGCGCTGGATACGCACCACGCCCTACGAAATCCTGCGCTTCATCGGGCGCGGCACGTCCCTCAACGACTATCAGCGCCTGAAAGCCGCGCTGGATCGGCTGCAATCGACCACGGTGGCCACATCCATCCGCGAAACCACGGGAAGGCGCTTGCATCGCTTTTCATGGGTGAACGAATGGCGCGAGCTGGCCGACGGCAGCGGCACACCGCTAGGCATCGAACTGATCCTGCCGGACTGGTTCTATGCGGGCGTGCTCGACGCCGCCCTGGTGCTGACCATCGACCCCGCGTATTTCCGGCTCAAAGGCGGCATCGAGCGGTGGCTATACCGCCTGGTGCGCAAGCACGGCGGGCGGCAGGAGCACGGCTGGCAATTCGACTTCCGGCACCTGTACCGCAAGTCGGGCAGCGCGGCGCGCTTCTCGGACTTTGCCTACGACCTGCGTGCCTTGGTGGCGCGGCAGTCGTTGCCCGGCTACGTCCTCGGCATCGCGCGGATGCCGGACGACGGAACGGAGCTGCTGACCTTCCGGCCCGTGCCGCCCACGGCACGGGGATAACTGCGGGAAAACCTGTGGACGGCCTCGTGCTATCAGGAGTACCGGGTATCGTGCTATCAGGAGTACGACCCTCGTGCTATCAGGAGTACGAAAACGCCGCAAAGCCAATAACGGCGCGGGTTTTCGTCCCCTCTAACTTACCTAACTATAAATCTCTAACTTTTAGTAGAAGCGCGCCGTTTCGGTGGATAACCGCAAAACGGCACAGCCAAGCCGACTTTCCCGCAGGGAGGGCCGCGCCATGATCGTCGCGTTTCTCAACCAGAAAGGCGGCGTCGGCAAGACCACGCTCGCCACCCACATCGCCGGCGAGCTGGCGATGCGCGGCCTGCACGTCATCCTGCTGGATGCTGACCCGCAGGGTTCCTCGCTCGACTGGACGCAGCGCAGAAGCCAGCAGGGCTTGCCCCGGCTGTTCAGCGCCGTGGGCCTCGCCCGCGAAACGCTGCATCAGGAAGCGCCGGAGCTGGCGCGTCGCGCCGATCACATCATCATCGACGGCCCGCCGCGCATCGCCGCCCTGGCGCGCTCCGCGCTGCTGGCGGCCGAGCGCGTGCTGATCCCGGTACAGCCCAGCCCCTACGACGTGTGGGCCAGCGCCGAGATGGTTTCGCTGATCCGCGAGGCACAGGTGTTCCGGCCTGCGCTGCGCGCGGCCTTCGTCATCAACCGGCGCGTCAGCACCACCATCATCGGCAGGGAAGCGCGGCAGTCGCTGGCTGAACAGCCGCTGCCGGCGCTGCGCTCGGAGATCCACCAGCGCATCGTCTTCGCCGACAGCGTGGCCGCTGGCCGGCTCGCCCGCGAAACCGCGCCCGACAGCGCCGCCGCCCGCGAGATCGCCGCGCTCACCGATGAACTGCTGCGGTGGCCGACATGAGCGGCCCACGCAGCAAGCGCGTCGGCATCGGCGCGCGTCCGCCCGCGAATCCGCACGCCGAGGCGTGGATTCGCCAGGGCGATGCCGATGCGCTCAACAAAGGCGACCTTTACACGGCTCGCCTGACGCTCGACGTGACGCCCGCGCTGCGCGCGCGCATCAAGATCGCCGCCTTCGGCCAGGGCGTGACCGTGGCCGAACTGTTGCGCGGCCTGCTGGAACGGGAGTTTCCCGACAAGCGCACGGAGAACCTGCCATGAACGTATCCGCCTTGCCTGCCGCTCACGCGGCGACGGCTGCACCGGCCGCTGCGCCGCTGCCTTCGCTTTCGACGCTCGTCGGCCAGGCTGGCAGCGTGCCGCTGACTCGCGTATCGCTCGCCTACATCGAACCGCGCTTCAAGCTCTACCTGCGTTTCGGCGAGCCGGCGCGCACGCTGCGGCTCGACCGCTGGCGGCGCTGCGCGGTGTTCCTGCCGCGTGCAATGTTCTGCCGTGTGCGCTGGGAGGCAAACGACTACGGCACGATCCGCTGGCAGCTCATGGTGATGCAAGCCGCCACGCCGCTGGACGACATGCAGCGCATCCCCGGCGTGCGGCCGGGCGCACGCCTGCTGCTGCACGCCGAAGGCGAAAACGCGGTGCGTGCCGTGCTGGAACGCATCGACGGCATCGAAGGGCAAAGCATCGCCGCCATCGACGTGTCGCCCGCGTACTGGCGTACGCTGGGCAACCGTCTGGCGGCCCGCCTGGCGCTGCCCGAATACACCGCCGAGCGGCACGCCGCCTGGCTGGCCGGAAGGGCGCTGCCATGACGACCCAATCCAACACCACATGCACGCACGAAGCCGCGCCGCATCCTCGCTCGCGCCTGCGCGTTCGCATCGTGCTGGCGGGCTTCGCCGCCGTCGGCCTCGCTGCGCTGGCCTGGGCGGCTTTCGTGTCGCCGCTGCCGCGTCTGACCTACAACCCGTCCGACAGCGTGGCGGTCGGCTGGTATCGCATCGAACCGTTCGACCCGCGCACCGCCTCGCTGCCACGTCCGCTGTCCGTGGACAGCATCGTGCTGGTGCCGCTGCCCGACAGGGCCGCCATGCTGGCTGCGCAGCGCGGCTACCTGCCGACCCGCGTTCCGCTGCTCAAACGTGTGGGCGCGGTCGCGCCGCAACACGTTTGCATCGTCGCCGGGCAGGTACGCATCGACGGCGTGCCTGCGGCCGCCGCGCTGCTTGCCGACCGGCTGGGCCGGCCGCTGCCATCCTTGCAGCTTTGCCGCCGCCTCGAACCGGGCGAGCTGTTCCTGTTGAGCGTGACCAATCCGGCGTCGTTCGACAGCCGCTATTTCGGCCCGGTCAGCGCATCCGCCGTGATCGGCGTCGCGCACCCGGTCTGGCTGGAGGCACGTCCATGATGGCCGCCGATTCGCTGCACGTTGCCGTGCCTCTCATCGTGCCATCGGGCATGCCGTTCCAGTGGCTGCCGCCGTGTCGTCGCGCGTGCAGCGCGGGCGCATTCGCGCCGCGCCTCGCGCAACATCCGGCGCAGCCGTCCAGCGTGCAGGCGTCTTGCCTCGAACGCGCCCGGCCTGCGGCCATTGGCGCGTTCGCCGACGGGCTGGCTGCAAGCAGCGCAACGCCGCCGGGCCGCCGACGCCCGGAGCGACAGCGAGGGGCAAAGGCGGAAGGCAAGACAAAAGGGTTCGGCACTCTGCCGCCCGCAAAGCCAGTCTGCACGTGGGGGTGGCGCGGCACGGCGCGGCTTCGCCGCCGTGCCGCGTGGGGCGCGAGGCACGCGCCGATGCAGGCATGTCCGCGTGCTTCGCACGCTCGGACACGCCGGAGCTTGCAGGGAGCACAGCCATGACCGACCGCGGCGACCATGATTTCTGGGTGCGCCCTGGCGCGCCGAAGAACCGAGGCAAAGGCCAGGGCCAGAGCTTCGTTTCCAAGGTGCTCAAGCAGGCTGGCAAGGCCAGCGGCGGCAAGTCGGCGGTGCGCCGTCCTACCGCTGGCGGGAGCGGCCAGCACGCCGGCCAGCGGCCCGGCTCACGGCTTGGACGCGGCCATACGGCGGCGCGCTTCGCAGGCGCAAAGCTGACCCCTATGTCACGGCGCGTGACCATCAAGACGCTGCTGGTCAACCAGCGCAACGCCAGTCCGCAGTCGCTCGCCAAGCACCTGCGCTACATCGAGCGCGACGGTGCCGGCCGGAACGGCGAGCCGGGCCGTGCCTACGGGCCGCAGACCGACGAAGCCGACCTCGATGCCTTCAAGGAACGCTGCCAGGACGACCGACATCATTTCCGCTTCATCGTCTCACCTGAAGACAGTGCGGAGCTGGACGACCTGCGCACCTACACCCGGCACCTGATGAACCGGATGGAGGCCGACCTGGGGACGCGGCTGGATTGGGTGGCGGTCGATCACTGGAACACCGACAACCCGCACACGCACCTGATCGTGCGCGGACGCGACGATACCGGCAAAGACCTCATCATCGCGGGCGACTACATCGCCCACGGCTTCCGCCATCGCGCCGCCGAGCTGGCGACGGAATGGCTGGGGCCGCGCACCGAACTGGAGATCCAGCAGACCTTGCAGCGCGAGGTGGAGCAAGAGCGGTGGACGAGCCTCGACCGCACGTTGCAGCGCGAGGCCGGCGAGGATGGCCGGGTGCAGATCGAACGCTTCAACGAACCCCGGCTGCAACGCCAGCGCCTGCTGCTGATCGGCCGCCTGCAACACTTGCAGCGCCTGGGCCTGGCCGACGAGGTGCAGCCCGGCACCTGGGCCGTCCATGCGGACGCGGAGAAGACCTTGCGTGCCCTGGGCGAGCGTGGCGACATCATCCGAACGATGCAGCGGGCCATGAGCGGCAAGCCTCGCGAGCTGGCGGTGTTCGAGCCGGGCGACGACGGCCGCACTATCGTCGGTCGCGTGGCTGCTAAGGGTCTGGCCGACGAGCTGCACGACCGCGGCTATCTGGTCATCGACGGGTTGGACGGCAAAGCCCACTACGTCGCGTTGGACGCCCGCGACGAGCTGGCGAACTATCCCATCGGCGCGGTGGTGGAGGTACGCGGTTCCGCCGAGGTGCGGGCGGCCGACAAGAACATCGCCACGCTGGCGAGCAATGGCCTGTACCGCACCGATCACCACCTGGCGATCGAGCAAGGCCGAGCCAAGCCCGGCCGCGACCCGCAAGAGGCTGTGGCGGCCCATATCCGCCGGCTGGAAGCCCTACGGCGGGCCGGCATCGTGGAGCGCGTGGCCGAGGGGTTATGGAAGGTGCCGGACGACTTGGCCGAGCGTGGCCGCCAGTACGACGCGCAGCGGCTGGGCGGCGTGGCGGTCGAACTGAAATCGCATCTGCCGATTGAACGGCAGGCCCGCGTCATCGGCGCGACCTGGCTGGATCAGCAGTTGATCGGCGGCGGCAAGGGACTGGGCGACCTGGGCTTTGGCGGCGATGCTAGGCAAGCCTTGCAGCAGCGCGCCGACTTCCTCGAAGAACAGGGGCTGGCCCAGCGGCGCGGGCAGCGGCTGATTCTCTCCCGGAATCTGCTGGAAACGCTGCGCAATCGGGAGCTGGCGCAGGCCGCCCAGCACATTGCCGCCGATAGCGGATTGGAGCATCGGCACGTCACAGACGGGCAGCGCGTAGCCGGCATCTACCGGCGCTCGGTCATGCTCGCCAGCGGTCGCTATGCGCTGCTCGATGACGGCATGGGATTCAGTCTGGTGCCTTGGCGGCCGATAATCGAGCCACGACTGGGGCAGCAGATCGCCGCGACTGTACGCGGCGGCGGTGTGTCATGGGAGGTTGGACGGCAAAGAGGTCCTGGGATTGGATCGGGGCCGTAGGCTGTCGTACCGAGTTAAGGTGTCGAGCAGCGTTTTGGCCCTAGCTTCTGTGCTCCGTTAAGACGACTAGTCTGTGCTTATCGACGACGCTGTGGGTGCATGGTTGCTTGCCAATTCCGGTGCAACTCGCAAACGCGCTGCCCCGACCTGAACTGCCCATTCAACGATCTGCCCGGCCAATATATCCGTGGCGACACCGAACGCGCTCACCACATCGGCCTCTCGCTTGCTGCCTGTGGCTTGGATTGCTTCGAAGCGTCTACTGGCAATAGCAGTCCGTTTGGCCGGATCGACCAGTTGCACATCGAGCCGAACCGCGGCGATCGCTTCAGTGCCGCGGTATTCGAGCTGGAACGCCCGCAGCGTACTGCGCAACTCCATATCGGCGCTCATTGGGGTGCTATCGGTAATCACGGAAGTCGACCGCCCATCGCGCATGAAGGCTTCGACGATTCGGTCACGCAGCAGCACCGGTGCGGGGTCGGCCCAACGCACTCCTTGCCAAGCCGACAAGCGACCATCGGGCTGCGCAATGAACAGCCGCTCCGAATCCAGGACGCGACTACTCTCAGGGGCGTAGACGCGCAGCGCCCCGGGTCCCGGAACGGCGCGCGGCGTACTCTCCGCCTGGGCGATGTGATAGTCGGGCAATTTGTAGGTGACCATTGGAGCTGCTTTGGGAAGCACACTGCACGCGGACAAGCCGAGTACTAGCGTCATAGTCACGGCAGCGACGGGAATCATCCTGGCGGAAGTGTTCACGGCTTGGTTTCCTCAATGTTCTCTCCACCGAGCAGGTATTGCGCCGGATTGCGATCCAGTCGGCGCAGCACGGTGTTTAGATTGGCCAGCGCCTGCTGGAGTTCGTGCATGGCAGGACCTGTGGCGGCCAAGCCCTGGTTCAGCGATTCCTGATTGTTTTGCAGTAGCGTCTCAACCCTGAAAGCGGCGCGTTCGAGGGATGCCGTTGCATCACGCGTGTTCACCATGATTTGCTTACCATCGTTATTTAGTAGCAGGTTGGCATCGCGAAGAGTGCTATTTGCTTGGCGCACGGCAGCTGTCGATTCTCTGCTTGCTTCGGTCAGATTGCTGATTAACGTCGCGATCTCGGCCCTCTGGTCAGCGACCGCGCCCGTGGTCTGTTCAAGATTCACCAGACTGCGGTGCACAAGAGCCAAATTCTCCTTCGACAGTAACTCCTGCGTGCGCAGCAAGATGCCGTTGAGTGTCGTCATGCTGTTCCCCTCACCGGAGACCAGGGATGCCATCGCCGAACGTGGTGCGAGGATCAACGGTTCCTCGTCCTCTCTCCGATCCAGCAATGGCACGTTTGGCCCACCGTCGCTCAACTCGATCACCGCGTTGCCGGTAATTCCCGTGATGACCAATTCAGCGCGGGTATCCTGCCGGACCGGGATGGTGGCATTGATGCGTACGCGCGCTATCGCCCGCCTTGGGTCTCGCGGTGAAAGAGAAAGTGCAACGACTTCGCCAATCGTGATTCCGCTGTACTGAACCTGGCTGCCGGGCGTAAGCCCGGTCACTGGCTCATCGAACATAATCCGGTAATACTGGTAATCGTGGTCGGAACGTGTGTCGCTGAGCCAAAGCGCGAAGCCAATACCAATCGCACCGAGCAGCACGACGAACAGACCAATGAATACATGATGGGCACGTGGTTCCATGATCAGACCACCTCGTTCTCAGAGTTTAAATATTGCGTGCGCCCAGCCCAATGCGTGCGCGACGGAAGAATGATGCAGATGCGGAGGGGTTTCATGGCTGCGTCTCTTGGCTGGAAGCACCAGTGGCCTGTGCGGCCGCACGGCCACGGGGGCCGTGAAAGTATTCCTGTATCCACGGGTGCTTGAAGCGCTCGACTGCCTCGATGCCGTCGTTGATGAGTACCTTCTGGTTCGCCAGGACCGCGACACGGTCGCATATGGTGTACAGCGTATCGAGGTCGTGGGTTACCAGAAACACCGTGAGGCCCAGTGCATTGCGCAGGGTCAGAATCAATTGGTCGAAAGATGCAGCCCCGATTGGATCCAGTCCTGCGGTGGGTTCGTCAAGAAACAGGATGTTCGCATCAAGCGCCAAGGCTCTCGCCAGTGCTGCTCGTTTCACCATGCCTCCGGACAACGAGGCCGGATACTTGTCTCCCGCTCCGGCAGGCAACCCCACCAAGCCCAGCTTGCTTCTTGCCAAACGCTCGGCAAGAGGCCGCGCCAGACCGACATGCTCGATCAAAGGAAGAGCGACGTTCTCCAAGACGGTCAGCGATGAATACAACGCGCCCTTCTGGAACAGAATGCCGAACCTTCGCTCCATACGCGCGCGCGCAAGCCATTGGGCTCGCAGTAGGTCGCGCCCCCCGATACGGACCACGCCCGAATGCGGCTTCTGCAGCCCGACGACGCTACGCAAGAGCACGGATTTCCCGGTGCCTGACCCTCCCACCACGCCAAGGATTTCCCCGCGCCGCACGTCCAGGTCTAGGTCCTGATGGACCTGCTGGGTTCCAAACCTGTTGTCCAGGCCGCGCACTTCAATAGCGTGTCGCACACCGTTGTCGGTGTCTTGCTTCACCGCGCTCACCAGCCCATCTCCATGAAGAACAGTGCAGCGATGGCGTCTATCAGGATCACCATGAAGATTGATTGCACGACACTAGACGTCGTGTGGTCGCCTACCGACTCAGCGCTACCGGCGACCTTGAACCCTTCATGGCAGCCGATAGCGGCGATCATCACCGCGAAGAGCGGGGACTTGCTCATTCCGACAAGAAAATGGCGCACCTCGATTTTTTCCTGCACGATGGCAAGGAACTGTGCGGGAGGAATTTCCAAGCTCAGTGCGCATACGGTGGCGCCGCCCGCAATGCCAGCCAAGATGCCTACTAAGGTGAGCAGTGGCAAGGACACAAGAAGCGCCAGCACGCGTGGCAGCACCAGTAACTCGATGGGGTCGAGCGCGTTGGAGCGAAGCGCATCGATCTCTTCATTTGCCTTCATCGAACCGATTTGGGCGGTGTACGCGCTTGCGGTACGGCCTGCAATCAATATGGCCGGGAGCAGCACTCCGAACTCGCGCATGAACGAGAAGGCGACCAGATGCACCGAGAAGATGCTCGCACCGAAGTTGGCCAGCACCGTTGCTCCCAGGAACGCCACCACCATTCCTACCATGAAGCTCAGTAGCGCCACGATGGGAATGGCGTCCACCGCTGATCGCTGGATTTGAGCGATCACCGAGGTCGCGCGCCAGCGACGCGGGTGACGAACGGTACGGCTCCATGTTTCGATGATCTGGCCCACGAACCCGGCCAGACCAAGACACGCACGACAGCCCTGTTCCAAGGTCAGGCCTATGCGTCCCAGACCGCGGAGCAGAGGATTCCCGCTCACCGCTGCTTTCTCCGTCTTCTGCTGATCGGTAGCAGCGGCGGCCAGCGCTCTCATTAGGGCGAGGCGATCCGAGGACAGATTTGGAGCTGCCTCCGGCCGGTCGAGTATCGAGTCTGGCCCGAGAATTTCCACCAGCAGAGCCGCGCCGGCGGTGTCCAGTCTCTGGACTTGCGTCCAGTCGAGTAAGGGAGTGGCGTACCCCTCGGCATGACTGATGCGGGCGGCGGACACGGATTTTGCCAGACTGGCGTAGTGCTCTATCGTCCAGTCGCCACCCGCCAGCCATTTGTGATCACCGCCGACCATGGCATCCTGCCGGAGCCAAGCCTGTGAAGCGTTGCTCATGGCTGCGTGTCCCGCCAAGCGCTGTCGATGCGCTCGATGCAGTTCGTGATCGCCGCTTTGGCATGACCCAGCAATGTGTACGAACCGGCGAACTCTTTAATGACGTTGCCGCGCTCGAAGCAACTGGCGGCAGCAACCCGGCGTCCCGTCCTTAAATCGACTGCTTCGAACTCTAGGCTGGCACCACCCGTCGTCACGGGTCCAACCAGCAGGGTCGTCATTGCATTGACTGCCCGATTCGGTGTCTGCAGTTCGGTGACCGCTACACGCACCCGAACCTGTCCCGCGCCACCTGGGGGGGCGGGACTTTTGCCTTCCTGGCGTTTCAGTTCGCTCGTCACATGGTCTAGCACTTCGCGCTGCTGCGCGTCATCGAGCCCATCGATGCGACCCGAGGCGGTCTTGATCTGCGCTTCTTCCACCACGACAGCGGCATAACGCTTGGGCTCGAATCCCGCTGCGCGGTACATCAGTACGTTCTCGTATCGTGTCGGCGATAACTTCTCGTAGTCGCCGAGAAATCCGGAGCGCGTCATGCTGTTGGTCGCGCATCCAGAGAGCGCGCCTGCTACGCAAAAAAAGATGCCGCCGCGGATCAATGCAGTTTTGCTCTTCATAATGGGTCTCCTTGATCAAACGAAACTAAGACAGGCAATGCCTGCTGCGATGAGGGCGGTGCCAGACCAGCGCGTTACCGATGCGACATCGCCTAGTAGGAGGGCGCCGACGCCCAAGTTTCCAAGTAGCCCGATTCCTGCCCAGGCTGCAGAGGCCGCGCTGATCGGAATCCGCTTGAGCGCGAACCACAAAAGTGCGCCGCTGGCCGCCATGCACGTCACTGCCACACAGAGGCCGACCCAGCGCATCGGACCGCCCGCCGTGATGGCCCGCAGGCCCAGTGGATAGCCCGCTCCTAGAACCCCTGCGGCAATGACAATCGACCAGGATTTCCAGATCAGCGGATGGGTGCTGAATCGCATAAGCCTAGCGAGACATACGCATGAAGCGTGGGTGCATACGAATTCTGAGAATGCGCAGCACGCGGCGGCTCGCAAGAGACTCATGAGCGATCTCCATGCGCGGTGGCGACACTCAGGTTCCACGGCCCAATTCGCTTGATTCCAAACAGGACTTCGTAAAGCAGCGGAATCAAGCCCAACGTCACCAGCGTTCCGAGTGCCAGCCCACCGATCATCGCGATCGCCATCCCTTTCCATAATGGTCCGGAGAAGAGCATGAGTGGCACCAGTCCCGAAATGCAGGTGACCTTGGTCATCACGATTGGACGAAGCCGTTGTATCGCGGCCCCAACCAAGGCTTCATGGCGTGGCAGGCCTTCCGCTAGCCCCTGGTCGATGCGTTCCAGCAAGAGCACGGCGTTGTTGACAATGATCCCGAACAGGGCCAGTACGCCGAAGGTCGCCATGAAGCTGAAAGGTGTGCCGGTCAGCTTCAGAGCCAATACCACGCCGATAAGCGTGAAAGGGATCGTCGCGAGGATCACACCGAGCTTGCGGAAAGAATTGAACTGCCATACGAACAGCATCAGCATCGCCAGAAATGCGAGGGGCATGTAGGTCGACAGCGCGGCGTTCGATTCGGCGGCTTCCTCGATCTCGCCGCCAAGTTCAACCGAGTAGCCCGCGGGCAGGTCCAGGGCAGCGACGCTAGGCGCCAGGCGGTTGATGATCTCCTGGGCGGTGTAAGAGGTGTTCTGTCCTTGCACGGTGATCGTGCGGATGAGATTGCGCCGTTGGATGACCGAGGGCTCGCTCGCGAGCGATACGTCTGCGACCTGAGCCAGCGTCACCGCTGGACCGCCGTTGGTGGGATAGATGAGCGTCGCGCCTACGTCTGCCGTGCTGCGACGCTCGCTTACGATACTGCGCAGGACGATCGGGACGGAGGTGTCACCGTCGCGAATAACCGAGATCGATCTGCCGCTGTAGCGGACATCCAGCCCGCCAGCGATGTCTTCAGTCGTCACGCCCGCCCGACGCGCGCGGTCCTGGTCGACCCGTACGTCGATGCGGCCAACGCGCGTATCCCAATCGTTCTTGACGTTGATGGTGCCGGGCAGCTTGCGCAGCGCTGCTTCGATTTTGGACGCGGCCCCCAACAATACCTCCTCATCCGGACCGCTGACGCGATAAATGGCAGTCCCTGACTCGGTCGCACCGAGCGAGAAACGCTTGGGCTCGGCGCGCACGTCGCCATGTGCTTGCGCAAAGTAGCTGCGGGTGCGGGCGAGGACGGCGTCGATGTCGCTCTTCGGCTTCAATGTGACAACGAAGTACGCGATGTTCGATGCCGGCAGTGGTGGATTCAGGCTAAGGATGAAGCGCGGGCCACCATCGGCGACGTAGCCGATGTGATCGGAGACTTCTGGATTGATGTTCGTGTCGCCCAGCCAACCACTGATCTGCTTCACGCGGGCGAGCGTTTCGCGCGAGTCGGTACCGGGGGCGAGCTGCACCGGAATCTGGAACTGAAGCCGGTCGGACTTGGGCATGAAATCGTACGGCAGGGTGGTGAAGCCATACAGCGCAATGGCAAGCGCCGCGATCATCGACGCTACATAGACCGCCTTATGGTGGAGCACCCACTCCAGTACGCGCCGGTAGCCACGGTAGAAGCGGGTGTCATAGGCGTCGCCCTGCTCCTGCTTGTGATGGGGTTTGGCGAAGTGGTAGCACAATAGGGGCGTGACAGTCAGGCACAGCAGCCACGAAGCGAACAACGTCAGTGCCAGCACGACCACGAGATTGTGCAGATACTCGCTCGTGGCGTTCTGGCCAAAAAAGAACGGCGAGAACACGATCACGATCACGAGCGAGGACGTGAGCAGCGGAATGGCGAGCGTGCGGCCCGCCTCGAGGCAGGCATGCTTACGATCTTCGCCACCGGCCAGGCGGCGTTCGATGTCTTCGGCAATCACAATGCCGTTGTCCACCAACAAGCCGAGCGCAATGATGATGGCGCCCATCGAGACGTTCTGAAGCTCGATGTTCATCGCGCGCATGACGATGAGTGCACTGAGGATCGTCAACGGCACGATCATGCCCACGATGATCCCGGTGCGCCAACCGAGAAATAGCACGACGACACCGAGGACGACGATGATCGTCTCCATCATGACGTGGTTCATTTTGCCCATCTCGTGCTTGACGACATCGGCCTGGAAAGTGACGTATGACAGATCGAAACCCGCCGGCAGCAGCTTCTCCTGGTCTGCAACCCGTGCTTTGAGCGCTTTTCCGAACTGCTCCACGTTCTGACCGGAGGCCATCGAAACCGCCATGACGACAGCGGGCTGGCCTTTGTAGATGGCAGCAGATTCCGGCGGATCGGCTGGCCGCACACTCACCTGCGCCAGTTCACCCAATGCGATCGTCGGCACGGGCGCCGTACTACTTTGCGGTCGTGGCAGCGCGATCGGCATTGCTCGCAGGGAGGGAGCGTCACGCACTTCGCCACTGACCGCCAAGGTTGCATTGATGCCGCCGACAACAATTTGTCCACCCGAAGCGACGACGTTCTGTTTGACGAGTTGGTCGATCACCCCCTGTGGTGTCAGCTCCAATCGCGCGAGCCTAGGCCGATCGAATTCGAGATAGACGCGCTCTTCCTGCAGGCCGTAGAAAGTGATGCGCTCAATACCAGGCACGGTGTACAGGCGGTCGCGCATCTGCTTGAGCGCGACGCGCATCTCGCTCATGGAGTAACCTGGTGCAGTGACCGCAATCGAGGCAACCGCGACGCGGCCGAAGTCTTCGTCGACGAAAGGCCCCATCGTGCTCTGTGGTAAGGCATCCTTCGAATCGGCGACCTTGGCCCGGACGCGCTGCCAGATCGGTGCCAAGTCGGTGTAGCGGTCCCAGATCGTGACCTGGATCATGGCGCTGCCTGCGCGCACGGTGCTCGTCACGCGCTTGACCTCTGCCAGTTCGCGCAAGCGCTCCTCGATCGGCCGGGCAATGAGTTGCTCAACGCGTTCGGCGGGCAGCCCCGGGTTCAACGCCGTGACCATCGCATCGCGGACCGTGACAGTCGGCTCCTCCTGAGAAGGAAAATTCAGGAAGGTCGCGATGCCGGCGACGAAAATGATGAGCGCTACAAAGTAGGTAAGTCGACTGGCGCGCAGCGCCATCTCGGTGATCTTCATGATGAAGTAACCTGGTGGATCGCGTTAGCGCTTGGTCAATTGAGTGGTGGCTTCCAGTGGTGTCACTGGCTGTCCATCGGTGAGCCATCCTCCTCCGGCGGCAACCACCGTCTCGCCGGGCTTGAGTCCAGCGAGGACGCGCGCGCTGTCTCCTTCCTGTACCGGCGTGAAGCGCACCGCGCGACGGTGCACCTTCTTATCTTCAGGGGTGTAGACGAAGACGGAAGCCTCGCCCGGCTTCGTGCCGAGCACCAGCGAGGCATAAGGTATGGATACAGTCTCGGGCCGAGAGGTCTTGGAGGTTGCCGCAGGTGCGTCGAGCACGACCTGTACGGGAATACCTGGCCGAAGTGCGCGCGCTTGCGCGTTATCTTCAGGCACTAGCACCACGGGTAGGAGCGAGCCATTTTCGGCGCGCAGACCGACACGACGTACCACCGCTCGGATTGGTTGTTCGGCTCCGCTCCAGCTCAGTTCTGCGCGTTGGCCGACATCTATGTGAGGTGCCTGTGTAGTAGACGCGTTCGCGATGATCTCAGTGCCACTGCGCACGCCGTCGACCTGAAATACCGGCGCACCAGCAGCAATGTCGGTGAACGCCAAAGCCAGCTTTTCCGCCACGACACCATCGAAAGGAGCGACGATCATCGTGCCACGTTGTGCTCGTTCGGCCAGGCCAAGCGCCGCCTTGGCAGTGCGCGCTTGACCCTCTGCGACCGCTAGCTGCGCCTTCGCGCTCTCGAACGCAGCAGGGGAGATGACTTCGCTTTCGAGCAACCGGCGCTGTTGATCTGTCTGTACACGTCGATCCATCAGGCCGGCTTCGGCGGCCGCCAGGGATGCTTGCGCTTGTGTCACGCGAAGCCGGTCAGGTTGCGCATCAAGTTCTGCCAGGACTTGGCCGCGGGAGAACCGTTCACCCACGTCGACGTTCAACTTGGCGATCCGTCCTCCTGTTTCAAATCCTAGGATGCTGCGCTCGGTTGCTCGCGCCGAGCCAGTCAATTCGATGCGAGAGCTATGCGGGAGATCCGACTGCGCGGCGGCGAGCTTCACTGCGCGCGGAGGCTCGGATACGGTGGATTGCGAGTTTCCGCACCCTGAGAGCAGAGTCGAAATGGATAGTGTGCAAGCAACCGCCAAGGAGCGCGGTGCGCACGCGGTCATGACACCGCTACGGACGCGACTCATGTGCGTCCTTTTGCCGGGACAAGTTCGAGATGGCCCGAGGCGAGATCCTGGAGCGCCCGAAAGAAATGCCGCCGCTCTGCGGGTGCGAGTATTGGCAAACCCAGAAGATCGGCGAACAGGGCGCCATCCAATGCCAGCATGATGAGTGCCGCGGTCTCGGTGCCACGCGGGGATCGACGCACGCGTTCGTACTGCACGCGGTACCACTCGCGCAGTGGGTCGAGAAGTGTTGGATCTTCCGCAGCTGCCGCGAGCAGCGCTGCGCCCATCTTCTGCATCTCGTCGTCGGGCATCGCTTCCACCTGGCTCGACAGCCAGGGGTCCGGATCTCCGGCAAACCTGCGCTCGTGATTGGCTTGTACCGCGTCGAACGCCCGGATCATCTCGTCGATCAGTGTCACGAACAAATCGCGTTTGGTCTTGAAGTGATAGAGAAACGCCCCTTTGCTCAACCCGGCCCGCACAACGACGGCGTCCAGTGTCAAGCGACTGGCACCTTCCTCCAGCACCAGTTCGCGGGCGGCCTGCAGGATGCGGTCGCGAGTTCGCTGGGCTCCTTGCTGGAGGCCGGGCTGCGCATCGGCGCTGCTATGGGCAGTGGACGGGGGGGGCAACTTTGTTTTCGCGCGGGGCGGCATGGTCGTGCTCCAAAAAAGCTTGAGTCATATACAGTCCAGACGGTATAGTAGAAGCCATACAACAGTCCGTCAAGACTTTTTCGGAACGCAAGGAGCTGCCATGTCTCAAATTCTTGAACGCTATCGCCTCATTGCCATGATTTCTCCGCTACTGCTTCTTGCGGCCTGCAGCCATGCCCCGCACTCTGCCGATCCACCTCGCCTGGATGTACCGGCCCATTTCTCAAATGAAGAGGGAGGTGAAGGCATCTTGGACAAATCGTCCCGCCGTACTCTTCCCGTCGATTGGTGGACGGCCTACGGCGATCCGCACCTCAATGCCTTGGTCCGGGCGGCGCTGGAGCGCAATACCGAACTGACGATTGCGCGAGCGCGCGTGGACGAGGCATCGGCCGCCACGCGGCGAGCACGGGCCTCCCTGCTCCCCTCGTTGTCCGCGGGCACGCAGGCAACTCGAGGACGCGACTATTCAGAGAACGTTGCAATCGGCAATGATGGCCGCGCCACGTTGTCCGCATCGTGGGAGGCAGACCTGTCGGGACGGCTTTCGCAGGCAGCAGAAGGTGCGCGCCTGGATGCGGTGGCAGCCGAACAAGCGTGGGTTGCCACGCGGTGGCAGGTCGCGTTTGAAACAGTGTCGGCGGCTGTGCAGCAGCGCCAAGCCAGTGAGCTCGAAGCGCTAGCCGCGGCGCGGCTGGCATCCGCAGAACGACTCGTCTTGCTGATGCAACGGAAGTTCGAGGCCGGACAAGCTACCGGCTTCGACATCGAGCGTACCCGCGCCGGCGTCGTCGCACTGCGCGTGGAGCAAGAGCAACTGCGGCGTGCGCGCGGCGAGGCGACGCATGCACTCGATGTACTAGTGGGACAAACGCCCGGAGCGCCTGCAGCTTCCCCAACTCTTGCGTCGCTCGCCGTCCCGGACTGGACACCGACACGCATACCTGCGGACCTGCTGAGTGAGCGGCCCGACGTGCGCGCCGCCGAAGCGAAGTTCGCCGCCGAAACCGCGCGCTGGAACGCAGCCGAAGGCGAACGCTTCCCCAGGCTGGTGTTGGACCTGAGCGGCGGACGGCAGCGCGTAGAGAGTGTGGGAACCCGCATCACTGGAAACATTTTTTCACTTGGGGCCGGGGTGTCGTTGCCGATCTTCGATGGTGGCGCGATCCGTGCCGGCATCGAGACCGGAGAGGCGCGCAGCCGAGCTGCCCGTGCGGAGTTCGAGCGCACTTTGTTGAGTGCTTTGCAGGACGTAGAGAACGCATATCTCGGTTGGCATACGCAGCACGCAGCACTGGAGCATCAGGCCGAGGGTGTCGCAGTCGCGGAGCGTCAGCTCGATCGCAGCCGACGTCTGTTCGAGGCGGGACAAGTGGACGCCACGGTGGTGGCCGAGGCTGAGGCCGGGGTGCTGTCAGCGCAGGCTTCGCTGATCCGCACGCGGGCCGAGACAGCCATGCAATGGGGCGTCCTGGCAAAAGCATTATCCGGCTCTCCTGTTTGATCGCAGAAACATGCTGGAGCAGCTTGCGAAGGCTAGCTAAATAGCGTGACGCAAGGCGAAGGTGGTGAGGCCTGAGTGATGAGGAATGCGAACATGGAAATTCGACACCTGCGCTACTTTCTGGCGGTGGCAGAGGAGCTGCACTTTGCCCGAGCCGCAGAGCGCCTCCACATAGAGACATCGCCGCTGTCGCGCGCCATCAAGGAACTTGAGGAAGAGTTGGGCGTAGCGCTATTTGCGAGAACCACTCGGAGCACCCGCTTGACTCGTGCGGGCAGGCTCTTCTTTGAGAGCGTGCCGCGTGTCTTCGCAGCTTTGCAGCAGGCGCGCGACAGTGTGAACGCCGCAGCCAATGGCTTTCATTGCCAGCTCCGTATTGCATTGTCTGATGGAATCACGCCATCGCGCCTGCCTGCGTTGTTGGCGCTCTGCCGGCAGGAAGAGCCGGAAGTGGAAGTTCGCTTCTTCGAGGTGCCTTTGGCACAGCAAATCAAGGGATTGTGTGGCGAACTGTACGATCTCGGCTTCGCTCAATCGGATGAAGTCGGCGAAGGCATCATCGCCGTGCCGGTGTGGAGTGACCCTCTGATGGTAGCTGTGCCCGCACGGCACCCCTTGCTATCCCACAAACAGATTCCCCTAGAAGAGCTGTTGCGGTATCCGCTGGTGCTCTGCGACGCGGTGGCGTGTGAGGGCCATGCTCGGCAAGTTGAACGGGTGCTACGTCGCGTGGACATAGAGCCACTGATTGCCGAACGCGTGACTTCCAGCGATCTAATGATGGTCCTGGTTTCGGCGGGACTTGCACTAGGCCTCACAGGAGGCGCGCATATCACAGCCAGCAGGGAACAGGGGGTGGTCGCACGGCCGCTGACTGGACGTTCGCCAATGCTCACGACCTATCTACTACGGCCGGCCAGCGAGCCGTCAGAAATGCTGACTCGCTTCATGGAACGCGTTCATTCGATCAAATCTCCAGATGCCAAAGGTCGGCGGTAAACCATCACACAATCTCCCAAAGAAAATTAACCATGAAGAAGATTGCTCTCATATTGCTTTCCTCGACATTGGCAGCCTGCAGCCCATCTGGGAAACCAGATAAAGCCAACCTTCCGACAGTCGATGAATTAGCGCTCAATCCTGAGCGTCTGAAAGAGTTGCGCAAGCAATGCAAGTTGGATCGACCAATGCTGGGCGACCAACTATGTAACCGGGTTGCCGAGGCTACGCGAAAGCGCTTTTACGAAGATGGCGATGTGCCCCACACCACGCCTAAAGAGCCGCCGAAGTTCTAAGCTGGTGGTCATGCCGGAGTATGTATGCCGGATATGAAAAATTTGAAGGAGAATCGCAATGGGTTGGATCTATCTTGTTTTGGCTGGATTGTTTGAAATCGGATGGCCGGTCGGGCTGAAAATGGCGCAAGAGCCAACATCGCGTTGGAGTGGGGTCGCAGTAGCCGTCTCTTTCATGACAATTAGCGGCGCCTTCCTATGGCTTGCTCAGCGTCAGATACCGATTGGGACTGCTTATGCGGTGTGGACGGGTATCGGAGCGGCGGGAACTTTCTTAGTCGGAATTCATTTCTATGGCGACCCAACCTCCCTGATGCGATACCTTGGCGTGGCGTTGATCATCCTGGGCGTTATCACGCTCAAGTTATCGAGTTGATCGCTAGCTCCATTGGTAGCGTAGTCGCTAGGCGACCCAGCTCCCAGAGTGGATCGGGCGCTGGGAACTCGTACGGTCACCTCCTCTCTCTAGTCGCTATGTGACGAGCTTGCCGGCGCCTCGGGAGAGTTCGAGCCAGTGCGCGTAAGGCGGTGGGAGCACCCATTCCGGGTGGCTCCACCTTCAGTGCCTGCGCCAAGGTGACCTGAGTACGAACTTTGTAGCCAGTCAGGCAGTGAGTTCGGAGGGGATGCTATCGGATTGGATCCAGTTGCGCCGGATCGTCGCCGGCGGTTTGTAAGCATGCGCGCTATGCGGCCGCTGCTCGTTGTAGAACTGTCGCCAACGTTCGATCAGCACCTTCGCTTCGGTCCGACTGCGGAACCATTCGCGGTTGAGCAGTTCGTCGCCCATCGTTGCCTGCGAAGTCAGGACCAGCAGAATCCTGAGGGGAGTTCTCATCATGGTTTTCTCCGTTCAGACGCTTGGGATCAAGCGGCCGGAGACCACTACGCCTGCTTGGCTTTGCGCGCTGCCTCGACCAAGCTGTCGAGCCAGTCCTGATGGCCGTTGATCATCGGGTTGGGTTTGGCGTTGTGCAGCTCCTCGGCCGGTTTGCCCTTCTGAGTTTCCTGCGTGAGGATGCGCACGCGCCTGCCGTCCAGGTTCTCAACCAGCCAGGCGTGATGCACATCCAGGCGCGTATCTGTGCCTTCCTCGCCGGACCAGCCGTGCCAGGCCACGCGGCCGGGTTGCCCATCCGCAGGTGGCACGTATTCGTTGCACTGCCCCTCTACCGGGAAGCCGAAGGTCTCGAAGTAAAACCGATCGCCGTCGGCCAGTACCGGGCCTTTGCCGTCATGAAAGCACACGTTAGCCGAGTTGGCGTAGTAGCTTGGCCACAGCGATGGTGTGACGAGTAGAGGCCATACGTCGGCCGCGCTCAAGCCGGCGGCGATGATCTCATTGGAGGCGAAATTCTCAGTAAAGCCCGGCGTGTAGCCTTCGGGCCAGAGGATGGCGTTCTGTTGCTTGCTCATATCGAAGCTCCTTCACAAAATGTCGATGACGCAACAGGGGTGGCTGCGTCATTCAAGTGGTCATGGAGCAAATCATGAGCCTCCATCTGCAATAAGTGAAATCCTAAGTTTCTATTTTTGATATCATAAAATATGATATCAAGGCCTAGGTTCTGCCATCCACCGACTAGGCTATCTCGCAGCGGCGCTACGAAAGGGCGCGTCTCCAATTGAGCCGACTGATTGCTTATTTGTAGTGCGAGGTAGAGTTGTGCTGAGCATGACGATAGGAGCGATCTTGCCTACTTGTTGTTAGCACAGGAAGTGAACAGCAGTGCTCGTATCCAGCGATGTGCTGGATCGTGATGGGTGCGTTCGTGCCAAGCAGCCGTCTTGGTGAACCCCGGTATCTTCACCGGCGGCAGGGAGATAGCCAGCTTGTCCATACCGGCGACCAAGCGGCTCGGCAAGATCGCAACCATGTCACTGGCACGCAGGATGTCTGGCAAGATCAGAAAGCTCTTGACCGACAGTGTGACGCTGCGTCGTTTGCCCAACTGTTCTAGCGCATCGTCGGTGACGCCGCGGAAACCTCCACCATCGTAGGAAACAAGCGCATGGTCGAGAGCACAGAACTGTTTAACGGTCAGCTTGCGCCCCATAGCCGCAGGATGGTCTTCCCGCAGGACACACACATAGTGTTCCTTGAACAGCTCTCGGGCATGCAGATTTGGCGGAGTGATCTCTGGCGTCAGGAGGGCTAAATCGATCTGACCGCGCTCAAGCTGGTTCTGTAGCTGCCCGCTCTCGACTGGCACTAATGAGACTCGTACACGCGGTGCGTGCCGTTTAAGTGCCGATAGAAATGGGACAGCAACGGCACGCAGCGCATAGTCCGTCGCGGCGATGGAGAAGGTCAGTTGTGCGGTGGCCGGATTGAAGGAAGGTGGCTGGAGCAGCGCGTCGATTTCGGCGAGCACCTGCTTGACAGGCATCCCTAGATCCAGCGCCCGCTGCGTTGGAACGATACCCCGCTGCGAGCGCGCGAAAAGCGGGTCACCGAAGCTCTCGCGCAACCGCGTCAGCATGCCACTCAAGGCCGGCTGGGTTAGTCCCAGACGGGCCGCCGCCCGTGTCACATTGCGTTCGTCTAACAATGCGTCCAGCGCCTTGAGCAAGTTGAGATCCATACTCTTGATATTTTTCATTTTTATTCCAATCTTAAATATCATCGTTTTTCATGATATCTAAATATTGCCTATGAGTGGAAGCAAGGCCCATTGACGGCTTTTTTTGGGTAACTTGCTTGGAACTCTGTATGCGCCGCAGTGCGCTTTCGCTTGCGGCGCTTTTCTTTGACTCGCCACCGCGCTCATTCTTTCTTTTCCCTCGACCATTGTGCTGCGAACGGTCTTTGACCGGCACTAGCCCAGAACCGATCCTGACGCCTGCGACACCCCCTGTGCAACGCTTTCAATGAGACACCAGCGCAGGAGAAATCGGAGGACAGGTCATGCAAGGGACGAACGTTCTGTTCGGCCAGATCGCTGTGGTAATCGGCATCGTGATCGCCGGCGTCTGGGGCGCCACACAATGGACAGCAGCGACCCTTGGCTATCAAGTACGCCTCGGATCGCCCTGGTTCGATCTTCTAGGTGTACCGGTTTATCACCCGTGGCGCTTGTTCGAATGGTGGTTCTTCTTTGATGCCTACGCGCCGCACGTCTTCGACACAGGCGGTGCGATTGCGGGTGGTAGCGGTTTGTTCGCTTTACTCGTCGCCATCGCCATGTCGGTATGGCGTTCTCGGCAGTCGCGGCTGGTTACGACTTATGGTTCGGCACGCTGGGCCGATGCCGTCGACATCCGCAAAGCTGGACTGACCCTCCCGGCGGGCGTCTTCCTCGGCCAACACGACGACCAATACCTCCGACATGAGGGGCCGGAACATGTCCTGAGCTTCGCACCCACGCGCTCGGGCAAGGGCGTGGGCTTGGTGGTGCCTACGTTGCTTTCGTGGCCGGCGTCCGCCGTCATTCACGACATTAAGGGAGAGAACTGGAAGATCACGGCGGGCTGGCGTTCGCGCTTTTCGCACTGCCTGCTTTTCAACCCCACCGATAGGCAGTCGGCCGCCTACAACCCGCTGCTTGAAGTCCGGCGCGGCGCACATGAAGTGCGCGACGTGCAGAACATCGCCGACATTCTGGTTGACCCTGAAGGTGCGTTAGAGAAGCGCAATCATTGGGAGAAGACCAGCCACGCGCTACTGGTCGGTGCAATCTTGCATGTTCTGTACGCAGGCGAGGACAAGACGCTGCGCGGCGTCGCCAACTTCCTCAGCGACCCGGCGTGTCCGTTCGAGCTGACGCTGCACCGGATGATGACGACGAAGCACCTGGGCGATGCGCCTCACCCGGTTGTCGCATCCGCTGCCCGCGAAGTGCTCAACAAGTCGGACAACGAGCGATCGGGCGTGCTCTCCACCGCCATGTCGTTTCTCGGCCTGTACCGCGACCCGACCGTGGCCGAAGTCACATCGCGCTGCGATTGGCGCATCGCCGACCTGATTTCCGCCGAGCACCCGGTATCGCTCTATCTGGTGGTGCCGCCCTCCGACATAAGCCGCACCAAGCCGCTGATCCGGCTCATCTTGAACCAGATCGGGCGGCGGCTGACCGAATCGCTCGACGGCAGCGATGGCATCGCGCGCCGGCACAAGCTGCTGCTGATGCTGGACGAGTTTCCGGCGCTGGGTCGCCTCGATTTTTTCGAGTCCGCGCTTGCCTTCATGGCCGGCTACGGCATCCGCAGCTTTCTCATCGCTCAAAGCCTGAACCAGATCGACAAGGCGTATGGGCAGAACCATTCCATCCTCGACAACTGCCATGTCCGGGTGACTTTCGCCACCAACGACGAAAGGACGGCGAAAAGGATTTCCGAAACCCTCGGCACCGCCACCGAGCTTCGCGCGCAGCGCAACTACGCGGGCCACCGCCTCGCTCCGTGGCTGGGGCACCTGATGGTGTCGCGTCAGGAAACTGCACGTCCGCTGCTGACGCCCGGCGAGGTGATGCAGCTTCCACCTGAGGACGCCGTAGTCATGGTGTCCAGCGTTGCCCCGATCCGCGCGAAGAAGCTGCGTTACTACGTCGACGCCAATTTCAAGGATCGCGTCCTGCCACCGCCCGTGCTCGCAGTCGGGAGGTACGCCGACGCGCCGCCAGCCCGCCCCGACGACTGGAGCGGCTTGGCGATCCCGGCCGTACCTACGGCGCCGACCTCGGTATCCGCCGATGGTCCGGGCGGCACCGATGACGGCGGCCCGCGCCGCCAGCTCGAACTCTCCGAAACCGTCGCCTACGAGCCCGAGTTGGACGCGTGTGCGAACGACCTGGAGCTGCTCGATGACGACGACCTGGCGCTCCCGCTTCCCGGCCAGCTCGACCCGGCCATGCAGCGCACGGCCCGGCTGGCTTCTCTCGACCCCAACGACGGAATCGACCTATGAGCCAATACCGCCTCAATCTTTTCATCCAGCCCGAGCACGCCAAGCGCCTGGATGAACTTGCCGCCAAGAAAGGCGTGTCCAAGTCCTCCATCGTCGCAGCGGCCTTGGCGTCCTGGCTGTCACCCGATGCGGGCGACCAGCGTGAGGCCGCCATTGCCAAGCGGCTGGATCGACTGTCGCGGCAGACCGAACGCATGGAGCGCGACCAGAACATCCAGATCGAAACGCTGGCGCTGTTCATCCGCTATTTCTTGACCATCAGCACGCCGGTGCCAGAAGCCCACAAGGACGCGGCCCGCGCCCAGGGCAAAGCGCGCTTCGAGCAGTTCGTCGAGCAGTTGGGTCGCCACCTGCTGCGTGGCCGCAGTCTGGTGCGCGACGTGGTGGAGGAACTGCACCCCGATCCGATGCGGATGGATGACGCAGCAGCGATGGCGTCCGCCGATGAGCGAGCTGCAGAGCGTGCGTCATGAGTGCCGTTCCGCAGATTCCGCCTGAATCTCGCTCATCCGCCGCGGCGTCCCAGGATCGCCGCATCCAGATGCTGCGCACGGCGATGGGGCCGCTGATCGCCGCTGCGCTCGAAGATCCGGATGTTGTGGAAATCATGCTCAACCCCGATCGCACCCTGTGGGTGGATCGGCTGTCGTCGGGTCGCTCGCCGCTGGGCGTGGAGATGCCCGAGGCCGATGGTGAACGCATCATCCGCCTGGTCGCCGCGCATGTCGGCGCGGAGGTGCATCGCGGCCAGCCGCTCTTGACCGCCGAGTTGCCGGAAACCGGCGAGCGTTTCGAGGGCATCCTGCCTCCGGCCGCCCCGGGGCCAGCCTTCGCGCTACGCAAGCGGGCCGTGAGCATCATCGGCCTGGATCGCTACGTGGCCGACGGCATCCTGACCGCCGGGCAGGCCGAGTTCCTGCGCCGCGCCGTGCGCGAGCGGCAGAACATCCTGATCGCCGGCGGCACCAGCACCGGCAAGACCACGCTGGCGAACGCGCTGCTGGCCGAGATCGCCGCCACAGGCGACCGCGTGCTGGTGCTCGAAGACACCATCGAGCTGCAATGCGCGGCCCGCGACCATGTGCCGCTGCGCACCCGCGCCGGCGTCGTCACAATGACCGAGCTGGTGCGGGCCACGATGCGCCTGCGGCCTGACCGCGTGATCGTCGGCGAAGTGCGTGGCGGCGAAGCCCTGGACTTGGTGAAGGTCTGGGGCACCGGCCACCCCGGCGGCATTGCCACCATCCATGCCGGCTCCGCCTTGGGCGCACTGCTGCGTCTGGAGCAACTGATCCTCGAAGTGGCAGTGAATCCGCCCCGCGCCCTGATCGCCGAGGCGGTCAACGTGGTGATTCACATCGCAGGCCGTGGCCGCAAACGTCACGTCGAAACCATCTCCCGTGTCGTCGGCTTCGACGGTGCGGGCTATCGCCTGACAGATGCGCTGGAAACGCCGTTTCCCGAGCTGCCGCCGGTTCCTCTTGCAGCCGCTGCCGCTGCGCCTTCCTCGACCCCTGACCAACCTGGAGAACTGCCATGACGCACGTTGATGCTTTCCGTCTTTCCGTAAATCCTATTTCTCGCCTGTCCAGCATGGCGCGGCTGCGCCACCTGGCCCGTCCCGCAGGGCAAGGGCTGCTGCTGGCCGCGCTGATGCTGTTGCTGGCGGGCACGGCGCAGGCCGCCGGTTCCTCGATGCCGTGGGAAGGGCCGCTGACCTCCATCCTCGAATCCATCCAAGGGCCAGTCGCCCGGATCGTGGCGGTGATCATCATCATCTCGACGGGGCTTGCGCTGGCGTTCGGTGATACCAGCGGCGGCTTTCGCAAGCTGATCCAGATCGTGTTCGGCCTGTCCATCGCGTTCGCCGCGTCCTCGTTCTTCCTGTCGTTCTTCAGCTTCTCCGGAGGGGCCGTCGTATGAGTAAGGCCACCGATCTTCCGGGCTTTGAAGTGCCGCTGCATCGCTCGCTGACCGAGCCGATCCTGCTGGGCGGTGCGCCGCGCACCGTGGCGATTGCCAACGGCACGCTAGCCGCCGCCGTCGGGCTGGGCCTGCAACTGTGGATTCCCGGCGTGGTGCTCTGGATCGTCGGCCACTCGCTGGCCGTATGGGGTGCGCGCGTCGATCCGCAGTTCATGCAGGTCTTCGCGCGGCATATCAAACACCGCCCGCTTCTGGACGTGTGAGGGGAGGACGCCATGCTGAACCTTGCCGAATATCGTCAGCGCCCGGCCTTGCTTGCCGACTGGCTGCCCTGGGCCGGGCTGGTCGCGCCGGGCGTTGTGCTGAACAAAGATGGTTCGTTTCAACGCACGTTCCAGTTTCGCGGCCCCGACTTGGACAGTGCGACACAGGGCGAGCTGATTGCCACGTCGGCGCGGCAGAACAACGCGCTTCGCCGTACCGGGTCTGGCTGGGCCTTCTATATCGAGGCCGAGCGGATGCGGGCATCGAGCTATCCGCAATCCTCCTTTCCCGAACCACTGTCCTGGCTGGTGGATGAGGAGCGACGCGCGGCGTTCGAGGAGTCGGATGGCCATTTCGAGAGCGTCTATCACTTCACGTTGCAACACCTACCGCCGCAAGAGTCTCGCGCCCGTGCGGCTGGGATGCTGTACGAGAACCGGCCCACTGAGGGTGTGGACTGGCGTGGTCGGCTTGATTCCTTCGTGGCAGAGACCGATCGCGTGTTCGACCTGCTCGATGGTGTGATGCCGGAGATTGCCTGGCTGGACGATAGCCAGACGCTGACCTACCTGCATGCCACAGTCTCCACGCGGCGCTATCGCGTCGGCGTGCCCGACGTGCCGTTCCATATCGACGCACTGCTGGCCGATGCCGCGCTGGTCGGCGGCCTGGCGCCCATGCTGGGCGATCAGCACCTGCGCGTGGTGTCGGTACGAGGCTTCCCGACCTCGACCTGGCCGGGGATCTTGGACGACCTCAACCGCCTGGGCTTTGCGTATCGCTGGAGTACGCGCTTCCTGTGCCTGGACAAAGCCGAGGCGGAACGGGAATTGGGGCGCTTGCGGCGCCAATGGTTCGCCAAGCGCAAGAACGTCATCGCGCTGCTGCGCGAAACGATCTTTCAGCAGGAAAGCCCGCTGGTCGATACCGATGCCAGCAACAAGGCCGCCGACGCCGATGCCGCCTTGCAGGAGCTGGGCAGCGATCAAGTCGCCTTCGGCTACCTCACCGCCACGGTGACGGTGCTCGACGCCGACCCGGCCGTGGCCGACGAGAAGCTGCGCATGGTGGAGCGCGTCATCCAGGGCCGGGGTTTCGTGACCATCCCCGAAACCCTCAACGCAGTCGATGCCTGGCTGTCGTCCGTCCCCGGCAACGCATACGCGAACGTGCGTCAGCCCATCGTTTCGACGCTGAACCTGGCGCACATGATGCCGATGTCAGCGGTATGGGCTGGGCCGGAGAAGAACGAACACCTCGATGGCCCGCCGCTGATCGTCACCCGCACCGATGGCGCGACGCCGTTCCGGCTGGTGACGCACATCGGCGACGTGGGGCACACCCTTGTCGCCGGGCCGACCGGCATGGGCAAGTCGGTGCTGCTCGCCATATTGGCCATGCAGTTCCGGCGCTACTTCGGCTCGCGGATCTTCGCCTTCGACATGGGGCGCTCGATGCGCGCCACCATCCTCGGCCTTGGCGGTGAGCACTACGACCTCGGTGCCGATGGCGGCATCGCCTTCCAGCCACTCGCGCGAATAGCCCACGAGGGCTACCGCACCTGGGCCGCCGAATGGGTGGAGGGCCGGCTGCTGCACGAAGGCGTGACGGTCGGCCCGGACGAGAAGGCTGCCATTTGGTCGGCGCTGCGAAGCCTTGCCGGTGCGCCAGTGGAGCAGCGCACCATGACCGGCTTGTCGGTGTTATTGCAGTCCAACGCGCTGCGCCAAGCGCTCGCGCCCTATGTGTTGGGCGGCGCCCACGGCAAGCTGCTGGACGCTGACCACGACCGGCTGGGCATGGCCGACGTGCAGGGCTTTGAGATGGAAGAACTGATGCACAGCCCCGCCGCCGTGCAAGCAGTGCTGCGCTACCTGTTCGCCCGCTTCGACGAACGTTTTGACGGCGCGCCCACGCTGCTGATCCTCGATGAAGCGTGGCTGTTCCTCGATGAGCCGTCCTTCGCGGCCCGCATCCGGCAATGGCTCAAGACGCTCAGAAAAAAGAACGTCAGCGTCATCTTTGCCACGCAGTCGCTGGCCGACATCAAGGACTCGACCATCGCGCCAGCCATCATCGAAAGCTGCGCGAGCAGGATCTTCTTACCTAACCCGCAGGCCACCGAGCCGCAGATTCGCACGATCTACGAAGGCTTCGGCTTGAACAGCCGCCAGATTGAGATCGTGGCGACCGCACAGCCCAAGCGCGATTACTACTACCAGTCGCGCCTCGGCAATCGCCTGTTCGACCTCGACCTGGGGCCTGTCGCGCTCGCATTCGCGGGCGCATCCACCCCTCAAGACCAACGCGATATTGACCGCGTGCTGACGCAGGCCGGCGCTCCCGGCTTCGCCGGCGCGTGGCTGCGCCATCGCGGCCTCGGCTGGGCCGCCGACCTGCTGCCGTCCGCTCCGGCGGCAGCTTCCTTTCTCGCTTCTCAACCGCTGGAGGTTTCACCATGAAGACCAAGCCCCGTTTGCTCTCTGTCTCACTCGCTGCCGTGCTGTCGGTATCGCTGCTGGCCGTGCAGCCCGCATCCGCGCTGACGGTGTTCGACCCGTCCAACTTCGTGCAGAACACGCTGACCGCCGTGCGCACGCTGGAACAGATCAACAACCAGATCAACCAGCTTCAGAACGAGGCGCAGATGTTGATGAACCAGGCCAGGAACCTGGCAAATCTCGACTTCAACATCGTCAACCGCCTGCGCTCGACGCTCGCCACCACCGAGCGCCTGATCGCCGAGGCGCGCGGCTTGGCCTACGACGTGCAGAGCATGGATGCCACGTTCGCCCGCCTGTACCCGGAACAGTACGCCGCCACCATCAGCGGCGACCGCATGGCACAGGACGCCCGCGAACGCTGGCAGAACACCTTGAACGGCTTGCACACCGCGATGCGGATGCAGGCGCAGGTGTCGCAGAACCTCGCCCAAGACGAAAGCGCGCTGGCCGATCTCGTGAGCCAGAGCCAGTCGGCCACCGGCGCGCTGCAAGCGATGCAGGCGACGAACCAGCTCCTGGCTTTGCAGGCCAAGCAGTCGATCCAGGCGCAGCAGCTCCAGATCACGCAAGACCGGGCCGCTTCACTGGAACTGGCGCGGCAAGCGGCGGCTATGGAGCGCGCCCGCGAAGTGCGGCGGCGCTTTCTGGGCACCGGCACGCCGTACACGCCGCAGTCCGTCAACTTCTATAACAACTGACCGGAGGCGGCCATGCGATGCGCTTCCGTCCTGATGGCCGTGCTGCTGACCGCGTGCGGCCAGCAGCCGGCCGAGAACCTGGCCGACGCCCTGGCCGCAGATCCGGTGCGGCTCAAGGCGTTGCGCGGGCAATGCGCGGCCGACCGGCAGGCCGTGGGCGAGGATGCCTGCCGCGCCGCCGCTGAAGCCTTCCGGCGGCGCTTCTTCGCCGGCCATACCGGGCCGGATGAATACAACTCGCTGGCTGAACTCCCGCCGATTCCGCCGAGCTTCGATACGCCCGCAGATGAATTGCCAGAGGGCGCCGTTCCGCTCACTCCGCCCGAGGATTCGCCATGAACGACGTGACCATCATCGACCGTTTCCTCGATACGTTCTCGCGCTACATCGACTCGGGCTTCGGCTTATTGCAGGGCGAAGTGGCATTTCTCACCGCCACGCTCATCGTCATCGACATGACGATCGCTGGCCTGTATTGGGCCATGAGCCACGCCACCGGCCAGGGCGACGACGTGATCGCCAAGCTGCTGCGCAAGGTGCTCTGTGTCGGCGCGTTCGCCTACATCATCGGCAACTTCAACTGGCTGGCGAGCATCGTGTTCCGCTCGTTCGCCGGCTTGGGAATTACCGCTACCGGCTCGGCCATCACGATGGAGAACTTCCTTCAGCCGGGCCGGCTGGCGAAGACCGGCATCGACGCAGCCGCGCCGATTCTGGAACAGATCGGGGACATGGCTGGGTTCCCCGAGGTGTTCGTGAACATCGACCCTATCGTGGTTCTGTTCATCGCCTGGCTGGTGGTGATCCTCTGCTTCTTCGTGCTGGCCGTACAGCTTTTCATCACGCTGATCGAGTTCAAACTGACTACGCTCGCCGGCTTCGTCTTGATCCCGTTTGCACTCTGGAACAAGACCTCGTTCCTCGCGGAAAAGGTGCTAGGCAACGTGGTGTCGTCAGGCATCAAGGTCTTGGTGCTGGCCGTCATCGTCGGCATCGGTTCAGGCCTGTTCGCCGAGTTCCAGGTGCATCCCGACGAACCATCCATCGACCACGCGCTGGTCGTGATGCTGGCCTCGCTCGCGCTGCTGGCGCTGGGCATTTTCGGCCCCGGTATCGCCACCGGCCTGGTGTCCGGTGCGCCACAGCTTGGTGCGGGCGCGATGGCTGGTGCTGCGGTCGGGGCTGTCGGCACCGGCGTTGCCATCGGCGCCGCCGTAACGGGCGTGGGCGGCGCCGTCATGGCCGGGGCACGAATGGCCCCGGCGGCCGCAAAGCTGGCCGGTGCCGGTGCGCGTGCCGCGACTTCGGCGGCCGGCAGTGCCCGATCGGCGTTCCAGGCCGGTTCCGCTGCGGCCGGCGGCGGTGCCAAGGGCGCGGCGGCTGGCCTCGGCAATGTCGCCAAGACTGGCGCACAAGCCGCAGGCCGCAGCGTCACCTCTGGTGCTTCCGCTGTTGGGCAGAAGGTGGCCGACTCCTTCCGCGCTGGCTGGAACGGCACAGAAGCCGGCAGCGACGGTGCTGGCCCCGGCCAGACCGCAGACGGCACCGCAGGCTCGCAGAAGCAAGAGCAACCGGCCTGGGCCAAGCGGATGCACCGCCGCCAGCAGGCTACCCATGCCGCGACCACTGCCGCCCACACGCTGCGCGGCGGCGACGGCGGCGGCTCCGGGCAAGGCCCGAGCCTGCGGGATTCCGATACCTAACCTTCAAGGAGAACACCCATGCGATTCAAACGACCGCAGGTGCGCTACGCCGATACGCCGCAGCCTGCCACCCCGTATCAAGCCGCCGCCCAGGTGTGGGACGACCGTATCGGCTCCGCCCGCGTGCAGGCGAAGAATTGGCGCCTGATGGCCTTCGGCTGCCTAGTGCTCGCGCTGTTGATGGCCGGCGGCCTGGTGTGGCGCTCGGCGCAGTCCATCGTGACGCCCTATGTCATCGAGGTCGATCAAGCCGGGCAGGTGCGCGCCGTGGGAGAGGCCGCCACGCCGTACCGGCCCGGCGACGCGCAGATCGCGCACCACCTGGCGCGCTTCGTGACGCTGGTTCGCTCGCTGTCCATCGACCCCATCGTGGTGCGGCAGAACTGGCTCGATGCCTACGACTACACCACCGACAAGGGCGCGGCGGTGCTCAACGACTACGCCCGCACCAATGACCCATTCGCCCGCATCGGCAAGGAATCGGTAACGGTGCAAATCACCAGCGTGGTTCGCGCGAGCGACACGTCTTTCAACGTGCGCTGGACAGAGCAGCGCTATGTCAACGGTGCGCCCGCCGGCACCGAACGCTGGAACGCCGTGCTTTCGACCGTCCTGCAAACCCCGCGTACTGAACAGCGCCTGCTCAAGAACCCATTGGGTATCTACGTCAACGGCCTGTCATGGAGCCGCGAACTGGATTCTTCCGAAGGAGCCAAACCATGAAACTTCGTTTCCGCCTTTACGTTGTTCCTTTGACGCTGCTGGCCCTCGCGGGCTGCGCCTCGCAGGGGAAGCCGCCGCCATCCATCTCGCTCGACGAGACGGTGCTGGCCCAGCCGTTGCCCGAACCGCCCAAGCCCGTCGAAGTCGTCGCCGTCCCTGAACCGCTGGCGCTGCCGGCGCAGTTGAAGCCCCTGCCGGAACTCGATGAGGCCCCCGTTGCGCCGGAGCCGGCCGACGAAAAGGTGCGCGTTTCCCGTGCCAATGCAGAAGCGCGTATCGCGCCTACCCGTGAGGGCTACGTCAACGCGATTCAGGTGTGGCCGTTCACCGATGGCGCGCTTTATCAGGTCTATGCGTCGCCGGGGCGCGTGACGGTGGTTTCGCTTCAACCGGGCGAGGAACTGGTAACGGTCGCCGCCGGCGATACCGTGCGCTGGATCGTGGGCGACACGTCCAGCGGCGGCGGGGCCGATCTGCGCGTCAATGTGCTGGTCAAGCCTATCCGCTCCGGTCTGAAAACCAATCTCGTCATCACCACCAGTCGGCGCACCTACCTGCTGGAGCTGACCTCGACCGAGAGGGCATGGATGGCGTCGGTGTCCTGGGACTATCCGAAAGACCGAATGCTCGCGTTGCAGCGCCAGGCGCAGGCAGCGCAGGCAACAACGCCTGTCGATACGGGCCTGTCGCTGGACAAGATCCGCTTCCGCTACGCGGTATCGGGCAGCAACCCGCCGTGGAAGCCTCTGCGCGCCTTCGATGATGGAGAGAAGGTCTATATCCAGTTCCCGCCGGGCATCGCCCAGGGCGAGCTGCCGCCGCTGTTTGTCATCGGCGCGCAGGGCGACGGGCAACTGGTGAACTACCGTTTTCGCTCGCCGTACTACGTCGTGGATCGCCTGTTCGGCGCGGCCGAACTGCGGCTGGGCGGCGATGGCGGCGACGTGGTGCGGATCGAGCGCACCGATGGTGTTGCACGGAGGAACTGACCATGAGCCAGGATGACACTCCCGACCTTGCCGCGCCGCAGGCGGACAAGGTGGCGCCGGAGGCAGTGGCGCTGCGCGCCCAGCCGCGTCCAGTCACACGCCTGAACCGGCGCTCGCTGGCCATCCTTGCCGGCGTCCTAGCGGTCGCCGTGCTCGGCGCGCTGATGTGGTCGCTGCAACCTCATCGACGCAGCACAGGCGAGCAGACCGAGCTTTACAACGTCGATCGCGTGTCAAAGTCGGAAGGACTGGATGCGCTGCCGACGGACTATTCCAAGCTGCCGCCGGCGTTGCTGCCTGCCGTTCCCGAACTAGGGCCACCGCTGCCGGGCGATCTTGGCCCGGCTATCGTGAAGTCGCAGCAACCGGCGACGGCTGCCTACGCGGCCCCCGGTCACGACCCGAACGATGCCCTGCGAAAAGAAGCCGAGGCGGCCGCGGCCTCGTCCGTGTTCTTCCGCTCGGGTGGGCAGAATGCGGCGCCGGTAGCGCAGACACAGGTGGCCGCTGCGCCGGGCTTCGCCGCCAATGCGGCGTTTGACCCGCTGGCGGCCGGGCCGGCCTCCACGGCGGCCCAACCTGCTGACCCGACAGCGGTGCAAAACCGGCAAGACCAGAAAGAGGCTTTCATGAAAGCTGGCCCCACTGAAACCCGTAATTCCGGCAATCTGACTCTGCCAATTTCGCCGTATCAGGTTATGGCCGGAACAGTGGTCGCAGGTGCCTTGGTGACGGGCATCAAGTCGGACTTGCCCGGCGACGTGATCGCCACGGTGACGGAGCCGGTCTATGACACAGCCACCGGGCGCTTCCTGCTGATTCCGCAGGGTTCGCGCATCCTGGGCAAATACAACAGCCAGGTCAGCTACGGGCAGAGCCGCGTTCAAGTCGTCTGGAACCGGATCATCCTGCCGGACACGTCTTCGCTCACGCTCGACAACCTGGCCGGCACCGACCCAGCCGGCTATGCCGGGCTGGAGGACGATGTGGACTACCACTGGGGCCGCATCTTTGCCGGTGCGGCACTCACCACGCTGCTGGGCGTCGGTGCCGAGCTGGCCGCGCCGGAGAACCGGCAGGATGGTGATCGCGTCATCATCGCTGGGCGCGACAGCGCGCAGGACAGCATCAATCAGGTCGGCCAGGAGATGACCCGGCGCAACCTCAACATCCAGCCGACCTTAACGCAACGGCCGGGCCTGCCGGTTCGCATCATCGTCAACCGGGATCTGGTGCTGCGGCCGTACCAGCCGCTGTTCTTCAACCGGGGGACTTCACGATGAGCACGACCAAGAAGCTGCGGCTCGGCCCGCTGCCGAAGACCGAGAGCACCAAGCTGACTTTCGTTTGCCCGACCAGCTTGAAAGTCGACCTCGACCGCTACGCCGCGCTACACGCGCAGGCGTATGGCGAGGCCGTTGATGCGGCGACGCTGATCCCGCATATGCTGGAAGCGTTCATGGCGGGGGATCGAGGATTCAGGAAGGGCACGGCGACCCGCAGCACACCACCGAAGCCGCCATGATTGCACCGCATGCTATTCAACGGCATCCATCGAACGCGCAGCCCAGGCTGCGCGTTCTTCATTCTGGATGCCGCCGAGCCTGTTGGGCTATGATGATGCGACAGGCCCGCCGTTCCTCGGCAATCCAGCACTACACAGTGCGATGCGGCTTTCTCTCCCAACGCTCCTATGTCGCTCCTAGCCGACAACGCCGCTCTTCTTCTAAGCGGCCCCGAAAGGAGCTAACCTACTGTCCCATATACGGTTTCAAGTCCTTCTTGATTTGCGCGAAAGAATTGACACCGGCACTTTTTTGAAGCCTGCACCGGCCTCTTCGCGGGCTTGCCCGCTCCCACAGGGACAGCACAGGCCATGAATGCCGTGCGATCCCTGTGGGAGCGGGCAAGCCCGCGAAAAGGCCAGTACAGAAACCGCAGGAATCAAGGCATCAGGCCACCTTTCGTCCCCTCGCAAGAGAAATTTCCAGCCACCTATTGCACAACAAATATTATGGTATACCATCAGACAGCAAGAGCTGATAACCCTCACCAGGAGCCACCCATGAGTTTCGAAATCCGCAAGATCGTCACCTACTCCGAAGAGACCCGCATCGAAGGCGGCAAGGCCACCGACAAGCCGGTGACCATGGTCGGCCTGGCCGTCGTGATCAAGAACCCATGGGCCGGTCGCGGTTTCGTTGAAGATCTGAAGCCGGAAATCCGTGCCAACTGCTCGGACCTGGGTGCCCTGATGGTCGAGCGCCTGACTGCCGCCATCGGCGGCGCCGACAAGATCGAAGCCTACGGCAAGGCCGCAGTCGTCGGTGCCGACGGCGAAATCGAACACGCCTCGGCGGTGATCCATACCCTGCGCTTCGGCAACCACTACCGTGAAGCGGTACAGGCCAAGAGCTACCTGAGCTTCACCAACAAGCGCGGCGGCCCGGGCACCTCGATCCAGATCCCGATGATGCAGAAGGACGACGAAGGCCTGCGCTCGCACTACATCACCCTGGAAATGCAGATCGAAGATGCCCCGCGCGCCGATGAAATCGTCGTGGTCCTGGGCGCCTCCGACGGCGGCCGCCTGCACCCGCGCATCGGCAACCGCTACATCGACCTGGAAGAACTGGCTGCCGAAAAAGCCAACGCTCAATAACAACAACCAAGACGGGCCGGGGCGTGGCGTGCTTACCCGCCGCGCCCGACCTTCAAGGAGCGCCCTCCATGATTCAGCCTGTCGCTGAACGTACACCTGCCGGCACCAGCTACCTGTCCGTCGGCCAGGGCCAACCCGTGGTACTGATTCACGGCGTTGGCCTGAACAAGGAAATGTGGGGTGGTCAGATCGTGGGCCTGGCCAACGACTACCGCGTCATCACCTACGACATGCTCGGCCACGGCCAGAGCGCGCTGCCGGCCGCCGACATCGGCCTGGAAGGCTACGCCGACCAGCTCGCCGAACTGCTCGACCACCTGCAGATTCAACAAGCCACCGTGATCGGCTTCTCCATGGGCGGCCTGGTCGCCCGGGCGTTCGCCCTCGAATACCCACAGCGCCTGGCTGCACTGGTAGTGCTCAACAGCGTGTTCAACCGCACCCCCGAGCAGAGCGCCGGCGTTATCGCCCGCGCCGCCCAGGCTGCGCAGCTTGGCCCCGACGCCAACGTCGACGCCGCGCTCGACCGCTGGTTCAGCCGTGAATACAAGGCTGCCAACCCGGCGCAGGTCGCCGCCATTCGCCAGGTGCTGGCGAGCAACGACCCGCAGGGCTACCACACCACTTATTCGCTGTTCGCCACCCAGGACATGTACCGCGCCGCCGACCTGGCCAGCATCCAGGTGCCGACGCTGATCGCCACCGGCGAACTCGACTCGGGCTCCACCCCGGCCATGACCCGCCAGCTTGCTGCCAGCATTCCTGGCGCACACAGCGTGGTCCTCGCCGAGCAACGGCATATGATGCCGGTGGAAGCACCGCGTGAAGTCAACAAGATGCTGCTGGACTTCCTCGCCCAAGCCCGCACCCTCACCGAATCCGCCAAGGGGATTGTTGCATGACCCTCGTTCGTTTCCAGATGTGCATCGACGGCCAATGGCGCGATGCCCAGAGCGGCAAGACCTTCGACAGCCTCAACCCGGCTACCGCCCAGGCATGGGCGCAATTGCCCGACGCCGACGAGGCCGATGTCGAGCTGGCCGTGCAGGCCGCCCAGCGCGCCTTCGACAGCAAGGAGTGGCGCAGCATCACCGCCACCGCGCGCGGCAAGCTGCTGCGTCGCCTGGGTGACCTGATTGCCGAAAACAAGGAACACCTGGCCCAGCTGGAAAGCCGTGACAACGGCAAGCTGATCCGCGAAACCCGCGGCCAGGTCGGCTACCTGCCAGAGTTCTTTCACTACACCGCAGGCCTTGCCGACAAGCTTGAAGGCGGCACCCTGCCGCTGGACAAGCCCGACCTGTTCGCCTACACCGTGCACGAGCCGATCGGCGTGGTGGCCGGGATCATCCCGTGGAACAGCCCGCTGTACCTCACCGCCATCAAGCTGGCCCCGGCCCTGGCCGCCGGCAACACCATCGTGCTCAAGCCGTCCGAGCACGCCTCGGCGACCATCCTCGAGCTGGCCCGCCTGGCCCTCGAGGCCGGCTTCCCGGCTGGTGTGGTCAACGTGGTCACCGGCTACGGCCCCAGCACCGGCGCGGCGCTGACCCGCCACCCGCTGGTGCGCAAGATCGCCTTCACCGGCGGCGCCGCCACCGCCCGCCACGTGGTGCGCAGCAGCGCCGAGAACTTCGCCAAGCTGTCGCTGGAGCTGGGCGGCAAGTCGCCGAACATCATTTTCGCCGATGCCGACCTGGACAGCGCCATCAACGGCGCCGTGGCAGGCATTTATGCCGCCTCCGGGCAAAGCTGCGTGGCTGGCTCGCGTCTGCTGGTGCAGGACGAGATCTTCGACGAGTTCGTCGAACGCCTGATCGCCCGCGCCAAGCGCATCCGCATCGGCAACCCGCAGGACGACGCCAGCGAAATGGGCCCCATGGCCACCGCGCAACAGCTGGCCGTGGTCGAAGGCCTGGTGGCCGCGGCCAAGGCCGAAGGCGCCAAGCTGCACATGGGCGGCAAGCGCGCCGAAGTCGAGGGTGACGGCTGGTTCTACGAGCCAACCCTGTTCGAATGCGACAGCAACTCGATGACCATCATGCAGGAAGAGGTGTTCGGCCCGGTTGCCGCGGTAATCCGCTTCAAGACCGAGGAAGAGGCCCTGGCCATCGCCAACGACTCGCAGTTCGGCCTGGCCGCCGGCATCTGGACCCGCGACCTGGGCCGTGCCCACCGCCTGGCCCGCGACGTGCGTTCGGGGATTATCTGGGTCAACACCTACCGTGCCGTGTCGGCCATGGCGCCGATCGGCGGGTTCAAGAACAGCGGCTACGGCCGTGAGAGCGGCATCGATTCGGTGCTGGCCTATACCGAGCTGAAGACGGTGTGGATCAACCTGTCCACCGCGCCGATGCCCGACCCGTTTGTGATGCGCTAAGAGGTAGCACGAGATGATCGAACCAGGCATCTACAAAGACGTGATGGGCTCGTTCCCGTCCGGCGTCACCGTGGTCACCACCCTGGACGCCGACGGTGGCATCGTCGGCATCACCGCCAGCGCGTTCAGCGCGCTGTCGATCGACCCGGCGCTGGTGCTGTTCTGCCCCAACTACGCCTCCGACACCTACCCCATCCTGCGTGACAGCAAGCAGTTCGCGATTCACCTGCTGTCCGCCGACCAGACCGCCGAGGCCTATGCCTTCGCCGGCAAGGGCAAGGACAAGGCCAAAGGCATCGAATGGCACCTGAGCGAGCTGGGCAACCCGCTGCTGGCCAAGGCCACGGCGATCATCGAATGCGAGCTGTGGCGCGAGTACGACGGCGGTGACCACGCGATCATCGTCGGCGCGGTGAAGAACCTGGTGCTGCCGGCCGAGCCGGTGACCCCGATGGTCTACCACAAGGGCAAGCTGGGCGCCCTGCCGCCCCTGGGCTGACCTTGAGATCGCCGGGGGCTGCCGTGCAGCCCATCGCCGGCAAGCCAGCTCCCACAGGGATTCCACAGGCCTGTGGCCCTGCGCTGTATCTGTGGGAGCTGGCTTGCCGGCGATGGGCCGCACAGCGGCCCCTGTATCACCCTTTTTCAGGGGCCGCGTCATCGTCTCACCCTCGGTTGCGTCCCCTGTTTTATTCTGGAGTACTGCACATGAGCAATGAAAAGTACGAAAAAGGCCTGCAGATCCGCACCCAGGTACTGGGCGAGGACTACGTCAACCGCTCGATCCAGAACGCCGACGACTTCACCAAGCCGTTGCAGGAGCTGGTCACCGAATACTGCTGGGGCCACGTCTGGGGCCGCGAAGGCTTGTCGCTCAAAGAGCGCAGCATGATAAACTTGGCCATGATTTCCGCGCTCAACCGGCCCCACGAGCTCAAGCTGCACATTCGCGGCGCCTTGCGTAATGGCCTGAGCCGTGAACAGATTCGCGAGATCCTGCTCCAGGTCGGCATTTATTGCGGCGTGCCCGCGGCGGTGGACAGTTTCCGCCTGGCCCGCGAAGCGTTCGCTGAAGCCGATGCGGAGTCAACCCGTTAACACCGGGCTGTTCGAACCCACGCAAGGAGCACCCAAGGTTCGTGGTGCTGTTGCGGTTGCGGCCGGGCAGCCTCTTTAAGAGCGCACTTGATGAAACGCCAGCCACTCGACGACAGCTTCAAGGTCAATCGCAACCCCGTTACCCTGCGCGAAATCGTGCTCGACAAGCTGCGCGCCGCGATCATGAACTTCCACCTGCTGCCAGGCGATCGCCTGGTCGAGCGCGACCTCTGCGACCGCCTCGGCGTCAGCCGCACCTCGGTGCGTGAAGCCCTGCGCCACCTGGAATCCGAAGGCCTGGTGGAGTTCGCCGACGCCAAGGGCCCGCGCGTGGCCATCATCACCCTGGAAGACGCCCGCGACATCTACGAGCTGCGCTGCGTGCTCGAAGGCCTGATCGTGCAGCTGTTCACCCTGAACGCAAAGGCCAAGGACATCCGCGCCTTGGAACGCGCGCTGGAGGTCAACCGCGAAGCCCTCGAGGAAGGCGAACTGCAACAGGTGCTGGACTCGGTACAAGGTTTCTACGATGTGCTGCTGGAAGGCTCCGGCAACCAGGTGGCCGCCCAGCAGCTGCGCCAGTTGCAGGCGCGCATCAGCTACCTGCGCGCCACCTCAGTGTCGCAGGAGAACCGCCGCGGCGCCAGCAACCGCGAAATGGAAAAGATCGTCGAGGCGATCAAGAGCGGCGACCCGCTGGTTGCCCACCAGGCCTCGGTCGACCACGTCCGCGCCGCCGCCAAGGTGGCCCTGGACTACCTGCGCCAGAAGCAGGATGACAACGTCAAGGTGCGCGAGATGGTCGAGCCCCTGGCCTTGAAGGACCCACGCATATAAGCCACCCACAGGCCACCGATCATGCCCAACGCCCCGCGCTACTGCCCGCACTGCACCACGGAACTGGCCCGGGGCGTTCCCACAGGCGACACCCACGAACGCCTGCACTGCACCGGCTGCGGCTACATCCACTACATCAACCCGAAGATCATCGCCGGCTGCATCATCGAGCGTGATGGCAAGTACCTGCTGTGCCAGCGCGCCATCCCGCCGCGCCCCGGCACCTGGACCTTGCCGGCCGGGTTCATGGAGGCCGGCGAAACCACCGAGCAGGCGGCCCTGCGCGAGGTCTGGGAAGAAAGCGGCGTACGCGCCGAAATCGTCTCGCCGTACTCGATCTTCAGCGTCCCGAAGATAAGCGAGGTCTATATCATCTTCCGCGCCATCGCCACCGAGGAAACCGGGCAGTACGGGGCGGAAACGCTGGCCTACAGGTTCTTCGAGCCCGACGAGATCCCGTGGGACGAAATCTACTATCCGGCAATCCGGCAGATTCTCGAGCGCTATATCCTCGAGCGGCAAGCCGGGGTTTATGGCATCTACATGGGCAATGACGACACTGGCAAGGTGCACTTCATTCGCTAGCTTGTACCGGCCCTATCGCCGGCAAGCCAGCTCCCACCTGGACCGCATCGACTTCAAGTCATGTGCAGTCCTGTGGGAGCTGGCTTGCCGGCGATAGGGCCGGTACAGCCACCAAAAATTCTCGCCAAACGTCTATTCTGGATGCACCCTTAAGGCCTTACGCAAAAGGACCAGCAGTGCACATGGCAAAATGGCTAGACGGCGGCGGGCTGATGGCCGAGCGCATCCGCAACCACGATTGGGCCGCCACCCCGCTGGGCCCGCTGGAGTACTGGCCCGACCCGCTGAAAACCAGCCTGGCGCTGTGCCTGGCCTCGCGCTTTCCGCAAGCCGTGCTCTGGGGCCCTGACCTGCTCACCCTGCACAACGACGCTTTCTCGCAGATTCTCGGACAAAAGCCCTCGGCATTGGGCATCCCCTTCCGCGCCGTGTGGCAGGAGGCCTGGGCCGACATCGGCCACATGGCCAACCGCGCCCTGGCCGGCGAGGCGGTGTACATCGAAGACTTCCCACTCGTCATCGACCGCAACGGCGGCCCCGAGCGGGCCTATTTCACCTTCTGCTACAGCCCCATCCGCGACTACGACGGCAAGGTGCTGGGCATGCTCGATACAGTCACCGAAACCACCGCCAGCGTGCTCGCCAACCAGCGCCTGAACTTCCTCGACGACCTGGGCCGCGCCGTGGCAGACGCCACCGACCCGGACCAGATCCTTGCCACTACCACGCGCATGCTGGTCGAGCACCTGCAACTGTCGAGTTGCGCCTATGCGGTGATGGAGCCCGACGAAGACGGTTTCACCATCTGCGGTGACGCCGTGGCGCCCGGCTCGCCGCATCTGTTGGGCCGCTATCGGTTGCAGGATTTTGGCAAGCTGGCGCTCGGCCGCCTGCGCAATGGCCTGCCGTTGGTCATCCAGGACAACCTGAGCGAGCTATCCCCGGAGGAAGCTGCCACCTTCCAGGCCATCGGCATTACCGCGACCATTTGCATGCCCCTGATCAAAGGCGGCCGACTGACCGCGCTGATGGCCATCCACGACAAGGTGCCACGGGAGTGGACCCACTATGAACAGACGCTGATCAGTGAAGTCACCGAGCGCTGCTGGGCGCATATCCAGCGGGTACAGGCCCACGCCGAAGTCCGCGAAGCCATGGCGGCACTGGAGGCGCTGAATGCCACCCTCGAACAGCGCGTGGATGAACGCACCAGCCAGTTGCTGCACACAGAAGCCGTGCTGCGCCAGACCCAGAAGCTCGAAGCCATTGGCCAACTTACCGGTGGCGTGGCTCATGACTTCAACAACCTGCTGACCATCATTCGCTCGTCGCTGCATTTTCTGCAGCGCCCCAACCTCGATGCACAGCGTCGCGAACGCTATCTCAAGACCATGTCCGACACTGTCGACCGCGGTTCCAAGCTGACCGGCCAGTTACTGGCCTTCGCCCGCCGCCAAGCCTTGAGCCCGCAAGTGTTCGAGGCAGGGCCACGGCTGGAGGCCATGGCCGACATGCTCGACACTGCCACCGGTGCGCGGATCCAGGTCGAGCTGCAGTTGCCACAGGCGCCTTGCCATATCCGCGCCGACCTCAATCAACTGGAAACCGCAGTCATCAACCTGATGCTCAACGGCCGCGACGCCATGGCCGGCGAAGGCACCTTGCAGCTGCGCCTGCAGGCTGACCAGTCACTGCCCGCCCTGCGCGGCCAGGCGCCACAGCCGGGCCCGTTCGCGGCGATTTCGGTGAGCGACAGCGGTGTCGGCATTGCCACCGAACTGCTGGAGCGTATCTTCGACCCGTTCTTCACTACCAAGGCACCGGGTGAAGGCACCGGGCTCGGGCTGTCGCAGGTGTTCGGTTTTGCCAGGCAGTCCGGGGGCGATGTGCAGGTGAAGAGTGTGCCGGGCCAGGGCACCACCTTCACCTTGTACCTGCCCCAGGAGCCGCCGCCTGAGGCCTAGCGGTCAACGCCGCCCTTCGGCCAGCATGCGCACGGCCAGGCCCGCCAGCACTGTACCCATCAGCCAGCGCTGAACCTGCTGCCATAGCGGGCGACCGGCGAGGAATACGGCGATCGACCCGGCCATGATCGCGATCAGTGCATTGACCGAAACGCTGATGGCGATCTGCGTCGACCCCAGCACCAGCGCCTGCAGCAGCACGCTGCCATGCCCCGGCTCGATGAACTGCGGCATCAACGACAGGTACATGACGGCGATCTTGGGGTTCAGCAGGCTGGTGGCAAAGCCCATGGTGAACAGCCGCCGCGGGCTGTCGGCAGGCAGGTCGCGAACCTGGAACGGCGACCGGCCACCAGGGCGCAGCGCCTGCCAGGCCAGGTACAACAGGTACAGCGCGCCACCGATGCGCAGCGCGTCGTAGGCAAAAGGCACGGCCATCACCAGGGCGGTGATGCCCAGCGCGGCGCAGAACATGTAGATGACGAAGCCCAGGGCCACACCACCCAACGAAATCAGTCCGGCCTTGCGGCCCTGGCAGATCGAGCGGGAGATCAGGTAGATCATGTTCGGCCCTGGGGTCAGGACCATGCCGAGGCAGATCAGGGCGAAGGTGAGCAGTTGCGTGGTTTCGGGCATGGGGCACATCCTGGTTGTGCGTTGAAGTGCTGCGAGTTTATCCGAGGCCATGCATGTCGTCTTTACCCTTGGCTCTCGCCTGCCAGGTTAACGCGGCAACCTGTAGGAGCGGCCAACGCACGCCAGTGAGTCAGCTGATCTGGCCGGCTATCAAGCCCAGGGCCACCGTGATCATCGCCACCCCCGACACCCGCCCGACCAGCTTCGCCGCCCCCGGCCGGGTGCTCAACACGGCTTTGGCGCCATAACCGACCAGCGAGTAGATCACCAACGAGCTGCACAGGTGCACCAGGCCCAGCAGCAAGATCTGCAACGGCACCGGCCAGCTCGACTGCGGGTCGGTGAACTGCGGCAACAACGCCAGGAACAGCAAAAACACTTTCGGGTTCAGGCCACTGACGCAAAACCCTTTCAATGCCCAGCGAGACCCCGACTCCCCCGCACCATCCTGCCCGGCCGCCGGCAAGGCCGGGCTCAGCAGCAGGTTGCCACCCAGCCACAGCAGGTAGCTGCACCCCGCCAGGGTCAGCAAGGTCAGCGCCAGCGGGTGGCCGGCCAGCAGGCTGCCGACCCCTGCCGCCACCACCAGGGTCGCAAGGAAATGCCCCGACAACATCCCCGCCACCGCAGGCATCACCCAGCGCCCCCGCATGCCGGCCGAAATGGCGTAGGCCCAGTCCGCGCCCGGGGTAATCACGAACAGCATCGACACGGCCCAGAACGCCGTCAGAACACTGAGAGCCACTTGAATCTTCCTTTTTCCACTGCTTTGGGATGACGAAAGATTACGGATTCCGCCGAGGGATTTTCTTTCGTATATTCCTCAACAACCTTCAATTACTGGAAGATCCTTCTCAATGGACAGGACCGATCGAAAAATTCTTGCCGAGCTGCAAAAAGATGGTCGGCTATCGGTGACCGAACTGGCCGACCGTGTGGGGCTCAGCCTGTCGCCCTGTCATCGGCGCTTGAAGGCGCTGGAGGAGTCCGGGGCGATTCTTGGCTATCACGCCCGCTTGGCGCCGAGCGCCCTGGGGTTGAACTTTGCCGCGCTGGTATTCGTGACCTTGCGCGAAGTCACTCGCCAGCCGGTAGCGGACTTTGAAGCGGCGCTGGCCGAAATCCCGCAGATCGTCGAGGCGCAGCGGCTGTTTGGCGACCCGGATTACCTGCTGCATGTGGTGGCCAAGGATTTGCCGGCGTTCCAGAAGCTGTATGACGAGCAGCTGACCAGCATTCCCAATGTGAAACGGTTGAGTTCGACGCTGGTGATGAAAGAGGTGATTCAGGATCGGTTGTTGCCGATGTAGCGTTGTTGCCTGTGCTGGCCCTTTCGCGGGTGAACCCGCTCCCACAGGTACTGCGCATGACTTGAAATCAATGCGGTCGAGGTGGGAGCGGGTTTACCCGCGAAAAGGCCGGCACAGGCGACATTTTTATCTGCCCTGCAAACGCGCACGGCGCCCCAGAAAAGCACACCGCTTCTTACCTCCATATTGCCCAAACCCCTCTAGCCCAAGCCCTCCCGCACCCTGGCACCCTCCTTGCTACCGTCGCCCGCTTAACCTTTTGTCAGCCTTAGGTTTTTTAAGGTTTATGGGCACATATTTACTAATTTCTCGTTATCCCCGCGCCCCGCATCATCGCTCCAACAAGAACGCGTCGCCCTTCGCCGGCACGCCCCCGGGCAGCTCCCGATGCCCTACCTTGCCTTGGAGTCAGTCATGACCAGTGCAGCCAATTCGGCACCCCTCATAGAAAAACACACGATCGGCTACGTGCCCCCGCAAGACCGCCATGGAAAGGTAAGGGATCTGTTCACACTGTGGTTCGGCGGCAACATAGCGCCGCTGCCCATCGTCACAGGCGCGCTGGGCGTGCAACTGTTCCACCTGAACCTGGTATGGGGCATCGTCGCCATCCTGGTCGGCCACCTGGTCGGTGGCGTACTGATGGCGCTGCACTCGGCCCAGGGCCCGCAGATGGGCATCCCGCAGATGATCCAGAGCCGCGCCCAGTTCGGCTCGCTCGGCGCGCTGCTGGTGGTGGTGATCGCCGGGGTCATGTACATCGGCTTCTTCGCCTCCAACATTGTCCTCGCCGGCAAGTCGCTGCACGGCGTGGTCGATGCCGTGCCGGTACCGGTGGGCATCGTCATCGGTGCGCTGGGCTCGGGCATCATCGGCATCATCGGCTACCGCTTCATCCACGTGCTCAACCGCATCGGCACCTGGGTGCTGGGTATCGGCATCGTGGTCGGCTTCGGCTACATCTTCAGCCACGTGCAGAGCGACGACTTCCTCACCCGCGGCGGCTTCAACCTGGCCGGCTGGCTGGCCACCGTGTCGCTGGCTGCGCTGTGGCAGATCGCCTTTGCGCCCTACGTGTCGGACTACTCGCGCTACCTGCCGGCGGACGTGAAGGTCAGCTCGACGTTCTGGACTACCTACCTGGGCTCGGCCCTGGGTTCAAGCCTGTCGTTCATCTTCGGCGCCGTGGCGGTGCTGGCGATCCCGGCCGGCATGGACACCATGGATGCAGTCAAGCTGGCCACCGGTACCCTCGGCCCGATCATGCTGGTGCTGTTCCTGCTCAGCGTGATCAGCCACAACGCACTCAACCTGTATGGCGCAGTGCTGTCGATCATCACCCTGGTGCAAACCTTCGCCCACCGCTGGATCCCCACCGCCAAGAGCCGCGCCGTGCTGTCGCTGGTAGTACTGACGGCCTGCTGCGTGGTGGCGGTGTTCGCCTCGGCGGACTTCATCGGCCACTTCGTCGACATGGTGCTGGTTCTGCTGGTGGTGCTGGTGCCGTGGACAGCGATCAACCTGATCGACTTCTATGCCATCCACAAGGGTGACTACGATATCCAGTCGATCTTCCAGGTCGATGGCGGTATCTACGGGCGCTACAACCCGCAGGCGCTGATCGCCTATGCCGTGGGTATCGTGGTGCAGATCCCGTTCATGAACACACCGCTGTATGTCGGGCCTATTTCCGAGCATATCAACGGAGCGGACCTGTCGTGGCTGGTGGGGCTGGTGGTTACTTCGCCGCTTTACTGGTGGCTGGCCAGCCGTGATAGCGCCTACCGTCGCCGGCAGATGAGTGCCAAGGTGGCCATGGGGCACTGATTCAACCAGTGCCGGCCTCTTCGCGGGCTTGCCCGCTCCCACAGGGGACACCACAGCCTTCGAGGCCGGTGACATTCCTGTGGGAGCGGGCAAGCCCGCGAAGAGGCCGGTACAGGCAACACATCAATCAGAGGTTGTAGGCCCGCTCATTGTGCTCCGCCAGGTCCAGCCCCTGTTCTTCCTCTTCCCGGCTGGCCCGCAGCCCGATGGTCAGCTTGATCGCCCCCAGAATCGCCCAACTCACCACAAAGCAATACACGAAGGTGAACGCCACCCCCTTCAACTGCACCAATGCCTGCCCGACCGGTGATGCACCCTCCACATAGCCGCCCAACGCAGGCGCGGCAAAGACCCCGGTAAGGATCGCGCCGACCATTCCGCCCACGCCATGCAGGCCGAACACATCCAGGCTGTCGTCATAGCCCAGCGCCTGTTTCAACCGGGTCACGGCAAAGAAGCAGATGGCCCCGGTCAACAACCCGATCACCAGCGCGCCCAGCGGCCCGACAAATGCACAGGCCGGGGTAATCCCGACCAACCCTGCCAAAGCCCCTGAAGCCGCACCCAAGGCCGTCGGCCGACCATGCGCCACCTTCTCGGTCAGCAACCAGCCGACAATCCCCGCACAGGCCGCCACCATGGTCGCCAGCATCACCACCCCTGCCGCCTGGTTGGCCGCGAGCCCCGAGCCGACGTTGAAGCCGAACCAGCCCACCCACAGCAACCCGGCGCCCACCAAGGTGAAGCCGAGGTTGTGCGGCGGCATGGCCACCTGCGGGTAGCCCTTGCGCTTGCCCAGCATCAACGCCGCAGCCAGCGCTGCCACGCCGGAGTTGATATGCACGGCGGTACCGCCGGCAAAGTCCAGCACACCCCAGTTGACCATCAACGCCCCCGGCCCGCCCCAGACCATATGCGCGATCGGCGCGTACACCAGCACGAACCAGGCGGCCATGAACAGCAACGAAGCACTGAACTTCATGCGCTCGGCAAAACCACCGGCAATCAACGCCGGGGTAATGATGGCGAAGGTCAGCTGGAACACTGCGAACACGCCTTCGGGGATGGTGCCGACCAGGCTGTCATGGCCGATGTCCAGCATCAGCGCCTTGCCCAGCCCGCCAATGAAGCTGTTGAGGGTCAGCTGGCCCTCGACCATGCCGGTGGTGTCTACCACCAGGCTGTAGCCGAACAGCACCCAGAGAATGCCGATCACCCCGGCAACGGCGAACAGCTGGGTGAATACCGAGAGGAAGTTCTTGGCCCGCACCATGCCACCGTAGAACAGTGCCAGGCCCGGGATGCACATCATCAGCACGAACATCGCGGCGCAGATCATCCAGGCGGTGTTGCCGGTGTCCAGGGTGGGGTCGGCGGCGTGGGCCCGGGTGGTCAGGGCTAACAACATTACAGCGAGGGTGAGGTGCTTCATGGAGTCACTCCTGTGTGAATGGTGGGGGTGCCCTGGGGCTGCCTTGCAGCCCATCGCGACACAAGGCCGCTCCTACAGGGGGCCGCGCAGGCTCAGAGACGCGGTCCCCTGTAGGAGCGGCCTTGTGCCGCGAATGGGCCGCAAAGCGGCCCCAATTACCGATAACTCAGTACTGCGCCTGCCCCGGCACCCAGGCGGTCCCCGCCAACGGCACCCGTGCCATCGCCGCAGCCTCCACGGTCAACGCCACCAGGTCCTCCGGGTCGAGGTTGTGCAAGTGCGACTTGCCACACGCCCGCGCCATGGTCTGCGCCTCCAGCACAAGCACCCGCAGGTAGTTGGCCAGCCGGCGCCCGGCCTCCTCCGGGTTCAGGCGCCTGGCCAGCTCCGGGTCCTGGGTGGTAATGCCGGCCGGGTCGCGGCCGTTCTGCCAGTCGTCATAGAAACCGGCCGCAGAACCGATCTTCTTCAGTTCGGCATCCAGCCGCGGGTGGTTGTCACCCAGCGCGATCAACGCCGCAGTACCAATGGCCACCGCATCAGCCCCGAGGGCCATGGCCTTGGCCACGTCGGCGCCATTGCGAATACCCCCGGAAACGATCAGCTGCACCTTGCGGTGCATGCCCATTTCCTGCAGCGCCTGCACTGCCTGGGGGATGGCCGGCAGGATCGGGATGCCGACGTGCTCGATGAACACTTCCTGAGTCGCGGCGGTACCGCCCTGCATGCCGTCGAGCACGATCACATCGGCACCGGCCTTCACCGCCAGCTTCACGTCGTAGTACGGGCGGCTGGCGCCGATCTTCACGTAGATGGGTTTTTCCCAGTCGGTGATCTCGCGGATCTCGGCAATCTTGATCGCCAGGTCATCCGGCCCGGTCCAGTCCGGGTGGCGACAGGCGCTACGCTGGTCGACGCCGATCGGCAAGGTGCGCATGCCCGCCACCCGCTCGGTCACCTTCATGCCGAGCAGCATGCCGCCACCGCCCGGCTTGGCACCCTGGCCGAGGACGATCTCGATGGCATCGGCCTTGCGCAGGTCGTCGGGGTTCATGCCGTAGCGCGACGGCAGGTACTGGTACACCAGGTGCTGCGACTGGCCGCGTTCCTCCGGGGTCATGCCGCCGTCGCCAGTGGTGGTGCTGGTGCCGGCGATGGTCGCACCACGGCCCAAGGCCTCTTTGGCGTTGGCCGACAGCGCGCCAAAGCTCATGCCGGCGATGGTCACCGGAATTTTCAGGTGGATCGGCTTCTTGGCGAAGCGGGTACCCAGCAGCACATCGGTGCCGCACTTCTCGCGGTAGCCTTCCAGCGGGTAGCGCGACACGCTGGCACCGAGCAGCAGCAGGTCGTCGAAGTGCGGCACGCGGCGCTTGGTGCCGCCGCCGCGGATGTCGTAGATGCCGGTTTCGGCGGCACGCTGGATTTCCTGGATGGTCAGGCGGTCGAAGGTGGCCGACTCACGCAGTACCGGGGGGAATTGCTCGCTCATGGGAATGCTCCTGGATCAGTACGCGCTGGCGTTGTCGACTTTGAAGTTGTACAGCTGGCGAGCCGAGCCGTAGCGTTTGAAATCGGCAGCCTTGTGGTCCAGGCCCGCCTTGTTCAGCAGTTCCTGCAGCTCTTGCAGGTGCTCGGCGCGCATCTCTTTCTCGATGCAGTCCGAACCCAGTGACTGCACCGAACCCTTGACGTAAATGCGCACCTCGTACAGCGAATCGCCCAGCGCATCGCCGGCATCGCCACACACCACCAAACGCCCGGCCTGGCCCATGAAACAGCTCATGTGGCCGATGCTGCCGCCGACGACGATATCCACGCCCTTCATGGAAATACCGCAGCGCGCGCCGGCATCACCCTCGATCACCAGCAGCCCGCCATGGGCTGTGGCGCCGGCGGCCTGGGAGGCGCTGCCCTTGACCCGCACCGTGCCGGACATCATGTTCTCGGCCACGCCGACACCGACGTTGCCATGCACGGTGACGCTGGCCTGCTGGTTCATGCCGGCGCAGTAGTAGCCGGCGTGGCCTTCGATATCCACGGCCACGGCGGCGTTGATGCCCACGGCCAGGTTGTGCTTGCCGTCGGGGTGGGTCACCCGCCATTCGTGGTCCTGCACCTCACCGTGCAGGGACTGGTTGAGGACACGCACCGAGGTGCTGGAAAGGTCGATCGTATTCATGTGGTTCTCCAGTGGTTCGGTGGCAGGTCAGGCGCTTTCGCGTTCCCAGACGTACAGGGTGGCCGGCGCCGGTTCCCAGACCTTGGCGTTCTCGATGCCCGGCAGGCTGGCCAGTGCCTGGTACTCCGAGGCCATGGCCACGTAGTCGTCGGTCTCGGCCAGCACGGCGGGCTTGCAGGCGATCGGGTCGCGGATCACGGCAAAACCATTGCGGGTGCCGATGGCGAAGGTGAAGAAGCCGTCCAGGTCTTCCAGGGCGCCATCCAGGGCCTGGGCCAGGCTGTCGCCCTGCTGCAGGCGCCAGGTCAGGTAGCCGGCGGCCACTTCGGTGTCGTTGTCGGTCTCGAAGCTGATGCCTTCGCGCTTGAGTTCCTGGCGCAGGCGGAAGTGGTTGGACAGCGAGCCGTTGTGCACCAGGCACAGGTCGGCGCCGGTGGAGAACGGGTGGCTGCCCTCCATGGTCACGGCGCTTTCGGTGGCCATGCGGGTATGGCCGATGATGTGGCTGCCTTTCATGCCGGCCAGGCCGAAGCGGCTGGAGATTTCCGCCGGCAGGCCCATGCCCTTGAGGATCTCGATGCTCTGCCCGGCGCTCATGATGCGCACGTCAGGGGCCAGTTCGCTCAGGGCCTGGCGGGCCGACGCCTCGCGGGTGTGTACCTTGAGCACGGCAGCGCTGGCGTTCTGGAACCAGTCCAGCGAGCAGCCCAGGCGCCCTTCCAGCTGGCCCATCAGGGCCGCCCAGGGGTAGTTGACGTCAGTGGCCTGAAGGGTCAGCTTGACCCAGCCATCGGCCACTTCGTCGCCGTAGATGGCAAAGCCGGCGCTGTCTGGGCCACGGTCGGTCATGGCTTCGAGCATGGGTTCGAAGAGCTTGCCGAGCTGGGCTTCCAGCTCGGTTTTTTTCAGGTACAGACCTACGATTCCACACATGATGATGCTCCTTACTAGGCAGTGGGCGACCGCTTTCGTGCTGGCTGCCCAAGGGATTGGGGGCGCTCAGAAGAATTCGGTGTAACGCTGGATTTCCCAGTCGGAGACGTGGCGGCAGTATTCCACCCACTCCATGCGCTTGAGCTTGATGAACTCGTCGACGATCTCGGCGCCCAGCACTTCGCGGAACAGCGGGTCGGCCTCCAGGGCGTCGGCGGCTTCCTTCAACGACTGCGGCAAGGTCTTGATGCCACGTGCGGCAATCTCTTCCAGGCTCAGGTTGTAGAGGTTCTCGTTGCACATCTCACCCGGCTCCAGTTGGCGGTCGATGCCATCGAGGCCGGCGGCGATGATCGCGGCGGTGACCAGGTACGGGTTGCAGCCAGCGTCCGGCAGGCGGAACTCCAGGCGACCATAGGGGATGCGCACCATCGCCGAGCGGTTGTTGGCGCCGTAGGCGACAAACGCCGGGGCCCAGGTGGCGCCGGAAAGCGAGCGGCCGACCACCAGGCGCTTGTACGAGTTGACCGTGGGCGCGGCGAAGGCGCACAGCGCCGGGCCATGGGCCAGCAGGCCTGCAGCAAAGTGGTAGGCCAGCTTCGACAGGCCCATGCCGCTGCTGTCGGACGGGTCATGGAACAGGTTCTTGTTGGTACTGCTGGCCAGCGACAGGTGGAAGTGCATGCCATTGCCAGCGCGCTTGGGGTCGGGCTTGGGCATGAACGAGCAGATCATGCCCAGGTCGTTGGCGATCTCGCCGGCGGCCATGCGGAAGAAGGTGAAGCGGTCAGCCGACTCCATGGCGTCGCTGTAGGTGTAGTTGATCTCGAACTGGCCGTTGGCGTCCTCGTGGTCGATCTGGTAGATGTCGAAGCCCACCGGCTGCAAGGCCTCGGTCAGGCGCTCGAGGAACAGCCGCGAACGCGACAGGCCCTTGTAGTCGTAGCACGGCTTGTCGAGGTTGTCGGAGGCATCCACCAGTTGCAGCTTGCCATCCTCGTCGCGGCGGAACAGGCTGAATTCGGGTTCCAGGCCGGTGTTCAGGGTCCAGCCCTTGTCGGCCAGGCGCTGCACCTGCTGCTGCAACACATAACGGCTGTCGTAGGGCCAGGGTTGGCCGTTCACGTGGCCTACGCACACCACCCGGCCGTAGCCGGGCTGCCACGGTACCGGGATCAAGGTGGAAAGGTCGCCGCGGGCCATGAAGTCGGGGCCGTGCGGCTCCATGCCCATACCGCAGATGGCGAACCCGGCAAAGCCGGCGCCCTCCTCGGCCACCATCTTCAGGCCCGAGACCGGCACCGATTTGGTCTTCGCCGAGCCATGGATATCGACGAACTGTGCCAGCACGTATTTGATGCCGTGCTGATCAAGGGTGCGCTGGGTTTCTGCTGGCAACATGGGTTGAACACTCCTGGGCAAGGGGCAATTATTCCGCATGAGAAACTTACTTTCCTCACAGGAATGCAATGGGCTTGCCAACTTTGTTCAGAGTGCAACCTTGTGTTGCCTGTTCGGGCCTCTTCGCGGGCACGCCCGCTCCCACAGAGTTCGCCGCAGAGCCCTGTGGGAGCGGGCGTGCCCGCGAAGAGGCCGGTACGGGCAGCACAAAACCCAAGCAGATTTCCATGCTCCATTTATGGGAAACTTGTTTTCACCCGAGGAAAGATGCAGCCACCGTAGCTGCATTTCGCACTTTCCCAGTGCGAAAACTTTATTCTTGAACTGAAACCGTGCAGGACATTCGATGCCAACCGAAACCGAACCGCGCCTTCGCCTGGAGCAGTACCTGGGCCTGCAGATCAAGCGCCAGCGCCAGGCCCAGTCCCTCAAGCTCGCCGACGTGGCGCGCATCGCCGGCATCAGCCAAGGCATGCTCAGCAAGATCGAGAACGCCCAGGTGTCCACCAGCCTCGACACTCTCAGCCGCCTGTGCGACGTGCTGGGCATGCCGATGGCCAAGCTGTTCAGCCAATATGACCAGCCCGACGGCAATGCCTTGTTGGTGAAAGCCGGTGAAGGGCTGGAGGTGGTGCGCCGCGGTACCGAGAAAGGCCACACCTACCATTTGCTCAATCACGCCAGGGGGCCGAAGAAGAATTTCGAGGCGTACATGGTGACCATGGACGACGCCAGCGAAGAGTTCCCGACCTTCGCCCACCCCGGCACCGAGTTCCTCCACTTGCTGGAGGGTGAACTGGTGTACCGGCACGGCAACCAGCTCTATCACATGCAGGCCGGTGACAGCCTGACCTTTGACGGCGAGACCCCGCACGGCCCCGAGCAGTTGGTGCAAGTGCCCATCCGCCTGTTGTCGATCATGAACTACAGCGACGAGTGACGCGGCGCGCCAGGCACCCGCGGAGAACAGGATGCCAACCGCTGCGCACACTGATGCAGGCGACTAAGCGCCCTCAGGCAGCAGACTGCGATCGAACATGAACGCCCGCTCCCCCTGTGGCGTGTACTGATACAACTGCTGCGGCCGGCCCAGCCTGGGCTGGTTCTTCTCCCCGGTGTCCCTCACCCACCCCAGCTCGCGCAAGCGCTCCAGGCGTTTGCGCAGTGAGGTGTTGTTCACCGCCTGCCCCAGGCACGCCTGCACCGCGCCTAGCGCATCCAGCACAGTGAACTTCTCCGCCAGCAGATACAGCGGCAGGCTGCTGTACACCGTCTTCGCCGCCAGCCGCTCACGGGCGCGCTCCACCAACAGGTTGTGATCAAAGGGCAACAGCACCTTGCGCGCCAACACGCTGTCCAAGTCGAAAAATGCCAGGTGCTCGCCCTCGACGGCCTGCCCGGGTTCGAGCAAAGCCAGGTAATAGGTGCTGAGTGACCATCCGCGCGGGTCGCGAAAGGCATTGCCCTCGGTACCTACCTGTTCCATGTAGCACGGTACAACCTGGGTTTTCTCGCGCAGTGCACGCTCGGCAGCAGCTTCCAGGCTGGTGTCGGGGGTGCGGCCATTGACGATCACCCCGGGCAAGGCCCACTGGCCGGCATGCGGTTCACGCTCACGACGGTGCAACAGCACCTGCAGATGCTGAGCTTCGGGGGCCATGCGCAGGGCGACGATATCGACGCTGGCCAGGACTTCGACTGTACTCACGGGGCGACTCCTTGTTCAGCTCACCATAATCCACCAGAGCATCTAAGTAAGGCAAGCAGAAAGCCCGTTTCAAAAGTTGCTTGACACACTTAATACACCAAGTGAATTATGTATCCATTCCAGCGAGGAGAACCGCCATGAAGATCGCCAGTTTCGATGTCGACGCCCAGAACGGCTTCACCAGCAACGTGCCGCAAGAGCTGCCGGTTCCCGAAGGCCATGAAATCGCGGTAGATCTTAATACCATGGCCTTGCGCGCCGACCTGCGCCTGGGCAGCAAGGACGCCCACCCGGCCAACGCCGCCTGGGTAGTCGCCGACCCCGCGCACATGCTGCAGCCCCTGCAGCTGGCCAACGCCGACCTGACCTGGGTCAGCCACTGCGTGCCCGGCACACCCGGCTTCGAGTTGCTGCCCGGCCTGCCGGCCCCCATCGACTATGACTATTTCGTATGGAAAGGCGTCGAGCCCGACCTGCACCCCTACGGCGCCTGCTACCACGACCTGGCCGAACGCCGCTCCACCGGGGTGATCGAGTACCTCAAGGTGCAGCAGGTGGGCGCGGTGATCGTCGGTGGCCTGGCCCTGGACTATTGCGTCAGGACCACTGCGCGCCAATTGCGCCAGGCCGGTTTCCAGGTGCTGTTGTACCTGCCGGCCTGCCGCGCCCTCACCCAGGCAGGCGCCATCGAAGCATGTGGCGCCTTGGCCGCCGAGGGCGTGATCCTCTGCGGCGACGAAGCCGCGCTCGACCACCAGCTCTCTCTGATCAAGGAAGACCGCCCATGAGCGACAGCGTTTTCGGCCCACGCATCATCCAGAACCTGCTGGACACCGACTTCTACAAGATCACCATGATGCAGGCGGTGCTGCACAACTACCCCAACGCCGAGGTGGAATGGGAATTCCGCTGCCGTAACGGCGAGAACCTCGCACCTTACCTGGCGGAAATCCGTTACCAGGTAGAGCAACTGGCCGATGTCAGCGTCACGCATGACCAGCTCGCCTACCTGGAGAAGATCCCGTTCATCAAACCGGATTTCATCCGTTTTCTCAGCCTGTTCCGCTTCAACCTGCGCTATGTGCAGGTGGGTCTGGATGATGCCGGGCAACTGGCGATTCGCGTGCGCGGGCCGTGGTTGCACGTGATTCTCTACGAGATCCCGCTGCTGGCGATCATCAGCGAGGTGCGCAACCGCTACCGTTATCGCGAGGTGGTGATCGAGCAGGTCCGCGAGCGCCTGTATCAGAACCTCGACTGGCTGAAGGCCGAGGCCAGCGCCGAAGAACTGGCCGGTTTCCAACTGGCCGACTTCGGCACCCGGCGGCGCTTCTCCTACCGGGTGCAAGAAGAGGTGGTGCACATTCTGAAGCGTGACTTCCCGGGCCGCTTTGTCGGTACCAGCAACGTGCACCTGGCCCGCGAATACCAGCTCAAGCCGATCGGCACCATGGCCCACGAGTGGTTCATGGCTCACCAGCAACTCGGCCCGCGCCTGGTCGACAGCCAGGCTGCCGCGCTGGAATGCTGGGTGCGGGAGTACCGGGGGCTGCTGGGCGTCGCCCTGACCGACTGCATTACCATGGACGCGTTCCTGCGCGACTTCGACCTGTACTTCGCCAAGCTGTTCGATGGCCTGCGGCACGATTCAGGCGATCCGCTGGCCTGGGCGGAAAAGGCCATTGCCCACTATGAGCGGCTGGGGATCGATCCGAAGAGCAAGACCCTGATCTTTTCCGACGGGCTGGACCTTGCCAAGGCGCTGGGGTTGTACCGGGCGTTGCATGAGCGGATCAATGTGAGCTTTGGCATTGGTACCAGGCTGACCTGCGATATCCCGGGCGTGGAGCCGATGAATATCGTGATCAAGATGACGGCCTGCAATGGGGCACCAGTGGCCAAGATTTCCGACAGCCCAGGCAAGACACAGTGCCGGGATGAGAACTTCGTGGCCTATCTGAAGCATGTCTTTCGGGTGGATTGAGGCCAGCACAATCACCCCACCTCTTGCAGACCAACACACAACTCCAGAAACCGCGCCGCAGCCCGCGACGGGGTGGCTGCATGCGGCACCAGAATGGAAAACCGCCGCACCAACGCCTGCGGCACAACCTGCAACCGCTGCAACGCCCCGTCCTCATGTCGGATCGACATCGCCGACACAAAGCCAATCCCCATCCCGGCTCGCACTGCCTCCTTCACCCCTTCCACGCCAGCAATTTCCAGCGCCACGCGCATCGCCACGCCGCTGCGGGCAAATGCCCGCTCGACGATCTGTCGCACACCCGAGCCGCTCTCGCGCAGCACCAACGGGTAAGCCCCCAGCGACGCCAGTGTCTGCCGATCACTGCCGGCCAGCGGATGACCACGTGGCACGATGGCCACGATCTCGTCTTCCCGCCACGCCGTCACCGCCGTGCCCAATGGCAGCTCCTGCCCAGGCGGCCCTTCGATCAGGGCGATATCGACGCTGTCCAGCGCAGCGACGATTTCTGCCGTATTGCCATTGGAAGTGCTCACCAACACCTCCGGGTAGCGGGCATGGAAATCGGCAATCAGGTAAGGCAGCAGGTAGCTGGCCGGCGTGGTACTGGCGCCGATGCGCAAGGTACCGCGCTCCAGCCCGCGCATGGCCTCGCGTAGTGCCTGGGCCTGACGGAAGGTTTCACGCAGGCGCTCGGCATGGGCCAGCAATTGCTCGCCAGCTGCTGTAAGCCGCACACCACGGCCGGCGCGCTGATACAGCGGCTCGCCAAAGGCCTCCTGCAGCAGTTTGAGCTGGCCAGACACCGCCGGCTGCGACAAGTGCAGGGCTTGGGCCGCATGGCTGATGTTGCCGTGCTCGGCGACGGTGGCGAACGTTATCAGTTGTTCTGGGGTCATGAAGGAAAAATATCAGCTAAACGGATATTTGCCATCCTAAATTACGATTTTTTATAAGCTTATAACCAGACTAACGTAGTCCATGTCGAAACACCTTTCCGGAGGACTCACATGGCCACGGCTCCGTCCAACCCCGCCTTTGCACCTACCCTTTCTACCCGAGGGCGGCTCAATGGCATTCTGTTCGTCGCGCTGTTCGCGCTTGCGGTCACCCAGTTGGCCGCCCTGCCCGCCATCGCCAACCTGGGTATCAGCCCGCTGATCGTCGGTATCGTCGCCGGTGCGCTTTACGGCAATGCACTGCGTGACGGCGTTCCCGCCAGCTGGGCGGCGGGTATCAACTTTTCCGCCCGCGGCCTGCTGCGCATTGCCGTGGCCTTCTTCGGCCTGCGGGTGAGCCTGCAGGAAATAGCCGAAGTCGGCTGGTCCGGGCTCATCGTGTCGTTGCTGGTGGTGTCCAGCACCCTGCTGATCGGCCTGTGGTGCGGCATGAAGCTGTTCAAGCTGGACCGCGATACCGCCTTGCTGACCGCCGCAGGCAGCGCCATCTGCGGCGCCGCTGCGGTTCTGGCCTTCGAGTCGGCCCTGCGCAGCGCACCGCATAAAAGCGCCATGGCGGTTGGTAGCGTGGTGCTGTTCGGCACCCTGTCGATGTTCCTCTACCCATTGGCGATCAATGCCGGCTGGCTGCACCTGGATACCATGGGCGCCGGGCTGTTCCTGGGTGGCACCATTCACGAGGTGGCCCAGGTGGTCGGTGCCGCCAGCAACGTCAGCCCCGAGGCCACGCATATCGCCACCATCGTCAAGATGACCCGTGTGATGCTGCTGGTACCGGTGCTGCTGGTGGTGGGCCTCTGGATCAGCCGCGCGCGCCAGCCGGGCCAGGCACAGGGCAACGGGCGCATCGCCATGCCCTGGTTCGCCTTCGGCTTCCTCGCGCTGGTACTGGTGAACTCGCTGCAGGTGTTGCCGGGTAGCGTGACGCAGGCGGTCAACAGCCTGGATACCTTTGCCCTGACCATGGCCATGACCGCGTTGGGGATGGAGACACGCCTCAGCCAGATTCGCCAGGCCGGGCCGCGGGCGCTGGCAACCGGGGCGATTCTCAACCTCTGGCTGGTGTTTGGTGGCGTGGCGATTACCCTTGGTGTGCAGAAGCTGTTGGGATGACTTGAGACCGAGCCGCCTGCTTCGCGGGTAAACCCGCTCCCACAGGTATTGCGCTGCTTTCAGAACCTGCGCCGTACCTGTGGGAGCGGGTTTACCCGCGAAGCAGGCAGCTCGGTCTGATGAGGTTTTTGTTGCCCCCCCTCGTTGCCGCCCACATTTCTCGGTATGGTGTTGTCAAAGAAGGATGTTTTACCCGCACAGGAAAGACTTAGATGCCTCAACGCCATGTCATCAATGCATCCGTCAGCCCCAAAGGCAGCCTGGAGACGCTGTCACAACGTGAAGTGCAGCAACTGAGTGAAGTCGGTACCGGTAGCCTTTACACCCTGTTCCGCCAGTGCGCCCTGGCCATCCTCAACACCGGCGCCCATGTCGACAATGCCAAGACCATCCTCGAGGCCTATCAGGACTTCGAGGTGCGCATTCATCAACAGGACCGCGGCGTGCGCCTGGAGCTGCTGAATGCCCCGGCCGACGCTTTCGTCGATGGCGAAATGATAGCCAGCACCCGTGAAATGCTGTTCAGTGCCCTGCGCGACATCGTCTACACCGAAAGCGAGCTGGCCAGCCAGCGCATCGACCTGGAAAGCTCCCAGGGCATCACTGATTACGTGTTCCACCTGCTGCGCAACGCTCGCACCCTGCGGCCGGGCGTGGAGCCGAAGATGGTGGTGTGCTGGGGTGGCCATTCGATCAGCAGCGAGGAATACCAGTACACCAAGAAGGTCGGCCACGAGCTGGGCCTGCGCAAGCTGGACGTGTGCACTGGCTGCGGCCCGGGTGTGATGAAGGGCCCGATGAAGGGCGCCACCATTGCCCACGCCAAGCAACGCATGCACGGCAGCCGCTATCTGGGCCTGACCGAGCCCGGCATCATCGCCGCCGAAGCACCCAACCCGATCGTCAACGAACTGGTGATCCTGCCGGACATCGAGAAGCGACTGGAAGCCTTCGTCCGTGTCGGCCACGGCATCATCATCTTCCCGGGCGGTGCCGGCACGGCCGAGGAGTTCCTCTACCTGCTGGGCATCCTCATGCACCCGGACAACCAGGAGCTGCCGTTCCCGGTGGTACTCACCGGGCCGCGCAGCGCCGAGCCGTACCTGCAACAGCTGCACGCATTCGTCGGCGCCACCCTGGGTGAGGCGGCGCATCGCTTGTACGAGATCATCATCGATGACCCGGCGGAAGTTGCCCGATACATGGTCGAAGGGCTCAAGGCGGTGAAGCAGTTCCGCCGCGAGCGCAACGATGCCTTCCATTTCAACTGGCTGCTGAAGATCGAGGAGAGCTTCCAGCGCCCGTTCGACCCGACCCACCAGGCCATGGCCGACCTCGACCTGCGCCGCGAGCTGCCGGCCCACGAACTGGCTGCCAACTTGCGCCGGGCGTTTTCCGGCATCGTCGCCGGCAACGTGAAGGACAAGGGCATCCGCCTGATCGAGGAACACGGGCCGTATCAGATCCGTGGCGACAGCGCTGTGCTGGACCCACTGGGCCGGTTGTTGCAGGCGTTCGTCGACCAGCATCGAATGAAGTTGCCGGGCGGCGCGGCGTATGTACCGTGCTACCAGGTGGTGACCTGATTCGCCATTCTTGCTGAGGCCCCATGGACGGGGCCTGCAGCTATTTGGCTTTTTGGATGTGGGCATTCACATCGAGTAGGCATTCATTCGCGATGGTGGCGCCAAGTCACCTTTCCGCCCTTACGGCGGGTCCCTTAAGTCGCAATCGGCGGCGCCTGAACTATCGCGCGCTTAGAAGCAAAAGCAAAAAGCAAAGGCAGACGCAAAGGCAAAACTGCTACTAACTGAGGTCGGCCATCGGTCGTTCGACGAAGCGGATGCTGTCGCGCCCACCGCGCTTGGACTGGTACAAGGCGACATCCCCCTGTTCGATCAAGGCCGCCAGGCTCGTCGGCGGTTGGTCGAACAGGTTGGCGCCGATGCTCAAGGTGACCGGCTGCGGCGTAGGCACCGTCTTGCTTGCATACTGCTGAAACTGCTCGCGCAGCAGTCCACCCAGCTCCATGACCCGCTCGCTGCTCGCACCACACAGCAGAATGACGAACTCATCACCGCCCAGCCGCGCCGCCAGCGAGCGCTCGGGCAGCACCGTGCGAATCATCTCGCTCAGGGCAATCAGCAAGCGGTCCCCTGCAACATGCCCGTGCAGGTCGTTGACCAGCTTGAAGTTGTCGATGTCGATCAGTAGCAAGGCCCCGGGCTGCGTTGAATCCACTGCCTTGAAGAAAGGCCCCGCCCGAACCTCCAGTGCGCGCCGGTTGTACAGCGCCGTCAACGGGTCACGGGCTGCCAGACGGGCAATCCGCTCCTCTCGGCGGTAGCGCACGGTGCCGGTCATCGACAAGGCAATCAGCATGATCGCCATCGCACCTTCGACCAACGAAACCTGAATGATCAACCCACCGAAGGTGGCCAGGTCAATCAGCGTACCCGGTGTAATTGCAATGATCGCCTTGGCCACATAGAACAACCCATGAACCAGCAAAACGTAGCGCAACTGCACGGCACCAACACTCAGCGACTTGCCATGCGGCCGCAAAAGCCAACTGGCCTTGAGCGTCAACAGCGCCACCAGCAACGAGTTGACCATCAGCATCACCTTCGACCACTGCGGCCCCACGGGCAACAGCAGCAAGGCGAACCACACCAGCACCACCGATAACCAGATACGCGACAGCCGCACCTGGGTGAAGCGCAACACGCCCATCAGGAAGAACCAGTGCGCCACCACCAGCAAGCCGTTGGCGAACCAGATGCCGATCAGCAACAAACCGATACCGCGCAGCAAGGCCAGGGTGGAACCGATCGTGATGGTGGCAAAGCCTGCGCTCCAGAACAGCAGCGACGGCTCGCGAACGCTGCGCCACTCGATCGCCAGGTACAACGCAGCCGCGGCAGCCAGGGCGATCGAGATAGTCAGCATCGTGGGTGGATCAAGCGCCATAAACGGATTGGCCTATCTGGTTAACGAGGAAAAGGCCCGATTGTATGCGCTCGTGATGACTTTTCAGAGGAGCCTTGCACCACCAGCCTGCAAATGATAGCCCAGCCCTGGCCAATACCCATGCGGGTGAAATGTCATATTGACATCAGCGTGTCATTTGCACCACAAAAACCGCTGTCGTTATGACAACGCACCAGCGCAACACGCCCATCTGCAGGGGCTGCCCAGCTGGCACGAAAGCTGAACCATTCTCTTTCGCCACTACCTGCCTTGCGGAAATAACCATCATGAGAAATATCCTCCTCCCTCTGGCAATGTCCCTGTCCATCGCCCTGCCCGCCTGCGCCGACGAGGTGCTCTCGGAAAGCCCCGACAACACGGTGGGCTATGGCGCCGGGGGCGTCACCGGCCTGATGGTCGGCGCCGCGCTCGGTGGCCCGTTCGGCGCCATCGTCGGTGCAGCCCTGGGTGCATTTGGCGGCGCCGCCGTGCAACAAGGCAGCGGGCACAGCGATGCAGCGTACGTGGTACGCCATGACGACGGCAGTACCCAGCGCTATCGCTCGCCCAATGCCCGCTTCAAGCCCGGTGATCAGGTGCAGGTGAGTGGAATTCGCCTGGCCCCGGCGCAGTAAGCCGTTGCCCGGACAAAAAGCTCACCAGTTGCCGCCCATGTGAGCTCAGGCGCTCCCAGTCGCGGAAACACAAACGTAGCTCCAGGGTGGCCCAGCTTTCCGCCAGGGCCACCCGACGCGCCGGCAGCTCCTGCTCGGCGCGCACGGCGGCTGTTCGGGCAGCATTGCCAGGTTCATCGCCAATTCCTCGATAAAGCGCTGCTAGTGGGGCTGCCTTCAGTTCAGAATAACCCTGTCTTTCTTCTGCCGCGGGTACCCATGAACGCATTACGCAGCCTGATCCAGCGCCAACTGCAAAGCGGCGCCCTTTACGCCGTGCTGGCGGCCCTGGGTTTCAGCTTCAAGGCCATCTTCGTCAAGCTCGCCTATGCCGCAGGGCCGGTGGACGCCATCAGCCTGCTGGCATTGCGCATGGGGCTGTCGCTGCCGATGTTCGCCTGGCTGGTATGGGCCAGCCGTGGTCAGGGCAGCGCACCGCTCAACCTGGGCGATGGGCTGCGTGTCGCGTTGCTCGGGCTGCTGGGCTACTACCTGGCCAGCCTGTTCGACTTCTATGGCCTGCAGTACATCAGCGCCGGGCTGGAGCGGCTGATTCTGTTCACCTACCCGACCCTGGTGCTGGTGTTCCAGGCCATCGCCCTGCGTGAGCGGCCAAGCCTGCGCACCTTGTCGGCCATGGGCCTGTGCTACCTGGGGCTGGGCATTGCCTTTGTCCACGACGTCAGTGTGGCCGGGGCTGGCCAGCAGGTAGTGCTGGGCTCGCTGTGGGTGTTCGCCAGTGCAGTGACCTACGCGCTGTATTACTCCGGCACCGGAATGATGCTCAAGCGCATGGGCTCGATGCGCCTGGCCGGGCTGTGCGGTACTGCGTCCTCGCTGATGGTGCTGGCGCATTACCTGGTGGTGGCACCGGTCGGGCAGTTGTGGCAGTTGCCGGGCGCAGTGTGGGCCAATGCCGGGTTGATGGCGATGTTTTCCACGGTGCTGCCGATCTACTGGGTGGCGCTGGCGATACAGCGCCTGGGGCCGACCCATACTGCGGCAGTGGGCAACCTGGGGCCGGTGCTGACGGTGCTGGCATCGTGGGCGATCCTGAGCGAGGAGATTTCGCTGTATCAGGTCGTCGGGTTGGCGGTGGTGCTGTTTGCGGTGTCGCGGCTCAAGCCGCGGGGCAAACAGGAAACAAAGGTGGCTGAGGCCAAAGGTGCAGCAGCCTGACTGCGGTCACTGTGGAAGATTGCCCAGCCCTTTGGGCTGCGCTGTCGCACAGATAACTGAATTCGCAAGCGATCCTCGTACCCTGTGGGAGCGGCTTTAGCCGCGAAGAATCCAACGCGGTGCATGGCACCGGCTGCGCCGGTGTTCGCGGCTAAAGCCGCTCCCACAGGGTCCCTGCTAATTCAATGAGTTATGTGCAGTTCTATGAGAGCGGCCTTGCGTCGCGAAAGGGCTGCAGAGCAGCCCCGGCAATTTTGGTAGCAACACCAACGTCTGGGGCCGCTTTGCGGCCCTTTCGCGACACAAGGCCACTCCCACAAAAACGCGTAAATCCCTCAGAGCACCCGCTTGATCAGCGGCTCCAGTCGGCTATAGCGCAGCCGCCGCAGGAACCTGCGCACATCCTTGGGGTGCTCGGCCTTGGCGCCCAACTCCTCTGCCGAGCCGATCTTCGGCGCATGCCGGCGCAGCTCGGCCAGCTCTGCTTCCCGTGGCCCCAGCCATTGCCCTTGCGGGTCATCGATCAGCAGGCCGTTCTCCAGGTCCAGATTGAAGCCGCGCGGATTCAGGTTGTTACCGGTCAGCAACGAATAGCGTTGGTCGACCCACACGCCCTTGGCATGAAAGGTATGCCCGGGGTCGTTCCAGATCCGCACCTGCAGCTGGCCGCTGGCAATCGCAGCGTGGCGACGTCGGGTGAAGGCACGCAGGTTGTCTTCGTACAGGTAGGGCAACGCGCCGCTGGCACTGAACGGCTCGCCGGGGGCGATATAGAAGTCGTTGGCCGTGCGATCACCAACGATCAGTTCCACCCGCACGCCACGCGCCAGGGCATGGTCAAGTTCGCGCATCAGCACCCGGGGTGGGTTGAAATACGGCGTGCTGATGATGACCTGCGTGCGTGCCGCCGCCAGCAAGGCGCACACTGCACGGTTCAGCGGGTTGCCACGGCCCACGCCCAACAGCGGGATAACCCGCAGGCCCTGCCCCGCCCCGCTGGCCGGTGCCTCATAGGCCATGCGTCGCAGCCGCGCGCGCAAGCGCCGGATGTCGCCGCGCAGGCTGCGGGTGGAGGGTGGCGCCGGCAGGTCGAGGCGCGGTGTGGCGGTGTGGTGCAGCAGGCGACGCACCAACCCGACCATGGCGTCGGCCAGCTCTGGTGACTGGAACAGGTGGTAGCGGTCCAGGCGGTAACGGTCGAAACGGTGCAGGTACACGTTGTTAAGGCTGGCGCCGGTGTAGATCACGCAGTCGTCGATGATGCTGCCCTTCAGGTGCAACACGCCAAACAGCTCGCGGGTCTGCACAGGTACGCCATGGATGACGATATCCAGCCCATGGTGCTGGCGCTGGGCCTGGTACCAGGCGGCGTTACCCGGCTGGCGCCCGGCGCCCAACAGACCGCGGCGAGCACGGAACCAGTCGACCACGATGGTGATTTCCAGCCCGGGCCGCGCGGCCTTGGCCTGGTACAAGGCATCCAGCACTTCCTGGCCAGCCTCATCTTCCTGCAGGTACAGCGCAACGATGACGATACGCCGGGTTGCGGCGCGGATGCGCTCGAGCAGGCAGGCGCGGTAGGCCTTGGCATCGGGCAGCACCTGGATCGACTCGGCCGACATGGCGTAGCCTGGCAATGCCGCCAGCATGGATTCGGGGTTCAAGAACGATCACCTTCTGTGTGCAATCACTGTCGTGCATCAGCTTGCACAGGAAGTTTGAAATGGTCCAGCCCCCGGATAGCATGGGGCTGCTTTGCAGCCCTGTCGCGACACAAGGCCGCTCCTACAAGCCAGCGCCGAATCCACATGCGGCGCCGAACCTGTGGGAGCGGCCTTGTGTCGCGATAGGGGCGCAAAGCGCCCCCATTTCTGACGAAGCTATTTCAGGTCAAAACGATCCAGCTCCATGACCTTCTCCCAGGCCGCGACAAAGTCCCGCACGAACTTGTCCCGGCCATCACTGCTGCCGTACACCTCGCTCAATGCCCGCAACTGGGCATGGGAGCCGAACACCAGGTCAACCCGGCTACCGGTCCACTTCACCTGGCCGGTCTTGCGATCACGCCCTTCGAAGGTTTCGTTATCCGCCGAGGTCGGCTTCCACTCAACGCCCATGTCCAGCAAGTTGCGGAAGAAGTCGTTGCTCAGGGTACCGACCTTGTCGGTGAACACGCCCTGTTGGCTGCCGCCATGGTTGGCGCCGAGCACACGCAGGCCGCCGATCAGCACGGTCAGTTCCGGCGCGGTCAGGGTCAGCAATTGGGCCTTGTCCAGCAGCAGTTTCTCGGCCTTGACGCTGTAGCGGGCCTTGGTGAAGTTGCGGAAGCCATCAGCCAGCGGTTCCAGCACGGCGAACGACTCGACGTCGGTCTGCGCCTGGGAGGCATCGACACGCCCAGGGCGGAACGCCACGCTGACATTGTGCCCGGCGTCCTTGGCAGCCTTTTCCACTGCGGCGCCACCGGCCAGAACGATCAGGTCGGCCAGGGAAATTTTCTTGCCACCGGCATTGAACTCGGCCTGGATTTTCTCCAGCGCCGCCAGCACCTTGCCTGTGCCCTGGTTCGCCGCCCAATCCTTCTGCGGCGCCAGGCGCAGGCGGCCACCATTGGCCCCGCCACGCTTGTCCGAACCGCGGAAGGTCGACGCCGCTGCCCAGGCAGTGGCCACCAGCTCGCCAACGCTCAGGCCCGCCGCCAGCACCTTGGCCTTGAGCGCGGCAATGTCCTGCTCGCCTACCAGCGGGTGATCGACTTTTGGCAGTGGGTCTTGCCACAGCAGCTCTTCGTTGGGCATTTCCGGGCCCAGATAGCGCGCCAATGGGCCCATGTCGCGGTGGATCAACTTGTACCAGGCGCGGGCGAAGGCGTCCGCCAGCTGGTCAGGGTTATCCTTGAAGCGGCGGGCGATCGGCTCGTAGATCGGGTCGAAACGCAGCGCAAGGTCGGAGGTGAGCATGGAAGGCGCGTGGCGCTTGGCCGGGTCATGGGCATCCGGCACGGTGCCTGCCCCCTTGCCCTCCTTCGGCCGCCACTGGTGGGCACCAGCCGGGCTCTTGGTCAGTTCCCAGTCGAAGTTGAACAGATTGTTGAGGTATTCGTTGCTCCATCGGGTGGGGGTCGAAGTCCAGGTCACTTCCAGGCCGCTGGTGATGGTATCGCCACCCTTGCCGCTGCCGAACTTGTTGGCCCAGCCCAACCCCTGCAGCTCCAGGCCTGCTGCTTCCGGCTCGGGGCCGACGTTGTCGGCAGGGCCGGCACCGTGGGTCTTGCCAAAGGCGTGGCCACCGGCGATCAGCGCCACGGTTTCTTCATCGTTCATGGCCATGCGGCCGAAGGTGTCACGGATGTCCTTGCCCGAGGCTACCGGGTCGGGGTTGCCTTCCGGGCCTTCCGGGTTCACATAGATCAGGCCCATCTGCACGGCGGCCAGCGGGTTTTCCAGGTTGCGCTCGCCCTCCAGGGTACGGCCCTGCTCCTCGGGGCGCTTGGCCGGCTCCGCCACCAGGTCGCCCTTGCCGGGCGGCTGGGCCTTGCCGTAGCGGGTGTCACCGCCCAGCCAGACCTTTTCCGAGCCCCAGTACACATCTTCGTCCGGCTCCCACACATCGGCACGCCCGCCAGAGAAGCCGAAGGTCTTGAAGCCCATGGACTCGAGGGCGACGTTGCCGGTGAGCACGATCAGGTCGGCCCAGGAAATCTTGTTGCCGTACTTCTGCTTGATCGGCCACAGTAGCCGCCGGGCCTTGTCCAGGCTGACGTTGTCCGGCCAACTGTTGAGCGGGGCGAAGCGCTGCTGGCCAGAGCCTGCACCACCCCGGCCATCGCCAATACGGTAGGTACCAGCGCTGTGCCAGGCCATGCGAATGAACAACGGGCCATAATGGCCGAAGTCGGCGGGCCACCAGTCCTGGGAGTCGGTCATCAAGGCGGTCAGGTCTTTCTTCAGCGCCTGGAAGTCGAGGCTCTTGAACGCCTTGGCATAATCGAAATCCGGGTCCATCGGGTCGGATTTGGAGGAATGTTGATGAAGAATTCTCAGGTTGAGCTGGTCAGGCCACCAGTCACGGTTGGTGGTGCCGCCACCTGCGGTTTGATGGAACGGGCATTTCGATTCGTTCGACATCTGCGGGTACCTTTGGGTCGGTTATCCAGATTTCCGGTCTATGCCAGGTGTTCTTTCAGCCGAGCGCGTGGGCTCGTGCTACCCCTCATCAGGTCTACACGGGGCTTGCGAAGCTGTCATGACGGGGTTGGCGTGGTCTTGCACAAAGGTGCTGACATGCCGCCCGCTGGCAGAATTCGCGGGGCCAGGGGAAAGACTAGCCGAGCTTGGGCAGAGTTCTAATAGAGTGCCTATTGAGGGGCGATAGCTTGGCTCTGTCAGGTTCGTGCCCGCGAACAGGCCGGCACATCCATACAAGGCAACCAAGCTGTCCGCATGCTCCAATACAACGCCAACCCTTCCAACCCGGAACCCGTACCCTCATGAATCGCAACGACCTGCGCCGCGTCGACATGAACCTGCTGGTACTGTTCGAAGCCCTGATGATCGAACGCAACCTGACCCGGGTCGGCGAAAAGCTGTTCATCACCCAGTCCACCGTCAGCGCCGCCCTCGCCCGCCTGCGTGAGCTGTTCGACGACCCGCTGCTGATCCGCAACGGCCGGGCCATGGAGCCCACGCCACGGGCCATGCAGATCTTCGCCGAGCTGGGGCCGGCCATGGATGTGATTTCCGCCGCCATCAGCCGCGCCCGCGAGTTCGACCCGGTCAACAGCTGCAACGTGTTCCGCCTGGGCCTGTCGGACGATGCCGAATTCGGCCTGTTCCCGGCCCTGCTGCAGGCGCTGCGCGAAGAGGCCCCGAATATCAGTGTGGTGGTGCGCCGGGCCAACTTCCTGCTGATGCCGGGGCTGCTGGCCAGCGGCGAAATTTCGGTGGGCGTGAGCTACACCACGGACCTGCCGGCCACCGCCAAGCGCCGCAAGCTGCGCAACATCGGCGTGCGGGTGCTGCGCGCCGATGACCGCCCGGGCCCGCTGACCCTCGACGAATACTGCGCCCGCCCGCATGTGATGGTGTCGTTCTCCGGTGACATGAGCGGCAATATCGACCTTGACCTGGCACGCATCGGCCGCTGCCGCAAGGTGGTGCTGGCGGTGCCGCAATTCGGCAGCCTGCGCGCCCTGCTGCGCAACACCGAGCTGATCGCCACGGTGCCAGACTATGCCGCCTGCGCCCTGGCCGACGACGGCAGCCTGCGCGCCGACCCGGCGCCGTTCGACATCACCGAGGCCGAACTGTCGATGGTCTGGAGCGGTGCCCAGGACAATGACCCGGCCGAGCGCTGGCTGCGCGAGCGCATCCTGCAGTTCATGGCCACGCAGTGATGCATCGACCTCATCGATAGCCACCATGAATGCCATCAAGTTCCCCTGCGGTCAGCCCGGGCGGAAGATGGCGGCATACACCGATTGATGAGGCTCCCATGAAAACCGGCATGATCGCTGCCCTGCTCGCCTTGTTGGCCGCCCTTGGCGGTTGTGCCAGCCCGGCAGCTACCGACACGCAGCCTTACGGGCACTTCTATTCGGCCACGGCAATTTCCAGTGTCGCCCTGGCCCCTGGCCAACGGGTGGTGGTACTGCTGGGGCGTGATGCCGAAGCGACCCTCGAATACCTCGGCAGCCATCGCACCCAGGCAGGCGCACCGGCCCATGGCCAACGTGTCCCTGTTGCGACCCTGGGCAGCGAAAGCCAGGCGTATGACTGGCTGGCGCGGTCACTGGCGCAGCAGTTTGCCGAAGTGACTTTCTATGACGACCTGGACACACTGCTGGGCGACCACCCGGACGTGATCGTGCTGCTGGACACCGAAAGCCGTTTGGCCAGTGCGGATATCGAAAGCAGGGTAGTAGCGCGCTTTTTCGATGACCAGCTGACCTATATCGGCCGCGCTGAGGGACGGGCAAGCAAGAGTCTGGGCGATGTGGCGAGGGTGGTCGAGGATGAGCGGGCGGTGCAGGCGGATGCGCTGCGGGACTTTGACGATTCGTTGCAGGCGCTGTTGAAGGGTCGCGTTTGAGGCCCCCTTCACTGATATAGCGCAAATGCTCGGGCACAGCACCGGCCTGTAGGAGCAGCCTTGTGCTGCGAAGAGGCCAGTACCGCCACAGAATTTCTTCTGCCACACCGGCCCTTTCGCAGCACAAGGCTGCTCCTACAGGTCGGTGCTGTAGCTGTAATAACCGCGGTAAAGCTTCTACTTACCCCGCTGCATCCACGCCGCCCCCAGCCCGCTGAGGCAGATCACCGAGATGCCCACCAGGCTCAGGGTGTCCGGCACCTGGCTGTAGACAACCAACCCAAGCAACCCGGCGAACACGATCTGGCAATAGCTGAATGGCGCCAGCAAGGCAGGTGCCGCATGGCGGAAGGCCTGAGTCAGCAGCAGGTGCGCCGTCATGCCAAAGCCCCCCAGCGCCAGCATCAGCAGCGCATGGTCCCAACGCGGCATCTCCCAGAAGAACGGCACCAACGCACTCATCGCCAGGGTGTTGCACAACCCCGCATAGAAATTGCTGGTGGTCGGGCTGTCGTGCGCGGCCAGGATGCGCGTCAGCAACTGATAGAAGCAGAAGCCCAGCGCCGATCCAAACGGATACAGGATGGCCGGGGTAAACATCGCCCCGCCCGGGTGCACCACCACCAGCACGCCGATGAAGCCCATCACCACCGCCACCCACTGCCCCACCGTCACCCGCTCCTTCAGCAGTGGCGCCGACAGCGCAGTGACCAGCACCGGGGCAAGGAAGTTGACCGCCGTGGCCTCGGCCAGTGGCAGGTACTGCAGGCCGGTGGTGAACAGCAGGCTGGTACTCAGCAGGCTCAGGGCGCGTAACGTCTGCAACAGAGGGCGGCGAGTGCGCAGCACGTTGAGGCCGGCCTTGGGGAGGAAGATCCCGGCCATCAGCAGCGTGTGCACCACATACCGCGCCCACACCACCATGATGATCGGGTACAGGCCGCCCAGGAACTTGGACAGGGCATCGTGACTGGCGAACAGGAACGTCGCCACCACCACCAGGGCGATGCCGCGCAGGGGTTGGTTGACTCCGGACAGCGGTGTGCTGGAACTCATGGCACTCTCGATGACGGCGCGGCTTGATGCGGCGCCCAGTGAAGGCCGCGCAGGCGTTGCCTGGCGGATGCAACAGCTCGGATTTTAGAAGAGATGCCGAAGAATAAGGAAGTTCAATCGCCGCCAGCCAAGGCCGACTGCAATTTCTGTTCGCTGATCGACCACTTTCCGCCCCACGCGCATGGCCCGTACCGTGCTGATCGCCGACCATCGAATGCGAACCCTGCACACCCTACAAGGAATTTACATGCAAAGGCTCACCACCCGTAACGGCCTGGCCCTGTCCGCGATCGGCCTGGGCACCTGGCCAATGACCGGCAGCGAGTGCACCCAGGCCGTGCGCCAGGCGCTTGAATTGGGTTACCGGCACATAGACACTGCCACTGCCTATGACAACGAAGCCGCCGTCGGCCAGGCACTGCGCGAAAGCGATGTACCGCGCGAGCAGATTCACCTGACCACCAAGGTATGGTGGGATCGCCTGGCGCCCAAGGCCATGCGCCAGTCGCTGGAGGACAGCCTGCGCGCCCTGGGTACCGAGCAGGTCGACCTGTTCCACATCCACTGGCCCAGCCAGGACTGGGACCTGGCCCGCAGCATCGAAACCCTGGTGGCCCTGCGTGACGAGGGCAAGGCGCGCAGCATCGGCGTGGCCAACTTCCCGCTGGGGCTGCTGCGCCAGGTGGTGGAAACCCTGGGCGCGCCATTGTCGGCGATCCAGGTGGAATACCACGTGCTGCTCGGCCAGCAACCGCTGCTGGACTACGCCCGCCGCCACGACCTGCTGCTCACCGCCTACACCCCGCTGGCCCGTGGGCAGGCGGCGGCTCAGCCGGTGATCCAGGCGATCGCCCGCAAGCATGGCGTACTGCCCAGCCAGGTGGCGCTGAAGTGGTTGCTGGACCAGGACGGCGTGGCGGTGATCCCCAAGGCCGGCAGCCGCGAGAACCAGCTGGCCAACCTGGCGGCGTCGAACGTGCAACTGGATGACGAGGACCGCGCGGCGATCGCCGGGTTGCCGAAGGACCAGCGGGTGGTGAGCCCGCCGTTTGCGCCGGACTGGAACCTGTAGGAGCGGCCTTGTGTCGCGAAGGGGCGCGCAGCGGCCCCACATTTTCAGCTGCGCCGCTGATATCGCCGGGGCCGCTTTGCGGCCCTGTCGCGACACAAGGCCGCTCCTACAGGAGACCGCGGCAGGCCAACGGGCACTATGCCAGCGTCACGACCTGCTTCAACCGCTCGTTCGCCGGTGCCGGTCGCCCATACAGGTAACCCTGGAAGTGCGAGCAACCCTCCGCCACCAACCGGCGCATCTGCTCCTCCGACTCAACCCCCTCGGCCGTGGTCTTGATCATCAGGCTGTTGGACAGGTCGGTAATGGCGCGAATGATCGACATCGCCTCGCGGCTGTCGCACATGTCATGCACGAACGACTTGTCGATCTTGATCCGGTCGAACGGGAACGAACGCAGGTAACCCAGCGAGGAGTACCCGGTGCCGAAATCGTCCAGCGAAATGGACACGCCCAGGTCCTTCAGTGCACGCAGGGTACGCACGTTTTCCTCGCTGTTGCCCAGCAGCACCGACTCGGTGACCTCCAGTTCCAACCGCTGTGGCGGCAGGCCGGAGTCGGCCAGCGCCAGGGCCACGGTGTGCACCAGGTTGGCATTCTTGAACTGCACCGCCGACAGGTTGACCGACACCGTCTGCTCGCTGTCCCAGCTGGCCGCCTCCTGGCAGGCCAGGTTCAGCGCCCGGTTGCCCAGTTCGTGGATCAGCCCGGTTTCCTCGGCGATGGGGATGAAGTCCATGGGCATGACCATCCCACGGGTCGGGTGCTCCCAGCGCAGCAACGCCTCATAGCCGGTAACGCTGCTGGTCTGCTGGTCGACCACCGGCTGGTAGTGCAGCTGCAACTGGCCCAGGTGCAGCGCAGTGCGCAGGTCGGTTTCCACCAGGCGGCGCTGGCGGGCGGCGACGTCCAGTTCGACGCTGAAGCACTCGTAGCGGTTGCGACCGTTGCGCTTGGCCTCGTACAGCGCCATGTCGGCGTAGCCCAGCAGTTGCTCGGCCTGGTCGCTGTCTTCCGGCGCAATGGCAATGCCGATGCTCACCCCAACAGTGAACTGGTGACCCTCGATCTGGAACGGTGGGCAGATCGCGTTGATCAGGCGCTGCGCAGTGTTGCATGCGGCCTCCCGGCCTTCCAGGCCGGTCAGCACCACCGCAAACTCGTCGCCGCCCAGGCGGGCCAGGGTGTCGTGCTCGCGCAGTTCGCGGCGCAGGCGCTTGCCCAGCGCGCGCAGCAGCTTGTCGCCAAAGGCGTGGCCCAGCGAATCGTTGATGTTCTTGAAGTTGTCCAGGTCCAGGCACAGTGCAGCGGTCAGCTTGGCGTGCTCGCTGTCACGCACCAGGGCCTGGCGCAGGCGTTCGTTGAACAGGGTGCGGTTGGGCAGCCCGGTCAACGCATCGTGGTGCGCCATGTGGTGGATCTGCGCGTGGGCGGCCAGCTCTTCGGTGGCATCTTCGGCAACGAACAACACATAGTCGGCCTGGCCTTCACGGTTCTGGCTGAGCAAGGTGCGGCTGCGCAGGGTGCGCGGGCCACAGGCCGTGTCGACCCGGGTTTCGGCAGCATGCCCCTTGGTGCTGCGGGCGCCACGGGCCAGTTGCTGTTCCAGGTAACCGGCAACGCCCGGTGCCAGGCACTCGCCGGGCAACTGCCCGATCATGCTGCGCTGCGGCCCGCCGAACAGGCGTTCGGCCTGCTGGTTGGCCAGCAGGATGCGCTGGCTCTCCAGGTCCTGGACAATGACGCTGGCGGGGATGTTGGCAATCACCGAATCAAGGAACTGCGACAGCTTGGCCATTTCCTGGCTGTACTGCTCGGCCAGCTCCTTGGCCTGCAGCAGTTCCAGCTCTTGCCGGTGACGCTCGGAAATGTCGCGGGTTACCTTGGCAAAACCCACCAGTTGCCCGGCATCGTCGTACACCGCGTCGATCACCACATGGGCATGGAAGACCGTGCCGTCCTTGCGCAGGCGCGAACCGATCTCTTCGAAGCGCCCGGTGCTGCGGGCCTGCTCAAGGTTCAGCGCCGGCAGCCCGGCGGCGCGCTCGGCATCGGTGTAGAACAACGAGTAGTGCTTGCCGACGATTTCCTCGGCCAGGTAGCCCTTGGCGCGCTGGGCGCCGGGGTTCCAGTTGGCGACGATACCTTCGGGGGTGAGCAGGTAGAAGGCATAGTCCACCACGCTCTGGATCAACAGCCGGTACATGATGTCGGGGCTTGCGACTAGCGACATGACTTTTACCTGGGCCTTCGAAAGGCATGAAAAGGATTGGTGGCATTATGCCTTCGACGACGACTTTGTGAAGTAGCTCACAAAAAGCCACGATCCCTTCAATTAGCGAACGAAGGCTGGCAACCCCCTCAATGGCGGGCGCCCGTGACCAGGAAATTGAGCAAGCCCGGTTCGTCATCCAGGGCTATGGGCTGCGCCGGGCGCGACAGCTCGGCCAGCACGGCATTGCAGAAGGCCACGGCAGGCATGTCCTGTGCGTAGCAGCGCATCAGCCAGTCGCCCTCGCCGCCCAGCAGTTGCAATGCCACCGCCCGGCCGATGCCCTGTCGGCGGTACTTTTTCAGGATGAACAGGTCAGCCAGTTCGAACGCGTCGATGCCCGGCAGCTCGCTGCGTTCGACCAGCACGAAACCGGCGATGAAACCGTCTGCCAGCACCAGGTACGCGCCCCAGCCATCGGCCCCCCAGTAACGTTGCAGGTGCTCGTCATGGATATAGAAGCGGCCGTCCACTTCGACGTCTTCCTGCTCCCAGTCCGAGGACTCGTAGGCGTAGAACTGATAGAGGTTGCGAATCAGCGGGGCCTGGTCGGCAGTGGTTGCCAACAATTCGATGGGCAGCATGGTGAGGGGCTCGGGTAAAAAGGCGGATTCTAGATCAACCGCCCCTGGCAGCAAAAAGCCCAGGCCCTCCCCGCACGGAAAGGCCCAGGCAAAAACCAGTCATCGATTGATAGGGCTCAACTGTTTTGCAACGCGCGCGGGCGGTGGCTGCGTGCCTCGGCGTCTGGCGCCTTGGCCGCCTGTAGATGGAAGTCGAACGCCAGCTCGGCAAAGCGCTCACCCTCTACGCCGCGAGCACGCGCTGCCGCAGCATCCTCGACAAAGCGCAGCTCGCCGACCAGCCCGTCACGGGTGGCATAGGCAAAGTCATCCCACAAGTACTTGTCGCCGGCCAGGTTTATCTGCGTGGTCAGGTGCCGGTGCCCGGGCGCAGAGATGAAGAAGTGCACATGCGCCGGGCGCTGGCCGTGACGGCCGAGCAGGTCCAGGCATTCCTGGGTTGGTCCCTGCGGATCGCAACCGTACCCCGACGGCACGATGGAACCAGGCGTGCAGTGTCCTGCAGCACACGCAGGATGATCTGCTTGAAGCGTGGGTTGCCTTCGGCATGGCCCAGGCCGGCCACTTCCTTGAAGAACGCCTGAACATCGGCAGTATGGGAAATTTTCACGGTCATCGTGCTTGCCTCATCTTGTTCTTGTCAGGTAGACAGGTGCGACTCAGCGGTCGTCGCTGTGAATCGACGAGGGGTGCCGGCACAGGCCGTCGACTTCGATGTCCATGTACGGGAACAGCGGCAGCTGCATCAGGGTGTCGTGCAGCGCCTCGACGCTGGGTACATCGAACACGCTGTAGTTGGCGTAGTGCCCGGCAATGCGCCACAGGTGGCGCCAGGTGCCTTCGCGCTGCAGACGCTGGGCCAGTTCCTTTTCGTCGGCCTTGAGCCGGGCGGCCTTGGCCGGGTCCATGTCGACCGGCAGTTTCACGGTCATCTTCACGTGGAACAGCATGCTGGTTTCTCCTTTCTCTGATTTGGCGCGAACACTGTGGGAGCGGGTTTACCCGCGAACACGGGCGAAGCGCGCCAGGCGCTGTTCGTCCAGGGTCAGGCCCAGGCCTGGGGTGCGTGGAATGTGCAGCTGGAAGTCGCGGTATTGCGGCGGCTCGTTGACGATTTCTTCGGTCAGCAGCAGCGGCCCGAACAGCTCGGTGCCCCAGGTGAGCTGGCGCAGGGTCAGGAAGGCATGAGCCGAAGCCAGGGTGCCGATCGAGCCTTCGAGCATGGTCCCGCCATACAAGGCGATGCCGGCAGCCTCGGCGATTTGCGCGGTACGCAGTACGGCACGCGGGCCGCCGTTCTTGGCTATTTTCAGGGCGAAGATGCTGGCCGCGCCGTCGGCAGCCAGGCTGAAGGCGTCCTCGACGCTTTCGATCGACTCGTCGGCCATGATCGGTGCCGGGCTGCGCTGGTTCAGGCGCACCTGGCCGCTGCGGTTGATACGCGAAATCGGTTGCTCGATCAGGTCGATGCCGTTTTCGCCAAGCACCTGGCAGGCACGGATGGCCTGGGATTCGTCCCAGTACTGGTTGACGTCGACCCGCACGCTGGCGCTGTCGCCCAGCTCGCGCTTGATCGCCACCACGTGCTTGAGGTCCTGGGCCAACGGGTTGGCGCCGATCTTCAGCTTGAACACCCGATGCCGACGAATCTCCAGCATGTGCTGGGCTTCGGCGATGTCGCGGGCGGTATCGCCGCTGGCCAAGGTCCAGGCCACTTCCAGGCTGTCGCGCACGCGGCCACCCAGCAGTTCGCTGACCGGCAGGCCCAGGCGTTTGCCCTGGGCATCGAGCAAGGCGCTTTCGATACCCGACTTGGCGAAGGTATTGCCCTTGGCCAGCTTGTCCAGCTTGAGCATGGCGGCGTTGATGTTGTCAGCCGGCAAGCCAACCAGCGCCGGCGCCAGGTGCGCATCGATGTTGGCCTTGATGCCCTCCGGGCTTTCGTAGCCATAGGCCAGGCCGCCGATGGTGGTGGCCTCGCCGATGCCTTCCACGCCATCACTGCAGCGAACACGCAATACCACAAGGGTCTGCTGCTGCATGGTGTGCATCGCCAGCTTGTGCGGGCGAATGGTCGGCAGGTCGACGATAATTGCCTCGATACGTTCAATCAGCACGCTTGTCATTGTTGCCAGGTCCCGTTGTTTCGGGCTGCCAGCCGCAGGCCCGAGTGGTGCATTTACTTGCTTGTTCAAGGATTGCGCGAGACCCTGATAGCCGTCCAATATCGAATGAATCTCCCACCATACCCTGGAGGTCTGATGGAGCTGCGCCACTTGCGTTACTTCAAGGTCCTGGCCGAAACCCTGAACTTCACTCGCGCCGCCGAGCTGCTGCACATTGCCCAGCCGCCGCTGAGCCGGCAGATCAGCCAACTCGAGGACCAGCTCGGTACCTTGCTGGTAGTGCGCGAGCGCCCGCTGCGGCTGACGGAGGCGGGTCGCTTCTTCTACGAACAGAGCTGTACCGTGCTGCAGCAGCTGCAGAACATCAGCGACAACACCCGTCGCATCGGCCAGGGCCAGCGCCAGTGGCTGGGGATCGGCTTCGCCCCGTCGACCCTGTACAAGGTGCTGCCGGAGCTGATCCGCGAGCTGCGCCAGGACAGCGAGCTGGAACTGGGCCTCAACGAGATGACCACGCTGCAGCAGGTGGAGGCGCTGAAAAGCGGGCGCATCGACATCGCCTTCGGGCGCATTCGCATTGATGACCCGGCCATTCACCAGCAAGTGCTGTGCGAGGACCCGCTGGTGGCGGTATTGCCCAAGGGTCACCCGCTGGCGAGCAGCCCGCTTACACTTGCCCAGCTGGCTGGCGAGGCGTTCATCCTCTACCCGGCCAACCCGCGGCCCAGCTATGCCGACCATGTGCTGGCACTGTTCGCCCACCACGGCATGAGCATCCGCGTCAGCCAATGGGCCAACGAACTGCAGACCGCCATCGGTCTGGTGGCCGTCGGCGTAGGCGTGACCCTGGTGCCGGCGTCGGTGCAACAGCAGCACCGCACCGATATCGAATATGTAAGCCTGCACGACAACGGCGCCGTCAGCCCGATCATCCTCAGCCGACGCAAGGGCGATGTGAGCCCGATCGTGCAGCGCTGCCTGACATTGATTGCACAACAGGAAAAAACAGCATGATTCACGGCAAGACACTGCAAGCATGGTGCAGCTCCCACCCCCTGATCGACGACCTGGTGGCCCTGCGCGAAACCCGTTGGTTCAACCCGCACATTGCCCCTGCCGCCCAGGCCCTGGCCGACGTCGGTTTGAGCGCCGCCGATGTCAGTGCTGCCAGTGCCCGCCTGGCACGCTTTGCCCCCTACCTGGCCAGCGTGTTCCCGGATACCGCTGCCACCGGCGGCATCATCGAGTCGCCACTGCGCCCGCTGCCCAAACTGCACGCCACCTTGCTGCAGGCAGCTGGCCTGCCTGCCAGCGGCTCACTCTGGCTCAAGGCCGACAGCGAGCTGCCGATCTCTGGCTCGATCAAGGCCCGCGGCGGTATTCATGAAGTGCTCAAGCATGCCGAAGACCTGGCCCTGGAGGCCGGCCTGATCAGCCTCGACAGCGATTACCGGGAACTGGCCAGCGACCAGGCCCGGCAATTCTTCAGCCAGTACAAGGTTGCGGTCGGCTCGACCGGCAACCTCGGCCTGTCGATCGGCATCATGAGCGCCAGGCTTGGCTTCCAGGCCACCGTGCACATGTCGGCCGATGCCCGCCAGTGGAAGAAGGACAAGCTGCGCGCCCATGGCGTGAACGTGGTCGAGTACGAAAGCGACTACAGCGTGGCGGTGGAGCAAGGGCGCCAGCAGGCGGCGGCGGACCCGGGCTGCTACTTCGTCGACGACGAGAACTCGCCACACCTGTTCCTCGGCTATGCAGTGGCGGCCGAGCGGCTGGCCGCCCAGTTCGAAGCCGCGGGCATCAAGGTAGATGCCGAGCACCCCTTGTTCGTCTACCTGCCCTGTGGGGTCGGCGGTGGCCCCGGTGGCGTGGCGTTCGGCCTGAAACTGATCTGGGGCGACCATGTGCACTGCATCTTCGCCGAGCCCACCCACTCACCGTGCATGTTCCTGGGGGTGTATAGCGGTTTGCATGACGCCACCAGCGTGCAGGATTTCGGCATCGACAACCTGACCGCCGCCGACGGCCTGGCGGTGGGCCGCCCTTCCGGCTTTGTCGGCAAGGCGATGCAGCGTTTGCTCGATGGCTATTACACAGTCAACGACGAGGCGCTGTACCGGCTGTTGGTATTGGCCCATGACCAGGAGAATGCGCGGCTGGAGCCTTCGGCGCTGGCGGGGATGCCGGGCATGGTCAGGGTGCTTGAAGCGCCTGAGTACCTGGCGCGCATGGGCCTGTCGGCCGGGCGCATGCAAAGGGCCACGCATTTGGTCTGGGGGACCGGTGGCAGCATGGTGCCGGAGGCAGAGTTTGCGGCCTATCTGGCCAAAGGGAGGGGCTGAGGATTATTGGGGGGGGGGCAGCGCTGTACCTGTGGGAGCGGGTTTACCCGCGAACACCGGCGAAGCCGGTGCCCTGCACCGCGTCGCTTCCTTCGCGGGTGAACCCGCTCCCACAGGGACCCCGCCAGCTTTCAGATATTGAGCAAGGCAGTTGCTCCTTTGCTGCTAGATCGCAAGGCGATCACCGCGCAGCCAGTCGATAAACCGCGCAAACAACTCCGACTGCGAGTTGATCTCCAGCTTCAGGTACAGGTTCTTGCGGTGCATGCGCACGGTTTCCGGCGAGATGCCCAGCTCCAGCGCGGTGGACTTCACCGAATGCCCACGCAAGATCATGTGCGCCACCTCCCGCTCACGGTCGGTCAGCACCTGGCAGCCGAAACTGTCGAACGCCGCCTGCAGGCTACCACGCTCCGCCGAAGCGGGGCCGGGCTCCAGATGGTGCCGGGCGTAGCGCCCCAGCAGTTCACGTACCATCGGCTCCAGCGCACGCAGCAGGTCGATCTGCCCCGTACTCAGCCGCGTACCGCTGCAACCCTGGAACAGGCTCAGTGACAATTTGCGCCCAGCGCTGAGGTCGGCGATGTAGTAGCTGTCTTCACTGCAACCGGTACCCAGGTAATAGGCCTTGTAGTAGTCGCTGTCGAAGAAATTGTCCGGGGCGATTTCCTGCAGATGGTAGAAGCCCTCGGCCAGGCCGCTCTGCACGGCCAGGCAGAACGGGTCGAGCAGGTAGCCGGCAGTGAAGTAGCGCTCCAGCACGGCGGCGCGGTGCAGGTCGGGGATGCCTTGCTGGTACAGCAATTGCGGTGCCCGCCCCTGGCACTCGAGGCTGATCATCATCGATTCCACCTGCACCAACTGGCCGATGGCGGCCGCCACATGCGCCAGCGCCTCGGGCGTTTCGCTGTGGGCCAGTGCGCGCTGCAGCGCCGCATGCCATTGCTGCAGCGCGCCCAGTGAAAGGGTAAGCGGGGTGTCGGGAGAGGCCTGGGTCATGCCCGGCAGTCTAGCCTGCCAGGCACGCCCGCGCACAGCCCTTTGCGCCAGGTTCATCGGCCGTGGTACAGGCCAAGCGCCGTGAGTTCGCGCGCGGTTTCGATGATGCACTGGCGCAGGGTTTCGACAATCTCGTCCACTTGCGCATGGGTAATGATCAACGGCGGCGACATCACGTTCAGGTGCATGATCGGCCGCACCAGCAGCCCTTTGGCCTGGGCCTTGCTGTGGATGCGTTCGCCGATGTTCACCTCGTCGGCGAACAGGGCCTTGCTGGCCTTGTCGGCAACGAACTCGACACAGGCCATCAGCTTCATGCAGCGCACATCCCCCACCAGCGGCAGCTCGCGCAGGCTTTGCAGGCGCTGTTCCAGGTAGCCGCCAACGTCCTTGACGTGCTCCAGCAAATGCTCGCGCTCGATGATCTCGATGTTCTTCAGCGCCGCAGTGCAGCACACCGGGTGGCCGCTGTAGGTGAAGCCGTGGGTGAAGCAGCGGCCCTTGCCCGGCTCGGCGATCACCTGCCAGATGCGCTCGGAGAAGATGCACGCCCCCAGCGGCAGGTAGGCCGAGGTCAGGCCCTTGGCGGTAGTGATGATGTCGGGGGTTACGCCGAACAGTTCCTCGCTGGCGAAGAAGGTGCCCAGGCGCCCGAACGAGGTCACCACTTCGTCGGCGACGAACAGGATGTCGTAGGTCTGGCACAGCTGCCACATGCGCTGGAAGTAGCCCGTGGGCGGAATGATCACCCCGCCCGAGCCCATGATCGGCTCGGCGAAGAACGCCGCCACGTTGTCGGCCCCCAGCGAAAGGATCTTGTCCTCGAACTCGGCCACCAGGAAGTCGAGGAACTCGGCCTCGTCCATGTCGTGCGGGGCGCGGTACGGGTTGGGGTTGGACACATGGTGGATCAGGTCGTGGTGATAATCGAACTCCGGCACCCGGTCAGCGGCCTTGTTGCCGATCGACATGGTCAGCGTGGTGGAGCCGTGGTAGGCGTTGTAGCGGGCGATGATGTGCTTCTTGTGCGGCTTGCCACGGCAGTTCTGGTAGTACTGGATCAGCCGGTAGGCAGTGTCGACCGCGGTCGAGCCGCCAGTGGTGAGTAACACATGGTTCAGGTCACCCGGCGCCAGCTGCGCAAGCTTCTGGCACAGCTCGATGGCCACGCCGTTGGCCATGTCGGAGAACGGGTTGGAATAGGCCAGCTGGCGTACCTGGTCGGCGATGGCCAGGGCCATTTCCTCGCGGCCCAGGCCAATGTTGGTGCACCACATGCCGCCGACTGCATCGAGGAAGCGGTTGCCGTGGGTATCGCGGATGTAGGCGCCCTCGCCGGCAACGATGTTCAGCGCGCCTTGCTCGCGGTGCTCGTCGAACACGTGGTAGCCGTGCATGTAGTGGGCCTTGTCGGCTTCCACCAGCGGGTCGTGGGCAATGGCGAATGCTTTGCTTGGGGTGGCCATGGGCAGCTCCTTGGCAGTGATCGTTGGGCAGTGTTCAGAAACCGGTCTTGACCGTGCTCCAGACCCGGGTGATGGCGCGCATGTCCTTCGGGCTCTGGGTTTTCTGCGCGAACAGGCGCTCGCGGGTTTGCGCGTCGGGGTAGATGGCCGGGTCCTGGCGGATCTCGTCGCGCACCAGCGCCGTGGCGGCGGCGTTGCTGTTGGCGTAGTGGATGTAGTCGGTGACCTTGGCCATGGTCTGCGGCTGCAGCAGGAACTCGATGAAGCGGTGGGCATTGGCCGCGTGCGGCGCATCCTTGGGGATGTACAGGTTGTCGAACCAGATCAGCGAGCTTTCCTGGGGGATGAAGAACGACAGCTTGATGTCCTTCTTCGCTTCCACCGCGCGGGCCTGGGCGGTGGCGTAGTCGCCGGACCAGGTCAGGGCCAGGCAGACATCGCCGTTGGGCAGGCTGGTGAGGTAGTTGACCGAATCGAACTTGCGAATGTACGGGCGAATGCCCAGCAGCAGTTGTTCGGCCGCCTTGAGGTCGGCCGGTGATGCGCTGCGTGGGTCCTTGCCCAGGTACTGCAGGGCCAGCGGGATGACTTCGGTCGGCGCGTCCATCAGGGTGACGCCACAGTCGGCGAAGCGCGAGACGATCCTGGGGTCGAACAGCATGGCCAGCGAGCCGATGGGGGCATCGGGCATGCGCGCGGTGATCTTGTCGACGTTGTAGGTCACCCCCGAGCTGCCCCAGGTATAGGGCGCCGAGTATTTCAGGCCGGGGTCGTAGCCTTGCAGGTTGTTCACCACCTGCTGGTCGAGGTTGTGCCAACTGGGCAGTTGCCGCTTGTCCAGCGCCTGGAACACCCCGGCGCTGATCAGCGGGGGGACCAGGGAAGCGTTGAGCATGACCAGGTCGTAGCCGGAGCGGCCGGTGAGCAGTTTGGTCTGCACCGTTTCGTAGCCGTCGAAGGTGTCGTAGATGACCTTGATGCCGGTGGCCTTCTCGAAGTCGGCCAGGGTGGTTTCGCCGATATAGTCGGTCCAGTTGTACAACCGCAACGTGTTACCGCTGTCCACCTCTGCCGCCTGGGCCAGGCTGGCGCCAGACGCCAGCAGCAGACCGCCAATCACCTTCAGTACCTTGCGCATGGCAACTCCATCGTGTGAGTGCTCGGGATCGAGCCGATGGGGGCACTATCGAGGGATTTGCCGAAGGGGGACATACCCCGAATGTGTGGGTGGTCGCTTTTTTTGCCGGTGAATTTTGTATGAAGGCCACAGGCTCAATCGCCGGCAAGCCAGCTCCCACAGGTCCTCCACAGTCCTGAAGCCCTGTGATTTCCCTGTGGGAGATTGCCCAGCCCTTTGGGCTGCGCTTTCGCGCAGAGAACCAATATCGCTCGTCTGACGCGTCCTTTGTAGGAGCAGCCTTGTGCTGCGAAGAGGCCGGTACAGCCAATAGACAGGCTTTGTCAGCCCCGGCCTCTTCGCAGCACAAGGCTGCTCCTACAGAACCTCGCCGAACCAATGAGTCATGTGTTGTTCTATGAGAGCTGGCTTGCCGGCGATTGGGCCAGAACAGTCAATCACGCCAGCGGGTAAAGCGCCTCATCAAACTGCTCCAGGCGCGGGAACACCAGTGGCTGGTCGTCCGAGAGCTGCTCCAGGCGCTGCCGGTACTGCTGCAAGAACGCCTGCCGCGCCTCGTCACTGATGTACGGCACATGCCAGGCCACGAACGGCGGTAACACCTCGAACCCCACGTAGGCCAGCGTGCCGCGCAAGATCGGCCGCAGCATGTCTTCCAGCGGCCCATGAATCGCCCCGTCGCCAAACATGTGCTCGCGCCCGCCCAGGGTCACGGTCACCAGCGCTTTCTTGCCCGCCAAACCGCCCTGGTCGTAGAAGCGCTTGCCGCCATAGCACACCCCCGACACCAGCACCCGGTCGATCCAGCCCTTGAGCATGGCCGGCGCCGAGAACCAGAAGATCGGGAAGTTCAGCACCAGCAAATCGGCCCACAGCAGCTTGTCCAGCTCCTGCCGGATATCCGCGGCAATGGCGCCACGCTTGACCCCTTGGCGCTGCTCCAGGGCATACACCAGGTACTCGGGGTTCTCGCGCTGGCTGAAGTCATCGGCGCTGGCCACCGGGTTCCAGCCCATGGCGTACAGGTCGCTGACCTGCACCTGGTGGCCCTGGGCGCGGAAGGTTTCCACGGCCTGGTCACGCAGGGCAGCAGTGAACGATTGCGGCTCGGGGTGAGCGTGGACGATCAGTACATTCACAAACATTCTCCTCACACAAAACGGGTTGTCTTCCAGCTGTGGCTCAGCACTGCACCGCTTTCACCTCGACGAACTCCGCCAGGCCCTCCTCACCCCACTCACGCCCGTTGCCCGACTGCTTGTAGCCACCAAACGGTGCCTGGTAGTTGAACCCGCCACCGTTGATGAAGCACTGCCCGGCGCGTATCTGCCGCGCCAGGGCCAGGCCGTGCTCACGGCTACCGGCCCACACCGCACTGGACAGGCCGAACGGCGAATCGTTGGCCAGGGCCAGCGCCTGGGCCTCGTCGGCATAGGGGATCAGGCACAGCACCGGGCCGAAGATTTCCTCCTGGGCGATGCGCATGTGGTTGTCGACATCGGCGAACAAGGTCGGCGCCACGTAGAAGCCGCGCTCGAAGCCGGCCGGCGTATCACCGCCGCACAGCAGGCGCGCGCCCTCTTCCTGGCCCAGGCGAATGTAGTCGAGCACGGTGCGCCGCTGGCCTGCCGAACACATCGGCCCGAGGAAGCTGGCCGGGTCACGCGGGTCGCCCATGACCAGCGAACGGGTCTCGGCCTCGGCAATCTCCAGCGCCTCGGCGTAGCGGCTGGCCGGCAGCAGCATGCGGGTCAGGGCCGTGCAGGTCTGCCCTGAGTTGATCATCACGTCCTGCACGCCATGGCGCACCGCCGCGTGCAGGTCGGCGTCGGCGGTGATCAGCAGCGGCGACTTGCCGCCCAGCTCCAGGCACACCCGCTTCACCGTCGGCGCGGCCGCCTGGGCCACGCGCACCCCGGCGCCGGTGGAGCCGGTAAACGACACCATGTCCACCTGCGGGTGCCGGGCCAGGGCCTCGCCAACCTTGGCCCCCGGCCCGCTGACCAGGTTGAACACCCCGGCCGGCAGGCCGATGGCCTCGATCATCTCGGCCAGCAGGAATGCATGCAGCGGTGTTTCCTGGCTGGGCTTGACCACCACCGTGCAGCCGGCGGCCAGGGCCGGCGCCAGCTTGCCGATCATCTGGTGCAGCGGGTAGTTCCACGGGTTGATGAACGCGCACACGCCAACGGCCTCGCGGTACACCAGCGAGTTGCCGACTTCGCGCACCTCATCCATCAGCCCGGCCAGTTCGGCGTACTGCTCCAGCCCGGCAATCGGGCCCTCCACCTGTACCGCCTGGCACCACTGCACCGGCATGCCCAACTCGTCGGTGATGACCGAGGCCATTTCCGCCGCGCGGCTCTTCAGCTGTGCGGCCAGCGCCGTTATGAACCCGGCACGCACGCTGGACGGCGTGCGCGACCAGCCATCGAAGGCCCGCCGCGCAGCCATCACCGCCCGTTCGACATCGGCCTCGGCGCCCAGCGGCACCCGGCCGATGGCCTGTTCGGTGGCCGGGTCGATCACCTCGGCCATGCCCTGCCCGCTCGGTACCTGCCAGGCGCCGTCGATGTACAGCCGCGCATATTCACGCATGGGCCTGCCCCTGCATCAGTGCGGCGGCGCAGCGGGCGATGCGCCGGCAAGCGTCGGCCAAGGCCTCGTCACCCAATACCAGGCCCAGGCGGATATGCCCGGCAGCGCTGGGGCCGAAGGCTTCGCCAGCGAGCACCGACACACCCTGGCTGTCGAGCAGGCGATCGGCGAAGGCCTGGGCGCTGAGGCCGGTCTCGCGGATGTCGACCATCACGAACATGCCGCCATCGGGCTTGAGCACCTTGATGCCCGGGCAGTCGGCCAACTGCTCGCACACCAGGTCGCGACGCTGGCGATAGGCTTCGCGCATGACATCCAGTTCCGGCAGCTGCTGCTCCAGTGCCACCACGGCGGCGTCCTGGATGAAGTCCGGCGAACCGTACAGCATGCACAGGGCGAGGTTTTCCAGATGGGTGGCAAGTTCGGTCGAACCGACCACCCAGCCCACCCGCCAACCGGTCATGGCATGCGACTTCGACAGGCTGTTGAGGGTGGCGGTGCGCTCGGCCATGCCCGGCAGGCTGCCAGGGCTGACATGCTCGCCGTCGTACAACAGCTCGCTATACACCTCGTCAGAGATCAACCACAGATCGTGGGCGATGCACAGCTCGGCCAGCGCCTCCCAGGTGGCGCGCGGCAGGCTCGCCCCCGAGGGGTTGTGCGGGCTGTTCAGGGCCAGGGCGCGGGTGCGCGGGGTGATGCGCGCGGCCACGTCACGCGGGCACACGCGAAAGCCGTTCTCCGGCTTGACCGGCACCGGCACCACCTTGGCGCCACAAGCCCCGAACACCGCCTCGTAGGTCACGTACATGGGCTCGGCGACAATTACCTCGTCACCCGGGTCGAGCACGCACTGGGCCACGCAGTACAACGCGCACTGGGCCCCCGCCAGCACCGTCACCTGGTCGGCATCGACGGCCTGGCCGCTGCGCTGGCGGTGGCGGTTGGCGATGGCCTGGCGCAGCGCCAGCTTGCCGCGCACATCGGCGTAATGGGTGTGGCCCGAACGCAGGCTGTCGATGGCCGCCTCGACGATCGGCGCGGGGGTGTCGAAGTCCGGGTCACCCACCGAAAGCAGCAGGATATCCCTACCCTCGGCCTGCAGCGCCAGGGCGCGATAGTGGATGTCCCAGGCCGCAGCCCCGTCGCCGGCGATGCGTTGAGTGAGCTTGGCGTAGCGCATGGCAATCTCCCTTCATTGGCAGTTCAGTCGACGAGAATCTTCGGGTTGGAACTGCCCCATACGGTGTAGAGGTCGGCGAGCAACGCGCCGTTGATTTCTTCTATCTCGGCCTGGGTGATCTCCCCCCCGGCCTGTTTGCCGAACAGCACCACTTCGTTGCCCCCCTTCACATCGGGGAAGTCGGTGACATCGACCATCAAGGTGTTCATCGACACCTTGCCCACCACGGGCACTCGGTGGCCGTTGATCAGCACATGGCCCTTGTTGGTGAACACCCGGCGGTAGCCATCGGAGTAACCCACGGTGATGTTGGCCAGGCGCGAATCACGCGCCAGGGTGAAGGTGCGGTCGTAGCCGACGGTGTTGCCTGCCGGGTAGCTGTGCACCGCCGCCACGTGCGACTTGAACTGCATGACACGTTGGTATTCGGTGCGCGTCGGCACGGTGTCGCCGAACAGCGCGCCACCGGTACGCACCATGTCCAGGTGCGCTTCCGGCACTTCCAGCGTAGCGAAGGAGTTGGCGGCATGCAGGGTGAGCTTGCTGCGATCAAGTTTCGCGTGCTTGATCAGCCAGTCGGTCTGTTCGTTGAACGCTGCCAGGCCTTTGCGCACATCGTCCTTGTCTTCCACGGCGAAGTGAGTCATCAGCGCGACCAGCTGGAGGTGCTTCTGGTCAGTGATCTGCAGCGCTTCACCCCGGCCGGACCAGGTGGTCATTTCCACGCCGTTGCGGCTCATGCCGCTGGAATTGAGCGCCATGTGAATGCGCAGGGTCTTGCCGTGGCGTTCGGCGATGGTATCGAGCTGGCGGGCGAACTCGGCGCTGCCAACCAGCTCTTCCATGTCGTACTGCAAGGCATCTTCCACTTCGCCGAGGCTGGCCAGGCGTACCCGCACCAGTTGCCCGGTGAAGCCGCTGGCGCGGACCACGCGGGCCTCCTCGTTGCTGGCTACCGCCACGCAAGGCACGCCCTGGGCGATGATCGACGGCATGACCAGGCCGATACCGTGGCCATAGGCGTCGGCCTTGAGCACGGCGCACAGCTTGGACTTGCCGCCCAGCTCGGCCTGCAAGGTACGGATGTTGTGTTGCAGTGCGCCGGCACTGATTTCGACCCAGGCGTTGCTGTTCTGCGCGGTCAGGGCGGCGGTGCCGTTGTCCATCGACAGGGGCGGTGCGGCGTACAGCGGGGCCTGGCCAGTGATCAGCAGAGCGAGGGATGCAGCCAGGAGGGTACGGCTGAATTGCATGGTGATTTCTCTTGTTGTTCGTTGTGTCTGCCGCTTAGCAGACGCAGGTGTGTTTGAGTTCGATGAAGGTGACGCCGGGGGTGGCGAAACCGCTGGCCAGATCGGCCTGCAGCGCGTCCAGATCACGCGGCTGGCGCACCGTGCAACCAAAGGCGCGGGCCAGGCCGACGAAGTCCGGGTTGCGTGGCAGTACGCCGACCGGCTCGATGTCCAGGCCGAGCATGTCGTCGCGGATCTGGCCAAGGGCGTCATTGTTCCATAACAACACGACCAGTGGCCGGTCCAGTTCTTCGACTGCCGTGGCCAGTTCCTGGGCGGTGTAGAGGAAGCCGCCGTCGCCCACCAGCACCAGGCCTGGCTGGTGGTCGCTGGCGAACATGCCGCCGATGCCGGCCGGCAGGCCATAGCCGAGGGTGCCGTAGCCGGTGGGGTGCAGCCAGCTGCGCGGCGCCCGGCTGGCGAAGGCGTAGTTGCCGGTATAGGCCAGTTGGGTCATGTCGCTGCTGACGAAGGCATCGTCGGGCAGCACGGCGGCAATGCGGTCGAGGATTGCCTGGTGCACGGCCTGCAGCGGCGCATGCCCGCTGCGAATGGCCTGGCGCAGGTTGGCCACGGCTTCGCTGGACTGGGCCGGGTCACGGTCCAGCGCTGGCAGGTGCTCGAGCAGGCCGGCCAGGGTTTGCCGGGCATCGCCGTGCAGGGCAATGGCACAGGGGTAGAAGTCGTTGAACTTGCGCGGGTCGATGTCCACGCGCAGCAGCTCGCCGCTGATCGGCAGGCGCTCGCGCCAGAAGTCGGTGTCGGCCATTTCGGTACCCACTGCCAGCACCACGTCGGCCTGGCTGATCAGCTGCCAGCCGGGCTCGACGCACAGGCTGGCGCCGGCATTCAGTGGTGCGTCCGCTGGCAGCAGGCCCTTGCCGGCCACGCTGGTGAACAATGGCGCTGCCAGTCGGGTGCTCAGCTGCTGCAACTGCTCGGCCGCGTGCAGTGCCCCACCGCCGGCAATGATCATCGGCCGCTTGGCGGCGACCAGCTTCACGGCGGCCTGGTCAAGGATGTCGCGGCAAGGCTGGCCGCGCCCGGGGCGGTGCACCACCTCATTGCTCCAGTCACGGCTGACCGGCGCGGCCAGTACGTCCAGCGGCACCGAGATGTGCACCGGGCGCGGCCGTTCGCTGTCGAACACAGCCCATGCGCGGGCGATCAGCTCGGGCAGGTCGTCGCCGCGCAGGGCCACGGCGGAGAACGCGGTAATCGGCGCGGTCATGGCGCGCTGGTCCTGGGTTTCGTGCAGGCAGCCCCAGCCCTTGCCCAGGCTGGCAGTGTGGTTGACGCTGGAAATCACCAGCATCGGGATGGAGTCGGCGTAGGCCTGGCCGATGGCGGTGGCGGCATTGGTCACGCCCGGGCCGGTGATGACGAAGCACACCCCCGGTTTGCCGCTTACCCGTGCATAGCCGTCGGCCATGAAGCCGGCGCCCTGCTCGTGGCGGGTCAGCACGTGGCGGATGCCGCTGCCCGGCAGGCCGCGGTACAGCTCCAGGGTGTGCACGCCGGGGATGCCGAATACCGTCTCCACGCCGTAGTTGGCCAGCAGGCGCACCAACGCCTGGCCGGCGGTCGGGGTGTGCTTATTCATGTCGTTCTCCTTGCGCCTGGCCGAGGCGGATCAGCGCGTCGACCGCGGTGGTGCCGTGGGCACCGACCATCAATGGGTTCACATCCAGCTCCAGCAGTTGCCCGGCGTTTTCGCAGGCGTAGTCGGCCACCGCGCGGATAGCCGCAACCAGTGCGTCGAGGTCGGCGGCCGGGCGGCCACGGAAGCCTTGCAGCAGGCTGGCGCTGCGCAGGCCGAGCAGCGCGCTGCGGATGGCATCGTCGGTGGTCGGCAGCAACAGGCTGACGCTGTCCTTTAGCAACTCGACCAGCACGCCACCGGCACCGATCACCAGGGCCAGGGCGAAGTCGTGCTCGCGCTTGATGCCGACGATCAGTTCGGCCAGCGGCGGCTCGGCCATCGGTTCGAGCAGCACCTGGTCGAACGCTACCTGCGGGGCGTAGGCGGCGATGCGCTGGCGCATCTGCACCAGCGCAACCTCGAGGGCGGCGGCATCGCGCAGGTTCAGCGCCACTGCACCGGCCTCGGTCTTGTGCGGCAGTTGCGCGCTGACCGCCTTCAATACCAGCGGGTAGCCGACGCGGGCGGCATCTGCCACGGCGCGCTCGGGTGTGCTCAGCACCCCAGCCGGTACCGGCAGGCCGAAGGCACGCAGGGCTTGCTTGGATTGCCATTCGTCCAGCAGGTGGCTCTCGCCGCCAAGGGCCTGCGGGCACAGCGGCACCCGCGTGGCCTCACCCTGTTCCAGCAGCCGCTGGCGGTTGCGCTGGTAGGCGACGATGCGGCCCCAGGCTGCCAGGCCATCCTCCACACCCTGCAGGGCGGCGATGCCACGCGCGTGCAAACGCTCGCGCGCGCAGGCGGGCAACAGCTCCGGGAATGCCGAGGTGACGAAGCCGATCTTGCCGTGGCGCTCCAGCGCATCGCAGTACAGCGCCAGCAGCAGGTCGCATTCCTTGCGTTCGCCGGTGAACGCCGCCGGGTAGTCCAGCACCAGCATGGCCGCGTCGGCTGCGCCGCTCAGGGTGCTGTCGAGCATGCGTTGCAGGGCCGCTGCATCACCCCAGATGGCCGTGGTGAAGTCCAGCGGGTTGACCAGGTTGGCATAGGCCGGCAGCACCTCGGCCAACTGCGCCACCTGCCCTTGTGCGAGCTTCGGCAGGACCAGCTGGTTGCGCTCGGCATAGTCGGCGATCAAGCCGGCATCGCCACCGGAACAAGCCAGGGCGATCAGCTCGCCATTCACCGGCAGGCGCCCACAGGCGGCGGCCTTGAGGGTTTCAACGAAGCTCACCGGGCCACTGACGCGGATCACGCCCAGGCGCTGGAACAGGCTGTCGTACAAGGCATCGGAGCCGGACAGCGAGCTGGTGTGGCTGAGCGCCAGTTCGGCGCCAATCTGCGACACGCCGGTCTTCAGCGCAATGATCGGCGTGCCCTGTTGCAATGCCTTGCAGGCAGCACGGGCGAAGCCCGGCACGTTCTTCAGGCCTTCCAGGTGCAGGCCGATGGCGGTTACCCGTGGGTCGTCGAGCAGTACGTCCATCAGCTCGGCCACGCCCAGTTGCGCCTGGTTGCCGACCGAGGCCATGTAGGCCACCGGCAGCGAGCGGTCGCTCATCGACAGGTTGTAGGCGAAGTTGCCGCTCTGGGTGAGGATCGCCACGCCCTTCTCCACCTGCTGGCCACCATAGGCCACCGGCCACAGGGCAGCGCCGTGCAGGTAGTCGAGCAGGCCGTAGCAGTTGGGGCCGAGCAAGGCCATGTTGCCGGCGGCGGCGAGCAGGCGCTGCTGCAGCTGGCGGCCCTCTTCGCCGCTTTCGGCAAAGCCCGAGGCATAGCAGATGGCGCCACCGGCACCGCGTGCGGCCAGCTCGGCAACGCACTGCAGGGTCAGTTCGCGGTTGGTGGCGATGAACACCGCGTCCGGGGCATGGGGCAAGTCGGCCACACGCGCCACACAGGGGATACCTTCGAGGCTGTCATGCTGCGGGTTGACCAGCCACAGCTCGCCGCCAAAGCCACCTTCGGCGCAGCGCTTGAGCGCCCGCGCCATGCTGCGCCCGCCGACGAAGGCCAGGTGCCGGGGGGCCAGCAGGCGCTTGAGGTTGTCACGAATCGAATGCGACATGGGTGTTCTCCTCGCGCTCAGCGCAGCAGCGGGCGCAGCAGTTCGCGGGCGATGATGTGCCGCTGGATTTCCGAGGTACCTTCCCAGATGCGCTCGATGCGTGCGTTGCGCCAGATGCGCTCGACCGGCCCTTCATCCATCAGGCCCATGCCACCGAAGATCTGCACGGCTTCGTCGGCAACCTTGCCCAGCACCTCGCTGGCGAACAGCTTGGCCATGCCGGCCTCGCCGTCGGTCATGCTGCCCTGGTCCATCTTCCAGGCGGTGTGCAGGGTGAGCATTTCCGCAGCGCGAATCTGCGTGGCCATGTCGGCGAGCTTGAACGACACGCCCTGGTAGCTGCCGATGGCCTGGCCGAACTGCTTGCGGTCGGCGGCCCATTGCAGCGACAGGTCGAGGGCTCGTTGGGCCTGGCCCACGCAGTTGGCGGCGACCATCACCCGGCCGGCGGTGAGCCAGGCGTTGGCCACCTCCCAGCCCTTGCCGACCTCGCCCAGCACCTTGCTGGCCGGCACCCGGCAGTCGTCGAAGAACAGCTCGTAGGTGTGGTAGCCACGGTTGCTCACGCACTTGGGGCCACGGCGGATGGTCATGCCCGGCGTGCCACGGTCGACCAGGAAGGCCGTTACCGCATTTCGCTTGCGCCCATTGTGCTCGTAGGTGTCGGTGACGGCGAAGACGATGGCGAAATCGGCGTGGCCGGCATGGCTGATGAAGTGCTTGCTGCCGTTGATGACGAAGTCGTCACCCTGGCGCACGGCACGGGTCTTGATGGCGTTGGCATCGGAGCCGGCGCCCGGCTCGGTGAGGGCAAAGCAGTCGATCTTCTCGCCCTGCACGCAGGGCAACAGGTAGTCGTTGATCTGCTCGTCCTTGCAGGCCATGAGGATTTTCGATGGCCGCGCGACGAACACGTGCAGGGCCCAGGACACCTTGGACAGTTCGCGCTCGATAAGCGCCTGGGACAGATAGTCCAGGCCACCGCCGCCGACCTCCTCGGGCATGTTGAAGGCATAGAACCCGGCGGCGATGGCCTTGCCGCGGATCTGCGCAGCCAGCTCGGGCGATACGGCATCGGCACGGTCCACTGCCTCCTCATGGGGCAGCAACTCCTTGGCGACAAAACTGCGTACCGCTTCCACCAACATTTCTTGTTCTTGGGTCAGTTGGAAATTCATCTGCGAAGGTCCTGGTGAGGGTCGGTTATCGGGTTACTGGCCGGTGAAACGGGGGGCGCGGCGTTCCACCGAGGCTTGCAGCGCCTCGGCACCGTCCTGGCTGCGGCCGCACAGCAGGCCGGCCTGGCGCTCGGCCTCCAGCTGCTCGGCCAGGGTGCGCCGGGCGCCATCGCGGATCAGCCGCTTGGTCTGCGCGTAGGCGAAGGTGGGGCCGTTGGCCAGGCGCCCGGCCAGCTCGGCGGCCACGGCGGGCAGTTGCTCGTCGGCACAGACTTCGCTGACCAGCCCGGCCGCCAGGGCACGTTCGGCACCCCACAGTTCATCGAGGAACAACAGGCGCTTGGCCTGCTCGCTGCCGATCAGCCGTGGCAAGTGCCAGCTGGCACCGGCATCGGGGCTGTAGCCCATGCTGGTGTAGCCGGCCTTGAAGCGCGCCGAGGCCGCGGCGATGCGCAAGTCGCAGCACAGGCTGAGGTCCATGCCACCGCCCACGGCGGTGCCGTTGATGGCAGCGATGGTGGGCTTGTCGAGGCTGTGCAGGCGCAACATCAGGGCGTGGGCGGTTTCGGTCCAGCCGTAGCTTTCCAGGGTGCCCTGGGCCTCGGCCGCAGCCCATTCGGCCAGGTCGGCACCAGCGCAGAAGCTGCGGCCGCTGCCGGTCAGCACCACCACGCGCACGGCCGGGTCGCTGTTGCAGGTTTCCAGCAGGGCGTGCAGTTGCTTGAGGGTGGGGATGTCCAGCGCGTTGCGCTGCTCGGGGCGGTTGAGGGTGATCCAGGCAACGCCGGCTTCGACCTTGCTCAACAGTGACGACGACGGGGTGGTCATGGGGGGGCCTCGGTGTTGTTGTGATGGTTTGAGAGGGCTTGATGAGGGAGATACTAAACGAGTGTTCAACAAGGCGGGATGGGCTGTTACAACTTCGCACAACTCGGTTTTTGCTGTTACGCGGTTTTCTTTTGGCATTGCATTTTCGTTGCCTGGGAGATCGAGCGCCGCCCGCGCGGCGCTTCGCGGGTATACGCCTTGACACTTTCTGCGCCTGTGAGATCGAGCGCCGCCCGCGCGGCGCTTCGCGGGACAAGCCCGCTCCCACATTTGTTGCAACGTGGCCATGCCTGTGGGAGAGGCGTTGTCCGCCTTGGTGTATTGTTTGAGGCCGGTGAGGTGGCGGTAGCGCCAGCCGGAAAACCGCGTCAAGGCAACAAGGCTGACAACCATGGCCTGTCAGGTTCGGCACGTTGCAACAAATGTGGGAGCGGGCTTGTCCCGCGAAGCGCCGCGCGGGCGGCGCTCGATCTCACAGGCAATAAAAATGCTTCGACGAACACTTACAACCAACGACCCACGGCATCAAACCCCTGGCACGCTCGGCTCGAAGGCCCCCTGCCGACGGCGGTTGACGAAGAAGTACGCCGCGTAGCACAGGGCAATGAAGCCAAAGCCCCAGTACAACGACGGCCGCTGGGTTTCATCCAGCGCCAGGAACACGAATAGCGAGCTGCACAGGGTGATGCACAGCAGCGGCACCAGCGGGTACAGCGGCGCCTTGTACTTCAGGTCCTGCAGTTGCCCACCATCTCGCAGGTAGGCCTTGCGGAAGCGGTATTGCGCCAGGGCGATGACGATCCAGGTCACGGTGCCGGACATGCCACTCACCGCCATCAACACCATGAACAGGGTGTCGGCGGCAATGAAACTGGTCATCAGCGAGATCAGCGCGAAGCACAGGGTGATGCTCAGCGCCCGCAACGGCACGCCACGCTTACTCAGCGGCGACAGGCTTTTCGGCGCCATGCCGCTCTTCGACATGGCCCAGAGGATGCGCGTGGAGGCATACAGCCCGGAGTTGCCCACCGAGAGGATGGCGGTGAGGATGACGAAGTTCATCAGGTCGGCGGCAAAGGGAATACCCACCATGTCGAACACCTGCACGAACGGGCTTTCCATCAGCCCGGCCTGCTCGAACGGCACGATGGCCGAGAGCACGGCAATCGCCAGCACGTAGAAGATCAGCACGCGGAACACCACGTTGCGCACGGCCCGCGGGATGCTCTTTTCCGGGTGCTCGGTCTCGCCGGCTGCCACCCCCATGATTTCACAGCCCTGGAAGGCATAGACCACGGTCATCATCACCGCGAACACCGCCGACAGGCCATGGGGGAACAGCGACTCGCCCACCAGGTTGTCCAGCATCGGTGCCGGCGCCCCGCTGCTCAGCGGGATGGCGCCGAAGATCACCAGCAGGCCGATGATGATGAAGCCGAGGATGGTCGCCACCTTGATCCCCGAGAACCAGTACTCCGCCTCGCCGAAGGCACGGGTGGCCAGGGCGTTGAGGCCGAACAGCACGACCACGAACAGCGCCGACCAATACCAGATCGGCACCTCCGGGAACCAGCGGGTCATCAGCATGCCGGCGGCGGTGAACTCCAGGCCCACGGTGGTGGCCCAGCTCATCCAGTACACCCAGCCGATCATGAAGCCGGTGGCCGGGCCGATGAACTTGGTGGCGTGGGCCTGGAACGAACCGGACACCGGCATCTGCACCGACAGCTCGCCCAGGCAGACCATCACCAGGTACATCAGCAAACCCGCGACCAGGTAGGCCAGGATCGCGCCTATCGGGCCACCCTGGTTGATGGTTACGCCCGAGCCCATGAACAGCCCGGTGCCGATCACCCCGCCCAGCGACAGCATGAAGATGTGCCGGCTTTTCAGCGCGCGGGTGAGCTGGATCTTTTCGCGGTTGTCAGTCATGGCGCACCTCGCCTTTGCGGCCGGTGCCAGGCCGCCCGGGGGTGCCGCGCGGTGTGTTGGGAAGGAGGGGCTGAGCGCTACGGCATGTCATTATTCTTGTCTCCAATAAGCCTCATGGACCGCGTGCAACACGGTTGCCTTGGATTATTGGAAACGGATGTAAGGTGCCGTTGTACGAACGGATCGAAGATGTAAAAAGTCGTAAGTTTTTTGTACGTCAGCTCTGGATCAGCTGTTCCAGGGTGGCGCGGGCCTGGGCAAGCTCGGTGGCCAGCGGCTCGCCGAGCGCTTTCAATGCCTGTTCGTCATGCTGCCGGGCAGCGTCCTCAAGGCGACGCAACAGCGCAGCCAGCCCAGAAAAGCCCAGGGAATCGCAACTGCCGGCCAGGCGGTGGGCCAGATGCAGCACTTCGGTAAAGTCCTGGGCCGGCAGCGCCTCGGCCAACGCGGTGGCGTGCTGCTCCAGCGACTGGCGCAGCACCTTCAACAGGCCTTGCAGCTTCTGTTCACCCAGCAGCGAGCGGTGGGTGTCCAGCAATGACCAGTCCATTGTCGCGTCGACGCCAGCCAGTTCAGCGGGCGCCGCTTCGGCCAGCGCCTGGCGCAGGTTGTCCAGCCGCAGGGGCTTGGCCAGCACTCCCTGCATGCCGGCAGCCAGGTAGCCTGGGACTTGCCCCGGCTGCACGCCAGCCGTCAGTGCCAGGACCCGGCTATGGCGGTTCGGCCCGGGCGTGGCACGCAGTTGTCGGCACAGCTCCACCCCGCTCATGCCGGGCAGATGCACGTCTAGCAGGATCAGGTCGAAGCGCCGCTGTGCGCAGGCCAGCAGGGCCTGCCCGGCGTCCTCGGCAAAGCTCACCCGGTGGCCATCGCGCAGCAGCAACCCACCGGCCACCTCGCGGTTCAATGCCACGTCCTCGACTACCAGGATATCCAGGCTGGCCAGGGGCGAAGGGGCTGGTGAGTTGGCCTGCACTGGCTGCCCGCGAGCCATGTCGAGTTCGAACCAGAAGCAACTACCCTGCCCTTGCACGCTGTCCAGGCCAATGCAGCCCCCCAGTTTTTCCACCAGGTGCTTGCAGATCGCCAGGCCCAGGCCGGTGCCGCCGTAGCGCCGGGCCACCGCCTCGCTGGCCTGGACGAAGCGGTCGAAGACCCTGGCCTGCACAGCCGGCTCGATGCCGATGCCATTGTCGCTGACCGACACCCGCAGGCGCTGCGAGCCCTGGTCACTGGCCAGTACCTGCACTGCAAGCCGCACTTGCCCCTGTTCGGTGAACTTGATGGCATTGGCCAGCAGGTTGCTGAGCACCTGGCGCAGGTACTGTTCGGCACCGTGCTGGTAATCGGCCAATTGCTCGTCGATATCCAGCTGCAGGGTGTCGCCATTGTCCCGGGCCATGGGTTCGAGCAGCGCCAGCACTTCCTGGCACAACTGGCGTAGCGAAAAACCGACCAGCTCGGCGCGGCTTTCGCCCTCCTCGAGCCGGGCGAAATACAGCACCTCGTTGAGAATCGCCAGCAACCCCTCGCCGGCCTTGTACAAGGCCTCGACGCGCTGGCGGTCGGCCGCCTCCAGCCGGCCGCCGCGCAGCAGCTCGGCCATGCCGAGAATGCCGTTGAGTGGTGTACGCAGCTCATGGCTCATGGTCGCCAGGAAGCGTGACTTGGCCAGGTTGGCGGCTTCGGCCTCGTCCTTGGCCCGGGCCAGGCTGGCGGTACGCCGCTCGACCATGGCCTGCAGTTCGTCGCGCTTGTCCTGCAGCGCCAGGCGGTCGCGCTCGCGGCGTTCGATGTCGCTGAGGATGGCGCGGCGCATGTCATCCAGGGCATTGGCCACGGTGTCGATTTCGTCCGGGCGCGTCGACGGGCGGCGCCCCAGGCGCAACGGTTCCTGCCATTGGCCGGCGCCAATACGCCGGGCGAACTCGGCCATCACTTGCAGGTGGCGGGTGACCAGGCGGTAGAACAGCCCCGACAACGCCACCGCCAGGCCACACAGGAACACGCCCATCCACAGCAGGCTGGCAAGGCCCGTGGCATACAGCCGCCGGTGCACCGCGCCCAAGTCGATGCTCACTTCCAGCTCGCCCAGGTGCCTGGCCGGCCCCGAGGGCGGCTGGTAATCAAGGGCGAAGCGTTCGATGCGCAGCGGCCCCTTGGGCTCGGCGACGCCGCGCAGCATCTGGAAATCGTCACTGACCAGACGCACTCGGGCGACATCGGAAAAGTCCACCAGGCCGCGCAGTTGTGTATCCAGCTGTGCCTCGTCCAGGTCCCACAGGCTGCGCTCCAGGCTGGCCAGGTAACCGGCGCGGATCAGCGCCATGCGCGCCTCGATATCGCGCATCTCGCGGCGGTACTCGAAATACAGCTGCACCGAGCTGGCCAGCACGGTAAAGCACAGGCTGAACAGCAGGATGAACAGCAGCAGGCGGCGCAGCAAGCCATCGGTGCGCAGGCGGATCATCGGGAGTCCGCCGGCAGGTTGACCATGTCGCGGTAGATAACTTCGCTCTGCTCCAGCCAGCGCTCGATCTCGCCCGCCTGGTTCATGCGCAGCAACTGCGCGTCTATTTCGTCCATATGCTGGCTCAAGGGCGATTGCCGTGATATCGCGACGCGCAGGTAGTCCACGCTCAGGGCCGTGGGCAATACGCGGATGTCCTGCGCCCCGGGCAGGTGTTCGATGAACAGCTGGCCGGTGCGCCGCTCCTGGATCACGTAGTCGATGCGCCCACGGATCAGCTTGCCGAAGTTCTGCTGGCTGGACGAAACCCGTTCGATGTTCTGGTGGCGGGCGACGAAGCGGTCGAAGTCAGCGCCGTAGCTTTCGCCGTACAGCAGGCCGCCGCGGTAACTGGCCAGGTCTTCCAGGCGCTGGAACTGCACCGGCCGCAGGCGGTTGTAGAACACCGCCACTTCCTCGCGCACCACCGGCACCGTGGAAAAGCGCATGCGTTGGTCACGCTGGTCGCTGTTGTAGGCCAGCACCACATCCACCCGCCCAGCGGCGGCGTCCATCAGGCAGCGCTTCCAGTTGCCCAGCACCACGGTCTGCACTTCGTAGCCCATGCGCGCGAACAGCTCTCGTACCACGGTGGGGGCCAGGCCACGCACCTGGTGGCCGTCACTCCAGGAAATCGGCGGGTACACCGGGTAATCGCAATAGCGCACCGGCTGCTTTGCACTGGCTTGCACGGCGAACAATGCCAAGGCCAGCACCCAGGCGCTGCGTGTCATGCCGCCACGCTGGCGGTGAACAGGTAGCCGGTGCCGTGGATGGTGATGATCAGTTGGGGCTCGGCCGGGTCGTCGTGCAGCTTGCGCCGCAGGCGGCCGACCAGCACGTCGATGGAGCGGTCGTTGGGCACCCACTCGCGGTTGCGGATCTGGTCCATCAACTGGTCGCGGCTGAGGGTGTGGCCGCTGTTGCGCAGGAACACGCTGAGCAACTGGAACTCGCCATGGGTCAGCAGGGTTTGCCCGCCACGGGCGTCGATCAGGCGCCGGCGGTCGGTGTCCAGCGCCCAGTCGGCGAACTGCTTCAGCGATTGCGCGCAGGCCGGCGTCGGGTGCACCTCGCGGGCATGGCGCACGCGGCGGATCAGGTTCTTGGCGCGGGATACCAGTTCGCGGGGATTGAGCGGCTTGATCACGTAGTCGTCGGCGCCGCATTCCAGGCCGACGATACGGTCGATGTCGTCGTTGCGGCCGGTGATGAGGATGATGCCGACCTCCGAACGTACCCGCAGCTCACGGGTCAGGGTGAGGCCGTCCTTGCCGGGCAGGCGGATGTCCAGCAGCACCAGGTCGACATCCTGGCTGCCGAGCAGTGCTTCGGCCTTTTCCGCGGTGTCGGCGCAGTGCACGTCATAGCCTTCCTGGGACAGATAGGCCTGCAGCAAGTCACGAATAAGCGGATCGTCATCGACGATCAATACCCGAGGCGTCATTGCGTGTCGTCTCTTTTTTTTATTGGTTTGTTCTACACACTCGCGACAGCAGCCTACTCGTTACTGAACAGGCGATCAACAGCCCTCCGGCAGGCTGAAGCGGCGCCGGCCACCGGCCTGCAGGCCATCGACCCAGGCCTCGCAGATCAGCACGCCCTGCTCGGGGGTGAAGGTACCGGGGTTGAGCCCCGACTCCAGCCACAGGCCATCGAGCAAGGCGCTCAGGCTGATGGCCGCCAGGTCGGCATCGAAGCCCTGCCAGCCCTCCTCCCCGGCCAGCGTGGCCAGCAGCCCGCTCAGCTCATTGCGGTATTCGCCATAGGAATGGTCATGCACCTGATTGATCGCATCGGCGGTCTTCACCGCGCCCCAGAACGCCAGCCAGGCGTCGAGCAACTGCGGGTCGAGCAGCTCGGCGCAAAACGAGGCACGGAAGAACGCCGACAGCCGCTCGCGAGCATTGGGCGCGGCCTGGGCCATGGCCTCGCGCAGCAGGCCCATCACCCGACCGGTGACTGCCATGTAGGCTTCGGCCACCAGCTCATCCTTGCCGGCATAGTGATGGCTGATCAATCCGACCGAAACCCCGGCTTCTGCTGAAATCTTGCGGATCGACGCACCCTGAAAGCCATGGCGCTTGAGGCATACCAAGGTCGCCTCGACCAGGTTGGCTTTGCGCAATTCCGGCAGCATGCGGTGGTAGCGGGCTTCCTGGTTCATCGGCGGCTCTCGGGCTAGGGGCTGGACTGAACGACTGTACAACAAGCCGGACTGCGTGATAAACCCTTGGCACCCATGCCCATAACAACAAAAGCGGCTGCCATGAACGACCTGATCACACGTGACCTGGACCAGGGCCTGCTGACCCTGGCCTTCAACCGCCCCGACAAGCTCAATGCCTTGAACACCGCCATGTACCAACAGCTGGGCGACCTGCTGCTGGCGGCAGGTGAAGACCCTGATGTAGAAGCCATCATCATCACCGGTGGGCCGCAGTGCTTTACCGCCGGCAATGACTTGCGCGACTTCCTCGACAACCCGCCTGCCGACCTGGACAGCCCGGTGTTCCGCCTGATGCGGGTGGTGATGGGCCTGGACAAACCGCTGATTGCCGCGGTCAGTGGCGCGGCGATCGGCATCGGTGCCACCTTGCTGTTGCATTGCGACCAGGTGCTGGTCAGCCGTACGACCAAGTTGCGCATCCCTTTCGCGCCGTTGGGCGTGTGCCCGGAGTTTGGTTCCAGCCTGCTGCTGCCGCGTTTGCTTGGCCATGCCCGGGCGGCTCGCCTGCTGCTGGCAAACGAGTTGCTCGACGGTGAACGGATGGTGGCCTGGGGGCTGGCCAATGAACTGCATGAAGACGGTGAACAGTGCCTTGCAGCTGCCCGGCGCCTGGCGCGACAGCTGCAAGGTTACCCGCAGGCGGCGCTGCGCATCAGCAAGCGGCTGCTCAAGGACGGCCAGCGGGCCGAGCTCGAGGCGACAGTGGCGCGGGAGGCCCGGTTGTTCATCGAATGCTTGCGCACTGAAGAAGCGCGAGCGGTGTTGCGAGGGTTGATCAAAGATTGAAACCCAGGGGCCGCGTTGCGGCCCATCGCCGGCAAGCCAGCTCCCACCTCGACTGCATCGACCTCAAGCCTTATGCAGTACCTGTGCGAGCAACTGTCTCGCTCAAATTCTAAAAGTTGGCGCGATTCCCTGTAGGAGCGGCCTTGTGTCGCGAAAGGGCTGCAAAGCAGCCCCAGAAAAACTCAGAAACCCCAGGATTGCTAATAGCCGGTCATCTCCAGATACCCACGCCCACCCGCACTCCCGGTCAAGCGCACCGCCCCCTCCCAGTACGGGAACCGTGTCTCCATCCAGGCCTGCGATTCCACAGCCTCGACCCGCACATCCACGCCATGCTCCGGCACCTGCACCCGCCATCGCGTCGGCACCTGCTTGCCGTTCTTCTGCCGGGCCCAGGCCAGCGCCTGCAGCTGGATCTGCGCCCCCTGCAGCACCACCACTTCACCCTGCGGGCCGACCCAGGTCCCGGCGCGATACGCCTCCCCCTGCACCTCGCGCACCTGAAACAGCATCAGCCTGGCGCCACTGTCCAGGTGCAGGGAAAACCAGTCCCAACCCGTCTGCCCGGCAGCCAGCGGCTGGCTGCTCCATTCCCGGTCCAGCCAGGCCTGGCCGGTGACGGCAATGCACTGGCCGTCACGCTGCACTTCCCCACTCACCCGATAGAACGGCTGACTGTAATAGTACGAAGCCTGCCCCTTGCCGGACTTCTCGCTGTAGCCCTGGTCCCCGTGCAGCACCAAGGGCCGATCGCTGTGCAGTTGCAGGTCATAGCGAAAGCCGTCACCACCGGCGACCATTTGCAGATTTTCGATGCCATTGCTGCCCTGCAACGACCAGTCATTGATCCACGCCCGGAACGGCTGGGCCTGCACGCCAGCCTGGCCGATACCCCCGCGCGCCAAGGTTTCGCCAGACCGATGCCTCCCGGGGCCGGTCAACGCCGCGTGCCCCATCCACAGGTTCGGGCTGTTCCAGCCAGCAGCTTCGGGGCCTGGGCGCAGGGCCGAGCGAAACAGCGTCCACTGCGCGCCCCAGTCCCGCCCCTGGAGGTCCTGAAGGTTGGCGGTGACATACCACCATTCGATGCGAAAACCATCGTGGGCCCCGTGGTCACGCGGAAATTCCAGGCGATGGCCGCGGCTTACCTGGCTGAACTCGCCCGCCTGCTGCCCGAGCCCGGCATAGCTTTGCTCGGCGGGCTGGTCACAGCCGCCCAGCAACCCACACAGCAACAGCCAGGCGCTACGCTTCATCGGCAAACGGCCTCAACAGTTCGCGCGGCTGGCGACGCGCCAGCTGCCACAGTGGCCAGGCGCTGGCCAACAGGCTGGTGAGCATGCCCAGCACGGCCAGGTGCAGAAGTCGCGCAGGGAACACGTAGAGCGGCAAACGCCAGCCGAATGCCTGCACGTTCACCACCGCGACCAGGCACCAGGCCAGCAGGATGCCCAGCGGAATCGCCAGCAGCACGGTAAGGCTGCTCAGCAACAGTGTCTGCCCGAGGCTCAGCCACACCAGGTGCGTGCGCCGCACACCCAGTGCCCACAGCGGCGCCAGCTGGCCCAGGCGGGTCTGGCCCAGGGTCAGCAGGTTGATGAACAGCGCCACGCCTGCCACGCCAAGAGTGAGGCTGTTGAGCGCGGCGGTGGCGGCGAAGGTGCGGTTGAACACGTCGGTCGACCAACGTTTGAGACGCGCCTGCTCGACCAAGCGGCTGTCGTCCAGGGCGAAGCGCTGCTGCAATGCAGCCTCGAGCGCCGACACCTGGTCGCCCACCAGATCGACACTCAACCCGGTCAGGGTTGCCTGTGGCCAATGCCCGCGCAGCCAGCCGGCATTGACCAGCATGTGCCCCTTGGGGTTGCCGTAATCGGCATAGATGCCCACAACGCTCAGGGCTGGCGAAGTGTCTGCGGGCAGCCTCAGGCGATCGCCCAGCTGCAGCTTCAGTCGCCTGGCCAGCTGTTCACTGAGCATCACGGCCTGCCCGGCGGCCAGTTGCTGCCAGGCCTGCTTTTGCTGCGCCAGCAATGGCCAGCGTCTGCGATAGACGGGATGATCGACGATGCCCTGGACCTGCACCGGCCAGCCCTGCAGCTGTGTTTCCACACGCCAGCCGGGCAATACCACCTCCACCGAAGGTTGCTGCCCGAGCCACTCGGCTATCTGCAAGCCCTGGGCGGTGTCCCTTGGCGTGACATACAGGTCGGCGGACAGGCGCAGGTCAAGCCAGCTGACAAAGGTCTTGCGAAAGCCCTCGGTCATGCTGCCCACCCCGACACTGGCCGCCAGCGCCAGCAACAGTGCCATCAACGCCAGGCTCAGGGCAGGCAATTGCTGGCGGCTGTCGGCGACGAACCATTGCGCCAAAGGCCGCCGGCAATGCCGCGCCAGCCAGGCCAGCACCCGGTCGAGCAAGGCCGGCAGCAGCAGCGCCGCCGCCAGCAGCAAGCCTGCCAGCAGGCCGAACGCGCTGGGCAGGCTGTCGCCCAGCACGCCACAGCCCAGGGCCAGCAAAAGCAACAGGCCGGCCACCCGGGCCTGGCGCCGCAACCAAGGCCCCTGGGCCAACCGCCATGCCTGAGGTTGCGCCAGCGCCAGCAACGGCAACCGCGCCGCACGCAGTACACTGCCCAAACCCGCCAGCAGCGCCCCCAGCACACTCACCAGCACGCCCATCAGCCACCACCCTGCGGGCAGGCTCAGCGCCCCGGCGACCTGGGCGCCATACAGGCCGCGCAAGCTGGCGGCCACATCGGGCAGCAACCACGCGGCCAGCCCGTAACCACTGGCCACGCCGGCAAGACCGCCCAGCACCGCGAACAGCCCCAGCTCCAGCACCAAGGCGCACAGCAAGGTTTGCAGGCCGATGCCACAGGCGCGCAGGTTGCGAATCAGGCCGCGCCGCTGTTCCAGTGCCAAACCGATTGCGGCATGGGCAATGAACAGGCCGACGACGAACGCCAGCAGGCCAAGGGCGGTCAGGTTGAGGTGGAAACTGTCGGTCAGCCGCTGCAAGCCGCCATCGTCCTGCCGGGGTTGCAGCTCAAGGTAAGGCGCGATATCCGCCGGCAGCGGCCCCGGCATGGCAGCCACCAGCAAGCGCGACAACTGCCCGGGTGCATGCAGCAACGCCTGGGCGTGGCCGATATCGACCACGATCACCCCTGGGGCCAGCGCTGGCTGTAGAACCAACGGCGGCAGCAGCTGCCCTTCGCTGTCGCGTGCTGAGGCCCCGGGGCCGGCATGCAGCTGGCGCAAGGTGTCCGGCCCGACCCAGGCTTGCCCGGGCATGCCGATAAAGGCTTGCAGATCGAACGCCCCGGGCTGCACACCGGCGATGCTGCTGGCCGGCGGCAGGCTCAACGGCTCGATGCCGATCAACCGCACGCTGCGCGCCGGCTCACCAGCAAAACGCAAGCGCCCTTCCAGTACCGGCGTCACCGCCCAGCCCAGTCTGCGCAACTGCACGTACAGTGCCTGGTCGAAGCGCTCGCCACGGCGCGGCACCAGTTGCGCCTGCAACGGCCCGGCCAGCACCGCGCTGGCGCGGGCATAGTCGCTGCGTGCCTGGCTGTTCAGCGCCTGCACGCCGGTCCACAGCGCCGTTGCCAGCCACAGGCCGGTGAAGATGCTGAAAAACTGCACGCGATGGCGCCGCCAGTGGCTGAGCAGCGCCAGCAGGGCCAGCGATAGAAGCCTCATCCGCCCTGCTCGGGCCGCACACGGCCGGCCTGCAGGTAACAACGCTGTTGCAAGCGCGCCGCCAACCGCGGGCTGTGGGTCACCATCAGCACCCCACTGCCAGCCTCGGCGACCAGCTGCAACAGCAGGCTCAACACCTCATCGCTGCTGGTTTCATCGAGGCTGCCGGTGGGTTCGTCGGCCAGCAACCAGGCCGGGCGCCCGGCCAGGGCGCGGCCGATGGCAACCCGCTGTTGCTGGCCACCAGACAATTGCTCCGGGTAACGCGCCAGCAAATCCGCCAAACCCAGGCGCTGCGCCAGATAGGCCAGCCAATCGGGATCATGCCGACCGGCCAGCCGCGCCTGGAACGCGAGATTGGCCCCCACGTCCAGGCTGCTGATCAGGTTGTACTGCTGGAACACCAGGCCTATGCCCTCCCGCCGCCACAACGCCAGCGACGCCTCGGAACGGCTGTCGAGCGGGGTATCGTCGATCAGGATGCGGCCACTGTCGGCACGGTCCAGGCCGGCCACCAGGTGCAGCAAGGTGCTCTTGCCGCTGCCCGACTCGCCCATCAGCGCCAGGCTGCTGCCGCGCGCCAGGCGCAGGTCGACGCCCAGCAGCACGGGGAGCGGGCCCAGGGGGGTGGGGAATGATTTGTGCAGTTGCTCGATGACCAGCATCGACGGGCCTTGGTGAGTTCAGGGGTCTTCTTAGGAATAGCAGGTTCATCGCGGCGTGAACGAACACTCGTCGTTTTCCCCGATAAAGCAATTTCCGGCTCAATTCGAAAAGCGGTTTCCAACTTCAACCCTCGATGAACTTATTAATTCCACGCCCCTGAATGCCTTACCGAAAAGTCAACATAAACAGCCTTGCACCAATAAAAAAAGACACTTCCTACAGAAAGTTCTTTTTATTGGCCGATATTCACTTTCTGAAGAGAAAACAATGACCTGAATCAGAAACCATCGACTACGATCAGCATTCACTTCGCACCCGTTAGTTACGGCAAGAGACTCAACCATGGAAAAACCAGTAGTTCTGCACGCCGCTGGCCAGGTCGATATCGCTTTGGAAAGCGCCCACCAGTACGCCTATTTCCAGCTACTGGAATTGCTGTATCACGTACACGACGACGATCTGGAACAACGCCCACTTGCTCGAGAGACGAGACGCCGATTACGGCTGGAAGTGTCCCCCAGCCTGTCTTTCCCTGTTGCCGACGTGTTGCGCGCCGATCGCTTGAAGGACGACCGCTACCGCATCCAGGCAAGTTTTCTGGGCCTGCATGGCACAGACTCGCCACTGCCCACTTACTACCTTGACGAGATCGCCTACGAAAACGCACACGGCATCGGTTTACGCCCGGCTTTCCTCAATTTCTTCAACCATCGCCTTCATACCCTGCTCCATCAAGGATGGCGCAAGTACCGCTACTACGTACGCTTCCAAGCGGACGCGAAGGACGGTTTCTCCCGCTATGTCTTCGCCCTGATCGGCCTGGACGACTCAGCACTACGCGGCGCTACGCCGCTACCCTGGAGCCGCTTGCTCAGTTTCGTGGGAATGATCGCCAGCCGCAGCCGCTCCCCCGGCATGGTAGCCGGCATGATCGCGCATTGCTTCGACCTCCAGCAGGTTGCCATCCGCGAATTCGAAAAGCGCACCGTCTCGATTCCCACTTCCCAACGCAACTGCCTGGGGGCCAGAAACTACCAACTCGGCAACAACTTCCTGGTTGGCGACAGCATCGAGTCACGCAGCAGCAAGTTCACCATTGTGATCGCAGGCCTGAATCAGCAGCAGTTCCGCGAATTCCTGCCCAGCGGTGACAACTACCAGAGGCTGGCGCGGCTGGTGGAATTCCTGCTCCGTGATGTCGGGGCCTATGACCTGGAGTTACGCATGTGTGCCAAGCAAGCCCCACCCTTCAGCCTACGGGCCGAGCATGGCACCCACCTCGGTTGGACAAGCTTCATCGCCAACCGCAATGACCCCACGCCTCCCCCTGTTCGCATCACGGTACGCACATGAGTACAAATGTTCTCTCCCCCAGCGTCACGCTCACCGTCCTCAACCCGGAAAAACTCTTGCACGGCAGCGAACCGCGGCATCGCTTCGATCGGGCTGGCGGCTCCATCGGCAGTCAAGGTGCTTGGCGCCTGCATGATCGGGGCGTTCGCATCCTGCCGGTGCACTGCGAAATCGGCTGGCATGAAGGCCATTTCTGCATCATTGACCACAGCGGCAAGAGTTTCATGAATGGCAGTGACACCCAGTTGCTTTCGGGTACGCCTGTCCGCCTCAGGCACAACGACAGACTGCAGATGGGTGACTATCAGATTGCCATACACCTGAAGGGGTTGTTTGCGCCCGTGGTGTGAACCTTGTAGCGCGCCGTATCGCCGGCAATCATGAAACCGAGATCGATACTGGTGGATGTACGGGCATTCAGCCCACCGCGGCTGAGCAGGCGGTAGAGCGACCAGGGGCCGTGATAGCCCAGGCTGACAGTGGTACCCGCAACCTGCACCAGGGTGACACGGCTATGCCCACTCTCCCCGGCAGGGCCCGGCCAGGTCATGCCGATCGGCTCCTTGCCCCGGTCCGCAAACGCATGCAGCTGCCCATCCAGGTCGAAGACGCTGCCGCGCAAGCCACCGCTGATCGCCAGAGGCTCCAGGCCAAAGCTCACGTTCAGCTCCCCGCGATTGTCGAAAAACGCGTTGCGTATGGCTTCAGCCTGCTTGAGCTGCACCATGACTTCGGGGCGGACCAGGTAACCTTCATCCGCACGGGAGTACAGCGCATCGAGGTTGTCTTCGAGAAACACCGCAAGGTACTGGTCCTGGAAGCGCTTGAGCTGGCCTTGCGGGCCAAAGAAGGCTTCAAAATCCTTGAGCGACACATCCGGCCCGGCCGGGTCGATGGGATAGCGTGAGGCCAGTCGTTCCTGGTAGACGCTGTAAACCTCGGCATCCCAACGCTGCTCCAGCTCCCGCAACGCCATGACCATCAGCACCTGCGAAGTCTGCTCCGCCAGCTGGCGAACATGCCGATTGAGGGGTTCCGGCAGGCCCGTGGCAATGCGCTGAAGGTTGCGAATGGGGTCGGGCGCCGTTTCCGAAAAACGGCTCAACACTAGCGCCAGGGCGGCCTTGCCCCGGTCAGGGCTGTCCTGCACCGCCTTCAGGTAGTCGTGTACAGCGCTGATCGCCTGGAGTGTTTCGTCATGGTAGGACGGTTTGTCACCCCGCACGTCGAGCATCCCCGAAAGCCCCGCGAAAGACCGATAGATGCCCATGGCCTGCATGCGAACCTGCGGATCGGCTTTCGAATCCTTCTCGCTGTCCGCGGCCTGCGGATAGATCAGCGTATTGCTGCGCACGGTTTCCAGCAGCCGGCGTATCGGCGCTGCCGGGCCGCTGACTTGTTCCAGAACACCCAAGGCATGCGCAAGATCGCTGAATTCGGCAACCGAAAACTGGTTCAGCACACGCCGCCAACTGTCGATGTAGTCGGCGCTGTACAGGGCTCGCAGACGCTCCGCCAGGGCCTGGCGGTCCATGTCGGAGTAGTCGAGGCTACGCCGCTCCCCTAGCACCCACTGATCGACCAGGGCGAGGTCGGCCACGTTCTGGCTATGCTGGTCGAAATAGTCGCGAAAGCCCGTCGCCGTCAGTAAAGGTGGCAGGGACAAATTGCCGTCGACGGCCGCCTGGTGATCGCGCTCGGCCAGTGGCCTGTAGACGATATCGAACGCTGGGCCGATCTCGTTGCGCAAATCCAGCTCACCGTGCAATTGCTCCCGAGCCTGCTGCCTCAAGCCGATGTAGACACGCTCGGCCAGCGGCAACTTGCGCAACTGCTGCTGCGCTTGGGCAACGACCTTCCGATACTCCGGCAGCTCGACATCTGCGTAGGCCAAAGCGTACCTGAGGTGGCGCATCAGCGCGGCCTGCAGCTGGCCCTGGCCCGGATACGCTCTTTGCCACTCGCGAGCCATCCATTGCTCGACCATCTCCGCCCGACGATTACCGCGATCCTCGATCATGCGATACACGCGCAATGCCGCCAACTGCTCGTCGCTACCGGGGGCGGCTTGCTTGACAGACGCTGCCACGCCGCCCGCAATCACCGGTAGAAAGCGCTGGGCCAGGGCATTCAGGTACGCCTGGTCCACTTGCGGGCCAATGGCTTTGCCCTGGTACAGCCCCATATCCGTGAACACGCTCCAACCAGAGCGATAATCGCCGTACAGGCTCACGGCATCACGGATCTCATTCAAGGGCAGCAGCAGGCTGCGCCCGGTCAAATCATCCTTGGCGTCCGTGCTGGTGTCGCTGAACGCAAGGCTTTTCTCCAGCACCTGCTCCGCCTTGTCGCGGTTGACGCTGTAGAAGTACGCCCAACCACCGGCCATGGCCAACCCGCACACACTCGCCGCCACGGCGCCGCCCTTCAACAGGCGGCCCTTGCGCCGGGCGACCTTGCGGTTGTCGCCCGCCAGGCCGGCCTCGGGGTAGACCACGCGTTGCAACAGCCGCTGCGCGAAATACACCACGGAGGTGCCTTGCGGCTTGGTCGACAAAGCCGGGGTAGCGAAGGCAAAGGCGCGGGCAGAAGCATCCGCAAGCAGGTTGCGCACTTCGCCTCGCTGGTAGACCGAGGAAAAGTACAGGCCACGCACCAGGGGTGGGGTGCTGTAGCGGTCACTGACCAGTACATCACCAAGGAAATTCAGCAACATCTCCTGCGCCCCGCTCAGCTCCCGAAGCAGCGAGCAGGCGCTCTTGCCCGTGGTGCCAGGCGCGCCCACGGTAGCGCTCATCAGTTGCCTGGCGAGGCGCCCCAGGAAGCCCTGATAGGCTCCCTCCAGCTCCTGCAGCCAGGCATCGAAGTCCTTTACCGAACCCAGCGTGAAGGTAAAGCCCTGCACCTCTTCCCGCTCACGGGCCGGGAGCGCGGCGAACAGTTCCTCGAAACCGTCCAGCAAGTCGAACTTGCTCATCACCACGTACAGCGGCAAGCGCGTACCCAACTCACCGCCCAGCTCCGTCAAGCGCGCGCGCAGCATCAATGCCAGGTCACGTCGCGCCTTCGCCGATCGCCCGAACAGGTTGACCATATCCACCAGCAAGACCACGCCATTGAGTGGCCGTCGGCTGCGGTTCTGGGCAAGCCAGCCAATCATGTGCCGCCACAGGCGTCGCTCGACGCCCGCCGGCAGGCCTGTGGGCTCGGCCAGCTCTCTCCCTTTCAGTGCCGCCTCCTGCACAACTGGCAGGGTGTTGTTTTCGCCCCCCTCCTCCTTGATGGGCTTGACCACATACGCCGGGCGCTCAGGCTGGCTGATGAACTCGCCCGGCGGATCGATCAGCACCGCGTCGTCACCTACCCACCAGTCGATGCCAAAAGCCAGGTCCGGATCCGTACTGGCCCGCTGGGTGGCGCCATCGGTGCGGGCGAGTGCAAAACGCTGATCCGAACGGCTGACGAAACTCGACTTGCCCGCATTCTGTTCGCCAAGGATGAGGTACCACGGCACATCGTAACGGTGCCCGCGGCCACCTTGGCTGTCGCGCAAGCGGGCCAGGCTGCTGTCGAGGGAGCGCTGCTGGGCCTGCAGGTACACCAGGCACGGGTCTTCCACTTCGCAGCGGGATGAAGAGTTGGGTTGTGGGTACACCTGGTATGTGTGGGAAGGCGACACGCTGGCATTCGAGTGCCGGGACCGGGAAGGCAAAGGCCACACCACTCACTATGTTTTCGAGCCCGGGACCTTTGTGCCGGTGGCACAGGCGGTGTCCAACCATGTCGTCGAGTTGTTGCGCCAGCCGGTGTATGTGTTCCCGTATGACATCGACAAGGATCCGGTGTGGCTGCATAAGCCGATGCCGAAAGCGTTTGATGCAATGGCTTGGTACCAGTGCGATCAGCTAGGGACGCCGATGGAGTTGACCGGTGAAGATGGGGAGATTGCCTGGAGCGGGAGGTACAAGGCCTGGGGTTTGGCGGAGGAGCAGCGGAGTGACGGGGCGAAGTGGGCGGAGATTCGTAATCCGCTACGCTTTCAGGGGCAGTATTGGGATGTTGAGACGGGGCTGCATTATAACCGGTATCGGTATTACGCACCTGAAATTGGTCGTTTTATTGTTAGAGATCCCATTAGTTTTATTGGCGGACTAAACACTTACGCATATGCCTCAAACCCTATCGAATGGATAGATCCGTTTGGCTTGGCAGGCAACAGAGCAAACAGACGCGCTGGAGCTATACTTCAAGAGATTGATAGTAAAGGAGGAGGACACGCTAATTCTCGACACGGCGCAGGAACTACATTGGCTCAACAAGAGCATCGAGCGCTCACAGGCATACCACCTGATTGCCCCTGTATCAAAAACCCAAAACCGACAGACTCGACACGTTTCTTGAGCAACATTGATCAACTGGATGCAATACAACGCGGCAACGCCAAGATGAATTCTACTGGAAGCAACAGCACCATGCTAAATATGAATCGCATTATTGGCGAGGGTTACCGTGCGGGTGGCGGTAATCGTGAAGAGACCTCAAGAGCCGTCATAGTTCGCAAAAACAACCAACTACTAACAGCGTACCCAAAACTCTAATGAAAATCGCAAACATAAACTACATTCACTATTTGTATTATCCACTAATCTCGATGACAGACGAGGAAATTAGCAACTTCGAAATAAATAACAAGAAAGACAGGACTAGACTCTTTCAACTAATGAGTACACTATTGAAAACATTTGGACCAAATGCCGCTAAAAATATTTCAGATTGCCTCGAGCACGTAATCTCTATGCGGAGCTACGAAGATTACTGGCGAGATCTAATACCGCACGAAATACCTTTAGATGAAGTAGACAACAAGGAGGAATACATAAACGAGCTATTTTTTGCGCTTTTCCAGCGCACACCATCATTCCAAAAAGGTAGAAGCATAACGATCTCGCAACAAATACCACCTCAAGGCTTGAATACGAACGAATAGAGGCCTATCACTCGTTCATATAAACAATCACTAGCAGTTTGAAATTGCGGTCGCCATCGATGCGGCGGGTGGACTGGTTTGGCGGTGGAGCAGCGGAGTGACGGGGCGAAGTGGGCGGAGATTCGTAATCCGCTACGCTTTCAAGGGCAGTATTTTGATATTGGGACCGCGCTGCACTATGGGTAGACCCTCTAGGCCTTTCCGCTGTATCCGACCTACCAAAAATGAAAGGGCACAGTGTAGTCAAAGCCGGTTCAAAACTAACTCAAGCTAGCTTCTTGAGGACGAAAGATAATGGCATTAATGAGACCTGGAGACACCTTGACGGCTCGGAAGTTAGAATCCATAAATATGAAAACAAATGTCCATGCGCTTATGAATCTGGAAATAACGCACACATTCACAAAGAAGATCTTGGGGGCAACCAACTTAATGACCATGGGTTCACCTCCCCAGACCCGAATCAGCCCTATTTCGGCATATGCAACCCAGCAGACCTACCAATTGTACGAGGAAGGCCACACGGATCATGAGCTACGAATACAAACTTGTTTTTGAAGAACCTAAAACATTGCAGAATTTATTTGACAAACTGTTAGAGAGCGGAGCATGCACCAAAAGAAGCGATTACGAGATTCATATAAAAGACCCTAAATTCAACTCGATTGGCAGCTATGATGCGAGACTCCAAAAATGCGACGACACACGTGCATGGTTAGAGATTTTGTTCCCCACCCCCTATTTATATGGCTTATTTTCAACATTTTTGTCCGATGCGAAATTTAGGTGCCTTGAGGATGGAGACGAAGACGATGAAGTCTCGTTGAAACAGGCCTTTCGCGTAAGAAACATCTGATGAATACGTAGAGCGTTTCCTTTCAAAGCCGGGCGATTGATTATGGGAACCGGCTTCGACAAGCAGGTCACCGATCCTCTACGATCAAAGCAGCAACCAGCCCACCCTTCGTATCGATGGCGACCGCATCACCCGCTTCGAATTCGACGCCATGGGTTGCCTGGTGAAAAGCCATGGCGACCAGTTAAACGATCACGGATGGAGCATTAAAAATGAACATACGAAAAACGTTTGATACTTTAGTAGAGAATGAGCCTTACATTGATCTCGATGTATTTCTGGATACTTACGAAACATTCGAAGAATTCCCACTGATCTCAAGATACATAAAACTAGTAAAGCTAGGGGCTGACTTAAAGGAAATCGAAGCCTCAAACATCCTTATAAGCACAGCATTCTTTGTACTCAACTCTGCATTACTACATATGCGAAACAAAGGCTACGACCTCAGGGAGCGCTTTCTGGCTATCTCCTACACGAACTTTGACTTTTCAAGCAGAACCGAACCTCCAATACCTAATTTTTTTGTTAACTCAAACTCCACAATGGATGACTTTTCAAATAAATTTAAGTCAAAACAAAAATCAGACGCATCATTGGAAACAAAATTGGTTCAAGGGCAGTTCGAGTCATGTGGACTTAGCCCGTTATTCACATTTTATGAAAGCCGTTTTTTTGATCCTACCTGCAATGAGGACATTGTCAGAGTTTATGCGATTCTAAATTAACACCTTAAACAGGCCTCACCTCACTTCGACGATGGAAACACCACCATGACAACTAAAAAAGAATTTGACATCGCTACAAATGTTTTTCTTGAAAATGAAATTTTCAATTTAAAAGCAGACCAAACACGCTCCAACATTGTATTGTCCGGGGCACTCTCACTCCATCATCTAACACCTCTAACGCTGGCTCACGCCACAGCAATGAAAAAACTTTACAAGCGGATAATTGAGACATGCCCCGCACACGAAGCTTGGTTGTTAGCAAGTAACGGAGGAATGGTGAAGTCCAACAAAATAATTGAATACTATGGACTTTGGAAAGGGTTGCAAAAAAACGGAGTCAGTATCCCATCGGGAATACGCTCCGAGGAGTTTCAATTACGCGAAGATGATAACGTCCAATTTTTTGGATCTGTACAAATCTTCAATCCTGACTTTTCTAAAATCGCACACATATTACAACTTAGACCAAAGTTCCACCTATTAATATCAGACAACAGAGAAACCATAAAAAATCTTCTTGAACGTGGATGGAAATACAATAGCCATAGGAACCCACTTGAATTATTGCCTACAAGCGAGAATAGCACAAATATTCTTATACTTCCTGTCGGAGAGTTTGATGACCCTGAAGGAGGTGCAATCGCCTTGGGCAACCCGGAACTCATAAATAAAATATTCAGTTAAATTCGCGAACAATCGAGTTGCCACCTAGATAAAGCTCACTGGTAGGCAGGAACGGGTAAGCACGAGCACCCACGTATTCAGCATGAAAAGGCAAAGCACTTTATGCAAAGGAGTGCCACCAATGAAAGTCGATAACTATAAAAAAGAATTGCTTTACAGAAAAGCACAGAAAAGTAAGCACCTAGATAAGTTCAGGTCAAAAATGGAGAACCTGATCTCAAACGCAAAAAATTGCACCACGCAACTAGATCTACAAGAAACTGACAAGTTGATCCGAGCAATCGGGGCAACACACTGGCCTTCATCTACCAATGAAGACTTCTCCTCCACCGCCGATTTCTTTAACCACATCAAAAATGAATTACTCCAACAAGAATGCTACATACTAATTGATGACGACTGGAGATATTGCGGAGCAATACTTACAAAAAACAATTGTGAATTAAATATAAAATACAGCTTTGACGAGAACCACAGTGATGAAATTAGATTTATCTCTGCTGATCTCTCCATCTTTGCCTCAATAGACTACATACATAACCACTACCCCCCACTATGAGTATTTAATTAAACGGCGCTAAGGTAGATCAGTTGACGACACCGATAGAGGTCACACACGACTTTGAAGAAATTACCTGAGGCGGAAACTTCAGAAGCGAGCAACCATGATTGCATTCGAATTTACACGCACAGATGAATATTCAAAATGCACGTAGAACACAAACTAATCATTAAAAAATTACACGATATCACCGACCTGCTTGCATCGGCGGACTATGAGTCATTATCAAACATGTGCAATGGAGTCAGACTCAATGCTGAAGAAATAGAACATGCCATTGAAGAATACGGAGAAACACTGATACCAGTACCCTGGAGCGAATTAACATCTGCAATTATTATAGAAATTATAAACTCAATACCTAAGGCATGGTCCGTCACCTGCCCTCTATGGTCTAAAGCCGAAGGCAAATCGGACCTTACGTTAGAGCTCACAATGATCGCTACTCCATCCGGAGAGTTGACCGTAGAGCTCGACAATATACATGTACTTTGACAAGCATCAAACGGCTTTGCTTCTCGCGATCGCCGGATAGTACTTAGAGAATACGAGATAGTACTGATCTTTAAAAACTCACACATTGGCTAATAAAGTTTGAAAAACAAGGCACATTACACCTACAACAGCGATAACCTGCCCATCGCTATCATCGATGCCAACGGTGGCTCACCTGATATGTGTGGGAAGGCGACACGCCGGCATTCGAAAACCTAGTACCTAAACAGGGCCCTCTAAAAATTATCAGAGAACCATAAAATGACGAAAGATCCACTAATTTGGGGCACCATCAAATCTGAAGTTCAACGGTATCAGACCTTCAATGAACACAATGAGCTTGTCCCGGACCTGCCAAGCCAAGAAATAGCCATACGACTTTTAACGACCCTGCGGCTCTTCTTTCTAGAGGAAGGCCTACTAACTAAAACCATACTCGACCAGGAAAACAAATTTATCGACACCGAACTTCGAATGAGTGACTTCACGCAAGAAGGGATAGAACTCATAAAGTCAAAAGTTTCTTCTTGGGTGAGTTCACAGAGCGCAAGAAAAAACCCGCCAGACTTAAGAGCACTGCAAAAACACTTGAAGGAAATTAGATCAAGAAATAATCCGACCTGATGGTGCAACCATCATGAATAGAGCTGAAATTCTTGCCACGCTAGAAAACAAATCATCCTCGTTGACCTGTACGGTGCCCAGACAGGTCTACCATTGATACTTCTAGATAAGGCAATGCAGATATTGGAACAAAACGCAATTTCTTTGCCAGCACTGACTAAGTAATACAAAGGATTGCTACGGCAACACTCTACTCTGCCAGAAGTAACTGCCTCTACATCTTTATCTCCGAAATTGCAAGAGAGTTGTACATCCAAATCAACCGCTCAAAAATCTTACGACCGTGTCGACATCGAGATTAGATCAGACAAGGCTTACACGGAGCAATGAAATGTACACAGACTATCTAACAAACCCAGAAAGCTACAAGCAACTAGAAGAGTATTTTTTTGAAATTTTCAACAACGAACTTCAGAAGCGGCGCTCTATAGCCAAAGACTTTACGAGCCCTCATTACAGCGCTCATTTTGCCGACGGCACTCCATTCATGGATGCAAATCCGATATTTTCAGCAAAGAACACAAGAACAGGAAACATCTTGATAGTTGTCATCACTGAAGATGTCAGCGAATACGCTATAAACCACAACTCAATTGACGATTTCGAAGAGCTTTGTTTGGTCATGAAGATTTCAGATATCAGCCTAGCGCAGCAGGACATTTCCTCATGGATCGCCGAACAAAAAGAATGACAACCTCAAAAAACTAAAAACCTAACCAACGACAACTACACCGATATTTTTTTGCTCATTAAAAAATAACCTGAAACACTCTTCAGCAGGTGCCAAATTCATCCTGACGGAGTAAATATTTTCAGCGATAGAAACCTAGAAAAACTAGCGAGCGCATTAGGAGAAACTACGAAATGCCCATAACGAAGCCGAATGCTATTAAAATCATGGACACTCAGAACATGTGCATTGGTAGCGCTGAGAACCCTGCTATAGCCGAGAAAGTCATTTCCGGGACATTTCTCCCAACTCAGCACTATAAAAAATATGAAAAATATTTTTCCGACCTAGAACAGACTGCAAATAAACTATTGCTTACACACGCAGATCAATTAGAGCGGCAAATACAAGCACTCGCATTCTACGCAGCAACCTTGAGCAACAGAAAAATCAGCATTGAAAACCTGCAAATAATGGAAAATCAAATAGTATTCACCATTACCTATACAGAGGACGCCGAAGCCATTCAATACGCTGAATTTTTCTTAGTTCGATGACCTAAGACCACCGGCCTGTAGGAGCAGCCTTGTGCTCTGCGCGACAGCGCAGCCCAAATGGGCTGGGCAATCTCCCTCATTGCGCCCGACAGTTTCTCCCGCAGAGGCACGCACAAGCTTTCTAGGCTCTGTACGAAAAGAGATGTCGCAGACACCGCATGGAACAAGCCAGTGAGACCATGGCGGCATAGCTTTTCGCGAGCTTGTCGAAGCGCGTCACGATGCGGCGGTTCTCTTTCAGCCAGCCAAACATGCGCTCGATGATGTTGCGCTGTCGATATTTGGGCCGATCAAACAATCTGGGTAAGCCAGGCTTGGGTTTGCGCTTCATTGAGCGCATCGGGATGACGGGTTGCATGCGGTACTGGTCGCAGTAGCGGCGCAGCGCTTCGGCATCGTAGCCTTTGTCAGCAAGCAGCCATTTGCAGCGCTTGCGCGGACGACCTCGTTGGCTTGATGGAATGCTGACTTCGTCCAGCAGTGGCTGGGCGTAGCTGATGTCACTGGCTTGACCGCCAGAGAGAAGGAAGCGCAACGGTGTTCCGTTGGCGTCGCAGAGCATGTGGATCTTGGTTGTCAGGCCGCCGCGACTGCGGCCTAGAGCGTGATCGGCAGGCTCGTCAGGCCCCCTTTTTTCCCGGCGCCAGAAGAGGCTCGGGTTGCGCGTACAGCAGTTGAGTCGATCATCCAGGTTTGCAAATCGATCAAGCCTTGCTCATTCAATTTCAGGTGCAAGCGTTTGAGCATCTGATCGAACGTCCCCTGGTTTCGCCAGTCCCGGAACCGTTGATACACCGTTGACCACGGGCCAAATCGCTCCGGCATATCTCGCCACGCAGCACCCGAGCAGAGCACCCAGAGCACGCCATCGAGCATCAGCCGATCACTCAGGCGGGGCCGCCCCCGACCATGGGTTTCAGTGAAGAGATCGGCAACCAAAGCCCAAGCCTCATCCGAGAGTTCGTAACGCTTAGCCATCACAGAATTCCTTTCCGTAGATGGCGGATGACTCTACAAAATCTCAGCGTTCAAGGGGCAGCGATCGGGTTTCTCGGGATTTCGTACAGAGCCTAGCGCTTGACCAATACCTCCGCTCCATCACGTCCGGCTTTCAGCCAACCCCACCAACGCACTGCCGCCATGAACAAATCTTCATTTTGCTGGCGAGCGCCCTGATTGCGGGCGTGGCAGCCCTCTTCGCCTCTGCAGCCGCAGGCCTTCACCTTGAGGGGGCTCACTACCTTGCGTAGCATCACCGCCCCCCGGGGCCGCTGCGCGGCCCATTCGCGGGCACGCCCGCTCCCACAGGCGCGAGCCCAAAGCGCTCACACCTCACCCAGCCACACCATCAGCAGACAGAACCCCGATGCCGCAACCCATACCCCTCAAGGACCACGAAAAGGAAAAGCACCTGGTCAACCGCCGGCTTCTGGCCTGCGCCGCCCTGGTCTTCAGCCTGGTCGCCGTCCTGGTGGGCCGGCTCTATGTGCTGCAGGTGCTGCAACACGACCAGCAGACCGCCGTATCGGAAAACAACCGCGTGCACGTGCTGCCCATCGCCCCCGAGCGCGGGCTGATCTACGACCGCAACGGCGTGGTGCTGGCCGACAACAAGCCCAGCTTCGACCTGACCATGACCCGCGAGCGGGCCGGCGGAGACACGGCCAAGGTGCTCGATACCCTGGCCCAGGTGCTGAGCCTGACCGACGACGACCGCAAGCAGTTCGACAAGGACCTGCGCCGTGGCCGCAAGCCGTTCGAGCCGGTGACCCTGATGGTCGGCCTGAGCGAAGAGCAGATCGCCCTGGTGGCGGTGAACCAGTTCCGCCTGCCAGGCCTGGAGGTGGAACCACAGTTCATCCGCGAGTACCCGCTGGCCGAGCATTTCGCCCACTCGGTGGGCTATGTGGGGCGCATCAACGAGAAAGAGGCCAAGACCCTCGACAGCACCGAATACCGGGGCACCCAGTCGATCGGCAAGACCGGCATCGAGCACTTCTACGAAAGCCAGCTGCATGGCCACGTGGGCTACGAGGAGGTCGAGACCAACGCCCAGGGCCGGGTGATGCGTGTGCTCAACCACAAGGCCCCGACCCCGGGCCAGGACATCGTCCTGACCCTGGACGCCCACCTGCAACTGGCCGCGGAAAAGGCCCTGGGCGACCGCCGCGGCTCGGTGGTGGTGCTCGACCCGGCCAATGGCGACGTGCTGGCGATGGTCAGCAACCCCAGCTTCGACCCCAACCTGTTCGTCAAGGGCATCAGCTTCAAACAATACGCCGCCCTGCGCGATTCCATCGACCGCCCGCTGTTCAACCGCGTGCTGCGCGGCCTGTATGCCCCCGGTTCGACGGTGAAGCCGGAGGTGGCCATCGCCGGCCTCGACAGCGGCGTGATCACCCCGGGCAGCCGGGTGTTCGACCCGGGCTACTACGAGCTGCCCAACTACGACCACAAGTACCGCAACTGGAACCGCAGCGGCGATGGCTGGGTGGATATGTACACCGCCATCATGCGTTCCAACGACACCTACTTCTATGACCTGGCGCACAAGCTGGGCATCGACCGCCTGCACGACTACATGGCCGAGTTCGGCCTGGGCCAGAAGGTGTCGCTGGACATGTTCGAGGAAGCGTCCGGGCTGATGCCGTCGGCCGAGTGGAAGCGCGCCACCCGGCGCCAGGCCTGGTTCCCGGGCGAGACGCTGATCCTGGGCATCGGCCAGGGCTACATGCAGGTCACCCCGCTGCAGCTGGCCCAGGCCACCAGCCTGCTGGCGAGCAAGGGCGTGTGGCACCGCCCGCACCTGGCCATGACCGTGGGTGGCGATGCGCCGGTGGACCCCAACCCGATGCCCAATATCGTGCTGCACGACAGGCACGCCTGGGACCAGGTCAGCCAGGGCATGCAGATGGTCATGCACGACCCGCGCGGCATCGCCCGCGCTGCCGCGGCCGGTGCGCAATACCGGATTGCCGGCAAGAGCGGCACCGCGCAGGTGGTGGCGATTAAGCAGGGCGAACGCTACAACCGCGACAAGACCCTGGAGCGGCACCGCGACAATGCCCTGTTCGTCGGCTTTGCCCCGGCTGATCACCCGAGTGTGGTGGTGGCGGTGATGATCGAGAACGGTGAAGCCGGCGGCCGGGTGGCAGGGCCGGTGGTGCGGGAGGTGATGGATGCCTATCTGCTGGATGAGCAGGGGCATCTGAAGCCGGAGTATGCGGGTGGGGTAGTGCCTCGGAGCGTGCCGCATGCTTGAGACCGCTGGAAGCCGCTCTATGGCCTGTTCGGGCCTCTTCGCGGGCACGCCCGCTCCCACAGGTGCTGCGCCAACCTTGAAAGCGGCGCGATACCTGTGGGAGCGGGCGTGCCCGCGAAGAGGCCGACACAGACACCCAAATTGCTAGTTCCGGTCGCCTCCGCGATCGTCCCCAACGTCATGCTCAGCCCCATCGTCGGCGCCATGCCCTACACCGTGGGGCTCGCCCACATCGTGATTCGCCTCATGATTGGCTTCGTGGTTGGCCTCGTGGTCGGCACCATCATCTGCACCATTGCGCCCGCTGCCATCATGCCCACCACCATCGCCACTGTGCCCGCTGCCACTGCCGCCGTGGCCACCACCCGAGCCACCACCGCCGCTACCGCCACCTCCACCGCCATGGCCACCGCCGCCGCCACTACCACCGCCGCCACCATGGCCACCACCACTACCACCACCTCCGCCGCCATGGCCACCGCCACCACCACTACCGCCGCCGCCACCATCCTTCGCATACGCGCTGGAGGTACCGCCAATGGAGTCCGGCACCAACACGGCCGAAGCCGACAACACTGCACCGATAGCCAAAGCCAACAAGCATTTCCTGAGCATCATGATGTCTCCGCTTGGAGTAGCACCGGGTTGCACGATGAACCCTGTGATTTCCGGCCCCCCATGGGGCGACTTGCTAACCAGCGCGGCCTTCCATCTGCAGCGGTTGAACGAGATCCTTCAGGGCCTGCCGGCCAAATATTTCGGGATGTTTCTTGATTTTTGAGCGTAGCCACGCCGCTGCGCTTGTCACCGACCGGCCATCAGAATGGCTGGCTCGCCAAAGGCCCACTGCACCATGGCCCGGCGAGCCGGATTGCTCAGGATGCCGCGCGAGGCATCAGTTCATACGGGTGCTTCCACCCTGGCAACGCCTGGATTCGCGCTTTCCATGCCTCGATGTGGGTGAACTGCGCCAACGCAATGCCAGTGTCCTCCGGCATGAACACATACCCGGCCAGCGACAGGTCAGCGATCGTCAGCCGGCCACCGACCATGAACGGTGTCTTCGCCAGGTGCGCGTCGACGATACGGTAAGCCGCCATGGCACGTTCACGCAGGAACCGGGTCACATCCGTTTCACCGGTTTTCTTCAGGCAGAAAAGAAAACGCAGCGCCGCGTAGTAGCTGGTGAACTTATGGTTATCGAACAGCATCCAGCGCCAGATCTCGCGCTTTTCGTCTTCGTCGCGGGGGCCGAACTGCCCGGTTTTCTCCGCGAGGTAGTCGAGGATCAGCGCAGACTGGGTAAAGGATTTGCCGGCGTGTTCCAGCACCGGCACCTCGCCCTGTTCGTTCACGTCGTCGCGCCAGGCTTGTTCGCGAGTCTGGCCATTGAAGAAATCGACGAACACCGGCTGCCAGTCCTGGCCTGTGAGTTCAAGCATCAGGGCGGCCTTGTAGGCGTTACCGGATTCGGCGAAGCAATGCAGCTTGTAGTCGGGCATGGGGAGAACCTTCATCCATTGAAATGATTGGGCCAGCAGCCCGAGCAGATCACGCCTGGCTGGACAGGGTCAATGCCTGTTTCCGATACGAAGGGAACTACCACCCCACCTGCGCTTTCTTAATCACTGAGTGGTTCAATTACTTGGGCTTCACGCTACTGGAGAACACACCATGCGCCACCTACTCCTCGCCCCTGCGCTGCTGCTCCTGCTGCCTGCCGGTGCTGCCCTGGCTGACGTCGACGCAGGCGACGTCGCAACCTCGGCCGGTGTTTCCGCTTCGCTTTACTCGACCTTCAAGGACGACAAACGGATCATCCCGGCGCGTGACGAGCTTTCGGCCTTCGTCGCCAGCGGTGGTGCAATCCGTGGCGCCTATGTGGAGTCGGCGCTGGAACAGGCCCGCAAGGACAACCCAGGCCTGCAGGCCAATGATGAAGAGCTGGCCCGGGCCCTCCTCTCGCAGGATGACCGCATAGCCGATCATTGATTGATTGAGCTAATCCTGCACAGGCCTCTTCGCGGGCTTGCCCGCTCCCACAAGTACTGCACAGGCATCAGACCCGGTGCCGTCCCTGTAGGAGCGGGCAAGCCCGCGAAGAGGCCTGTGCAGGCATACATTCACCCCCAGCCATCCATGCGCATGGTAGCCCTTACCAGCCGCTGCTCTTCCTGCTCGATCTCCCGCAAACTGTCGCGGATCCCGTTGATATGCTCGCGCGCCGCGCGCTGCGCCTGCTCGGGCAACTGCTCCATCACCGCGTGATACAACCGCGCATGCTGGCGGTCGATCTGGCGCTTCTGCGCCGGCCGGCAATACAAGTTGTTGACCGAGGCGAACACCGTGCTCAAGGTCAGGTCACTGAGCGATTGCAAGGTATGCACCAGCACCGGGTTGTGCGAAGCCTCGCTGATCGCCCTGTGAAAGGCATGGTCGCGGCGGGCATGTTCACGGGCATCCATCGCTTCTGGGGCTTCGTGCGCAGCCAGCATTTCTTCATAACGCCGGCGGATCAACAAACGGTCGACCTCGGTGGCCCGCAGTGCCGCCAGGCGCGCCGACTCGGCTTCCAGCAACGCCCGCACTTCCAGCAGGTCGAACAGCGTGCGCGGCTGCGAGCCGAACAGGTGCATCAACGGCGTGGCACCCGCATGGCCCGTCAGGTCGGCGACGAACGAGCCGCGCCCCTGCTCGGTGTCGATGATGCCGCGCCCGCGCAGGATGCGCAGGCCCTCACGCAGCGCCGAGCGCGAGCAGCCCAGCTTGTCCACCAGGCGCCGCTCCGACGGCAGGGCCTGGCCCACCTTGAGCACGCCTTCGACGATCAGCCGCTCGACCCGTTCGGCCACCTGGTCGGCGACCTTGGCCTTGCCTTCAGTACCCACTGCGTACCCTCCTGCTGGTAGGACCACTTCGACCACCTGCTTCAATCTAGCCGGGCAAAGCCGTCAATAACCAGTACCCGTCGCAAAAACTGGTAGGACCAGTTCACCCCGTGCTCGACCGCGGCGGCTGCCACGCGCAGGCTGCAAGGGTGAGCGCTTTGCCAACAACAACAAAAACCGTTGCCGAGTGAGCCGATGAATATCCTGTATGACGAACGCGTCGATGGCGCGCTGCCCGACGTGGACCAGGGGGCGCTGCTGCAAGCGCTGCGCGCTGCCCTGCCGGACCTCGAGATCCTGCACCGCGAGGAAGACCTCAAGCCCTATGAATGCGACGGCCTCTCAGCCTACCGCACGGTGCCGCTGCTGGTGGTGCTGCCCGAGCGCCTGGAGCAGGTGCAGGCGCTGCTCAGGCTTTGCCACCAGCGTGGCATGCCGGTGGTGGCACGCGGCGCCGGTACCGGCCTGTCGGGCGGCGCCCTGCCACTGGCCAAAGGCATCCTGCTGGTGATGGCGCGGTTCAACCGCATTCTCGAAGTCAACCCGCAGGGCCGCTTCGCCCGTGTGCAGCCCGGCGTGCGCAACCTGGCCATCTCCCAGGCGGCCGCGCCCTACGGCCTGTACTATGCGCCGGACCCGTCCTCGCAGATAGCCTGCTCCATCGGCGGCAATGTCGCGGAGAATGCCGGTGGCGTGCACTGCCTGAAGTACGGCCTGACCGTGCACAACCTGCTCAAGGTGGAAATCCTCACGGTCGAGGGCGAACGCCTGACCCTTGGCAGCGATGCCCTGGACAGCCCCGGTTTCGACCTGCTGGCACTGTTCACCGGCTCCGAAGGCATGCTCGGCATCGTCACCGAAGTCACCGTCAAGCTGCTGCCCAAGCCCCAGGTGGCACGGGTGCTGCTGGCCAGCTTCGACAGCGTCGAGGACGCCGGCCGGGCAGTGGCCGAGATCATCGCTGCCGGGATCATCCCCGGCGGCCTGGAGATGATGGACAACCTGGCGATCCGCGCTGCCGAGGACTTCATCCACGCCGGCTACCCGGTTGACGCTGCGGCCATCCTGCTGTGCGAACTGGATGGCGTCGAAGCCGATGTGCACGATGACTGCGAACGGGTCGCCGCCGTGCTGGCCCAGGCCGGTGCGCGTGATGTGCGGCTGGCCTGCGACGAGGCCGAGCGCGTGCGCTTCTGGGCCGGGCGCAAGAACGCCTTCCCGGCGGTGGGGCGCATCTCCCCGGACTACTACTGCATGGACGGCACCATCCCGCGCCGCGAACTGCCACGGGTGCTCAAGGGCATCAGCGACCTGTCCGCCGAATACGGCCTGCGCGTGGCCAACGTGTTCCATGCCGGCGACGGCAACATGCACCCGCTGATCCTGTTCGATGCCAACCTGCCAGGCGAGCTGGAACGTGCCGAAGCCATCGGCGGCAAGATCCTCGAGCTGTGCGTGGCCGTAGGCGGCAGCATCACCGGCGAACACGGCGTGGGGCGCGAGAAGATCAACCAGATGTGCGCACAGTTCAACAGCGACGAAATCACCCTGTTCCATGCGATCAAGGCCGCCTTCGACCCGCAAGGCCTGCTCAACCCCGGCAAGAACATCCCCACCCTGCACCGCTGCGCCGAATTTGGCGCCATGCACGTGCACCATGGGCAACTGCCCTTTCCCGAACTGGAGCGTTTCTGATGAGCATGGACCGCGACATCAGCCAGGCCCTGCTGGAGCAGGTCAACCAGGCGCTGAACCAGGCCACGCCGCTGCGTATCCAGGGTGGCAACAGCAAGGCCATGCTCGGCTGCCCGGTGGCCGGCGAGGTACTCGACACCCGCAGCCACCGCGGCATCGTCAGCTACGACCCGACCGAGCTGGTGCTGACTGCCCGCGCCGGCACGCCGCTGCGCGAGATCGAGGCAGCGCTGCACGAGGCTGGCCAGATGCTGCCCTGCGAACCACCGCACCTGGGCCCCGACGCCACCCTGGGTGGCATGGTCGCGGCCGGGCTGTCCGGCCCAAGGCGGCCGTGGGCCGGGTCGGTGCGCGACTATGTGCTGGGCACGCGGGTGATCACCGGCCACGGCAAGCTGTTGCGCTTTGGTGGCGAAGTGATGAAGAACGTTGCCGGCTACGACGTGTCGCGGCTGATGGCGGGCAGCTTCGGCTGCCTCGGGCTGCTGACCGAGGTGTCGCTGAAAGTGCTGCCCCGCCCGCGCCAGTGCCTCAGCCTGCGCCTGCCGATGGGCCGCCACCAGGCGCTGGCGGAGCTGGCCGAATGGGGCCAGCAGCCGCTGCCGATCAGTGCGGCCTGCCATGACAGTGACGCGCTGTACCTGCGCCTTGAAGGCGGCGAAGGCTCGGTGCAGTCGGCACGCCAGCGTCTGGGCGGCGAGGCACTGGACAGCAGCTTCTGGAGCGACCTGCGCGAGCAGCGCCTGGCGTTCTTTGCCGGCCCCGCGCCGCTGTGGCGCTTGTCCGTGCCCAACACCACCGGCGAGCTGGATTTGCCCGGCCAGCAGCTGATCGACTGGGGTGGCGCGCAGCGCTGGCTCAAGTCCACGGCACCGGCGCAACACATCCGCGAGCAGGTCGCCAAGGTTGGTGGCCACGCCACCTGCCATGCCCCTGGCGCTGCCAGCAGCCCACCGCTGCCTGCCGCGCTGATGCGCTACCACCGAGCGCTCAAGCAGCAACTCGACCCCCAGGGTGTGTTCAACCCTGGCCGCCTGTACCCGGACCTGTGAGGCCAGACCATGCAAACCAACCTGAGCGAAACCGCCCGGCACCTGGCCCGCGCCGACGAGGCCGAAAGCATCCTGCGCTCCTGCGTGCACTGTGGCTTCTGTACCGCCACGTGCCCCACCTACCAGCTGCTGGGCGATGAACTGGACGGCCCACGCGGGCGCATCTACCTGATCAAGCAGATGCTCGAAGGCGCGCCGATCACCGCCAGCACCCAGTTGCACCTGGATCGCTGCCTGACCTGCCGCAACTGTGAAACCACCTGCCCTTCCGGGGTGAAGTACCACGACCTGCTGGACATTGGCCGCGCCGTGGTCGAACAGCAGGTGCCACGCCCGCTCGGCCAGCGCCTGCTGCGCCAGGGCCTGCGTGCAGTGGTGCCACGCCCGGCGCTGTTCAAGGCCCTGACCCGCAGTGGCCAGGCCCTGCGCCCGCTGCTGCCGGCCACGCTCAAGCGCAAGCTGCCGGCGCGGGTCACCGCCCCCGGCCAACGCCCCGCACCGCGCCATGCGCGGCGGGTGCTGATGCTGGAAGGCTGTGTGCAACCGGCCCTGTCGCCCAACACCAACGCAGCCGCCGCACGCCTGCTGGACCGCCTGGGCATCAGCGTGGTGCCAATCCAGCAGGCGGGCTGCTGTGGCGCGGTGGACTACCACCTCAATGCCCAGGAACAAGGCCTGCAACGGGCGCGGCGCAATATCGATGCCTGGTGGCCTGCCATCGAAGCCGGCGCCGAGGCCATCGTGCAAACCGCCAGCGGCTGCGGCGCGTTCGTGCGCGATTACGGCCACCTGCTGGAAAAGGACCCGCGCTACGCCGCCAAGGCCGCACGGGTCAGCGCTCTGTCCCGCGACCTGGTGGAGGTGCTGCGCGACGAGCCGGTCGAGCAACTGGGCGTGTGCGTCGAACAGCGCCTGGCCTTCCATTGCCCATGCACCCTGCAGCACGCGCTGAAGCTGGGGGGTGCGGTGGAGGCATTGCTGACACGCCTTGGCTTCACCTTGACCCCGGTACCGGACGGCCACCTGTGCTGCGGCTCGGCCGGCACCTATTCGCTGACCCAACCCGAGCTGTCGCTACAACTGCGCGACAACCGCCTCAACGCCCTGGAAAGCGGCAAACCGCAAGTCATCGCCACCGCCAACATCGGCTGCCAGGCCCACCTCGACGGGGCCGGGCGCACACCGGTGCGGCACTGGATCGAAATCGTCGAAGCAGCCTTGAACCCGGAGAACCACCATGCATAGCAAGTCCGTTATCGGCCAGGCCGAAGTCGCCAAAGTGCTGACCGCCGCCCGCCAGGAAGCCCAGGCACAACAATGGAACGTGACCATTGCCGTGGTCGACGACGGCGGCCACCCGCTGGCCCTGGAGCGCCTGGACGGCTGCGCGCCGGCCAGCGCCTACATCGCGATGGAAAAGGCCCGCACTGCCGCACTGGGGCGCAAGGAGACGCGAGATTACGAGGAAATGGTCAATGGTGGCCGTACTGCTTTCGTTACCGCGCCGCTGCTGACCAGCCTGGAAGGTGGCGTACCGCTGCGGGTGGATGGCCAGGTGGTGGGGGCGATTGGCGTGTCCGGGGTCAAGGCCGAGCAGGATGCCCAGGTGGCCAAGGCCGGGGCGGCTGCCCTCTGAATCCTGTGCCGGCCTCTTCGCGGGCTTGCCCGCTCCCACAGGGCTTTCACAAGGCCTGAGACGGGTGCAGCACCTGTAGGAGCGGGTTTACCCGCGAAGAGGCCGGCAAAAGCAACATTTATCCAGAAGCCTGAACTTCGAGCGAACAGACAATGCCAAACCATCCACTCCAGATCGCCCCCACCCTGCAGCGCTTCATCGAAGATGAGGTCCTCCCCGGCACCGGCATCGAAGCCCGCACCTTCTGGCAAGGCTTCAGCACCCTGATCCACGACCTCGCACCACAAAACCGCGCCCTGCTCGCCGAACGCGAGCACCTGCAGACAGAACTCGACAACTGGCACCGCCAGCACCCCGGCCCGATCCGTGACATGGCCGCCTACCAGCATTTCCTGCAAGGCATCGGCTACCTTGTAGAGCCCCCGGCAAGCGTGCAGGTCAGCACCCGCAACGTCGACCGCGAGATCGCCGTGCAGGCCGGCCCGCAACTGGTAGTGCCACTGAGCAACGCCCGCTACGCCCTCAACGCCGCCAACGCCCGCTGGGGCTCGCTGTACGATGCCCTGTACGGCACCGATGCCATCGCCGAAACCGAGGGCACCGAACGTGGCCAGGGCTACAACCCGCAACGCGGCGCCAAGGTGATCGCCTATGGCCGGCAGTTCCTCGACACCGCGGCCCCCCTCGACGGTGCGTCGCACAACGACGCCAAGGCCTACGCGATCAGCCAGGGCACGCTGCAGGTAACCCTGGCCGATGGCCGCCAGGTCGGCCTCAGGCACCCCGCGCAACTGCGTGGTTACCAAGGTGAGCCGAACACGCCAACAGCGATCCTGTTGCAGCATCACCAGCTGCATTTCGAAATCCAGGTCGACCCGGCCAACGCCATCGGCCGGCAGGACCCGGCCGGGGTCAAGGACATCCTGCTGGAGGCCGCGCTCACCACCATCATCGACTGCGAAGACTCGGTAGCCGCCGTGGATGCCGACGACAAGGTCAACGTCTACCGCAACTGGCTCGGCCTGATGAAGGGCGACCTCAGCGAACAGGTCAGCAAGGGCGGCAAGACCTTCGAACGCACCCTGGCCAAAGACCGCCACTACCACGGCGCAGACGACCAGCCACTGACCCTGCCAGGCCGCTCGCTGCTGTTCATCCGCAACGTCGGCCACCTGATGACCAACCCGGCCATCCACGACCGCGATGGCCGGGAAATCCCGGAAGGCATCCTCGATGCTGTGGTCACCAGCCTGATCGGCCTGCATGACCTCAAGCGCCGTGGCAATTCCCGCGAGGGCAGCCTGTACATCGTCAAGCCGAAGATGCACGGGCCGGCCGAGGTGGCCTTTGCCGACCAGCTGTTCGGCCGTGTCGAAGCCCTGTTGGGCCTGCCCGCACACACGCTGAAGATGGGCATCATGGACGAGGAGCGGCGTACCAGCGTCAACCTCAAAGCCTGCATCGCCAGCGCCGCGTCACGGGTGGTGTTCATCAATACCGGCTTCCTCGACCGCACCGGTGACGAGATGCACACGGCCATGGAAGCCGGCGCCATGCTGCGCAAGGGCGACATGAAAGGCAGTGCCTGGATCCAGGCCTACGAGCGCAGCAACGTACTGGTGGGGCTGGCCTGTGGCCTGCGCGGCAAGGCGCAAATCGGCAAGGGCATGTGGGCCATGCCCGACCTGATGGCGGCCATGCTGGAACAGAAAGTCGCCCAGCCCAGGGCCGGCGCCAACACGGCCTGGGTGCCCTCGCCCACAGCCGCGACACTGCATGCGCTGCACTACCACCAGGTGGATGTGGCGGCCGTGCAGCAAACGCTGGAACAGGTTGACCTGAATGCCCAGCGCGCCGAGTTGCTGCATGACTTGCTCAGTGTCCCGGTCAGCCCCGAGCGGCCCTGGAGCGCAGCCGAAATCCAGGCCGAGCTGGACAACAACTGCCAGGGTATCCTCGGTTACGTGGTGCGCTGGGTCGAGCAAGGGGTAGGCTGTTCCAAGGTGCCGGATATCCATGATGTGGGCTTGATGGAAGACCGCGCGACCCTGCGGATTTCCGCGCAGCACATTGCCAACTGGCTGCACCACGGGGTGGTCGATGCCGAGCAGGTCGAGGCGACCTTGCAACGCATGGCCGGCGTGGTCGACCAGCAGAATGCCGGGGACCCGGCGTACCGGCCGATGGCCGCCGGTTTCGAGGCATCGCATGCCTTCCGCGCTGCGAGGGAGCTGGTGTTCAAGGGGCGGCAGCAGCCCAGTGGCTATACCGAACCGTTACTGCATGGCTGGCGCTTGCTTTTCAAGCAGGAGGTTGGGCGCTGATGCTGACAGGGGCCGCTATGCGGCCCCACTGCATGAAAACAAGTGGTATTCCGGCACTTTCAGAAGTTTCCTATTCGGCGCTCGGAAGCGTCCTACTTGTTGCCTCTGCCCTCTGAAAACATGATCGGCACTGGATGACGCAAGGTAGCGATCCAGAGGAGGTTCCGCATGCACCTGTACGCCCGCCCCACTGCCGAATTGCGCAGCACCCTGCGCGAACTGCTGGCCCATGACATGAACAACCCCGATGACGACCCGCACCTGTCGGGGGTGATGTTCTTCTGCGCTACCGATGAACGCTCCCGCCAACTGATCGAGCGTATCGAGTTGCTGGCCAGCGAGTTGTTCTTCGACCCGAACGGGCGGGCCATCTCCGAGCATATGAAAGCGGCGGCGGTGGAAGGCGTTCGCATCAAGCGCAACCGCAAGGCGCCGGCGGACGAGACGGTGATACGTATCGCGCTGGCAGACAAGGGCTACATCACGGTGAGTACGGCACGCTTCTGATTACCTACCGCTTGCCTGGGGGCCGCATTGCGGCCCATCGCCGGCAAGCCAGCTCCCACCTCGACTGCACCGACCTCAAGCATTGTGCAGTTCCTGTGGGAGATTGCCCAGCCCTTTGGGCTGCGCTTTCGCGCAGAGAACAAATATCGCTCGTTTGACGCGGCCTGTGTAGGAGCAGCCTTGTGCTGCGAAGAGGCCGGTACAGCCAATAGACAGGCTTTGTCAGCCCCGGCCTCTTCGCAGCACAAGGCTGCTCCTACAGAACCTCGCCGAACCAATGAGTCATGTGTTGTTCTATGAGAGCTGGCTTGCCGGCGATGGGCCGCAAAGCGGCCCCATGCCCTTCCCCGACCAATCCGCTATCCTGAGCACTTCCCCGCTCCGGACCGCTCCATGGAACTGCACATTCGCCTGGAAGGCCGCAAAGGCCTGGCCGACCAGCTTTACCAGCAATTGCGCGCCGGCATCGACAGCGGCCACCTGGCCGCCGGCACCCAACTGCCGCCAAGCCGCCTGCTGGCAGAGCAGCTGGGCGTGTCGCGCAAGACCGTGGCCGAGGCCTATTCCCGGCTGACCTACGACAACCTGCTGAGCGGCGTGGTCGGCCGGGGCACCTTCGTCACCCCGCGCCAGCCGCTGCGCAGCAGCGAATCGCCCGCCATTCCCCTGGCTGGTGCCGCGTCGCTCGAGCGCTGGCAGCAGCGCGCCACCGTGCTGAGCCGACGCCAGCTGGAGGCTCCGTCGCGTTACGACTTCATCGGCGGGGCCTCGAGCAAGGCGCAGTTCCCGTTCGACCAGTGGCGCAGTTGCCTGAACTATGCCCTGCGCCGCAGCCAGCGCCATCCCGAGCGGCAGTTCCCTGCCCAGGGCCTGCCGGAGCTGCGCGAGGCCATTGCCCATCATGTCGCCTATGCCCGCGGCGTGCACTGCAGCGCCGCTGACCTGCTGGTGTGCAACGGCGCCCAGCAGGCACTGGACCTGATCGCACGGGTACTGGTCGAGCCGGGTTGCCAGGTAGCCATGGAAGACCCGGGCTACCCGCCAGCGCGGCAACTGTTCCTGGCCCTGGGTGCGCGCCTGCAATCGGTACCGGTGGACGATGAAGGGCTGTGCGTGGAGCAGATCGCCGACGGCACCCGGCTGATCTATGTGACGCCCTCGCACCAGTTCCCGCTGGGCATGCCGATGAGCGAGCCACGCCGGCACGCCCTGCTGGCACGGGCCGCCGAGCTGGGTGCGTTGATCATCGAAGACGACTACGACTGCGAGTTCCGCTACCACGGCCCAGCCGCAGACGCTCTACAGCGCCTCGACCGCCATGGCCTGGTGGCCTATGTGGGGACCTTTTCCAAGACCTTGCTGCCCGAGTTGCGCCTGGGCTACGCCGTACTGCCGCCCGACGTGCTGAAGGCGGCCTGCGTGGCCAAGCACCTCAGCGACTGGCACAGCCCGACCCTGTTGCAGTGGGCACTGGCGCGCTTTCTCGGCGAAGGCCACCTGAACAAGCACATCCGCCGTTGCCACGAGGTCTACAGCGCCCGTCGCGAACGCATCCTCGCGCGGCTGGGCGGCGACTTGGCACCGTGGTTCAGCGCCATCCCCGCCAGCGCCGGGTTCCACCTCAGCGCCCTGGCTAAACCTGGGGTCGATGTCGAGCTGCTGGCCAACCTCGCACGCAAGGTGGAGGTCGGCCTGTATTCGCTCGCGCCGTTCTTCAGCGAAGCGCCAGTGCGCCCGGGGCTGTTGCTGGGCTTCGGCGCCATCGAGCTGCTGGACATCGACCCGGCGCTGGACCGGGTGCGCGACACCCTGCAGCGCCTCAGTTGACCGGCGCGGCCTTGCCCGCCACTACCGGGCGGGCAATCGCCGCGGCATAACCGCGAGGGTTGAACCACGTGGTAACCAGCAGCATCGCCACCACGGTCACGGTCAGCAGCGTCCACGAGGCCTGGAAATCACCGCTCATGTCGCGCAACCAGCCGGTGACGTAAGGCACGATGCCGGTGATGATGAAGCCGATGCCCTGCACGAACGCCGCCAGGCTGCCAGCCTCGGCAGGTGTCTTCAGGTGCTCCAGGGTCAGCGTCAGGCTCTGGCTGAAGCAGGCGCCCAGACCGAAACCGATCATCGCCACCCACAGCCCCGAGGCCAGCGTGGGTGCCAGCAGCAGGCCGAGAAAACCCACCAGCTGGATCGCCAAGGCCAGCCACAGGCCCGGGCGTCGGTCTGCCCAGCGCCGCAGCAACAGCGGCAAGCCCAATGCACCGGCCACCTGAAAGATGGTCATCAGGCCAACCAGGTCGGCACCGCCCTGGGCGCTGCCACCATGCTCGATGTGATAGGCCGGCAACCAGGCCACCATGCTGGTGTAGCCACCGTTGATCAAGCCAAAGTACAGCGCCAGCAACCAGGCCCGACGCGTACCGAACCAATGACCGCCGGCGGCACCGGCCAGTTTCGGCGCCTCCTGGCGCGGCCGCAGCACGGCCCAGGCCAGCACCGCCAGCACAGCCGGGATCGCCCACACGCCCAGGCCGACCTGCCAATGGCCGAAGTAGCCACTGATGTGCGGCCCAAGCACGGCGGCCAGGCCGCCGCCGCTCATCAGCGCTGCCGAATACAGGCCCATCGCCCCCGCCAGGCGGCCGGGAAACCAGCGGTTGACCAGCCCCGGCATCATGCCCTGCACTACCGCCACCCCCAGGCCGGCGACCACCGCACTGGCAATCAGCGCCCAGGCGCTGCCCAGTTGCAGGCGCCACAGGCAGGCCAGGGCGATGGCAGACAGGCCAGCGAGCATGCCGCCATGTTCGCTGATCCAGCGCCGCAACCAGGGTTGCAGCAAGGGCACCAGGCCCATGCACAGCACCGGCAACGCCGTCAGCAAGGCCGCCTGCTGGTAACCCAGGCCAGTACTTGCGCGCATGGGTTCGAGCAACGGGCCGATGCTGGTCAGGATCGGCCGCAGGTTCAGTGCCAGCAGGATGACCAGCAGCAGGTTCAATGCCGCTCTCATTGTGCGTTGGCCTGTTTCCACTCAAGGTAAAGACCGGCTTCGCCGCTGGGCTTCAGGGCGCGCAGCGGCAGGCTCTGTTGCTGGGGCGGGCGAGCCATCTGCGCGTATACCGCCGCGGTGGACAAGCCGTAGGGTTCGCCCTCGGCGTTGTCGTAGGCAAACCAGGCCCGCTCGATGCCGCACAGGTGCATGGCCGCCAGGCACATCGGGCATGGGTGGCCGCTGGCGTAGACTTCGGCGCCGTCCAGGCGTGCCTGACCCAGGGCATGGCTGGCCTTGCGGATGGCCTGCATCTCGGCGTGGGCGGTCGGGTCCTGGGTGCTGTGGATCTCGTTGACCGCACGCGCCAGCACCTGCCCCTGGTACACCAGCACGGCGCCGAAGGGCCGGCCACCGGCCTGAATGTTGGCGCGGGCCAGGTCGAGCGCTTCGCGCATGTGTTCTTCGGACATGAATCGGTTCCCCTGTTGCAAGACCTGATCATTATCCGGGCTTCGGCGGCCTGGCAGAAATGAAGAGATTGGATGCCTGTCAGTGGCCTCCCAAATGGCCGATTGGCCTCCCGCTTATGCGCGTGATTGGCTATCGGGGAGGCCAACGTGCGGCGCTACAGTAGCGCCATCCCCCCCACACCCTTTGGAGACAGCCATGCACAACCGTATCGAATGGGCCAAGCACGCCCCCGAGGCCTACAAAGCCATGGTCGGCCTGGAGCAGGCCCTGGCCAAGAGCGGCCTGGAGAATTCCCTGCTGGAACTGGTGCGCCTGCGGGCTTCGCAGATCAACGGCTGCGCCTACTGCGTCAACCTGCACGCCAACGATGCGCGCAAGGCCGGTGAGACCGAGGCACGCCTGCAGACCTTGTGCGTCTGGCAGGAAACCGCCTACTTCACCCCGCGCGAACGTGCTGCGCTGGCCTGGGTGGAGAGCCTGACCAGGCTGCCCGAGCATGGCGCGCCGCAGGCGGAATATGAAGCCTTGCAGGAACACTTCGAGCCGGCCGAGGTGGCCAACCTGACCCTGGCAATTGCCGCCATCAATGCCTGGAACCGCTTCGGGGTCGGGTTTGCCATGGTGCCGGCCTGATCATTGAGCGGTAGCCTGTACCGGCCTCTTCGCGGGCTTGCCCGCTCCCACAGGGATCGCACAGGGCCTGAAAGCTGTGCTGCACCTGTGGGAGCGGGCAAGCCCGCGAAAGGGCCGGTGCAGGTGAACACTACCGCCCGGCCAACCGCGCCCGGTAGCTGCCGGGGCTCTGCCCGGTCCACTTCTTGAACGCCCGGTGAAACGCACTGGGCTCCTGGAACCCGGTCTGCTCGGCAATCTCGGCAATGCTCAACTCCCCTTCGCGCAACCGCTCGAAGGCCATTGCCCGACGCACCTCATCCTTGATCTGCTGGTACGAACGCCCTTCCCGCTCCAGCTGCCGACGGAAAGTACTGGCACTGACCCCCTGCTGCTGCGCCAGCGCCGCCAGCGTCGGCCACTGCCCATAACGCCGCGCCCGCAGGTGCCGGTACACTTCGGCCACCAGCCCGTTCTGGTTGCGAAAGCGAATCACCAGCCCCTGCGGCGCACTGCGCAGGAAGGTTTTCAGGGCCGCCAGGTCCTGCACCACCGGCAGGCGCAGGTAGGCGCTGTCGAACTCCACCTCGGTGCGCCCGCTGCCCAGGCGCAGGTCCGGCCCCCACAGCAGCAGGTCGTCTTCCTGGGCCGGGCGCGACACCGCCAGCTCGGTGCGGTCGATGGCGATCCGCCGCCCGGCCAGCCAGCACAGCATGCCGATCATCAGCACCAGGTAGGTTTCCTCGGCATATACCCGGGTCAGCGGGTCGGCGATGCTCGACTGCACGCTGATCAGCGCCCGCCCGCCACGCACCGTCAGGCTGCCGCGCAGATCGCGCAGGAACAGGCCAAAACCGCCCATGCACTGGCGCAAGGCCTTCTCCAGGTTCGGCTCCAGGATCAGGCCCCGGCAGATCAGGGCGAAACTGCCCGGCGGCATGCCGTGGCTGTCGAGGCGGAAGAACTCATCGTCCAGGCGCTGGATCAGCGCCAGCCACAGCTGGGCGAAGGCCTTGGCCGGTACGCGCGCCTGGGGCTGCTCGAGCAGTTGTGGGTCGATGCCCACCGCACGCAGCTGCGCATCGCGTTCGGCGGGGCAGTCGCGCAGGGCATGGAGCATGGCATTGAGGAAGTACACGGCGACCGAATCGCTATCGCGCATGGCGGTTTTCGCTGTCTATGCTGAGTGGCAAAAAGTGCCAGGTTGTCTGAACAGTTCCGGCATAGGCTGCAACAGAGCCTTTGCCTAGACTCGGTCCCACTCCGGGATCGTCGGCCATTCTCGCAGAGCCTGGCCCGGTCCCGCCATGCCTTCGCAATCGGAGCCCCTATGAGCAGCGCAGAAATCTACGTCGTCAGTGCCGTCCGTTCAGCCATTGGTGGCTTTGGCGGTTCCCTCAAGGACCTGCCGCTGGCCGACCTGGCCAGCGCCATCACCCGCGCCGCCATCGAGCGCTCGGGCGTGGCCGCCGAGCAAGTCGGCCACCTGGTGATGGGCACGGTGATCCCCACCGAACCGCGTGACGCCTACCTGGCCCGCGTAGCAGCAATGAACGCCGGCATCCCCAAGGAAACCCCGGCATTCAACGTCAACCGCCTGTGCGGCTCGGGCCTGCAGGCCATCGTCTCGGCAGCCCAATGCCTGCTGCTCGGCGACACCGACGTGGCCGTGGCGGCGGGCGCCGAATCCATGAGCCGTGGCCCGTACCTGCTGCCGCAGGCACGCTGGGGTGCTCGCATGGGTGACCTGCAAGGCATCGACTACACCGTCGGCGTGCTGCAGGACCCGTTCGAACACTTCCATATGGGCATCACCGCCGAGAACGTTGCGGCCAAGCACGGCATTACCCGCGAAATGCAGGATGAACTGGCCCTGACCAGCCAGCACCGCGCCGCTCGCGCCATTGCCGAAGGCCGCTTCGCCAGCCAGATCGTTCCGCTGGAACTGAAAACCCGCAAGGGCAGCGTGCAGTTCAGTACTGACGAGCATGTGCGTGGCGAGGTGACCGCCGAGCAACTGGCAGGGATGAAGGCGGTGTTCAAGAAAGACGGTACCGTTACCGCCGGCAACGCCAGTGGCATCAACGACGGCGCTGGCGGCCTGGTACTGGCCACTGGTGATGCGGTGCGCCGCCTGGGCTTGAAGCCCCTGGCCCGCCTGGTGGGCTATGCCCATGCCGGCGTCGAGCCTGAACTGATGGGCCTTGGCCCGATCCCGGCCACCCGCAAGGTGCTGGAGAAGACCGGCCTGAGTGTGCAGGACCTGGACGTGATCGAGTCCAACGAAGCCTTCGCTGCCCAGGCTTGCGCCGTCGCTCGCGAACTGGGCTTCGACCCGGAAAAGGTCAACCCCAACGGTTCGGGCATTTCCCTGGGTCACCCGGTGGGCGCCACCGGCGCGATCATCGCCACCAAGGCCATCCATGAGCTACAGCGCATCCAGGGCCGCTATGCCCTGGCCACCATGTGCATCGGTGGTGGCCAAGGCATCGCCTTGGTCTTCGAGCGCGTCTGAGGGAGCCTGACACATGAGCATTGAACAGATTGCCGTGATCGGCGCAGGCACCATGGGCAACGGCATTGCCCAGGTGTGCGCGGTGGCCGGCTACCAGGTGCTGCTGGTGGACGTTTCCGACGCTGCGCTGGAGCGCGGCGTGGCCACCTTGAGCAAGAACCTCGAGCGCCAGGTCGCCAAGGGTACCCTCGACGCCGACAAGGCGGCCGCTGCCCGCCCCCGCATTCGCACCAGCACCGACTACACCCAGCTCAGCAGCGCGCAAATGGTGATCGAAGCCGCCACCGAGAACCTGCAGCTCAAGCAGCGCATCCTGCAGCAGGTGGCCGCCAACGTCGCCGCCGACTGCCTGATCGCCACCAACACCTCGTCGCTGTCGGTCACCCAGCTGGCGGCCGGCATCGAGCACCCAGAACGCTTCATCGGCGTGCATTTCTTCAACCCGGTGCCGATGATGGCGCTGGTCGAGATCATTCGCGGCCTGCAGACCAGCGACAGCACCTACGCCCAGGCGCTGGTGGTGACCGAAAAGGTCGGCAAGACCCCGATCACCGCCGGCAACCGCCCAGGGTTCGTGGTCAACCGCATCCTGGTGCCGATGATCAACGAAGCGATCTTCGTGCGCCAGGAAGGCCTGGCCAGTGCCGAGGACATCGACACCGGCATGCGCCTGGGCTGCAACCAGCCGATCGGCCCGCTGGCCCTGGCCGACCTGATCGGCCTGGACACCCTGCTGGCGATCATGGAGGCCTTCCATGAAGGCTTCAACGACAGCAAGTACCGCCCTGCCCCGCTGCTCAAGGAAATGGTCGCGGCCGGTTGGCTGGGGCGCAAGAGCGGCCGCGGTTTCTTCACCTACTGAGGAGCGAACGCCATGCCCCCGGTCAATGCCGCGATGCGCTGTGCCAACTTTGAAGAGCGACGTGACCGGGCCATGGCGCTGTTTGCCGAAAAGGGCTTCGGCCAGGTCAGCATGCGCGAGCTGGCGGCCCATGTGGGGCTTACCGCAGGCTCGCTGTATCACCACTTCCCCAGCAAGCAGGACCTGCTGTACGACCTGATCGAGGAGTTGTACGAGGAATTGCAGGCCACCCTGGACCAGGGGCGCCGGGCAATGGCGCGCGGGGCGTCGGCGCTGAGCTGCCTGATTGCCGCGCACTGGCAGCTGCATGCCGAGCGGCCCATGCAGTTTCGCCTGGCGGAGCGCGACTTCTGTTGCCTGAGCGACGACCAGCAGGCGCGCCTGGCCTTGTTGCGCAAGCGCTATGAGGCGGGGTTGCTGAGGTTGATCGCACCGCAGGCGAAGTTGCAGGGGGAGGCCTTGATGGCCACGGCGCATGTGGTGGCGACACTGCTGAACCAGTTGCCGGGGCTGTTGAAGGCCTTGCCCGAAGAACAGGGGCTGGGGTTGATGGAAAGCATGCTGGTGGGTGGGCTGGAGCGGACACTGCGCTAGCCTGTTGCGGCCTCTTCGCGGGCTTGCCCGCTCCCACAGGAAACCCGCAGGCTTCAAGGTTTGCACAGAACCTGTGGGAGCGGGCGCGCCCGCGAAGAGGCAAACACAGTCAGCGCAGGAGCGACTGGATCTGCTCGTGCAAGGTATCCAGGTCGAACGGCTTGGCCAGGATCGGTGCCTTGCGGGTGATCGGGCTGCCGGACTCGAGAATCTCCGCCGGGTAGCCGCTGATGAAGATCACCTTCAGGTCCGGCCGCAACTTCACCGCCGGCTCGGCAATGTCCACCCCGGAAATCCCGCCCGGCAAGCGGAAGTCCGTCACCATCAGGTCGAGGTGCGGCTTGCTCGCCAGGATCGCGAACGCCTGCTCGCCATCCTCGGCCACCAGCACGTGGTAGCCCTCGCCTGCCAGGTAATCACGCAGGATCATGCGAATCGCCGGTTCGTCCTCGACCACCAGTACTACATCTTGTGCATCTTCACTCATGTCAACGCCTTGAAATACTTACAACTGGCCATCAGACCCCAGGCTCACGCAGAGGTTGCCCTTGCCTGGTCGTTTTGTTGTTCGCAGGTTGCCAGTGGCAATTGCAAGGTGAAGGTGGCGCCTTTGCCCTCTTCACTCTCCACCAATATGCGCCCGCCATGGGCCTGGACGATCTGCTCCGATATGTACAGCCCCAGGCCCAACCCACCACTGGCCTGCTGGGTGGCGACCCGCTCGAACTGCTGGAATATGCGCTGCTGGTTGGCCACGCAGATGCCTATGCCATGGTCCTGCACCTGCACGCAGGCCTGGCCGTCCTGCTCGAACACCCGCACCTGTACCGGTTTGCGCTCACCATAACGCAAGGCATTGGACAACAGGTTGGCCAGCACCTGCTCGATGCGAAACTCGTCCCACTCGCCCAGCAGCGGCTCGCAGCGTTGCAACTCGATATGGGTGTCCAGTGCGCTGGCCTGGGCGGCAAAGTTCTCCACCAGGCCGCGCACCAGCAGGCCCAGGTCGAACGCCTTGGGCCGCAGCGACAGTTTGCCGGTGCGGATGCGCGATACATCGAGCATGTCTTCGACCAGGCGGATAAGGCTGTTGATCTGCCGCTCGTCGCGCTCGACCATGGCCTGCAGCTTGTCGACGCTGAAGGCGGCAAGGTTGCCGCGTGCCAGGTGCAGCTTGCGCAGCTGGGTTTCCAGGATCAGGCCATTGAGCGGGGTGCGCACCTCGTGGGACACGATCGACATGAAGTCATCGCGCATGCGCACGGCATGCTCCAGTTCACCCCGCGCCGTCTGCAGCTGGGCCAGCAGCAGCTCCTGCTCCTGGCGGCTGCGTTCCAGGGCCTGCAATTGGCGGTCGAGCACCTTGCGCTGGCGGTACAGGTCGACGAACACCGACACCTTGCTCTTCACCGCCAAGGTGTCGAGCGGCTTGTGCAGAAAGTCCACCGCGCCGCTTTCATAGCCTTTGAACGCGTAGTTCATCTCGCGCCCGGCGGCAGTGACGAACACGATGGGGATGTTGCGGGTCTTTTCCGTGCCGCGCATCAGCTCGGCCAGCTCGAAACCGTTCATGCCCGGCATCTGCACGTCGAGAATGGCCAGGGCGAACTCGTGCTCGAGCAACAGTGACAACGCTGCCTCGGCCGACTGGGCCTGGTGCACCTCGCGGTCTTGGCCCTGGAGCAGGGCGTCGAGGGCCAGCAGGTTTTCTGGCAGGTCGTCGACGATCAGCAGTTTGGCGATGGTGTGGCTTAGCATGCGCTGGGTTCCAGGGCGGCGAGCAATCGCTCGATGCCACTCAGAGAAAGAATATGGTCGGGCTGGTGCAGGGCCAGTGCGGCCTCCGGCATCAACGCCACTTGTGCGTCGCAAGGGTCCTGGACCACGGTCCGGCCCCCCTTGCGCTTGATATAGGCAAGGCCTTCTGCGCCATCCTCGTTGGCCCCGGTGAGCAACATGCCTAGCAGGCCGGCACCATAGGCATCGGCCGCCGACATGAACAGGTAGTCGATCGCCGGCCGGGAAAAATGCACCGGCGGCTCCTGGCTCAGCGACAGGGTCAGGTCACGCTCCACCGACAGGTGATAACCCGGCCCGGCCACGTAGATCTGCCCGGGGCGCAGCGGCTGTTTGTCACAGGCCTCGCACACTGGCCGCCGCAGGCGACGTTGCAGCACCTCGGCCAGCTGGCTGTGGCGGTCATCCGGCAGGTGCAGCACGCATATCACCGGAATGGCGAAGCCGGCCGGCAACGCGCCCAGCACACTGAATAGCGCTGTAACGCCGCCGGCCGAGGCGCCGATCACCATCGCGCGTACGCCTTTCATGACTTGCGGTAGATCCGTTCGGGCTTGACCAGCGGCTCGAAGCGCTCGCTGTAGGCGGAAAAATCCACCGATTCCTTGCTGCCCAGCACCAGGAAGCCGCGGTGGCACAGGGACTCGTGGAACAGGCCCAGGGCGCGGTCCTGCAGTTCCTTGTTGAAGTAGATGAGCACGTTGCGGCACGACACCAGCTGGGTTTCGGAAAACACGCTGTCGGTGGCCAGGCTGTGGTCGGCGAAAGTCACGTTGTCCCGCAGGGTGCTGTCCATGATGGCGTTGCCGTAGGCTGCCGTGTAGTACTCGGCAAAGTCCCGTCGGCCACCGGCGATGCGATAGTTTTCGGCGTACTCGCGCATGCTCTGCATCGAGTAGATACCCTGCTTGGCCTTGTCCAGCGAATGCGGGTTGATGTCGGTGGCGTAGATGATGGTGCGCTCCAGCAGGCCCTCCTCGCGTAGCAGGATGGCCATCGAATACACCTCCTCACCCGTGCTGCAGCCGGCAATCCACACCTTGATCGACGGCCAGGTGCGCAGCAGCGGCACCACTTCGTTGCGCAGCGCCAGGTAGTGCCCCGGGTCGCGGAACATCTCGCTGACCGGGATCGTCAGGTACTGCAGCAACTGCATGAACATGCCTGGGTCGTGCAGCACGCGCTCCTGCAGCGCCGACACCGTCAGGCAGTCGAACTGGCGCAGCGCATGCAGGATCCGGCGCTTGATCGACGCGCCGGAATAGTTGCGGAAATCGTAGCTGTACTTGAGGTAGATGGCCTCGATCAGCAAGCGGATTTCGATATCGGTGTTACGTTCGCTAGTCAAATTCGCTCCAGTTGCGGCAGCCACACACGGATCAGCGAGAACAAGCGGTCCAGGTCGATCGGTTTGGCCAGGTAGTCGTTGGCGCCGGCCTGCAGGCAACGCTGCTGGTCATCCTTCATCGCCTTGGCGGTCACGGCAATGATCGGCAGCTTGCGCCAGCGTTGTTGCTGGCGGATCAGCCGGGTGGCCTCGAAGCCGTCCATCTCCGGCATCATCACATCCATCAACACCAGGTCGATGTCGTCATGCTGCTCCAGGCGCTCGATGGCCTCGCGGCCGTTGCGGCCGATTTCGACGATCGCGCCCTTGTGCTCCAGCGCGCTGGTCAGGGCAAAGATGTTGCGCACGTCGTCGTCCACCAGCAGCACCTTGCGGCCTTCGAAAACCTTGTCGCGGCTGCGCGCGGTCTTGAGCATGCGCTGGCGTTCGTTGGACAGCTGCGACTCGACCTTGTGCAGGAACAGCGTCACTTCGTCGAGCAGGCGCTCCGGCGAGCGGGCGCCCTTGATGATGATCGAGCGCGAATACTTGAGCAGGTCGGCTTCTTCTTCGCGGGTAAGGTTGCGCCCGGTATACACGATCACCGGAGGGAAGGCACGGATGTCTTCGGCGGTCATGCGCTTGAGCAACTCGTTGCCAAGCATGTCCGGCAGCTTGAGGTCGATGATCATGCAGTCGTAGATATTCTCGCGCAGCAACGCCAGGGCATCCTGGGCCATGGCCACAGCGGTGATCTCGACATCGTCGTCGCCGATCAGGCGGGCAATGCTCTCGCGCTGCAGGTCGTCGTCTTCCACCAGCAGGATGTGCTTGAGCTTCTGGGTCAGCTTGGCCTCCAGCCGGGCGAAAACTTCCTTGAGTTGTTCACGGCTGGTGGGCTTGACCGCGTAGCCGACGGCACCCATGTGCATGGCGGCCTCGACGCGGTCCTCAACGGAAATGATATGCACCGGGATGTGCCGGGTGCTCGCTTGCTCCTTCAGGCGTTGCAGCACGGTCAGGCCGGAATGGTCGGGCAGGCGCATGTCCAGCAGGATGGCATCGGGGATGTACTGCACGGCCAGTTCGAAGCCCTCGTCGGCGCCCTGCGCCACCAGGCAGCTGTAACCCAGCTCGTGGGCCAGGTCGAAGAGGATGCGGGCGAAGTTCGGTTCGTCTTCGATCACCAGGATGCAGCGGTTGCCGAACGGCGCGCGCTCACGGTCATCGGCAAACACTGGTGTCGGGCGTTTCGGTGCCGCCACCACTAGTGCCTGCGGCGCGGGTGGCAGGCTATCGACCGCAGGGCGCAGGCTGAGCGGCTCGATATCCTGCTCCAAGCGCTCATAGCGCTCCGGCAGGATCAGGCTGAATACACTGCCCTGGCCGGGGCTGCTGTCGACGCTGATCTGCCCACCCAGCAGGTGCGCCAGGTCGCGGGAAATCGACAGGCCCAGGCCGGTGCCGCCATAACGGCGGTTGCTGGTGCCATCCACCTGGTGGAATGCGCCGAAGATCGCCTGCTGCTGGTCGGCGGCGATGCCGATGCCGGTATCGCGCACGGCAAAGACGATGCCGGTGCCAGGCTGGTAACCGATGTTCAGGCTGACCTGGCCGCGCTCGGTGAACTTGATGGCGTTGGACAGCAGGTTCTTGAGAATCTGCTCCAGGCGCTGGCGGTCGGTGAACAGCGTGGCCGGCACCTGCGCCTCGGTGGTCACCTCGAAGGCCAGGCCCTTGTGCCCGGCCAACGGCTCGAACATGCCACGCAGGCCTTCGACCAGGCGTTCCAACTGGGTGCTTTCGGGGCGCACTTCGAGCTTGCCTGCTTCCACCTTGGCGATGTCGAGAATGTCGTTGATCAGGTTGAGCAGGTCGTTGCCGGCCGAATAGATGGATTCGGCGAACTTGACCTGCTCGTCGCTGAGGTTGCCCTCGCCGTTTTCCGCCAGCAGCTTGGCCAGGATCAGCGAGCTGTTCAGCGGCGTGCGCAACTCGTGGGACATGTTGGCGAGGAATTCGGACTTGTACTTGCTCGAACGCTGCAGTTCCTCGGCGCGCGCCTGCAGCTCGTCCTGGGCCTGGAGCAGTTCGTCGTTCTTGCGGTCCAGCGCCTCGGTGCGCTCCGACAGCTGCTCGTTGGTCTGCTCAAGCTCCGCCTGCTGGGTTTCCAGGTGGGCCTGGGACTCCTTGAGCACGCGGGATTGCTCTTCGAGCTCTTCGTTGGCGGTTTTAAGTTCTTCCTGCTGCACTTGCAGCTCTTCGTTCAGTTGCTGGGTTTCGGCCAGCACCTCCTGCAGGCGCTGCCGGTAACGGGCGCTTTCGATGGAAATACCGACGTTGCCACGGACCCGCTGCAGCATCTCTTCGTCACGCTCCTGCAACGGCCGCAGGAAGCCCAGCTCCAGCACGCCGTTGATCTGCCCGTCGTCGCTGGAGGGCATCAGCATGGCACTGCGCGGCAGGCCCCTGCCAAGGCCGGAACTGAGGTGGAAATAGTCTTCAGGCAAGTCGTCCAGACGCAGCAGCCTCGCTTCGCGCACGGCCTGGGCCAGCAGCCCCTCGTGGTCACCCAGTACCTGCTCGCGCGCCTGCTCCTCGGCATCCAGGCCATAGCTGGCAACACGCACCAGGCGGCCATGTTCGTCACGCACGTACAACGCGCCTACCACGCTGCCCAGGTAGCTGGCGAAGAAACGCAGGATGTTGTCACCGAGCATGGGCAGGGTCAGCTGGCCAAGCACCTGTTCGGACAGTTGCGTCTGCCCGTTGCGCAGCCAGGCCTGATGCTCCAGGCGTTCGGCGGCGCGCTGCTGGGCCTGGAAGTTTTCGTCATAGGTAGCGGACAGCGCCAGCAGATCGCGCCGCCCGAGGTAGGCCAGCAAGGCGCTGAGGCCGACGATGAACAGCACGAAGGACGACATGACCGTGACGGTCACACTGTTGACCCGCTCGTTGCGCGCCATGCGCAATTGTTGTTCGCTGCCGATGAGGTTGTCGAACTCCTTGCGGATCTCGTCGGTCAGGCGCTTGCCGCGGCCGTTGCCGATCAAGGCGCGGTAATCACCCTGGCTGCGGCGCAAGTTGATCATCTCGCTGCCGAAGGTGTTCCACGCTTGCTGCAGGGCGATCAGCCGGTCGATGCGTTCGACCTGTTGCGGGTTGTCCTCGACCATGCCGCGCAGGCTCTGCAGGCTGCCGAAAATGCGCGGCTTGGCCACCTCGTAGGGGTCGAGGAAACGCTCATCGCCGGTGATCAGGAAGCCACGCATGCCGGTTTCCATGTCGATCGACAGTTTGACCGCTTCGTTGGCATTGCCGATTACGCGGTCGGTGTGCTCGACCCACTGCAAGGCCGAAAGCAGGTAGTTGATCACCGCAACGAAGGCCACGGCCCCCAGCAGGCCAACCCCCAGGGGTAGGCCGACGTTGCGGCTCAACAGCTTGCGGAAGCTTCGCTGGTCCATCGAGGCTGCTTGAATCATGTGAAAACGCCCGAGCTAAAAATCCATTGAAAGGTGTGGCGGATCTGTCGTTGTCATTATCTGCCACTGCGCCGTCCTGTTAAGCGAGTCTAACCAGCTTTGCCGGGTCTGGCAGGGCATTTAGCCAGTATTTGAAGGCAGCGTGCGCCAAACGTTCCATCTGATTGCAGTGCCCGGTATCCTCGGGAACTTCTGGTGCCATCTGGAGCACAGATTAAAGACATTCATTAGCACAGGATCCGAACCATGCACCTTCTGGTAGTCGAAGACGACGACATCGTACGCATGCTGATGGTCGAAGTGCTCGACGAACTGGGCTACACGGTCATCGAGGCGGACAGTGCCGGCGCGGCGCTGCGCATTATCGAGGACCCGGGCCAGGAGTTGGCGCTGATGCTGACCGACGTGGGGTTGCCGGACATGGGTGGCGAAGAGCTGGCCGGCAAGGCGCGCGAGCTGCGGCCGCTGTTGCCGGTGCTGTTCGCCAGTGGCTATGCCGAGAACGTCAATGTACCGGAGGGCATGCATCTGATCGGCAAGCCGTTCAGCATCGACCAGTTGCGCGACAAGGTACAGGCCATTCTGGGTAACCCTTGAAATCGGTGTCGCCTGGTTCGCGGAATGCTGACTACAGCTCCCTGCGCAACAGGTAGCTATCCATGATCCACCCCTTGCGCGCCCGCTCCCGCTCACGCACCTCCAGTATCTGTGCCTTCACCGTTTGCAACGGCCCGGCAATCAGCACCTCATCAGCAGTCCCAAGGTACGCGCCCCAGTAGATCATCAACGCCGGGGCATCGAGCCGGGCAAACGCGCACTGCCCGTCGAGCATCACCAGCACATTGTCGATCTGCCCCTGCCCGGCCAGGCGCCGCCCTGGCAATACGGTCAACGGCTCACCGATGCGGTTGAGCGGCACCTGATGGCGCGCTGCCAACGCCTGCACGCTGCTGATGCCCGGAATGACCTGCAGGCGCAGCGCCACACCACGCTCGCGGACCAGGCCAAGGATGCGCAGGGTGCTGTCGTACAGCGTCGGCTCGCCCCACAGCAGAAAGGCGCCGGTTTCACCGTCGCCTATCTCCTGTTCGATCAGTTGGGCATACAGCGCCGCACGCTGCCGGTGCCAGTCCTGCACCGCGCCCAGGTAGTCTTCCGCGTGGCCGTCGCGTTCAGGGTCAGCCACCTGCACCAGGCGATAGCCGCCCTCGGGCCGGTAGCGTTGCAGGATGGCCTTGCGCAGGCGCAGCAGTTCGTCCTTGTCGCCGCCTTTGTCGAGCACGAAGAACACACTGGTCTGGCGCAGTGCATCGACCGCCTCGTAGGTGACCTGGCGCGGGTCACCCGGGCCGATGCCGATCAACAACAGGTCTTTCATTGCCCTGCCCTTTGCGGGAACCAGCAGCCATTGTCAGGTGGCTGCCGGTATTTGGCAAAGCGCCCCGTCAGAAGATGGAGAAGTTGTAGCTGACGATGACTCGTGTCTCGTCCATGTCACGCGCCCATTTTTCATAATTGCTGCGGTAAGTGGAATTACGCAGGCGCACGCTTACGTCCTTGAACGTGCCACTTTGCACCTGGTACTTGAACTCGGTGTCGCGTTCCCATTCTTTGCCTTCGGCCGTACTGCCCGGCACCTTGATATTGTCACCGTTGATGTAACGGGTGAAGAAGGTCAGGCCAGGCACGCCCAGGGCCTTGAAGTCATAATCATAACGCACCTGCCAGGAACGCTCCTGGGCGGCGGCGAAGTCGTTGACCTGGGCATAGTTGACCAGGTACGGGTTGGTGCCATCCAGGTATGGCATGGCACTGTCGCCATACATGCGCTGCCAACCGGCACTGAGCTTGTGGCCACCCAGGCTGTAGCCGAGCATGCCGCTGAACGCGCGATGGTCGATTTCGCCGGCGCGGGCATTGCCGATGTCATCACTCTTGATCAAGCGCAGGTCTGCCGACAGGCTGCCCACCGCCAATGGCTGGCTGGCCACCAGGCCGAGGAAGTGCTGGCGGTAGATGTTCTCCAGCTTGGCCACCTGGTACTGGGCGCTGAAGCGTTCGTTGAAACGGTAATCGACACCAGCCAGGTCAAAGTGATCAGCCTCGATATCGCAGGCATAGCGCTTGTTCTTGCAATGCACGCGAATGTCCTGGCGGTCGGTGGAATCCCGTGCGGTGTACTTGTCCAGGCGGGCCAGGGTGAACTTCAGGTCGCGCACTTCTTCGGAAGTGAGCATGGCGCCATGGAACATGGTCGGCAGCAGGCGGCCATCGTTGTACTTGAGCAGCGGTACATCCGGCATCATCGAACCGTATTTAAGCACGGTACTGGAAACCTTGACCTTGGCCGCCAGGCCCATCTTCGCGTACTGGTCGGCCGAGTGGCGCGGGTCGTGACCGGAAGACGGCAACAGGCCGCTGTTACTGTCCGCCGGGCTGGAGTCAAGTTTGAAGCCGAACATGCCCAGCGCATCCACGCCAAAACCTACCGGGCCCTGGGTATAACCCGACTGCACATTGAGGATGAAACCTTGTGCCCATTCTTCGCGTTTGGACGCACCCTGGCTGGAACTGCTGTGGCCGTCACGAAAATCCCGGTTGAAATAGACATTGCGTGCTTCGACCTTTGCACTGCTGTCTTCAAGAAAACCGGCGGCCTGGGCATTGACGCCGGCACACAACAGGAACAAGCCGGCAACACGACGCCCGGGGGCGAGGGGGAAAGGGGCAAACATGGGAGAAAACATCCAGAATCAAGGCGAGTAAACAACCTGTGGCACGTGCTGGCCACGGTACTGCGAGGGGGCCGAACAATAGCCGGCCATCATCTGAAATTATCGCGCGAAGGCTCTGGCACGGGCCATTGGACCATGGTCTAAGCGCGCCACAAGACAACCGCGGAAAATCCGGACAATACCGCACGCAAAACTAGGAAAGTTCCTTGCTTACTTACAAAAAGTTTGCAGTTTACCCAGTGCCCATGAATGACTACACTCGATATCAGCGAACAGCGGAACCCACCCGCGTGGCCGGCGTTTTTATTCTTCTTCAATGTTCGTCACGCCCTGCCACGACCGACGTACAGGAGTGATTACAGTGTCCAGACTTGCAGAGTTTCGTGCTGCCGAAAAAGCGCTCCAGGAACAGATGGCGCAACTGGAAGCGTTGAAAAAGGATGCCGGCCTCAAACGCGAAATCGAATTCGAGCAGAAACTAGTCGGCCTGATGAAAAGCTACGACAAGAGCCTGCGCGATATCATCGCCATCCTCGACCCGAAGGCAGTGGCCCGGGTTTCCAGTGCAGCACCCAAGCAACAGCGCCGCGCGCGCGTGGTGAAGGTTTACACCAATCCGCATACCGGCGAGCGAATCGAGACCAAAGGCGGCAACCACCGTGGGCTCAAGGCCTGGAAAGAACAATACGGCGCCGCCACGGTAGAAAGCTGGGTACGCTGATGAAACGTCCACACGCACTTCACACTTTTTTCACAAGGGCTGGCTCAGTATCGAGACAGCTAAAGGACTAGCGACCCCATCACGCGCCCGCACATGCGGGCCTCTAATTCCAGCGCCCTGCCTTGTGCAGGGCGCTTTCATTTGCGCAATCGGCACACTGCCGTATCATGGCCAGCCTGTCTGTTTTGCCGGTGCCCTGCGCCCGGCCCCGTCTCAGGAGTTCCCATGAGCCTGCACGATCTGCAAACCCTGCCTGGCGTCACCGCCCAACCGGATGCCGCCACCGCCCAGTTCGTCTTCAACCACACCATGCTGCGGGTCAAGGACATCGAGAAGTCCCTGGACTTCTACACCCGCGTGCTGGGCTTCCGCCTGGTGGACAAGCGCGACTTCCCCGAAGCTGCCTTCAGCCTGTACTTCCTGGCCCTGGTCGACCCGGCGCAGATCCCGGCCGATGACAACGAACGCCACCAGTGGATGAAGTCTATTCCGGGCGTGCTGGAACTGACCCACAACCACGGCACCGAAAACGATGCCAATTTCGCCTACCACAACGGCAACACCGACCCGCGCGGCTTTGGCCACATCTGCGTCTCGGTACCGGACGTACGCGCCGCCTGCGCACGCTTCGAGGCACTGGGTGTACCGTTCCAGAAACGCCTGCAGGACGGGCGCATGAACCACCTGGCCTTCGTCAAGGACCCGGACGGTTACTGGGTCGAAGTCATCCAGCCGACCGAACTCAAAGGCTGAGCATTCATCGCTGTTCGCTCGTCGGGCCGGGAACTCCCGGCCCTTTGCTGTGGTATATGAAGGTAACTGCTTCACATGCCACAGCGAGGTAAGGACGATGCAATCTCTTCACTGTGAATATCGCAAGCACACCATCACCGCCAGCGTGATGCCCCACCCCGATTCCCCCCTGCCCTATGCCGCCGGGTGCCTGATTACCGACCCCGACGGGCACACCAGCAGGCGCATGTCGATGCCGATGAAGTTCTTCTCCGACCTCGAGAATGCACAGCATGTATCGCTGGCCCATGGCCGGGCACTGGTCGACCAGCAGCTGGATGAGGGGCACAAGGTATTTTGACCTTGTTTATGCCTGTTCCGGCCTCTTCGCGGGCTTGCCCGCTCCCACAGGTACTGCACAGATTTCAGATCCTGTGAGGTCCCAGTGGGAGCGGGCAAGCCCGCGAAAGGGCCGGCACAGGAGTAATCAGATATCCCGGGCGTACGCCACCGCCGCCTCCACCTGCGCCAGGGTGGGTCGCACCCCGGTGTAAAGCACGAACTGCTCCAGCGCCTGCAGCGCAATCACCTCCAGCCCGGTGATCACCGGCTTATCCAACGCCCGCGCCCGTCGGATCAACGGAGTGCTCTCCGGCATCGCCACAACATCGAACACCCGCGCCGCCGCGGCGATGGCGTTCTCGGAAAACGCCAGCTCCTCGGCCTCGGGCCCGCCCGCCATGCCGATCGGCGTCACGTTCACCAGCATGGGTGGGCACAGATCGCCCAGCTCCGCCACCCAGCGATAACCACACACATCCGCCAGCTGCCGCCCCGCCTGCTCGTTGCGCGCAACGATGATGCCTTCGGCGAACCCGGCATCGCGCAAGGCACTGGCTACCGCCTTGGCCATGCCGCCACTGCCGCGCAGGGCAAACGCCGTGGACGGGTCGACCTTGTGCTGCGCCAGCAATTGGCGAACGGCCAGGTAATCGGTGTTGTAGGCCTTCAGGTGGCCATTGGTATTGACCAGGGTATTGACCGACTCGATGGCCGCAGCCGATGGGTCGATCTCGTCGACCAGGGCCATGCAGGCCTCCTTGTACGGCATCGATACCCCGCAACCGCGGATGCCCAAAGCGCGAATGCCCGCCACCGCCGCCGGCAGGTCATCGGTGCGCATGGCCTTGTAGTAGAAGTCCAGGCCCAGCTGCTGGTAAAGGTGGTTGTGGAACCGTACACCGAAGGTGCCGGGGCGGCCGGCCAGGGAGATGCACAGCACGGTGTCTCTGCTTGGAGTTGCCGACATAACCTGCTCCTTTGTCATAACTGAAACGTTTGTTCAGCGTAACAGAGGTAACCGCTGGTCGTCCCTTACACAACCTTTACCGTTCCCCCGTGCTCAGCTGACGAAGAGTGGAGTCATAGTAATAGGACCCCACACTTGGGGTGTCCTTGCGAGGGTTTCTTCATGAACCGTCACATTCCCGGAATCGCCCTGCTGGTCGGTGCCCTGGCCATCAGCGCGCCCGCTGTCGCCCACGGCGGCCATGGCCATGGCGGTTGGTATGGCCCCGGCCCGCTGCTGGGTGCGGCTGTGGTTGGCGCCGTGGTCGGGGCGACGGTTTATGGCGGGCGTGACCGTACCGTGTACGTCGAGCGCCAGCCGGTCTACTACGGGCCTCCGCCGGTGTACATGCAACCACCGCCACCGCCGGTGTACTACCAGCCGTACTACGTGCCAGCACCACCGCCCCCGGGCTACCGCACCTACTACGGCCCGCCACCGGTGTATTACGGCCCGCCGCGCTGGTAAATGTTGATGGAACCAATGACCACTATCGAGGAAGTTAATTTCAAACCGCACCGGCTGCTGCGTAAGGTAGGGCCATGTTTACAGGAGGTCCACATGGCCACTATCCAGATCATGTCCGTTGTTGGCAGTGCCGTCCCCGCTTCGCTGCGTGAGCAGGGCCTGCTCGCATGCTGGTACCTGGTGCGCAACGGCGAAGCCGTAAGCGGCCCGATGCCGACCCGCGCCTCGGCCCAGGCCCTGGTCGAACAGTTGCAACCAGGCACTTTGGTCGCCTGACCCGTATTTGTTGTGCGTTGCTCCCTACGCCCTTCTGGCCCGCCTACCTGGCGGGTCTTTTTTTGCCTGGGCGTTACGCCTGCACCTCCCCACTGCAGGCTATGAACATTGCCAACAACGCGGCCAACTGGTGCTCACGCTGACCGTAGCCCGCGCCAGGCAAGCTGGCCCAGATAGGCGCGGCCTTGGCGATCGCCTGGGCAATGCGGCCAGCCTTGATCAGTGCCAGTGCGCCGCACTCGCTCAGCAACTTGATTGCCGCCAGGTCCTGGGCCTCAGGGGTAAAGCGGCCATTGAAGCCATAGGTGCTCACGATGGCATCCCAGGTACCGGCCAGAATCTGGTACCGCCCAGCCGCAGAACTGTGGATGCCGTAGCTGGGCAACCACACCTTCTGCTTCGGGTGCCCGCTGTAGTCATTGAACAGTTGGCCGCCTACCAGGACGTTGTAGCCATCGTCGCTGGCAGCGATGGTCGAGGTACCTTCGGACCAGGCCAGCATGTCCAGGAACGCGAGCACGTTCGCACCGCCGACAGCGGCAGAATCCAATCGAGCCATGTTGTCTCCATACAGAAGAAGCCCATACGCATGGGCGTGAACAGAATTTGTCTTGCGGGCCGCCTCACTCACCCTGCTTCCCGCGCAGGCGGGCGACGCCCTCGCCCTGGACGGTGACCTGCCGGGGAGGATGGCCGCCCCGAATGGTCAGCGCTTCGATCTTGCCTTCCAGGCGCCCTACAGTGATCACCAGTTCATTGCGTTCCTTTGCAAACTGATCGGCCCTGGCCTGCGCTTCCCTTCGGGCATCACGCTCGATATCGAGCAACTCGTTCAGGCGCCGGACCACGCCAATATCAGCGTTGTCCATGGCACGGTCAGCCGCATCCCTGGACAGCCACTTGCGCAGCCAGAGGAATGCACCCAGCAACACGGTGCCTGTTCCGCCCAGCCAGGTGATGGTGCCTGGGCCGAGGTCAGTCGGATCCATGAAAACCTCATTACCAATGGTGATGTCGTAAGCCTGGAGAACAGCTTCTCGGTGGCTTTCCTTGCTTGCATATTTAATTTAGCCTACGGCTAATATCATGACAAGGGAAATTTAGCCTTGAGCATATTTAGCAGCAAGCTAAACACTGGCATGCTTCGCCCCATGGACATCTACGAAATTCGCAAGCACAACCTGGTCAAGCTGATCGGCAACCAGAGAAAGGGATCCTGCGCGGAGCGCTGGGGGATGGCGCCTGCACACCTGAGCCAGATCCTTTCGGACAAGACAGCGAAGAACCTGGGCGATGACGTGGCCCGCCGAATCGAGGGCATCGAAGGCTTGCCGCGGGGGTGGTTCGACGCGATGGCAGTGGGCGACCAGACGCAGGCGCCGGCCGAGGCGGGTGACAGCAAGCTTTCCGCAGCTGACCTGGTCAAGCAGATGCTTGCCAGAAGCGGCAGAGGCATCCCCGAAGAAACCCGGCAAAGGCTGCTGGCCGCCGCCGAGGAGCCGGCAGATTCGACACTGGTGGCCGCTGAACCTGCTCGGCCAGGCCTGGTGGGCGACGAAGTGTGGATTGCCCACTACGACGTCCGCGCAGCCATGGGTGGCGGGCAGATCCCCCACGACTACCCCGAGATGTTCAAGGATGTTCGCGTCAGCCCAAGCCACCTGCGCGAGCTGGGCGTGGAGTTCAGCGAGCACCACCACCTGAAGATGGTGACCGGTTGGGGCCAGTCGATGGAGCCGACCATCAAGCACCGCGACCCGCTGATCGTGGACGTCAGCATCCGCGAGTTCGTCGGCGATGGAATCTACTTCTTCTCCTGGGGCGACCACATCTACATCAAGCGGCTGCAAATTGCCGACGAAGAGCATTTCGAGATGATTTCCGACAACTCGCGACACAAGGACCGCATGATTCGCCGGGAAGAGACCTACATCCAGGCCAGGGTACTACTGGTGTGGAATGCGCACCTTGTGTAAGCCTCATTGATCTGGCAGGGCACTGTAGGAGCAGCCTGGTGCTGCGAAGAGGCCAGTACTGACAATGCATATCTGTTGCCTGTTCCGGCCTCTTCGCAGCACAAGGCTGCTCCTGCAAAGTGGGCATTTTCCGATGTTCAGAAAGGTGCCGCCTCCTCGGCCTGCTGCTCGCTGTCCTGCTCGACGATAAAGTCGTCGCGCTCCTCCACGCTGCCGCGCTCCCAACGTACCGTCACGCTCTCGTCGTCGTTGAAGGTCAGTTCCAACTCGGGCGTCTCGGCCAGCAGGCCCATCACCTCCTCCCACTCGGCATCACCGTCGGTATCCAGGCGATGCACCGTCACCCAGCGCTGCGTCTGCGCGAGCGGGTGGTTGATCATTGCTGACACGCGCAAGCTCAGCCGCTCCATTCCGGTCATTTCCTGGCGCTGATGGGGCGTCGACTTCAAGTGCTTAGACATATTCTTATCCTGATAGCTGTATATTCGTACAGTATTCAAGGGAAGCTTATCTCACCGCCAAATCAAGCGTAAAGCCCCGCTGCGGAAAATTTTCGCCAACAGGTAATTTGTCGCTCGGCGAAATAATTTTAGCCATAAGCTATTGACGATGATTTAGCGCAAGGCTAATTTTCACTCCAGCAGCCGCCACCGTGCTGCTGCGGCACCAACCGACATTTCCATTCAGGAGTTCCCCCCATGAGCGTAGATATCAGCAACCTCACCATCGCCGTTCCGGTGGCCGAATCGTCGATCAGCACCGTAGCGGTCGAACTCACCGGCAGCGAAGCGATTGCCCTGTACCCGAACTACGTGAAAGTGCTCAGCGATGGTTCGGTCCAGTTGTCTGCCCCCACCAAAGGCGCTTCGAGCAAAAGCACCCGCAGGACCCGCTGCGAGTGGTCGGAGCCGGAATACTGGACCCTGGGCGGCGCCTTGGATCACTGGAATCGCCAGGAAATGACACTGACCAAGGTCAACTGGGCGCAGAAGGTGGTCATCGCGCAGATGCACGTCTACGGGGACGACAGCCCGCCCGTGAAGGTGTTCTGGAAAAAGGGCGACATCACCCTGGGTTTTCGGCGGACCTACAACCAGACTGACCCGATCAACTCGACGGTGCTCAAGGGGGTACCGCTGGGGGCAAAGTTCGAGGTGAGCATCCATGCCACGTCGGCAGGCGTGGTTACCGTTACAGCCAAGTGCAACGGGATGACCGGATCGTCCGGCGATCTGCAGTTCGACAGCACCTGGGCTACACAGCTATTAGAGTTCCACGGCGGGGTCTACAACCAGGTGGACTACACCGATACCACGCCCGCCGATGACGGCTCGATCTGCATCATCAGCGACCTATCGTTGATCCATGCCTGAGCCCAGGCAACTGGCAAGACATCCCGATGCCCTGCATCCCAGCGCAGGTTGCATCGGGATGCCGATTGGCGTTGAGCCGCCCCCAAGCGCTACATACAAGCTAAGCTCCACCTTCGGGCGCTTTTTCGATGGCCCCGGCACCATGCATCTACATCGTCGCTCTCGCGATCCATACCACCTGGCCAGATTTGGCCTTGAAGAGGATGCACCCATGGCGACAATCGAGACTCAAGCTCTTGCGCAAGGTCTCTCGCAAGTAGAAAGCAGCTGGCAAAAGTATGTAATTTCCCAAAAAAATACTGAAGGCCTAAGCGGATCCGAACTCAAGGCTGCCCTGAAAGCTAGTGCGCAAGACTATAAAAGGTTTCAGAATCACAGCCAGCAATTTTATGCAGAGGTTCGCAAACGGGTGACTGATGCTGAAAAACTGGAACAAGACAAGCAACTCTACCCTCACTATTACACTTGACGGGTTGATTTGATTTTCTTGTGAACCCAGGTTAGCTCTCAGCATTTCCTGGTAGTGCCCAGCATATAGCCGGGCATTTCCTTATAGGTTTTGCCCCCTATCTCGAGGCGGTGACAGGGTCTGCAGCGGGAGCGACCTCATCGGCGACTCGACGCGCGCGGCCAACTCCCCAAGCAAGCGCTCGGGCCATAGACTCATTTGGCCGGGAGTCGAAGGCCTCTTCGTGGAGTGCCATGCCGGACCGCGCATAGATACCGATGAACACCTGCGTGCTGCCGGTGCGCGAAAGCCTCACCCGCACATCGATAAAAGTGCCGTCAACAAGGGTTTCCTCGTGAGATCGGTGGTGGAGCGTAGGGTCAGCCCAGGCCCAGTACACATCGCCGCGCACGCGCATACAGCCCTCCTGCAACCGTTTGGTGGATGGTCATTAATCCAAAAAATAGCCAAGACGAAGCGGTGATCAAGGCTGTCCAACAGGTTTGAAAGCCAACCCGACAATTGGCTGTTTGCTCCCAGAATTCCCCCCTCAATTCACTGCTGCGACATGGCGAACTGGCGAAACTGGAGACAAACGTAATTGGTACAGGATTAAATTTCGTTCACGTTGCGCCCTTTAGTCATAAGGCATTCGACAGCAAATCAGCCATACTCCAGAATGCAGCGGTTTTTTGGGGGAAAACCCTTGCACAGCCAACGACATACCAACTTTTAGTGAGCCTCAACGTGAAAACATCCCTGTCCATCCTCAGCCTGCTGCTGTTGCTCACAGGTACTGCGACCCTTCCGTCGACCGCTGCTGCACAACCCCCGGCCCAGGTTCAACGTGACCCATCCAAGCTGCACCTCGCCTCGGGCAGCGCCCTGCTGATAGACCTGAACACCAACCAGGAGCTGTATTCGAGCCACGCCGACCGCGTGGTGCCGATTGCCTCGGTGACCAAACTGATGACGGCGATGGTAGTGCTGGATGCCAAGCAGCCCATGGATGAAATGCTCACCATGACCATTGCCAACAACCCGGAAATGAAAGGCGTGTATTCGCGTGTGCGCCTAGGCAGCCAGCTCGACCGCCGCGAAACCTTGCTGATTACCCTGATGTCATCGGAAAACCGTGCGGCCAACACCCTGGCCAACCATTACCCTGGCGGCTACCCGGCGTTCATCAAGGCGATGAACGCCAAGGCCCGCAGCCTGGGCATGGCGCACACCCGCTACGTCGAGCCAACGGGCCTGTCGACGCAGAACGTGTCCACGGCCCGTGACCTGGCCAAGCTGCTGATGGCGTCGCGCAAGTACCCGATGCTGAGCGAGCTGTCGACCACCCGCGAGAAGACCGTGGCCTTCCGCAAGCCCAACTACACCCTGGGCTTCCGCAACACCGACCACCTGGTGAACAAGAGCAACTGGGACATCAAGCTGACCAAGACCGGCTTCACCAATGAAGCCGGGCACTGCCTGGTGCTGCTGACCCGCATGGACAACCGCCCGGTGGCCATGGTGATCCTCGACGCCTTTGGCAAGTACACCCACTTCGCCGATGCCAGCCGCATGCGTCAGTGGCTGGAAACCGGTGCTGCCAAGCCGGCGCCGGCGGTGGCCATGCAGTACAAGGCAGAGCGGCAGAACAAGGGGCGCCTGGCGGCCGAATGACCGAAGCCGGAATGATGGGGCCTGCACCGGCCCTATCGCCGGCAAGCCAGCGCCCACAGTGACAGCACCAGGCCTGCGAGAGCAACTGCCATGCGCAGTCCATGTGGGAGCCGGCTTGCCGGCGATGGGCTGCACAGCAGCCCCAAGTTCGTCAGGCCGTGGTGCTGACCATCCCGCCCGCGCTGCTGCCACCCGTTTTCTGTAATGCTTCGAGCAACTGCGCGGTGGCCTGCAGGATTTCACCATTGATGGTGGCGATGCTCGCTTGCTTGGCGGACACAGCTGCCAGCTTGGTGGTTTCGTCCATCTTCTGCGCCATCAACTGGGCCAGTTGCTTCTGCTCCTCGGCCAACTGCTTCTGCAGCTTCTTGATCATCTCGCGCAATTGCCTGATGTGCGCAGGCTCCGAACTTTCACTGCTGCTCTGGGCACCTTGAGTCTGGCCACCACCGTTCACCTTCGACGTGTCGGCCTGAGTGCCGGCCCCATTCTCTTCAGTCTTTTGCGCATCCTGGCTGTCGGCGGCCTGGGTTGTGCTCAGCGCCTGGCTCGTGGTGCTGATGCTGACTGCTGCAATACCTGTCATGTCTTTCTCCCTGCGTTGCAAATGGGTCCTTGGGTTGTTCTGCCTATCGGCCGACAGGCGCAGGCCTTTAGCCCCCTGCTGCAAGTGGCCGATCGGCCGCCAGTAAACTCCCCATCGTTTGGCTCGTTCCACCCAATGTACAAACGCAGGCGCCGGTCTCTCCCGGCGAGCGTCAACATTCGACCATTATGGAACCGCAGCCATGAGCCAGTCTGCAAAACCGGAAACCATCAAGGACCTGATCGGCGTGGGCTTCGGCCCTTCCAACCTGGCCCTGGCCATCGCCCTGGAAGAACTCGCCGAGTCCCACGGCCATGCCCTCGACGCGCTGTTCATCGACAAGCAGCAGGACTATCGCTGGCATGGCGAAACCCTGGCCACCCAGAGCGAGCTGCAGATCTCGTTCCTCAAGGACCTGGTGTCGCTGCGCAACCCCACCAGCCCCTACAGCTTCGTCAACTACCTGCACCAGAAGCAGCGCCTGGCCGACTTCATCAACCTCGGCACCTTCTACCCCTGCCGCCTCGAGTACAACGACTACCTGCGCTGGGCCGCCGAGCACTTCGCCACCCAGGCGGTATATGGCGAGGAAGTGCTGCGCATCGAGCCGGACGTGCAGGCGGGCCGAGTCGAGCACCTGCGCCTGGTCTCGCGCGACGCCCAAGGCCGCGAATATAGCCGCCGCACCCGTTCGGTAGTGGTCGGCAGCGGCGGTACGCCAAAAATCCCGGAAAAGTTCGGTGCCTTCAAGGACGACCCGCGGGTATTCCACCACTCCCAGTACCTGAGCAGCCTGAACAAGCTGCCATGCACCGCCGGCAAGCCGATGCGCATTGCCGTGATCGGCTCGGGCCAGAGCGCCGCCGAGGCGTTCATCGACCTCAACGACAGCTATCCGTCGGTCAAGGTCGACATGATCCTGCGCGGTTCGGCGCTCAAGCCCGCCGATGACAGCCCGTTCGTCAACGAGATCTTCTCGCCGGACTACACCGACCTGGTCTACAACGAACCGGCCGACCAGCGCAGCAAGCTGCTGGGCGAATACCACAACACCAACTATTCGGTGGTCGACCTCAACCTGATCGAACGCATCTACGGCATCCTCTACCGGCAGAAGGTCGCCCACCAGTACCGCCACAATGTGCTGTGCCGGCGCCAGGTCGAAGCCGTGGTGGCCACCCGCGAAGGCCTGGAGCTGACACTGCGCGACCTCGCCACCGGCCAGCAGCAGACCCACCGCTACGATGCGGTGATACTCGCCACCGGTTACGAGCGCCGCTCGCACCGTGACCTGCTGGCGCCCCTGGCCGGCTACCTGGACGATTTCAACGTCGACCGCAACTACCGCGTGCTGACCAGCCCCGACCTGCAGGCCTCGGTGTACCTGCAGGGCTTCTGCGAAAACAGCCACGGCCTGAGTGACACCCTGCTCTCGGTGCTGCCGGCGCGCGCTGCGGAAATTGGCCGCGCGCTGTACCAGGACCTGGCGCAGCTGCACGGCAAGCCGCAACCGGCAGTGGCTCTGACCCGCGCCTGATCCTCTAGGCATTTAACAGCATCTGTAGGAGCAGCCTTGTGCTGCGAAGAGGCCGGTACTGACAGTGCATCTCTGTTGTCAGTACCGGCCTCTTCGCAGCACAAGGCTGCTCCTACAGGGTCGCGCCAGCTTTCAGGTTTCTTTGCCCGAAACATTTGCTTGCATTTAAAACGGCAGGTTTTCGATTCTCATTCGTCCTTATCAATACAGCCCCTCTTTGGCTGGGCACACGCTCGACTCCCCATTGCAGAAAACCGTCAGATGGCCAAATCACCGAAAAAATCCAAATCCAGGCTGTGGTTCCTGGTCCACAGCTGGCTCGCCTTGCCGATCTGGTTCTTTGTCCTGATCGTCTGCTTCACCGGCATGCTCGCGGTGGTCAGCCAGGAAATCGTCTGGCTGGCCGACCCCGCCGTGCGCGCCAACAAGCCCGACGCCGACGCCGAGCGCCTGAGCTTCCAGCAGGTACTGGACGCCCTGCACAAGGCCGAGCCGGACATGGTGGTGGAGCGGCTGATCCAGCCCGACGGTTCGCACTTCGCGGTCAAGGCCAATGTCACCCTGCCTGACGGCACCAGCCCGACGCTGTATGTAAACCCCTACACCGGGGCCATCCAGGGCAAGACCCCGGACTTCAACTTCGAAGCCTTCACCCGCGCCTTGCACGGCTGGTGGCTGGTGCCGTTCACCAGCGGTTTCAGCTGGGGCTGGTACCTGGTGTCGTTGCTCGGGCTGCCCATGCTGGCTTCGCTGGTAACCGGCCTGGTGGTGTACAAGAAGTTCTGGAGGGGCTTCTTCAAGCCAGTGCGCACCGGCCATGGTTCGCGAATTTTCTGGGGCGACCTGCACCGCCTGGCCGGGGTCTGGTCGATCTGGTTCATTGCGGTCATTTCCATCACCGGCACCTGGTTCCTGATCCAGGCAATCCTGGCCGACAACCACATCACCATTTCCAGCCGGCCCATCGTGCCGGTGATCGCCCGTGAGGACGTGCCGCAAACCCCGAATGGCAGCCCGGCAGCGCGCATCGACCTGGATGAAGCGGCACGCATCGCCGGCCTGGCGGTCCCGGGGCTGGAGATCAGCTTCATCTCGCTGCCGGCTACCGCCTACAGCCACATCACCCTGGCCGGACCAGGCTGGTACCCGCTGATGTTCCAGAGCGCCTCGGTGAACCCGTACACGCGTAATGTCGACAGTCAGTTCCTGATCAGCGACCGCTCCGCCCTGGAGTTCGTCACCGAGTCGATGCGCCCGCTGCACACCGGCGATTTCGGCGGCCTGCCGATCAAGCTGGTGTGGTTCTTCTTCGGCCTGGTCCTCACCCTGATGGTGTTCAGCGGTTTGCTGATCTGGACCAAACGCACCGCCCAGGCCACCGCCGCCGCCCTCAAGCGCAGCGAGCGCGCACCGCGCATGGCGCGCCATGAACCCACCGTGGAGATCCGCCCATGAGCCAGGCCCAAGCCGTGCCAGCCAGCCCGCTGAAGCAACTGTGGCTGAAGTGGCGTTTTCACCTGAACATCCTGCTGATCCTCATCCCGCTGGGCTTCATGCCCAAGTACTTCGCCGAGGCCAAGCTGTTTCGCGGCGAAGCGGGGCTTGGCGCCAATGTGATCCACGACATCCAGGTCGGCCCCTATACCCTGGACCTGGCCGAGATGCGTGACGAGGCTCCCCGCGCCGATGGCCCGGCCGGCCACTTCAAGGTCTTCAATGCATCGCTGTGCAAGGCCTGCGTCAACGGCGTCAAGGCGGCCTACCTGCGCATCGGCAAACCACGCAGCCTGCGCGCCGCCGGCACGATTTTCTTCGGTGCGCCGTACAACATGGGCACCTCGTTGCCAATCCCGCCACGCACCAAGCCCGACGCGCAGATCTGGATCACCCTGGAAGGCTGGGACGGCAGCATGCACCAGGCGTCGGTCCCTCTGGCCAAGGCATCGCCAGCCACCGTGGCCTGGCTCGAGAAACAAGGAGGCAAGAAATGAAACACCTGATACGCACCCTCGCCCTGCCCTTGCTGGTGCTGGCCGCCTGCCCGGCCCTGGCGCACAACCCGATGTGCGAGTGTGAAGAGCTGGCCGGCGGCCAGGTCAAGTGCACCGGCGGCTTCTCGGACGGCAGCGGCGCCCCCGGAGTTACCCTGGATGTGATCGGCTACGACGAACAGGTGCTGGTCGGCGGCAAGCTCGGTGATGACTCGACCCTGACCTTCAAGCGCCCGGACGGCGAGTTCTACGTGCTGTTCGATGCCGGCCCCGGGCACGTGGTGGAAGTCGACTACGCCGATATAGCCCAGCCATGAGCCGCGCCCAAGTGATTCGCCCGGCCGGCGCCGGGCACGAAACCCTGTACGTGCTGCTGGTCAGCCTGCTGATCGTGGTACTCGCCATCGGTGTGGTGCTGCTGCGCGGCGAACGCGAGGATGAACAGGCCATCGCCAGCCACCAGATAGACGCCCGTCGCGACCTGACCGCCGCCGAGCAAGGCCTGTACACCGACTTGCGGGTGGCCTTCGACGAAATCCAGCTGCTGCGTGAAGAGAACACCGCTGCGCCCAGCGTACAGGCACTTGCCGAGGAAGGCCTGCCACCGTTCGTGGTCGATGCCGGCAGCCAGAGCCGCGGCAGCCACCAATGGTCGTGGCTGGAGACCGGGGCCTACCTTGGCCGCAGCCAGGCCCCGGAAGTGGCCGGCAGCCTGCTGCTGATCCTGCCGGCCGACAGCACCGGCCAGGCCGATGTCTGGCTGCGCCGCGACAGCGCCGCCGTGACCCCGGACGACCTTGGCCAGGCCGCCCTGATCGCCGCCGGCTGGCAGCAGGTGGTCAGCCATTACGACGCCGGGGTCACCCGCGAACACCGTCATTGAACCCAAGGACTTCCCCATGCTCCGCTCCGCCCTCGCCCTGCTCCTGGCCATTGCCCTGCCGGCACAGGCCCTGGCCGATAACGGCAAGCCCCTGCGTATCGGCATTACCCTGCACCCCTACTACAGCTATGTGAGCAACATCGTCGGCGACAAGGCCGAAGTGGTGCCGCTGATTCCGGCAGGGTTCAACCCCCATGCCTACGAGCCACGGGCCGAGGACATCAAGCGCATCGGTACCCTGGACGTGGTGGTACTGAACGGCGTCGGCCATGACGATTTCGCCGACCGCATGATCGCCGCCAGCGAGAAGCCCGACATAAACACCATCGAGGCCAACCAGAACGTACCCTTGCTGGCGGCCACCGGCATTGCCGCCCGCGGCGCCGGCAAGGTGGTCAACCCGCACACCTTCCTGTCGATCAGCACCACCATCGCCCAGGTCAACAACATCGCCCGCGAACTGGGCAAGCTCGACCCGGACAACGCCAAGCTGTACACGCAAAACGCCCGCGCCTATGCCAAGCGCCTGCGCGCACTGCGCGCCGAAGCACTGGCCAAGGTCACCGAGGCGCCCAGCGCCACCTTCCGGGTCGCCACTATCCATGCCGCCTACGACTACCTGGTACGTGACTTCGGCCTGGAGGTGACTGCGGTGGTCGAGCCAGCCCATGGCATCGAACCCAGCCCGGCCCAGCTGAAGAAGACCATCGACCAGCTCAAGGCGCTGGACGTGCGGGTGATCTTCTCGGAAATGGACTTCCCGTCGGCCTATGTCGAAACCATCCAGCGTGAATCCGGCGTGCGCCTGTACCCGCTGACGCACATTTCCTACGGCGAATACACCAAGGACAAGTACGAAGTGGAGATGAAGCGCAACCTCGACACCGTGGTCCGCGCCATCCAGGAGAACCGCGCATGACCGCCGCCGCCAACCTGGTGACAGCCTGCGGGCCGCGCATCGAGTTTGCCGGCATCGACCTCACCCTGGGCCGCACCCGCATCCTCGAACAGGTCAGCTTCAACGTCGCCGCCGGCAGCGTGCATGCCATCGTCGGCCCCAACGGCGGCGGCAAGAGTTCGCTGATCAAGACCCTGCTCGGGCAGATGCCGCACCAGGGCCAGCTGACCCTGCACTGGCCCGGCGAACGCGAAGTGATCGGCTATGTGCCGCAGGCGCTGGAGTTCGACCGTGGCCTGCCGATGACCGTGGACGATTTCATGGCTGCCATGTGCCAGCGCCGCCCCGCCTTCCTCGGCCTGTCGCGCCGTGTGCAGCCGGCCATCGACGCAGCCTTGGCGCGGGTCGGCATGCTCGACAAGCGCAAACGGCGCATGGGCGCGCTTTCCGGTGGCGAACGCCAACGCGTGCTACTGGCCCAGGGCCTGATTCCCGAGCCGCAACTGCTGGTGCTGGACGAGCCGATGTCGGCCCTGGATGAAGCCGGCATCCAGGTGTTCGAACAACTGCTGCAGGGCTGGCGCCAGGCCGGCACCACCGTGCTGTGGATCGAACACGACCTGGAAGCCGTGCTGCGCCTGGCCGACCGGGTTACCGGCCTGAGCCGCCAGGTACTGTTCGACGCCCCGCCCGCCCAGGCCCTTACCCCAGAGCGCCTGCTCGGCCTGTTCTCCGTTCACCCGCGTAGCGAGAGCCTTGCCTGATGAGTTTTGAAATCTTTCGGCAAACGGTCCAGGACTGGGCCACTGCCGGCTACCTGCCCGAGGCGCTGGCCTACGGCTTCGTGGTCAACGCTTTGCTGGCCGGTTTGATGATCGGCCCGGTGCTGGGCGGCCTGGGCACCCTGGTGGTGGTCAAGCGCTTTGCCTTCTTCTCCGAGGCGGTCGGCCATGCCGCGCTGACCGGCGTGGCCATCGGCATCCTGCTGGGCGAGCCCTACACCGGCCCCTTCGGCAGCCTGTTCGGCTACTGCCTGCTGTTCGGCATCTTGCTCAACTTCCTGCGCAACCGCACCGGGCTGTCGCCGGACACGCTGATCGGCGTGTTCCTGTCGGTGTCGCTGGCGCTGGGTGCCAGCCTGCTGCTGATGCTGGCAGGCAAGATCAACGTGCACATCCTCGAGAACGTGCTGTTCGGCTCGGTGCTGACCGTCAGCAGCCAGGACCTGGTGGTGCTGGGCATCGTCGCGGTGCTGGTGCTGGCATTGGCAGTGCCGCTGTACAACCGCATCATGCTGGCCAGTTTCAACCCACAGCTGGCAGCCGTGCGCGGGGTGGCGGTGAAAACCCTGGACTACCTGTTCGTGGTGCTGGTGACCCTGGTCACCGTGGCCTCGGTGAAGGTGATCGGGGCGATCCTGGTCGGGGCGTTGCTGGTGATCCCCGCTGCCGCCGCACGCCTGGTCAGCCAGTCGCTGAAGGGCTTTTTCTTCCTGTCGGTGCTGATCGCCACGCTGAGCACGCTGCTGGGCATCCTGCTGCCGATCGTTTTCGACCTGCCGGTGCCGTCCGGCGCCGCGATCATCCTGGTCGCCGGCATCTGCTTCGCCCTGGCGGCGCTGGCCCGCGCCCTCGTCCCCCGCCTGCAAGGAAACCCGGCATGAACCTGAAACGCCTGACCTTGGCCCTGGCACTGGCCGGCCTGCCGTCGCTGTCTTTCGCCACCCAAGTGCTGACCACCCTGCCCGTCACCCACAGCCTGGCCAGCGCCTTGCTCGAGGGCACCAAGGTGCAGCTCAAGCGTGCAGCACCCGCCAACCTGCCTGCCAGCCGCCAGCCTTCCTATTTCAGCGGTCGCGGTGGCGCCAGCCTGCACAAGGCCGCGCAGCAGGCCGACGCGGTGATCGGCGTGCGCTCGATCTGGCGTGACGACCCGCTGTACCCGATGGCCCGGCGTAGCAATATCCGGATCGTCGAAATCGACGCCGCACGGCCAGTGGATGGCGCGCTGCCGGGCATAGCGGTGAGCGGCGACGAGGCCTATGGCGCCTACCCCTGGCTCAACCCGACCAACTTCGGGCGCATGGCCGACGTGGTAGCCAATGACCTGGAGCGGTTGGCGCCGGGCGACAAGGCGCAGATCCAGGGCAACCTGGCCGGGCTCAAACGCCAGTTGCTGGAGCTTTCGGCCAGCAGCCAGACACGCTTGGCCAAGGTCGACAACCTGACGGTGGTGAGCCTGTCGGAACGGCTGGGTTATCTGGCCAGCGGGTTGAACCTGGACGTGGTCGAGCAGCCGCTGCCAGCCGAGTGGGATGCGACTGCGCTGAAGGCGCTAGGGGACAACCTGAAAGCGCAGGATGTGGCGCTGGTGCTGGACCATCGGCAGCCGGAAGCGGCTGTGGCCGAGGTGATCAAGGCGTCCGGGGCGAAGCTGGTGGTGGTGGAAAGTGACCCTGAGGATGCGTTTGCGGGGCTGAAAGCCAGCGTCGACCGTGTGGTTGGGGCATTGGGCGAAAGCTGATGTTCTCCTCGCAGTCCCACAGGCCTGCACGGTCCCTGTGTAGGAGCGGCCTTGTGTCGCGATGGGCTGCGCAGCAGCCCCAAGGGTTCAGCGGTGCTGCACAATCTTGGGGCTGCTGCGCAGCCCATCGCGACACAAGGCCGCTCCTACAGGACCGCGCTCGCCAGCCAGGCCACCATTAACGCTTCATGCACCGCTGATAACGCTCATCCACCCGCCCGGCAAACCACGCCGTGGTCAGCTTGCGGGTGATCTTCGGGCTTTTCAGCTGGATCCCCGGCAGCACCGCCCGTGGCACCGGCTTGCCGGCCGCAGCATCAGCAAGGGCGAACACCCCGCTGTACAGCTTGCTGTCCTCGAAGGCCAGACTATCGCCCTGCTCCAGCTGGCTGCGAATCTGCGGGTTGCGCAGGCCCAGCTTTCCTCCCAGTTTGCGTGCCGCCTTTTCAGTGGTCCCGGGCATGATCGAGCCCGGCGCCACCAGGTCGCCATCCAGCGCCAGCGTTACCCCCGTCACCTTGCTCAGTGCCGCCTGAAATGCCGCATTGCGGCTTGCGTACCAGCCCGCGTTGAAATCGGCAAAGCGGTACAGCTGGCGATCGTAGTTGGCCGAATAGCCCAGCAAGTGGGCGATACCGAAATACATGCCGCCGCGCCGGGTGAACACTTCCTGGCGAATGCTGCCGTCGTGGCTGTAGGGGTAATCCCGCGCATGCTTTTCGGCAAAGTCGATGCTGACCTGCATCGGCCCTCCGGTATGCACCGGGTTCAGCCCGCCCAGCAAGGTCTTGCCCAGCGGTACGCGAGCGATGACTTCGTCGTACAGTTCGCTCAGCTGCTTCTCGCTGCGCACCGCCTGCAAACGTTGCTGGTAGCTCTTGCCATTACCCGACGGCGCCTTCAGTGCACCGTCGACCAGCAGCTTGGGGATGTGCAGGCGCGCAGCGCGGCGGTCGATTTCCTCTCGGGCGATACGCCCCAGGTTGGGCACTTGCGGGTCGGCATTGAAGGTCGATTCCTGCTCGGTCACCGCCAGCACCGCGCACAGGTTGCTCTTGCTGGGGGCAATTCGCTGGGCCTCGAACGCCACCTGAATGTCCCGGGCCCAGCCATCGCGGTCCTTGGCCTGGGCGGGTAACAGCCGCAGCAGTTGGGCGCGGACCTTGGCCGGGTCCGTCTCGGGCGCTTCCTCACGACGCCCGGCGCAGCCTTGCAGCAGCGCCAGGGCCATCAACCCGGCAGCCAGTAACCGGCCGTTCAGGGCTGTTCACCGACCAGGTAGGTCTTGCTGATGTGCCGGAACAGCGGGTGGCTGGCACTGCCCATGAGCTCGAACAGAACCATTTCGCGGGTCACCACCTGCGCCCCCGCGGCCCGCATGCGCGCCAGCCCTGCGGCCTTGCTCGCCGGCGTACGGCTATCACAGGCATCCTCGACCACGAACACCTGCTTGCCCAGTGCCAGCAGGCCAAGCACGGTCTGCAACACACAGACGTGGGTTTCCATGCCACAGACAATCACTTGCTCGCGCGCCATCAGACTTGCTGGCAGGCACTCGGCGGCCACGCAGGAAAAATGGCTTTTCTCCACCACCTCGGCGGCCGGCGCTGCGGCCAGCAGTTCGGCCAAGGTATGGCCCAGGCCCTTGGGGTACTGCTCGGAAATCACCGTCGGCAGTTCCAGCTCGTTCGTCGCTGCCAGCAGCCATCGGGCCCGCGCGCGGGTGCCTTCAGGGTCGCTCATGGCGCCGATGAGTTTTTCCTGGATGTCGACGACCAGCAGCGTGGCCTTGTGGGGATCGATCAGCATTGTCTGCCTCTTGCCTGGGAAAAGGCCTAGCCTCCCCCAGGCAAGCGGTGACGTCAATCAGGCGGACAGCCGAAGCGGCTGCAGCGACGCGGTGAGTGCAGCGAGCACCCGGTCTTCATGCTCATGGATGAAGAAGTGGCCGCCTGGGAACATCTGCAGCGAGAACGCCCCGAGGGTTTCCTTGCGCCAGGCCTGCAATTGCTCGTCACTGGCGCGGTCCTGCATGCCGCCCAACACGTACAGTGGGCACTGCAAAGCCGGCCGCTGGCGGTAGGCGTAGGTACCACACAGCAGGAAGTCGGCGCGCAGGGTGGGCAAGGTCAGGCTCATCAGCTCGGCGTTGGCCAGCACTTCCTCGGGCGTGCCCTGAAGCTCGCGCAACTCGCCGATCAACTCGGCGTCGCTCTTGGGCTCGCGCCAGTTCTTGCCATCGTAGTCCTCGCGGCGGGTCGGCGCTGCGGTACCGCAGGCAAACAGGGCCAGTGGCGCCGGGCAGCCCAGCGCTTGCAGCTCATGGGCCAGCTCGAAGGCCAGCAAGGCGCCAAGGCTATGGCCGAGCAGCGCGTAGGGGGTGCTGGCCGCCAGGCGCTGTTCGGCAGCCAGTTGCCGGGCCAGGGCCTGCATGTCGGTGTGCAGTGGCTCGGCAATGCGCGCACCACGCCCGGGCAGTTCCACCGGGCGCACCTGCAGCCACGTCGGCAGCTTGCGCCGCCAGCGGCTGTAGACCATGGCGCTGGCCCCGGAATACGGCAGGCACAGCAGGTTCAATGCAGTCACTGGGCGGCGGCTTCGGCCATTTTCTGGCGCAGGCTCAGCGGGCGCATGTCGGTCCAGACTTCATCGATGTAGGCCAGGCAGTCCTTTTTCAGGCCGCTCTTGCCTACGGCACGCCAGCCGTTGGGGATGGCTTTGTAGTCGGGCCAGATCGAGTATTGCTCTTCGTGGTTGACCACTACCTGGAACTGGATATCGTCGCGGTCGAAAACGGAAGTCATTGCCTGTCTCCTTGAGTGATGGGTGCCGCTGCGCGCCTGGCGCAGGGGGGCTTTCAAGTAGACGTGGCGTGCGGCGAAAAAATTAGTGGGGCTGACGCGGTCTTCAGGTATCCCGCAACAGGTCGTGGGTATCGAGCAAGCGGAAGGCCACCTGCGGGTTGCGCTCCAGCCCACGGCGGATCGCCGCCGGGATCGACTGCCGGGTCTTGCGGCATAGGCCGGGCTGGTCGTCCAGTTCGATGACGATGCCGCGCATGGTTCGCACTTCGTTGAAACCGGGGGCAATGTGCACGCGAATGCCGAGGTTTTCATACATCCGCTGCTGCAGGCGTTGCAGGTCTTCCAGGTCCTTGAGGTTTTCCAGGCGGTCGAGCAGGCGTTTCTCTTCCTGGCGGGTCAGCAGGAGGATGCGCTGAGCGGCCTGCGGGTGATCGACCAGGTGTTCGCGGCCGCAGTCGCAGGCGCCAGGGGGGCAAGGTTGGCGCAGAGGCGGTGTAGTGCTCATGGAGCAATCATAGCCTGTACCGGCCTATTCGCGGGTGAACCCGCTCCTACAGGTTCCGGCTAAAACTTTCCTGTCAGGCAAAAAAAATTCACAAAACTCTAGACCGTCACCCGCCTCTTCGCCTATAAATCGCCTAAAGGAATTTATATTCCTACCAAGAAATATTTCTTCGCCTCCACGCGAAGTCTCTTTGCCCTTGTGCCCGACCTGCCCCACTCCATCACGAGGCCTATCCGACATGCATCCCGCTCCCGATCACTTCATCCTGCGCGTCAGTTGCCCGGCCGTGTCCGGCATCGTCGCCGCGGTGACCACCTACCTGGCCGAGCACGGTTGCTACATCAGCGAGATGGCGCAGTTCGACGACGAGGACAACGGGCGCTTTTTCATGCGCGCGGTGTTCCGCTACAACACCGGTGTCACGGGTGACACACCGCAGCTGGAAGCCGGCTTCGCCGATGTCGCCCAGCGCTTCGACATGCAGTGGAGCCTGCACAGCAGTGCCCGGCCGATGCGCGTGCTGCTGATGGTGAGCAAGTTCGACCACTGCCTGTCCGACCTGCTGTACCGCCATGCCAAGGGCGAGCTGGACATGCAGATCACCGCCGTGGTCTCCAACCACCTGGACCTGCGCCCGATGGCCGAGCGCCAGGGCATCCGTTTCGTCTACCTGCCGGTCAGCAAGGACACCAAATCCGAACAGGAAGCCGCGCTGCTGCGCATCGTCGAGGACACCGGCACCGAACTGGTGGTGCTGGCGCGCTACATGCAGATCCTCTCCGACGACCTGTGCCGCCAGCTGTCAGGCCGGGCGATCAACATCCACCATTCGTTCCTGCCCGGTTTCAAAGGCGCCAAGCCTTATCACCAGGCCTACCAGCGCGGGGTGAAGCTGATCGGTGCCACCGCCCACTACGTCACCAGCGACCTGGACGAAGGCCCGATCATCGAGCAGGAAGTGCAGCGCGTGGACCATGCCTACACACCGGATGACCTGGTGGCCATCGGCCGCGACACCGAGACCATCGCCCTGTCCCGCGCCGTGAAATACCACCTGGAGCATCGGGTGTTCCTGAACCACGACCGCACGGTGATCTTCAAATGAACGCCATTCCCAGTATCAAGCTGATCGACGGCAAGGCTACCGCGACGCGGGTGCTGGCCGAGGTACGCGAGCAGGTGCAGGAGCTGCGCCAGGGCGGCGTGCAACCGGGCCTGGCGGTGGTGCTGGTCGGTGCCGACGCTGCCAGCCAGGTGTACGTGCGCAACAAGGTGCTGCGTGCCGAAGAGGTGGGCATCCGCTCGCTGGAGCATCGCCTGCCCGCAGACACCAGCCAGGCCGAGCTGCTGACCCTGATCGACCGCCTCAACCGCGACACCGAGGTCAACGGCATTCTCGTGCAATTGCCGTTGCCGGCCCATATCGACGAACACCGCATTCTCCAGGCGATCAGCCCACTGAAGGATGTGGACGGCTTCCACAGCGAGAACGTCGGCGGCCTGGCCCAGGGCCGCGATGTGCTCACCCCGTGCACGCCCAGCGGCTGCATGCGCCTGCTGCGCGATGCCTGTGGCGAACTGCGTGGCAAGCATGCGGTGGTGGTCGGCCGCTCGAACATCGTCGGCAAGCCCATGGCCGCCCTGCTGCTGCAGGCCGACTGCACGGTGACCGTGGTGCACTCGCGCAGCCGCGACCTGCCGGCCTTGTGCCGCCAGGCCGACATCCTGGTGGCCGCAGTGGGCAAGCCGCGGCTGATCGGTGCCGACTGGCTAAAGCCCGGCGCGGTGGTGATCGATGTCGGTATCAACCGCATCGACGAAGGCGGCCACAGCCGCCTGGTCGGCGATGTCGACTTCGCCGCCGCCCTGCCCCAGGTGGCCGGCATCACCCCGGTGCCCGGCGGCGTCGGCCCGATGACCATCGCCTACCTGATGAAAAACACCCTGCTCGCCCTCGACCTGCAACAACAGGCCGCCCACCAGGAGCGCACCGCATGCCTTTCGCCCTGCTGAAATACGGCCTGAGCGCCGATTACCCGGTGGAGGTCGACCTGCCACCACCGTGCGAACTCAAGCCACGCTATGACGTGGTGATCATCGGCGGCGGCGGCCACGGCGTGGCCATCGCCTACTACCTGGCCAAGTACCACGGCATCACCAATGTCGCCGTGCTGGAAAAGGCCTACCTGGGCGGCGGCAATACTGCGCGCAACACAGCGGTGATCCGCTCCAACTACCTCACCAGTGAGGGTGTGCGCTTTTACGCAGAATCGGTGCGCATGTTCCAGAACCTGTCGAACGAGTTCGACTTCAACATCATGTATTCCGAGCGCGGTCAGCTCACCCTCGCGCACACCGACGCCACCGTGCGCGCCTTCCGCCAGCGCGCCGAGGTCAACAAGCATTTCGGTGGCCGCACGGAGATGATCGACCGCCAGCAGATCCACGAACTGGTGCCAAGCCTGAACCTGAACCCAGGCCACCTGCCGGTGCTGGCCGGCCTGTGGCACATCGACGGCGCCACCGCGCGCCACGACGCAGTGGCCTGGGGCTACGCCAGGCAGGCGGCCAAGCGCGGCGTCGAGATCCACCAGCTGACCGAAGTGCAGGACTTGCTGATCCGCAACGGGCGCATCGAGGCGGTGAAGACCAACCGTGGCACCGTGCAGTGCGGTTGCGTGGTGCAGGCCGTGGCCGGGGTCAGTTCGCTGCTGATGGCCAAGGCCGGCATTCGTGCGCCGATCCACACCTACCCGCTGCAGGCCATGGTCACCCAGCCGTTCAAGCCGTTTCTCGACCCACTGGTGAGCTCCTCGGCGCTGCACTGCTACGTGCAGCAGACCAGCCGCGGCGAGATCGTCTTTGGCGGCGGCTCCGACCCATACCCGCTGTACAACACCCGCTCCACCCTCGACCTCAAGGAGAGCCTGCTGGCACACGCCATCGAGATGTTCCCGTTCATGGCCAACGCCAAGCTGATGCGCCAGTGGGCCGGGATCACCGACATGACCCCGGACTACAGCCCGATCATGGGCCTGTCGCCGGTGCACAACTATTACCTGGACGCCGGCTGGGGCACCTGGGGTTTCAAGGCCACGCCGATCTGCGGCAAGACCATGGCCGAGCTGGTCGCCAGTGGCGGCAAGGTGCCGGAACTGATCGCACCCTTTGCCCTGGAGCGCTTCAGCCGCTTCCAGCAAGTCAACGAAATGGGCGCCACCGCGGCCAGCCACTAAGGAGCGACGACGATGAAGATCCTGACCTGCCCCTTGAACGGCCCGCGCAATATCAGCGAGTTCACCTACGGCGGCGAATTCAGGCATATGCCCGACCCGGCCAGCTGCAGCGATGCGGAATGGGCCGACTATGTGTTCAACAGCGACAACCTTGCCGGCGTGGTGATCGAATGGTGGCTGCACAACGCCTCCAGCTACTGGTTCCTGGCCGAACGCCACACGGTGAGCGACCAGGTGCTGCGCACCTTCGACCCGAAAGAACTGTTCGACCGCCGCGTCGACTTCACCCCCGCCGCCACCCCGGAGATTGTCGGATGAACAGCCACACTCGCCTCCCCGCGCCCATGGGCCTGCTGATCGACCGCGAGCAGCCCCTGCACTTCCAGTTCGACGGCCAGGCCTGCCAGGGCTTTGCCGGTGACAGCATCGCCAGCGCCCTGCTCGGCAGTGGCCGCTGGCTGCTGTCGCGCTCGTTCAAGTACCACCGCCCGCGCGGCCCGCTGAGCATGGCCGGGCAGGATGCCAACACCCTGGTGCAGCTGCCGGACGAGCCCAATGTGCTGGCCGACCTGGAAGCCGCCCGCGATGGCCAGGTAGTCGAAGGGCAGAACTTCAACGGTAGCCTGACGCATGATCGCGACGCCTACCTGGGCAAGTTTTCGCGCTTCATGCCGGTGGGCTTCTATTACCGCTCCTTTTACAAGCCCAAGGGCATGTGGAAGGTGTGGGAGCCGCTGATCCGCAAGAAGGCCGGCCTGGGCGTGCTCGACCTAGGCTTCAGGCCGCAGTACTACGACAAGGCCTATCTGTTCGTCGATCTGGCCGTCATCGGCGCTGGCCCGGCTGGCCTGCGTGCGGCACTGGACGCGGCCAATGCCGGGGCCAAGGTGTTGCTGATCGAGCAACAGCCGGTACTTGGCGGCTCGCTCACCTACGCCCGCTTCGACATTGCAGGCACCCGCGCTACCAGCCTGCGCCAGGAACTGCTGGCTGCCGTCGAGGGCCACCCGAACATCCAGGTGCTGCTGGACGCCACCTGCAACGGCTGGTTCACCGACAACTACCTGCCGGTGATCCAGCACAAGCGCCTGTACAAGGTGCGCGCCAGCCGCTGCCTGGTGGCGGCCGGTTCGTTCGACCAGCCAGTTGTGTTCCGCAACAACGACCTGCCGGGGGTCATGCTGACCAGCGCCGTGCAGCGGCTGATGAAGCTGTACGCGGTAAAACCCGGCCAGCGCGCGGTAATCCTCACCGGCCACGATGACGGCTACCTGGCCGCCCTCGACCTGCAGGACCAAGGCGTGGCCGTGGCCGCGGTGGTCGACATGCGCGCTGCGCCAGCCGATGCCGCACTGGCCGCAGAACTGAAGCGCCGCGATATACCCGTGCACCTGGGCAGCACCGTGTACGAAGCCCTGCACGAAGCGGGCATGCGCCACGTGAGTGGCGTGGATATTCGCCCGATCACCGGCCAGGGCAAGGTCGGCCCGCATGGCCTGCGCCTGGCCTGCGACCTGCTGTGCATGTCGGCAGGCTACATGCCGGTGTACCAGTTGCCGTGCCAGGCTGGCGGCAAGCTGGCCTACGACGTCAACCGCGACGAGTTCGCCATCAGCAACCTGCCGGCCGGGCTGGACATCGCCGGCTCGGTGAACGGCCGTCACGCACTGGGCAATGTGCTGGCCGACGCCACTCGCGGGGCTGCCGATGCGCTGGCAGCGCTGGGCCTGGAAGCGCCGGTGCAGCCCGTGTTCAGTGCCGAAGCCAAGGTCAACTTCCCCTGGCCGATCTTCCCCCACCCCAAGGGCAAGGATTTCGTCGACTTCGACGAAGACCTGCAAGTGCGCGACATCGTCAACGCCACGCGCAGCGGCTACCGCGATGTGCAACTGGTCAAGCGCTTCTCCACGGTCGGCATGGGCCCGTCCCAGGGCCGCCACTCGGCGCTGCCAACCGCCCGCCTGGTGGCCCACGCCACCGGGCGCAGCATCAGCGAAACCGGGGTGACCACCGCCCGTCCACCGTTCCAGGCGGAAAAACTGGCCCACGTCGCCGGCCGCGCCTTCGACCCGTACCGGCAAACGCCAATGCACCGCCGCCACCTGGAAGCCGGGGCGAAGATGATGCCGGCCGGCATCTGGCAGCGCCCTGCCTATTATGGCAAGCCCGAGGACCGCGAACGCTGCATGCAGGAGGAAGCCCGCCATGTGCGCGAGAAGGTCGGCCTGATCGACGTTTCCACCCTCGGTGGCCTGGATGTGCGCGGCCCCGACGCCGCCGAACTGCTGGAGCGCCTTTACACCTTCGGCTTCGCCAAGCTGGCCATCGGCCGCACCCGCTACGCGCTGATGACCAACGAGCATGGCGTGGTGATCGATGACGGCGTGTGCGCCCGGCTGGGCGAGCAGCACTTCTACGTCACCGCCACCACCAGCGGTGTCGACCGCATCTACCAGCAGATGCTGAAGTGGAATGCGCAATGGCGCCTGGATGTGGACGTCACCAACGTCACCGCCGCCCTGGCCGCGGTCAACCTGGCCGGGCCGCTGTCACGCCAGGTGCTGGCCAAGGTGTGTGACGATGTGGACCTGTCGGCCGAGGCCTTCCCTTATCTCGGCGTACGCCAGGGCACAGTGGCCGGCATTGCCGCGCGCATCCTGCGGGTGGGCTTTGTGGGTGAACTGGGCTACGAAGTGCACGTGCCGGCGCGCCACGCCGAGCGCCTGTGGGATACCTTGATGCAGGCCGGCGCGGGGTTGGGCATTCGCCCGTTCGGCGTCGAGACCCAACGCCTGCTGCGCCTGGAAAAGGGCCACGTGATCATCAGCCAGGACACCGACGGCATGACCCACCCGGCGGAGATCGACATGCAGTGGGCCATCGGCCGCAAGAAGCCATTCTTCGTCGGCAAACGCTCGATCGAGATCCTCGAAGCGCAGCCGCTCAAGCGCAAACTGGTCGGCTTCACCCTGCCCAAGGGCAGCCCGCAGCCGCTGGAGGGGCATCTGGTGCTGGACGGGGCGGACATCAGCGGCAACGTCACATCCTGCGAATACTCGCAAACCCTGGGGCAGATCATCGGCCTGGCTTACGCCGGTGCCCATCAGGCCACGCCTGGCATGCACATCCCGATCCGCGTGGAGGGCGGTGTGATGGTCAATGCCAAGGTGGTGCCACTGCCGTTTCACGATCCCGACAACCTGCGCCAGGAGCTCTGAGCCATGACCAGTTTGCAAGCCAAAGCTTTTATTTCACCCGGCCCGCGGGCCGAACTGCTGCATACCTGCGCGTTGACTGACCTGACCGATCTGGCACGGGTCGGGTTTCGAGGGGGCGACAGTGCCGCTTGCCTGCAGGCGCGTGGCTACCGCTTGCCGTCGCTACCCAACCAGGCCGTGCGCCAGGAAGACAGTGGCTGGGTAGCACGCTTGTCGCAGACCGAGTACCTGCTGCTGGGCAGCCTGGCCGACGGCGGTGCACGGGTGGCTGCCGAAGAGGCTGGGTGGGTGCAGGATGCTCGGCGCAACTACCTGCTGCCGCGCCAGGATAGCCATGCCTGGCTGCAGCTCTCGGGAGTGCATTGCAGCGCGGTGATGGCCAAGTTGTGCGGGGTGGACTTGCGCGCCCGGGCGTTTCCCGTTGGGGCGGTGGCGCAGACCTCGGCGGCGCGGATCAACGTGATCGTGCTGAATGTGGGGAGCGATGAGAGGCCGGCGCTGCAGTTGCTGTTTGATCGGGCGTCGCTGGCGTATTTCCGTGAAGCGGTGCTGGATGCCATGGATGAGTTCGATGGTGGGTGGGTCGGGGTAGATGAACTGATGCGTTGACCTGCACCGGCCTCTTCGCGGGTAAACCCGCTCTCATAGAACAACACATGACTCATTGGTTCGGCGAGGTCCTGTAGGAGCAGCCTTGTGCTGCGAAGAGGCCGGGGCTGACAAAGCCTGTCTATTGGCTGTACCGGCCTCTTCGCAGCACAAGGCTGCTCCTACAAAGGACGCGTCAGACGAGCGATATTGGTTCTCTGCGCGACAGCGCAGCCCAAAGGGCTGGGCAATCTCCCGAAGGTCAGAGCTGCACCAACCGCTCACGCAGGAAGTTCACAAAACCCTGCACCGGCCGCGCCACCTGTCGGTGCTGCGGGTACACCGCCGACAGCTGCAGCGCCGGAGGCCGCCACTCATCCAGCACCGTCACCAGCCGCCCATCCGCCAGTGCCTGGCCCACGATGAAGGTTGGCAGATAAGTTACGCCCATCCCGGCTATCGCGGCATCCCTGAGCAGCTCGCCATTGTTCGCCCGCATCCGCCCGGCCACCTGGATCGCCTGGGTCTTGCCTCCTTGGCCGAACTGCCACTGCACCTGCCGCGAATGCCCATATGGCAGGCAATCATGCCCAGCCAACTGCTCCGGCCTGGCCGGCACGCCCCGCGCTTCCAGGTACGCCGGGCTAGCGCAATACACCCGCTCGACACTGGCAATGCGCCGCGCAATCAGGCTGGAATCCTCCAGCGCACCAATCCGTAGCGCCAGGTCATAGCCCTCGCCGATCAGGTCCACTGCGCGGTCGCTCAAATCCACCTCCACATCCACCTGCGGGTGCAACTGCAGGAACTCGGTCAGCAGGCACCCCAGGTGCGCCATGGCGAACGACAGCGGCGCACTCAGACGCAAGGTGCCACGCAAGGCCTGGGCCTGGCCGCTGATGTCGTGCTCCACCTGTTGCACTTCGCCGAGCAGGCGCAGCGCCGACTGGTAGTAGTGCTGGCCCAGCGGCGTGGCATCCAGGCGCCGCGTGGAGCGGTTGAGCAGGCGCACGCCCAGGCGCTCCTCAAGCTGCATCAGGCGCCGGCTGACCGATTGTTTGGACATTCCCAGGCGGTCGGCAGCCGCAGTGAAACTGCCAGCTTCCATGACCTGGGCAAAGATCCGCATGTCTTCGTAAGGGTTCATTGTCTCGCTCTTGGTGACAGTCAAACGCTTTATAGCGGCTTTTTCCCATCAACGCATCTCCCTAATCTACGCACAAGTCGCAGCGATGGCCCTGAAGGCCAGGCAAGACGCCCACTACCAACATTCAACAGAAAAGGATTCGCTCATGAACATTGTCCACAAAACCCTTACCGCTTCCCTTCTGGCCCTGTCCGTTTCCAGCGCCTTCGCCGCTGGCAGCCCGGGTATCGAACAGCACACCCAGGCCTTCCTCGAAGCCCTGGAACAAGGCGGCGGCAAGCCACTGGAGCAGCTCAGCCCGAAAGACGCCCGCGCGGTGCTGACCGGTGCCCAGGCCTCGGTCAAGGTCGATCTCTCGGGTATCGAGGTGAAGGAACGCGCCATCCAGGCCAACGGCGAGTCGATCAAACTGCAAGTGGTGCGCCCGGCCAACGTGAAGGGTGACCTGCCGGTGTTCATGTTCTTCCACGGTGGCGGCTGGGTGCTCGGCGATTTCCCGACCCACCAGCGGCTGATCCGCGACCTGGTGGTTGGCTCTGGCGCAGTGGCGGTCTACGTCGACTACACCCCGTCGCCGGAAGCGCACTATCCGACGGCGATCAACCAGGCTTACGCCGCCACCCGCTGGGTGGCCGAGCACGGCAAGGAAATTGGCGTGGACGGCAAGCGCCTGGCCGTGGCCGGCAACAGCGTCGGCGGCAACATGGCGGCAGTAGTGGCCTTGAAAGCCAAAGAGGCCGGTACCCCGGCCCTGCGCTTCCAACTGCTGCTGTGGCCGGTGACCGATGCCAGCTTCGAGACTGCGTCGTACAAGCAGTTTGCCGAGGGGCACTTCCTTACCACCGGGATGATGAAATGGTTCTGGGACAACTACACCACCGACGCCAAGGCCCGGGAACAGATCTACGCCTCGCCGCTGCGGGCCAGCAGTGAACAGCTCAAGGGCCTGCCGCCGGCACTGGTGCAGACGGCCGAGTTCGACGTGCTGCGCGATGAAGGTGAGGCGTATGCCCGCAAGCTGAATGCCGCTGGCGTGACTGTGACCTCGGTGCGCTACAACGGCATGATCCATGACTACGGGCTGCTCAACCCGCTGCATCAGGTGCCGGCCGTGCAAGCGGCCATGCGCCAGGCCGCCGGCGAGCTGAAAGTGCACCTGCAGTAACCTTATCCACGCATGCGGCAGGGCCTGGTGCCCTGCCGGTTCAGGAGGTCCGTCATGCTCACCGTTCGCAACGCCAAAGACCGCGGCCTGGCCTTTCATGGCTGGCTGAAATCGTTCCACACCTTCTCCTTCGGCCACTACCGCAACCCGGACGAGCAAGGGTTCTCGGACCTGCTGGTGATCAACGACGACCGCGTCATCCCCGGCAAGGGCTTTGGCCAGCACCCGCACCGCGACATGGAGATTTTCTCCTACGTGCTGGAAGGCGCGCTGGAGCACAAGGACACGCTGGGCACCGGCTCGGTGATCCGCTCGGGCGATGTGCAGCTGATGAGCGCTGGCCACGGCGTGGCCCACAGCGAGTTCAACCACAGCCAGGTGCAGCCGGTGCACTTCCTGCAGATCTGGATCGTACCGAACGTGCAGGGGGCAACGCCGCGTTACCAGCAACAGCATTTCAGTGCCGAGGAAAAGCGCGGCAAGCTGCGCCTGATCATCTCGCCGGATGGCGCCGAGGGGTCATTGCAGGTACGGCAGAATGCGCGGGTGTATGCCGGCCTGTTCGACGGTGACGAGCGTGCCACCCTGAACTTGCCGGAAAACCGCCATGCCTATGTGCATGTGGCCCGGGGCAGCATCGAGCTCAATGGGCAAGTGCTGAATGAAGGGGATGGGGTGCGAATGAGGCAGGAACAGGTGCTGGAGCTGGGCAACGGGGTGGATGCCGAGGTGCTGGTGTTCGACCTGCGGCCGCATGAATTGCCGGGCATGCCTTGAGTTTCTGCTTCGACAGTAATGGCCCTATCGCCGGCAAGCCAGCTCCCACAGGTACTGCACAGGTCTTCAAGGCAGTGTTTAACCTGTGGGAGCTGGCTTGCCGGCGATAGGGCCAACAGCCATCACTCAGGGCTCGAACCCTTCGACGATGATCACCTCAGCCTTCGCCACCCCCTGGCGATGGCTGCAAGCCTCCTGGTACAGCTCGGACCGGTAACACGCCAGCGCCTGCTCGTACGAATCGAACTCGATCACCACGCTACGCTGAGGGGTAGGCCGCCCTTCCATTGCCTCGCTACGCCCGCCACGGGCCAGGAAACGGCCGCCGAATGCCTTGAAGGCAGCCGGGGCGCGCTGGGTGTACTGCTGGTATTGCTCGGGGTCGTTCACGTCCACATGGGCGATCCAATAGGCCTTCATGCGCTGCTCTCCTGTTACGGCGATATTTGTGTATGATGGTATACCATAATAATCATCCCACCACAGTGAGCGTGCAACATGGCTTTCAACACCATCGAAGAACTTCTCGAGGACTACCGGCAAGGCAAGATGGTCCTGCTGGTGGATGACGAGGACCGGGAAAACGAAGGCGATCTGCTGATCGCCGCCGAGCGTTGCGACGCCCAGGCCATCAACTTCATGGCCCGTGAAGCGCGCGGGCTGATCTGCCTGACGCTGACCGACGATCACTGTCAACGTCTGGGCCTGGAGCAGATGGTGCCGGCCAACGGCAGCGTTTTCAGCACCGCCTTCACCGTGTCGATCGAGGCTGCCACGGGCGTTACCACCGGTATTTCCGCTGCTGATCGGGCACGTACGGTGGCAGCGGCGATGGCCCCCAATGCCCGCCCGGAAGACCTGGTGCAACCCGGCCACATCTTCCCCCTGCGCGCCCGTGAAGGCGGTGTACTGACGCGCGCCGGCCACACCGAAGCCGGCTGCGACCTGGCGCGCCTGGCCGGGTTCACCCCGGCGTCGGTTATCGTCGAAGTACTCAACGATGACGGCACCATGGCCCGCCGCCCGGACCTGGAGGTGTTCGCTGCCCGGCACGGCATCAAGATAGGCACCATCGCCGACCTCATCCACTACCGCCTGAGCACCGAGCAGACCATCAAGCGCATCGGCGAACGCGAACTGCCGACCGTGCATGGCACCTTCCGCCTGGTCACCTACGAAGACCGCATCGAAGGTGGCGTACACATGGCCATGGTCATGGGCGATATCCGCCGCGAGCAGCCGACCCTGGTGCGAGTGCATGTGATCGACCCGCTGCGCGACCTGGTCGGCGCCGAATACGCCGGCCCCGCCAACTGGACGCTTTGGGCGGCGCTGCAGAAGGTGGCCGAGGAAGGCGCCGGCGTGGTGGTGATCCTGGCCAACCATGAGTCCTCGCAGGCGCTGCTGGAGCGCGTGCCGCAGCTGACCCAGCCGGTGCGGCCTTACCAGCGTGGGCAATCGAAGGTGTACTCGGAGGTGGGTACAGGCGCGCAGATTCTGCAGGATCTGGGCGTGGGCAAGCTGCGCCACCTGGGCCCGCCGCTGAAATACGCGGGGCTGGCGGGGTATGAGCTGGAGGTCGTGCAAAGCATCCCCTTCGAGCCCGGACTGGTGAGCTGATACAGGCCCGTGTAGGAGCGGCCTTGTGTCGCGAAAGGGCCGCGAAGCGGCCCCGACAATTCATGTGTCGACGCTGAAATCCGGGGGCCGCTTTGCGGCCCTTTCGCGACACAAGGCCGCTCCTACAAAGGTTCGCGGCAACTTGCAGAGGACGGAGTGATGGCCGGTAGCCTCATACCTCTTGCCAAAAGTTTGGAATACCATAATATGATATCCCGTAGACCTTGAATCTGCAGGCCGGCACCTACAATCAAAAACGGCCAAAAAACACTTTGTTTTAGCTGCTCCCCGAACACTATTGGCGGGCGCACCACAAGCCCCGCCTCGAATAACAAAAGCAACGAGGGCGTAACCATGCTGTTGAGCAAACGTGTAACCGCAGTGCTGTCCGCCAGCCTGCTGACCCTGGCATGTCAGGCTGCCCAGGCCGCCGACAGCCTGAACTTCGTCAGCTGGGGCGGTACCACCCAGGACGCCCAGAAAGAAGCGTGGGCCGTACCTTTCACCAAAGCCACCGACATCAAAGTCGTCCAGGACGGCCCCACCGACTATGGCAAGCTCAAGGCCATGGTCGAAAGCGGCAACGTGCAGTGGGACGTGGTCGACGTCGAAGCCGACTTCGCCCTGCGTGCCGCCAGCGAAGGCCTGCTCGAACCCCTCGATTTCACCCAGATCAAGCGCGACAAGATCGACCCGCGCTTCGTCTCCGACCATGGCGTCGGCTCGTTCTTCTTCTCCTTCGTGCTCGGCTACAACGAAGGCAAGCTAGGTGCCAACAAACCGGTGGACTGGACCGCCCTGTTCGATACCAAGACCTACCCCGGCAAGCGCGCCCTGTACAAATGGCCCAGCCCAGGCGTACTGGAACTGGCCCTGCTGGCTGACGGCGTAGCCCCCGACAAGCTGTACCCGCTGGACCTGGACCGCGCCTTCAAGAAGCTCGACACCATCAAGAAAGACATCGTCTGGTGGGGCGGTGGCGCCCAGTCGCAGCAACTGCTGGCCTCGGGTGAAGCCTCGCTCGGCCAGTTCTGGAACGGCCGCGTCTATGCCCTGCAGCAAGACGGTGCACCGGTGGGCGTGAGCTGGAAGCAGAACCTGGTCATGGCCGACTTCCTGGTCATCCCCAAAGGTGCCAAGAACAAGGACGCGGCCATGAAGTTCCTGGCCAACGCCAGCAGCGCCGAAGGCCAGGCCGAGTTCGCCAACAAGACCGCCTACGCGCCGGTGAACGTCGACAGCGTGGCCAAGCTGGACAAAGACCTTGCGCAGAACCTGCCGACCGCCTACGCCCAGGACCAGGTCACCCTCGACTTCGCCTACTGGGCCAAGAACGGCCAGGCCATCGCAGCCCGCTGGAATGAGTGGTTGGTCAAATGAAAGTCGCCATCAACGCCCTGCATAACGCGCAAGGTGCCCCCACGGGCACCGGCGCCCCGGGAACGGCCCCCCGCCGCGTCAGCCTGAGCCAGCGCTGGAAAGGCAGCCGCAATCTGCTGCCGGCGCTACTGTTCCTTGGCCTGTTCTTCTTCGCCCCGCTCGCCGGCCTGTTGCTGCGCGGTGTGCTGGAGCCGACGCCGGGCCTGGGCAACTACGAGCAGCTGTTCGCCAACTCGGCCTATGCGCGGGTGCTTTTCAACACCTTCTCGGTGGCCGGCGTGGTCACCCTGATCAGCGTGCTGCTGGGCTTCCCGCTGGCCTGGGCAATTACCCTGGTGCCCAAGGGCTGGGGCCGCTGGTTGCTGAACATCGTGCTGCTGTCGATGTGGACCAGCCTGCTGGCGCGCACCTACTCGTGGCTGGTGCTGCTGCAGAGCTCGGGGGTGATCAACAAGGCGTTGATGGCCATGGGTATCATCGATGCCCCGCTGGAAATGGTGCACAACCTGACCGGCGTGGTGATCGGCATGAGCTACATCATGATCCCGTTCATCGTGCTGCCGCTGCAGGCGACCATGCACGCCATCGACCCGATGGTGCTGCAGGCCGGCTCGATCTGTGGCGCCAGCCCGTGGACCAATTTCTGGAAAGTGTTCCTGCCGCTGTGCCGCTCGGGGCTGTTCTCCGGGGCACTGATGGTGTTCGTGATGTCGCTCGGTTACTACGTCACCCCGGCCCTGCTGGGCGGTGCACAGAACATGATGCTGCCCGAGTTCATCATCCAGCAGGTGCAGTCGTTCCTCAACTGGGGCCTGGCCAGCGCCGCCGCCGCACTGCTGGTGGTGATCACCCTGGTGCTCTTCTACCTGTACCTGAAGCTGCAGCCGGAATCCCCGGTTGGCAACGCGAGGTAAACCGCCATGCTCCTGTCTCCCAATGCCATGGGCCGCCCGCTGCGTACGGGCCTGTACCTGACCACCGGGGTCATCGCGGCCTTCCTGCTGCTGCCGGTGGTGTTCATCGTGTTGCTGTCGTTCGGCTCGTCGCAGTGGCTGGTGTTCCCGCCGCCGGGCTGGACCTTCAAGTGGTACGGCCAGTTCTTCTCCAACCCGGAGTGGATGGACGCCGCGCTGGCCAGCCTGAAGGTGGCCGTGCTGACCACCATCGCCGCCGTGCTGCTCGGCCTGCCCACCGCGTTTGCCCTGGTGCGTGGCCGCTTCCCGGGCCGCGAGCTGCTGTACGGGCTGTTCACCATGCCGATGATCGTGCCACTGGTGATCATTGCCGTGGCGGTGTACGCGCTGTTCCTCAAGCTCGGCTACACCGGCACGCTGTTCGCCTTCGTGGTCAGCCACGTGATCGTCGCCCTGCCCTTCACCATTATCTCGATCATCAATTCGCTGAAGCTGTTCGACCAATCCATCGAGGATGCCGCGGTGATCTGCGGCGCCTCGCGCCTGCAGGCGATCTTCAAGGTGACCTTCCCGGCGATTCGCCCGGGGATGATCGCCGGCGGCCTGTTCGCCTTCCTGGTGTCGTGGGATGAAGTGGTGCTGAGCGTGATGATGGCCAGCCCCGACCTGCAGACCTTGCCGGTGAAGATGTGGACCACCCTGCGCCAGGACCTCAGCCCGGTCATCGCCGTGGCCTCGACCCTGCTGATCGGCCTGTCGCTGCTTGTCATGTTCATTGCCGCCGCCTTGCGCCGGCGCACCGAAGCCAACGCCTGAGCGCGCGGAGAAAACAACAATGAGTGCAGTGATCAAAGACAACGCGCACGGCAAGACCCTGGTCAGCCTGCGCGGCCTGAACAAGCACTACGGCGACTTCACCGCCGTGGACAACCTCGACCTGGAAATCCAGGACGGCGAGTTCCTGACCTTCCTCGGTTCCAGCGGCTCGGGCAAGTCCACCACCCTGTCGATGCTGGCAGGCTTCGAAACGCCGAGCAGCGGCGAGATCCTGGTCGATGGCCAGTCACTGGTCAACGTGCCGCCGCACAAGCGTGACATCGGCATGGTGTTCCAGCGCTATTCGCTGTTCCCGCACCTGAACGTGCGCGACAACATCGGCTTTCCGCTGGCCATTCGCAAGCTTAGTGCCAGCGAAACCAGCAAGCGCGTCGATGCCATGCTCAAGCTGGTGCAGCTGGAGAAGTTCGCCCACCGCAAGCCGTCGCAGATGTCCGGTGGCCAGCAGCAGCGCGTGGCTATCGCCCGGGCGCTGGTGTACGAACCGCGCATCCTGCTGATGGACGAACCGCTCGGCGCGCTGGACAAGAAGCTGCGCGAAGACCTGCAGGACGAACTGCGCCAGTTGCACCGGCGCCTGGGCATCACCATCGTCTACGTCACCCACGACCAGGAAGAAGCCATGCGCCTGTCCCAGCGCATCGCCATCTTCAGCCATGGCAAGATCGTCGGCCTGGGCACCGGTTACGACCTGTACCAGAACCCGCCGAATGCCTTCGTCGCCTCGTTCCTGGGCAACTCCAACTTCCTGCGGATCAAGGCCAGCAGCAATGGCGCGGGCAGCTTCGAGGGCCAGCCGGTGGCCATCCGCCTGACCCCGGGCCTGGCCGCCTCGCAGGATGCACTGATCATGGTGCGCCCGGAAAAGGCCCTGGCCCTGACCGCCGAACAAGCCGCGCGCGAGCCGCTGCCGGCGGGCTGGAACGAGGTCAGTGCCAAGGTTGGTGAAGTGCTGTTCCTGGGCGAGAGCCAGACCTGCCATGTGGTGACAGCGGGCGGTACCGAGCTGACGGTAAAGGCGTTGTCGGCGGCGGGCATGCCGATGCAGCCGGGGGATACCGTGAAGGTGCGCTGGGCGGTGGCGGATGCGTGCATCTATACCGAGTGGGCAGAAAGTGACCTGAGCAAGTCTGCCGGGGCGCATTGATACCGCTGGGGCCGCTTTGCGGCCCTTTCGCCGGCAAGCCAGCTCCCACAGGTACAGCGCAGATTTCAGGATTGGCACGGCCCCTGTGGGAGCTGGCTTGCCGGCGATGGGCTGCACAGCAGCCCCATTAACGCGAACTTACAAGCATCAGGCAAAGCCCACTGCCCCATGGACTGTCACATTATCATCACGCCACTGTCGTAATCTGCCGGCCATCTCTATGCCATAGGCCTTCCGGCATGCCCCGCCTGCTTGTCTTGCTGCTCACCCTGCTACCGCTGGCGACCCTGGCCGAGCCCGCTCACCTGCGCGTCCAAGGCTCCAACACCATCGGCGCGGCCTTGCTGCCGGCGCTGGTGCAAGGGCAATTGCGCGCGCAGCAAGCTACCGCCATCGAACAATACCCGGGCAAGCTGGCCAACGAGACTGTCATCACCGCTCGCGATACGCGTGGCCAGCCTTTGCGCATCGACATCGCCGCACACGGTTCCAGCACCGGCTTCGTCGCCCTGGGCCATGGCGAGGCCGACCTGGCCGCCGCGTCGCGACCTGTCAACGACAACGAAGCAAGCCAACTGCAGGCTTTGGGCGACCTGCGCGCCGCTGCCGCCGAACAAGTCATCGGCCTGGATGGCGTCGCGGTCATCGTTCACCCCGACAACCCGCTGCCACAGCTCACCACGGGGCAACTGGCACAGATCTTTGCCGGGCAGATCCAGCGCTGGGAGCAATTGGGTGTTGCCGGCGGGGCCATCCACCTGTACGCCCGTGACGACCGCTCCGGCACCTTTGAGACCTTCAAGGCCCTCGTGCTGGAACCCCAGCAAAGCGAACTTTCAGCCCAGGCCCAACGTTTCGAGTCCAGCGACGAGCTGGCCGCGCGAGTGAGCACCGACCGCCAGGCCATCGGTTTCAGCAGCCTGGCGGCGGTGCATGGGGCCAAGGTGCTGGCGGTGGCCGAAGGTGACGCGCCGGCCATGCTACCGGAGCGTGCACTGGTGGCCAGCGAGGACTACCCGCTATCGCGGCGCCTGTATTTCTATCTGCCGGCCAACCCCAAGCCCCAGGCCAAGGCCCTGGCCGATTTCGCTCAGAGCCCGGCGGGCCAGGCGATCGTCGCCCAGCAGGGTTTCGTTTCGCAGCAGATCAAGGCCCAATCTGTAGCACCCCAGGCCGACATGCCGCCGCGCTATCGCACCCTGGCCCAGCAGGCACAGCGGTTGAGCGTTAACTTCCGCTTTCAGGAAGGCAGCGCCAGCCTCGACAACAAGGCCCTGCGCGATGTCCAGCGCGTTGCCGACTACCTGCGCCAAGCGGGCAAGTTGCAGCGCAAGGCGGTGCTGGTGGGCTTTGGCGACCCCAAGGAAACACCCGGTCGCGCCGCCCTACTGTCCCGCCTAAGGGCCCAGGCGGTGCGCCGCGAGCTGGCGCGCGATGGCGTGGAGGTGCTGGAGGTGACCGGGATGGGAGATGAATTGCCAGTGGCAGGGAACGAACTGGAGCAAGGGCGACTGCGCAATCGCCGGGTGGAAGTGTGGGTGCATTGATCTGAAAGCAGCACACATCCCTGTAGGAGCAGCCTTGTGCTGCGAAGAGGCCAGTATGGCCAACACATTTGTGCAAGGTTGACCGGCCTCTTCGCAGCACAAGGCTGCTCCTACAAGAAGCGTGCTTAAGTGTGTGCCGTGCTTGGCAAAGAAATGTAACAGCTCCCCATTCGGCATCACCGGCAAACGGGTCTAGGCTCAAGCCCATGTGATACCGGGCCCCTCTGACGGCTGCCAGGCCGCCATGTCGGATCACTGTTGCCATGCAACGTCGACATTCAAGGAGGGGCTCATGACAGCTCTACACACATTCCTCACCACCCCGTTCCTCGGCACCAGCACCTGGTTGTGGCTGGTGTTCATGGCCATCGTCATCGGTTTGCTGGTACTCGATCTCGGCGTGCTGCACCGCCACGACCGGGAAATCGAAATGCGCGAGAGCCTGCTGCTGTATTCGGGCTATTTCAGCGTCGGCGTGCTGTTCGGCGTCGGTGTCTGGTACCAGTTGGGCGCGCAGTCGGCGCTGGAGTTCTACACCGGGTTCCTGGTCGAGCAGTCGCTGTCGATGGACAACGTGTTCGTCATGGCGATGATCTTCAGCTATTTCGCCATCCCCCGCCGCTACCAGCACCGCGTGCTGTTCTGGGGCATCCTCGGGGTGGTGTTCCTGCGGGCGATCATGATCGGCGTGGGCGCGGCGCTGGTGCAGAACTTCGCCTGGGTACTGTATATCTTCGGTGCCTTCCTGCTGTTTACCGGGGTGAAGATGGCGCTGTCGAAGGAAGATAGCCGCCCCGACCTGGCCAACAACCCGATCCTCAAGTTCGTGCGTCGGCACATGCGGGTCACCGAGCAGATCCACGGCTCGCACTTCTTCGTGCAGCAGACCCCGCCCGGGCAGCACAAGGCGCTACGCCATGCCACCCCGCTGTTCATGGCGCTGGTGCTGATCGAACTGGCCGACCTGGTGTTCGCCGTCGACAGCGTCCCGGCAATCTTCGCCATCACCCAGGACCCGTTCATCGTCTACACCTCCAACATCTTCGCCATCCTCGGCTTGCGCTCGTTGTATTTTGCGCTGGCGGCGCTGATGCACCGGTTCGTTTACCTCAAGTACGCGCTCGCGCTGGTGCTGATCTTCATTGGCTGCAAGATCTTCTACCACGGCATGGTGGGCAAGGTGCCGGCATTGCTGTCGCTGGGGGTGACGTTCGGGTTGTTGCTGGGTGGGGTGGTGGTTTCGTTGGTCAAGACGCGGGGGGAAAAGCCGGAAATCAAGAATGGTCAATCCAAGCAGCCTTCAAATGCCGATCGTACAGTCAGCGAGAAGGAGGAAGACCCGCAGATGCGGGTCTGACCATCCAGAGGAACCAGTGAGCCTTCAAGGGCGTCTTCGCGGGCAAGCCCGCGAAGAGCCCGGAACAAGCCGGTAAATCACCGCCCGCTACGCATCATCTCCGCCGGCACGTACTTGCCGATCTCATACTTGCCAATCGCCGCCCGGTGCACTTCATCTGGCCCGTCGGCCAGGCGCAAGGTGCGCTGCATGGCGTACATGTAAGCCAGCGGGAAATCGCCACTCACCCCTGCCCCCCCATGAATCTGGATCGCCCGGTCGATCACCTTCAATGCCACGTTCGGCGCCACTACCTTGATTTGCGCAATCTCGCTGCGGGCCACCTTGTTGCCGACCGTGTCCATCATGTAGGCCGCTTTCAACGTCAGCAGCCGGGCCATGTCGATCTCCATGCGCGAGTCGGCAATCTTGTCGACGTTGCCGCCCAGACGCGCCAGTGGCCGGCCGAAGGCGGTACGCTCCACCGAGCGCTTGCACATCAGTTCCAGCGCGCGCTCGGCCATGCCGATCGAGCGCATGCAGTGGTGGATACGGCCGGGGCCAAGGCGCCCCTGGGCAATTTCGAAGCCACGGCCTTCACCCAGGATCACGTTCTCATACGGTACCCGCACATTCTCGAAGAGCACCTCGGCGTGGCCATGGGGAGCATCGTCATAGCCGAACACCGGCAGCGGGCGGACGATCTTCACCCCAGGCGCATCGGTGGGCACCAGCACCATCGAGTGCTGCTGGTGGCGTGGCCCTTCAGGGTCGGACAGGCCCATGAAGATCATTACCTTGCAGCGCGGGTCGCAAGCGCCGGAGGTCCACCACTTGCGGCCGTTGATTACCCATTGGTCACCGTCACGCACGGCGGTGGCGGCCATGTTGGTGGCATCCGAGGAGGCCACGTCCGGTTCGGTCATGGCGAACGCCGAACGGATCTCGCCACGCAGCAGCGGCTCCAGCCACTGGCGCTTCTGCGCTTCACTGCCATAGCGCACCAGCACTTCCATGTTGCCGGTGTCCGGCGCCGAGCAGTTGAACGGCTCCGGGCCGAGCAACGAACGACCCATGATTTCCGCCAGCGGGGCGTATTCCAGGTTGCTCAGGCCGGCACCGTATTCCGATTCGGGCAGGAACAGGTTCCACAGCCCTTCAGCGCGGGCCTTGGCCTTGAGTTCTTCCATGATCGCGGTGGGCTGCCAGCGGTCACCCTCGGCGACCTGGCGCTCGAACACCGCCTCGGCGGGGTAGACATAGGCCTCCATGAACGCGCTGACGCGCTCACGCAGTGCCTGGACCTTGGGCGAATAGGCGAAATCCATCGGGGCTACCTTCACGGTTCGGAGTACATGGGCCAGAGCCTAGAGCAGCATGGCCTCATCCACCTAGCCTATTTTCCGCGTGTATAAACATTCATAACCGATATATGATCGGCCAATAATTCCAACAAAGAGCGGCGCCCATGAACCTCAGCAAGGTCGACCTCAACCTGTTCATCGTGTTCGATGCGATCTACACCGAAGCCAACCTGACCCGCGCCGGGCAGATCGTGGGCATCACCCAGCCGGCAGTGTCCAACGCCCTTTCGCGGCTGCGCGAAACCTTCAATGACCCGCTGTTCGTGCGCACCGCGCAAGGCATGGTGCCAACGCCCATGGCGCAGAACATCATCGGCCCGGTGCGCAATGCCTTGGCACTGTTGCGCACCTCGGTGCAGGAAAGCCGCATTTTCAACCCGCAACAGGCCAACAAGACTTTCCGCATCAGCATGACCGACCTGACCGAAGCGGTCATCCTGCCGCCGCTGTTCCAGCGCTTGCGCCGCCTGGCGCCGGCGGTGCTGATCGAAAGCTTTTTGTGCAAGCGCCGCGAGACCACCAAGGAACTTGCCGCCGGCCGCCTGGACTTCGCCATCGACGCACCGTTGAACACCGACCCGCAGGTACGCCACGTCAAACTGATGCAAGACCGCTATGTCTGCGCCCTGCGCCAGGGCCACCCGCTGGCCGACAGCAAGCTGACCCTCGACAACTACCTGGGCATGACCCACATCCATATTTCCAGCCGCCGCAACGGCCTGGGCTATGTCGACCTGGCCCTGGGCAAGATGGGCGTGCAGCGCAAGGTTGCCTTGCGCTCGCAGCATTACCTTATGGCCTCGCAGGTGTTGCAGCAGACCGACATGGCGATGACCGTCCCCGAGCGCTTCGCCCGCCGCCATCAGTTGCGTTACCAGCCACTGCCGGTCGAGGTGCCTGCGCTGGAAACGCACCTGTACTGGCATGAAAGCACCGATCAGGACCCGGCCAACCGCTGGATGCGCGAGCAGATCACCGAGTTGTGCGAACGTGTGGTGGCCGAGGAAGAGAGGGCCTCGGAACCAGCCTGAACAGAATGGCGGGATGCGGAGAAAAAAATTCCAAGAAAAACTTGATAGGTAGAAATTTTTCTTGATCATTTCCAGAATAGAGCCGCTGGAAGTGAAAAATATCTCCGAAGTAGCGGGTACGCTTGCTCCAACGATTGCCGATTTCACGGCGACAGACACGGACCCGCCCTCATGCCCAGCGCCCCGCTCTATTTCGATTACGCCGCCACCACTCCGGTCGACGACCGGGTCATCGAAACCATGCTCGCCTGCCTTGGCAGCCAGGGCAACTTCGGCAACCCGGCGTCCAGTGGCCATGCCTTCGGCCAGGCAGCCCGCCACGCCGTGGAGCAGGCCCGTCAGCAAGTGGCCGAACGCGTCGGCGCGCAGGCCGATGCACTGGTCTGGACCTCAGGTGCGACCGAGTCCAACAACCTGGCGCTCAAGGGCATTGCCCAGGGCCTCGGCCAGCCCGGGCACCTGATCACCAGCCAACTGGAACACAAGGCCGTGCTCGATACGGTGGCCGAACTGGAGCGCCAGGGTTGGGCCGTTACCCGCCTGGCACCGGATGCCGCCGGCCTGATTCAGCCTGCGGCGGTGCAGGCAGCGTTGCGCGCCGACACCCGCCTGGTATCGCTGATGGCGGTGAACAATGAACTGGGCACGATCACCGACTTTGCCGCGATTGGCGAACAGGTACGTGCCCACGGTGCCCTGCTGCACGTGGATGCGGCGCAGGCGGTGGGCAAACTGGCCATCGACCTGAACGCCATGGCCGTGGACCTGATGTCGTTCTCGGCGCACAAGGTGTATGGGCCCAAGGGCATCGGTGCGCTCTACGTGGGGCCACGCGCCCGCACGCTGATGCGTGCGCAGATGCACGGTGGCGGCCATGAGCAAGGCCTGCGTTCCGGCACCCTGGCGACCCACCAGATTGCCGGCATGGGCAGTGCCTTTGCCCTGGCCGGCCAGCCCGGCGACAGCGAACACCTGCGCCTCGAACAACTGGCCAGGCGCCTGCGTGAAGGCCTGCTGGCCCTGCCCGGCGTCACCCTCAACGGCTGCGCCAAACAACGCATTCCCCATACGCTGAACCTGTGTATCGACAGCAAGGGCTTCAACAGCGCGGCGCTGGCCAGCGAGCTGGCGTTGTCGACCACCTCGGCCTGCAATTCGGCGAGCAATGCAGCCTCGCATGTGCTGCTCGCGTTGGGGCTGGATGAACGCCAGGCACGTAACAGCGTGCGCCTGAGCATCGGGCGTTTCAGCAACGAGGCCGAAGTGGACAAGGCCCTCGAAGTGTTTGCCCGGGTGCTGACAGCGGCGTCAGCGGCACTTTGGTGAAACTTCCCTAAAACAGCCGGCTGTCCGGGGTGAAGTCCTCGACCTCGAGCCTGGCGCTGTTTGCCTGCGGATGGCGCGGGTTGAACAGGTAATTGGTGGTGCTGGGCATGATCGCGCTCGGCACCGGCAGCAGCAACGCCGAACACTCATCCAGAAAACGGTTGCCCAGGCCCCGGGTCAGTTCGGTCTGGCTCGACCAGCCAGGCTGCAAGGCGGGCAACTGCGCTTGCGAAACGGTGTCGGGCAACTCGATACGCAGCAGCCGCATGGTGGTGGGGAAATCCTCAGGGTCGATCTCCAGGTGCACCAGCACCTCCAGCATTGCCCCGGCCGGGCTGGTGGCGGCATATACCACTGGCCGGCCCGCCTGGTGCCAGCGGCCGCTGACACGCAAGCCGCCCGTTCCGCTCAAGTCTGCATAGGCGCTGATACGCCACAGAATCACAGGCCGAAGCCCTCGGCGATCTGCAGCAACATCTCCTCGACCTGGGTGGTGCCCTGCTGGGTGGTGAGCATCTGCATCGGCGTCAGCCCCGAGAAGCGCTCCTTGGGCTTGGACAGCCAGCGTTTTGCCTTGCCCGCTTCACCGAACACGGCTTCGGCCATGGCGGTGATATGGGCCGAGCGGAACAGCCGGTCACTTTCTTCCACGGTCAGCGGCTGGTCACGTTCGATGCGGGTTTTCAGCGTGCGCAGGGGAATGATCTGGTCACGCTCCACAGGGGTGAACACGCCGAGTTCGGTCAGTTTCACCAGCCAGGTGGCAGCGAAGCCATGGGTGATACGGGTGTGGATTTCGAAGTCACTGGCGAGTTCGGGGATTTCCAGCAGTGCATGCAGGCGCGCCCGGTACTCGTGGTAACCATTGTCGCGAAGCACTTCGGCAAGCATGGCGCTCTCCTTTCCGGCGTTTGCCGACAAGTATGCGGCATATGCCGGATTTTGCAAGCCGACCGGAAAGACGGGGCCGCAGAGCGGCCCCGGCAACCTCACAGGAAGGTGAACACCTGCGAAGCCGGCAACCGCGACTTGTTCAGCCCGGCATTGAAGTCCGCCTCGCTGCGATAGCCCAGGCTGAGAATGACCACACTGGTGAACCCACGCTCACGCAAGCCCAGCTCGGCATCGAGAATCTTGCTGTCGAAGCCTTCGATCGGGGTGGCATCCAGCCCATGTGCCGCAGCCCCCAGCAAGGCAGTACCCAACGCCAGGTAGGTCTGCTTTTCCATCCAGTGCTGCAGGTCCTTCTGATCGAAGCGGTGCAGGTCGACGTAATGCCGGCGGCTCTGGTTCTGCCCGGCACGCGCCTGCTCATCGCGGAAGCGGCCATCGGCGCCTTCCTGGTGGAGCACGGCATCCAGGTGCGCTTCGGTCATCTCGGTTCGGGTGCAGAACACGATCACATGCGAGGCATCGAGGATCTTCGGCGAATTGTAGGCATAGCGCTCTGTGGTGCTCTTGGCCAGGCGAGCCTTGCCTTCGGCGCTATCGGCAACGATGAAATGCCACGGCTGCGAGTTGACCGAAGACGGGCTGTGGCGCAGTTGTTCGAGCAAGGCATCGACAGTCACCTGGGGAATGCGGCGCGAGGCATCGTAGGCTTTGGTGGTGTAGCGGCGCTTGGCCAGCGAGACGGTATCCATGCAACAACTCCGGGAATGAACAGAGGATTTGCCGGGCATCTTATCTTTCCTGCAGAAAAGAAAAACCGGCACAATGCAGCAACACTTTCATCCCTGGAGTGAAAATGCTGCGCATCGCCGACCTCGAACTGTTCGTCCGCAGCAGCGTGCTGGGCAGCTTTACCGCCGCCGCCCATGAGGCCGAACTGCTGCCGGGGCAGGTGGCCGCCGCGATCAAGCGCCTGGAGCGCGACCTGGATGTGCGCCTGTTCGCCCGCACTACCCGCAGCCTGCGCCTGACCGCCGAAGGCGAGTTGTACCTGCCGACTGCCCTGAATGTGCTGGAGAGCCTGCGCCAGGGGCGTGAAGACCTGCATGGCAACGCCAACACCCTGCGCGGTACCCTGCAGGTTTCGGCACCGTCAGACCTGGGCCGCAACATGTTGCTGCCGTGGCTGAGCGCCTTCCGCCGCGAGCACCCGGCCCTGCACCTTCGCTTCTTCCTGTCTGACCAGATTGCCGACCTCAACCGCGACCCGGTAGATGTGGCGATCCGCTACGGCCTCAACCAGGACGCCAACTACATTGCCCTGCCGCTGGCAGACTGGAACCGCCGGGTGCTGGTGGCGGCGCCCGACTACCTGGCCCGTCACGGCCGCCCCCTCACGCCCGACGCCCTGCAGCAGCATGCCTGCCTGCTGTACATGCAGCACAACCGGGTCTACGACAAGTGGCGGGTGGGCAACCGCACCGTGCAGGTGCGTGGGCCGCTGGTCAGCGACGATGCCGACGTGATCCGCCGCCTGGCCTTGCAGGGCGAAGGCATCGTCTACAAGTCGTGGCTGGACGTAAGCGCCAACATCGCGGCCGGCGAACTGGAAATCATCCTGCCCGAGCACTTTGGTGAACCCGCCCCGGTCACCCTGGTGTGCCCGCACCGAAAGCAGCTCACGCCCGCAGTGGCGCAACTGCATCTGTGGCTGCGCGAACGCTTCGAGGCCTTGCGCAACCGGGCGCTGGCCAACGGCTGCACAATCGTTCCAGACTGAGCCTGGCCGTTGCGCTAAGGTAGCGATTTCTGCCACGGCACGCCCCCATGAGCAACTGGATCGACCTCAAGCAAGACGCCGACACCGGCATCGAGTCGGTCCGCGCGCATTTCGTCGGGCATGCCTACGACCCGCACTGGCACGACAGCTTCCTGGTTGGCGTTACCGAGCAGGGCGTGCAGCAATTCGATTGCCGGCGAGTGCGCCATCGCAGCACGCCGGGGAACGTATTCCTGCTGGAGCCCGGTGAAATCCATAACGGCCATGCGCCCACCGAGGACGGCTTCACCTATTCGACCCTGTACCTGGAACCCACCTGGGTGGACAGCCAACTGCGGGCACTTTTCGAACACGCGCCGGGCGACAGCCTGCCCAGCTTCGCCGATACCTTGTGCCACGATGAGCGCCTGGCGCGTGCCACTGCCCTCGCCTTCCAGGCCGTGCATACCCAGGACTTGCGCATTGTCCGGCAGACGGCCATGGACGACCTGCTGGCCTGCCTGACCCGCCACCTGCACTGGCGCCGGCGCCTGAACCCGGACCCGCGCCTGCCGCTGACCGCGCAGCGCGCGCGGGATTACCTGCACGCCAACCTGGAGCGCGACATCGGCCTGGAAGACCTGGCCCAAGCCTGTGGCATCGACCGCTTCCGCCTCACCCGCGCATTCAAGGCCGCATTCGGCCTGGCGCCGCATGCCTATCTGATCCAGCTGCGCCTGGCCCGGGCGCGGCGCCTGCTCGCCCAGGGCCAGACTCCCACCGAAGTGGCCATGGCCCTGGGCTTTGCCGACCAGAGCCACCTGGGGCGCTGGTTCCGCCGTGCCTACCAGCTGACCCCGGCCGACTACCGCAGGCGCTGCTCAAACCTTCCAGACTGAAAGGCGGCGGGCAGCGAGCATGGTGCTTCGTTTATCCGGAGCCCTTGATCATGTCGCAGTCGTTGTTGCCCTTCATCCTGTTTGCGTTGGTATCCAGCATCAGCCCCGGGCCGACCAACCTGTTGATTCTTGCCCATGGGGCACGCTTTGGCCTGTGCGCGAGCCTGGCGCAGGTCGTTGCGGCCTGCGGTGCCGCAGCGGCGATCGTGCTGATGGTGGGCCTGGGGCTGGGTGAACTGCTGCTGCGCCACCCGCTGGCCCAGCAGTTGATGAGCTGGACCGGGGTTTTGTGGTTGAGCTGGCTGGCGTGGAAGATGCTGCGCAGTGCCGCCGCCCCGCTGCAGGCGACCACGGCGCAAGGCTTCAGCGCACTCAGCGCAGCCTCGTTGCAGGTGGTCAACCCCAAGGTGTGGTTGATGGCCGTGGCGGTGGTCGGGGTGTTTGCCTCGCCGTCGTTGCCGGTATGGCAGCTGGCGCTGGTGTTCTGGCTGATTGCCCTGCCATGCATGGCGGCGTGGGCGCTGCTGGGGGTGGGCAGCGCGCGATGGTTGCAGGCACCGCGGCGGTTGCGGGTGTTCAACCAGGTGTTGGCGGGGCTGCTGTTGATTTCTGCATGGGCTGCCGTAATGGCTTGAGCCTGTAGGAGCGGCCTTGTGTCGCGATAGGGCTGCGCAGCAGCCCCCGGCGATATTCGCTGTGACGCTGAAATCCGGGGCCGCTGCGCGCCCCATCGCGACACAAGGCCGCTCCTACAAAGAACGCGCCAGCGCCAGGTCAGTGCGTCAGCGCCTCGCGGAACTGCCGGGTGCTGGCCACAGCCAGCAGCAACCCGGCCACTGCCACGCTACCGCCCACCAGGCCGATATCCGCCACATCCAGCTGGCTGCTGACGATACTGCCCAGCAACGCGCCACCGCCAATACCGATGTTGTAGATACCCGAGAACAGCGCCATGGCCACATCGGTGGCATCGGACGCCAGTTTCAGGGTCTTGGATTGCAGCGACAGGCTGAAGCTGAGGATCGCCACACCCCAGAACATGCTCAACGCGGCGAAAACATAGAAGTTGCCCGACAGCGGCAACAGCAGCAACAGGCACGCCGCCAGCAGGCCGATCGAACCTACCAGGAAGCCATGCGGGAAGCGGTCGCTGTAACGGCTGAACAGCACCGAGCCGAACACCCCGGCGCCGCCGAACAGCACCAGCAATAGCGTGGTGCGCTCTCCGCCTATCTGCGCCACGTGCAGGGCAAACGGTTCGATGTAGCTGTAGGCAGTGAACTGCGCGGTAATCACCAGCGTCACCAGCACATAGGTGATCACCAGCGCCGGGCGCTTGAACAGTATCGGCAGGCTGCGCAGCGAGCCCGAGTTCTGGCTGGGCAGCAGCGGCAACGACTTCATCAGGCACAGCATGGTCGCCAGCGCCACCCCGGCAATGCTCAGGAAGGTGATGCGCCAGCCCAGCGCTTCACCCACTACGCGGCCCAGCGGGATACCCAGGACCATGGCCAGGGTGGTGCCAGTGGCCAAAAGGCCCAGCGCCTTGGCCTGCTGCCCGGGCGGCGCCACGCGCACCGCCAGGGAAGCCGTGATGGCCCAGAACACCGCATGCGCCAGGGCTATACTGATACGGCTGACCAGCAACATGGCAAAGCTCTGTGACATCCACGACAGCAAGTGGCTGACGATGAACACCAGGAACACGAACAGCAACAGCCGCCGCCGCTCGATGTTGCGCGTCAGCAGCATCATCGGCAGCGAGGCCAGCGCCACTACCCAGGCGTAGATGGTCAGCATCAGGCCGACTTGCGCGGTGCTCATGTCGAAGCTGCGGCCAATGTCGCTGAGCAGCGCCACCGGGACGAACTCGGTGGTGTTGAAGATGAAGGCCGCCAGGGCCAGGGCAATGACGCTCAGCCAGCTGCCGCTACCCGCCGTGGGTGGCATGTTGGTGGGTATGGGTCCATTCATGGGTACAAACCGCTTCTCCGCAGGCAAGGCAACAGGACGCACGTCAGCCACCCACTTGCCGGGGTGTCGACGCACGCTTTGTTATTGGAAGGAATGCCCGGCATGGTACGCGTCAAGCCGGGGGCTCACAACCGCGAGGCGGGCAGAAGGAGTAACATGCGCGCTTTGTGCGAACGCGTATGCAACAAGGAGCCCGATCCGCTCATGGACCAGCAGCACTCCCAGCAGCAACAGTGGCAGCAGGCGGTCACCGCCTATGCCCAGGCCGTCAACGACTATGTCGCGCAGGGCCGCGCGCAAGGCTGGGATGACCTCGAAGAGCCCCTGCCGCAGGCCACCGAGCATTTGCTCGATACCTGGCTGCAGGCCCTGCAAGCAGCCAACCGGCCCGGCGTCGAAGCCTTTGAGCAGCAAGCCTTCCGCGAAGCCTGGCCGCCCGCCCACCACCCCTTGCTGCCGCTGATCAAGGAGCACGGGCAAGGTATCGGCAACGTCCTGCTGCTGGAGGATGGCAGCCTGCTGGCACGTATCGGCATGCCGCATGACAAAGGCCAGGTGGTGCGCATTGACCCTCTCGGGGTGACCCCGGTGATCGGCGTCGATCACTTCGGCCGCTGCCCGGCCCGCCGCTATTTCGCCCTGGCCAATGCCGAGGGCATACGCGTGACAGACGGCTGGGGCGGCCCGCAGGTGCTGCGCCTGGCCTGGCCCACGGGGTTGGAGGGGTTGCCGCCGGGTTACCCGTTCGAGCCCTTCGACCTGCCGCCCACGCCGACCACGCTGATCCCCTTCCCGGATGGCCAGCGGGTGCTGCTGGTGAGCGCCGAGGGTATCTTCCTGCTGACCCGCCAAGGCGCGACCCGCCTGCTGCCGCACCAGGCGCGGGTGCTCGACGAACTGGACGAAGGCACCGACCCGGACGACATCAGCCTGGGGCTGAGCATGGAGCACGGTGCGGTATCGGCGGATGGTCGGTTGATCGTGGTTGGCGAGCAAGGCAGCCGCCACCTGGTGCTGGATGACCAGCTCCGGCCCGTGGCGGCCATCGGCCCGGCCAGCGAGTATCCGCACTTTGCGCTGTTCAATCGTGCAGGTGACCAGTTGATAGTCAATGCCTGCCATTTCTATAGCGGTGCCACGCTGGCCGTCAGGGTGGCCGACTTGCCGGGGCTGGATACCGACTACTACAGCCAGGACCCGCGTACCCCGCTGGTACAGGATGGCGCACGGGTGTATGCCGGCGTGGCGCGCGAGGGCGAATATATCGTGGGGGATGCCTATGGTTACCTGCGGGCATTTGGCGAAGATGGCACGGAGCATTGGCAGCATTACCTGGGGTCGACCATCAGTGCGCTGGATATCAGTGCCGACGGGCGTACTCTGGTAGCGGCGAGCCATGCCGGGTTCGTTTCGGTGATTGCCCTGGACAACGGGCGCCCGGCCTGGCAGATCGGTACCGGGGCGCATGGCGAGGTACGGCGGTGGTTGTTCTGGAAAGGCTGGGACAGGGCATTGGCCTGGTAACACATCCAGCATCTTCATTGCCTGTACCGGCCTGTTCGCGGGCTCGCCCGCGAACAGGCCGGTACAGGCAACCAATCAGCTCTGCAAAGTCGCCATATCGATCACGAACCGGTACTTCACATCCCCGGCAATCATCCGCTCATACGCCTGGTTGATGTTGCGGATATCCAGCAACTCGATATCACAACGAATCGCGTGCTCGGCGCAGAAATCCAGCACTTCCTGTGTCTCGGCAATACCACCGATCAACGACCCCGCCAGCACCCGGCGCTTCATCACCAGATTGGCCGCATGAACCGCCGGGTCGATTGGCTCGATCAGGCCGACCAGGATGTGCACGCCATCGAATTTCAGGGTTTCCAGGTACGGGTTGAGGTCGTGCTGCACCGGGATGGTGTCGAGCAGGAAGTCGAAACGGCCTGCTGCTGCGCGCATCTGCTCGGCATCAGTGGACACGATCACATGGTCGGCACCCTGGCGGCGGGCTTCGTCGGCCTTGGCCTGGGAACGGGTGAACAGGGTCACTTCGGCGCCCAGCGCCTTGGCCAGCTTGATGGCCATGTGGCCCAGGCCGCCCATGCCGAGGATGCCGATCTTGTGACCAGGGCCGACGCCGTGGTGCTTGAGTGGCGAATAGGTTGTGATGCCGGCGCAGAGGATTGGCGCGGCGCTGGGCAGGTCCATGCCGGCCGGGATGCGCACCACGAAGTGCTCGCTGACCACGATGCTGCTGGAGTAACCGCCCATGGTGTTGCTACCGTCGACTCGGTCCGGGGTGGCATAGGTCATGGTCGGGCCTTCCAGGCAATATTGCTCCAGGTCCTTGGCACAAGCTTCGCAGTGTCGGCACGAGTCGACCATGCAGCCAACGCCGACCAGGTCGCCGACCTTGTGCGTGGTCACTTTGTCGCCCACGGCGGTGACGCGGCCGATGATCTCGTGGCCAGGCATCAGCGGGTACACGGCAATGCCCCATTCGTTGCGCGCCTGGTGGATGTCGGAGTGGCATACGCCGCAGTAAAGGATGTCGATGGCGACGTCGTCAGGGCGCGGGCTGCGACGCTCGAAGGTCATGGGAGCCAGAGGGCTGGTGGGGGTCTGGGCGGCGTAACCGATGGCGGTATACATGCAGGGCCTCGCTATGAAGTGAAACGATTCAGGCTGCGCATTCTGCGCGCCATGCGTCGCTTCGCCCACGACTGATTCTCCGGTATCGATGCCTGATTCTCCGAAGATGCCATGCAGCATCTGGCGCCGAGCGTTCATTCTGCGATGATCAAACTGTCTGATTCTCTGCCCAGGTCCATCATGCAACTGACCCGCCACGTCGACGCCAATGCGCCGCTTTGCACACTGATCCGCAGCCTTGCCACGCGCCCGGGCTTCGTGCCCACGCACCTGCCCCAGGTGCAGGTGCTGAGCTGGGACCACTATGTGGCCAGCAGCCCACAGATCTACGAACCCAGCCTGATGATCCTGGCCCAGGGCAGCAAGCTGGCGCGCCTGGGGCCGCGTACCCTGGAATATGGCGCCGGGCATTATCTGGTGCAGGCATTGTCGGTGCCGTTCATGTGCGAAACCTTTGCCACCCCCGAAGCACCGTTGCTGGGCGTGGCGGTGGACATCGACCGCGGCGTGCTGGGTGAACTGGTGCAAAGCATGGCCCTGGCGCCGGATGCCGCGGTGCAGGCGCAAACCCCGCATTCAATGACCTCGGCTGCACTCGATGCGCCGATGCGCGAATGCGTGGAACGGCTGCTGCGCTGCCTGCAGGACCCGGTGGACGCCAAGGTGCTGGGCCCGGCGCGGGTACGCGAGGTGCTGTACACCGCCTTGCGCGGCCCACAAGCGGGCGTGTTGCGGGCGCTGGTGGAGCAACAAGGGCACTTCGCCCGCATCGGCGCCGCCCTTACCCACCTGCGCGAACACTACACCGAGCCGCTGAGCGTTGAAGCGCTGGCCGCACGCGCCAACATGAGCGTTTCGACCTTCCACGAGCACTTCAAGCGCTGCACCGACATGGCGCCGATGCAGTACCTCAAGCGCCTGCGGCTGCTGAAGGCGCAGCAGATGCTGATCGGCGAAGGCCTGGGGGTGGCGCAGACCGCGCACCGGGTGGGGTACCAGAGCACCTCGCAGTTCAGCCGCGAGTACAAGCGCCAGTTCGCCCGCAGCCCGGGGGATGAATTGCCGTACCAGAGCCTGCCGGTGTAATCGCCTGCCCTGGCCCCATCGCCGGCAAGCCGGCTCCCACAGGGACTACACATGGCTTGAAACCGATGCGGTTGATGTGGGAGCCGGCTTGCCGGCGATGGGCTGCAGAGCAGCCCCGGCACTCTCAAGGCTTCATTGCCGCTCGACCATCGCCACTATTGCTGCCCGCAATTCGGCCTTGGCCTGCCCCACCTCCAGTTCCCCCGCAGCAGCCGCCTGCGACAAGGCATCCGCCGCCCCCACCAGCAAGCGCATGCCCGCCACCCCGATGTTGCCACTGGGCGAAAACCTGGCCAACGCCTCACGGCATTTGTCCAGAAACGGCTGTTCATAGGCCCGCTTCAGCGCTTCCATTTCCGGCGAGCCGGCCAATGCCGCCGACACTCCGGGTATCTCCAGCCCCTGGCTCATCACACAGTCCACATACGCCTCGGCAATCACCCCGGCGCGGCTGGCCAGGCTAGCGTCACAACGCGCCAGCGCCTGCTCCAGCATCCGCGACTGCCGTGCATCGTATTGCTGGTACAGCGCCACCAACAACCCGGTCCGGGTCTCGAAATGGTCATAGACCACCGGCTTGGTCACCCCCGCCTGCTCGGCCAAACGCCCCAGGCTCAAGGCATCGGTGCCCTCCTCCCGTACCAGCTGCCAGGCCACATCGAGCAACTGCAGACGGCGCTCTTCGCGGCTCAGTCGCTTGCGCGAGCGGCCTTGATCATCGCTTGACATCGTTTACCTACCAAAAGTAACTTACTAAACGTAACTTACCTTGAGTATATAGCGCTCTGGGTAACCCTGCATCCCAATCTTGGAGAGCCCACCATGCATGCCCTGATCGTCGTCGGTCATCACGACCCGCAATCCCTCACCCATGCCCTGGCCCGACAGATCGCCGCCGGCCTGGCCAACGCCGGCCACGGCAGCGAAATCGCCGACCTGGCCAGTGAAGGTTGCGACACGCGTTTCGGCCTGGCCGACCATGCGGTGCACCGCAGGCTGGCAGCCCCGCCAGCGGATGTACTCAGGGAGCAGGCGCGTATTGAACGCGCCGATGCGCTGGTGCTGGTCTACCCCATCTATTGGTGGTCGCTGCCGGCCTTGCTCAAAGGCTGGGTCGAGCGGGTGTTCAGCAATGGCTGGGCCTTCGATTATGAAGGGGGCATCACCGTCAAGAAGTTGCGCGGCATGAAGGTGCACCTGGTCGGTGTCGCCGGTGCCGACAGCGGCACTTTCGAACGTCACGGCTATGGCGAGGCGATGCGCGTGCAGATCGAGCACGGCATCTTCGACTACTGCGGCGCCGAGGTGCTCAGCTCCACCCTGCTGGACGACAGCGAAGGCGCAGCCCCGGCACTGCACCTGCACACTGCACGCACGCTGGGCGAGCAGATGTTCGCAGACTGCGAGGCCATGGCCTGAATCAGCCTGAAAGCGGCCATTGCGCCAATGGCCAGTAAGCGCCCTTGCGCGACTCGTACAGTGTGAAATGGCGGGCGGCGAGGTAGAAATCCGGCGCGCTGCTGGCCTCTGGCGGCTGGCCGCGGTAATCCCTGGCCAGCGTCAGGTGCGGGCGATACTCGCGGTCGGCCGCTTCCACCCCCAACGGCAGCAGCGCCTGCTGCAAGCTGTACACCAGTTGCAACAGGGCCGGTGGGGTCTGCTGCGCCTCCAGCACCAGTGCACTGGCCCGCTGCCACACCTGCAGGCGGTCCAGCAACAACCGTGGTGCCGTGGCCGGTAGCGCCAGCTGGTCGACCACCGCGCAAATAGCAGGCACATGGGCGGTATCCACATCGCCGAGAAACAGCAGTGTCACATGGAAGTTGGCGGCCGGCACCGGCTTGCCGCTGCGCAGGTTCAGGCCACGTCGCCACTGGGCCAGGGCGCGGCGCTGGGCATCGCTGACCGGCAAGGCGAAGAACAGGCGCTTGAATGGTTTTTCGATACGTCCGCTGACCGGTGTCATCGTGCCGCTCCTCAAGATGGCAAAGCACGTACTGATGCGTTGGGAAACCCGCAGGTCTGTCAGTTTCGCGGGCAGGCACCCAAACCATACGCTGAGGCCTCAATTCAATCACATAGATACGGCCATGAAACAGCAACAGCAAACACGGAATACCCAGCCTGCCATGCAAGCGAAACTGAAGTGGGGCAACCAGCGTGAGCGCGAGTTCACGACTGATGTCATAGATACAGATGTCAGTAATGGCAACCGCTCATTTTTCGCCATTCAGTACACGGAGGGATCAGATACCGCTTATAGCTATATATTCCTGAATATCCCGGAACGTTACCTGGTGGCGGGCGCATCCCTCAAGATCGGTGCAGGCGAGAAAGCCGAGATCAACGCCTATTTCGGTTCGACTTCGATTGGTCGCTCAGGTTGGGCGACCGGGGGCTCAATCGATATTACCGAGATGGATGAGGCTTCCAAGGCATTTGCCGCAACGTTCCACTACACCATTGAACACACCATGGGCATGGTCGAGATCGTGGATGGCTCGTTGTCCTTGTCACTGGCCGACGATGCAAGGACCAACGGCACCGGCCAGGTCACCGCCAACCTCGACCCCGCCATTTTCCCCTCGCTGGGTAACCTTGACGCTCAAACCATCGAATCCAAGATACTTCAGGACGGCCGCATCCAACTCATCGCCAGACAGCAAGTGGACAACGCAATCCAAGGCATCATGATGCTGTTCAGTGAACAACATGCACGCCTGTTCTTCTCGATTGGCGGTATGCACTATCTCTTGAGCGGGGGCCGCCTGCAGCATGAGTGGAACGTGGATAAAAAGACCCTGACCGCCGACTTTACTGATTATGTAGTCAGTTACCAAGGCAGGGACCATCGCATCACGGATGGCCGCATCGAGGTCACTCTGGCCTGATGCATCGCCATGCAGACCTTGGTACAGCGGTGACGCTTGTACCAAGGTCTGCCATCGCTGCGTAACATTCTCCTACAAAGCATCGGCTCGATTGTTTATGCTGGCGGGCTTAGCCATCACGCATGGCCATTACTTGACGTATCCGCCCATGAAAATCGCCTTAGTCCTCATCTTCATCCTCTCGATCGCCTATGTTCACCTGCGCGGTCGCGTCCGCCACAAGCTGACCCGTCAGCTGGGCGACCACTCCAGCTTCCTGGCGCCGATCAACAGCTTCCTGTACCTGTTTTCCCGGCACCCTGCAAAGCCGTACCTGCCGGTGGAGGCCTTCCCCGAACTGCAGACGCTGCAGGACCATTGGCAGGAAATCCGCCAGGAAGCCCAGCAACTGCTGCATGTGGGTGAAATCAAGAAGTCCGACAATTACGATGATGTCGGTTTCAACTCATTCTTCAAGACCGGCTGGAAGCGCTTCTACCTGAAGTGGTACGGCGAAAGCCACCCGTCGGCGATGACCCTGTGCCCACGCACCACCGAGTTGCTCAAAGGCATCGGCACGGTCAAGGCCGCCATGTTCGCCACCCTGCCACCGGGCGCCAAGCTGGTGCGCCACCGCGACCCGTATGCCGGCTCGTACCGCTACCACCTGGGCCTGGACACGCCGAACGACGATGGCTGCTACATCGATGTGGACGGTGAGAAATATTCCTGGCGCGATGGCGAGGGCGTGGTCTTCGACGAGACCTACATCCACTACGCGGCCAATACCACCGAGCACAACCGCATCATCCTGTTCTGCGACGTGGAACGCCCGCTCAAGTACCGCTGGGCAACCGCGTTCAACCGCTGGTTCAGCCGCAACGTCATGGCCGCTGCCGCCGCCCCCAACGATGCCGGCGACAAGACCGGTGGCATCAACCGGCTGTTCACCCGCATCTACAAGATCCGCGAACGTGGCAAGGCGCTGAAGAAGCGCAACCGCACGCGCTACTATCTGGAGAAGTGGGCGTTCGTCGCGGCGTTGGTGCTGGTGTTCATCTATATCTGATCGATATGGTTGCGCGCAGTCCAAAGGCCTGCGCGCAACCAACCAAAGTACAAGCCTCACACTTTCCACTCTTCGACTAGCCTGAAAGCTCCACTCGCAACCTCCCCAAGGTGAAGACGATGAGCATGATGGACTGGGACGCCTACCGTAAGCAGTTGATGGCCGGCATCGGCGATCTCAAGCAGCTATCCCCTGACACCGTGGCTGGCTACATGACCGCCAGCGGCGCAGGGGCCAAGACCAACCACCTGGACGCCAAGACCCGCGAGCTGATCTCCCTTGCCGTGGCCGTGACCACCCGCTGCGATGGCTGCATCGCCGTGCATTCACAGCAGGCCGTCAAACACGGCGCCAGCCGCGAGGAAATCGCCGAGGCCCTGGGCGTGGCCGTGGCGATGAATGCCGGCGCCGCGCTGGTCTACTCGGCACGTGCCATGGATGCAGTGGGCAAGGCCAACAGCTGAGCGCAAATGGCGTCGCCGCCCTTGCGCGACGGCGCCGCGCCACCCAGACTGGGCGGCCCAGCCCTTGCAGGAACCCGCATGATCCACATCCGCCCCATGACGCCGGAAGACTTCGAGCGCTTCTGGCCCACCTTCCAGGCCGTCGTACAAGCCCGTGAAACCTACGCATTCGACCCGGCCCTCAGCTTTGAACAGGCCCGCCAGCTGTGGCTGGAACTGCCCATGCGCACATTCGTGGCCGAGGAAGACGGCGCGATGCTGGGGTCGTATTACCTCAAGGCCAATGCCGCCGGGCCCGGTGGGCACGTGGGCAATTGCGGCTACATGGTCTGTGAAACGGCACGCGGCCGCGGCGTCGCGCGCTTGATGTGCGAGCACTCACAGAAACAGGCACGCCAGGAGGGCTTTCTGGCCCTGCAGTTCAACTCGGTGGTGGCCACCAACGAGGTAGCGGTGGCGCTGTGGCACAAGCTGGGCTTCGAAACCGTTGGCCGCTTGCCCAAGGCCTATCGCCATGCCCGCCTGGGGCTGGTGGACTGCCTGGTGATGTACAAGTGGCTGGCGGACGAGCCGGTAGTGGAGAAGCCGCCACTGCTGATCGGACGCAAGAACATCGAGGCGCGGGTGTCGCGGCGGCGCGGGCGCTGACTTCTTCAGGCCGCCCTGCTCGACGAAGGTCTATGGTAAAGTCGCGCCCTTTTTGAACATGCTGGGATATCGTTGCACATGACCCCCGTCCTCCGCTTCCTCAACCGCACCAGCCTGGTGACGCAGATCGTCATCGGCCTGATCGCCGGCATCGCCCTGGCCCTGCTTGCGCCCGCCATCGCCCGCGACATGGCCTTCCTCGGGAAAGTCTTCGTCAGCGCCCTCAAGGCGGTGGCGCCCGTGCTGGTGTTCATTCTGGTCATGGCATCGATCGCCAACCACCGTCACGGCCAGGAAACCCATATTCGCCCGATCCTCTGGCTGTACCTGCTGGGCACCTTCAGCGCAGCGGTAGTCGCCGTGGTCGCCAGCATGCTGTTCCCGTCCAACCTGGTGCTGACTACCAGCGACGCTGCGCTGAGCGCGCCGGGGGGCATTACCGAGGTGCTGCAGAACCTGCTGCTGAGTGCGGTCGACAACCCGATCAACGCCCTGCTCAACGCCAACTTCATCGGCGTACTGACCTGGGCCATCGGCCTGGGCGTAGCCCTGCGCCATGCCGGCGAAACCACCCGCACCGTGGTAGAGGACCTGTCCAATGGCGTGACCCTGATCGTACGCGTGGTCATCCGCTTCGCCCCGGTGGGCATCTTTGGCCTGGTCAGCGCCACGCTGGCCCAATCGGGCCTGGGCGCCCTGCTCGGCTACCTGCACCTGCTGGCGGTGCTGATCGGCTGCATGCTGTTCGTGGCGCTGGTGATGAACCCGCTGATCGTATATTGGAAAATCCGCCGCAACCCCTACCCGCTGACCCTGCTCTGCCTGCGCGAAAGCGGTATCACCGCGTTCTTCACTCGCAGCTCGGCAGCCAACATCCCGGTCAACCTGGCCCTGTCGGAGCGCCTTGGCCTGCATGAGGACACCTATTCGGTGTCGATCCCGCTGGGTGCGACCATCAACATGGCCGGCGCCGCCATCACCATTACCGTGCTGACCCTGGCGGCGGTGCATACTCTGGGTATTATGGTGGACCTGCCGACCGCCGTGCTGCTCAGCGTGGTGGCGGCGGTCTGTGCCTGCGGCGCCTCGGGCGTGGCCGGTGGCTCGCTCCTGCTGATTCCACTGGCGTGCAGCCTGTTTGGTATCCCTAGCGAAATTGCCATGCAAGTGGTGGCGGTTGGCTTCATCATCGGCGTGCTGCAGGATTCGGCCGAGACGGCGCTGAATTCTTCGACCGATGTGCTGTTTACCGCGGCGGCGTGCCAGGCTGAAGAGCGGCGCAACGCTTGAGTTTGCCGGGGCCGCTTTGCGGCCCTTTCGCAGGCAAGCCAGCCCCCACAGGGATAGTGCCGGCCTTACGGCTTGTGCTGTACCTGTGGGAGCTGGCTTGCCGGCGATGATCCCAGTGATTGCTTAAGCCTGGCGCTTTACCTAGGCTAGTGGCCTTTCCCCAGCAATGAGACAGGGCCATGTCAGAACACGAAACCGCCGGCGAAGGCCGCTTCAACAGCATCGAGATCCGTATTCTCGGCTCGCTGATCGAGAAGCAGGCCACCAGCCCGGAAAGCTACCCGCTGACCCTCAACGCCCTGGTCCTGGCCTGCAACCAGAAGACCAGTCGCGAGCCGGTCATGAACCTCACCCAAGGCCAGGTCGGCCAAGCCCTGCGCGCCCTCGAAGGGCAGGACATGACCCGCCTGCAGATGGGCAGCCGCGCCGACCGTTGGGAACAACGGGTGGACAAGGCGCTTGAGCTGGTGCCGGCGCAACTGGTGCTGATGGGCCTGATGTTCCTGCGCGGGCCGCAAACCCTCAACGAACTGCTGACCCGCAGCAACCGCCTGCACGACTTCGACGACACCGAGCAGATCCAGCACCAGCTGGAGCGCCTGATCTCGCGCGGCCTGGCCTTGCACCTGCCGCGTCAGGCCGGCCAGCGCGAAGACCGTTACACCCATGCTTTGGGCGACCCGGCCGAAATCGAGGCAATCCTGGCTTCCCGGCAACAAGAAGGTGGGGCACGCAGCAGCGGCGGCAATGTGTCGGAAGAACGCATCGAAGCCCTCGAAGCCCGCATCGCGGCGCTGGAAGCACGCCTGGCCGAACTGGAAGGCTGAGCCGTCACGGCTCGGGGTCGGGGAAGTTGCGGCAGCTCTTGCGCTCGGCCAGCTCCCGGTCACTGGGGCGCTGGTCGACGAACACGGTGCGGCCGTCGGCATAGATTTCCAGGTAGCCCCAGTGCAGGTCCTGCTCTTGCTGCCCGGGCTTTGGGGGGACTAGCCACCAGGGTTCGCGGCTGATCAGGGTCATGGATGTGATTCCTGAGGGTGTCTGCATTAATCATAGACATCCTCAGATTCAGCTTTGTCAGTTCTGACGCATTCGCGGGCATGCCCGCTCCTACAGGGTTCCTCACAAATCTCAAGACCTGTGCAGTACCTGTGGGAGCGGGCATGCCCGCGAAAGGGCCGGTACAGGCTTATGCCGGTGCCGAAGTGCGGATCAGGTGGTCAAAGGCCGCCAGCGATGCCTTGGCCCCCTCACCCACCGCAATCACGATCTGCTTGTACGGCACAGTCGTCACGTCACCCGCCGCAAACACACCAGGGATGCTGGTCTGGCCCTTGGCATCGACGATGATCTCGCCACGTGGCGACAGCTCGACGGTGCCTTTCAGCCAGTCGGTGTTCGGCAGCAGGCCGATCTGCACGAAGATGCCCTCCAGCGCCACTTCATGCTGCTGGTCGGTGGTGCGGTCCTTGTAGCGCAGGCCAGTCACCTTTTCGCCATTGCCAAGCACTTCGGTGGTCAGCGCACTGGTGATCACCTTCACGTTCGGCAGGCTGTGCAACTTGCGCTGCAGTACCGCATCGGCACGCAGCTGGCTGTCGAACTCGATCAGCGTTACCTGGGTGACGATACCCGCCAGGTCGATGGCCGCTTCCACACCCGAGTTGCCTCCACCGATCACCGCCACGCGCTTGCCCTTGAACAGTGGGCCGTCACAGTGCGGGCAGTAAGCCACGCCACGGGCGCGGTATTCCTGTTCGCCCGGCACGTTCATCTCACGCCAGCGGGCACCGGTAGCCAGGATCACGGTCTTGGCCTTGAGCGAGGCACCGCCGGCCAGACGTACTTCGTGCAGGCCGCCATCGGTGGCCGGGATCAGCGCTTCACCGCGCTGCAGGTTCATGATGTCCACGTCGTACTGCTTGACGTGCTCTTCCAGCGCCGTGGCCAGCTTCGGCCCTTCGGTTTCCTGTACCGAGATGAAGTTCTCGATGGCCAGGGTATCGAGCACCTGGCCGCCGAAACGCTCGGCCGCAATACCGGTGCGGATGCCTTTACGCGCGGCATAGATGGCTGCCGAGGCGCCGGCCGGGCCACCACCGACCACCAGCACATCGAAGGCGTCCTTGGCGTTGATCTTTTCGGCCTGACGGCTGCCTGCGTTGGTGTCGATCTTGCCGAGGATTTCTTCCAGGCCCATGCGGCCCTGGCCAAACACTTCGCCGTTCAGGTAAATGCTCGGCACCGCCATGATCTTGCGCGATTCCACTTCCGCCTGGAACAGCGCTCCATCGATGGCCACGTGGCGCACGTTGGGGTTGAGGACCGCCATCAGGTTCAGCGCCTGGACCACGTCCGGGCAGTTCTGGCACGACAGCGAGAAGTAGGTCTCGAAGGTGAACTCGCCTTCCAGCGCCTGGATCTGTTCGATCACTTCGGCACTGGCCTTGGACGGGTGGCCCCCGACCTGCAGCAGTGCCAGCACCAGCGAGGTAAATTCGTGGCCCATGGGGATGCCGGCGAAGCGCAGGTTTATGTCGGCTCCCGGGCGGTTCAGCGAGAACGATGGACGACGGGCATCGCTGCCGTCCGCGCTGAAGGTAATAAGGTTCGACAGGCTGGCAATTTCCACCAGCAGGTCGTGCAATTCGCGGGATTTCGCGCCGTCGTCGAGGGAGGCAACGATCTCGATCGGCTGGGTGACCCGCTCCAGGTAGGTTTTCAGTTGCGATTTAAGCGTGGCGTCCAACATACGGGCGATTCCTTTTTCAAAACTCGGATACAAAAACGCCCAGGCGAACTCGCCCGGGCGCTTTACGGGGCGGTAGGTAGTTCAGCTTTGGCGGCTGGCTACCGCCCGCGACATACACATCGGCTTAGATCTTGCCGACGAGGTCCAGCGACGGGGCCAGGGTGGCTTCGCCTTCTTTCCACTTGGCCGGGCAAACTTCGCCTGGGTGAGCGGCAACGTACTGGGCAGCCTTCACCTTGCGCAGCAGTTCGGCAGCATCGCGACCTACACCACCGTCGTTCAGTTCGACGATCTTGATCTGACCTTCCGGGTTGATCACGAAGGTACCGCGATCGGCCAGGCCGGCTTCTTCGATCAGCACGTCGAAGTTGCGCGAGATGACGTGGGTCGGGTCACCGATCAGTGGGTACTGGATCTTGCCGATGGTGTCCGAAGTGTCGTGCCAGGCTTTGTGGGTGAAGTGGGTGTCGGTGGACACACCGTAGATTTCCACGCCCAGCTTCTGGAACTCGGCGTAGTTGTCAGCAAGGTCACCCAGCTCGGTCGGGCAGACGAAGGTGAAGTCGGCCGGGTAGAAGAACACGACAGACCACTTGCCTTTCAGGTCGGCTTCGCTGACCTGGACGAACTCGCCTTTGTGGTAGGCGGTGGCGTTGAACGGTTTGACCTGGCTGTTGATGATTGGCATGAGAGACGCTCCTTCATGGGGTTGGAATCAGTTGATGGAGAGAATCCTAACCGCTGGTCCCGATAAAGGCTCATTGGCAAAGCTCATGCTTTTGATTGGTTTTGGCTATAACCGAGGATAATTGATAGAAGGGAATGGGCTGAGCAAAGGATTGCGGGGTCATGCCCCTGACTCCATGGTCGTGTCACTCCTGTAGGAGCGGCCTTGTGTCGCGATGGGCTGCGAAGCAGCCCCTGTGTATCTCACGATTGCAGAAATACTGGGGGCTGCTTCGCAGCCCATCGCGACACAAGGCCGCTCCTACAACGGTATGCGTTCCGTTGAGTCAGCGCGTCGCGGTGCGCATGGTCACGAACTCTTCGGCCGCCGTCGGGTGCACGCCGATGGTTTCATCGAACTGTTGCTTGGTCGCACCAGCCTTCAGGGCAATGCCCAGGCCCTGGATGATCTCGCCGGCGTCGGGGCCAACCATGTGGCAGCCCAGCACCTTGTCGGTTTCGGCATCGACCACCAGCTTCATCAGGGTCTTTTCCTGGATGTCGGTCAGGGTCAGTTTCATCGCACGGAAGCGGCTCTCGAATACCTGCACCTTGTGCCCTGCCTCCAGCGCCTGCTCCTCGGTCAGGCCCACGGTGCCGATGGGCGGCTGGCTGAATACTGCGGTGGGGATGTTCTGGTAGTCCACCGGGCGGTATTGCTCAGGCTTGAACAGGCGCCGGGCCACGGCCATGCCCTCGGCCAGAGCCACCGGGGTCAGTTGCACGCGGCCAATCACGTCGCCAATGGCCAGGATCGACGGCGCGGTCGTCTGGTACTGCTGGTCAACCCGAATGTAACCGCGTGCATCCAGCTCGACGCCGGTGTTTTCCAGGCCCAGGTTGTCCAGCATCGGGCGCCGGCCGGTGGCATAGAACACGCAATCGGTGACCAGCTCGCGGCCATCCTTGAGGGTGGCCTTGAGGCTGCCGTCCTCTAGCTTGTCGATGCGCTGGATGTCGGCATTGAACTGCAGGTCGAGGCCGCGCTTTTCCAGTTCTTCCTTCAGGTGCGTGCGCACCGAACCGTCGAAGCCACGCAGGAACAGGTCGCCACGGTACAGCAGCGTGGTAGCCGACCCCAGGCCCTGGAAGATGCCGGCGAACTCGACGGCAATGTAGCCACCGCCCACCACCAGCACCCGGCGTGGCAGGTCCTTGAGGTAGAAGGCTTCGTTGGAGGTGATGGCCAGTTCCTTGCCCGGAATGTCCGGCACCTGTGGCCAGCCACCGGTGGCGATGAGGATGTGCTCGGCGGTGTAGCGCTGGCCTTCCACTTCCACTTCATTGGCACCGGTCAGACGCGCATGCCCCTGCAGCAAGGTAACCCCGCTGTTGACCAGCAGGTTGCGGTAGATGCCGTTGAGGCGCTCGATTTCCCGGTTCTTGTTGGCAATCAGGGTGCCCCAGTCGAAGTGCCCTTCTTCCAGGGTCCAGCCGAAGCCTGCGGCCTGCTCCAGTTCGTCGGCGACGTGTGCGCCGTACACCAGCAGCTTTTTCGGCACACAGCCGACGTTGACGCAGGTGCCGCCCAGGTAGCGGCTCTCGGCCACTGCCACCTTTGCCCCGAAGCCGGCGGCAAACCGCGCCGCGCGCACACCGCCGGACCCGGCACCAATCACGAACAGATCAAAATCGTAGGCCATGTATTCACTCTCCTAGGCAGGCGCCCAGCATAACGCACTGGGGCCGCTTTGCGACCCTTCGCGGGCCCGCCAGCTCCCACAGTACCGGCGCAACCTTGAAGGCCTGCACAATACCTGTAGGAGCGGGCGTGCCCGCGAAGGGCTGCAAAGCAGCCCCAGTTATCAGCTTTGATACAAGTAGCGGCTTATCAGTAAGCCTTGCCAGTCTTGTAGTAGTTCTCGAAGCAGAAGTTGGTCGCGTCGATGTAACCCTCGGCGCCACCGCAGTCGAAACGCTTGCCTTTGAACTTGTAGGCGATCACGCAGCCGTTCTGCGCCTGTTGCATCAGGGCGTCGGTGATCTGGATCTCGCCACCTTTGCCCGGCTCGGTGTTGGCGATGATGTCGAAGATGTCCGGGGTCAGGATGTAGCGACCAATGATCGCCAGGTTCGACGGGGCGTCTTCCGGCTTTGGCTTCTCGACCATGTTGGTGACACGGAAAATGTCGTCACGGATCATGTCGCCGGCGATCACGCCGTACTTGTTGGTTTCCTGCGGATCGACTTCCTGGATGGCGACGATCGAGCAACGGAACTGGTTGTACAGCTTGACCATCTGGGTCAGTACGCCGTCACCTTCCGGGTTCACGCACAGGTCGTCCGCCAGCACCACGGCGAACGGCTCGTCGCCGATCAGCGGGCGGCCAGTCAGGATGGCGTGGCCCAGGCCTTTCATTTCGGTCTGGCGGGTGTAGGAGAACGAGCACTCGTCGAGCAGGCGACGGATACCAACCAGGTATTTTTCCTTGTCGGTGCCCTTGATCTGGTTTTCCAGCTCGTAGCTGATGTCGAAGTGGTCTTCCAAAGCACGCTTGCCGCGCCCGGTGACGATGGAGATCTCGTTCAGACCGGCATCCAGTGCCTCTTCAACGCCATACTGGATCAGTGGCTTGTTGACCACCGGCAGCATTTCCTTGGGCATGGCTTTGGTAGCGGGCAGGAAGCGGGTGCCGTAACCGGCTGCCGGGAACAAGCATTTTTTGATCATATACGTCCTTACAAAAGGCTAGGCCAGTGGAATTCGGCGCAGTCTAATCAGGCGGCAGTCACCTTACAATGCCCTACCTGTGGCCGATCGATGGGAAGATAGAGATAACCCAGTGTAGATAGTTCCGGGGGATCGTAAATATTGCTGTCATCCATGACAGATGGATGACAGGAAATCGGGGTTTCCTGTACTGGCCTCTTCGCGGACAAGCCCGCGAGGAGGCCAGTACAGGCAATACATCAGCTACCGGTGCCCTGCCCTATGAGCACACCATCGACCTTCTGCCCATACAGGTTCACCCCGTCATTGGCATGGAACTTCACCCGCGTTTTCTCGATGGAACCCTCCACCAGCCGCGGGTCCTGCGGCCGTTCATGGCGATTGACCCAGGCCGCCACATCCCAGGCCTGCTGATCGCTAAGGCTGCCCGGCTTGCCCAGCGGCATGTTGTACTTGATGAACGACGCCGCGGTATTGATCCGGTGCATGCCGGCGCCCCAGTTGTAGGAGTCCTTGCCCCACAACGGCGGCATCACGTACTCGCCCGCCACCTTCTGCCCTTCGCCATTGTCGCCGTGACAAATCGCACACTGCTCACGATAAACCTGCTGACCGCGCTTGAAGTCGTATCCGCCCTTTGGCTGCGGCACCTCCGGGTACCCGCGCCCGGCAATCTCGACGCCGGTCGGCGCCTTGGTCGACAGCCAGTAGGAATACACCGCCAGCGCCGTCATCTGCGGGCTATCGGCCGCAGGCGGCTTGCCGTTCATGCTGAACTGGAAGCAGCCCTGGATGCGCTCGGCATAGGTGTTGACCTTGTCATTTTTCTTGCGGTAGGCGGGGTACATCGGGTACGCCCCCCACATCGGCGCGGAATGCGCCAGCCGCCCCTGGTCAAGGTGGCAGTTGCTGCAGTTCATGCCGTTGCCCACAGCCTGGGGCATCAACCTGCGGGTGTCGACGAACAAGGCATGCCCCTCGCGTACCATCTTGCCAAAGGCATTGTCAGGCAACTCGCTTTCCGCTGGTGGCACGAACTGCGGCGCGGCCTGCACGCCAGGCACTTTCAACTGCGACTGGTCTTCCATGGCAATCTGGGCGGCGTGTGCGCTGCCCATGGCCAGCAGCAGCAGGGCTGGAATCATCGGTTTCATGGCTTGACCTCCTGGCTGGCGGGGCGGGCGAAGAACTCGGCAACGGCCTTGATCTCGTCATCGGTCATGGCCTTGGCCACGCCGACCATCAGCTGGTTGGGGTCATTGCTGCGCGTGCCGTCACGCCAGGCATTGAGCTGCGCCACCAGGTAACTGGCGGGCTGGCCGGCCAAGGGCGGGAAGTGTTCGCCAACCCCGCCACCGCCCGGGCCATGGCATTGCACGCAACCAGGAATCTGCCGGCTCCAGTCACCGTACAGGGCCATGCGGGTGGTGGGGTCATCGGCGATCTGCTGGCGACGCAGGTCGCCGGCAGGGTCTGCCGGCAGGCTGGCCAGATAGGTGCTGACCGCCTCGATCTCATCCTCGCTCAGGGCATTGGCAAGCGGCTCCATCACCGGCTGCTTGCGGCTGCCGTTGCGCCAATCATGCAATTGCTTGCTGAGGTAAGCGGCCGGCAGCCCGGCCAGGCGTGGGAAGCCGGCAGCGGCAATGCCTTTGCCGTCCGGGCCATGGCAACCCAGGCAAGCCATGGCGGCGGGGTTGGCCCCACCCTGGGTGAAGACTTTCTGGCCATCGGCGGCATGCGCCGTGGGCCAGGCCAGGATCAGCAGGCTGCCGACCAAGGCGCGACTCAACGGTGTCATCACGAATCTCCTTTTCTATTGTTATAAGCTTAGGCTTAAAACATATAAGTAAAAGGAGCGTGATCAGTTGCCCTGGATCAACTACCGGAAATGCATTGGGTGGCTGCGGTGCGCACGTCGCCCAGGCGCAGCGGGAAATTGTTCAGCCGCTCGTGCAGCTTGATGCTGCTGCCGCTGCCACGCTTGTCGATATCCACCAGCGCCGCCGGGCCCACGCCCGAGCTGATTTTTTGCGGCACGATCAGCCGCAGGCCATCGCCACGCTGCTCTTCCACAAGCGGGTCCCGGGTATCGGCCAGCTTCTGCTTGACGCAATCGGCATACGCGCGTGGGGACTTGCCCGAGATTACATCCAGCGTTTCATGCGACTGTTCCAGTTCCGTAACACTCACACAGCCACCCAGCGTCATCGCCAACGCCGCCACCATCCACTTCATTTGCAGCACCTCTGCCTTCAAGAATCCGCTTTGACCACAGCCAGGCTGTTTTGCTCCCTGCTTTGGCAGATTTATCTATGCCTGGCGGAACAGCGCGGCAGTGTAACCCGACATCGTGGTATCTTTCGCCTTTGCAGAACCAATCCTTGCGGAGCATCACATGAAATTCGTACACCAGCGCGAGCACCTGAACGAGGACGATATCGTCGTCATCGAGTGCTCCCAGCGCTGCAATATCCGCCTGATGAACGACGCCAACTTCCGCAGCTTCAAGAACGGCGGCCGTCATACCTACCACGGTGGCCATTTCGACAAGTTCCCGGCGAAGATCACCGTGCCAAGCACCGGTTTCTGGAACATCACCATCGATACCGTGACCACCCGCCCGATCTCGGTTACCCGCAAGCCAACCTTGACCCACAAGATCAAGATCGTCCGTCGTTCATCGTCGAAACTCAGATAAGGCCACCATGACCCAGACCACCAAGTACGTCATCAAGTACAAGCTCGACGGCCAGCGCCGCTGGGACTTCGCGCTGATGCCCGACGCCTCCCTCGAACAAGCCCTGGAAGCCCTGCGCAAGATTCACGGCGAAGACGCCGAGAAGATCAGCGACATCCAGGTCAGCAAAGCCTTGTAAATACCCGCCCCACCGTACCGCCCGCCCGCGCAAGGAGAATCGCATGAGCCACTGGCCCGACCGCCGCATCCTCGACCTGCTGGGCATCGAGTTGCCCATTCTGCAGGCCCCCATGGCCGGTGCGACGGGCTCGGGCATGGCCATTGCCGTGGGCCTGGCGGGCGGTTTGGGCGCCCTGCCCTGCGCCATGCTCACGGGCGACCAGGTGCGCACCGAGATCGCTGCCTTCCGCGCCGGCTGCCCGGGCCGCCCGTTGAACCTGAACTTCTTCTGCCACCAGCCGCCAGCGCCCGATGCCGAGCGCGATGCACGCTGGAAGCAGGCGCTACAGCCCTATTACAGCGAAGTGGGAGCCGACTTCACGGCGCCCACGCCGGTGTCCAACCGGGCGCCTTTCGACGAACATAGCTGCCAGCTGGTCGAGCAACTGCGCCCGGAGGTGGTGAGCTTCCACTTCGGCCTGCCACATGCCGACCTGCTGCAACGGGTAAAGGCCAGTGGTGCCAAGGTGCTGTCCAGCGCCACTACAGTAGAGGAAGCCGTGTGGCTGGAGCATCACGGCTGTGATGCGATCATTGCCATGGGCTATGAGGCGGGCGGCCATCGCGGCATGTTCCTCAGCGACGATATCACCAGCCAGATCGGCACCTTCGCGCTGGTGCCGCAGGTGGCCGATGCGGTCAGCGTCCCGGTGATTGCCGCTGGCGGCATTGCTGACCACCGCGGCCTGTTGGCGGCATTGGCCTTGGGTGCTTCGGCAGTGCAGATCGGAACGGCGTACCTGTTCTGCCCCGAGGCCAAGGTGTCGCCGGCGCATCGCCAGGCCCTGGACAGCGCCCCGGCCAGCGACACGGCGCTGACCAACCTGTTCACTGGCCGACCGGCGCGTGGCATCAACAACCGCATCATGCGCGAGCTGGGGCCGATGAGCGATTTGGCCCCGCACTTCCCGCTGGCCGGCGGCGCCTTGATGCCTTTGCGGGCGATTACGGATCCGCAGGGCAATAGCGATTTCAGCAACCTCTGGTCGGGGCAGGCGTTGCGGCTGGGCAGGCATATGCCGGCGGGTGAGTTGACCCGGGAGATTGCCGAAAAGGCGCTGGCCATGATCGGCCGCCAGGCGTCTGCATAAGCAGGTCTGGCCCCTTCCCGGCCCATGGCCTACCGCTATATAGTTAAGGATATAACGATAAGCCCCAAGGAGCTGTCTTCATGCGTATCCGCCCACCCCACTTGGCTGCCACCGCCCTGACCAGCCTGCTTGCCTTCAACACTGCCTGGGCCGATGAAGTCCAGGTCGCGGTCGCAGCGAACTTCACAGCCCCTATCCAGGCCATTGCCAAGGACTTCGAGAAAGACACTGGCCACAAGCTGGTCGCTGCCTATGGCGCCACCGGCCAGTTCTACGCACAAATCAAGAATGGCGCGCCGTTCGAGGTATTTCTCGCTGCCGACGACAGCACCCCAGCCAAGCTCGAGCAGGAAAACGCGATTGCCCCGGGCTCACGCTTCACCTACGCCATCGGCACCCTGGCGCTGTGGTCGGCCAAGCCCGGCTATGTCGACGCCAACGGCGAAGTGCTGAAGAACAACCAGTTCAAGCAACTGTCCATTGCCAACCCGAAAACCGCGCCCTACGGCCTGGCCGCCACACAGGTGCTGGACAAGCTGAAGCTGACCGAAGCCACCCGGCCCAAGCTGGTCGAAGGGCAGAACATTACCCAGGCGTTCCAGTTCGTATCCACCGGCAACGCCGAGCTGGGCTTTGTCGCCCTTTCACAAATCTACAAGGACGGCAAGGTCGAAAGCGGTTCGGCCTGGATCGTTCCCTCGTCCCTGCACGAACCCATCCGCCAGGACGCGGTAATCCTCGAAAAAGGCAAGGACAACCCCGCCGCCAAGGCCCTGGTCGACTACCTGAAAGGCCCGAAAGCCGCGGCAGTGATCAAATCCTACGGTTATGAAATCTGATGCCACTGGATGCCAGTGACCTGGGTGCCATCTGGCTGACCGTGAAACTGGCCAGCATGACCACCCTCATCCTGCTGATCGTCGGCACGCCCATCGCCTGGTGGCTGGCGCGCACGCGCTCGTGGTTGCGCGGGCCGGTGGGCGCGGTGGTGGCCTTGCCGCTGGTACTGCCACCCACAGTGATCGGTTTCTACCTGCTGATCGCCCTCGGCCCACATGGCTGGCTGGGCCAGGCGACCCAGGCGCTGGGCCTGGGCAGCGTGGTGTTCAGTTTTACCGGCCTGGTAATAGGCTCGGTGATCTACTCCATGCCGTTCGTGGTCCAGCCGCTGCAGAATGCCTTCGGCGCCATTGGCCAGCGCCCGCTGGAAGTGGCCGCGACGCTGCGCGCCAGCCCCTGGGACACCTTCGTCCACGTGGTGCTGCCGTTGGCCCGTCCGGGCTTCATCACCGCCAGCATCCTCGGTTTCGCCCACACGGTGGGCGAGTTCGGCGTGGTGTTGATGATTGGCGGCAACATCCCCGACAAGACACGCGTGGTCTCGGTGCAGATCTTCGACCATGTCGAGGCCATGGCCTATTCGCAAGCGCACTGGCTGGCCGGTGCCATGCTGGTGTTCTCGTTCCTGGTGCTGCTCCTGCTTTACGCAGGACGCCGCGGCAAGGCTGGCTGGAGCTGAAATGAGCGCATCGATTGTGGCGCGCCTGCAACTGGCACGCGACGACTTCACCCTGGACGTAGACCTGCACCTGCCCGGCCGCGGCATCAGTGCGTTGTTCGGCCACTCCGGTTCTGGCAAGACCAGCTGCCTGCGTTGCCTGGCGGGGCTGGAACGGGCCGCCAGCGCCTACATCGAGGTCAACGGCGAAGTCTGGGAAGACAGCGCCCGCGGATTCTTTCTGGCACCACACCTGCGCCCGGTAGGCTACGTGTTCCAGGAGGCCAGCCTGTTCCCGCACCTGTCGGTACGCGGCAACCTGGAGTTCGGCTGGCGCCGGGTGGCCGCTGCCGAGCGCAAGGTCAGCCTAGACCTGGCCTGCCAGCTGCTGGGTATCGGCCACTTGCTGGCACGCCGGCCGGCGACCTTGTCCGGTGGCGAGGCGCAGCGGGTGGGCATTGCCCGCGCCCTGCTCAGCAGCCCGCGCCTGCTGTTGATGGACGAGCCACTGGCTGCCCTCGACGGGCCGCGCAAACGCGAAATCCTGCCCTACCTGGAACGCCTGCACGACGAACTGGACATCCCGCTGGTGTATGTCAGCCATGCCCAGGAAGAAGTGGCGCAGCTGGCCGACCACCTGGTGTTGCTGGAGCAAGGCCAGACAGTGGCCAGCGGCCCGATCGGCGAAACCCTGGCCCGCCTCGACCTGTCGCTGGCCGAGGGCGAGGATGCCGGCGTGGTGTTTGAAGGCCTGGTGGTGGCACATGACGCGCACTACGACCTGCTCGACCTGCGCCTGCCCGGCAACGACGGGCCGCTGTTGCGTATCACCCACCCTGCCCAGGTGATGGGCAGCACCTTGCGGGTCAAGGTGCAGGCGCGTGACGTCAGCCTGGCCCTGGCAGCTGACAGCACTTCGAGCATTCTCAACCGCTTGCCGGTGCGCGTGCGCGAAAGCCGCCCGGCCGCCAACCCGGCCCATGTATTGGTCAGCCTGGATGCTGGCGGCAACGCCTTGCTCGCGCGCATCACCCGCTTCTCGGCAGACCAGCTCGGCCTGCACCCGGGCCAGGTGCTGTTTGCCCAGATCAAGTCGGTGGCGCTGCTGGGCTGAGCATCGGCCCCGTCGCTGGTGTCCATTGATCAGTGACCTGATCGAGGCCTGCCAACCATGCTTGACTGCCCCCTGCCGCGCACCCTGCACTACGTCGACGACAGCCAGCCGGGCCTGACCCGGCGGCGCTGGAGAGAGCGCTTCATCTACCTGGATGCCGACGGCCAACGAGTGCGCGACAGCGATACCCTTGCCCGCATCGCTGCACTGGCAATCCCACCGGCCTATACCGAGGTGTGGATCTGCGCCGACCCGCAAGGCCACCTGCAAGCCACAGGTCGCGATGCCCGTGGCCGCAAGCAATACCGCTACCACGCGCAGTGGCGCGAAATACGCGACCAGCACAAGTACGGGCGCATGCTGGCGTTTGCCCAGGCCCTGCCGAAATTGCGCGCACAGCTGCACGACCACCTTGCCCGGCCAGGCCTGGACCGGGAAAAGGTGATGGCGCTGGTGATCAGCCTGCTGGACCACACCCTGATCCGCATCGGCAACCAGCGCTACCTGCGTGACAACCAGTCCTATGGACTGACCACCCTGCGCAACCGCCATGTCGAGGTGAAGGGCAGCAGCATCCGCTTCCAGTTCCGCGGCAAGCGCGGCGTCGAGCACAACGTCAGCCTCAACGATCGGCGCCTGGCCAACCTGCTCAAGCGCTGCATGGAACTGCCCGGCCAAGCGTTGTTCCAGTACCTGGACGACGACGGCCAGCGCCATAGCGTCGGCTCCAGCGAGGTCAACCAGTTTCTGCAGCAGCTGACCGGTGCCGACTTCACCGCCAAGGACTACCGCACCTGGGCCGGTAGCAGCCTCGCCCTGGACCTGCTGAGGCCCTTGGCCTGGGAGCCCGAGAGCGAAGCCAAGCGCCAGGTCGCCGCCATCGTCCGTCAGGTAGCATCACGCCTGGGCAATACACCGGCAGTGTGCAGGCGCTGTTACATTCACCCGGCTGTACTTGAACACTATGCCCTGGGGCGCCTGGCCAACTTGCCGAAGAACCGTGTGCGCAAAGGCCTGGACCGTGAAGAAGTAGCCTTGCTGTTATTTCTTCAGGCACTCGAGGAACAGGATGACCATTAACCCGGTCTATTCACACCATGATGCGAAGAAATTTCCCATTGGCCGCCAAGCCCCCTATTCTTGCCACCGAGCACCTTGGCCGACAAACCGCTGGCGGTTTGCTTCGGCACCTGCGACTGAAGACACGCAACAGAATTTGTCTGTCGGGGAATTACTATCCGCCGAAAGCGTCTTTAATGAGAAGGAAGAGGGACAAGCTCCCGCCGCCGTGGCAACTAGCCCGACGGACTTTTACATCACCAAGGAGAACTACATGCTGATACTCACCCGCAAGGTTGGCGAAAGCATCGTCATCAACGATGACATCAAAGTCACCATTCTGGGCGTCAAAGGGATGCAGGTGAGGATCGGTATCGATGCACCGAAAGACGTCCAGGTCCATCGAGAAGAGATCTTCAAGCGTATTCAGGCCGGCAGCCCGGCCCCGGAAAAGCACGACGACTCGCACTGAGCGACCTGCCTCAAGCCGCACGGACGCGCTTGATCGCGCCGCGCCTCAGGTGCCCAGCAGTTCGCGCACCTTGGCGATCATACAGTCCATGTCGAACGGTTTGTCGAACACCGCGGCGAACAGTTCCGGGCATCCCTGGTTGGCCTGCGCGCCACTCATGAGGATGACCGGCAACTCGCTCAAGGCCGGGTCTTCACGCATCGAGCGCACAAGCTCCTCACCGTTGAGCAGTGGCATCATGTAGTCGGTGATGACCAGCTGAACGCGCTTTTCCTTCAGTGCCTCCAGCGCCTTGTAGCCGTTGCTCGCCTTTTCCACCAGAAAACCCTCGTCCTCCAGGGCAAAACCGAGGATGTCGGCAATCAGGTACTCGTCATCGACGATCAGGATGGTGTTCATCGCCCGCCTCGTCACCCGCTCCCCTGCGGCACCGGCGTTCCCGAAAGCACACCGCAAGCGCCTTCGAACGCCTTGCGCAGGGTAATGCCCTGCGGCCCGATCAGCAGCTCGTGCAAGGCAGGGTCATGGTGGCTGTCACGCACCTTGAGGATCGACAGCATGCGCCGCAGCTGCGAATCCAGCTCGACGAAGCGCATCAGCATCAAGTTGTCGACGATGCTTGACAGGTCCGGGGCCGGGGCGCTGATTTCCGCGCCGAAAATGTCGCGCATTTCCCAGGTCAGCATCACGCTGACATCGCGCGCGCGCAGTTCGCCGACCAAGGCGCGGAAAAACGCATTGAGCCGCGCCGGGTCGATGGCCAGGCGGCTGAACGCCCCCAGGCTGTCGATCAGCACGCGCTTGCTGCCTTGCGCTTCGACCCGCTCGAGCAGGCGCGCCCCGACCTGGTCCAGCAGGCCCTCGGTAGTCGGCTGCCAGCAAAGCTGCAGGATGCCTGCCTGCTCCATGGCTGCAAAATCGTAACCCAGCGACGCGGCCTTGATACGCAGGCGCTCCGGCGTTTCGTAAAAGCCGAAATGCAGCCCCGGCGCCTGCGGGCTGCTGGCACCGAGAAATGCCAGGCCCAATGACGTCTTGCCAATACCCGAGGGCCCGATCAGCAGGCTGACCGAGCCCGTGGCCAGGCCGCCACCGAGCATTTCATCCAGGGTCGCCACCCCGCTGCGGATGCGCTCCAAGGTGGCGCTGCCCGCCTGGCTGGGGTGGCTGAACAGTGACTCCAGGCGCGGGTATACATGCATGCCGGTTTCATCGATGAGGCATTCATGGCGCCCCGACAACGCCGCACTGCCCCGCGTCTTGCGCAGCTGGATATGACGCACGGCGCGGCTGCCAAACAGTTGCTCGCCCAGTTCGATCACCCCGTCGACCATCGTGTGCTCCGGGCTGCCCTCGTCCAGCCGGGCGCTGGTCAGCAGCAGCACGGTGCAGCCCGCAAAGGCCGCATGGCCCTGTAGTTCAGAGACGAATTTCTTGGTATCCAGCGCGGTTTCCGCACGCACCCGGGCATTTAGCACGCCATCGACGATCAGCAGGCTGGCCTGCTGGCGGGCGATTTCCTGGCGCAGCAGCCGTACCACGGCGTCCAGGCCTTCCTGCTCCAGGGTATCGAAGGCACTGACGAACTGGATCGGATCACCTACCAGCGCCGGGTCGAAGAACTCCAGGGTCGCCAGGTACTGGAACAGCCGCTCGTGCGACTCGCTGAGCAAGGTGGCCACCAGCACCCGGCCACCACCGCGCACATGCCCGCAGGCCAGCTGATTGGCGAGGATGGTCTTGCCCGCCCCCGGCGGGCCCTGAATGATGTAGGACGCGCCAGCCACCAGGCCACCCTGGAGCAACGCATCGAGCCCATCGATCCCCGTCACCAGCCGCCTGAGTGCCTGTGCCATGGTGTTCTACCTGTCGAGTTGGCTGTCCGTGTGCTGATAGATTGGCAAGTAAAGCTGCATGCAAGTTCCCCGGCCGGGCTCGCTGTCGACGCAAATGGCACCACCGCTCTGCCTGGCAAAACCATACACCTGGCTGAGGCCCAGGCCAGTCCCCTTGCCAAAGGGCTTGGTAGTGAAAAACGGTTCGAAGATCCGCGGCAGTACCGCTGGCGCGATGCCCTCGCCGCTGTCTTCGACCTCGAAACGCACAAACCCGCCGTGCAGGCCCTCCACCTCACCGGTCAGCTCGACCACCTCGACTGTCAAGCCGATCCGGCCCTGCCCCGTGATGGCATCGCGGGCATTGAACAACAGGTTGAGCAGTACCATCTGCAATTGCCCGGCATCCACCTCGATCAGGGGCAGGTCCGGTTGCAGCACCACCTCCAGGTCAATCGATCCAGGCAGCGCATGCTCCAGTAGACCACGGGTGGCGGCAACAAGGTTCGCCGGGGCGACGCAAGCCACATCAAGCTTGCGGTGGCGGGCAAAGCTGAGCAACTGCTGGGTCAGCTCGGTGCCCCGCTGCCCGGCATCGAGAATGTGCTGCAACATGCGCTGGGCGCGTGCCGGGTCCTGGGTGGCCAGCGCCAAGCGCGCCGAGCTGATGATGATGGTCAGCATGTTGTTGAAGTCATGCGCCAGGCCACCGGTCAACTGGCCGAGGGCCTCCAGCTTCTGTGCCTGGAACAGCTGGGCGCGCACCGCGTCCAGTTGCAGCGCCGACTCGCGGCGGTCGGTGATGTCCCGGGTCACCTTGGCCAGGCCGACAATCTGGCCCTGGTCATCGCGAATCACATCCAGGGCGGCCAGCGCCCAGAACTGCGTGCCATCCTTGCGTACGCGCCAGCCCTCATCCTGCGCCTCGCCCTGCTCCAGCGCCTGGCGCAGCAAGCGCTCCGGGCGGCCCTCGGTGCAATCCTGCGGAGTGAAGAACAACGAGAAATGCTGGCCGATCACTTCATCGGCACGGTACCCCTTGATACGTTGCGCGCCTGCGTTCCACGACACCACATGGCCGGAAGGATCAAGCATGTAAATGGCGTAATCCACCACCGACTGAACCAGCTGTTCATAGCGTTGGGCAGTCATGACAGGGTGATCGAGACAGTCAGCTGAAACCATGCGAACTCCACCGGCACAGCAGGAGGGAAAATATTGCGAGGTTCAACGCCCAGGCTCAACCAGCACAAGGCTGATGCGCCGAGGCATCGCCACTTTCAGCAGCCACAAGCCGACCAGCAGGATAAGCCCTCCACCGGCCAGGGCCATCAGCCGCTGCGGTTGAGAGTGTTCGGCATCGAACCCAAGCATCAGCAGATAACCGCCCAGGCTGATCAGGCTCAGGTAGAGAAATGCCGCCAGCACGACGACCAGCACGAACAAAAGTCGCCACAATAGCCGTGGGTGCACTATACGCTCGGGAGTATCGGACAGAGTCATCACCGCACACTCTTTGGATCCAATAAAAGGGCAACAGTGGCGTAATGATAGCAAGGTGTCAATTGCCCATTCGATCGACCTTCATTCTGTTGATCATAGGCGCTGTGGTTGACTCAACTATAACAATGGGTTATAAAGCGCGCTTGATTGCGAAGCCCTTCTGCTTAGAAGCGAGCTGGTCGTTACGGCCCCTTCAAGCGTGCGAGTGTGGTGGAATTGGTATACACAGCAGACTTAAAATCTGTCGGCGTGAGCCTTGCGGGTTCGAGTCCCGCCACTCGCACCAAATTTCTTCGCAAAAGGCGCCCTCGCGGCGCCTTTTTGCTGCCCGCCTGCAAGGTGTTGCGCAGCTGCTAGAGTGGAGCTTGAACCCGTCCACTGGAACGCCGCCATGCGCTACTCCCTGTTCGATGGTCAACGCGACATCATTATCCTGATTGCCCGTGTGCTGCTGATGATCCTGTTCGTCTTGTCTGGCTGGGGCAAGCTGACCGGGTTCGAAGGCACGGTCGGCTACATGACTTCACTGGGCGCTCCTGCCCCCATGCTGGCAGCGGCAGTAGCCGTGCTCATGGAATTCGCCGTTGGCATCCTGCTGATCCTCGGATTCTACACCCGGCCGCTGGCCTTCCTGTTTGCGTTGTTCGTGCTGGGCACGGCGCTGCTGGGCCACCCGTTCTGGAACATGGTCGACCCTGAGCGCAGCGCCAACATGACCCAGTTCCTGAAAAACCTCAGCATCATGGGCGGCATGTTGTTACTGGCGGTAAGCGGCCCCGGGCGTTTTTCGGTGGACGGGCGCTGAGTCAGTCGTCTTCGCAGTCGTCGAACCAGGCTGGGTGACCACGCTCTTCTTCATCAAGGTCATCCAGCGTTTCTTCGTCTTCCTCGATGTCATCCTCGACGCCTCGGGCATCGGCTTCTGCCTCAGTGTCGTCGTAGAGGAATTCGTGATCAAGCAGGTGATCATGTTCGGGTTCGTGCAGGTCATCTTCGTCGCGCATGCTGACTCCTGGGCTGGTGGCAGGCCTGTATAGGCGGATCGCCTGCACAGGTCAATGCATTACCGCTTAATGCTGGGTTAACCGGCCGGACCCAAGCTGCAGGCTCTCCCTTCAAACGTTGCTTGCCCGCCATACCCGGCGGGCTTTTTTATTGCTGCCACTCCCCCTGCGTCCAGTGCAGTGAAATCACATGGAACCCGGCCCATGCTGACCACACTCGAGCTGAGCCATGCATGACAAGTCCATCACCTGAGCTTCACAAAATGCTGACATCCCGCTGGGCACACTAACCCTGCTCCCTATGTTCTTACAGCCCGCCGCATCGTTGCCGCGGGCTTTTCTTTTTGTGGCATGCACAGTGCCTCTGACCATGACCTGAGGCAGTTTTACCGTATCGGCCCAGGGCTATGCTTAGCCGGCGATAAGCAAGCCCATTCGGAACAGGATACGGAGGCTCGTATGAAAGCTGCTGTTGTTGCACCAGGCCGTCGCGTGGAAGTGGTGGAGAAAACCCTGCGCCCCCTCGAGCACGGTGAAGCGCTGCTGAAGATGCAATGCTGCGGTGTGTGCCACACCGACCTGCATGTGAAAAATGGCGACTTCGGTGACAAGACCGGTGTGGTGCTAGGTCACGAAGGCATCGGCGTGGTCCAGGCAGTAGGGCCAGGCGTCACCTCGCTCAAACCGGGCGACCGCGCCAGCGTGGCCTGGTTCTACCAGGGCTGCGGGCATTGCGAGTATTGCAACAGCGGCAACGAAACCCTGTGCCGCGAAGTGAAGAACTCCGGCTACACCGTGGACGGCGGCATGGCCGAAGCCTGCATCGTCAAGGCCGACTACTCGGTCAAAGTGCCCGACGGGCTCGACTCCGCTGCCGCCAGCAGTATTACCTGCGCCGGCGTCACCACCTACAAGGCGGTGAAGATCTCCAACATCCGCCCCGGCCAATGGATCGCCATCTACGGCCTCGGCGGCCTGGGCAACCTTGCCCTGCAATATGCCAAGAACGTCTTCAACGCCAAAGTGATCGCCATCGACGTCAACGAAGAGCAACTGCGCTTCGCCAGCGAGATGGGCGCTGACCTGGTCATCAACTCACGCGCCGAAGATGCCGCCAAGGTCATCCAGGCCAAGACCGGTGGCGCCCATGCCGCCGTGGTTACCGCCGTTGCCAAGGCTGCCTTCAACTCGGCCGTTGACGCCCTGCGTGCGGGTGGCCGCCTGGTTGCGGTCGGCCTGCCGTCGGAAGCCATGAACCTGAACATCCCTCGCCTGGTGCTGGACGGTATCGAAGTGATCGGCTCGCTGGTCGGTACCCGCCAGGACCTGCAGGAAGCTTTCCAGTTTGCGGCGGAAGGGAAAGTGGTGCCGAAGGTGACTCTGCGACCGATCGAGGATATCAACCAGATCTTCGATGAGATGCTGGAGGGCAAGATCAAAGGGCGGATGGTGATTCAGTTCGAGGGGTGATGACCCATGTGCGCTGGCTGTTGGTGCAGCGCACACTACCCTGAAATGGGCGCGCCTTAGGTCCTGGTTTCAGGTAAGCGCTATGCTTGATACACGATTTTATCCAAGTCGTGGTTTGTAGTCGGTTCGCAAGCAGAAGACTGGCTAGCACATCGGAGTGAACGTATGGGCATCCGCAGCTTGGCGAAAAACCTGCCACCCGACCCGGACAATGACGGCTGGGTACTTGGATGGGGCGTACTGAGAGACCGGCATCCCTGGCATTTCGTCGATGTGTTTGCCGACCAGAGGGCCGCCAGGGCCGAGGCGGTGCGCCGCGGGGTTGGCTATGTTGTGGAGTTCGGCTCGCACCGCCTGGGATCGGATGAATTCGTTTGTGGGATATCCCCGCCTGAAGGCTAGCCTGTGAGTGGGTTCATTATTGGTCTAAACGCCGCCGCGTCAGAAACAGTACCACGCCCAACGGTACGGCCAGCAACGCCAGCAGCTCTAAGTCAAAACCCAGGACCTGCTGCTGGCCGACGTTGAGGATTCCAACCAATCCCGCTGCCAGTAAAACCAAACCCAGCCACTTGCGTAGTAGGTATGGTTTTAGAAACTGAACGACGATCGCGCCTAGAATCAGTATGGCGACCGTTTGCATGATGTAGGGCATGTGCAATTCCTCAGATCTTAATGACCAGCATCACGCCAGAGTGTTCTGGGCACCCACCTACCCGGCAGCACTACCTGAAGCCACAGCTATCTGCTTGGCCCTGACCGGCGTCAACCCTTGGTCAGATCAACCAATGGCGCCTGCAGTACCTCGGTTTCGCGCCCTCCTTGTATCTCGCCAACCTGCTTCAAGGCCTTGTCCACTGCAACCTTGTCCACCAGCAAGCTGTAGCTGATGTGGAACTGCCTGTTTTCCTTCGGTCCGATTGTCGGCACAAGGTTCAGAGGCCGCTGATAACGGCGATTGTAGGAAAAGCTCGTCCCTGGTTCCAGCCCCGTTACATAACCCTGGCCTTGTGTATCGGTATTCTTCCACAGGGAAAATACAGGCAATGTCCGAGTATTGAAGCCGACCGAAACGCCCAGATTGCCAGCCTTGTCATGCAACACGGTCAACGTATTGCCCTGGTCATCGGCATACGGCACCACGTTGTAAACCGTTTCGTCATAGTCCTTGGTCGGCGCTCGGTAGGTTTGCCAGTCGGGCAGATCTGCCCTTGCCTTGTCGTTGAATGGCGACACCTGTTTCACTGGCGCGGCAAAACGAGCGCCCTGCTCCAGAAACGGGGTGCTGAAGTTACTGTGATAAAGCGCCTGGTATTCCTTCGGATAGTCACCGCTGTTGGTCAAGGTGTCGTTGAGGGCGAACTTCACGCTGCCGGGTTCGGTGACCAGTTCGGTCACGACGGAGAAGTCGACTTTCTTGAATGCCTGCTCTTTCACTACACCACGCAAGGTAATGGCGTAAGGGGGCTTCTCATCAATGTGCAGGGTGACTTGGTTCGCAGGAGTGTTGGCAGCCCGACCGTGCAGGGTCAGCAGTTCGCCGTTGTCGACGCCGGGGTGGCCGACCCATTCGTAACCGCAGCGGGTGACCAGTTCATTGAAACCTTCCAGCCAGCCCAGGCCATTGCGCCCGTTGAGGTCGATGAAGGACGGGTTGACCACTTCCTTGACCGGCGAATCCCAGCCCATGCGCACATTGCCGACCGACGCCTGCAAGACGTTCATTCCACGAGTCGGCACGACCGACAGTTTCATCGTACCGTTATCGATGTCGACGATGCTGACACCCTCTTGCCGACCGCCGTGCAAGGTGCGCAAGGTAACGCTGAAGGGCTTGTCGGTTTTTACGCCAAGTTGCTGGCTGGTGATCTGCCAGTTCTGGGCGGCTTTGTCGGTGTCGAGCAGAACGTAATCCCAGGCCAGGGTGTTGGAAGCCGCAGTCAGGGCGCCAAGCGCAACGAAGAGTTTGAGGAGGGGCATGGCAGGTTGCCTTTCTTGGAGTTGTTCCCTTTTATAGACTCGAAGAAACGTTTCAGCAAGCTAGCCAAGCGATGCTTTCGATTGGCACGGGTTTCTTTAGCTATTTTCGGGGAGTAGCCTCGGCACAGTGAATCTTTCGAGCCCGATCAGGTTATCAACCTTGTGAAGGCATCAGAGAAACAGAAAAACTGCACAACTCGATAGAATTTTCATTGCCATGCCAGACGGTTTCCCTGATTTGCCCTCACTGAACGCGTTGCGTGTTTTTGAAGTGGTGGCTCGCCGCTTGAACTTCCGTGTGGCTGCCGAGGAACTGGGTGTGACCCAGGCGGCAGTTGCCCAGCAGATACGCGGGCTGGAAGCGAGCCTGGATCTGCGTTTGTTTGAACGCCTACCCCGCGGTTTGGCGTTGACTGATGCAGGCCTGGGCTATAGCGGGAGCATTCGAAGTGCACTGGCCATGATCGACGAGGCAACACGCCTGCTTCGGCCACAGACTTCTCACCTGACAGTCAGCGTTACACCTACCTTCGCCTCAAAATGGCTGATTCCCAGGCTCGGCAATTTTGCGCAGAGTCATCCAGACATCGATTTGCGTGTGCTGGCAACCGATCGGCTGTCGCACTTCAGCACCGATGGTGTGGATATCGCTGTCCGTTATGGCAAGCCCGAGTTCGGAGCGGGCTTGAATAGCGAACTGCTGATGGAGCAGCTAATCGTTGCGGTGGCCAGCCCAAAGCTGTTCGAAGGCAGCGAAATACCTGCAAGCTTTGCGCAATTGCAGGATTTCGTCATGTTGCACGATGCCCATAATTTCTGGCCTCAGTTCCTTGCAGAGCTGTTCCCACAACACATGCAGCCCACAGCCAGAAACCTGCGTTTCAATCAGACCTCATTGGCCATTGAAGCGGCAATCAGCGGTCAGGGCATTGCCCTGGCCAGCCCTGCGTTCGTCGGTGATGACATTGCCGCAGGCCGGCTGATGCAGGTTTTTACCCAGCAACTCAGGATCGACAAGTCGTTTTATCTGGTCTGGCCACGCAAGATGAAACAGCCAGACTCGTTGAGCGTGGTCCAATGCTGGCTCAAGCAACAAGCTGCCGATAGTTAATCTATCGTAATAGTGAAGTTTAGCTGTCTCCCTCACCAATGGGGCTGCTGCTAAGGTGAATGCACCTGAAAAATCAGCATTGAGAGATTGGAGGCAGCATGTCAGTAGAAAAAGTTGCAATTATCACGGCAGGTGGCAGCGGCATGGGCGCTGCGGCAGCACGACGCCTGGCCGCCGAAGGCTTCAAGGTTGGGGTTCTTTCCTCTTCGGGCAAGGGCGAGGCGTTGGCTGCCGAGCTCGGCGGTATTGGTGTAACCGGTAGCAACCAGTCGGTTGAAGACCTGCAACGCCTGGTCGACGCTGTCGTGGAGAAGTGGGGCCGTATCGATGTGCTGGTCAATAGCGCCGGCCATGGTCCACGCGCGCCAATCCTGGAAATCAGCGACGAGGATTGGCACAAGGGCATGGATACTTACCTGCTCAATGTCATTCGCCCGACTCGCCTGGTGACGCCTTACATGCAGCGTCAGAAGAGCGGAGTGATCATCAACATCTCCACTGCCTGGGCGTTCGAACCCAGCGAGCTGTTCCCGACTTCTGCGGTATTCCGCTCGGGCCTTGCCGCATTCACCAAGATCTTCGCCGACAATTTCGCCGGCGATAACGTGCGCATCAACAATGTCCTCCCCGGCTGGATCGACAGCTTGCCGAGCACCGAGCAACGCCGCGACAGCGTGCCGCTCAAGCGCTACGGCACCAGCGAAGAAATCGCTGCGACCATTGCGTTCCTTGCTAGCGAAGGCGCGGCCTACATCACTGGGCAGAACATCAGGGTCGATGGCGGCGTAACACGCAGCATTTGATCGTCCGTGGCCGCAGCACTGCTGCGGCCCTCGTTTCATGGAGCCTGGTTTTTTCATGCTGGACGATCTGTTTCAAAGCATATGGGCGCAACTGGCGATCCCGGTCGGCCCGGTGCGCAACCCTTATCGGCTCATGCAACTGTCCACCCTGGACGAGCAAGGATGGCCCGCCTCCAGGACAGTTGTACTGCGAGATGCCGACGCCCGTGCAGGCGCGCTGTACTTTTACGCGGACAGGCGCTCGGCAAAATGCACGCAGATTGCCGTTGATCCACGCGTTGCACTAACGGCACTGAGCCCTTGCGGCCTGACCCAGGTGCGCATGGAGGGGCTTGCCACCCTGGTCGAGGACATCGAGTATCGACGACGCTGCTGGTCGACGGCGCGTGACAAGACACAGGCATTGTTCCGTCATGGCGCTGTGCCGGGGCAGGTGATTGAAAGCCCTGAAGTCGCCTACGAACGCATCCAGGGCGGTTTCGAGCACTTCGCAATCCTATGCATCGAGCCGCGAGCGCTGGAGTGGCTGGATCTCACACGACCCGTTCAGCAACGGGCGCGCTTCCTGCGCCATGAAGGATTGTGGCAATCCTGCTGGCTGGCTCCCTGAGGCAGGCTTCTCGTACAGAACATGCAAACAGGAGTAATTGATGAAAGGTTACTGGATCATTCTGGGGACTGCTGTTACCGACACGCAGGCGCAGCAGGAATATGGCCGGTTGTGGGCGCCAATCGCCGAGCATTATGGCGCCAGGCTCAAGGCTCTCGATTCGACAGCGCTGGTCGAGTCGCATACCAGCACACGGGCGCTGGCGGTCGAGTTCGACAGTTATGCCCAGGCCCAGGCGTGCTATGCCGATCCCGCCTATTCGCAAGCAAAGGCGATGGCATTACGCGCCTATCGTCGTGAGTTGCTTATCGTTGAGGGGGATTTAGGCTGATCAAGGGTTCGCTGATACGGATGCCATGGGACGATAGCGTCCGGCATTGTTCCTCTCCTCCAGCGCAATACTGAACAGCTCTGCCAAAAGAAAAGGCACCCGCAGGTGCCCTCTCAATACCGTTTACGGAATGAATCGAGTGCCACAAGCGTGGCACATCCAAGTGCGGCGCCACTCTTCCAATTTGTCGTACTGTGCGACGTTGAATTTCCAGTGGCGAACGAATCCAATTACACCGACGGTGATAAATATCGCGCCTATGAAGAACCTTGACCAATCAACGCCCCAGAAGGTGTTCATAAGCTTGAGGCCATCGTACAAGATGATTGCACCAACCCCCGTAAGGATGACCGGGCCAAGCAAGCGCTTACCTGGAGGTGGACCGACGCTTGCCGCCAAATTGGTCTGATGCCGACCTGAAGTTTCAACGGTCACGCTTGGTCCGAATCCGGATTGGGACTGCGCTTGGTGGGTTGCTTGTATGTGAGAAGTGCCAGCAGCATGGATGATAGACAGAAGCTGGACGTTTTGACCTTGGCATTGCGGGCAGCAGATTGCGTTATTGCTCACCACGTATTCATTCCTTTGAGGGGTGAAAGGCGAGCATTCTAAGGCAATTGCATACATCAGCGCACTACGCGACTTTATCCGAGCGCTATTCACGACTTACCCCGCCCACAAACAAACCTACCATCCACCCCATCTGTGTAGGAGGACCGCCATGGGCGCACTTCGAGCAGCACAATGGCAGTACGACAACCAGTTGCCGCCTCCGGTGAGCGAGAGCGCGGCTGAGGAAGCTGAGGCGCGCTGGTTCGACGATGGCATCGCGGATGCTGTTGGCGCGCCGTAACGTAGTCTTCCAGCGCAACTTCCACCAGCGTGGCGTGACCTACGAGCGCTTCGCCCAAGCGGTGGATGAGTTCGCGATGGGCCAGCTTGAAGAGATAGCTCGGCAGCTACGCACTCCTTTTGCCAAGGAAGCGGTGCTGGCCCAGGCCGAGGACGCGGAATGAATCCCCACAGCGTGGCGGTGAGCGCCATCGAGGCAGCAATCGAGACGATGCTTCTACCGGGTCTGGCCCGGTGGAGGATGCGAAGGCGGAGACGATGGTCGTCGCCTACTTCTCCATCCTCGATCCTCGTCATCGACTCCAACGAGTTCAAACATTACTGCGAGCGCATTCGGCGTATTGCCGTTCGGCGCAAGGAGGCTGCATGACAACGCCACTGATCACCACGCTCATTGATGAGCAGGTCGCTGAACTGCCCGAGAGTCAGGCAATGCCCGGCGACCGGGTGCTGATGTTGTTCAAGGGTCCAACCTTCGCGGCCGCGATGCACCAGGCCGAACTGGCCAGTATCGAAAATCCGCAGGCCTGGAACTGCCGGGCCTGCATCTGCGGAGAGTCGACCTTGGGCTACGAGGTTCGGGTGTGAACTCCTACCAGCGGGCCCGCCACTTGGTCATTTGGCGCGAAATCAACACCCAAAGAGCCCGGCACCGGGCCAGGCTTTTACATTTAGGCCCATCTACAGCTGAACGTTATTCCAATGGGCGCTTGTGATAACTATAACGCTCTGCATGGGATACCCTCGATGGGTCCGGCGGGCCCTGCTTCTGCCCTCTTCGAAAGGGAGGGCTGTCGAAATTGTCGTCACAGTTCTCTTGGAAAGCGCTCTCACTCTGATCGACTGATCTCTGTAGCCGCCCCTCATTATCGGCTGGCTGACTGACCTGTCTGTCACTATCTACGCCATACCTATCTCTGGACATACACACCTCTCAATGCTCAGAAGTCCTGAGCTATTTGAGTATGCGCTTCCCACTCTTCCAGAAGAGATAAAGCGGACCACTGGGACAGGGCTTGGGCTGAGTTGGCATCCAGATCGTATGCTCAATCCAGCTCACTCATACGCCTGTCGCCTGTTTCTTTCATTTTGAAAAGGAGGGTGAAACTGCCGGTAAGGCTTTGCCGTAGCTCTTGGGGCATTGCGAAGGAAAAATGGATGAGCCACGAACCATCTTTCAATCGAAATGTATCACCCCGGTAAAGAGCTACATCCGCCTCGCTCACTCCAATCCGCACGGCAATATCTGAATCACTTGGCGCATCAAACAAGGTTGTGCCCTCACGTTCACCATGGAGCGAGCAAGCAGTGCATCTGGGCGCGCTATCGTTTGTGAATCGGCTTGGCCGTGTGAGGGTTCGTCCAAACGACCTTCGGCTTGCTCGCTAGCACGCCGCTGACTCCAGAAGGAACGCTTTCAATTTGGCCTCCCTGCTTGATGAACAAGTCAGTCTGTTCATTCAAGCGCTCATGGGCACGCTGCGTCTCTGGGGATATGGCCTGGTGCATAAAAGCTACCTCTTAAGTGAGAAGCCGCAGAAAACGGCTACGCAGTCACTATACAGGGAATTTGAAGCACCCGTGGGAATTAGAGCAAGATACTGAAAAATGCCGACATAATAAACGCAAAATCCTGCAAGTTTTGTTTAGAAATCCGTAAACCAAACCATCCGCCGCCGCTATAGCGCAGCATCTGCAAGCATTTATCGCCGCTTTTCTTCGCGTCCCGGTGAGGCGCAAATGCCCGCCATAGCGCACAACCATAGCCGACGCACAGGCCGCTTGGCCTACATCAGGGCTTGACCTGGCATTTCCCCTATTTCAACTGACGGCGCCGGCCTGGCGCGAGGTTTTCCAATGCCCACAACCAACATGCGCATCTGGGAGCAGGTGCAGACCACCGATACCCGCTGCACCAAGAACGCCGAGGTCGGCGGCCAGAAGATCACCAACCTGAACGGCACCGCGATGGTCATGAAGGCGACCGAAATGTTCGGCCCGGTCGGTATCGGTTGGGGCTGGAAGGTGCTTGAGGAGCGATTCGACGACGGTCACGAGGTGTTTTCCGGCGAAGGCGACAAGCGAATCTGCTTGGGCCGGGAGATCGGCCACACCGTCAAAATCCAGCTCTGGTTCATGCAGGACGGCCAGCGCGGCGAGGTCGAGCAGTACGGGTGCACCCGGCACCAGTACAAGACCAAGTACGGCATGACCTCTGATGGTGAGGCGCCGAAGAAGTCGTTGACCGACGCCATCAAGAAAGCCCTGTCCATGCTGGGCTTCAGCGCCGATGCGTATGCCCATCCTACGTCGCCGGCGTCATCAAGGTGGACGTGGCAGCTTTCTGGGCCGAGCAACCTTTTGACCTTGGCATGGACTCGGACTACGGCAACTGCGACCTTTGCTGGAAGAAGAACGAGGCCAAGCTGATTAGGACCATCCAGGAAGATCCTTCCCGGGTGATCTGGTGGTCCGGCACCGAAGAACGGTTCGGCCAGGTGTTCAGACAGGACCGCCCTAATTACCGGTCGCTTGCCTGGTCAGCGGACCAACGCGCCAGGCAGACGGATTTTGATTTCGACTACTTAGCCGAAGACATCGACTGCTTCTGTGGGGACTGAAGTGTCGCTACAGACTCACCAGTTGCAGGCCCAAATCCAACCCAGACCCAATAAAGAGCAAGAACCAAAACAGCAGCAACCATGGGGTAGGTTGCGAAATTCAAGACGTAAGAGCCCCAAACCTTTGCCGACATCGTAAATTTCTGCCACCCATCCATAGGGTAGTCCTCAGGCATTTCAAGCTTTGCCCGGAGGTAATCGCCTCGAAAATCGTTGTTCGAGTGGGTCTCGTAAAGCTTCAGGACGTCGTGGTACCCCTTCCAGCTCTCGTCATATTTCTTCTGGTCGAAGGTACCTGCAGTTTTATGTGGGTGAGCCTCCTGCTTCAGCTCGCCTAGCTTAGAGGCGTAGGAATACATCTTCTCTGACCTGTTGGAAAAGTCGTTCTTCTCGATCAGCAGCGAATACACAAGCACCGCGATCGATGCAAAAACCTGAAGAAGGACTACCTCCTTCCTTTTGATATTTGCGCCTAGATCGTAGGCCTGCATTAGAGATACCAGGATCAGAACCAGAGACAGGATGACGACCGTATAGGTCGAAAGCTTCGCATGCAGGCGCAGGCGCCGAGAGGCATGAAACCTAGTTTTCGACGTGGCATCCATCTTCTTGTACAGATTCTTAAAGCTATCAGTTCCCGACATTGCGCGTCCTCCGTGCGACAGGCGCGCATCTTATAATTGAGGCTTTCCCAGCCCACAGAAAACCGATCCAGCAACACCGACCCACGCGATGTGCTCATCAGGCTCAACCCGCTAGGCCTGAGCGAGCAAGAACTGCGCAAGGACAGTAATGGCTTCGAAGACCAGCGCACCCACAGCGACTACCTGCTGTTCCTGGCTGGCTACCGCGAAACGCACCAGCAACCCCTCTCCCCTATCACGAGCAGGCTACCTGGTCGGATTTTGGGAGAGTTTCTGTGGCAATGCGGCGAGCCCGTCCGACGCCCCAGGCTAAAGCCCTGGTCATTGATTCACCGGGACGGGAATCGAACGCCTCCTCGTGAAGGGCCATGCCCGTCGAGGCATAGACTCCAATGAACATTTGCGTGTTACCTGCGCGCGACAGTCGCACCTGGACATCTATGTGCGTTCCATCGCCAAGGGTCTCGTCATGAGTGCGGTGGTGAAGCGAAGGATCAGCCCATTGCCAGAAAACTTCACCGCGTATCCTCATGTCGATCTCCTACGACTTTAGTTGTATGCGATAGGTGAACGTTCACAATAGCGAACACGAAGCGGTTATCAACCGCAGCGGGAGATACTGAAAACTGAATCGGACAAGCGGCGATCAGCCTTCGTCCGGCGGCTCAGGCAGGTGCATCGTTGCAGCAAAAGCCATCCATTCTTCAAAAATGCGTCGGTGCTGGTCGCAATCCGATCGCCAGCTGGAGGAGGACGTCACACCATACACAACCTGACTCATCGTTTGAGCCGTGTAGGTATCGAGCTTTCGAAGCAGTTCGTACGCATGAAACTGTTGATCCTTGCTAATAGAGCTCATGTGATCCACCGCTGATGAGGAGCGAAGCACTCCTCGTGACCGGTGGACACCCCGCCACAGATTAAAGTCACCAGAACTTAAACTTTTTTCGCCAACTGCCGCGATATGGCGGCCAAGGACGAAGTCATGCCTGAAGACAGCAACCGGCTTGGCCGGACCACTTCCGCTATATCGACGAGATTAGCCCTGACGGGATAAGCGCCGGTTTGCGTACCCGGATAAAGCGAAGGCCCTTCATTCCTACAAAGTGAGGAAGCGGCACCAGTTCGGACATGCCCAGCTCGCCATGGAGCGTGCCAAGACTGATCTGGAAGATCTCAATGGCGTGGACGCGATTGCAGACGAGCGACTGTGCTCGGGTGGCGACTTCATCAAAGAACTGAACTGGGATGACTATTAATGACCCGCCTCGCCCTCTGCCTCCTGCTGCTGGCCACCGGCGCCAGCGCAGGCGAATTGCCCAAAGGTGTTGACGTCTTCCACGACGACGAGCGCGGCGCAACCTGCTGGACCTTCGGTTTCGACTGGCGCGACGGCATAAGTTGCATCCCCGACAGCCAGCTGCAGGCCGGCAACCAGTTCCAGCTTTCCCCGCACGAAACCCAACCCGAACCTACACCCGCTCTGGCGCCTGGGCGCTGGATTGATGAGAGGTATCAGCCGTGAGCCCCAGGATTGTCCCAAATGGCCGGGGTCAACAAAATCCGCAGGCATTAAAAAAGCCCCGCAACCTCAATGGTTGCGGGGCTTTCGAATGGTGGAGGCCGAGGTCGGAATCGAACCGGCGTAGACGGATTTGCAATCCGGAGCATAACCACTTTGCTACTCGGCCTCAAAGGTCGGATCTAGCAGCTTGCGCTTCGCTATCTCCTTGAAACACTGAACCTTTTTCAAAGTTTGCTGCGTTTCGATGGGCGCCATTATGTCTTCATTCCTTTAACCTTGCAACCCCCTGAACGAAAAAAAATTTCAACGGGTTCAAGGTGTTAGCGCAGGCGGCCGAGTTTACTCCACAAGCCCACCACTGTGTTCTCCACGGTGCCACTGGCAGCCATGCCGATTCGCTCCTGCAGGCTCTTGCGTTCGGCGTAGTGCAGGTGGAACAGGTTGGCGTTGCGCGCGCGTTCGCTGAGGTACTCGTCGCTGGTCTGCAACTCGTCCACCAGCTTGCGGTTGAGTGCCGCGACGCCCAGCCAGACTTCGCCGGTGGCCACTTCGTCGATGTGCAGCTGCGGGCGATAGCGGGAAACGAAGTCCTTGAACAGCTGGTGGGTGATGTCCAGGTCTTCCTGGAACTTCTCCCGGCCTTTCTCGGTGTTCTCGCCGAACACGGTCAGGGTGCGCTTGTATTCACCGGCGGTAAGCACTTCGAAATCGATGTCGTGCTTCTTCAGCAGGCGGTTGACGTTGGGCAGCTGCGCCACCACGCCAATGGAACCCAGTACGGCGAACGGTGCGCTGACGATCTTCTCGCCAATGCAGGCCATCATGTACCCGCCACTGGCGGCTACCTTGTCGATGCACACGGTCAACGGGATGCCGGCCTGGCGAATGCGCGCCAGCTGCGATGCGGCCAGGCCATAGCTGTGCACCAGGCCACCACCGCTTTCAAGGCGTAGCACCACCTCGTCGCGCGGGGTGGCGAGGGTGAGCAGCGCGGTGATTTCGTTGCGCAGGCTTTCGGTGGCAGAAGCTTTGATGTCGCCATCGAAATCCAGCACGAAGACCCGGCCCTTTTCCTCGGCCTTGCCCTTCTTCTGCCGCTTTTCCGCCTTGGCCTGCTGCTTGCGTAGGGCCTTGAGCTGGGCCTTGTCGAGCAAGCCGGATTCCAGGCGCTCGCGCAGGTCCTTGTAGAACTCGTTCAGGCGGGTGACCTGCAATTGCCCACCCGATTTGCGCCGCCCCTTGCCGCGCAGCCCGGCGATGGCCGACAGCACTATCAGGATGGCGATGACCAGGGTGGCGGTTTTGGCGAGAAAGCTTGCGTATTCAGCAAGAAACTCCACGTTGACTCCTTAAAGACTTGCGCCACTACGGCGCGTAACTGTAGCAAGCATACCGTTGCGCCTGAGGTGCTGCCAGCCGTGGCAAACGCTGGCAACACCTTTCAAACAACCTTTTCAAACGCTTGTATGTTTTTTCGTTGACAGCCCGTGTGCCGCATCCTAACCTCGCAGCAACCTCCAACAGGCCGGAACCTTTCGTGGGCAACCTCTACCTGATCCGACATGGCCAAGCCTCCTTCGGCGCCGATGACTACGATGTCCTCTCGCCCGTGGGCGTGCGCCAGAGCCAGGCCCTGGGTGAGCACCTGGCCCAGCTCGGTGTAAGGCTGGACCGCTGCGTGGCAGGCGACCTGCGCCGCCAGCAGGATACCGCGCGCCTAGCCCTGGATGCATTGCACGCCAATGGCTGCCCGGTGCCGGCTGTTGAGACCGATACAGCATTCAATGAGTTCGATGCCGATGGTGTGATCCGCGCCTTGTTGCCCGGGCTGCTGCCTCAGGAGCCCGACGCCCTGCACATCCTGCGCAATGGCGCGCAGCACCGCAGCGAGTTCCAGCGCCTGTTCGCACTGATGGTGCAGCGCTGGCACGATGGCGAACATGCCGACGATGACCTGGAGACCTGGCAGGCGTTCACCGCCCGCGTGCAAGGCGGCCTGCAGCGCGTACTGGATGCTGCCGGTAGCGGCGACAATATCGCCATCTTCACCTCGGGCGGTACCATTGCCGCCCTGCTCCACCTGGTTACCCGTATTACCCCCGGACAGGCGTTCGCGCTGAACTGGCAGATCATCAACACGTCGCTCAGCCAGCTGAAGTTCCGCGGCCGCGACGTGGCACTGGCTTCCTTCAACAGCCAGGCCCATGTGCAGCTGTTGAGGGCGCCGGAGCTTGTCACCTATCGATGAGCCCGGCTTGTTGTGTCCCTGCGGGGACGTGTAAATCACTCTATAAGGAATGCGCCATGACCTCCGTAGCTGATGCCGTCAAAAAGATGCAAGAGAAGTTCAACCCATCCGCTGCCGCCGGCCTGGACCTGGTGTTCGGCTTCAACATCACCGACGAAGACAAGCACTACGCGCTGATCGTCAAGGACGGCACCTGCGACCTGCAGGAAGGCGAAAACCCGGATGCCAACTGCACCCTGGTGATGGATAGCGAAACCCTGAAGGGTATCGTCAGCGGCGAAACCGACGGCATGCAGGCATTCATGGGCGGCAAGCTGCGCGTTGAAGGCGACATGATGCTGTCGATGAAGCTCAGCGAGCTGTTCCCGTCCTGAGGGCTGGAAATAGCGGATGATCGAAAAACCGAAGCCTGACCGGCTTCGGTTTTTTTTTGCCCGTGCCCAACAGCCCGCACAAGGCCGCCTGGCTTGTGGGCACTTCCACAAAAACAAGTGAGCGCTATCAAGGCAGTTGATCAAACAGCAACACCCTCACCTATATGGCATCTGGCACGCTTGTCCCATCCCCGGCGGACCATTAGATTAGCCAATAGTCCTTGCGATCGAGAATAAGGAAAACGCATGACGCTCACCGACCAGTCCACCCAGGTACGCCCCGGCGAAGAACTCGACGCGGCTGTCATCGACCCTTACCTCAAAGCCAACATCCCCGGCCTGGATGGCCTGCCGAGCATCAGCCAGTTCCCTGGCGGCGCCTCCAACCTTACCTACCTGGTCAGCTACCCGGGCCGCGACTTCGTGCTGCGCCGTCCACCGTTCGGGCAGAAGGCCAAGTCGGCCCACGACATGGGCCGCGAGTTTCGCATCCTCAACCAGCTCAACAGCGGCTTCCCCTACTGCCCCAAGGCCTATGTGCACTGCACCGACAGCAGCCTGATCGGCGGCGAGTTCTACGTGATGGAACGGGTCAAGGGCATCATCCTGCGCTCGGACATCCCGGCCGAGCTGGACCTTGACGCCAACCGCACCGAAGCCCTGTGCAAGAGCTTCATCGACCGCCTGGTGGAACTGCACCAGGTGGACTACAACGCCTGCGGCCTGGCCGACCTGGGCAAACCGGAAGGCTATGTGCAGCGCCAGATCGAGGGCTGGACCAGCCGCTATGAAAAGGCCCTGACCCCTGACGCCCCGCGCTGGGAACAGGTGACCGCCTGGCTGCACGAGAAAATGCCCGCCGACCACCCGCGGCCCGGCATCGTGCACAACGACTACCGTTTCGACAACGTGATCCTCGATGCCGACAACCCCATGCGCATCATCGGTGTGCTGGACTGGGAAATGGCCACCCTGGGCGACCCGCTGATGGACCTGGGCAACAGCCTGGCCTACTGGATAGAGGCCGACGACCCGGCGCCAGTGCAGCTGATGCGCCGCCAGCCGAGCAACGCGCCGGGCATGCTCACCCGCCGCCAGTTCGTCGATTACTACGCCGAGCGCGCCGGCATCCGCCTGGACAACTTCGATTACTACTATTGCTATGGCCTGTTCCGCCTGGCCGGCATCGTCCAGCAGATCTACTACCGCTATTACCACGGCCAGACCCAGGACAAGCGCTTCGCCCAGTTCATCCACATGAACCGCTTGCTGGAGCAGATGACCATGCAGGTCATCGCCAAGTCCAGCCTCTGAGCCCCGACCTAGACGACGGATAACAAGGAAAACAGCATGTCCAAGACCCACCTGTTCGACCTCGACGGCAAGATTGCCTTCGTTTCCGGCGCCAGCCGTGGCATCGGCGAGGCCATCGCCCACCTGTTGGCCCAGCAAGGTGCCCATGTGATCGTGTCCAGCCGCAAGCTCGACGGTTGCCAGCAGGTGGCTGACGCCATCATCGCCGCCGGTGGCAAGGCAACGGCGGTAGCCTGCCACATCGGTGAACTGGAGCAGATCCAGCAGGTGTTTGCCGGCATCCGCGAACAATTCGGGCGGCTGGACATCCTGGTCAACAATGCCGCTACCAACCCGCAGTTCTGCAACGTGCTGGATACCGACCCGGGTGCTTTCCAGAAGACCGTGGACGTGAACATCCGGGGCTACTTCTTCATGTCGGTCGAGGCCGGCAAGCTGATGCGCGAGCATGGTGGCGGCAGCATCATCAACGTGGCGTCTATCAACGGGGTTTCACCCGGCCTGTTCCAGGGCATCTACTCGGTGACCAAGGCGGCAGTCATCAACATGACCAAGGTCTTCGCCAAGGAGTGCGCGCAGTTCGGGATCCGCTGCAACGCCCTGCTGCCAGGCCTGACCGACACCAAGTTCGCCTCGGCACTGGTGAAGAACGACGCCATCCTCAACGCCGCGCTGCAGCAGATCCCGCTCAAGCGCGTGGCCGACCCCAAGGAAATGGCCGGCGCCGTGTTATACTTGGCCAGCGATGCTTCCAGCTACACCACCGGTACCGCACTCAATGTCGACGGTGGCTACCTGTCCTGATCAGGCTTTTACTGCAACCAGGGTGTAGCTCAGGGGCAGGCGTGCGGGCTGCTCGCGCAGGCGATATTCACCGTCGTCGCCCTTGACCATCTGCCCCGGCAGCGCCTCCCAGGGGATACTCTGGTGCTCGACCAGAGCGGTCAGTTGCAGGCCGTGGGCCAGCAAGGCGCTGATCACCTCGCCCAGGCCGTGGTTCCACTCGTGGGTTTCGGTGTGGGAAAGGCGCTGCTCGGTTTCGACGTAGGTTTGGTCGTTGTGCCACACCGTCGGCTCTTCGTGTTCGAAATACGGGTATTCGAGTTGCAGGCGGTCCTGGTGGTCTTCGTTGACTGCCATCAGCATCGGGTGCCCGTCGCGCAGGAACAACCGACCACCCGGCTTCAGCAGGGCCGCGACAGTACGCGCCCACGGCTCGATGCGAGGCAGCCAGCAGAGCGCGCCGATGCCGGTGTAGACCAGGTCGAACGTGCCGGCCGGCAACACCTTGTCGGCGGCGTAGACGTCGGACTCGACATACGCGATGGGTGCCGCACAGCGCTGGGCCAACGCACGCGCCTCGGCCAGCGAAGCCGCGGAATAGTCCAGGCCACAGACCTTGGCACCAAGGCGCGCCAGCGAGAGGGTATCGGTACCGATGTGGCACTGCAGGTGGACGGCGTTGAGCCCGTCGATATTGCCAAGCAATGGCAGGTCGAAGCGTACGGTCTCGGAAAGGTGTTCGGGATGCTGGATGAGCCGTTCGACTTCGTAGTCGTTGGAAGCAGCGTGCAGCGGGGCACGTTCATCCCAGCTGGCGCGGTTGAGTTGCAGTGAGCGGTCCATGGTGTCTTCCTTGATTCGTGGGGGCTCATGCTAGCCCCCACCAATCTCCCTGCGACAGGACTGCCTTGCTAAAAATTGTAAAGCTGGCGCGCTCCCACCCGACCCCACAGAGCCCCTGCCAAGTCAACCAGCCATGTGAAGTCGCCAGCCGTTACAGGCAGGTCGCCGCCGCCGCCCGGCGCTGCAGGGCCACACCGTCGTTCTTCTGCGCGTAGTAATCCACCCGCGCCCCACCCACCTGCGGGTACACGTCCACGAACGCCTCGGCCTCACGGGTATACACGGTGAAGCCACCTTGCTTGCGTGGTTCCAGATAACCACTGGCGTCGTCGCCGAATACCTTCTCTTCCTGCCAGCTGAACTGGATGCACTGGGCCACCAGCTCTGGCGCCTTGTGCGAGTCGAGCTGCGCGGTCGGCTTGCCGCCTCGGGCCGTTTCCATGGTCGCAGAAGCACAACCGACCAGCATCAACGCCGCGGCCATCGGCAGAATCGCACGCATGTTCCATCCTCAGGATAAAAAAGAAGGCGACTCTAGCACTGGCAAGCATCGCGAGTGAATTGTCGCGCTCAGGTGGCTGTCGCAGATAAGGCATTCCGTCACAAGGAGATAACCATGAAACTGCACCACCTGCTGTTCGCCGTCCTTGCCAGCCTGCCCCTGGCTGCCACCGCAGCCCCCTCCAGCGAAGAAAGCGTCACCACACCAGAAACCCACAACCGAGAGCTCAAGGTCGGCGACAAGGCACCCGACCAGTACAAACGCGATGACCAGGCTATCAAGGACTGGAAAGCCAAGGGCCTGCCAGCACCGGAAAAGGAAAGCCACTGGGTAAACATGGGTGGGCGCTACGTGCTGGTGCAGATCACCAACGGTGTGGTGCTGGCGATCCAGCCAGCCCGCTGATTCAACACTCTTCACTCCCGCCGCTCTCGCTGGCACGACAATTTTTTGCCTGCCAGCGAAACCAAATGGATCCTTTCCAGTCTCAGGAGGTGTGCCGTAAACCATTGCGGATCAAGGACCTATATCGTGATGACCCGTCTTGCAAGCCTTTCGCTGATTGCTGTTGTCCTGCTGACTGCCGGGTGCCATAGCCATCGCTACCATGACGACGACGACGATGGCTGGCGTGACCGTGACCGTGACCATCGCCACCACCATCGGCATGACCGCGACGACGATGATGACGACTATCGTCGATATCGTGGTGACCGCTACTACCGCTGAAACGTCTTTTTCAACCCTGGCCCGCCGCCCATTGCGCGGCACCTTAACCTGATGATTCCTTTGAGGTTCGTATCATGCGTCTGACTCTGCCTTCCCTTGCCCTCGGCCTGCTGCTGTGCCAGGGCGCTTTCGCCGGTGACGGTACCGCCGCCATTGGCGGTGGCCTGGGTGGTGTTCTGGGTAACGTTGTCGGTCAACAGATCGGCGGCAAAACGGGGGCGGCCATCGGCGCCGGCCTCGGCGGCGCAGCCGGCAGTGCGGTAGGTGCACGCAAGGGCAACCGTACCGAAGCCGCCATTGGCGGTGGCCTGGGCTCGGCGGGCGGTTCGCTGCTGGGCGGCGCGGTGGGCGGCAAGACCGGCTCCACCGTGGGTGCCGGCCTGGGTGGTGCGGCCGGTGGTGCCATCGGCAACCACCTGGGCGACAACAACGGCAAGCACCACCGTCACCGTCACTGATTCCAGTGACAAAGGGGCCGCAATGCGGCCCCTTTTGTTTTGCAAACCCTGCAGTACATCAACACCCCCTTCAGCACAATCCGGCACACTGGCTGCTACTGTCTATCGTGCCCCCGTGTGAAGGAACACCCCCTCCCCATGAACCAAGAGCTGCTATGGGTCCTCGGCCTGCTGGCCTTCGTCATCACCCTGTTCGTCATCAACCGCCCACGCATGGACGTGGTCGCGCTACTGGTGATCCTCGCCCTGCCGCTGTCGGGCATCCTCACCGTGGAGCAGGCGCTGGCCGGTTTCAGTGACCCCAACGTGGTGTTGATCGCCGCCTTGTTCGTGATCGGTGAAGGCCTGGTGCGCACCGGCATTGCCTACCGTATCGGCGAATGGATGAGCGAGCGGGCCGGCAACAGCGAGGCACGCCTGCTGGTGTTGCTGATGGTAGCCGTGGCGGGGCTGGGTTCGATGATGAGCTCCACCGGCGTGGTGGCCATTTTCATTCCGGTGGTGCTGAGCATCGCTGCACGCCTGCAGCTTTCGCCCGCCCGCCTGATGATGCCGCTGGCTTTCGCCGGCCTGATCAGCGGCATGCTCAGCCTGGTGGCCACACCGCCCAACGTGGTGGTACACAGCGAGCTGGTACGCCATGGCGAAGCGGGCTTCAGCTTCTTCAGCTTCACCCCGTTCGGCCTGGTGGTGCTGGTGCTGGGCATCGGCTACATGCTGCTGACCCGGCACTGGCTGAATGGCGAAGTGCGCAAGGACGGCCGCGTGGAAAGCCGCCGCACCCTGCTGGACCTGGTGCTGGACTACAAGCTCAATGGCCGTGAACGGCGCCTGCGCATCCGCCCCCATTCACCGCTGATCGGTCATACCCTGGGCGAGCTGGAGCTGCGCACCCGGCATGGCGCCAACGTGATCGGTATCGAGCGCCAGCACAAGTTCACCACGCGGGTGATCGCCGCCGACTCCAGCACCGTGCTGCACCAGGGCGATGTGCTGCTGCTCGACCTGTTCGCCAACCGCGACGACCTGCGCAGCCTGTGCCAGACCATGCAGCTGGAGCCGCTGCACTTCAAGGCCGCCTACTTCATCGACCAGTCCCAGGAGCTGGGTATGGCCGAGGTATTGCTGCCACCAGGTTCGAAACTGCTCGGCAAGAGCATCCTCGAACTGGCCTTTCGCACTCGCTTCGACCTCAACGTTGTCGGCTTGCGCCGCGAGCAGGTGGCGATCGAAGAACAGCTGGTGGAAGAAAAGCTGCGCCTGGGCGACACCCTGCTGGTAGTCGGCCCGTGGAAAGCCGTGCGCCAGTTGCAAAGCAAGCCCAAGGACTTCCTGGTACTGAGCCTGCCCGCAGAAATCGACCTGGTCGCGCCCGCCCGCACCCGCGCACCACAGGCGTTGCTGAGCCTGGCGGTGATGGTCGGGTTGATGGTCAGCGGCGCGGTCCCCAATGTCATTGCCGCGCTGATCGGCTGCCTGCTGATGGGCGCAGGCCGCTGCATCGACATGAACAGCGCCTACCGGGCCATCCACTGGCAAAGCCTGGTGCTGATCGTCGGTATGCTGCCCTTTGCCCAGGCACTGCAGAAAACCGGCGGCATCGACCTGGCAGTGGGCGGCCTGGTCAGCGTGCTGGGCGGTGCCGGCCCCAGCGCCATCCTCGCCTGCCTGTTCGCGGTCACGGCGGTGATCGGCCTGTTCATCTCCAACACGGCCACTGCGGTACTGATGGCACCCGTGGCCGTCAGCACCGCCACGCAGCTGGGCATGTCGCCCTACCCGTTTGCCATGACCGTGGCGCTGGCTGCCTCGGCGGCCTTCATGACGCCGGTGTCATCGCCGGTGAACACCCTGGTACTTGGCCCGGGGCAATACCGCTTCGCTGACTTTGTCAAAGTTGGCGTGCCGTTCACCATACTGGTGATGCTGGTGACCGTGTTGATGGTGCCGTGGTTCTTTGGGCTGTAGGGTTTGGCTACGAATGAAGGCAATTTGGCATTATCTCGACCGATCGCGGCAGATTGACATCAAGTCCCCTGACGAAACACACTTATGCGCAATTGCCCCAGGTGCTTCAAGCCGTTGTCCTGGATTTCGTTCCCGCCTTGCCGGTCGAGCCCATGGTTTTTCCAGCCCAATCGCGCTTGTTGCACTACGTCGTTCTACTCGGCCTGACCTTCGCCCTGACCCTGGGCGGCATCCTGGCCCGCCCGATCGAATCCCTGTCGCTGTTCTGGCCGGTCAATGCGGTCCTGGCTGGGGTGCTACTGCGCTACCCCCGCCAAGCCACGCTGACGGGCTTTACCCTGGTCTGGCTGGCCATGGTCGGCGCCGACCTGCTGTGCGGCAGCGCCTGGGTGCCTGCCCTGTGGTTCAACCTGTGCAACCTGGGCGTGGTGGTCACCCTCTGGCTGATGCTCTCGCGCTTGCCACGCCTGCACCGACGGATGCGTACTCCCCACGGCGTCCTCAGCGTGTTCGGCGCCAGTGCCGCCGGGGCAATAGTGGCTGCCAGCATGGCGGCGGCAGTGGCCGCGCCGTGGTTCGAACAGTCGTTGCGCGCCACCTGGCTGGCCTGGTTCAGTGAACAGTTCTCGACCAGCGTGCTGGTGCTGCCAGTGCTGCTGACAGCCCCTACGGCACGAGCGCTGGTGCGCGGTGGCGCCCAGGCCATCCGCCTGGCGCCGTTGCTGGTGCTGCTGGCCTCGCTGGCGTTCAGCATTGCCTTCGGCGGCCCCGGGGCCATTGCCTTCCCGATTGCCGCGCTGCTGTGGTGCGCCTGGACTTACTCACCGTTCCTGGTTTCTCTGCTGACACTCACCGCTGGCAGCACGCTGATCGTGGCGGTGGCGCAAAACCTCATGCATTTCAGCGTGCCGCAAAGCGAGCCCGGAGTGACCACACTGATGTCGGCGCGCCTGGGCATCGCCATGCTGGTGCTCGGGCCGCTGGTGGTGGCCTGCGTCAGCCAGGCAAACCGCAGCCTGATGGCCCGCCTGGCGCATCAGGCCAGCATCGACCACCTCACCGGTGTGCTCACCCGCAGCGCCTTCACCCGCCGCGCCAACGCGCTGCTGGAAAGCCGCCAGCAACACGCCCAGGCGCTGCCGCTGACCCTGATGATGCTGGACATCGACCACTTCAAGTCGATCAATGATGTCCATGGCCATGCGGTCGGTGACCAGGTGCTGCGCCAGTTCGCCAGCACCCTGCAGGACCAGTTGCACGATGGTGAACTGTTCGCTCGCCTGGGCGGCGAGGAATTTGTCGTGGTCCTACCGGGCCTGGCGCCAGATCGGGCCAAGTTCACTGCCGAGCGCCTGCGCCGTGCGGTGCAGGACCTGCATGTGATGCAGGCCGGCCAGTCCCTGCAGATTACCGTCAGTATCGGCCTGGCCGGTTGTGCCGCCGACATGCCGGCCCCCACCCTCGATGAACTGCTGGCACGCGCCGATCAGGCGCTGTACCGCGCCAAGGCCCATGGCCGCAATCGCGTCGAACAGGCCGAGCCACAACGCCAGGCGATGTGAACTAGCCACCCAGCAGGTCCCACGTCAACTTGGCGATCAGCACGCACAAGAGCACCAGGAACAACCCACGCACAAAGCCCGCGCCCTTGCGCACCGCCAGCCAGGTACCGGTCAGCGCGCCGAGGATGTTGCAAGCCGCCATGGGCAAGGCGATGGCGTACAGCACATTGCCTGATGGCACGAAGAACACCAGCGCCGCCAGGTTGGTGGCGATGTTCACCACCTTGGCCGACGCCGAGGCGTGCAGAAAGTCCAAAGCGAAGAAGCGGATGAACAGGAAGATCAGGAAGCTGCCAGTACCCGGACCGAACAGGCCGTCGTAAAAACCGATCGCGCCACCGATCAGCACCGCCAGGCACTGCTCCTTGCGGCCGATCCTTGTGGGTTTGTGCAGCGTGCCGAAGTCCTTCTTGCAGAAGGTGTAGATGGCCATCAGCACGATCAGCACCAGCACCGCAGGGCGCATCACGCTGGGCGGCACCAGCGACACCGTGGCGGCACCGGCGAACGACATTACGAACGCACTGAGCGCTGCCGGCACGATCAACCCCCAGTCCAGCGTCACCCTGCGGATGAACGAACGCGCAGCGAAGGCCGTGCCACACACCGACGCCAGCTTGTTGCTTCCGAGCAATGCCGCCGGTTGCGCGGTGGGCAGCACGTTGAACAAGGCCGGAATCTGGATCAGCCCACCGCCACCCACGGCGGCGTCGATCAGCCCAGCGGCGAAGGCGAACACGGAAAGCACAGCGATATCCATCATGACGCGGTTTCAGGCAGTGAAGACGCCTGCAAGGCTAATCAAAGTGCCGCGCTTGTGTTGAAATGCCATATTGCGAAAACTGCAACGAGGAACAGGCAATGGCATTGGACATGCTGCGGGAAATCCAGGCGTTCGTCAGCGTGGCGCACAAGCGCAGCTTCGTCGCCGCCGCCCGCGCCCTGGGGCGCTCCCCCAGCGCGGTAACCCGCGCGGTACAAACCCTGGAAGACAACGCCGGGAGCAAACTGCTCAACCGCAACGCCAATGCCGTGACCCTGACCGAAGCCGGCGAGCGCCTGTTGCCACACGCCGAACGCTTGCTGGATGTGCAACGTGATGCCGCCGACGAACTGGCCGCGCTCAGCGGCAGTGCACAAGGCTGGATCCGCTTCGCCGTGCCGCAGGTACTGGGCGAACATGTCCTGCCCCAGGTGCTTGCCGAGTTTTCCCGCTGCCACCCCCAGGTAACCCTGGACGTGCAGTACAGCGACGGGGCCTTGGACCCGCTGCAAGGCAAGTTCGACTTCGTGGTGCGCGGTGCCTTCCCACAGTCGAGCGAGCTGATCGGCTACCCGCTTTGGGATTACCAGCGTCACCTGTATGCAAGCCCTGAATACCTGGCACTGGCCAGCACGCCACAACAACCCGAGGACCTCGAGGGCCACGCGCTGATCCTGCACACCGCCCCGCGCATCCTCAAGGCCTGGCACTTCTGCCGCGACGGCCAGATCACCAGCCTGCGCCCCAGGCCCAGGCTGCGCCTGGACTCAGGTGACGCGGTGTACCACAGCACCTTGGCCGGCGCCGGTATCGCCCGCCTGGCCGCCTGGGTCGGCGAAGCGCAGGTCAAGGCCGGGCGGCTGGTGCGGGTATGCCCGCAGTACCGCCTGACCTCCAGCAACGGCCGGGACCCGCAGATGCATGCCGTGTACCCCGCCGGCGAGCTGCCGACGCGGGTACGCGACCTGCTGGCAGCCCTGCGCCGCGCCGGCCTGGCCTACTGAAACAACGCCCTGAAACGGCTGTTCAATTTCTGCTCAATTTGACAGAGCCCGCCACGGGCTTGGCTTGCAGAACTTTATCCACAGACCTACCCACGTTTTTTGTGGACAGTTTTCCCAGTGCAAAGAATGACTTATCGTACAAATCGGTAGGGTGAATCGGCCAACAATGAAGAGGAATGGGCCCGCCCGAAGGACAGGCAGGCCGCGAGGGATAGGTGTGGTGAACGTCAGCTTGGCGGAATGGTGCCAAGGATACCGATCAGAATGGTCAGCAGCAGAAAACCACCCAGGAATAGCGCGAGCTTGCCCATTGGAACCTCTACAAGTGTGATGCGGGAATGGGCATATTGTCGGGCTTGGGCTGATACCGTTACAGATTCAGCTTTATGGAAAAAAAGCGGATCAGATGTGAGGCGCCGGTTTTTTTGTGGGAGCGGCTTTGCGTCGCGAAAGGGCCGCAGGGCGGCCCCGGCAATCTTGAGGGATGCATCGAAAACCTGAGGCCGTTGCGCACCCCTTTCGCGACACAAGGCGCCGCTCCCATAGAACTGCACATAACTCATTGAATTAGCAGGGGCCCTGTGGGAGCAGCTTCAGCCGCGAACACTGGCGCAGCCGGTGCCATGCACCGCGTTGGATTCTTCGCGGCTAAAGCCGCTCCCACCGGGTACGCGGATTGCTTGCAATTTCAGTTATCTACGCGACAGCGCAGCCCAAAGAGCTGGGCCATCTCCCACAAGAGCGGCGCATCTGGCCCTTACGCGTGACAGCAATTTTTGCAGTCATCCACGCTGTGCTAGGGTCAAGCGCTCGAACCTGCCAGGAGTGCCATCCCTTCATGACCGCTTTCGCGACCAACGCTGCCTTGTTGTTGATCGACCTTCAGATTGGTATCCACCACCCGCGCCTGGGCCGGCGCAACAACCCTGAGGCCGAACTGCGTATAGGCGATCTGCTGGCTGCGTGGCGTCGGTCAGGACGCCCGGTGATCCATGTGCGCCACCTGTCCCGCTCGGTAGACTCGGTGTTCTGGCCGGGCCAGTCCGGTTGCGAATTCCAGCCTGCATTTACCCCACTGGCCAGCGAAACCGTGTTCGACAAACATGTGCCCGATGCCTTCGCCAACTCCGGCCTGGAGCGATGGCTGCACGCGCGCAGCATCAACGCACTGGTCATCGCCGGGGTGATTACCAACAACTCCGTGGAAGCCAGCGCACGCTCGGCGGGCAATCTCGGTTTCGATGTGGTGGTGGTGGAAGATGCCTGCTTCACCTTTGACCAGCACGACCTGCAAGGCCGGCTTTGGCCGGCGGAGGATGTACATGCGCTGTCGTTGAGCAACCTGGCTCTGGATTACGCGCGCATCCTGCGCACGGAGCAGGTTCTGATTGCTGACTCGCTTCAGGTCAACCGCTGAAGCTTCTGCGCAGGCAACCAGCCAACTCGTCATTGCCATGGCGGCGACACCAGACCCAGCCATTGAGCGGGCGCACCATCTACACCTGCTCTTGGCGAAGCGGATGGGCGCAGATGCCCGATGTCTACCCGCCACTCGACCACCACCCTGCCACACTGTTTCAGCCGTACACTGCTCGCCTGTACCCTGCTGCCACCTGGCCTGCTGACGGCGGACATCACCACGGCTGCAGCACAGCAGCCCCAGCCAGCCGCTACAGCGGCGGATGACTTCGACCCGCTTAACAACTTGCCGCAGGAAGCGCCTCAGACATTCACCTAGGCGGTGATGGATGCGGACCACCTGTAGCGCGCGGGGCGGCAATTGCTACATAAGGTTTCGAAAAGCACTGCAGCCTCTGGATCAATCCGCCTTGAGGGCCTGCATTGCCAAACACCTATCATCGCCACCTACCATGCGGGCTCAGGAGGGTTTGAAAGACATGATTTGAAACGCTGACTGTAGGATCTTTTACCGCGCAATGTAGGAAGAATCTATGTAGTGGGATTTGCCTGTATGAAACATCAGTTTCTCCAGCAAATTCGAACTGCTACGGTCCAGTTTTCCTACAGCGGCACGGAAGCCTACAGCATGAGAAAAGCATGGATCCGTTCAATACCTCGGCCCTGAAACTACAGAAGAATTTGCTTAACCTGCGCCTTGAGCGTGACCGCCTGAGAAGGGAGGGCAAGGACAAGGAGGCGGACGAACTTGCGGCACCGATCGAGCGGATAGAGGCAGCTATTCGTCAATTACCGGATGACATGAAGCCAGTGACCCTGCAATAAAACCTGCGGGTGCGGGCATGACCACGCCTGCATGAAACGCCTGCAGGCTACTGATGTGGAGCAAGGTTGGGTCCAGCCTACGGATCCGATTTCCGCGCAGTTGTCAGTAATGCAATTTGGCTTGAGAGGCTGCGGCTAGCGCTCAGTAGCAAGCGAGGAGCCCGCCTCGGCGGGCTTTTTCGTGCCTGTAAGAATGGGATGAAGCCAGTTAAGTTGGAGCCTTGGCGAAACCGACCAAGCAAGAAGTATCGGAAGCGCCGAAACAAACGATACCCACGGATGGTCCCGTGGATGGTTTCCTATGCCCCAGAAACGCAAAAAGCCCTGAATAATCAGGGCTTCGAATATGGCGGAAGCGTAGAGATTCGAACTCTAGGATAGTTGCCCATCGACGGTTTTCAAGACCGTTGCCTTAAACCACTCGGCCACGCTTCCAGCTCGTTTTGCGGCCGCCATAATACCGTAATGAAACAAGCTGTCAAACTCTCTGTGTCGCGGGTTGCGGGAGCTCTGATAGACTCCTAGCATCTGAACGTTTGAAAACCACAGGTTTACCAAGGAGTGTCGCCATGCGCGAACAGGATTACGCCGTACACCACGGCCAGCAGGTCGAGCAGCAGGAGATCAGCAAGGTCCTGCGCAACACGTACAGCCTGCTGGCGCTCACGCTCGCCTTCAGCGGTGTCATGGCCTTCGTGGCCCAGCAGATGCGCGTCGGCTACCCGAACGTGTTCGTGGTGCTGATCGGCTTCTACGGGCTGTTCTTCCTTACCAACAAACTGCGTGATTCGGCCTGGGGTCTGGTATCCACCTTCGCGCTCACCGGCTTCATGGGCTTTATCCTCGGCCCTATCCTCAACCGCTACCTGGGCATGGCCGGTGGCGCCGAAGTGGTCAGCTCGGCATTCGCCATGACTGCGCTGGTGTTCGGGGGGCTGTCGGCTTATGTGCTGATTACCCGCAAGGACATGAGCTTCCTCAGCGGCTTCATCACTGCGGGCTTCTTTGTCCTGCTGGGTGCTGTCGTGGCCAGCTTCTTCTTCCAGATCAGCGGCCTGCAGCTGGCGATCAGCGCTGGCTTCGTGCTGTTCTCGTCGGTCTGCATCCTGTTCCAGACCAGCGCGATCATTCACGGTGGCGAGCGTAACTACATCATGGCGACCATCAGCCTGTATGTGTCGATCTACAACCTGTTTGTCAGCCTGCTGCAGCTGTTTGGCATCATGGGTCGTGATGACTGATGGATATCGGCAAGAGAAAGCCCGCTTCGGCGGGCTTTTTATGGGCGCTCAACTCATCGATTTAGCTGGAGCCTTGTGGGAGCGGGCGAGCCCGCGAACACCGGCGAAGCCGGTGCCATATACCGAGTCGCATTCTTCGCGGGCACGCCCGCTCCCACAGGTTCGACTCCTGGGAAAAAGCGCCCAATAATTGACCATAAAGTCAGATAACCGGGCGAATGGTCGTCGATCATGCCGCCATCGTGCTTTTCTCTACCCCAATTCGCCATCACCTCGTAGAATGCGCTCCTTTTTTCTTCCGGGGCAGCTTTTCGCAATGAGCTCACACGAACACAGCCCAGGCGCGGCGGCGCCTGCCAATGAATTGGTGCTTGGTCTGGAGGACAAGCCACGGCTGTTGATCGGCCTGCTGGCAGCACTGCAGCACCTATTGGCGATCATCGTGCCGATCGTCACCCCTGGCCTGCTGATTTGCCAGGCACTGGGTGTTTCGGCACGTGATACCAACCTGATCGTCTCCATGTCACTGGTAATCTCAGGTATCGCCACTTTCGTCCAGTGCAAGCGCTTCGGGCCATTCGGTGCCGGGCTGCTGATCGTCCAGGGCACCAGCTTCAACTTCGTCGGCCCGCTGATCGCCGGCGGAGCGCTCATGGTCAAGCAAGGCACCCCGGTGGAAGGCGTCATGGCAGCCATCTTTGGCGTAGTAATCGCCGGCTCGTTCGTCGAGATGGGCGTGTCGCGCATCCTGCCCTTCGTCAAACGCCTGATCACCCCGCTGGTAACCGGCATCGTGGTGTTGATGATCGGCCTGACCCTGATCAAGGTCGGCCTGATCAGCATGGGTGGCGGCTTCGGCGCCATGGCCAATGGCACCTTCGCCAATGGCGAGAACCTGCTGCTGTCAGGCGTGGTGCTGGCGATCATCGTCATCCTCAACCGCATCCCGGTGGTGTGGATGCGCAGCTGCGCCATCATTATCGCCCTGGCGGTCGGTTATGCGCTAGCCGGCTACCTGGGCCGCCTGAATTTCAACGGCATGCACGAAGCCGCGCTGTTCCAGGTGCCGACGCCGCTGCACTTCGGCCTGGGCTTCTCCTGGGCACTGTTCATCCCGATGCTGGTGATCTACTTGGTAACTTCGCTGGAAGCCATCGGTGACGTCACCGCCACCAGCAAGGTGTCGCGCCAGCCGGTCGAAGGGCCGGTGTGGATGCAGCGGATCAAGGGCGGTGTGCTGGTCAACGGGGCCAACTCGCTGCTGGCCGGTTTGTTCAACACCTTCCCGAGCTCGATCTTTGCCCAGAACAATGGCGTGATTCAGCTGACAGGGATCGCCAGCCGCCATATCGGCATGTGGATTGCCGTGATGCTGGTGCTGCTGGGGCTGTTCCCGAGCGTTGCCGGGGTGATCCAGGCGGTGCCGGAGCCGGTGCTGGGCGGTGCGGCCATGGTCATGTTCGGGGCGGTTGCGGCTTCGGGGATCAATATCCTCGCCAGCACTCGCCTGGACCGTCGTGCCCTGCTGATCATCGCTGTATCCCTGGCCCTGGGCCTGGGTGTGGCGCAGGTGCCGGAGTTCCTGGCGCACATGCCGGCGGCGATTCGCAATGTGCTGGAGTCGGGCGTGGCTACCGGGGGTATCTGTGCCCTGGTGTTGAACTGGTTCTTGCCGGAGAGCAAGGAACAGGCTTGAGCCTGGTGTTCGACTGTCAGGGCCATGGGGCTGCTGCGCAGCCCATCGCAGGCAAGCCAGCTCCCACCTCGACCGCATTGATCTGAAGCCATGCGCAGTCCCTGTAGGAGCCTGGCTTGCCAGCGATGAGGCCAGTACAGACAACACAAGGCAGTTGCCCCTACCGGGATAGCGCCGGCCTTCAGATTGGTGCAAGACAGAAAGCCCGCCCCGCCATGCACAAGCGGGCGCGGGCTTTTTTGCTTTATCATGGCACCATTCCTTTTGCATGAGTTATCCATGAAATTCGCTATCGCGGTGTTCTCCCCGGCCCATGCGCCCTCCTCGCGGCGCGCCCTGCGCTACGCCGAGGCGGTGCTGGCCGGCGGGCATGAGATTGCCCGGCTGTTCTTCTACCAGGACGGGGTACACAGTGCCTCGGCCAACGTGGTCGCCCCCCAGGACGAGCTGGATGTTGCCGGCCAATGGCGCGCCTTCATTGCAGCCAACCAGCTGGACGCAGTGGTGTGCATCGCCGCCGCCCTGCGCCGTGGCGTGCTCGACGAGGCCGAGGCCAACCGCTACCAGCGCCCGGCCGTGAACCTGCCCAAGCCTTGGGAGCTGTCGGGGCTTGGCCAGCTGCATGAGGCGGCGCAAGTTGCCGATCGCCTTGTCTGCTTCGGAGGCGACTGAAATGGCCAAATCCTTGTTGATCATCAGCCGCCAGGCGCCCTGGAACGGCCCATCGGCCCGTGAAGCACTGGACATCGCCCTGGCTGGCGGCGCGTTCGATCTGCCGCTGGGCATGCTGTTCCTCGATGACGGCGTGTTCCAGCTCGCTGCGGAGCAGCAGCCCACCGCCGTGCAACAGAGGAACCTGGCCGCCAACTTGCAGGCGCTGCCAATGTTCGGCGTCGAGGACCTGTTCGCCTGTAGCCACAGCCTCACTCGCCGCGGCCTGGCAGCCGACACCCTGACGCTGCCGGTGCAAGTGCTGGACGACGCGGCCCTGACCGCACTGATCGCCCGTTTCGACCAGGTGGTAACGCTCTGATGACGACCCTGCATGTAATTGCCCACTCCCCGTTTGGCGACGAACGCCTGGCCAGTTGCCTTCGCCTGCTCGGCGCCGACGACGCCCTGCTGCTGTGCGGCGATGCTGTATATGCCCTGCACAGCGGCAGCGAACCGCACCGCCGGCTGCAAGCCGCCGGCCTGGCCCAGCGCCTGTTCGCCCTGGAAGAAGACGTGCAGGCCCGCGCGGTCGCCAACGAACTGGCCAAGGCCGTGGACTACGCCGGGTTCGTCGAACTATCGCTGCATTACGACAAGGTCAATAGCTGGCTATGAATACCCTCAACGTTGGCGATCAGGCGATCGCCCTGGACAAGGACGGCTTCCTGGTCGACCTGCAAGACTGGTCGCATGCCGCCGCCGAGGCTTTGGCCGCGCGCGAGGGCATCCCTTTGACGGAGGACCACTGGGAAATCCTAGAACTGCTGCGCCAGTTCTACCAGGAATACCAGCTGTCCCCGGCCACGCGCCCGCTGATCAAGTACACGGCCCTCAAACTGGGCCCGGACAAGGGCAACAGCCCGCACCTCAACCGCCTGTTCAACGGCACTCCCGCCAAACTGGCCGCCAAGCTGGCGGGCCTGCCCAAGCCGACCAACTGCATATGACAGAACCTCGCCCGCTTACCCTGGAAACCCCTGCCGAACACCCGTTCGCCGAGTTCGTGCGCATTCTTGGCAAAGGCAAGCGCGGCGCGCGTGGCCTGACCCGTGAAGAAGCCCGCACGGCCATGACTCTGCTGCTGGAAGGCAAGGTCGAAGATGCCCAGCTCGGTGCCTTCCTCATGCTGCTGCGGCACAAGGAAGAAAGCGCCGAAGAACTGGCCGGCTTCACCGAGGCCCTGCGCGCCCACTTGCAGTCGCCGCGCATCGCCGTGGACTTGGACTGGCCCACCTACGCCGGCAAGAAGCGCCACCTACCCTGGTACCTGCTGGCTGCCAAATGCCTGGCCAACAATGGCGTGCGCATCCTGATGCACGGTGGCGGTGCGCATACCGCCGGGCGCATGTACACCGAGCAGTTGCTGTCCTTGCTGGAAATTCCGTTGTGCCGTGACTGGGCTGCGGTCAGCCGGACCCTGGACCAGCAACGCCTGGCCTTCTTCCCGCTGCAGGACTGGGCGCCGCAGTTGCAGCGCATGATCGACCTGCGCAACACCCTGGGCCTGCGTTCGCCCATCCATTCGCTGGCCCGGGTGCTCAACCCGCTGGCTGCGCGTTGTGGCCTGCAGAGCATCTTCCACCCCGGCTACCAGGCAGTACACCGCGAGGCCAGCCGCCTGCTGGGCGACCATGCCGTGGTAATCAAGGGTGATGGCGGCGAGATTGAGGTCAACCCCGATGTCATCAGCCATCTATACGGCACCACCGCCGGCGAAGCCTGGGACGAGGAATGGCCAGCGCTGAGCGAACGCCGCCACGTGAAGCCGCCAAGCCTGCAGCCGGAGCAATTGCTGGCGGTCTGGCGCGGCGAGACCGAGGACAGCTACGGTGAGATGGCCGTGGTCGCAACCATCGCCCTTGCCCTGCGCGGCCTGGGCCAAGACCGTGAGCAGGCTTTCGCCACGGCACGCGGTTACTGGGGCGCACGCAACCAATCTAATAACTAGATAGTAAGAGTGCAGTCTTTGCGCTAGTTATTCGAACGTTTTTCCCTAGACTGGGCTCCAACGACAAACAACTTTGTTCCGAGGAGCTCACCATGGGCCTTTTGATCGACGGCCGCTGGCATGACCAGTGGTATGAAAACGGCAAGGACGGCACGTTCAAACGCGAAAACGCCCAACGCCGCAATCAGCTGCCCGCTCCCGAAGCTGGCCGTTACCACCTGTACGTCTCGCTGGCCTGCCCATGGGCACACCGCACCCTGATCTTCCGTGCCCTCAAGGGCCTGGAGCCACTGATCGACGTGTCGGTGGTCAGCTGGCTGATGCAGGACCATGGCTGGACTTTCGACCAGCAGCAAGGTTCCAGCGGCGACCACCTCGACGCGCTGCAGTACCTGCACCAGCGCTACACCCAGGATGACCCGCACTACACTGGCCGCGTGACTGTACCGGTGCTGTGGGACAAGAAAGAGAAACGCATCGTCAACAATGAGTCGTCGGAGATCATCCGCATCTTCAACAGCGCGTTCAACGAACTGACCGGCAATACACTGGACCTGTACCCAGAGCCGCTGCGCCCGACCATCGAGGCGCTGAACGAGCGCATCTACCCGGCGGTGAACAATGGCGTATATCGCGCAGGCTTTGCCACTACGCAGGAAGCCTACGAGGCTGCGTTTGACGAAGTGTTCAACGAACTGGACTACCTGGAAGACTTGCTGAGCCGCAACCGCTACCTGGCCGGGGAATACCTGACCGAGGCCGATGTGCGCCTGTTCACCACCCTGGTGCGCTTCGATGCCGTGTACCACGGGCACTTCAAGTGCAACCTGCGCCGCCTGAGCGACTATCACAACCTGTCGAACTGGCTGCGTGAACTGTACCAGTGGCCGGGGGTGGCGGGCACAGTGGACATGGAGCATATCCAGAAGCACTACTACATGAGCCACAAGACCATCAACCCGAACGGGATCGTGCCCAAGGGGCCGCTGCAGGACTTCAACCTGCCGCATGATCGGGAGCAGTTGGCAGGCAAGGGGATTTGGCAGGTTTGAGGCTGTCGGGGCTGCTTTGCAGCCCGTTCGCAGCACAAGGCTGCTCCTACAGGAAACGCGGCCCCCTGTAGGAGCAGCCTTGTGCTGCGAACGGGCCGCAAAGCGGCCCCAACGATTTCAGCTATTCTGCGAACCTTCGAACCAGGCCAGCTTGTCACGCAACTGCACCACTTCCCCGACAATCACCAGGGTCGGCGCATGCACTTCATGCTGCGCCACCAGGTCCGGCAAGTCCGCCAGGGTGCCGGTGAACACCCGCTGATTACGCGTAGTCCCCTGCTGCACCAGCGCCGCAGGGGTACTGGCCGCGCGGCCATGGCGAATCAGCTCGGCACAGATGGTCGGCAACCCCACCAAGCCCATGTAGAACACCAGGGTCTGCGCCGGCGCTACCAGGTCATGCCACGGCAGATTGCTGGTGCCATCCTTCAGGTGCCCGGTCACGAAACGCACCGATTGGGCATAGTCGCGGTGAGTCAGCGGAATCCCGCCATAGGCGGAACAACCGCTGGCTGCGGTAATGCCCGGCACCACCTGGAACGGGATGCCGTGCTCGGCCAGCTCTTCGATCTCTTCGCCGCCCCGCCCGAAGATGAACGGGTCGCCGCCCTTCAGGCGCAACACACGCTTGCCCTGCCGGGCCAGGTCGACCAGAAGGCGGTTGATCTGGTCCTGTGGCACGGCATGGTCGGCGCGACGCTTGCCCACGTAGATACGCTCGGCATCACGTCGGCACATCTCGATAATCGCCGGTGCCACCAGGCGGTCGTACAGCACCACGTCGGCCTGCTGCATCAGGCGCAAGGCGCGGAAGGTCAGCAAGTCCGGATCGCCCGGGCCAGCCCCCACCAGGTACACCTCACCGCCCTGCTGCACCGGTGCACCGTCGACCATCGCCTGCAACAGGCGCTCGGCCTCGGCGCCCTGCCCGGCCAGCTGACGCTCGGCAATAGGCCCTTGGAACACGGTTTCCCAGAAGCCTCGGCGCTGGTTGACGTCCGGGTACAAGGCCTTGACCTTGTCGCGGAAGCGTGCGGCCAGGCCGGCCAGTTCGCCGTAGGCGGACGGGATCCAGGCCTCCAGCTTGGCGCGAATCAAACGCGCCAGCACCGGAGCATCACCGCCACTGGACACCGCAACCACCAACGGCGAACGGTCGACGATCGCCGGGAAGATCACCGTGCACAGGGCCGGCGCATCCACCACGTTGACCGGCAGGCTGAGTGCCTGCGCATCCGCCGACACCTGGGCATTGAGCCCCGGGTCGTCGGTGGCCGCAATCACCAGCCGGCAACCGACCAGGTCGGCTGCCTGATAGCCGCGCACCAGCACCTCGCCGCCACCTTCCCGGGCCAGCGCGGCCAACTGGCCGTCGACATCCGGTGCAACCACGCGCAGCGCGGCGCCGGCGTCGGCCAGCAGGCGCGCTTTGCGCAAAGCGATCTCACCGCCGCCAACGACCAGCACGCGGCCGCCCTGCAGCTTGTGGAACAGCGGCAGGTAATCCATTTAGCGGATGACCTCGACGCCGCCCATGTAAGGCTTCAGCACTTCCGGCACACGGATGGAACCGTCGGCCTGCTGGTAGTTTTCCAGTACGGCAACCAAGGTACGGCCTACGGCCAGGCCGGACCCGTTGAGGGTATGCACCAGCTCTGGCTTGCCGGTTTCCGGGTTGCGCCAGCGGGCCTGCATGCGGCGCGCCTGGAAATCGCCGCAGTTGGAACACGAGCTGATTTCGCGGTACTTGTCCTGGCTTGGTACCCACACTTCCAGGTCGTAGGTCTTCACCGCGCCAAAGCCCATGTCGCCGGTGCACAGGGCCAGCACGCGGTACGGCAGCTCCAGCAGCTGCAGCACGCGCTCGGCGTTGGCAGTCAGGCCTTCCAGGGCTTCCATCGACTTGGACGGCTCGACCACCTGCACCATCTCGACCTTGTCGAACTGGTGCTGGCGGATCATGCCGCGGGTGTCACGGCCGGAAGCACCGGCTTCGCTGCGGAAGCACGGGGTGTGGGCAACCAGCTTCAGTGGCAGCTGCTTGGCATCGAGGATTTCACCGGCCACCAGGTTGGTCAGCGACACTTCGGCAGTCGGGATCAGGTAGAAGTCGGCCTCGCCTTCGCGGCTGATCTTGAACAGGTCTTCCTCGAACTTCGGCAGCTGACCGGTACCCTGCAGGGCCGGGGCCTGGACCAGGTACGGGGTGTAGTGCTCCTCGTAACCGTGCTCGCCGGTGTGCAGGTTGATCATGAACTGCGCCAGGGCGCGGTGCAGGCGGGCAACTGGACCACGCAGCACGGCAAAACGCGCGCCAGACAGCTTGGCGGCAGCTTCGAAGTCCAGGCCACCGCTGACTTCGCCGAGCGCGACATGGTCCTTGATTTCGAAGTCGAAAGCCTTCGGCGTACCCCAACGGCGCACCTCGACGTTGTCGTCTTCGCTGGCACCAACCGGTACGCTGGCGTCCGGCAGGTTGGGGATGGTCAGCAGGATGCCATCCAGTTCGGCCTGGATGCCGTCCAGTTCAGTCTTGCCGGCAGCCAGTTCGTTGGCCATGCGCTCGACGTCAGCCATCAGCGGCGCAATATCTTCGCCCTTGGCCTTGGCCTGGCCGATGGACTTGGAACGGGCGTTACGCTCGGCCTGCAGCTGCTCGGTGCGGGTCTGCACCGCCTTGCGGCGCTCTTCCAGTGATTCGATGCGCGCGACATCCAGGCTGAAGCCACGGGAGGCCAGGCGATCCGCCACTTCCTGAAGTTGGCCGCGTAACAGTTTGGAATCGAGCATATCGTTCTCTCGTTATGTGTAGGTGTTGGTTCAGAATCGGGTCAGGGACAGGCCGGCCCAGGTCGCGAGCAGCCCGCCCACCACGCTGATACCGGTATAGCCCAAAGCCAGGGGCACTTGCCCGCTTTCCAGCAGGCGTACGGTATCCAGCGAAAAGGAGGAAAAAGTCGTCAGGCCACCGAGGAAGCCGACGATCAGCCCGGCGCGCAACTCGACCGGCACGATCGGCTTGTGCAAGAACAGACCATAAAGCAGGCCGATCAGCAGGCAGCCAACCAGGTTGACCGCCAGCGTACCGAGATAGAAGTGCCGTGGCCAGTGGGCAGACACCCAGTTGGTGGTGGCAAAGCGCAACAAGGTACCGGCAATACCGCCAGCGCTGACGGCGGCAATCAGTGCAATCACGGCTTTCTCCGCTGGCGGGGGCTGTTGCGGTCAAGGTCGGCCAGGTGGCGCAGCTTCTCGCCAATCTTCAGTTCCAGGCCACGGGGCACCGGCTGGTAGTACTGGCGCGGCTCGAGTTCCTCGGGGAAGTAGTCTTCGCCGGCGGCATAGGCGTCGGGTTCATCGTGGGCATAGCGGTACTCGTCGCCGTAGCCCAGTTGCTTCATCAGCTTGGTCGGGGCGTTGCGCAGGTGCAACGGCACTTCCAGCGAGCCATGCTCGGCGGCCTCGCGCAGGGCGGTCTTGAAGCCCATGTACACCGCGTTGCTCTTCGGCGCACAGGCAAGGTAGGTGATGGCCTGGGCTACCGCCAGTTCGCCCTCGGGGCTGCCCAGACGCTCTTGCACATCCCAAGCCGCCAGGCACAGGCTGAGCGCGCGCGGGTCGGCGTTGCCGATGTCTTCGCTGGCCATGCGCACCACGCGGCGGGCAATGTACAGCGGATCGCAGCCGCCATCGAGCATGCGCGCGAACCAGTACAGGGCGCCATCGGGGTTGGAGCCACGCACTGACTTGTGCAGCGCGGAAATCTGGTCGTAGAACGCCTCGCCACCCTTGTCGAAGCGGCGGCGGCTGTCGCCGAGCAGGCTCTGCAACATCTCGACATCGATCTCGCTGCCGTCTTCAGCCAGGTCCGAGGCGTTTTCCAGGAAGTTGAGCATGCGCCGGCCATCGCCGTCGGCGGCGGCCATCAGCATCTTGAAGGCGTCGTCGCCAACCCGCAGGTTGCGCTTGCCCAGGCCGCGCTCTTCAGTCAACGCGCGGTTGACCAGCTTGCGCAGCGCCGCCTCGTCCAGGCTCTTGAGCACATACACCCGCGCCCGCGACAACAATGCGTTGTTCAGCTCGAACGACGGGTTTTCGGTGGTGGCGCCAATGAACAGCAGGGTGCCGTCTTCCACATAGGGCAGGAAGGCATCCTGCTGCGACTTGTTGAAGCGGTGCACTTCGTCGACGAACAGGATGGTTCGGCGGCCGTACTGGCCAGCCTGCTGCTTGGCCACCTCGACCGCCTGGCGAATCTCCTTCACCCCGGCCAATACCGCCGACACCGTTTCGAAGTGCGCATCGCAGAACTGCGCCAGCAGCCGCGCGAGGGTGGTCTTGCCCACGCCCGGCGGCCCCCAGAAGATCATCGAGTGCAGCGCACCCTGCTCCAGCGCTTCGCGCAGCGGTTTGCCGCGCGCCAGCAGGTGCTCCTGGCCGACGTACTCGTCCAGGTTGGACGGGCGCAGACGAGCAGCCAGGGGCTGGGCGACGGGTTCGCTTCGAAACAGGTCCATGGCGAGCTCTGGTTACTCCTTGATGACGTCCGCGCCTTTGGGGATGTCGAACTTGAACTTGCTGTCCGGCACCGCCTGGTTGGCTTTCACGCCATTGAACAGGATGTTGGTGCGCTGGCCGACACTGTCGATCAGTTGCATGTCGTTGATCAGGCCCTTGCGGAACGACACGCGCAGCGAGTCGAACAGGGTGTCCTTGGTCTTCGGCTTGAGGGTGAAGTCCATCACTTCGCCCTGCTCCTTCGAGCTGATGTCGAAGCTCTGGCTGATCTTCGACACGTCACCGGACAGCAGCAGCGCCGGGGTCTGGTTCAGGCGCTGGTCGAGTTTCTTGATGGTTGCCTGCTCCAGGTCCGGGTCCCACAGGGTGACGTTCTTGCCGTCGGATACCACCACCTGCTCCTGCGGCGCATCGGTGTGCCAGTAGAACAGGCCAGGGCGCTTGACGGTCATCTTGCCGGAGGTTTCCTGCAGGCTGGTGCCGCCGGCGTCCAGGGTCAGCTGGGAAAAGTTGGCCTCGATGGTCTGCGACTTTTCCAGCAATTGGGTCAGGCGTTGTACGTCTTGCTCACCGGCATAAGCCGATACGGTGGCCGACACAGAAGCCGCGGCCAGGGCAGAAACCAACAGCATGCGAATCGCGCGCATGGGAGTCCTCATCGAGCATTGAAAAGGCCGGGCGCCACCGTTGGCGCACGGCAAGGTGTTCGTCAGTCGCGCGGGCCGCCCGGGGCTATCACTTCCCGCGAGCCGTTGCTGTTCATGGGGGTGACCACGCCGGCCATTTCCATGGCTTCGATCATGCGGGCGGCGCGGTTGTAGCCGATCTTCAGTTTGCGCTGCACGGCCGAGATGGACGCGCGGCGGCTTTCCAGCACGAACTGCACGGCCTCATCATACAGGGCGTCGCTTTCCGAATCTTCGCCATCGCCACCACCACCGCCGCCTTCGAAGCCGCTGCCGGCCTCCTCGACGCCGTTGAGGATGTCGTCGTTGTAGTCCGGGGCGCCGCGCAGCTTCCACGCTTCGACCACGCGGTGCACCTCGTCGTCGGAGACGAACGCGCCGTGCACGCGAATCGGCAGGCTGGTGCCCGGCGGCATGTACAGCATGTCACCGTGGCCCAGCAGCTGCTCGGCACCACCCTGGTCGATGATGGTCCGCGAGTCGATCTTGCTCGACACCTGGAACGCCATGCGGGTCGGGATGTTGGCCTTGATCAGGCCGGTAATCACGTCCACCGACGGGCGCTGGGTGGCGAGGATCAGGTGGATACCGGCGGCCCGCGCCTTCTGGGCGATACGGGCGATCAGCTCTTCGACCTTCTTGCCGACGATCATCATCATGTCGGCGAATTCGTCGACCACCACCACGATGGTCGGCAGGGTTTTCAGCGCAGGCGGCTCGTCGTCCATGCTCTCGCGGCGGTACAGCGGGTCATGGATGATCTCGCCGGCTTCCTGGGCGTCCTTGATCTTGCGGTTGAAGCCGGCCAGGTTACGCACGCCCATGGCCGCCATCAGCTTGTAGCGCCGCTCCATCTCGGCCACGCTCCAGCGCAAGGCGTTGGCGGCGTCCTTCATGTCGGTGACCACCGGGCACAGCAGGTGCGGGATGCCCTCGTAGATCGACAGTTCGAGCATTTTCGGGTCGATCATGATCAGCCGCGCGTCTTCCGGGCTGGACTTGAACAGGATCGACAGGATCATCGCGTTCACACCCACCGACTTACCGGAACCGGTAGTACCGGCCACCAGCAGGTGCGGCATCTTGGCCAGGTCGGTGATCACCGGCTTGCCGCCGATGTCGTGGCCCAGGGCCAGGGTGACCGGCGATTTCTGCTCGTCGTACTGCGGCGTGGCCAGCACTTCGGAGAAACGCACCATCTGCCGGTTCTCGTTGGGGATCTCGATACCCACGGTGGTCTTGCCGGGGATGACCTCGACCACACGCACACTGGTCACTGCCAGCGAACGCGCCAGGTCCTTGGCCAGGTTGGCGATACGGCTGACCTTCACACCGGCGGCCGGCTGGATTTCGTAACGGGTAATCACCGGGCCCGGGTGGATCGAGTCCACCGCCACTTCCACGCCGAATTCCTTGAGTTTGATTTCCAGCAGCTGGCCGACACCGGCCAGGGATTCCGGCGAGTACTCGATCTTCTTCTGTTCGGCCGGGTCGAGGATGGAGATCGACGGCAAGGTGCCTTCCACCGCGCTGTCGACGAACAGCGGCGCCTGCTTCTCCTTCATCACCCGCTTGCTCGGCTCCGGCGCCCTGGCGGGTGTCGGCGGCACGATCATCGGGGCCGCGGCAGGTGGTTCGCGAGAGATTACCGGCTCACGAGGTGCCGGCGACTCGCGTGGCACCACAGGCTCGCGCGACAGGGTTGGCTCACGTGGTTCGACCGGCTGGGCAGGTGCTTCTTCACGCTTGAAAATGCGCTCGCGCAGCGCCGGCTTGGCCGGTTCGCGCTTGTCGGCGGCCATTGGCGCGGCCTTGACCACCGGTTCATCCTCACGCAGCTGCGCCTCCAGGCGCTTGCGCTCGTTGCGCGCTTCCCACCAACGGTTGGCGGCGCCCTGCACCAGCTCGAACAGGTCGAGGGTGATCTTGCCGGTCAGGTCCATCACCTTGAACCACGACAGGTCGGTGAACACGGTCAGGCCGAACAGGAACAGGGCAATGAACATCAGCGTGCTGCCCTGCACGTTCAGCAGGTTGCGCGCCAGGTCGCCGAGGCTCTCGCCCAATGCACCACCGGCGGAGAACGGCATGCTCGCAGGCGGGTGGAAATGGATATGGGCCAGCGCCGCACCAGACAGCACCAGAAACACCAGGCCGATCAGCCGCCAGGAGAACAGCCAGCCGCTCCAGTCCCAGGGCTGGTGGCGTTCGCGGAAGATCTGCCAAGTCTTTATCGCCAGCAGCAGCGGGAAGATGTAGGCGAAGTACCCCAGTACCATGAACAGGATGTCGGCGAAGTAGGCACCGGCACGCCCGGCGGCGTTCTGCACCTGGTCGACGTTGCTGGTGTGGCTGAAGCCCGGGTCCGACGTATCGTAGGTCAGCAGCGCCATCCACAGGTACAGGCACAGGGCGCCGACAGCGATCAACGCACCTTCCTTGAGGCGATAATGCAGCTGCTGCCGCCACAGAGGGACGGGCAAGGGAGCTGGAGTTGCGGTGGATTTCTTCAAAACGCGTCTATTCCTGCGCGTGCTGCGCGTCCAATAGTGATCGGCCGACGGTGCGGCCAATGAACCACTACTTTTAACATTACTGCCCGCCAGCCGCCATGGCGGCACGCCAGATGGGAGTTTGGCCGGGGGCGACTTTCATATAGCTGCAATTTGAGCATGCATTTTCTTTTGTGACAAAGGCTTATGCTGTGTTTTTGCACAGGTGTGACAGCAAATGTAGCGGATGGTGCCTGCGGTTTCATGAATGTGTAGGAAATTGCCTATTTTCATCACCTGTGCCGGCCTCTTCGCGGGCTTGCCCGCCCCCACAGGTACCCCGCAGGCTTCAGAGCCTGCACATGGCCTGTGGGAGCGGGCGCGCCCGCGAAGAAGCCAAAGAGATTGACCCTGCTTTTCACCCGCGCCATGCTGCCCTCTCCCCTCCCCCACCGCACGATAGACCATGCTCACCTGGCTGACCCGCGACTCGCTGACCTTCCCGCCTCTGGAAAAGGCCCTGCATGATCCCAACGGCCTGCTCGCTGCCGGCGGCGACCTGAGCCCCGAGCGTCTGGTGCAGGCCTACCGCCATGGCTGCTTCCCGTGGTATCAGGACGGCCAGCCGATCCTCTGGTGGTCACCCGACCCGCGCACGGTGCTGCTCCCGGACCAGCTGCACGTGTCGCGCTCGCTGGCCAAGCTGATGCGCCAGGGCCGTTACCAGGTCAGCTTCGACACAGACTTCCCCGCGGTGATCGCCGCCTGCGCCGCGCCACGTGACTACGCCGACGGCACCTGGATCACCGACACCATGCGTGCCGCCTACTGCGAGCTGCACCGACGCGGCATCGCCCATTCGGTGGAGGTGCGCCAGGACGGCGAGCTGGTCGGTGGTCTGTATGGCTTGGCCATGGGCCAGCTGTTCTTCGGTGAATCGATGTTCAGCCGCGCCGACAACGCTTCCAAGGTCGGCTTCGTGACTTTGGTCAACCACCTGCGCCAGGCCGGTTTCGTCCTCATCGACTGCCAGATGCCAACCAACCATTTGCACAGCCTGGGAGCCCACGCCATCAGCCGCGCCGAGTTTGCCGACTACCTGGCACGCCACCTCGACCAGCCCAACAGCGCCACATGGCTTCCCTAGGCGAGTTCCCGTAGCTGGCTTACACTTAAACAAAGTCTCACCGAGGGGGTTGATCATGACAGAGTTGGCGCGGTTGAAGTTCTATGCCACTCAACCCCACTCCTGCAGCTACCTGCCCGACGAACAGGCAACCACGCTGTTCCTCGACCCCAGCCAGCCGATGGACGTGCACGTGTACGCCGATTTGTCGGAAATGGGCTTCCGCCGCAGTGGCGACCACCTGTACCGCCCGCACTGCCAGAACTGCAATGCCTGCGTGCCGGCACGCATCCCGGCGGCGCGCTTCATCCCAAACCGCCAGCAACGGCGCATCCTCAAGCGCAACGCCGACCTGACCGTGACCGCCGCACGCCCGGCGTTCAAGGAAGAGTACTTCGAGCTGTACCGGCGCTATATCGAAACGCGCCATGCCGACGGTGACATGTACCCGCCCAGCCGCGATCAGTTCTCCACCTTCCTGGTGCGCGACCTGCCGTTCTGCTGGTTCTATGAGTTCCGCCTGGAAGGCCGCTTGATGGCGGTGGCGGTGTGCGACCTGCTGCCCAACGGCCTGTCGGCTGTGTACACCTTCTACGAGCCGGACGAAGAGCGCCGGAGCCTGGGCCGCTTTGCCATTCTCTGGCAGATTACCGAAGCCCTGCGCCAGGACCTGGAAGCGGTTTACCTGGGTTACTGGATCAAGAACTGCAAGAAAATGAACTACAAGACACAGTATCGACCTATCGAATTGCTGATAAACCAGCGCTGGGTCACCCTCAACTGAAAGGCATTGGCTTGACACACAGTTTTCGGGCATAATCCACGCCACTTTTTTGCCCGGTGCGGTTATGCGTCGGGCCAACACTGGATCCGAGGGCTCTACTGCATGTCGAAAGAAGACAGCTTCGAAATGGAAGGTACTGTCGTCGACACCCTGCCCAACACCATGTTCCGCGTGGAGTTGGAAAACGGGCACGTCGTAACCGCGCACATCTCCGGAAAGATGCGCAAGAACTACATCCGTATTCTCACTGGCGACAAGGTCCGCGTCGAACTGACGCCCTACGACCTGAGCAAGGGCCGCATCACCTACCGTGCGCGCTAAGCTCTAGCCATGAAAAAGCCCGGCCATGTGCCGGGCTTTTTTGTGCCTGTCAGATTGCAGGGGGCTGCTTTGCAGCCCGCTCGCAGCACAAGGCCGCTCCTACAAGGGGAGCATGCATTCCCTGTAGGAGCAGCCTTGTGCTGCGAATGGGCCGCAAGGCGGCCCCCGCTGTCACGCAACCTCAGCCGTGGTCTCGAAGTCGAACACCAGCTCGCCATCGCGCAGGTCGACGTGCACCACGCCACCATGCTCGGCCAGTTCGCCAAACAGGATCTCCTCGGCCAGCGGCCGCTTGATCTTGTCCTGGATCAACCGCGCCATCGGCCGCGCACCCATCTGCACGTCGTAACCCGAGGCCGCCAGCCAACCGCGCGCATCATCGCTGACCTCCAGCAACACACGCTTGTCTTCCAGCTGCGCCTGCAGTTCGATAAGGAACTTGTCGACGATGCTCTTGATCGTCTCGTGGCTCAGGCGGCCGAACTGGATGATGGTGTCCAGGCGGTTGCGGAACTCCGGCGTGAAGCTCTTGCGGATGACTTCCATGGCATCGGACGCATGGTCCTGATGGGTAAAGCCGATCGAGGCCCGCGCGGCGGTTTCAGCGCCAGCGTTGGTGGTCATGATCAGGATCACGTTGCGGAAGTCGGCCTTGCGCCCGTTGTTGTCGGTCAGGGTGCCGTGGTCCATCACCTGCAGCAGCAGGTTGAAGACTTCCGGGTGGGCCTTCTCGATTTCGTCGAGCAGCAATACGCAGTGCGGTTGCTTGGTGATCGCCTCGGTCAGCAAACCACCCTGATCGAAGCCAACATAGCCAGGAGGCGCACCGATCAGGCGCGACACGGTGTGGCGCTCCATGTACTCGGACATGTCGAAGCGCACCAGCTCAACCCCCAGCGCCTTGGCCAGCTGCCGTGCTGCTTCGGTCTTGCCGACGCCGGTCGGGCCGGCGAACAGGAACGAACCGACAGGCTTGTCCGGCGACTTGAGGCCGGCGCGGGACAGCTTGATAGCGGTGGCCAGCGAATCGATCGCCTGGTCCTGACCAAATACGGTCAACTTCAGGTCACGCTCGAGGTTGCGCAGCAGTTCCTTGTCGGAACTGGTGACGTGCTTCGGCGGAATGCGCGCAATCTTGGCGACGATGTCTTCGACCTGCGGCACGTCGATGCGCTTGACGCGGTTGGCCTCCGGCTGCAGGCGCTGGTAGGCACCGGCTTCGTCGATCACGTCGATGGCCTTGTCCGGCATGTGCCGGTCATTGATGTAGCGCGAGGCCAGTTCAGCGGCGGCGCGCAAGGCTTCGTCGCTGTACTCGATGTTGTGGTGGCTTTCGAAGCGCCCTTTCAAGCCACGCAGGATGCCCACGGTGTCTTCGACCGACGGCTCGCTGACATCAACCTTCTGGAAGCGCCGTGCCAGGGCACGGTCCTTCTCGAAGATGCCACGGAACTCCTGGAAGGTGGTCGAACCGATGCAACGAATTTCACCCGACGACAGCAGTGGCTTGAGCAAGTTGGACGCATCCATCACCCCGCCCGACGCCGCGCCAGCACCAATGATGGTGTGGATTTCATCGATGAACAGGATCGCCTGCGGGCGTTTGCGCAGTTCGCCGAGCAGCGCCTTGAAACGCTTCTCGAAATCGCCACGGTATTTGGTACCAGCCAGCAGTGCGCCGAGATCGAGGGAATACACCACGCTCTGCGCCAGCAGGTCGGGCACCTGGCCATCGACGATGCGCTTGGCCAGGCCTTCGGCGATGGCGGTCTTGCCCACGCCTGCCTCACCCACCAGCAGCGGGTTGTTCTTGCGCCGACGGGCAAGGATTTGCGCCACGCGCTCCACTTCCTGCTCGCGGCCTACCAGCGGGTCGATACGGCCGGCACGGGCCAGCTCGTTCAGGTTGCTGGCATAGGCATCCAGCGGGTTGCTCGAAGAGGCGGTATCGCCGCCCTCTTCGTCCTGCATTTCCTGGTCGCTTTCGGAATGCGAACCATGGCCCGGCACCTTGGAGATGCCATGGGCGATGTAGTTGACCACGTCGATGCGGGCCACGCTCTGCTGCTTGAGCAGGAACACGGCCTGGCTTTCCTGTTCGCTGAAGATCGCAACCAGCACGTTGGCGCCAGTGACTTCACGCTTGCCGGAGCTTTGCACGTGGAACACGGCACGCTGCAGTACACGCTGGAAGCCCAGGGTCGGCTGGGTTTCACGATCTTCGTCGTTGACCGGAATCAGGGGTGTGGTGGAATCGATGAACTCTTGCAGGTCGTGCTTGAGTTTGTCGAGATTGGCGCCACAGGCGCGCAGAACGGTCGCGGCAGCCTCATTGTCAAGGAGTGCCAGCAGCAGATGTTCGACGGTCATGAACTCATGACGCTTCGAACGAGCCTCCTTGAAGGCAAGATTGAGGGTGACTTCGAGCTCGCGGTTTAACATAGCTTCACCTCATACCCAAGTGGTCGGCGATTAACCGTCCTTCTCGATTTCACAGAGTAGCGGATGCTGGCTTTCCCTGGCGTATTGGTTGACCTGCATAGCCTTTGTTTCGGCGATGTCACGGGTAAACAATCCGCACACTGCCCGCCCTTCGGTATGGACGGTCAGCATGATCTTGGTCGCCAGCTCGCGGTTCAGATTGAAGAACGTCTCGAGCACTTCGACGACGAAATCCATCGGCGTGTAGTCATCGTTGAACAAAACCACCTTGTACATAGGTGGCGCCTGCAGGATCGGCTTGGCTTCCTGAACTGCAAGACCTGAGCCGTCGTCCTCATTCGATTGCGGGCGATCCTGATTGAATGTTAGTCGAATCTCACTAGGTGCATGCATGGAAAGAATTTCATCATGAGCGACAGGTTAAGGTTGTGGGTTGACTGCGAAGGGCACGGCCAGCGCAGGCGCCGGGCGACCTTGACTATCGGCAAAACGGTGTTACAACCAATAAGAACCCACCGTGGTCGATAAAGATCCGCGCAGTCAACCAGATTTTTCGCATGGTTCGTATGCGGATGAGTGGATGATACTCCAGTGATGGAGTCCTTTGCAGAGGGACATAGGGATGGCAAGCGGTAAAGTCAAGTGGTTCAACAATGCCAAGGGCTACGGATTCATCAATGAAGAGGGCAAGGATGAAGACTTGTTCGCTCATTACTCAGCCATCCAGATGGACGGATACAAGACGCTCAAGGCCGGCCAGGCCGTGAGTTTCGAGATTATCCAAGGCCCCAAAGGCCTGCACGCAGTCAAGATCTGCAGCGCTTCCACTGCCGCGCCTGCGCCGACCAGCGCACGGCCAGCCGGCAGCACTGCCGACGCCTGATCTGCTGAGCCGCCTGCCGGTATACGAACAAAGCCGGCCGCTTCTTTAATGGAAGCGGCCGGTTTTCCATTGCCCTACATATGCTTGATCATTTCATCGCCAAAGCCTGAACTGCTCACCAGTGTGGCGCCGTCCATCAGGCGCTCGAAGTCATAGGTCACGGTCTTGGCGGCAATCGCGCCGTTGGTACCCTTGATGATCAGGTCTGCCGCCTCGGTCCAGCCCATGTGCCGCAGCATCATCTCCGCCGACAGGATCACCGAACCCGGGTTGACCTTGTCCTGCCCGGCATACTTGGGCGCGGTGCCGTGGGTGGCCTCGAACATGGCCACGGTGTCGGACAGGTTGGCACCCGGCGCAATGCCGATACCACCCACTTCCGCCGCCAGGGCATCGGACAGGTAGTCACCGTTGAGGTTGAGGGTGGCGATCACGTCGTACTCGGCCGGGCGCAGCAGGATCTGCTGCAGCATGGCGTCGGCGATGGCGTCCTTGACGATGACCTCGCGCCCACTCTTGGGGTTCTTGAACTTCATCCACGGGCCACCATCGAGCAACTCGGCCCCGAACTCGTCGCGCGCCACTTCATAACCCCAGTCCTTGAAGGCACCCTCGGTGAACTTCATGATGTTGCCCTTGTGCACCAGGGTCAGCGACTCGCGGTCGTTATCCACCACGTACTGCAGGGCCTTGCGCACCAAGCGCTTGGTGCCCTCGCGAGACACCGGCTTGACGCCAATGCCGCAGTCCTGGTCGAAGCGGATCTTGGTAACGCCCATTTCCTCCTTGAGGAACTTGATCACCTTGTTCGCCTCTGGCGAGCCGGCCTTCCACTCGATGCCGGCATAGATGTCCTCGGAGTTCTCACGGAAGATCACCATGTCCACATCGCCTGGCTTCTTCACCGGGCTGGGCACGCCCTGGAACCACAGCACCGGGCGCAGGCACACGTACAAGTCCAGCTGCTGGCGCAAGGCCACGTTGAGCGACCGGATGCCACCGCCCACCGGGGTGGTCAGCGGCCCTTTGATCGACACCACGTAATCACGTACGGCATCGAGGGTTTCCTGGGGGAGCCAGGTGTCCTGGTCGTACACCTGGGTGGCTTTCTCGCCGGCGTACACTTCCATCCAGGCGATCTTGCGTTTGCCGCCGTAGGCCTTCTGCACGGCGGCGTCGACCACCTTGATCATTACCGGCGAGACATCGACGCCAATCCCGTCGCCCTCGATATAAGGAATGATCGGGTTGTCGGGAACGTTGAGCGAATGGTCTGCATTGACGGTGATCTTCGCGCCGTCGGTCGGAACCTTGATTTTCTGGTATCCCATGCTTGCACTACTCCGCTGTCGGGTGTGATTGGACATCATGCGATCCACTGAGCCTAAACCACATCTGCCGACCTGCAAGGCATGCGACAACCCGCCACATTGCCGCTTAGTCTTTGGTCTTATAAATGGGCCGATATCACTTGGCCTTGCTGATTAGCCCGAATGGTTTGGTATACTCCGCCGCGACCGAAGGGTCATCGGGGCGATCCCTTGGAAAAATGCGGACCGCCCTTGGCCATGAATGGACACAAAGCCTGGCCATAAAGCCTGGGTTGTTACCGCAGCTCAGCACTTGACGCTCGACTGATGCATCCACCATCACCGCTCGCAGCCTCTCGACTTTCCGCTCATGGCGCTGCCAGGGCGATGCGCCTACCCTGCGCACCACGAGACTCGAGCACGCTCAGCACACAGAGAGTTAACCCGCATGCCCACCCGTTCCAAGATCATCTATACCTTCACCGACGAAGCCCCCGCCCTCGCCACTTACTCGCTGCTGCCAATCATCGAAGCCTTCACCGCTTCGGCTGACATCGCCGTCGAAACCCGCGACATCTCCCTGGCTGGCCGCATCCTCGCCGCCTTCCCGGAGCAACTGGGCGCAGAGAAGCAAGTAGGCGATCACCTGGCGGAACTGGGCCAGCTGGCTACCACCCCTGAAGCCAACATCATCAAGCTGCCGAACATCAGCGCCTCGGTACCGCAGCTGAAAGCCGCGATCAAGGAACTGCAAGGCAAGGGCTTCAACATCCCTGACTACGCCGACGAGCCGGCCACCGCGGAAGAGAAAGAATCCCGCGCCCGCTACGACCGCATCAAAGGTTCCGCCGTGAACCCGGTCCTGCGCGAAGGCAACTCCGACCGCCGCGCGCCGCTGTCGGTCAAGAACTACGCCCGCAAGCACCCACACAAGATGGGCGCCTGGGCTGCCGACTCCAAGTCGCACGTTGCCCACATGACCCAGGGCGACTTCTACGGCAGCGAGAAAGCCGCATTGATCGAAGCTGACGACAGCCTGCGCATCGAGCTGGTCGGCAAAGACGGCAACACCACCGTACTGAAAGAAAAGACTGCGGTAAAAGCTGCCGAAGTCATCGACTGCGCCACCATGAGCCGCAAGGCCCTGAAAGCCTTCATTGCCGAGCAGATCGCCGATGCCAAGGCCTCCGGCGTGCTGCTGTCGGTACACCTGAAAGCCACCATGATGAAGGTCTCCGACCCGATCATGTTCGGCGTCATCGTCGAAGAGTTCTACAACGACGTGCTGGCCAAGCATGCCGCCGCCCTGGCTGAAGTTGGCTTCAACGCCAACAACGGCATCGGCGACCTGTATGCCCGCATCAAGGACCTGCCAGCCGAGAAGCAGGCCGAGATCGAAGCCGACATCCAGGCCCTGTACGCCCAGCGTCCGGCTCTGGCCATGGTCAACTCCGACAAAGGCATCACCAACCTGCACGTGCCGAGCGACGTCATCGTCGACGCCTCGATGCCGGCCATGATCCGTGACTCGGGCAAGATGTGGAACGCCGCCGGCGAACTGCAGGATGCCAAGGCGATCATCCCGGACCGCTGCTACGCCGGCATCTACCAGGCCACCATCGAAGACTGCAAGGCCAACGGCGCCTTCGACCCGACCACCATGGGCAGCGTACCGAACGTCGGCCTGATGGCGCAGAAGGCCGAAGAATACGGTTCCCACGACAAGACCTTCCAGATCAAGGCTGACGGCGTCGTGCGCGTGGTCGACAGCAAAGGCCAGGTCGTTCTCGAGCAGAACGTCGAAGTCGGTGACATCTTCCGCATGTGCCAGGTCAAGGACGCGCCGATCCAGGACTGGGTCAAGCTGGCCGTCAACCGTGCCCGCCTGAGCAACACCCCTGCAGTGTTCTGGCTGGACCCGGCCCGCGCCCACGACGGCGTGATGATCGAGAAGGTGCAGAAGTACCTGAAGGATCACGACACCACCGGCCTGGACATCCGCATCCTGGCACCGGTCGACGCCATCAAGTTCTCCCTGGCCCGCATCCGCGAAGGCAAGGACACCATCTCGGTGACCGGCAACGTGCTGCGCGACTACCTGACCGACCTGTTCCCGATCATGGAACTGGGCACCAGCGCCAAGATGCTGTCGATCGTGCCACTGATGAACGGCGGTGGCCTGTTCGAAACCGGCGCCGGCGGTTCGGCACCGAAGCACGTGCAGCAGCTGGTGGAAGAGAACTTCCTGCGTTGGGACTCGCTGGGTGAATTCCTGGCCCTGGCCGCTTCCCTGGAGCACCTGGGCAACACCTACGACAACCCGCGCGCCAAAGTGCTGGCCAATACCCTGGACCAGGCCACCGGCAAGTTCCTCGACACCAACAAGTCGCCTTCGCGCAAAGTTGGCGGTATCGACAACCGCGGCAGCCACTTCTACCTGACCCTGTACTGGGCCCAGGCCCTGGCTGCGCAGAACGACGACGCTGCCCTGCAGGCACGCTTCGCACCACTGGCCAAGACCCTGACCGAGAACGAGGAGACCATCGTCGCCGAGCTCAACGCCGTCCAGGGCAAGCCGGCCGACATCGGTGGCTACTACGCTCCGGATGCCGAGCTGACCGCCAAGGTGATGCGCCCAAGCCAGACCCTGAACAGCGCCATTGCCGCCCTGTAAGGTTCGCTTGAAGTAACAGCACAAACCCCGGCCACGCACCGGGGTTTGTGCTTTCTGGGAAATGGGGTTGCTCTGCAACCCATCGCCGGCAAGCCAGCTCCCACAGGTATTGTGAATGCCTCAAGCTTGCACTGCACCTGTGGGAGCTGGCTTGCCGGCGATGGGCCGCAAAGCGGCCCCACCAATCTGAAGGGACATACAAATGACCTGGCAACCCCACATCACCGTCGCCACCATCGTCGAACACGAAGGCAAGTTCCTTTTCGTCGAAGAGTTCAAAGCCAACCAGCACGTCTTCAACCAGCCCGCCGGCCACCTCGAACCCAACGAGACCCTGCCCCAGGCTGCCCTGCGCGAAACCCTCGAAGAAACCGCCTGGGAAGTCGAGCTCACCGGCTTGGTCGGCATCTACCTGTACACCGCCCCAAGCAACGGCGTGACCTACCAGCGCATCTGCTTCGCCGCCCGCCCCGTGCGCCATCACGCCGACCTGGCGCTGGACAGCGACATCGTCCGCGCCGTGTGGCTGACCCGCGACGAACTGCTGGCCAACCCCGCCCGCTGGCGCAGCGAACTGGTGCCACGCTGCCTCGACGATTACCTCAAAGGCCCCTTGCACAGCCTCGACCTGCTGCGCGACTGACGCGCCGCCGCAGGTTTGATAGAATTGGCGTTTTTCCCCCTTTGATACACACCGGTACCCATGACCAGCCCAGCACTCAAAGACCCCGCCAAGACCCGCGTCATCGTCGGCATGTCCGGCGGCGTGGACTCTTCCGTCTCCGCCCTTCTGCTCATGGAGCAGGGCTACCAGGTGGAAGGGCTGTTCATGAAGAACTGGGAAGAAGACGACGGCACCGAATACTGCACCGCCCGTGAAGACCTGGCCGACGCCCAGGCCGTGTGCGACCGCATCGGCATCAAGCTGCACACCGCCAACTTCGCCGCCGAATACTGGGACAACGTGTTCGAGCACTTCCTCGAAGAGTACAAGGCCGGCCGCACGCCCAACCCGGACATCCTCTGCAACCGCGAAATCAAGTTCAAGGCGTTCCTCGACTACGCCCTGTCGCTGGGTGCCGACCTGATCGCCACCGGCCACTACGTGCGCCGCCGCGACACCGGTGAACTCACCGAGCTGCTCAAGGGCCTGGACCCGAACAAGGACCAGAGCTACTTCCTGCACGCCGTCGGCGGCAAGGAAATCGCCCGCACCCTGTTCCCGGTTGGCGAGCTGGAAAAGCCCGAAGTACGCGCCATTGCCGAAAAGCACGGCCTGGCCACCGCCAAGAAAAAGGATTCCACCGGCATCTGCTTCATCGGCGAGCGCCGCTTCAGCGACTTCCTCAAGCAATACCTGCCGGCCCAGCCGGGCAACATCGAGACAACCGACGGTGAAGTGATCGGCCTCCACCACGGCCTGATGTACCACACAATCGGCCAGCGCCAGGGCCTGGGCATTGGCGGCCTGAAGGACGCCGGTGACGAGCCGTGGTACGTGCTGCACAAGGACCTGACCCGCAACGTGCTGGTGGTCGGCCAGGGCAATGAACACCCGTGGTTGTTCTCCCGCGCCCTGCTCGCTTCGGAAATTTTCTGGGTCAACCCGGTCGACCTCAGCAGCCCGCGCCAGCTCACCGCCAAGGTGCGATACCGCCAGAGCGACCAGCAGTGCACCCTGGAGCTGACCGAAAGCGGCTACCGCGCAGTGTTCGACGAACCGCAACGCGCCGTTACCCCGGGCCAGTCGGTGGTGTTCTACGACGGCGAAGTGTGCCTGGGCGGCGGCGTGATCGAAGCCGCCGAGCCGTGGAGCCCGCGCGCATGAGCAACCTGCAGGAGCAGCTGATTGCGTTGGGCGGTGTGTTCCAGGCCGCTGTACTGGTCGACCGCATCGCCCGCACCGGCCAGGCCAGCGAGGCCAACATCGGCTGCATGCTGGGCAGCCTGCTGGTCCGTGACCCCAAGGACACCCTGGAGGTGTTCGGCGGGGACGACCTGAACCTGCGCGACGGCTATCGCGCGCTGGTCGGTGCGCTGGAGCGCGACCCCAGCAGCCTGCAGCGCGAGCCACTGCGCTACGCCCTGTCGATGCTGGGCCTTGAACGCCAGTTGAACAAGCGCGGCGACCTGCTCGACACCATCGGCAACCGCCTGCCGCAAATCCAGTCCCAGGCCGAGCATTTTGGCCTGGTTCATGAAAACGTCATCGCTTCCAGCGGAGCCTTGTACCAGGACACCCTGAGCACCTTGCGCCAGCGCATCCAGGTGCATGGCGACATGCGCTTCCTGCAGCAGGCCAGCAATGCCTCGAAAATCCGCGCCCTGTTGCTGGCCGGCATCCGCGCCGCACGCCTGTGGCGCCAGCTGGGCGGGCACCGCTGGCAGCTGGTATTCAGCCGGCGCAAGCTGTTGAACGAACTGTACGACATGATGCGCAGCCCCTCCTGACAGGGGTTTGACAGTTCCGGCCTCATCGCCGGCCAGCCAGCTCCCACAGGATATGCACTGTGCTCAAGACCGGTGCAGTACCTGTGGGAGCTGGCTTGCCGGCGATAGGGCCAGAACAGGCAATGCACAATGCCACAGCTGATTTATGGCCCGACCTTTGGTCAGCCACCCGACTCGGGCGCGAAATTCATGTATGATATGCGCCCTTCCAAAAGCCTGACTGTCCGAGAACACCCCATGCAGCTTTCTTCGCTCACTGCGGTTTCCCCTGTAGACGGCCGTTATGCCGGCAAAACCCAGGCCTTGCGCCCCATTTTCAGCGAATTCGGCCTGATCCGTTTCCGCGCCCTGGTCGAAGTGCGCTGGCTGCAGCGCCTGGCCGCCCACCCGCAGATCGGCGAAGTGCCGGCGTTCTCCGCCGAAGCCAACGCCCTGCTGGACAGCCTGGCCACCGACTTCAAGCTCGAGCACGCCGAACGCGTCAAGGAAATCGAGCGCACCACCAACCACGACGTCAAGGCGATCGAATACCTCCTCAAGGAGCAGGCCGCCAAGCTGCCTGAGCTGGCCAAGGTCAGCGAGTTCATCCACTTCGCCTGCACCAGCGAGGACATCAACAACCTGTCCCACGCCCTGATGCTGCGCGCCGGCCGTGACGAAGTGCTGCTGCCGCTGATGCGCCAGATCGCCGACGCCATCCGCGCCCTGGCTCACGCCCACGCCGACGTGCCCATGCTGTCGCGCACCCACGGCCAGCCGGCTTCGCCGACCACCCTGGGTAAAGAACTGGCCAACGTCGTGTACCGCCTGGAGCGCCAGATCGCCCAGGTTGCCGCCGTGCCGTTGCTGGGCAAGATCAACGGCGCCGTGGGCAACTACAACGCCCACCTGTCGGCCTACTCGCAGATCGACTGGGAGCAGAACGCCCGCGCCTTCATCGAAGACGAGCTGGGCCTGCAGTTCAACCCGTACACCACCCAGATCGAGCCGCACGACTACATCGCCGAGCTGTTCGACGCCATCGCCCGCTTCAACACCATCCTGATCGACTTCGATCGCGATGTGTGGGGCTACATCTCGCTGGGCTACTTCAAGCAGAAGACCGTTGCCGGCGAAATCGGCTCGTCGACCATGCCGCACAAGGTCAACCCGATCGACTTCGAAAACTCCGAAGGCAACCTGGGTATCGCCAACGCGCTGTTCCAGCACCTGGCCAGCAAGCTGCCGATCTCGCGCTGGCAGCGTGACCTGACCGACTCTACCGTGCTGCGCAACCTGGGCGTGGGCTTTGCCCACAGCGTCATCGCCTACGAAGCCAGCCTGAAAGGCATCGGCAAGCTGGAAGTCAACGAAGCCCGCATTGCCGCCGATCTGGACGCCTGCTGGGAAGTGCTGGCCGAGCCGATCCAGACCGTGATGCGCCGCTTCAACATCGAAAACCCCTACGAGAAGCTCAAGGAGCTGACCCGTGGCAAGGGCATCACCCCGGAAGCGCTGCTGACCTTCATCGACAGCCTGGACATGCCAGCCGAAGCCAAGGCCGAGCTCAAGCAGCTGACCCCTGCTACCTACATCGGCAACGCGGCAGCACAGGCCAAACGCATCTAAGCTGACCGTCGCGTTCAACGCCCGGCCTGGCCGGGCGTTTTTATTCCCGGACGAAAATTACATTTTTTCAATAGGTTGAACATGAATCCTGATACTCCACTGCAGCTGCTCGGCGGCATCTCGGCCCGCGAATTCATGCGCGACTACTGGCAGAAGAAGCCGCTGCTGGTGCGCCAGGCATTCCCGGACTTCATCAGCCCGATCGACCCCGACGAGCTGGCCGGCCTGGCCCTGGAAGAGGAAGTAGAGTCGCGTATCGTGCTCGAGCACGGCGCGCACCCGTGGGAGCTGCGCCGCGGCCCGTTCACCGAAGACACCTTCGCCGAGCTGCCGGAAAAGGACTGGACCCTGCTGGTGCAGGCCGTGGACCAGTTCGTCCCGGAAGTAGCCGAACTGCTGGAAAACTTCCGCTTCCTGCCCAGCTGGCGCATCGATGACGTGATGATCAGCTTCGCCGCCCCTGGTGGCAGCGTCGGCCCGCACTTTGACAACTACGACGTTTTCCTGCTGCAGGGCCACGGCCAGCGCAACTGGAAAATCGGCCAGATGTGCAGCAGCGACAGCTCGCTGCTGGAGCACGCCGACCTGCGCATCCTCGCCGATTTCGAGCAGAGCGATGAGTGGACCCTGGAGCCGGGCGACATGCTCTACCTGCCACCACGCCTGGCCCACTACGGCGTGGCCGTGGACGACTGCCTGACCTACTCGGTAGGCTTCCGCGCGCCAAGCGCCGCCGAAGTGCTGACCCACTTCACCGATTTCCTCGGCCAGTTCCTGCCCGATGAAGAACGCTACAGCGACGCCGACGCCCAGCCGGTCAGTGACCCGCACCAGATCCAGCACGATGCCCTCGACCGCCTCAAGGCGCTGCTCGACAAGCACATGGGCGACAAGGACCTGCTACTGACCTGGTTCGGCCAGTTCATGACCGAGCCGCGCTACCCCGAGCAGATCGTCGGTGAAGAGCTGTCCGAGGAAGAACTGATCGATGCCCTGGAACAAGGCGCCATCCTGATCCGCAACCCGAGCGCGCGTCTGGCCTGGTCGGAATTCGAAGAAGACCTGCTTCTGTTCGCCAGCGGCCGCAGCTGCCCGCTACCGGGCAAACTGCGCGAGCTGCTGAAGCTGGTTTGCGCGGCCGACGCCCTGCACATCGACAACCTGGGCGAATGGCTGCAGGATGAAGATGGCCTTATGCTGGTACAGCAGCTGGTCAAACAAGGAAGCCTGGGATTCGCCAATGAATAAGATTCGTGTGCGCCTCGCCGACTGGCACAAGGACAACGCCGACATCCGCCGCATCCGCGAAGCGGTGTTCATTGCCGAACAGCACGTTCCACCAGAACTGGAGTGGGATTCGGATGACCCGACCGCCGCGCACTTCCTGGCCCTGGAAGGCGACTACCCGATCGGCACAGCGCGCCTGCTGCCTGACGGCACCATCGGCCGGGTCTCGGTGCTGAAGGACTGGCGCGGGCTGAAAGTGGGTGACGCGCTGATGAACGCGGTGATTGTCGAAGCACAGAACCGCGACCTTAAACAGCAGATGCTCAGCGCCCAGGTGCACGCCACGCCGTTCTACGAGCGGCTGGGCTTTCGCGTAGTCAGCGAAGAGTTCCTCGAAGCCGGCATCCCGCACGTGGACATGGTGCGCGACTCGCGCGCCTGATCCCTGTACCGGCCTCTTCGCGGTTTTGCCCGCGAAGAGGCCGGCACAGCAAAATACATCTCCCCTGACAAAAAGCTGTACATCCATCCAGATAAAACTTGCCTCCGCGCCCTCGCTTGCGCATCCTATCGCCCATCACCCCCGATGAAGCGTCTCCGGCCATGCGCCTGTTCCTCTGCGAAAAACCCTCCCAGGCAAAAGACATCGCCAAAGTGCTCGGCGCCAACCGCAAGGGCGATGGCTGCTGGCAAGGCACCGACGTCTGCGTGACTTGGTGCATCGGCCACCTGCTGGAAACCGCCCCGCCCGACAGCTACGACGAACGCTACAAGCGCTGGAACCTGGCCGACCTGCCGATCATCCCGGAAAAGTGGAAAATGCTGGTCAAGCCCAAGACCGCCAGCCAGTTCAAGGCAGTCAAGCGCCTGCTCGGCGAAGCACGCGAACTGGTGATCGCCACCGACGCCGACCGCGAAGGCGAAATGATCGCCCGCGAACTGGTCGAGCATTGCCGCTACCGCGGCCCGGTGCAGCGCCTGTGGCTGTCGGCACTGGACGACGCCTCCATTCGCAAGGCCCTGGCGCGGCTGCTGCCGGGCCACGAAACCTTCAACCTGTACCACTCGGCGTTGGGCCGTTCGCGCGCAGACTGGCTGATCGGCATGAACATGAGCCGGCTGTTCACCCTGCTGGGCCGCCAGTCGGGCTATCAGGGCGTGCTGCCGGTGGGCCGGGTGCAAACGCCCACCCTGCGCCTGGTGGTCGACCGCGACCGCAGCATCGCCGACTTTGTGCCGGTACCGTTCTGGGCCATCGACGTGCAGCTCGAACACGCAGGCTTTGGCTTCAACGCCCAGTGGCGCGCCCCCGATGACGCCTGCGACGACCAGGGCCGCTGCCTGAACCAGGCCCTGGCGCAGCAGGCTGCCGCCGACATCGGCAATGCGGGTACTGCCCGGGCCGTGAAGGTGACCACCGAACGCGTGCGTGAAGCGGCACCCCTGCCCTTCGACCTTGGCACCCTGCAGGAGCTGTGCTCGAAAAAGTTCGGCCTCGGCGCCCAGGAAACCCTCGACATCGCCCAGGCCCTGTACGAGACCCACAAGCTGATCACCTACCCGCGCAGCGACTGCGGCTACCTGCCGCAAAGCCAGCACGCCGAAGCGCCAGCCATCCTCGCCGCCCTGCAACGTTCCGATGCCAGCCTGGCGCCGCTGCAGCCCTACCTGGAGCCGCAACGCCGCTCACGGGCGTGGAACGACGCCAAGGTCAGCGCCCACCACGGCATCATCCCCACTGCCGCTGCCAGCGACCCGTCGCGCCTGCCAGCCAAGCACAAGGCGGTGTACACCCTGATCCGCGCCCGCTACCTTGCGCAGTTCCTGCCCAATCACGAGTACGACCGTACCCAGGCCGACTTCGACTGCGCTGGCCATGCCCTGCGTGCCGTAGGCAAGCAGATAGTCGAACCAGGCTGGCGCCGTGCGCTGCCCGAGGCGCTGACCCCGGCCAAGGGCCGCGAGGCACCACCGGCCCAGGTGCTGCCGGCGCTGCGCGAAGGCCAGGACTGCACGGTGCAGGGCCTGCAACTGAAAGACCTGTGGACCCAGCCGCCCAAGCCGTTTACCGAAGGCGACCTGATCAAGGCAATGAAGAACGTGGCCAAGCTGGTGGACGACCCGCGGTTGAAGCAGAAGCTGAAGGAAACCACCGGTATCGGCACCGAAGCCACCCGCGCCAGCATCATCCAGGGCCTGCTTGACCGCGGCTACCTGGTGAAGAACGGCAAGGCGCTGTCCGCCACCCCTGCGGCCTTCAGCCTGATCGACGCCGTACCTCGCGCCATTGCCGACCCTGGTACCACAGCTATCTGGGAGCAGGCGCTGGACATGGTGCAGAGTGGCGAGATGACGCTGGAAGAGTTCGTCGCCCGGCAGTCGGCATGGATGGGCAAGCTGGTCGAACGGTGCAGCGGCATGCGCATGACCATCAGCGGGCCGGCAGCCGGGGCTGCGCCGCCGTGGAAGAAAAAGCGTAGAGGGAGTGGGAAGAGTAAAGCGGCTGGAAGCAAGGCTGCCAGCAAGCCGCGGCAGCCCAAGAGAAAAGCTTCAACCTGAGGCTTTTGCACTGTCATTACAGCCCTATCGCTGGCAAGCCAGCTCCCACAGGTACCACACAGCTTTCAAAACCTGCGTAGGACTTGTGGGAGCTGGCTTGCCGGCGATAGGGCCAGGCCAGGAATACAGAGAATTCAGACAAACCACAAAACCTGACCAACATACTGGCGCCATGAATTTTTAATGCTAAATTTTCATGAAAATAATTAAAGCAAATTTCATGAGACCCCTGCATGTTCAAACAATCCGCCCAGCACGTCGCCAGCTACTACGCCCAGACCTACCCCGCCAGCATTCCCCTGCACCCTACCCTGCAAGGCAGCCACGACACCGAAGTCCTGATCATTGGCGCCGGCTTCAGCGGCCTGCACACCGCCTTGCGCCTGACCCAGGCCGGCAAGCGTGTAACGCTGCTGGAAGCCAGCCGCGTGGCCTGGGCCGCGTCCGGCCGCAACGGCGGCCAGGCACTGCTCGGCTGGTCGTGCGACATGCCGCCGCTGGAAAAGGCCTTGGGCACCGAACGCACCCAACGCCTGTGGGCCAGCATGTGCTGGGCCGCCGATGAAATGCGCAAACTGCCCGAGCGCCATGGCTTCGACATCGACTACCGGCTGGGCAGCCTGTGGACCGCCGTGCTGCCGCGCCGGGTGAAGATGCTGGAAGAAGCCCTGCATGAGGCCGAACACAAATGGGGCTACGACGCCCTGCGCCTGATCGGCCGCGACGAGCTGCCTCAATGGATCGACAGCCCGCGCTACCAGGCCGCGCTATACGACGCCAAAGGCGCCCACCTCAACCCGCTGAAGCTGGCCCAGGGCCTGGCCAATACCATCGAGGCGGCCGGTGGGCGTATCTACGAACAGAGCCAGGTGCTCAGCTACCAGCGAGCTGGCGACGGCTATGTCGCCCGTACCGACCGCGGCGAAGTACGCTGCCAGGTGTTAGTGCTAGCCTGCAACGCCTACATCGACCGCCTCGACCGTAACCTGTCGCGTCGCCTGTTGCCGGTCGGTTCCTACCAGGTCGCCACCGCGCCGCTCGACGCCGATTTCGCCCGATCATTGCTGCCGCGCAATAGCTGCGTGATCGACAACCAGTTCGTGCCCGACTATTTCCGCATTACCCCGGACCATCGCCTGCTGTTCGGCGGCGGCTGCACCTACCTGGGCGGTATTCCCAAAGATGTCGCCAGCGCCACCCGCCCCTACCTGGAGCGGGTGTTCCCGCAGCTGGCCGGGGTGGTCATCGACTATGCCTGGGGCGGCCATATCGACTGCAGCATCCAGCGCACCCCGGATGTCGGCCGCGAGGGCCAGCGCTACTGGCTGCAGGGCTTCTCCGGCCATGGCGTGCTGCCGACCCTGGCCGCAGCCCGGGCCGTGAGCGACGCCATCCTCGGTGACGACGACCTGCTGACGCTGTACCAAGGCATCGACAACGGCCGCTTCCCCGGCGGCGACCTGCTGGCCGCACCGCTGGAAGCCGCCGCCAAGGCCTGGTACAGGATGCGCGATCGTATCTGAAGACGGCCGGCGCTTACTGCGCAGAAATCTCTCCTATTCTCAATAGCTCCCTTCACTTCCTGCACACAGGAGACCCGACCATGAGCTATGTAACTACAAAGGACGGCGTACAGATCTTCTACAAGGACTGGGGCCCGCGCGATGCACCGGTTATCCACTTCCATCACGGCTGGCCTCTCAGCGCCGACGACTGGGATGCGCAGATGTTGTTCTTCCTCGCCCAGGGTTATCGCGTGGTCGCCCACGACCGCCGCGGCCATGGCCGCTCCAGCCAGGTATGGGACGGCCACGACATGGACCATTACGCCGACGATGTGGCGGCGGTCGTCGCTCACCTGGGCATCCAGGGCGCCGTGCATGTCGGCCACTCGACCGGTGGCGGTGAGGTGGTGCGCTACATGGCCCGGCACCCTGAAGACAAGGTGCTCAAGGCCGTGTTGATTGCCGCCGTACCGCCATTGATGGTGCAGACTCCCGGTAACCCCGGTGGCCTGCCCAAATCGGTGTTCGACGGTTTCCAGGCCCAGGTCGCCAGCAACCGTGCGCAGTTCTACCGCGATGTGCCGGCCGGGCCGTTCTACGGCTACAACCGCCCCGGTGCAGAAGCCAGCGAAGGCATCATCGGCAACTGGTGGCGCCAGGGCATGATCGGCAGCGCCAAGGCCCATTACGATGGCATCGTGGCATTTTCCCAGACCGATTTTACCGAGGACCTGAAGGGCATCCAGCAACCTGTGCTGGTGATGCACGGCGATGATGACCAGATCGTGCCGTATGAGAACTCCGGAGTGCTGTCGGCGAAGCTGCTGCCCAATGGCGCGTTGAAGACTTACAAAGGCTACCCGCATGGCATGCCGACCACCCATGCCGATGTGATCAATGCGGATTTGCTGGCGTTCATACGTAGCTGATGTAGTCGCCTGCACCGGCCTCTTCGCGGGCACGCCCGCTCCCACAGGTACTGCATCTTGAGATATACATATAACCTGTGGGAGCGGGCGAGCCCGCGAAAGGGCCGGCACTGTCAACATACCTATTTCATGAGTGTATGCAACTGGCAAAACTGCCAGTTGCGCGCCTGTCTATTTTGCATGAAGGTAATTTAAATTCAGTACTTCTCGCACCAGCAGGCTGACCATGGCACAGAACTGGAAGCAGCGTTTATTCTACAAGAATGGCCAACTGTCCTTGGAGATCGGCAGCGATCGTTCCGTCACAGTCTTTTCAATCTCAAACCTTTCTCTAGCGCAACGCTCGACCGAGACACTACTACTGGCGGCAGACTCTCAGAGTTCCATAATCAACCGTTCTCATCGCGAAGGCATTCACAACCTGGCCTACACCGCTTACGGATACAGCTCCACAGCTCATATGATGGGCTTCACCGGACAACGCTACGATAGCGTCACAAACTGCTACCTCCTTGGAAACGGCTATCGTGCCTTTAGTACTAGACTGGCGCGATTTTACTCAGCGGACAGCCTCAGCCCGTTTAAGAAACACACACATAACGCCTACGCCTATTGCTTGGGAGACCCCGTGAACCATCACGACCCTTCAGGGCATATGTTGCGTCGCGCCAGGACAATGTGGAATAACGTAAAGGATAAGTTTGTAAAACCCAGAATCCATTACATCAATAAAGCAAGGGAAGCAATTACCGAGAATCCGAATCTCGAAAAGTATTCCGCTGTCATTGATGACGAGAACGTAACCATAAAAACCCTCAAGGCGATTTACAAGCTTCCGAAGGGTGATGCCATGCTCAGCGATCTCAAGGATACAGCAGTCCGCAACTGGCGCTTAAAGCATGGCAACATTGAAGGCCCCATCACTCATGACTTTAACTACGAAAAATACCTATACATGGACGAGCAGCTTAATTACATAGCCCTAGAGGCAAAAATCCTTGAGTACAGAACCCTACTGAGCAACTTGGCGTCACATGAAACCACTACAATGAATTCGAGCAGTCAGTTGTCACCTGCGTCACCTGAGGCATCACGCCCTACAACTGCCAGATCAGCGATACGTGGTACCTAGATACCCCTGCAGGGTCGGTTTGAAACAAGTAAGCGGCCGGAAACACTGTCAGCCTTGGGGACGTGGGATTATCATGCCCGTTTATTTCTCCATTAGCCGCAAACCGACCCTCCAGCCTGAAGCCTCCCATGCACTTCGAACTCACCGTAGAACCCCTCACCCTGCTGATCCTGGCCCTGGTCGCCTTCGTCGCCGGTTTCATCGATGCCATCGCCGGCGGTGGCGGCCTGCTCACCACCCCGGCGTTACTCACCGCGGGCATGCCGCCGCACCTGGTACTGGGCACCAACAAGCTCAGCTCTACCTTCGGCTCGGCCACCGCCAGCTTCACCTACTACAGGCGCAAACTGTTCCACCCGGCGCAGTGGCGCCCGGCATTGTTCGCCACCTTGGTCGGCGCTTTGCTCGGTGCAGTGATCGCCCACTACATGCCGGCCGAATGGCTGAACAAGATGCTGCCGGTGATTGTCTTCGCCTGTGGCGTCTATCTGCTGTTCGGTGGCACGCCCAAGGCGCCGCTCGATGCCGATGCACCCATCAAGAAGAAATGGCAAATGCCGCAAGGCTTTACCTTGGGTTTCTATGACGGCGTGGCCGGCCCGGGCACCGGGGCGTTCTGGACGGTCAGCACCCTGCTGCTGTACCCCATCGACCTGGTCCGTGCCAGCGGCGTGGCGCGCAGCATGAATTTCGTCAGCAACATCGCAGCGCTGACGGTGTTCATCATTTCCGGGCAGGTGGACTACATCGTCGGCCTGTGCATGGGCATGTCGGTGATGGTTGGCGCCTTCTTCGGCGCACGCACGGCGATCAGTGGCGGCAGCAAGTTCATCCGCCCAGTGTTCATCACCGTGGTGCTGGCACTGACCGTGCGTCTAGCGTGGCAGCACTGGTTCGGCCAAGCCTAAACGGCGCGCAACATACAGGTCGATCAGATACCGGGCAATCGACCGCCCGGCCGGCAGCGGCGGCAGGTCGTGGACGCTGAACCACTTGGCATCCTCGATCTCGTCCGGCTGCATGACGATATCGCCGCTGGCATACTCGGCATGGAAGCCCAGCATCATCGAGTGCGGGAACGGCCAGCACTGGCTGCCGACGTACTGGATGTTCCTTACTTCCACCGCTACCTCCTCACGCACTTCGCGCACCAGGCAGTCCTCGGCCGACTCGCCCGGCTCGGCGAAGCCTGCCAGGGTGCTGTACACCCCGGTGACGAAGCGTGGCGAACGCGCCAGCAGGATTTCGTCGCCACGTGTCACCAGTACGATCATGCTCGGTGAAATGCGCGGGTAGCTGCGCAGGTCGCAAGGCTGGCAGTACATCGCCCGCTCCCAGCGAATCTGCGTCATTGCCTGGCCGCAGCTGCCGCAGAAGCGGTGCTCGCGGGCCCAGGTGCCGATCTGCGCGGCATAGCCCAGCACTTTGTAGGTGTCGAAATCACCCTCGAGCATGAATGCACGCAGGCCGCGCCAGGCGCAGCCGGGCACCTCGGTAGCGCTGCGCAGCTCCAGCAGGAAGACCGGCTGGCCGTCGAAGTGGCCGATGCCGTGCTCGCACAGTACGTCGAGGTCCTGGCGCTTGAGCCAGTCGCGAGGGAACAGCGCGCCGTTGTCGTCCACCAGGAACCCTTCCGGGCTGCGGGCCACGGCCAGCCCCCCGGTGATCTGCGGGTCGAGTACTGCGGTAGTCCAGCGTGCTGACATGTCGGGGGTTCCCTTACTTCGCGTCCCCCGGCCTGATCAGTCGGCGAACGTCGGTTTCTGTTTGCTCATGTGCGCCGCCACCGCCACGCGCAGGTCTTCGGACTGCAGCATCGCGGCGTTCCAGGTGGCGATGTACTCCAGGCCATCATCGATGCGATGGTCACGCATGTAGCTGAGCATTTCCTTGGTGCCGGCCACGGCGATCGGCGATTTTGCGGCAATCTCGCCAGCGATGGCAAAGACCCCGTCCATCAGCGCAGCCTGATCATCATAAACCCGGTTGACCAAGCCGATGCGCAGCGCCTCTTCTGCCTCGACATTGCGCCCCGTGTAAGCCAGCTCACGCATCATGCCGTCACCGATGATACGAGGCAAACGTTGCAGTGTGCCGACATCGGCGGCCATGCCCATGTCGATTTCCTTGATCGAGAACTGCGCGTCGCTGCTGCAGTAGCGCATGTCGCAAGCCGAGATGAGGTCGATGGCGCCGCCAATGCAGTAACCCTGCACCGCGGCCAGTACCGGCTTGCGGCATTTGTCCACGGCATTGAACGACGCCTGCAGGCGCAGGATGGTACTGCGCAGGAAGCGCGCGTTACGACCCACGTCCTTGCCCATCTGCCCGGCCAGCGAAGCCAGCATCATCAGGTCGATACCGGCGGAAAAATGCTTGCCGGCACCGCTGATCACTACCGCTCGCACTGCATCGGTGTCGTCGACCCACTGGAAGATGTCGATGATCTCCTCCCAGAAGGCAGCGTTCATCGCATTGCGCTTGTCCGGGCGGTTGATCTGAACGTGGGCGATGCTGTTGGTCAGTTCGACCTTGAATGCGCTGTACTCGGTCACGGGCGGCACTCCTGCGGATAAAGGGTTCATGGCACGGATGTTAACCCAGCCCGATGACCGCACTTGTGCCAAAAACGGGACTATACGCCTTGCCTAAGAGGCGCTGATCCGGCACCGTGCGCCATCGCCGAATCATAAGGATACAAATTCATGTCGCGCTCCCTGACCGGCGCCCTCGCCCACAGCTTTCTGGGCCAATCGCCGCTTTGGTACAAGGCAGTCATCTGCCTGTTCCTGGTGCTCAACCCACTGCTGCTGATGGCCGTCGGCCCGGTCGCTGCCGGCTGGGCACTGGTGCTCGAATTCATCTTCACCCTGGGCATGGCCCTGAAGTGCTACCCGCTCATGCCTGGCGGCCTGCTGCTGGTCGAAGCCCTGCTGTTGCAGATGACCACCCCGCAAGCCCTGTACGAAGAGCTGCAGCACAACTTCCCGGTGATCCTGCTGCTGATGTTCATGGTCGCGGGCATCCACTTCATGAAGGAACTGCTGCTGTTCCTGTTCTCGCGCATCCTGCTGGGGGTGCGTTCGAAGGCGATCCTGGCGTTGCTGTTCTGCGTGCTGTCGGCATTCCTCTCGGCGTTTCTCGATGCACTGACCGTGACCGCCGTGATCATCAGCGCCGCGGTCGGTTTCTATGCGGTGTACCACCGCGTCGCCTCCGGGGCCAATCCGCGCGAAGACAGTGCTCTGGACAGCGACCAGCAGGTCGCACAGTTGCATCGTGAAGACCTCGACCAGTTCCGCGCATTCCTGCGCAGCCTGCTGATGCATGGTGCGGTGGGCACCGCCCTGGGCGGCGTGTGCACGCTGGTGGGCGAACCACAGAACCTGCTGATCGGCCACGAAATGGGCTGGCACTTTGCCGATTTCTTCCTGAAGGTGGCACCGGTGTCGCTGCCGGTGCTGGGCGCCGGCCTGCTGACCTGCGTGCTGCTGGAGAAGCTGCGCCTGTTCGGCTATGGCAAGCTGATGCCCGAGCCAGTGCGCCAGGTGTTGGCCGCCTATGCCGCCGAGGACGATGCTGCACGCACGACTGCCCAGCGCATCGCGCTGTGGGTGCAAGGGTTCGCTGCACTGATCCTGATCTTCTGCCTGGGGCTGCACGTTGCCGAGGTCGGCCTGATCGGCCTGATGGTGATCGTGCTGATCACGGCATTCACCGGCATTACCGACGAACACCGCCTGGGCCGCGCCTTCCAGGACGCCATGCCGTTCACCGCTTTGCTGGTGGTGTTCTTCGCGGTGGTGGCGGTGATTCATCAACAGCAACTGTTCAGCCCGTTGATTGCCTGGGTGCTGGCGCTGCCGGCCGAGCAGCAACCGGGCATGCTGTACCTGGCCAACGGCCTGCTGTCGGCGATCAGCGACAACGTGTTCGTTGCCACCATCTACATCACCGAGGTGAAGCAGGCGTTCCTCAATGGCAGCATGAGCCGTGAGCATTTCGAGACGCTGGCGGTGGCGATCAACACCGGCACCAACCTGCCGAGCGTGGCGACGCCGAATGGGCAGGCGGCGTTCCTGTTCCTGCTGACTTCGGCGATTGCGCCGCTGATCCGGCTGTCGTATGGGCGAATGGTGTGGATGGCCTTGCCCTATACCGTAGTGATGGGTGGGCTGGGGTGGTGGGCGGTGACCTACTGGCTTTGAGGTAGCCTGCACCGGCCTCTTCGCAGCACAAGGCTGCTCCTACAGGCACTGCACCGCTTTCTGGAGCTGTGGTGATCCTGTGGGAGCGGGCATGCCCGCGAAAGGGCCGGCACAGGTTTGCGTTGTCGATTCTGTCCGCCGCCATTCGACTATCCCATGCCCCCAGCCACCCCGGCTGCCAACAGGAGAGTCCCCATGCGCAAACTCATCGTAGCCGCCTTCATCAGCCTCGACGGTGTCATGCAGGCCCCAGGTGGTCCGCAGGAAGACACCAGCGGCGGCTTCACTTACGGCGGCTGGATCGTACCTTACGCCGAGGAAGTCTTCGGCCAAGCCATGCAAGCCCTGTTCAGCCAGCCTTTCGAACTGCTGTTGGGCCGGCGCACCTACGACATCTTCGCCGACTACTGGCCAAAGGTAAAAGGCAGCTCGGAAGACTTCTCCATCGCCAACCTGTTCAACAACGTGCCCAAGCACGTGGTCACCCACACCCCCGCAACCCTCGACTGGCACAACAGCCATGCACTGGGCGCAGACATCACCGCAGCGGTCCACGCGCTGAAACAACAGGACGGCGCCAACCTGCTGACCCAGGGCAGCAGCGAGCTGGTGCAGCAACTGCTGGCGACGGGCCTGGTCGATGAACTGCAACTGCTGATTCACCCGCTGCTGCTCGGCCACGGCAAGCGCCTGTTCGGCGATGATGCAGCAGCGGCGGCCTTCACACTGCAGCATTCGCAGGTTTCGCCCACGGGCGTGCTCATCGCCCGTTACGCGCGTGCAGGTGAAGTGCAGACCGGTTCGTTCTGAAAGGCATAATCCTGTACAACTTTTGCCTCTCGCTCGCATCGAAACCCAAGTAAGCCCCGTCCGTATCAAGGAGGTTCACCATGGCGCTACGCACCACGTTGCTGCTTTCCTGCATGACCTTGGCCCTGCTCGGCTGCGCCGGCAACGATCACCCGGCACCGCCGCGTACCCAGCAGGTCGACCTGCAACGTTACCAGGGCACCTGGTACGAACTCGCCCGGCTGCCGATGTTCTTCCAGCGCAACTGCGTGCAGTCCGAGGCGCAGTATGGCCTGCGAGAGGATGGTCGCCTCGACGTGACCAACCGCTGCCAGGAAAAGGACGGCCAGTGGAACCAGGCCAAGGGCATCGCCGAAGCCCAGCAACCGGGCAGCACCGACAAGCTCTGGGTGCGCTTCGACAACTGGTTCAGCCGCCTCGCGCCCGGCCTGACCAAAGGCGAGTACTGGGTGCTGTACCACGACCAGGACTACCGCGTAGCCTTGGTCGGCCACCCGAATCGCGAATACCTGTGGCTGCTTTCGCGCACGCCCGCGGTCACCGACCAGCTACGCGAGCAACTGCTGACAATTGCCCGGGAGCAAGGCTATGACACCAGCAAGCTCATCTGGCGGCAGGCCGAGTAGGCAAGACCTGGGGGCCATCGACGACATGCGGCAATCCGGCTAAGGTGTGCGCCCCATGTCACCTCGAAGGAACGAGCCCGTTGAGTACCAAGCCGCTGCCAGCACACCGTATCCGTTTTCTCGCCCTCTGCGTGTTCCATCACCAAGGCAAGATCCTGGTGAACGTGTTCAACGACCCGGCCACCGGCCAGACCCTGTGCCGGCCGCTGGGTGGCGGCATAGAGTTCGGTGAACTGGGCCGCGATGCCATCGCCCGGGAAATCGACGAAGAACTGCGCCAGCCGATCAGCGACGTGCGCCTGCTCGGCACCCTGGAGAGCCTGTTCACCTATGCCGGCAAGCCAGGGCATGAGATTGTGCAGGTGTACGATGCACGCTTCGACGACGCCAGCCTGTACCAGCAAGCCTGGCTGGACGGCCAGGAGTCCGACAGCAGCCCATTCCGTGCCCGCTGGTGCGACAGCGCCGACCTGGCGCGCATCGGCGCGCTGGTACCGCAAGGGCTGCAGACGTTGCTGCGCGACCTGTCGCTGCTGGGCTGAAACAAGGAGCCAGACCATGGACCTGCTGTTCCTGGGCACCTCCGCCGGCGTGCCGACCAAGACACGCAATGTGAGCGGTACCGCAGTAATCGAGGCCAGTGGCAGCCACTGGTACCTGGTCGACTGTGGCGAAGGCACCCAGCACCGGCTGCTGCACACACCGCTGTCGATCCGCGACCTGCGCGCCATCTTCATTACCCACGTGCACGGCGACCATTGCTTCGGCCTGCCGGGCCTGCTGGCCAGCGCCGGCATGAGCGGGCGCACCCAGCCGCTGGACCTTGTCCTGCCCGCCGCCCTGCACGACTGGGTGCGCCAGGGGCTGGTGGCCAGCGATACCTTCCTGCCGTTCGAACTGCGCCTGCTGGCCGTGGAAGATCTGGTGGAGTGGCGCAGTGACGCCCTGGAAGTGACTAGCGTGCAGCTGTCGCACCGGGTGCCGAGCGTCGGCTTCGTGTTCACCGAGCTCAACCCCGAACCGCGACTGAACATCCCGCGCCTGGAAGCCGAAGGTATCCCCCGCGGCCCGCTGTGGGGCGAGCTGGCCAAGGGTTTGACGGTGCAGCATGGCGGTCGGCGGCTGCACGGCAAGGATTACCTGCGCCCTTCGCGCCCGCCGCGGCGGGTGATCGTGTGCGGCGACAACGACAACCCCGAGCTACTGGCCGATGCCGCCAGGGGCGCGGACGTGCTGGTGCACGAAGCCACGTTCACCCAGGCGGTGGTTGAGCGCACGGGAGTCACCTTCGGCCACAGCACCGCGGCTGCGGTGGCGCGCTTTGCCGAAGCGGCGGGCGTGCGCAACCTGGTGCTGACGCACTTCAGCGCCCGCTACCAGAACGACCCACGGCGCAGCCCGAGCATCGACAACGTGCGCGACGAAGCCCTCGCCCACTACAGCGGGCAGCTTACCCTGGCGCAGGACCTGCAGCGCTATCACATCGGGCGCGATGGCTGTCTCGAACCGGCCGGATGATTTAGCATGGCCGGTTTTCCAAAAGGACTTGGCCATGCAACGCATCGTGATTCTGGGCAACGCCGGCAGTGGCAAATCGACCCTGGCCCGGCAGATAGGCGCACGCTTGGGCGTGCCGGTGGTGCACCTCGATACGTTGTTCTGGGAGACCGGCTGGGTCGAGCCGGATGCCGAGACCTTCCGTACCCGCGTGCGCAATGCGGTGGCTGGGGAGGCTTGGGTATGCGAGGGCAATTATGCCCGCCGCACGTTCGACCTGCGTCTGCCGCGGGCCGACCTTGTCATCTGGCTGGATACGCCGAGACTGACCTGCCTCAAGCGGGTGATCCTGCGCAGTGTGCTGAACAAGCCCCGACCGGACCTGCCGGCGGGATGTACCGAGCGGCTGGACCGGGCGTTTCTGACCTTTTTGAAGTTCGTATGGACGTTCGATCGGGGGTATCGGCCGGGGATCGAGGCGAGCCGCCAGGCCACAGGGCCGCAGGTGCCGGTGGTGCATTTGCGAGGTGAACGGCAGATTGCGGCGTGTCTGGCAGATCTTACCCAACCCGCCCCGGCAGCGCGGCCCCTGTAGGAGCGGCCTTGTGTCGCGAAAGGGCCGCAAAGCGGCCCCGGCGATGCCCGCGTCTACTTCAAGATCCTGGGGCTGCTGCGCAGCCCGATCGCGACACAAGGCCGCTCCTACAAAAAGCGCGTACTCCTGATACTGACGGCGCTAGGCCGCCAACCGCCCACTGGCAATCGCCTCCGACGCCGCCAGCATCGCGCGCAGCAACACTGCGCAGCCCGCAGCCAGGTCCTCGGGCGTGGCGTTCTCGATCTCGTTATGGCTGATACCGTTCTCGCACGGCACGAATATCATCCCCGCCGGCCCCAGTTCGGCCAGGAAGATCGCGTCGTGCCCCGCGCCGCTGACGATGTCCATGTGCGGCAGGCCCAGCGCCTGCGCCGATTTGCGCACGGCATCGACACAGGCATTGTCGAAGTACAACGCCGGGAAATCAGCCGTAGGCACCAATTCGTGGCTCAGGCCATGCCTGGCACAGGTCGCCTCGATCACCGCACGCACATCGGCAATCATCGCATTCAGCTGCTCACCCTCCAGGTGGCGGAAATCCAGGGTCATGCGCACTTCGCCCGGGATCACGTTGCGCGAGCCCGGGTAGGCCTGCAGGCACCCCACCGTCCCACAGGCATGGGGCTGGTGGCCGAGGGCGGTGCGGTTGACTGCCTCCACCACTGCCGCCGCGCCGACCAGGGCGTCCTTGCGCAGGTGCATGGGCGTAGGGCCGGCGTGGGCCTCGACACCGCGCAAGGTCAGGTCGAACCACTTCTGGCCCAGCGCACCCAGCACCACGCCGATGGTCTTGGCCTGATCTTCGAGGATCGGGCCCTGCTCGATATGCGCTTCGAAGTAGGCACCCACCGGGTGGCCTGATACGGCGCGCGGGCCGGCGTAGCCGATGGCGTTCAACGCCTCACCAACACTGACACCCTGGGCGTCGCGCTTGGCCAGGGTTTCCTCCAGCGTGAACTTGCCGGCGAACACCCCGGAGCCCATCATGCACGGCGCAAAGCGCGAGCCTTCCTCGTTGGTCCACACCACCACTTCCAGCGGTGCTTCGGTTTCCACGCCGAGATCGTTGAGGGTACGAATTACCTCCAGCCCGGCCATCACCCCGAAGCAACCGTCGAACTTGCCACCGGTGGGCTGGGTGTCGATATGGCTGCCGGTCATCACCGGGGGCAGCTTGGGGTTACGCCCAGGGCGACGGGCGAAGATGTTGCCGACGGCGTCGATGGTGACCGTGCAACCGGCGGCCTCGCACCACTGCACGAACAGGTCGCGGGCCTGACGGTCGAGGTCGGTCAGGGCCAGGCGGCACACGCCGCCCTTGGCGGTGGCACCGAGGCGGGCCAGGTCCATCAGGGACTGCCACAGGCGGGTGCTGTCGATGTGGTGGGCGGTGGTCTTCAGGATCTCTTTGACTGGGGTCACGGGTTTCTCCTTCAGGCTTTTTGTTGTCTGTGCCGCCTCTTCGCGGGCATGCCCGCTCCCACAGGATCACCACAGGTCTGGAAAACCGTGCAGTACCTGTGGGAGCGGGCGAGCCCGCGAAGAAGCCAGCGCGGTCTCACGGCAAGGGCTTGGCCACCCGCGCCGGGCTGCGCGCGACCACACGGGCCAAGAGGTAATACAGCGCCCCACCCAGCAGCGAACCGGTGAACCAACCGTAGTCGTAGAACCAGCTGAAACTGCTGTTGCCAATCGCCATGACGGTCAGCGCCACCGGCAACGCAAAGGCGGCAAAACCGGCCCAGTTCCATGCCGGGTACACGTCGTCACGGTACAGCCCGGCCAGGTCCAGCTCCTGCCGGCGGATCAGGAAGTAGTCCACCACCATGATCCCGGCGATCGGCCCCAGCAGGCTCGAATAGCCCAGCAGCCAGTTGGAATACACGCTCTCCAGGCTCAGGTCGGAAACGATCCAGCCCAGCTTCTTCAGCAGCTCATGGCCCATCAGCGCCAGGCCGATGAAGCCGGTCAGCCACACCGCGCGGCTGCGCCCGATCAGGCGTGGGGCGATGTTCTGGAAGTCGTTGGTCGGCGACACGATGTTCGCCGCGGTGTTGGTCGACAGCGTGGCGATCACGATCAGCGCCATGGCCAGGGCCACCCAGAACGGGCTGTGGATCTTGCCGATCAGGCTGACCGGGTCGGACACGGTCTCGCCAACCAGCGATGCCGAGGCTGCGGTCAGCACCACGCCCAGCGCAGCAAACAGGAACATGGTCAGCGGCAAGCCGAAGATCTGCCCGAGAATCTGGTCCTTCTGGCTGCGGGCATAGCGGCTGAAGTCGGGGATGTTCAGCGATAGCGTGGCCCAGAAACCGACCATGGCGGTAAGCCCGGCGCAGAAGTAGCCGAGCATGTTCGCCCCTTCCGGGCGCTTGGGCGGCTGGGCCAGCAATTCGGTCATCGACATGTGCGGCAAGGCCCAGAACAGCAGGCCGACACCCACGGCCACCAGCAGCGGTGCCGACAGCGTTTCGAGCCACTTGATCGACTCGGCGCCACGCAGCACCACCCACAGGTTCAGGCACCAGAAGATCATGAAGCCGATCACCTCGCCGGTGCCGCCCAGGGCCTTCCAGCCGTCGAACACCGAGCCAAGGAACAGGTGGATGGCCAGGCCACCGAACATGGTCTGGATGCCGAACCAGCCACAGGCGACCACCGCCCGGATCAGGCATGGCACGTTTGAGCCGAGTATGCCGAACGACGAACGCAGCAGCACCGGGAACGGAATGCCATACTTGGTGCCAGGGAAGGCGTTGAGGGTGAGCGGGATCAGAACGATCAGGTTGGCCAGCAGAATAGCCAGCAAGGCCTCGCCCACGCTGAGGCCGAAGTAGGCAGTGAGCACGCCGCCGAGGGTGTAGGTGGGCACGCAGATGGACATGCCCACCCACAGGGCGGTGATGTGCCATTTGTTCCAGGTGCGCTGGTGCACCTTGGTCGGGGCGATGTCGTGGTTGTAGCGCGGGCTGTCGAGGACATCGCTACCTTCGGACAGCTCGAACAGGCCATCGCGCTCGACCACTTCCGATCTGCTCTGCTGCATGGGGGCTTTCTCCAGATTTTCTTCTAGTTGTTGCCCATCGGGCTGATGCGATGGCCGGAGTACTCACGGTTCATGTGCTTGAAAATCTCGACCAGATTTTCATCTTGTCAAGTAAGTCAAAGCATCAGAAAGCTACGCAGTCAGCACTAATAATTAAATTAACCCATTAATTTCAATCACTTAAAAACCACAAAATTAATGGGAAAATTTTCTTGCTGAATCCCGGATCAGCATCTAGCCTCGAATCTTGTCAGGCCTGACAGGATTAACCGCCCTGCCCGCCCTGCATCAAGAAAACTCCAAGAACCGGCCCAGACCGGTCAGCCTGCGAGGAAAACGGCATGTCCCTGTTGATCCGTGGCGCCACCGTGGTCACCCACGAAGAGAGTTACCCCGCTGATGTCCTGTGTGCCGATGGCCTGATCCGTGCCATTGGGCAAAACCTCGAACCGCCCACCGACTGCCAGATCCTCGACGGCAGTGGCCAGTACCTGATGCCCGGCGGCATCGACCCGCACACCCACATGCAGCTGCCGTTCATGGGCACGGTGGCCAGCGAGGATTTCTTCAGCGGCACCGCCGCGGGCCTGGCCGGTGGCACCACTTCGATCATCGACTTCGTCATCCCCAACCCGCAGCAGTCGTTGCTTGAGGCCTTCCACACCTGGCGCGGCTGGGCGCAGAAAAGCGCCAGCGACTACGGCTTCCATGTCGCCATTACCTGGTGGAGCGAGCAGGTAGCCGAAGAGATGGGCGAACTGGTGGCCAAACATGGGGTGAACAGCTTCAAGCACTTCATGGCCTACAAGAATGCGATCATGGCCGCCGACGACACCCTGGTGGCCAGCTTCGAGCGCTGCCTGCAACTGGGTGCAGTGCCCACCGTGCATGCCGAGAACGGCGAGCTGGTGTACCACCTGCAGAAAAAACTGCTGGCCCAGGGCCTGACCGGGCCGGAAGCCCACCCGCTGTCACGCCCATCCCAGGTCGAGGGTGAAGCGGCCAGCCGAGCCATCCGCATTGCCGAGACGCTGGGCACACCACTGTATCTGGTGCACGTTTCCAGCCGCGAAGCGCTGGATGAAATCGCCTATGCCAGAGGCAAGGGCCAGCCGGTCTACGGCGAAGTCCTGCCCGGCCATCTGCTGCTGGATGACAGCGTCTACCGTGACCCTGACTGGGCCACCGCCGCAGGCTACGTGATGAGTCCCCCGTTCCGCCCGCGTGAACACCAGGAGGCGCTGTGGCGTGGGCTGCAATCGGGCAACCTGCACACCACCGCCACCGACCACTGCTGCTTCTGCGCAGAGCAAAAAGCCATGGGGCGCGACGATTTCAGCCGTATCCCCAACGGCACTGCCGGCATCGAGGACCGCATGGCGGTGCTGTGGGATGCAGGGGTCAACAGCGGGCGCCTGTCGATGCATGAGTTCGTTGCGCTGACCTCCACCAACACCGCGAAAATCTTCAACCTCTTCCCTCGCAAGGGTGCCATTCGTGTTGGTGCCGACGCCGACCTGGTGCTGTGGGACCCGCAAGGCACGCGCACCATCTCGGCCAAGACCCACCACCAGCAGGTGGACTTCAACATCTTCGAAGGCCGTACCGTGCGCGGCATCCCCAGCCATACCATCAGCCAGGGCAAGGTGCTCTGGGCCGATGGCGACCTGCGTGCGGAAAAAGGCGCGGGCCGGTATGTGGAACGGCCGGCGTATCCGTCGGTGTACGAGGTGCTGGGGCGCAGGGCCGAAGTGCAGCGGCCGACGCCCGTACAGCGCTGAAGCCATTGGGGCTGCTGCGCAGCCCATCGCGACACAAGGCCGCTCCTACAGGAGTGCGCGGTTCCTTGTAGGAGCGGCCTTGTGTCGCGATGGGGCGCGCAGCGGCCCCAGAAACCACCGCAATGCTTGTCGCCTGCATCCATAAAAAATAGAGAGGCTACAACCGTGATCGACGCCCTGAACCACTTGCCGCGCCCACGGGCCGGCGCCGACCAGCTGGCCGAGCGCTTCAGCGACCTGGCCCCACCCCTCACCGCCCGCCAGGCCGCCGTCGAAAGCGCACGCTGCCTGTATTGCTATGACGCCCCCTGCGTCAACGCTTGCCCCAGTGACATCGACATCCCGTCGTTCATCCACCGCATCAGCGACGAAAACCTGCAAGGCGCCGCCGAGCGCATCCTCTCGGCCAACATCCTCGGCGGCAGTTGCGCCCGCGTCTGCCCCACCGAAATCCTTTGCCAGCAAGCCTGCGTGCGCAACAACGCGCAGGAATGCGCACCGGTGCTGATCGGCCAGCTGCAGCGCTATGCTCTGGACAACGCCCACTTCACCGAGCACCCGTTCCAGCGCTCGCCGGCCACCGGCAAGCGCATCGCCGTGGTCGGTGCCGGCCCTGCCGGGCTGTCGTGTGCCCACCGCCTGGCCATGCACGGGCATGATGTGGTGGTGTTCGAGGCCAGCGACAAGGCCGGTGGCCTCAACGAGTACGGAATCGCCCGCTACAAGCTGGTGGACGACTATGCCCAGCGTGAAGTGGAATTCCTGCTCGGCATCGGCGGCATCGAGATCCGCCATGGCCAGCGCCTGGGCAGCAACTTTGGCCTGGGCGAGCTGCGCGACCAATTCGACGCAGTGTTCCTCGGCCTGGGCCTGAATGCCGTGCGCCAGCTCGGCCTGCCTGATGAAGAAGCCCCCGGCCTGCTCGCCGCCACCGCATACATACGCGAACTGCGCCAGGCCGACGACCTGAACCAGTTGCCCCTCGCCGACCGCTGCCTGGTGATCGGCGCCGGCAACACCGCGATCGACATGGCCGTGCAGATGAGCCGCTTGGGTGCCCGCGACGTCAACCTGGTGTACCGCCGTGGCCATGCCGACATGGGCGCCACCGGCCACGAGCAGGACATCGCCAAGGCCAACCAGGTGCGCCTGCATACCTGGGCCCGCCCCGATGCCGTGTTGCTGGACGACAGCGGCAAGGTGCGCGGTATGCGCTTTGCCCGCACCGAGCTGGCAGACGGCCGCCTGCGCGACACCGGCGAAACCTTCGAACTGGCTGCCGATGCCATCTTCAAGGCCATCGGCCAACGCTTCGACGACGCCAGCCTCGTCGACCCGGTGGCCGCACAACTGGCGCGCGACGGCGAGCGCATCCGCGTCGACGAAACGATGCAGACCAGCCTGCCGGGCGTCTATGCCGGCGGCGACTGCACCGCCCTGGGCCAGGACCTTACCGTCCAGGCCGTGCAACACGGCAAGCTGGCCGCCGAAGCCATCCATGCCCAACTCATGCTCAACGTGGAGGCTGCGTAAATGGCCGACCTGTCCATCGAATTTGCCGGCATCAAGGCACCCAACCCCTTCTGGCTGGCCTCCGCTCCGCCAACCGACAAGGCCTACAACGTGGTCCGCGCCTTCGAGGCCGGCTGGGGTGGCGTAGTGTGGAAAACACTCGGTGAAGACCCGGCGGCAGTCAACGTGTCGTCGCGCTACTCGGCGCATTACGGCCCCAACCGCCAGGTGCAGGGCATCAACAACATCGAGCTCATCACCGACCGCTCACTGGACATCAACCTGCGCGAAATCACCCAGGTGAAGAAGGACTGGCCCGACCGCGCACTGATCGTGTCGCTGATGGTGCCCTGCGTGGAAGACTCGTGGAAGTTCATACTGCCGCTGGTGGAAGCCACCGGGGCCGATGGCATCGAACTGAATTTCGGCTGCCCGCACGGCATGCCGGAGCGCGGCATGGGCGCGGCGGTCGGCCAGGTGCCGGAGTACGTGGAAATGGTCACCCGCTGGTGCAAGACGTACTGCTCGCTGCCGGTGATCGTCAAACTCACGCCGAACATCACCGATATCCGCCAGTCGGCCCGCGCCGCGCACCGTGGCGGGGCGGATGCGGTGTCGTTGATCAATACCATCAACTCGATCACCAGCGTCGACCTCGATCGCATGGTCGCCCACCCCATCGTTGGCGACCAGAGCACCCATGGTGGTTATTGCGGTTCGGCGGTGAAGCCGATTGCCCTGAACATGGTCGCGGAAATCGCCCGCGACCCGCAAACGCTCGGCTTGCCCATCTGTGGTATTGGCGGCATAGGCAGTTGGCGTGACGCAGCCGAGTTCATGGCCCTGGGCAGTGGCGCTGTACAGGTGTGCACGGCAGCGATGCTGCACGGCTTCCGCATCGTCGAGGACATGAAGGACGGCCTGGCGCGCTGGATGGACCAGCACGGGCACCCCAACATCGAAGCGTTCCGCGGCCAGGCGGTGGGGCATACCACCGACTGGAAGTACCTGGACATGAACTACAAGTCGGTGGCGCACATCGACCAGCAAGCATGCATAGGCTGCGGGCGCTGCCACATTGCCTGTGAGGACACTTCGCACCAGGCGATTGCCAGTACGTTGCAGGCTGACGGGACGCATATCTACAGCGTGATCGAAGAGGAATGCGTGGGCTGCAACCTGTGCCAGATCACCTGCCCGGTGGAGAGCTGCATCGAGATGGTGGCCCAGGATACCGGCAAGCCGTACCTGAACTGGACGCAGGACCCGCGTAATCCCTACCGCGAGGCCAGTTGAGGCAATTGGGGCTGCCTTGCAGCCCTTCGCGGGCACGCCCGCTCCCACAGGGATCGCGCCGCTTGGGAGGGCAGCGAAACACCTGTGGGAGCGGGCGTGCCCGCGAAGGGCCGCAAAGCGGCCCCAATCGCTCAGCGTACACCGACCTCAAGGCTCCAGCCCGATCCCCCGCAAGATCACGCTGGTCACCGTCTGCACGGCATTTTCAAAGGCCATGTCCGACAACGCCTCCCCGCCATTGAGCAACGTCACCTGGTAACCAAAGTCGGCATAGTGCTGGGTCGAGGCCCAGATCATGTACAAAAGTGCCGACGGCTCCACCGGCAGGATGCGCCCCTCCTCCACCCAGCGGCGGATCTTGGCTTCCTTCAACTTGGCCCAGGGCACCAGGCTTTCATCCAGGTTCACCCCCAGCACCGGCGCCCCATGCAGCATCTCTTCGGCCCAGATCTTCGAGCCCAGCGGCCGCGAGCGCGAGTGGCCCATCTTCGCCCGGATGTAACTGGTCAGCACCACGCGCGGGTCGTCGAAGTTCTCGAAGCACAGCGCGTCCTGCTTCCACACATCCAGCAGGTCCTGCAGCACTGCGCGGAACAGATCGTCCTTGGTGCTGAAGTAATAATGCAGGTTGGAACGCGGCAGCTCGGCCTGCTCGGCGATATCACCCATCGACGTGGCGCCGTAGCCCTTCTCGGCGAACACCTTTTCCGCCGCCTGCAGGATCTTCTCGATATTGCGCCGGCGGATTTCGATCTTGTGATTGGCCATCAGGCTTGGGCCGTCCACACCGCCAGCTCATAACCGTCTGGGTAGATGAAATTGAACTCGATGTTGTCGATCTGCCGATCAGTACCGCGAATGCCCATGTGTGCTCCGTGCCGAAGGGGTATGCCCTAGTCTACTCCGCTTACTCCAAGCCAGCGCAATCCCTGTAGGAGCGGCCTTGTGTCGCGAAAGGGGTGCGTAGCGCCCCCGGGATTTCAGCCTCACTGCATGAATTGCCGGGGCTGCCGGCGAGACCGCCACCTTAGCCACAACTCGCCCGATCACGCACCGGGCACTGTGCGCGGTGCAGGTTCAGTGCGGTGTTGATGATGCCGATATGGCTGAATGCCTGGGGGAAGTTGCCAAGCATGCGCTGGCCCGCCGGGTCGTACTGTTCGGCCAGCAGGCCAACGTCGTTGCACAGGCCGGTCAGGCGTTCGTAAAGTGCCTGCGCTTGTGCCTGGCGGCCCAGCAATACATACACGTCGGCCAGCCAGAACGAACACACCAGGAAGGTGCCCTCCCCTGGAGTCAGGCCATCGCTACAGCTGTCGCTGTCATAGCGCAGCAGAAGACCGTTTTTCATCAGGCGCTGTTCGACCTGTTCAAGCGTGCGCAAAAAGCGTGGGTCATCAGCCGGCAGGAAGCCGGTCAGGGCAATCTGCAACAAACTGGCGTCCATCTCGGTCGAGCCATAGGCCTGGACGAAAAAACGGCCGCTGGGGTCCAGACCCCGCGCGCATACTTCACGACGAATCTCGTCAGCCACCTGGCGGTAGTGCTGCCCACGCTCGCGGCCTTCCTCGGTGGTGTCGGCCAGCCCTGCGGCACGGTCGAAGGCAACCCAGGCCATGACCTTGGAGTGCACGAACTGCTGCCGGCCGCCGCGCACTTCCCAGATGCCCTCGTCCGGCTGGCGCCAGATGCGCTCGACGTAAGGCAGGATCAGACGTGAGATGGCGGCGCTACGTGGATGGCGGGGCAAGCCCCCCTTTATTGCCTGGGTCATGGCATCGGCGAGTTCGCCGTAGATGTCCAGTTGCATCTGCCCTGACGCTGCGTTGCCCACCCGCACCGGTTGCGAGTGCTCGTAGCCGGCCAGCCACGGCAAGGTGTATTCCTGCAGGTCGCGCTCACCGGCCAGGCCGTACATGATCTGCATCTGCTCGGGGTTGCCGGCCACCGAGCGCAACAGCCATTCCCGCCAGGCCTGGGCTTCGTCGAAGTAGCCGAGGTTCATGAAGGCCAGCAGGGTCATGGTCGCGTCGCGCAGCCAACAGAAGCGGTAGTCCCAGTTGCGCTCGTGGCCGATGCGCTCGGGCAGCGAGGTGGTGACGGCGGCAACGATGCCGCCGGTGGGCGCGTAGGTCATGGCCTTGAGGGTCAGCAGCGAACGGCGCACCAGGGCGGAATATGGGCCCACCTGTGGGCAGCGGGCGGCGAAGGCCCGCCATTGGTCGATGGTCTGCGCCAGCGCTTGGTCGATATCACAGCCGGGCTGCATCGGCAGGTGCGAGGGCTGGTGGCGCAGGCTGAACACCTGGCGTTCGCCCGCGCCAACGCGAAAGCGGGCGACCGTGTGCTGGTCACGGGCATGCGGGGGGACGGTGCTGCACAGGATCAGCCGGTCGGGGCCGGCGACGGCGCTGAGGGTCAGCGGGTCCAGCCGTTCTACCCAGGGCACGCTGCGGCCATAGTCGAAGCGCATCACCAGGTCCATCTCGAAGTTGGTTTCGCCTGCGAGGCCCTCGACGATACGCACCAGCGAGTTGACCTCGCCCAGCGGCATGAAGTCGAGCACACGGGCGCGGCCGGTGGCGGTGACCCAGGTGGTTTCCAGCACCAAGGTGTCGTCCACATATTGGCGGCTACTGTATTCGACCGGGTCGCAGGGGGCCAGGCGCCAGCGGCCGTTTTCTTCGTTGCCCAGCAGGGCGGCGAATACCGCGGGGGCGTCGAAGCGTGGCAGGCACAGCCAGTCGAGCGAGCCATCGCGGCTGACCAGGGCGGCGCTGCGGCAGTTGCCCAGCAGGGCATAGTCTTCGATGTGGGCAGGCATTGGGGCTCCTTTGTGTGTTTGCCTGTGACGGCCTCTTCGCGGGCACGCCCGCTCCCACAGGTGCACCACAGCCCGTGAAGGCGGTGCAATACCTGTGGGAGCGGGCGTGCCCGCGAAAGGGCCGGCACAGGCTCTACAAAAAACTCACCCCAAGCGATGCCACTCGCGCTTGTCCCGCGTCAGCAATTCATTGCCGGCCTCGGGCCCGTCTTCACCGGCCGGGTACTCATGCACCTCGCCGCCCTGGGCCCAGGCATCGAGGAACGGCTGCACCGCGCGCCAGCCGTTCTCGATGTTGTCAGCCCGCTGGAACAAGGTCTGGTCACCGGTCAGGCAATCGTAGATCAGCGTTTCGTAGCCGGTCGCCGGGGTCATCTTGAAGAAGTCCTTGTAGGCAAAGCCCAGCTCGACATTCTCCATCACCAGCTCCGGCCCGGGGCGCTTGGCCTGCAGGTCGAACCACATGCCTTCGTTGGGCTGGATCTGGATCTTCAGGTAATTGGGCTTGGGCCGCTCCAGCTCCGACTCGCGGAACTGCGCATAGGGCGCAGGCTTGAAGCAGATGGCGATTTCGGTATCACGCACGCTCATGCGCTTGCCAGTACGCAGGTAGAACGGCACGCCGGCCCAGCGCCAGTTGTCGATCATCACCTTGAGCGCCACATAGGTCTCGGTCTGGCTATCCGCCGCGACGTTGGGCTCGTGGCGGTAGCCAGGCAACTGCTTGCGCCCCTGTTTGCCGGCGCCGTACTGGCCACGCACGGAATTTTTCAGGGCCATCTTCGCCGACCATGGGCGGATGGCGCCGACCACCTTGGCCTTTTCGCTGCGCACGGCATCGGCGGCGAACGCGGCCGGGGGTTCCATGGCCACCATCGCCAGCAACTGGAACAGGTGGTTGGGCACCATGTCGCGCAGCGCTCCGGTGCTGTCATAGAACGCACCACGGGTCTCGACGCCGACGGTTTCCGCGGCGGTGATCTGCACATGGTCGATGTAGTGGTTGTTCCAGAACGATTCGAACAAGCCGTTGGAGAACCGGCTGACCAGGATGTTCTGCACCGTCTCTTTGCCCAGGTAATGGTCGATGCGGTAGATCTGCCGCTCGCCCATCACCTTCAGCAGGCAGGCGTTGAGCGCCTCGGCGCTGGCCAGGTCGGTGCCAAAGGGCTTTTCCACCACGACCCGGCGAAAGCCGCCGGCCGATTCGTCGAGCAGCCCGGCCTGCCCCAGGCGCTGCGCCACCTCGGGGAAGAAGCGCGGCGAGGTCGCCAGGTAGAAGATGGCGTTGCCATGGCGGGTCGTGTCGATGCGCTTGGCGAGGGCCTGGTAGGTGGCCGGGTCGAGGAAATCGCCGGTCTGGTAATCCAGGCGCTTGGCCAGGCGTGCCCAGAGCTTCTCATCCAGGCACTTGGCCGTGCCCTCGCCGCCTTTGTCACGCTCGACCATGAACGCGTGCAGGCGTTCGGCGAATTCCTCGGCAGTGGCCGGGTTGTGGTCGACGCCAACAATGCGCAGGTTGCGGTCCAGCAGACCGTCACGGCTGAGGTTGTAAAGCGCCGGCATCAGCAGGCGCTTTACCAGGTCGCCATTGGCGCCGAACAGGAACAGGGTGCATGGCGGAGCAGCCGGAGTGCTCTGTTTGGTCATTCGGCTTTTTTCTCGACGTGGCCACCGAAGCCCAGGCGCATGGCCGAGAGAATCTTGTCACCATAGGTGCCTTGCTGCTGGCGCGAGCGGAAGCGGGCGAACAGCGCGCTGGACAGCACCGGCACCGGCACCGCCTGCTCGACGGCGGCGTCGATGGTCCAGCGGCCCTCACCACTGTCGGACACCGAGCCACTGAATTGCGACAGCTGCGGGTCGGCCACCAGCGCATCGGCGGTGAGGTCGAGCAGCCACGAGGTGACCACGCTACCGCGCCGCCACACTTCGGCGATTTCGGCCACGTTCAGGTCGAAACGCTGGTCTTCCGGCAGTTCGTTGCCGCCCTTGCTGCGCAGCAGGTCGAAGCCTTCGGCGTATGCCTGCATCAGGCCGTATTCGATGCCGTTGTGCACCATTTTCACGTAGTGCCCGGCACCGGGTGGGCCGGCATGGATGTAGCCGTGCTCGGCACGCTGGTGCTCGCCGCTGCGGCCATGGGTACGCGGGATGTCACCCACGCCCGGGGCCAGCGCCTTGAACAGCGGTTCCAGGCGCTCGAACACTTCCTTTTCGCCACCGATCATCATGCAGTAGCCACGGTCCAGGCCCCACACACCGCCCGAGGTGCCGACATCCAGGTAATGCAGCCCGCGCTTGGCCAGTTCGGCGGCGCGGCGCATGTCGTCCTTGTAGAAGGTGTTGCCGCCGTCGATGATCGCATCGCCCGGCTCCAGCAGTTCGGCCAGTTGGGCGATGGTCTGCTCGGTGGGCTCGCCGGCGGGCAACATGACCCACACCGCGCGCGGCGCTTTCAGCTTCTGTACCAGCGCACCGAGGTCGTGCGCACCCTGGGCGCCCTCGCCCTCCAGACCGGTGATGGCCTCACGGTTGCGGTCATGCACCACAGTACGGTGGCCTGCGCGCATCAGGCGCCTTGCGATATTGCCGCCCATGCGGCCCAGCCCGATGATTCCCAGTTGCATGAGCCGATGCTCCCCTTTCGAAATAAATGACAACACAATCCAGCTTTTCAGATTAGTCCAGCGTACCGCTCGAGGGTTCAGCGACGAACGGCGGGACCACGATAAACAAAAAAGTTCCCAAGACCTGCGAAAGAATTCAGAATGCGCCCGCGTGAAGCGTCTACGCTTTAACTTGTCACCAGCCAAAACCGCGAGGTGTGTCCATGGGTACTTTGATGCCTGCAACCCCAACCCAGACCCTCTATGTCTCCGTGCGCCGTGATGAGCTGCGTAAACTGAAGGACGAACGTGACCAGCTGCGCCAGCAGGTCGCCCAACTGAACCTGCTGCTGGCGCAACAACGCGCTGAAGACAAAGCTGTCAGCCTCTGATTGTACCTTCTTCTCGTGGGAGCTGAACGGCTCCCACCCTGCTTGTCTCTCTCTGATTCCTCTTTTCCAGGCCCGGCCTCTTCGCGGGCACGCCCGCTCCCACGAAGACTGCGAAAGAATCCAACATCTGCCTTGCGCCCCACTCTGGTGCATCAGCACCTGAAAGCCACAATTTGGCGCACCATCCCCATACCCCCGCCCGCACCTTTTCACATCCGGTCACAAACGCCAACGTTTGCGTCTATTCCGCGGCATGACAATAGTGACCAGCGGGTCACCTTTTCATCTATTTCTCTCCTACACTCGGGTTTCGGCCCGCCATTTGCTCAACGGAAGAGTGACGAAAAAAAGTCGAACTTTCCGGAACGCGGGCAGGTCAGGAACTAAGTAGGCCAAACGCAAAGGGACTTCCCTGCATCGGCCCACATACCCCACCAGCCCAATCGCCTTCGGCCGGAATGCCGATCGCGCCGTGCCTGCGTGCACGACCCTGGCGCATGGAACGCACTACGCAGAATCCAGAATCAGAGAGAACCAACACGAAACATCGCCACGGGTGCCAGCACCCGGCCAAGCATAGGGACGGAGAGAAGTATGATCAGTGCCGCTGTCGAGCCTCACGTAGATTCATTCAACCCGGACAACCGCGAACCGCTCACCCCGGACTTCGCCACGACAGGCAAGGCACCCGGCGCCCAGCGCCAGCACAACCGCAACAAGCGCAAGATTTTGTTCGTGACCTCGGAAATCGCCGACCTGGTGAAAACCGGTGGCCTGGGAGACGTGTCCGCAGCCCTGCCCCGTGCCCTGGCGCACCTGCACGATGTGCGGGTGCTGATCCCCGGCTACCGGCAGGTGATGGAAAGCGACAACCCCATCCACATCGTCGGTGAACTGGGTGGCCACGCCGCACTGCCGCCGTGCAAGATCGGGCGCATGGACATGGCCGACGGCCTGGTCATCTATGTGCTGATCTGCCCCGAGCTGTACCAGCGTGACGGCACTCCCTATGGTGCCAACAACGGCCGCGACTGGCCCGACAACCACATCCGCTTCGCCCGCCTGGGCCTGGCCGCCGCCGAAATCGCCGCCGGCGAAGGCAGGATCCACTGGAAGCCCGAAGTGGTGCACGCCCACGACTGGCCCGCCGGCCTGGCACCGGCCTACATGCACTGGCGCGGGCTGAGCACGCCAACCCTGTTCACCATCCACAACCTGGCCTACCAAGGTGTGTACAGCCGCGGCTGCAGCCCGGAACTGGCAATCCCCGAACACGCCATGCAGCAGGAAGGCATGGAGTTCTACGGCAAGCTGTCGTTCCTCAAGGCGGGCCTGGCCTACGCCAGCCACATCACCACGGTCAGCGCCACCTATGCCCGGGAAATCACTACCCCGGAATTTGGCTGCGGCCTGGACGGTTTCCTCGCCAGCAAGGCCCAGCAAGGCCTGCTCGGCGGCATTCCCAACGGCATCGACGAAAGCTGGGACTCGGCCACCGACAAGCACCTGCAGCACAACTTCAGCATCAACGACTGGGAAGGCAAGGCGCGCAATGCCCAGGAAGTGCGCGCGCTGTTCGAACTGCAGCCCTCCGAAGGGCCCTTGTTCGCAGTAGTTTCGCGCCTGGTCTACCAGAAAGGCCTGGACCTGACCCTGGGTGTGGCCGACTACATCGTCGAGCAAGGCGGGCAGATCGCGATCATCGGCCGCGGCGAGCCGGAAGAAGAGCAGGCCATGCGCGAACTGGCGCTACGCCACCCGGGCCGTATCGGCGTGCGCATCGGCTTCAACGAAACCGATGCCCGGCGCATGTTCGCCGGCAGCGACTTCCTGCTGATGCCGTCTCGCTACGAGCCATGCGGCCTCAGCCAGATGTACGCACAGCGCTTCGGCTCGCTGCCGGTAGCGCGCAAGACCGGTGGCCTGGCCGACACCATCGAGTGCGGCGTTACCGGCTTCCTGTTCAACGAGTCCACCGTCGAGAGCTATCGCGAGGCACTCAGCCGCGCCTTCTATGTATATGGCAAGAAGGACCTGCTGAATGCCATGCGCTGCCTGTCGATGACCCAACCGTTCAACTGGTGCCAGGCCGTGGAGCCCTATGCACGTCTGTACGAGGACCTGGTCAAGCAGGCGCAGCACAGCCACTACTGAACGGGGAGTTGAAGATGCACAGGCATGGCGCACACCTGCTGGACGCCACGTCGGCGCGCTTCGCCCTCTGGGCCCCGGATGCGCGCAGCGTGAGCGTGGAACTGGAGCAGCAGCCGGCCATCGAGCTGTTGCCCGACGATGATGGCTGGTTCACCGGCGTGGCCCCGTGCCAGGCCGGTGACCGTTACCACTACCGTATCGACGGTGCACTGAAGGTGGCCGACCCGGCCTCGCGCTATCAGCCCGATGGCGTGCAGGGGCCGAGTCAGGTGGTGAATGTGGCCAGCTATGCCTGGCGACACCCCTGGCAAGGCCGGCCCTGGCACGAGGCGGTCATACAGGAGCTGCATGTCGGCCTGCTCGACGGCTACGCCGGGGTCGCCCGGCAACTGCCGCGGCTGGCCGAACTGGGCATCAGTGCCGTCGAACTGATGCCGCTGGGGCAGTTCCCCGGCGAGCGCAACTGGGGTTACGACGGCGTGTTGCCCTATGCGCCGCAAAACACCTATGGCAGCCCCGAGCAGCTGTGTGCGCTGGTCGACCAGGCACATGGCCACGGGCTGATGGTGCTGGTCGATGTGGTGTACAACCACTTCGGCCCTGACGGCAATTACCTGCACCAGTACGCCAGCCCGTTCTTCCGCGAAGACCGGCAGACCCCCTGGGGCGCAGCCATCGACTTCCGTCGCCCGCAGGTGCGCGAGTTCTTCATCCAGAACGCCCTGATGTGGCTGTGCGACTACCGCTTTGACGGCCTGCGCCTGGATGCCGTGCACGCCATCGACCAGCCCGACTTTCTGGTCGAGCTGGCGCAAAGGGTACGCGCTGCGGTGGAACCGGGCCGCCACGTATGGCTGGTACTGGAGAACGAACACAACCAGGCCTTCCTGCTGGAGCAAGGCTTCGATGCCCAGTGGAACGACGACGGCCACAATGCCCTGCATGTGCTGCTGACCGGCGAAACCGAAGGCTACTACACCGACTACCAGCAGCGCCCCATCGACCAGCTGGCCCGCTGCCTTGCCGAAGGTTTCGTGTTCCAGGGCCAGGCCAACCGCCATGGCACGCCCCGCGGCGAGCCCAGCGCGCACCTGCCACCCAGCGCTTTCGTGCTGTTCCTGCAGAACCATGACCAGGTCGGCAACCGCGCCCTGGGCGAGCGCCTGACCCGTCTGTGCCCACCGCAGGCGCTGCGGGCGGCCACCGGGCTGTTGCTGCTGGCGCCGATGATTCCGCTGCTGTTCATGGGCGACGACGATGGCAGCTGCCGGCCGTTCCTGTTCTTCACCGACTTCCATGACCAGCTGGCCGACGCCGTGCGCGAAGGCCGGCGCGGCGAGTTCGCCCATTTCGCCGCCTTCGCCGACCCCGAGCAGCGCCAACGCATCCCCGACCCCAACGCCGAACAGACCTTCGAGGCCTCCCGCCCGCAAGCCGGGGAAGTGATCGCCGGCTGGCACGGCCTGTACCAGCACCTGCTCGAACTGCGCCGCCGCCATGTGATCCCGCACCTGCCCGGCAGCCGCGCGCTGGGTGCCGAAGTACACGGCGACAAGGCCCTGACCGCACGCTGGTGCCTGGGCAATGGCACCACCCTGCGCATCGACCTGAACCTGGCCGCCACCCCGCAGGTGGTCGAGTTGCCCGCGCCGGCCAACCGCCTGTTCGACAGCAGCGACACCCGGCACCCCGATACCCATCTGGCCGCATACAGCTGCGTGGTCAGCCTGCTTCCCCCTGCCCAGGAGCGCCCATGAGCGAAACCGCCCTGCACCGTCTGGCGAGCCGCGTCGGGCTGAGCCGCGACTGGATCGACGCCAATGCCCGGCCCCAGCGTGTCAGCGACGAGGTACTGCGCAACATACTTGAAGGTCTTGGCCACCCTGCCAACGATGACGCCGCCATCGCCGCCAGCCTGCGCGCCGTGGACGCTGCCGAAGACAGTGAGCACCTGCCGCCGCTGCTGACCGCCGACCTAGGCCAGCCATTGGCACTGGCGCGCTACTTCAGCGCCGCCAGCGTTGCGCACTGCACACTGGAGGACCACAGCGCCCTCACCCTCAGCCTTGACGACCAGGCCCGCCTGCCCGGTGCGCTGCCCATCGGCTACCACCAGGTGGAAATCGACAGCCGCCGCTTCACCGTGGCCGTGGCCCCGCTGCGCTGCCACAGCCTTGAAGACCGGGTGCAACAGCCGCCACCGCGCTGCTGGGGCCTGGCGGTGCAGCTGTACAGCTTGCGCCGCCCCGGCGATGGCGGCTATGGCGACTGCCTGGCCTTGGAACAACTGGCCCGCGCGGCTGCCGAACGCGGCGCCGATGCCTTGGCCATCAGCCCGATCCACGCCCTGTTGGCCATCGACCAGACGCACTACAGCCCCTACTCGCCCTCCAGCCGCCTGCTGCTCAATACCCTGTACGCCAGCCCAGCCGCGCTGCTGGGCGAGCGGGAGGTGCGCGTGGCCATCGAAGCCTGCGGCCTGGAGCAACAGCTCGAAGACCTTGAGCAAGGCCCGCTGGTAGACTGGCCGCGTGCCGCCAGCGCCCGACAGCGCCTGCTCGAAGCCCTGTACCAGGGCTTCAGCCAGGGCGACCACCCGCTACGCAAGGACTTCGACAGCTTCCGCAAAGCCGGTGGCCAGGCGCTGGAACACCATTGCCGCTTCGAAGTGCTGCAGGCGCAAGCCGTGGAGCATGGCCTGGGCGCCGACTGGCGCCACTGGCCCAAGGCCTGGCACGACCCATACCACCCGGAAGTGGAGGCCTTCACCAACGCCTACCCGGCCAAGGTCGAGTTCCATGCCTTCTGCCAATGGCTGACCGAACGGGGCCTGCAACGCGCCCAGGAAGCAGCGCGCGGCAACGGCATGGCGGTCGGCCTGATCGCTGACCTGGCGGTGGGCGCCGACGGTGCCGGCAGCCAGGCCTGGAGCCGCCAGGACGAGCTGCTGGCAGGCCTGAAGGTGGGTGCACCGCCTGACATCCTCAACCGTGCCGGCCAGGACTGGGGCATCTGCGCCTTCTCGCCTGAAGGGCTCAAGCGCAACGGCTACCGCGCTTTCATCGAAATGCTCCGGGCCAACCTCGCCCACGCCGGCGGCCTGCGCATCGACCATGTCATGGGCCTGCGCCGGCTGTGGCTGATCCCGCAGGGGGCCAAGCCCAGCGAAGGCGCCTACCTCAACTACCCGCTGGAAGATCTGTTACGCCTGCTGGCCCTGGAGTCGGTGCGCCACCAGGCAATCATCCTCGGCGAAGACCTGGGCACCGTGCCGGACGGCCTGCGCGAGCAACTGGCGGCCAAGGCCGTGCTGGGCATGCGCGTGCTGCCCTTCGAGCAGACCCAGCCCGGCCATTTCAAGCCGATTCTCGACTGGCCGGATAACGCCCTGGCCACCACCGGCACCCATGACCTGGCGCCGCTGGCCGGCTGGCTGGAAAACCGCGACATCGACTGGAACCACCGCCTGCAACTGATCGATGCTGCCACCGAACTGCACTGGCGCCACGAGCGGCAGAAGGAGCACGATGGTTTGCGCCGCACCCTGGAGGCCAACTACGGCACGCTGCCGAACAACGACGCGCTGATCGACGCTGCCATCCGTTACGTTGGCCACACCCGCGCACCGCTGGTGCTGGTGCCGCTGGAAGACCTGCTGGGTTGCGACGAGCAACCCAACCTGCCGGGCACCACCGCCGGCCACCCCAACTGGCGCCGACGCTTTGCCCGGCCGGTACGTGAACTGCTCGACGACGAAGACGCTGCGCGGCGCCTGGAACTGCTGGCCCAGGCCCGCGAACAGGCTTGGGAGCGTGACCGATGAAAGCGCTGACCGCGACCCTGCGCCTGCAGTTTCACAGTGACTTCACCCTCGATCACGCCGTGCCGTTGGTGCCGTACTTCGCCCAGTTGGGCATCAGCCACCTGTATGCCTCGCCCATCCTCAAGGCCCGCGCCGGCTCGCGCCATGGCTACGACGTGGTCGACCCGACCTGCGTCAACCCCGAGCTGGGCGGCGAAGCGGCGCTGCAACGGCTGGTCGCCGCCCTGCGTCAGCACGGCATGGGGCTGATCCTCGACACGGTGTCCAACCACATGGCCGTGGGCGGTGCCGACAACCCGTGGTGGCAGAGCCTGCTGGCCTGGGGTCGGCGCAGCCCGTATGCAGAGTTCTTCGACATCCAGTGGCACTCCAGCGACCCACTGCTGGCCGGCCAGTTGCTGTTGCCGTTCCTCGCCAGCGACTATGGCGTGGCGCTGAAAAATGGCGAGATACCGCTCGAGTTCGACAAGCACCATGGGCTGCTGCAGGTCGCCCATTACCAACACCGCTTCCCGATCTGCCCGGTCGACTATGGCTGGATTCTCGCCCTCAGCCCGGAGCCGGCGCTCAAGGCCCTGGCCGAACGCTTCACCGCGTTGAACGCATCGGCCACGCCGCTGGCCGACGCCCTGCCCCTGCAAGCTGAACTGGCGCGCCTGGCGGGCGAAGGCGCTGACCTCGAATCGGCTCTGGTGGCGTTCGACAGCCGCAGCGAGAATGGCTTCAAGCGCCTGCACCTGCTGCTGGAACGCCAGACCTACCGCCTGGCCAGCTGGCGTACCGCCGCCGACGACATCAACTGGCGGCGCTTCTTCGACATCAACGAGCTGGGCGGCCTGCGGGTGGAACGCGCGGTGGTGTTCGAGGCCACCCACGCCAAGCTGTTCGAACTGATCGAGCGCGGCCTGGTGGACGGCCTGCGCATCGACCATATCGACGGCCTGGCCGACCCGCGCGGTTACTGCCGCAAGCTGCGCCGGCGGGTAGATGGCCTGCTGGCACGGCGGCCGTTGAACGCCGCCCTGGGGCATTTCCCGATCTACGTGGAGAAGATCCTCGGTGCCAACGAGCACCTGCACCGCGACTGGCTTACCGACGGCACTACCGGCTATGAATTCATGAACCAGGTTTCGCTGCTGCAGCACGACCCGGCGGGCGAAGCAGCGCTGACCGAGCTGTGGGCCAATGTGAGCGAACGCCCCGACTTCCCCGAAGAAGTGCGTCAGGCCCGCCACCTGGTACTCAATGCCAGCCTGGCCGGCGACTGCGAGTCGGTGGCCCAGGCACTGTTGCAGGTGGCGCGCAACGACCTGATGACCCGCGACCTGACCCTGGGCGCGATTCGCCGTGCCTTGCAGGCACTGGTGGCGCATTACCCGGTGTATCGCACCTACTTCAATGCCTGCGGGCGCCCGGCAGAAGACGAAGGGTTTTTCCAGCAGGCCCTGGCCAACGCCCGCCTCGACCTCGGCGAAGCCGACTGGCCACTGCTCGAGCACCTGCAACAATGGCTGGGCGGGCAAGCCTGGCGCCGCCTGCCAGCAGGCCGGGCGCGCAAGCAGCTGCGCCACGCCTGCGTGCGCTTCCAGCAACTGACCGCGCCCAGCGCCGCCAAGGCCGTGGAAGACACCGCCTTCTACCGCAGCGCGCGGCTGCTGTCGCGCAACGATGTGGGCTTCGACGCCGAGCGTTTCAGCGCCCCGCTCGAGCACTTCCACAACGAGGCCCAGCGGCGCCTGCGCGACTTCCCCGACAACCTGCTGGCAAGCGCCACCCATGACCACAAGCGCGGCGAAGACACCCGTGCGCGCCTGGCCGTGCTCAGCGAGCGCGGCCCGTGGCTGGCCAGCCGCATGGAACACTGGCGCGAACTGGCCACGCCATTGCGCACGCAACTGGATGACGGCCCGGCGCCCAGCCCCGGCGACGAGCTGATGCTGTTGCAGACGTTGCTGGGCAGCTGGCCGCTGGACCTCGACCTGCACGATGACAACACCCTTGGCCAGTACGCCGAACGCATTCGCCAGTGGCAGCAGAAAGCCCTGCGCGAGGCCAAGCTGCGCAGCAGCTGGAGCGCGCCGAACGAAGCCTACGAAAGCGCCTGTGCCCGCTACATCGATGGCCTGCTGCTGGACGGCGAGAACCAGCAGCTGCGCAAGTCGCTGGCCGACGCCGCGCACCTGCTGGCCTGCCCCGGTGCCCTCAACGGCCTGGTCCAGGCCCTGCTGCGCATGACCACGCCGGGCGTACCGGACCTGTACCAGGGCAACGAATACTGGGATTTCAGCCTGGTCGACCCGGATAACCGGCGCGCCGTGGACTACGCGTGCCGGCGTCGCACCCTGGACGATGCAACGCCGGTTGCCGAGCTGCTGGAACACTGGCGCGATGGCCGCCTCAAGCAGGCGCTGATCGCCCGGGTGCTGGACTGCCGCCAGGCCCATGCCGAGCTGTTCCGACGTGGCGCCTACCTGCCCCTGACCGTGCAGGGTCGGCATTCCGACAAGGTGATCGCGTTCGCTCGCCTTGGCGAGGGCGAACGGGCCGTCATCATCGCGCCACGCCTGGCCAGTACCCTGCTGGCAGGTGCACCGATACCCCTGATCCCGGCACAGAACTGGGACGACACCCGGGTAAACCTGCCGTTTGCCTTGTCGCCTGCCAACTCGACGGGACTTTTCCCCAGTGCTGCGGTCAGCTCTTGCAGGGAGCTGATGTTGAGCGCCGTGCTGGCGGAGTTTCCGGTCAACCTGCTGATACAACAATCTTGAACATCAGGAGCGTCATGATGAGTGTTGATGAAAAACGTATCCGCGAATTTGCCTACCAGATCTGGGAGTCCGAGGGTAAGCCCGTTGGCCAGGAAGACCGCCATTGGGACATGGCTCGCAAGCTGGCCGAAGCCGAGGCACTGGCACCCAAGGCGGCGCCGCGCAAACGGGCCCCGGCCAAGCCCAAGGTAGCGGCTGAACCGGTCGAGAAGGCCGTGGCAGTGAAGAAAACCCGGGCGGTGAAAAAGCCGGCTGCCGGTTGAGCCTGTACCGGCCTCTTAGCGGGTGAACCCGCTCCTACAGGGATAGCGCCAGGCTTGAGGATGACGGTGTACCTGTGGGAGCGGGTTCACCCGCGAAGAGGCCGGTACAGGCCTACGCAGCTCCCTCCCCCACCACGGCAACAGAGGACCGCCATGAGCCCCCGCACCCCGAAGAAAACCCGCTCGGTCGCCCCGTCGCGTATCCGCGAAGGCCTGCCTTTCCCCCTCGGCGCCACCTGGGATGGCCTTGGGGTCAACTTTGCCCTGTTCTCGGCCAATGCCACCAAGGTCGAGCTGTGCCTGTTCGACTCCACCGGCGAGCACGAAATCGAACGCATCGAGCTCCCCGAATACACCGACGAGATCTACCACGGCTACCTGCCTGACGCTCACCCAGGGCTGGTCTACGGCTACCGCGTGCACGGCCCCTACGAGCCGGAGAACGGCCACCGCTTCAACCCCAATAAACTGCTGATCGACCCGTATGCCAAGCAACTGGTCGGCAGCCTGCAATGGTCCGAAGCACTGTTCGGCTACACCATCGGCCACCCCGACGGTGACCTGTCGTTCGACGAGCGCGACAGCGCGCCCTTCGTGCCCAAGTGCAAGGTGATCGACCCTGCATTCACCTGGGGCCGCGACCAGCGCGTGCAGATCCCCTGGGAGCGTACGATCATTTATGAGGCCCACACCCGGGGCATCAGCATGCGCCACCCGGCAGTGCCGGAAAAACTGCGCGGCACCTTCGCCGGCCTGGCCAATGACGAGTTGCTCAAGCACATCAAGGAGCTGGGCGTTTCCAGCATCGAGTTGCTGCCGATTCACGCTTTCGTCAACGACCAACACCTGCTGGACAAGGGCCTGAACAACTACTGGGGCTACAACAGCATCGCCTTCTTCGCGCCCCACCCGCGTTACCTGGCCAGCGGCAAGATCGCCGAGTTCAAGGAAATGGTCGCGCACCTGCACGACGCCGGGCTGGAGGTGATCCTGGATGTGGTCTACAACCACACCGCCGAAGGCAACGAGCGCGGCCCCACGCTGTCGATGCGCGGTATCGACAACGCCTCCTACTACCGCCTGATGCCGGACGACAAGCGTTACTACATCAACGATTCCGGCACCGGCAACACCCTGGACCTGAGCCACCCCTGCGTGCTGCAGCTGGTCACCGACTCGCTGCGCTACTGGGCCGGCGAAATGCACGTGGACGGCTTCCGCTTCGACCTGGCGACCATCCTTGGCCGCTACCACGACGGCTACAGCGAACGCCACGGCTTCCTCGTCGCCTGCCGCCAGGACCCGATGCTGAGCCAGGTGAAGCTGATTGCCGAGCCCTGGGACTGCGGCCCCGGCGGCTACCAGGTGGGCAACTTTGCCCCGGGCTGGGCAGAGTGGAACGACCGCTTCCGCGACACCGTGCGCGCCTTCTGGAAAGGCGACGAAGGCCAACTGGCCGACTTTGCCTCGCGCATGACAGCCTCGGGGGACATGTTCAACAACCGTGGCCGGCGTCCCTATGCCTCGGTCAACTTCGTCACCGCCCACGATGGTTTCACCTTGCGCGACCTGGTGTCGTACAACCACAAGCACAACGAGGACAACGACGAGAACAACCAGGACGGCACCGATAACAACCTGTCATGGAACTGCGGTGTCGAGGGGCCAACCGACGACCCGGCCGTGAATGCCCTGCGCATGCGCCAGATGCGCAACTACTTCGCTACCCTGCTGCTGGCCCAGGGCACGCCGATGATCGTCGCCGGCGATGAGTTCAGCCGTACCCAGCACGGCAACAACAATGCCTATTGCCAGGACAGCGAAATCGGCTGGGTGAACTGGGACCTGGACCAGGAGGGCGAAGAGCTGCTGGCCTTCGTCAAGCGCCTGACCCGCCTGCGCCTGGCCTACCCGGTACTGCGCCGCTCGCGCTTCCTGGTGGGCGACTACAATGAAGCGATCGGCGTCAAGGATGTGACTTGGCTGGCACCGGATGGCAACGAGATGAGCGTGGAGCAATGGGAAGACCCGCACGGGCGTTGCCTGGGCATGCTGATCGATGGCCGTGCCCAGGTCAGCGGCATTGCCAGGCCAGGCGCCGAGGCCACCGTGCTGCTGATCGTCAATGCCCACCATGACATCGTGCCGTTCAAGCTGCCGACCGTGCCCGAGGGGGATTACTGGAGCTGCCTGGTCGACACCGACCGGCCAGAGCTGCGCAAGGGGCAGCATCTGCACTTCGACAGCACCTTCGAGGTGAAGGGGCGGTCGTTGCTGCTGATGGTGTTGCAGCGTGATGAGGAGTGAACCTGAAACGCTGGTATGTGTCCCTTGTGTAGGAGCGGCCTTGTGTCGCGATCGGGCCGCACAGCGGCCCCAGCTATTCTTGCCTTGGTGCTGACAAACGGGGCCGCTGCGCGGCCCGATCGCGACACAAGGCCGCTCCTACAAGGATCCGCGCAAACCCGTTGACCGAGGAGTAACCGTGAACCCCGAAGCCGGCAGTAAAGGTTTCGCCAGTGTCAACCAGGCCCCAGCCGTGAAGCGGTTGCGGGTGCTGACGGTGAATACCCACAAGGGCTTCACCGCCTTCAACCGGCGCTTCATCCTGCCGGAACTGCGCGAGGCGGTGCGCAGCACCCAGGCCGACATCGTCTTTCTCCAGGAGGTGCTCGGCAGCCACGACCGCCACGCCGCGCGCTACCCCGGCTGGCCGCAGACCTCGCAGTACGAGTTCCTCGCCGACAGCATGTGGAGCGACTTCGCCTACGGGCGCAACGCGGTCTATCCTGACGGCCACCACGGCAACGCGCTGCTGTCCAAATACCCGATCATCGAACATCGCAACCTCGACGTGTCGATCACCGGCCCCGAACGACGTGGCCTGCTGCACTGCGTCCTCGACGTGCCTGGCCAGCATCAGGTGCATGCCATCTGCGTGCATCTGTCGTTACTGGAAAGCCACCGCCAGAAGCAGCTGCAACTGCTGCGCAAGCTGCTCGAATCCTTGCCCGCCGACGCCCCGGTGATCATCGCTGGCGACTTCAACGACTGGAAATCCCACGGCAACCGCACCTTGGGCCTGCAGCGTGACCTGCACGAGGCCTTCGAACGCCACCATGGCCACCTGGCCCGCACCTATCCTGCGCGGCTGCCGCTGTTGCGCCTGGACCGTGTCTACCTGCGCAACGCCGAAAGCCATGGGCCGCGGATTCTGGGGCACAAACCTTGGTCGCACCTGTCGGACCACCTGCCGTTGTCGGTCGAAGTCAGGCTTAGCAATCATTCTTCATAGCCGCAGCACGGCAAATAGCGAACCTGGCTATACCTAGCCGAATTATCTTGTGATTCAACAAGTTGAACAAAGCCACGGAACCTGAACACATCCTTCACGCTTTCTTGACGCAAGCGGCGCCCTCTCCTTAGCTGAACATATCTAGCAGTAATGATCTCGCGCAGGGCCTCTAGCTCGCGCCTTCGTGCGCGCTGCGAAAAGCCAGGCGTGCTGGTTTGGGTCGCCCACTGTTTTTGCCGTACAGCTCGTGACAACAGGCCAGGTCCTAGGGCTGTAACACAAAAACAAAGGAGATCCGCCATGAAAAGCACCTCGAACCCCTTGCGCTTCGAAAGCATTTTCTACGCGGTTTCCACGTCGCTGCTTCTGGCAACCCCGGTGGAAACTATCGCGTATGAACTGCAGGACGACCCGACCTCGCCCGGCTTCCTGCACCAACCGGCAGTACCACAGCTTACGCTCGACCCGGTCAGCGCCAGTGGCTTGAGTATCGGTACCTTGAACGCGTTCTCGCAAAAGATGAGCGAACGCCATGGGCAGCCTGCACCGGACCTGGTCGCCAGCCAGTGGGCGCAGTTCTTCCCCACCACCGCGCGCAGTGGCGCGCAGCCTCCAGACCAGCTGGAGGCCCCCAGCCAGCAACTGATGATCGGCCCGGACCTGTTCGTGCGTGAAACTGCAGCGGGCAATGTGCACCGCGCGGGGATCTTCGTGGGGCAAAACAACCTGCAGACCAACTTCAACGGCATGCGTCAGCTGTTGGGCGACAAGCAACGCAACGCCGTGAACCTCAGCGGTGAAAGCCTGGGGGTGTACTGGAGCATGACCCATGAACAGGGCTGGCACCTGGATGCCGTGGCCATGGGTTCGCGCATCGACGTCAATGGCCGTGGCGAGAACGGCCAGCGACTGGACGACAGCGGCCACGCGATGACCTTCTCGCTGGAAGGCGGCATCCCCATCGGCCTGGGTGGCGGCTGGGTGATCGAGCCGCAGGCGCAGTTGATCAACCAGCAGTTCTTCCCCGGCAGCCGGGCGCAGGAAGAGACCTTGCAGGCCTTCGACAGCCAGCCGAGCTGGAGCGGTCGGGTCGGTGCCAGGCTGTCCGGGCGTTATGAAGTACGCGGCATGCCGATCGAACCCTATGTGCGGACCAACGTGTGGTATGACTTCAGCAATGCCGATGAGGTGAAGCTGGACCAGGTCGACAAGATCTCCAGCTCGCGCTACTCGACCACGGTGGAACTGGGGTTGGGGCTGGTGGCGCGGGTGACACCCACGGTGGCGCTGTTTGTCAGTGCCGATTACAGCAGTGACGTCGACGACAATGATCTGAACGGGTTGATTGGCAGCCTTGGGGTGCGGATGCGGTGGTAGGCAGGGTTGGCCCTTTCGCGGGTGAACCCGCTCCCACAAGGACCGCACAGGGTCTGAAGCTTGTGCAATACCTGTGGGAGCGGGTTTACCCGCGAAGAGGCCGGTACTGGCAAAACATCAGGCTGGTTTCATTATCAGAACACCAAGCGGCGGCAGGTTCAGGGCCAGCGACTGCGGCTGCCCATGGCTGGCTATCTCGTCACTTTGCACGACCCCCAGGTTGCCGACATTGGACCCGGCATACAGCTCTGCATCACTGTTCAACAGCTCCTGCCAGCGTTCGCCAAACGGCACGCCAATGCGATACCCCTCGCGCGGCACCGGCGTGAAGTTGGCCACCACCAGCACTGGCTCGCCACTGCTGCTCCAGCGCAGCCAGGCATACACGCTGTTCTGCGCATCGTCACCAATCAGCCACTGGAACCCCTGCGGCTGGCAATCCTGCTCGTGCAACGCCGGCACCTCGCGGTACAGGCGGTTGAGGTCGCCTACCAGGCGCTGTACACCCTGGTGCTCAGGGTACTGCAGCAGGTACCAGTCCAGCTCGCCATCGTGGTCCCACTCACGCCACTGGCCGAACTCGCAGCCCATGAACAGCAGCTTCTTGCCCGGATGCGCCCACATGAAGGTGAGGTAGGCACGCAGGTTGGCGAACTTCTGCCAGCGGTCGCCGGGCATCTTGTCGATCAGCGAATGCTTGCCGTGCACCACTTCGTCGTGGGAGATGGGCAGGATGAAGTGCTCGGAATAGGCATAGATCAGCCCGAAGCTCATCTCGTTGTGATGATAAGTGCGGTGCACCGGGTCGTTCTGAATGTAATGCAAGGTGTCGTGCATCCAGCCCATGTTCCACTTGTAGGCAAAGCCCAGGCCGCCCTGCTGGGTCGGCTGGCTGACGCCGGGCCAGGCGGTGGACTCCTCGGCGATGATCAGCGCGCCCGGGGCCTCATGGGCCGCCACGCCGTTGAGGTGGCGGATGAAGTCGATGGCTTCCAGGTTCTCGCGCCCGCCGTGGCGGTTGGGCACCCATTCGCCGGCCTTGCGCGAGTAGTCGCGGTACAGCATCGAGGCCACTGCATCGACACGCAGGCCATCGATGTGGAAGTGCTTCAGCCAGTGCAGCGCCGAAGCCATCATGAAGCCGCGCACTTCGTTGCGGCCAAGGTTGTAGATCAGCGTGTTCCAGTCCTGGTGGTAGCCCTCCAGGGGGTTGTCGTATTCGTACAGGGCGGTGCCGTCGAAACGCGCCAGGCCGTGTTCGTCGGTGGGGAAATGCGCCGGTACCCAGTCCAGCAGTACACCAATGCCCCCTTGATGGCAGGCGTCGATGAAGGCGGCGAAGTCCTCGGCGCTGCCGTAGCGCGATGTGGGCGCGAACAGCGACAACGGCTGGTAACCCCAGGAGCCGCCGAACGGGTGCTCCATGATCGGCAGCAGTTCGATGTGGGTGAAGCCCAGCTCCTGAACGTACGGCACCAGGCGCTCGGCCAGCTCGCGCCAGTTGTAATAGCGCCCGACCTCACCCGCCTCATCCAGCTCGCAGCGCCACGACCCCGGGTGCAGTTCGTAGATCGACAGCGGCGCGCTGTAGGCATGGCGTTGCGCGCGTTGCGCCATCCAGTCGTGGTCTTGCCAGTCGTGGCTGAGCGCCCCTGCCACCTTGGATGCGGTGCTCGGCGGCAGTTCGGTGGCGCGCGCCAGCGGGTCGGCCTTCAGGGGCAGTATGCCGTCCTTGCCAAGCACCTCGAACTTGTAGGTTTCGCCCACGCCCAGGCGCGGCACGAACAGCTCCCACACCCCGGCGCTGTGGCGCAGGCGCATGGGGTGGCGGCGGCCATCCCAGTTGTTGAAGTCACCCACCACCGACACCCGCCGGGCGTTCGGTGCCCACACCGAGAAACACACGCCATCGACGCCATCGACCTGGATGGGTTGGGCGCCGAAGCGCCCGGACAGGTCGCGATGGTTGCCTTCGGCGAACAGGTACAGGTCCATGTCGCCCAGTTGCGGGCCGAAGCTGTAGGGGTCTTCGGTGACCTGCTCGCCACCGGCCCAGCCGATCTGCAGCAGGTACGGGTGTGCCTCATCGAGGTGCGCGGTGAACAACCCTGGCAGGCTGCCCTGCTCCATTTCGGCGAGGATGCGCCCGTCATGCCGGGCCAGGATGCGCACATTCAGGGCGTTGGGCAGGAAGGCGCGGACTACCTGCCCGCCGGCGCCGTCGCCATGGGGGCCGAGTACCGCAAATGGATCGGCGTGCTCGGCGCGGGCCAGGGCGTCGAGGTCCCGTTGCCGAAGGCCGCCGTTTTCACGCGTGGTTGCATTCATCTATGACTCTCCCCAGGTACTGATCAGTCCATGCAGGCCATGCAAAGGCACGGCCAGCCAGCTCGGACGGTTCTCGGCTTCGTATGTGATTTCGTAGGCGGCTTTTTCCAGGCAGAACAGCTCCAGTGCAGCACGCTCGCCCTCGGCCTGTTGCCAGGCGTGAGGCATGGCCGCGGTGGCCAGGCCATAGGCTTCGACAAAGGCATGCCGCGACTGGTGCAGGTACTGCTTGGCAACCCGTTGCCGGGCTTGGCGCGCCGGGTCGGAAAGGTCGACCGCAGACGCGCTGCGCAAGATCATGGCAGCAGCATAGTCGAAGGATCGCAGCACGCCGCTGACATCCTTGTACGGGCTGTGTTTTGCCCGACGCTCTTGCAGCGGCCGGGCCGGTTCACCTTCGAAATCGATGAGGTAGGCGTCGCCCTGCACCACCAGCACCTGGCCCAGATGCAGGTCGCCGTGCACGCGCATCAACAGGCCGCCCTGGGCCTGGCGGGTCAGGTTGGCGATGTGCTGGGCCAGGCCGTCGCGCTGTTGCTGCAAGTCGTCGACCAGCGCCTGGCTTTCGCTGTCGAGGCTGTCGCGGTACTGGGCCAGCAGGTCGAGGGCATGGGTGAGTTCGGCGCTGATCTGCGCACTCCAGCGTTCGCTGTCGTCGGCATCGCTCGGGCGCGGCTGGAAGGCCTCGTCGTTGGTCGGTGCGGCCAGCAGCAGGTGCATCTCGCCCAGGCGCTGGCCGAGCAAGGCGGCAAAGCCGGTGAGTTCGGCCAGTGCATCGGTGTGCGCATCGGCGTCGAGGCTGGAAGGCTCCATCTGGTCGCGGATGGCCCGTTCCAGGGTGTTCTGGGTCCAGGCCCAGGCGTCACCCTGGTTGCTCAGGTAGCCCTGGGCGATCATCAGCAGGTGTGGCGCGCCCTGCTCGTCCACCCGGCTGACCCAGGCCAGCAGCGGCGAAATGTTGGCAAAGCCTGCGGCGGTCAGGTAGGCACTCATTTCCAGCTCGGGGTGCACACCCGGGTTGACCCGGCGAATCAGCTTGAGCACCACCTGGTCGCCAATCACCACCGAGCTGTTGGACTGCTCGGCGCTGAGGTAGCGCACGCTGCTTTCGTCGTTCAACGCCAGGCCCGCCAACTGCTGCGTGCTTTCGAAGCGCAGCTCGCCCTCGCCGTTGCCACAAGGCAGATGCATGCCGCCCTCACAGGCACGCAGCACCGCGCGGATGAATGGCTCGAGGACGAAGGCATCGGTGATCAGGCCAACCTGATGGGCACGGCGCACCCGCGCCAGGGCCAGCTGCTGCGGCAGTGCGGTACTGATCTGCTCTTCAGGCAGCAAGCCGAACGGCAGCTGGTAGCGGGTAGCCATACCCTCGCTGAGCACTTCGATTTCACCGAGCAGCACCGGCGTGGTGGCGGTGCCGAAACGCACGCCGTAGCACAGGCGCACCTGGTCGATCGGCCCTTCCTTGCCGGCGAACCAGCGCCGCTTGGGCAGGTACTGCGGCAGAATGGCGCTTTGCAGGGTATCGCTGGAGGGGGCCTCCAGCAGTTCTTCCATGCGCTTGCGCAATACCAGTGTGGTCAATTCGGGTAACCCCTCGGTGGCCTGGATGTGCCAGCTGGGCATGCGGTCGTGGCTGGCCAGCAGGAACCAGTAGAAGGCGTAGGGTGGCAATGTCAGCAGGAACGGCAGTTGCCCGATTGGCGGGAAGGCGCTGCCGCCGAGCATCTCCACCGGTACTTTGTCGGCGTATTGTGACAATTCCAGTTCAGCTGCCTGGGCGGCGCGGGAAACGTTGGCCACGCACAGGATGACTTCAGTGTTGCCATCGGCGTCGGTGTACTCGCGCAAGTAGGCGAGGATGCGCCGGTTGTTCGGCGTGAGGGTGCGCAGGCTGCCGCGGCCGAAGGCCTTCTGCTGCTTGCGCACCGCCAGCATGCGCCGGGTCCAGTTCAGCAGCGAATGCGGGTCGTTGGCCTGGGCTTCGACGTTGACGGTCTGGTAACCATACAGCGGGTCCATGATCGGCGGCAGTACCAGGCGCTGCGGGTCTGCACGGGAGAAACCGCCGTTGCGGTCCGGCGACCATTGCATGGGCGTGCGCACGCCGTCGCGGTCGCCCAGGTAGATGTTGTCGCCCATGCCCAGTTCGTCGCCGTAATACAGGGTGGGCGTGCCGGGCATCGACAGCAGCAGGCTGGTGAGCAGTTCGATGCGCCGGCGGTCGCGCTGCAGCAGCGGAGCGAGGCGGCGGCGGATGCCCAGGTTGATGCGGGCGCGGCGGTCTTCGGCGTAGTAGTTCCACAAGTAGTCGCGCTCGCGGTCGGTAACCATTTCCAGGGTCAGCTCATCGTGGTTGCGCAGGAAGATCGCCCATTGGCAGTTGGCGGGGATTTCCGGAGTCTGGCGCAGGATGTCGGTGATCGGGAAACGGTCTTCCATGGCCAGGGCCATGTACATGCGCGGCATCAACGGGAAGTGGAAGGCCATGTGGCATTCGTCGCCCTCGCCTTCGCCGAAGTACGGGCGGGTGTCCTCGGGCCATTGGTTGGCCTCGGCAAGCAACATGCGGTCGGGGTAGTTGGCGTCGATTTCGGCGCGGATCGCCTTGAGCACGTCGTGGGTTTCGGCAAGGTTCTCGTTGTTGGTGCCGTCGCGCTCGATCAGGTAGGGGATGGCGTCCAGGCGCAGGCCATCCACACCCAGGTCGAGCCAGAAGCGCATCACCTTGATCACAGCCTTGAGCACTTGCGGGTTGTCGAAGTTGAGGTCGGGCTGGTGCGAGTAGAAGCGGTGCCAGAAGTACTGGCCGGCGACCGGGTCCCAGGTCCAGTTGGACTTCTCGGTGTCGAGGAAGATGATGCGCGTGCCGTCGTACTTCTGGTCATCATCCGACCACACGTAGAAGTCCCGTGCCTTGCTGCCGCGCTTGGCATGGCGGGCGCGCTGGAACCAGGGGTGCTGGTCGCTGGTGTGGTTGATGACCAACTCGGTGATTACCCGCAGGCCGCGTTTGTGCGCCTCGGCGATGAAGCGGCGGGCATCGGCCAGGTTGCCGTAGTCGGGGTGCACGGCCTTGTATTCGGCGATGTCGTAGCCGTCGTCGCGGCGTGGCGAGGGATAGAAAGGCAGCAGCCACAGGGTATTGACGCCCAGCTCGGCAATGTAGTCGAGCTTGCTGATCAGGCCGGCGAAGTCGCCGATGCCGTCGTTGTTCGAATCGAAAAACGACTTGATGTGCAGCTGGTAGATGACGGCGTCCTTGTACCACAGCGGGTCGTCAATGAAGGCTGCCGGGCGGGAACGCTTGGCCATGTGCGACTCCTTTCAATTTCTGGTTGCTCTGGCCCCTGTAGGAGCGCGAACCACCGTTAGCGGGCCTTTTCGATGCGCCAGATACCGAAAGGCAGATGCCAGGGTTCGATGCGCATCCATTGGGTCTTGCCGTACCACGACCAGCGATGTCCGGTCATCAAGTCCTCACCATGGGTTTCGGCGTTGTCATCCAGCCCCAGCTCCCACAGCGGCAGCTCGAAATGCGCCTCCTGGGCGTTGTGCGGGTCGAGGCTGATTGCCACCAGAATGTAGTTGTCGCGCTCGGGCGTGCGCTTGGCGAAGTACAGGATGTTGTCGTTCCAGCAGTTGAAGAACGCCACGCCCAGGTGGGTCTGCAAGGCGCGGTTCTGCCGGCGGATGCGGTTGAGCTGGGCGATCTCGGCAATGATGTTGCCGGGTTGGCTGAAATCGCGTGGGCGGATTTCGTACTTCTCCGAATCCAGATACTCCTCCTTGCCCGGCAGCGGTGTGCCTTCGCACAGTTCGAAGCCCGAATACATGCCCCACAGCCCCGACCCCATGGTGGCCAGTGCAGCGCGTATGAGGAAGCCGGCACGGCCGGAGGTATGCAGGAAGTACGGGTTGATGTCGGGCGTGTTGACGAAGAAGTTGGGCCGGTAGCACTGGCTCCATGGCGGCTGGTTGAGCTGCTCGAAGTACTCGCGCAGTTCCTGTTTGTGATTGCGCCAGGTGAAGTAGGTATAGCTCTGCGCGTACCCGACCTTGCCCAGGCGGGCCATCATCGCCGGTTTGGTGAAGGCTTCGGCGAGGAAGATGACCTCCGGGTGCCGGCTGCGCACATTGGCGATCAGCCATTGCCAGAATGGCAGTGGTTTGGTGTGCGGGTTGTCGACGCGGAAGGTCTTGACACCCTCCTCGACCCAGCCGACCACTACGTCACGCAAAGCCAGCCACAGCGAGGGTACGGCCTCGGGCGCGTAAAAATCGACGTTGACGATGTCCTGGTATTTCTTCGGCGGGTTCTCGGCATAGCGGATGGTGCCATCCGGTCGCCAGCTGAACCAGCCGGGGTGCTCCTTGAGCCAGGGGTGGTCCTGGGAGCACTGGATCGCGAAGTCGAGGGCGATTTCCAGGCCATGCTCGGCCGCCGCGGCCACCAGGCGGCGGAAGTCGTCGCGGCTGCCCAGTTGTGGGTGAATCGCCTCGTGACCACCTTCCGCGCTGCCGATGGCATACGGGCTGCCCGGGTCGCCGGGCTCAGCGGTGAGGGCGTTGTTGCGGCCCTTGCGGTGCTGCATGCCGATGGGATGGATCGGCGGAAAATACAGTACGTCGAAGCCCATGTCGCGGATCATCGGCAGGCGCTCGTGCACATCGTTGAACGTGCCGTGGCGTTCGGGGCTGTCGGTGACCGAACGCGGGAACAGCTCGTACCAGCTGGCGAACTGCGCGGCCGGGCGGTCGACATCAACGGGGAATTCGCGGCTGCGGGCCAGGTAGCTGCGGTGCTCGGCGTCGCTCATCAGGCGGGCGGTAGCGGGGTCGAGAAACAGTGCCACCTGATCGTCGGCATTCAGCGTGGGCAGGCGCTGCTGCAACGCCTGGAGCTCCTCGCGCAGGGCGCCGTTGCACAGCTCGACGCCCTTGCCCAGCATCAATCGGCCTTCCTCCAGCTCCAACCTGACCTCGACACCGGCGTGGTACTTCTTCTCCAGGTCGTGGCAGTAGGTAGCGAACGGGTCGATCCAGGCCTCGATGCTGAACAGGTGCGGGCCCAGTTCAGTGGGGGTGAATTCGGCCAGCCACAGGTCGTTGCCCGGCGAGTGCATGGGCACGCAATGCCAGCGCCGGCTGTGGGCCTGGCGCCAGTTGAGCATCACGGCCAGGCGGTCGTGGCCGTCGCTGTAGACCTTGCTGCTGACCGCCACCGGCTGGCCACTGATGGCCTTGGCGGCGAAAGTGCCGGCCTCGAGCACGGGTTGGGTGTCTTCGATCACGATGCGCGGCGCCAGCAGCGCCTGGGACAGGCTGATGGCCTGGTCCGGGTGATCGTTGGCCATGGGCACGCTTTCGAAGGGCTCGTTTCGTGACATCGGACCTTGCTCCCTCAGGCTGGTGGCGATAAGGGTTCAGAGCCGGGCACAGGCGTGGGGTTCAAAAAAATTGAGCGAACGGCAGCTGCGAGGGGTCGAAGCCTGCAGCACCTCTTCAATTACCCAAGCGAGGTCAGGCCATGAACATTCCCATTCCACCGGAGACTCCCGATCCCAACATCGACGACCCGAGCCTGCCGCCGCCCGTGCCGGAGGAAGAGCCGGACGAGCTGCCGATCAAACCGACCGTGCCGCCGACAGTGGGCGACCCGCCGAGCCAGGAACCACCGGTGAAGGCTTAAGGGTAGACCAGGATCTACGCAGGCAGGACCGGCCCTTTCGCGGGTGAACCCGCTCCCATAGAACAACACATGACTCACTGGTTCGGCGAGGTCCTGTAGGAGCAGCCTTGTGCTGCGAAGAGGCCGGGGCTGATAAAGCCTGTCTATTGGCTGTACCGGCCTCTTCGCAGCACAAGGCTGCTCCTACAAAGGACGCGTCAGACGAGCGATATTGGTTCTCTGCGCGAAAGCGCAGCCCGAAGGACTGGGCAATCTCCCACAGGGACCGCGCCGATTTCGAACGCGGCGCTGTACCTGCAGGAGCGGGTTTACCCGCGAAAGGGCCGGCAGCATCAATACATCAACCAGCAGTTAAAGCCGATATCTCCGCCACACTGATCTCCCGCATGCGGAACTTCTGCACCTTGCCGGTCACCGTCATCGGATACTCGTCGACAAAGCGGATATGCCGCGGCACCTTGAAGTGTGCAATGCGCGCCTTGCACCAGCCCTGTAACTCTTCGACCGTGGCACTGTGCCCCGGGTGCAGCTTGATCCAGGCGACGATCTCCTCGCCATAACGGCTACACGGGATGCCGATCACCTGCGCATCGGCCACCGCCGGGTGGGTGTAGAAGAACTCTTCCAGTTCACGCGGGTAGATGTTCTCGCCGCCGCGAATGATCATGTCCTTGTTGCGCCCGACAATGCGCACGTAGCCGTGCTCGTCCATCACCGCCAGGTCGCCAGAATGCATCCAGCCGGCCGGGTCGATGGCATCTGCCGTGGCCTGGGGGTTGTCCCAGTAGCCGAGCATCACGCTGTAGCCGCGGGTGCACAGCTCGCCGATCTCGCCGCGCGGGACGATGCAGCCGTCGGCGTCCACCAGCTTGTTCTCCAGCTGCGGCTGGGTGCGGCCGACGGTGGTCACGCGTAGCTCCAGGTCGTCGTCCGGGCCGGTCTGCAGTGACACCGGGCTGGTTTCGGTCATGCCGTAGGCGATCTGTACTTCGGCCATGTGCATCTGGTCGATGACCCGGCGCATCACCTCGATCGGGCAGGTGGCGCCGGCCATGATGCCGCTGCGCAAGGTCGACAGGTCCATTTGCCCGCGCGCGGGGTGGTCGAGCATGGCGATGAACATGGTCGGCACGCCATAGAGGATGCTGGCGCGCTCTTCGGCCACGGCGCGCAGGGTGAGCTCGGCGTCGAAGGCGTCGTTGGGGTAGATCATGGTGCTGCCATGGGTGATGCAGCCGAGGTTGGCCATAACCATGCCGAAGCAGTGGTACAGCGGCACCGGGATAACCATGCGGTCGCGTGCGGTCAGGCCCAGGCTTTCGCCAACCATGAAGCCGTTGTTGAGGATGTTGTAGTGGCTGAGCGTGGCACCCTTGGGAGCGCCTGTGGTGCCAGAGGTGTACTGGATGTTCACCGGCTGGTCGAACTGCAGGCCTTGCTGGCGCGCCGCATAGGCCTCGGTCGAGGTATGCCCTGCCCGTTCGGCCAGCGCTTGCCAAGGCAGGAAGCCAGCGGGCGGGTTGGCAGCCAGGCTGACCACACCGCGCAGGTCCGGCAGGCGTTCACTGGCCATTTCACCGGGGACGGCGCTGGCCAGCTCCGGTGCCAGCTCCTGGACCATGGCGTGATAGTCGGACGTCTTGAAGGCATCGGCACACACCAGCCAGCGGCAACCGGACTGGCGCAGCACGTATTCCAGCTCGCCCACGCGGTAGGCCGGGTTGATGTTGACCAGGATGGCACCAACCTTGGCGCTGGCCAGCTGCAGGATGCACCACTGGGCGCAGTTGGGCGACCAGATGCCGACCCGATCGCCGGTGTTCACGCCCAGGGCCATCAGGGCACGAGCATGCACCTCGACCTGCTCGGCCAACTGCCGCCAGCTGTAGCGCAGGCCCTGATGGCGCGACACCAGGGCCTCGCCGTCGGCACAACGGGCCACGGTGGCGTCGAAGGCCTGGCCGATGGTCTGGGTCAGCAAGGCTTGGTCCTGGCGACCGCGGGTATAGCTTGGTTGACTCATGGGTGTCCCTTCTTGTGGTTGTTCTGGGCACGACTGAAGCAAGCGGGAATACTCTGGCGCAGATTTACGTTTACGTAAAGGTTATGAATGGATTGACAGTGACCTTCCGCAGGTTTACGTTAACGTAAAGGTGATGAACGACACCGCCCCTCAGGCATGACGCCGAACCCTGTGGGAGCGGGCGTGCCCGCGAATGCGATCACTCAGGCAATGACGGTGGTCCTGCTGACGCATTCGCGGGCAAGCCCGCTCCCACAGGGTCCGGCGCCAGATCCTTGAGCCAGAGTGTTTCCCATATTTCAAGAACAACAAGGTGCCCCAGCATGCATTACCCCACCCTGAACTTCGCCCTGGGCGAAACCATCGACATGCTCCGCGACCAGGTGCGCACCTTCGTCGCCGCCGAACTGGCCCCACGCGCCGCGCAAATCGACCACGACAACCTGTTCCCTGCCGACATGTGGCGCAAGTTCGGCGACATGGGCCTGCTGGGCATCACCGTGCCGGAAGAATACGGCGGTGCCGGCCTGGGCTACCTGGCCCACGTGGTTTCGATGGAAGAAATCAGCCGTGGCTCGGCCTCGGTGGCCCTGTCCTACGGTGCCCACTCCAACCTCTGCGTCAACCAGATCAACCGCAACGGCAGCCACGAGCAGAAGCTCAAGTACCTGCCCAAGCTGATCAGCGGCGAGCACATCGGCGCCCTGGCCATGAGCGAGCCCAACGCCGGTTCCGACGTGGTGTCGATGAAGCTGCGCGCGGAAAAGCGCGGCGACCACTACGTGCTCAACGGCAGCAAGACCTGGATCACCAACGGCCCGGACGCCAACACCTACGTGATCTACGCCAAGACCGACCTGGAAAAGGGCGCGCACGGCATCACCGCGTTCATCGTCGAGCGTGACTGGAAAGGCTTCAGCCGCAGCAACAAGTTCGACAAGCTGGGCATGCGTGGCTCCAACACCTGCGAGCTGTTCTTCGACGGCGTCGAAGTGCCGGAAGAAAACATCCTCGGCCAGCTCAACGGTGGCGTGCGCGTGCTGATGAGCGGCCTGGACTACGAGCGCGTGGTGCTGTCCGGCGGCCCGACCGGCATCATGCAAAGCTGCATGGACCTGGTAGTGCCCTACATTCACGACCGCAAGCAGTTCGGCCAGAGCATCGGCGAGTTCCAGCTGATCCAGGGCAAGATCGCCGACATGTACACCCAGCTCAACGCCAGCCGCGCCTACCTGTATGCCGTGGCCCAAGCCTGCGACCGTGGCGAGACCACCCGCAAGGACGCCGCCGGGGTGATCCTGTACACCGCCGAGCGCGCCACGCAAATGGCCCTGGAGGCGATCCAGATTCTCGGCGGCAACGGCTATATCAACGAATTCCCGGCAGGCCGCCTGCTGCGCGACGCCAAGCTGTACGAGATCGGTGCCGGCACCAGCGAAATCCGCCGGATGCTGATCGGCCGCGAACTGTTCAACGAAACCCGCTGAGCACAAGGGACGGGCGCACATGGCTACCTTGCACACCCAGATCAACCCGCGTTCGGCGGAGTTCGCCGGCAACAGCGCGGCCATGCTCGAACAGGTCCAGGCCCTGCGCGGCCTGCTCGCCCAAGTGGCCCAGGGCGGTGGGCCCAAGGCTCAGGAGCGGCACACTTCACGTGGCAAGCTGCTGCCACGCGAGCGTATCGACCGCCTGCTGGACCCGGGCTCGCCGTTCCTCGAAATCGGCCAACTGGCTGCCCATGAGGTGTATGGCGAAGACGTGCCCGCTGCGGGCGTGATCGCCGGCATCGGCCGCGTCGAAGGCGTGGAATGCATGATCGTGGCCAATGACGCCACGGTCAAAGGCGGTTCCTACTACCCGCTGACTGTGAAGAAGCACCTGCGTGCGCAGACCATCGCCCTGCAGAACCGCCTGCCGTGCATCTACCTGGTGGACTCCGGCGGCGCCAACCTGCCACGCCAGGACGAAGTGTTCCCCGACCGTGAGCACTTTGGGCGGATCTTCTTCAACCAGGCCAACATGAGCGCACTGGGCATTCCGCAGATCGCCGTGGTGATGGGTTCGTGCACCGCCGGCGGTGCCTACGTGCCCGCGATGGCCGACGAAGCGATCATGGTGCGCCAGCAGGCGACCATCTTCCTCGCCGGCCCGCCACTGGTGAAAGCAGCCACCGGTGAAGTGGTGAGCGCCGAAGACCTCGGCGGCGCCGATGTGCACTGCCGTACCAGCGGCGTGGCCGACCACTATGCCGACAACGACGAACATGCCCTGGCCCTGGCCCGACGCAGCGTGGCCAACCTCAACTGGCACAAGCTGGGCAAGCTGCAGCGCCTGGCCCCGGTGGCACCGCTGTACGCCGCCGATGAGCTGTATGGCGTGGTGCCGGCCGATGCCAAGCAACCGTTCGACGTGCGCGAGGTTATCGCGCGTCTGGTCGACGGCTCGGTGTTCGACGAGTTCAAGGCGCTGTTCGGTACCACCCTGGTGTGCGGCTTCGCCCACCTGCACGGCTACCCGATGGCGATCCTCGCCAACAACGGCATCCTGTTCGCCGAAGCGGCGCAAAAAGGCGCGCACTTCATCGAACTGGCCTGCCAGCGCGGCATCCCGCTGCTGTTCCTGCAGAACATCACCGGCTTCATGGTCGGCAAGAAGTACGAAGAAGGCGGCATCGCCAAGCACGGCGCCAAGCTGGTCACTGCCGTGGCCTGCGCCCAGGTGCCGAAGTTCACGGTGATCATTGGCGGCAGCTTTGGCGCCGGCAACTACGGCATGTGCGGCCGTGCCTACGACCCGCGCTTCCTGTGGATGTGGCCCAATGCGCGGATCGGCGTTATGGGGGCCGAACAGGCCGCCGGCGTGCTGGCCCAGGTCAAGCGCGAACAGAGCGAGCGCAGTGGCCACCCGTTCAGCGCCGAAGACGAAGCCAGGCTCAAACAGCCGATCCTTGACCAGTACGAGCACCAGGGCCACCCCTACTACTCCAGCGCCCGCCTGTGGGACGACGGTGTCATCGACCCGGCACAGACCCGCGACGTGCTCGGCCTGGCGTTGTCCGCCGCGCTGAACGCACCGATCGAACAGAGCCGCTTCGGCATTTTCCGGATGTGACCCATGAGCGATTTCAGCACCCTCGAAGTGATCCGCGACCCGCGCGGCTTCGCCACCCTGTGGCTGAGCCGCGAGGACAAGAACAACGCCTTCAACGCCTTGATGATCCGCGAGCTGATCGTCGCCCTCGACCAGTTGGCCGAGGACGCCAGCCTGCGCTTCGTGCTGCTGCGCGGCCGCGGCCGGCACTTCAGCGCCGGCGCCGATCTGGCCTGGATGCAGCAGTCGGCGCAGCTGGACTTCAACACCAACCTGGATGATGCCCGCGAGCTGGGCGAGCTGATGTATGCCCTGCACCGCCTCAAGGCGCCGACCCTGGCTGTTGTGCAAGGCGCTGCCTTTGGCGGCGCGCTGGGCCTGATCAGTTGCTGCGACATGGCCATCGGTGCCGAAGACGCTCAGCTGTGCCTGTCGGAAGTGCGCATCGGCCTGGCCCCGGCAGTGATCAGCCCGTTCGTGGTCAAGGCCATCGGCGAGCGTGCCGCGCGCCGCTATGCCCTCACCGCCGAGCGTTTCAGCGGCGTGCGGGCCCGCGAGCTGGGCCTGCTGGCCGAGGTGTACCCGGCCAGCGAACTGGACGCCCAGGTCGAAGCTTGGGTGGCCAACCTGCTGCAGAACAGCCCACAAGCGCTGCGCGCCACCAAGGACCTGCTGCGCGAAGTGGACGACGGCGAACTCAGCCCGGCCCTGCGCCGCTACTGCGAAAACACCATCGCCCGCATCCGCGTCAGCGCCGAAGGCCAGGAGGGCCTGCGCGCCTTCCTGGAAAAACGCCGCCCCGCCTGGCAAACCGACGACAAGAAGGAGCCGCGCCCATGAGCCGCCCCGCTTTGACCACCCTGCTGGTCGCCAACCGCGGCGAAATCGCCTGCCGGGTGATGCGCACCGCCAAGGCCATGGGCCTGACCACCGTGGCCGTGCACAGCGCCACCGACCGTGATGCCCGGCACAGCCGCGAAGCCGATATCCGCGTCGACCTCGGCGGCACCAAGGCTGCCGAAAGCTACCTGCTGGTCGACAAGCTGCTGGCCGCCGCCAAGGCCAGCGGCGCCCAGGCCATCCACCCGGGCTATGGCTTCCTGTCCGAGAACGCAGGCTTCGCCCGTGCCATCGAAGAGGCCGGGTTGATCTTCCTCGGCCCACCGGCCAGCGCCATCGACGCCATGGGCAGCAAGTCGGCGGCCAAGGCACTGATGGAAGCCGCTGGCGTGCCACTGGTGCCGGGCTACCACGGCGAAGCCCAGGACCTGGACACCTTCCGCGCCGCAGCCGAACGCATCGGCTACCCGGTGCTGCTCAAGGCCAGCGCCGGCGGCGGTGGCAAGGGCATGAAAGTGGTCGAAGAAGAAAGCCAGCTGGCCGACGCCCTGGCCTCGGCCCAGCGTGAGGCGCAGTCGTCGTTCGGCGATGCGCGCATGCTGGTGGAAAAGTACGTGCTCAAGCCACGCCACGTAGAAATCCAGGTATTCGCCGACCAGCACGGCAACTGCCTGTACCTCAACGAGCGTGACTGCTCGATCCAGCGCCGTCACCAGAAGGTGGTGGAAGAAGCCCCTGCGCCAGGCCTGTCAGCCGAATTGCGCCGGGCCATGGGTGAAGCGGCGGTACGCGCGGCCCAGGCCATCGGCTACGTGGGTGCCGGCACCGTGGAGTTCCTGCTCGATGCCCGTGGCGAGTTCTTCTTCATGGAGATGAACACCCGCCTGCAGGTGGAGCACCCGGTCACCGAGGCCATTACCGGGCTTGATCTGGTGGCCTGGCAGATTCGCGTGGCCTGCGGCGAGGCCCTGCCGATCACCCAGGAACAGGTGCCGCTGATCGGCCATGCCATCGAAGTGCGCCTGTATGCCGAGGACCCGGCCAACGAATTCCTGCCCGCGACCGGCAAGCTGGCGCTGTACCGCGAGTCGGCGGCCGGCGAAGGGCGACGGGTGGACAGCGGGGTCAGCGAAGGTGATGTAGTGTCGCCGTTCTACGACCCGATGCTGGGCAAGCTGATCGCCTGGGGCGAAGACCGCGAGCAGGCGCGCCTGCGCTTGCTGGCCATGCTCGACGAGTTTGCCATTGGCGGGTTGAAGACCAACATCGCCTTCCTGCGGCGCATTCTCGCCCACCCGGCGTTTGCTGCAGCGGAACTGGATACCGGCTTCATTCCGCGTCACCAGGAAGTTTTGCTGCCCGCGCCGCAAGCGCTGCCGGCAGGCTTCTGGGAAGCAGCGGCCGAGGCCTGGCTGCAGGGTCAGGCCGCACATCAGCGGGAGGACGACCACAGTTCGCCATGGGCCGAGCGCAACGGCCTGCGCCTTGGCTTGCCGGCGCGCAGCAGCCTGCATCTGGTGAGTGGCGGGCAGGACCAGGCAGTTGCCTTGGAGCGCAGCGCTGCGTCTACCTGGCAGTTGCTGGGCGAGCAGTTGGTACATGACCAGGCTGGCGTGCGTCGCCAGCATCTGGCGATCCGCCGCGGTGGCACGCTGTACTTGCACTGGGACGGCGAGATGCATGCCATCGAAGCCTTCGACCCGATCGCCGAGGCCGAGGCCAGCCACAGCCACCAAGGCGGCCTGGGCGCGCCCATGAACGGCAGCATCGTGCGGGTGCTGGTGGAGCCTGGGCAGGTGGTGGAAGCAGGTACGGCGCTGGTAGTGCTGGAGGCCATGAAGATGGAGCACAGCATTCGCGCGCCGCATGGCGGCACTGTGAAGGCGTTGTTCTGCCAGGAAGGGGATATGGTCAGCGAAGGGACCGTGTTGGTCGAACTGGCGGAATAATGTAACCATCGCTGACAGCTGTGCCGCAGCCCCTGTAGGAGCAGCCTTGTGCTGCGAAAGGGTCGGCATGACTGAAGAGGTTGTGTGTCAGTAATGGCGTCTTCGCAGCACAAGGCTGCTCCTACAGGATTGTGCGTTACCTGTAGGAGCGGCCTTGTGTCGCTGCAATCTAGAAGGAGCCATGCACTCGCACGACCACCCCCAGAAACTCGCAGCCTTCCTCACACAACAGCGCCGGGTAGTTGCTGTTGAGTGCCTTCAGGTACCGTTGCCCACCTTCCTCCGCCAACTCACGGAAGATCGCCGGTTTGCCCGGCTGACGAGCGATAACAAGACGCCCTGGCTCGGCATCTACCCCAGGGTCCACCAACATCCGCATGCCCTGCGGCACACTGCGCCCGCTGACAGCACTCATCGCATCATTCTCGACGGTCAGCCAGAACGCCTTGCCTTGGGCCAGGTAGTCCGTCTGCTCGAAAACGCCAGGCTCCGCGCCCTCTGCAACACCTGGCTCATCCCAACCCAGCACCGGGTAGCGGAAGCACACGATGTCTTGCATGAGGTCCAGATCGTCATCGGCGCCATCCACCTCGTAAACGCTCGGCTCCCCGTCCTGCCCCTGAATGCGCAGCTGCAAGCTGACGCTGTAATGGGGCATGCCAATCTCGACGAGCGTGCGATTCATCGACTCGATCTTCGGCTGACGCCGCTTGTTCACCCAATGCCCCACGCTGCCTTGAGACACGCCAACGCGCTCGGCCAGCTGTTCTTGAGTGAGCCCTAGCTCTTCCATCCGGTTACGGACCAGGGCGATCCATTTATCCATATTCATCGCTGCCATGAGCCTCCTGCAAAGGCGTGCGTCACGATCAAACCCGACGCGACCGCTGTAGGAGCGGCCTTGTATCGCGACAGGGCTGCACAGCAGCCCCCGGCAAGCTAGAAAACCTCGTGCCCCCGCACGACCACGCCCAGAAACTCGCAGCCTTCTTCACACAGGACTGTCGGATAGCGCGTATTCAGCGGCTTGAGCATCTTGTCTCCGCCCTCCTCGACCAACTGCCGCAATACTGCCGGCCGCCCGGGCTGCCGCGCGATTACCAACCTCCCTGGTTCTGCCGGCAGGCCGGTATCCACCAGCACACGCATGCCCTCAGGCACGCTCTTGCCGCTGGCGGCATTCATCGAGTCGTTTTCTACCATCAACCAGAATGCATTGCCTGCGGGCATATAGTCCGTCTGTTCGTGGGCCTTGCTTGTCTCTGGCAAAGGTCCCTGCAAGTCAGCCCAACTCAGCACCGGGAAGCGAAAGCTCGCATACAGCAGCGCTTCGGCCGAAACCGGCTGTTCAGCCGCATAGTGACCAGGCGATTCGCGCACGATATCGCGCTCCACCACCATGACTTGGGCTTCCAGAAACACCAGCCCAAGCTTTTCGAGCTTTTCGTTGATGGTTTCAAGCGTCGGCCGCCGCGTGCCACGCAGCCAATGCCCCACGCCCCCCTGAGTCATGCCCAGGCGCTCGGCCAGTTTGAGCTGGCTGAGATTGTGTTCGCGCTTGTAGCGCTTGAGAAATGCGTTCCAGTTTTCCATGAGCGGCAACAATACGGACTGTATTACTCGCAGCAATACACAATCTGAATTATTTATTTTTCGATAGATAGTACAGACTGACCTATCCTGTGATTCCCGCGTGTTTGAAGGGAAACCAGAAGGTATCGCGATGAAACATCCGAAAAACGACGAAACAGATCTCGACAGCGAAGCCGCCCGCCGCGCTCTCGACTACTACCTCAACCCCAACCCGCCGCGCCCCACCTTGGACAACAGGATCTGGACCCTGCACGAGGGCGTAACCACCGACCAGGCCCAGGAGCACGCCATCGCCCTGCTGCGCTGCGCCGCCGCCACCGCGCAGGAAACCGCCACCCACCAGCACGGCAGCCAGCGCGAACTGACCTTTGCCCTGATGCACATGATGGACATGGCGCGCGCACTGCTCGAGCACAAACGCACCGTGGAATCGGGTTTGTAAGCAAGAAAGAAGGGAGAGAACGTGATGGCCGGGTAACGGCGAAGGCCCCGATTGCCGGGACAAGGAAGCGCACCGGTAAAACTTTTTTACCGGATTACCGAAAATTCATTTGACTGGCAAATGATAACGATTATTATTGCACTCAGCTGATCGCGAGATCTGCTGGATAACCTGGAGCTTAGGTCGCTCTCAGATTATCTCCTCATCAGGCTAATCACGGTTTTTGACCCAGCTTTTTGCTGGGTCTTTTTTTTGGCTCTTCAGGCTAATGAAGATCGTGATGGCGCGCATGATAGCAAAGGTGTTTCAGGGCGTGAACGCTCATTACAAAACTTTGCGGAATCAGCACTTGAGAATCAATCTCGTTTCACCTACGCTGATCACGCATCACGGAAGATGCCCCCATCCCTCCCCCCTCCATAGAGCAAGGAGCTGTCCATGAGCCGTCTGCTGCTGCCACTTGAGCACCCAAACCCTGCTGCCGAACATCATGCCGACGACGCCCTGCTGCACGCCCTGAGACGCCTGCCACGGCGTGTGCAACAAGTATTCCTGCTCAACCGCCTCGACCAGCTGGACTTCGCCATCATCGCCGCCCGCCTCGACCTGCCATTGGCGAGCATCGAGCGGCACATGGACCAGGCACTGCAGGCCGGTCGCTCGCGCCGGGATGTGCTGGCGAGTGTTGCCGGGCAATGGTATGTGCGCTTGCAGAGCCCACAGGTGACGGCGTGCGAGCGGATCGATTTTCGCCGTTGGCTGGATGCGGACATGGCGAACTTGCAGGCGTTTCATGACACGGAAATGCACTGGCGCAGCCTGTTGGCACCGGCACGGCAACTGGGCCAGGATGGTTGGTACCGGCAAGGTCGGGCGGCGCTGTCGTTGGGCGGCTGTTCAGTTGCGGTCGGGCTTGGCGTGGCGGCGTTGGTGCTGCTTGGTTTCTGGGCCTGATCAACACCTGCGCGACACCGTTATCGTTTTCACCGCGGATGGCTCGTTTGTTATCAAGTTCGAGTGCTGGTCAGCGTTTCCGTCAGGCGGGCAAGCAGTAGCCATCCGCACAAACTGACACCCAGGAACAGAAGCCCCAGGCTCACCGGCAGCTCGCTTTCGACGCCAGCAACAAGACTGCCGGCCAAACCACCACCTGCGAACAACAATGTCGTATTCAGCGACGCTGCCGCACCGGCCTGCTGCGGGTAACGCGCCAAGGCCTGGGTCGTTGCAGCCGGACGCACCAGCGTTGTCCCGGTCGTGCAAATGATCATCGGCAGCAGCAGCCCCGCCACCGTCAATCCCGCTACCTGTTCCCAGATCACCAGTGTGATGCCCCCGGCAGCAATCAGCAGGAATCCCGTCTTGATCTGAAACTGCGGGGTTACGCGATTGTTCAAGTAGGTCGCGGTTGCTCCGCCAGCGATATACGCAAGCCCATAGGCGATAAATACCACCGAGAATTGATATGGCGTCAGCCCCAGGCTGTCCAACAACGCCAATGGCGCGACAACGATGAAGGAAAAATGGCAGGCAAACGCCAGGCTGGCCAGCAGGGAGTGCGCAAGATAGGTCGTATCACGCAGCATGACCCAATAGCTGCGCATGCCCGAAGTACGGCCTCGCGATGCAGGCGTATCCTGCAGCAATGCATATGACAGGCATGAAACGATCACGGCGATGAAAGCGAATACCGTAAAGCTGCCCTTCCAGCCAAAGGATTGTTGGAGAAAAGCGCCTGCGACCGGTGACAACGAGATGAACAGCCCACTTGCGCTGGTCAGCAGGATACGCATGGCATTGCGCTGCCTACCACTGTACAGATCCTGCACGAGCGCCTGGCCCAGCGCGAAACTCCCGCAACCCAAGGCCTGCAGCAAACGGAACGCCATGAACGTCTCATAGCGGGTTGAAAGTACACAACCCATTGCCCCTGCAATGGACACTCCCAACCCAGCGAGCAACAACCGCTTGCGCCCCATGCCATCCGACAATGGCCCGATCACGATTTGCGCCAAGGCGACACCAAGCGCAAAGAAGCTCACCGAGTAAGCTATCTGCTGTGGCTCGACGTGAAACTCGCCTGCGAGCGCCGGGAATGACGGCAGGATCACATCCAGAGGGAATACGCCCAATAGACACAATAGAATCAGCAAGGCCGAGCGCACAAAGCTACTGAGCGAACCCAAGGGCTGATTCACGCTACCAACCTCGCCTTCTTGTATTGCCGGAAGTAGTCACTGGAAACTCCATGAAAGCGCCGAGCCCTGATGGTAGCGACACCCTGAAGATGTACAACCCGAACCGGGCAGCGAAACTTCCGATAGCGTTGTAGGGCTTTTCCCTTGTTGCTTATTACCGTTGAGTTCTGGTGCTATCCAGCCTTCTGCTGACTCGATAGCCGGCCCCTAGCGCAGTTGATCTGTTGTGCAAACTGCTCTCAGTAATTGAAGTCATGACCGAGCTGGCCCTGCATCCATTCAAGGAACTGTCGAACCCTGGGGGTTTCAGCATGGCCTCGAGGAAATACCAGGTGGTGGGCACTGACGGGCGTCGCCAAGTCTTCTGCAAATACCGGTACCAACTCGCCTCGGGCAATGTAGTCCTGCGCCAGCAGGGAACTTTCCAAGGCCACCCCATACCCGTGGCTGGCGGCCTCCAGGCTCATGTAGGAGCGATCGAAGCTCAGGGCGTAAGGGGTTTGAGGCAACGCCACGCCTTGCTGGGCGAACCATTGGGGCCACTGCACCAATGCGGCTTCCGACAGGATCAGGTTCTGCCCCAGCAGATCGCCCGGCTGCTTGATAGGCGTACGCTCGAGAAGCTGTGGCGAGGCCAGCACGGTTGCACGTTCATGCCGGATGGTACGCACTTCCAGGCTGGGCCAGTTGGGGTAGCCATGACGGATATCCAGATCGATCTGATGGCGGCCGAAGTGCAGCGACTCGTAGGAGCACGACAGGTTGATCTGGATCTGCGGATGACTGTTACGAAAATGGTCCAGGCGCGGCAGCAACCAGAGCAGGCCAAAGCTGGGCGCGGAATGAAGCCGCAAGCAATCGAAGCCCACCGAGTTGCCGGCGCGCTCGGTGGCCGTAGCCAGGCTTTGCAATATGCCTGATACCTCGCGCAGGTACTGCTCTCCGGCCGGGGTCAATGCAACACCGCGCGCCTCGCGAATGAACAATGGACGACCGATCAAGGCTTCCAGGTTAGCGATCTGGTGGCTCACCGCAGAGGGCGTGAGGTTCAACTGCTCTGCGGCCCGTGCAACGTTGGCGAAACGAGCGACTTGCTCGAAGGCCTGAATTGCTTTCAGGGAAGGGATCTGAGGCGATTTTCTGAGGATGTCCAGGCTCATGACCATTTCCTGAAGGATTCGAAGCGATACCAAGGCTTTTACCTTCCTGTAAGCCCAAGGCACAAGTCGAGGGCTGAATTTTTTTCAGCACCGGGTGAAGGAGGCAGCGTTGCTCGGGTTGCTGTCCGGGACGAAGCTGTGCCTATCGGTTCTGCCTGGAACCGCCGCTCACAACAACAACCATCTGGAGCACCTTCGATGCTGTTAACAGGAAAATTTGCCGTGATCACTGGCGCGGCCTCTGCCCGCGGCATCGGCCGCGCAACAGCCCAGGCGTTTGCCGCTCAGGGCGCCAAAGTCGCGATCCTGGACCTGGACGCCTCCGCCGCGACCGAGGCTGCCGCTTCACTGGGCGAAGGCCACCTCGGCGTGGCTGCCAACGTTGCCGATGAAGCACAAGTGCGTGATGCCATCGCTCAAGTGCTCGCGCAATTCGGTCGGATCGACGTGCTGGTAAACAATGCCGGCATCACTCAGCCGGTGAAAACCCTGGAAATCACCGGGGCTGACTATGACCGGATTCTCAACGTGAACCTGCGTGGCACATTGTTGATGTCCCAGGCGGTGATCCCAACCATGCGGGCGCAACGCGCCGGCAGCATCATCTGCATGTCATCTGTGTCTGCCCAGCGTGGTGGCGGCATCTTCGGTGGCCCTCACTACAGCGCGGCGAAGGCTGGCGTACTCGGTCTGGGCAAGGCGATGGCCCGTGAACTGGGACCGGACAATATTCGCGTCAACTCGATCACGCCAGGCCTGATTCACACTGACATCACCGGTGGCCTCATGCAGGATGAGCGCCGTCACGCCATCATCGAAGGCATCCCCTTGGGCCGCCTGGGCGAGGCGCGCGATGTCGCCAATGCAGCTTTGTTCCTGGCCAGTGACCTGTCCAGCTACCTGACGGGCATTACCCTGGATGTCAACGGCGGGATGCTGATCCACTGAGCACCCGGTGCATCGTGACCTGCACCCGAGCCCGGCGCAGGTCACGCGTTCGATAACAACAAGAGATCAGAACGAATGACCACATTAGCGCTCGATGCGGTATCCGCCGCACGCAGCAGTGCCTACCGTAAAACGGCCTGGCGACTGATGCCTTTTCTCATGCTCTGCTACCTGTGCGCCTATCTGGACAGGGTCAATGTCGGCTTTGCGAAGCTGCAGATGATGGACGACCTGGCCCTTTCCGAAGCGGTCTATGGGCTGGGCGCCGGCATGTTCTTCATTGGCTACTTTCTCTGCGAGGTGCCCAGCAACATCATTCTGCACAAAGTGGGCGCTCGACGCTGGATCGCTCGCATCATGATCACCTGGGGCATCATCTCGGCGATGTTCGCCCTGGTGGAGACAGCCTGGCAATTCTATACCCTGCGCTTTTTGCTGGGGATCGCCGAAGCAGGCCTGGCACCAGGGCTTCTGCTGTACCTGACCTATTGGTTCCCGTCTTACCGCCGAGCGAAGATGACCGCGCTGTGGTTCATCGCGATTCCGCTGTCGGGCATGATCGGCGGCCCCTTGTCGGGTTGGATCATGGAGCGCTTTGCCGGCGTTCACGGCTGGGCGGGCTGGCAGTGGATGTTCCTGCTCGAAGCCATCCCCACGGTACTGGTGGGCGTTCTGGTGCTGAGCTACCTGAAGGATGGCGTCGATCAGGCACACTGGTTGAGCGACGAAGAAAAAGCCCTGGTGCGCAAGGAACTGGCTGAAGACGAACAACACAAGGTAAACCACGGCTCGGTGGCCGACTTCATCCGCGACCGTCGGCTCTGGTTGCTGGCGGGCATCTACTTCTGCGTAGTGATGGGCCAGTACGCAATCACGTTCTGGCTACCCACACTGGTACGCAATGCCGGCGTCAGCGAACCTTTGCACATCGGCCTGCTGACCAGCCTGCCGTACCTGTGTGCCATCGTCGCGATGCTGTGGGCCGGGCGCAGCGGCGACCGTCACCGTGAACGCCGCTGGCACCTGGCGATCCCCATGTTGATCGGTGCACTGGGCCTGAGCCTCGCCGCAGCACTGGGCAGCAACCTGACGTTGTCGATCCTCAGCCTGTGCCTCGCTGCGGCTGGAGTGCTATCCGCCTCTTCACTGTTCTGGATGCTGCCCACCACGCTGTTGGGAGGTGTATCGGCGGCGGCAGGCATCGCGGCGGTGAACAGTTTCGCCAACCTCGCCGGCTTCTGCTCGCCCTACCTGATCGGCTGGGTCACTACCACCTTGGGCAGCAATGCCATCGGCATGTATCTCATCACGGCGGTACTCATGTCTGGCGCCTTCCTGGTGTCGCGAGTACCGGCCCATCTGGTCAATCGTTGATTCGATAAAAAGGAGTCACTTCAATGACTGCTGTGCCTACCTACACCGAGGCGCTGCCGCTGGCTGTGCGCGCTCGCAATATCCGCCGCCACGCATTGCGCATGGGGCAAGTCCAGGGCCAGGGCTATGTCGGCCAGGCGCTGGGCGCCGCCGACCTGCTGGCGGTCGCGTATTTCCATGCGCTGCGCCTCGACCCCGGCAACCCCGAATGGGAGCAGCGCGACCGTTTCTACCTGTCCATCGGGCACTACGCGATTGCCCTCTATGCCGCACTGATCGAGGCCGGCGTAATCCCAGAGTATGAGCTTGAAACCTACGGTAGCGACGATAGCCGCTTGCCCATGTCTGGTATGGCTGCCTATACCCCAGGCATGGAGATCACCGGTGGCTCGCTCGGCCACGGCTTGGGCATCGCCGTCGGCGCCTGCCTCGGGCTCAAACGCAAGGGGTCGGACAGCTGGGTGTACAACCTGCTGTCCGATGGCGAGCTCAACGAGGGCTCGACCTGGGAGGCCGCCATGTCGGCCAGCCATTGGCGCCTGGACAACCTGATCGCCATCATCGATGTGAACAACCAGCAGGCGGATGGCCATTCCAGCGAAGTACTGGCCTTCGAGCCAATCGTCGACCGCTGGCAAGCCTTTGGCTGGTTCGTTCAACGCGTGGACGGCAATGACCTGGATGCGCTGGTCGGCGCCTTCGACCAGGCCCGTGCCCACGCCGGGGCGCAACCGCGCGTGATCATCTGCGATACCCGCATGGGCAAAGGCGTGCCTTTCCTGGAAAACCGCGACAAGACGCACTTCATTCGCGTCGATGAAAACGAATGGGACCTCGCCCTGAAAGCGCTGGACGCCGGGAGCCAAGCATGAGCACTGTGAACTCACCCAAGAAACGCCTGACCACCTCGGCCATGATCGCCTCGATTGCCGCCGACGGCCAGCCGACCCGCCCTGCCCCGTTCGGCCATGCCCTGGCAAGCCTTGCCGAGCAACGTCAGGATATAGTTGGCCTAAGTGCCGATCTGTCCAAGTACACCGACCTGCACATATTCGCCAAAGCCCACCCCGAGCGCTTCTATCAAATGGGCATGGCCGAACAATTGCTGATGAGCGCCGCTGCCGGCATGGCACGAGAAGGCATGACCCCCTTTGCCACCACCTATGCGGTGTTCGCTTCCCGTCGGGCCTATGACTTCATCTGCATGGCAATCGCAGAAGAGAACCTCAACGTCAAGATCGTCTGTGGGCTGCCTGGCCTGACCACCGGTTATGGTCCTAGCCACCAGGCCACGGATGACCTGGCCATCTTCCGGGCGATGCCCAACCTGATGATCGTCGACCCCTGTGATGCGCTGGAGATCGAGCAGGCTGTGCCAGCGATCGCCGCCCATCAGGGGCCGGTCTACATGAGGCTGCTGCGCGGCAACGTACCCTTGGTGCTCGATCGCTACGATTACCAGTTCCAGCTGGGCAAGGCACAGGTGCTGCGCGGTGGCCGGGACGTGCTGTTGATAGCCAGCGGCCTCATGACCATGCGCGCGCTGGAGGCTGCCGAGCAGTTGCAAAAGGACGGAGTGGACGTGTCGGTACTGCACGTGCCTACCATCAAACCGCTCGATGAACAGACCATCCTCGCCGAGGCACGCAAGCCTGGTCGCCTGGTGGTCACTGCGGAAAACCACTCGATCATAGGGGGCCTGGGGGAAGCTGTGGCCGGCGTACTGCTGCGCAACGGGGTCACACCAACCTTCCGCCAGATCGCGCTACCGGATGCGTTTCTCGATGCAGGGGCACTGCCGACTTTGCATGACCGATACGGGATCTCCACTGACGCTGTATCGAGGCAGATCAAGGCATGGCTTTGACCGTAGCCGTGGGTCAAACCTGAAGCGCGGCGGATGCAAGCGTGATGGATACCTGGCCCATGGCAGAGGCACACCGCGGCCCTTGGGATCCAGGCAATGATGAGAAATGCTCCGTAACATTCGATACGGAGCATTTTTCTTGGGGCGACGAAACCTGCAGACGCTACCTAACCTCCTGCCACGCTACCGATGAAATTCGCCAGCTCAGCTGTTCGGGGCGCCGCAAAAACCTCGCGTGGATGGCCAGTCTCGTGGACCTTGCCTTGATGCATGAAGACCAGCTTGTCACCGACTTCCCGGGCAAAACGCATTTCGTGGGTGACCATGATCAGGGTCATGCCTTCACTGGCCAGTTGGCGCACCACACCGAGCACTTCGTTGACCAACTCGGGGTCGAGCGCCGAGGTGATCTCGTCGCACAGCAACACCTTTGGCGACATGGCAAGCGCCCGGGCAATCGCCACCCGCTGCTGCTGGCCGCCGGAAAGGCGGTCCGGGTAGGCGTCGAACTTGTCACCCAGTCCAACCCTGGCGAGCATCTGCTCGGCCAACTGGCGGGCCTCGGCCTTGCCGGCCTTCTTCACCACCTGGGGTGCAAGCATCACGTTCTGGCCCACTGTCAGGTGAGGGAAGAGGTTGAACTGCTGGAACACCATGCCAACCTTCTGCCGCAGCGAGCGCAAGTCGGCGCGGCCGGCATCCAGGTATTCGCCATCCACCTCGATCACCCCATCGCTGATCGACTCCAGGCCGTTGAGGGTACGCAGGAAGGTACTCTTGCCGGAACCGCTACGGCCGATGATGGCGACCACCTCGCCCTCCTCGATCGCCAGGTCGACACCCTTGAGCACATGATTGTCGCCGTAGTACTTGTGCAATGCGGACACTCTAAGCAGGGGCATGCAGCCTCCTCTCCAGGTAACGGGCGCTCAGCGAGAGCGGGTAGCAAAGGACGAAGTAACCCACGGCCACCAGACCGTAGATCAGGAACGGTTCGAAAGTGGCGTTGGCCAACATGCCGCCGGTCTTGGTCAGCTCGGTGAAACCGATGATCGAGGTCACCGCCGTGCCCTTGACCACCTGCACCGAGAACCCGACGGTCGGCGCGACGGCAATGCGCAGGGCCTGGGGCAGGATCACGTGGCGCAACTGCTCCAGACGGCTCATGGCCAGGCTGCCGGAGGCCTCCCACTGGCCATGTGGTATGGACTCGACGCAGCCTCGCCAGATCTCGGCGAGAAAGGCACTGGTGAACAACGTCAAGGCGATGGCCGCCGCCATCCAGGCCGAAACATCGATGCCGAACAGGGCGATGCCGAAAAACACCATGAACAGCTGCATCAGCAGCGGCGTCCCCTGGAACAGCTCGATGTAGCTCCTGGCCGCGCCACGCAGCATCCGGCTATCGGAGATTCGCGCCAACAGCAGCAACAGCCCGGCAATACCACCGCAGACGAACGCCACCAGCGACAGCAGCAAGGTCCATTGCAAACCTGCGAGCAGGTTGCGCACGATGTCCCACAAGGTGAAATCCATTCAGCGTCTCCCCGTCAAAGCGCGCCGGCCGATCCATGCCAGCAGTTGGCGCACCAGGATAGCCATGACCAGGTACAGAGCCGTGGTCAGCAGATATGTCTCGAAAGCCCGGAAGTTGCGCGACTGGATGAAGTTGGCGGCGAACGACAGTTCTTCTGTGGCGATCTGCGAGCACACCGCCGACCCGAGCATTACGATCACGATCTGGCTCGACAGGGCCGGCCAGACCTTGGCCAGTGCAGGTTGCAGCACCACATGGCGAAAAGCCTCGAAACGACTCATGGCCAATGCCGCCGCAGCCTCCAGTTGCCCTCTGGGAATGGCCTGGATACCCGCCCGAATGATTTCGGTGGAATAGGCCCCAAGGTTGATCACCATGGCCAGTACCGCCGCCTGCCATTCCGTCAACCGAACGCCAAGCGAGGGCAGGCCGAAGAAGATGAAGAACAACTGGACGATGAAGGGCGTGTTGCGGATCAGTTCCACGTAAAGGCCGAACAGCGCATCGAACGGCCGTAGTCGCCAGGCGCGCACCACCGCACCAAGCACACCGATAGCCACCCCGAACAGGGTGCCGATCAACGTCAGCTCAAGCGTGAACACAGCCCCTTCGAGCAGCAGGCCGCCTTGGGCCAGCACAGGGGAAAAGTCAAATTGATAGGCCATGGGTCGGCGACTCCAGGGCCGTTCAAAGGTCGGCCGGCAATGGCTGCTTCAGCCACTTTTCGGCATTGCGGTCGAGGCTGCCGTCGGCCTTGGCCGCATTCAGAGTGGCGTTGACCTTCTCGAGCAAGGCCGGCTCCTGCTTGGCCAGCCCCACGTATACTGGCGAGTCCTTGAGCTTGACCTTCATGACCGGCACCTTGTTCGGGTTCTTCTCGGCAATGACAGCCATTACCACGCTGCCGCTGGCGATCAGCTCGACCTGGCCCGACAGGTAAGCGGCGATGGTCGAGTTGTTGTCCTCGAAGCGCTTGATGACCGCACCCTGAGGGGCGACCGCGGATAACTCCATGTCCTCGATCGAGCCACGTGTGACACTGATGGTCTTGCCGGCAACGGCACCGATATTGTCGATCGACGTCTCGGCCGGCCCGAACACTGCCAGGTAGAACGGTGCGTAGGGGCGGGAAAAATCGATCACCGCTTCCCGCTCCGGGTTCTTGCCCAGGCTGGAAATCACCAGGTCGACCTTGCCGGTAGTGAGGAACGGAATGCGGTTGGTGCTGTTGACCGGGGTCAGCGCCAGCTTGACGCCGAGCCTGTCAGCCAGTAGCTGCGCGGTGTCGATGTCCAGGCCGCGAGGTTTGAGGTCCGGCCCCACCGAGCCGAAGGGAGGGAAGTCCTGGGGTACGGCTACCTTGAGCACGCCCCGGGCAGTGATGTCGGCCAGCGCATCGGCCTGGGCGTGGGAAACGCTCATGACGCCGCCACAAACCAGGGCGGCCAGAAGCAAGGAACGGATGTTTTTCATGGAAAATGCCTCGGGTGCATGCGAAGAAGTTGCCTAGCCCGAAAAGCACAGGCCGTGCCAGTGTTGCCCGGCAGCCCCGGAATACGCTTTCGCCCCTTGGCATCGCGCGGTCTTACTGGTCTGAACAGCTAGCGCCTACCCTCTGCCATCGCCCCCCTTTCGTGCAGCCACCTGCCCCGCTGCGTCAGCATGGGGCGATACTTGCCAGGCAACCAGTAAAGCCTTTAAAAAGCGCAGACCCCTTGCCAGCTGGTCTGAACAGATGCTCGACACACTCCCCCGCGCAGTTCCGGAAATCGCCTTGCAGGCTATCCGCAAACTGATCCAGGAAGGCGACTACCAGCCCGGTGATGCCCTGCCCTCCCAACGTGACCTGGCAGAGCAGTTGGGTGTAAGCCGCGCCTCCCTGCGCGAGGCGCTGTCCTCCTTGAGCGCCTTGGGGCTGGTGAGCGTACAACCGGGCAAGGGGGTATTCGTCCAGGCGCCGCCATCCGCCACCGGCTTCTCCTGGCCCTATGCCGAACAGGTATCCGCCGTCGATACCTTCCAACTGCGCTATGCACTCGAAGGGTTCGCCGCCGGCTTGGCGGCGCTGTACCTGACGGCAGCGGACATCGATGCGCTCGAAGCCAATGTCGAGTCGCTGCGCCAGGAGCTGCGCGCCGGCAATTTCGAGGCCGCAGCGCGCCTGGACTTCGCCTTTCACCGCCGCCTGCTGGAAGCGAGTGGCAACCACGCCATGCTGCAGGTGATCACCACCAGCCAGGACATTTTCCTGGAGAGCCAGAAGCTGCCTTTCATTCGCCCTGAACGCGCCATGGAGACCTGGCAGGAACACCGCAAGATCCTGCGCCAGCTTGCCCGTGGCAACCAGGCCGGAGCACAGCGTGCAATGCAGGAGCATATCCGCAACGCGGCATCGCGCACGAACGTGGTGTTCCCATGTTGACTAGTCCGCCAAACACCGGAATACCAGGCCTGCCGTGCATGACAGCACACAGCAACATCACCCTAACAGGGTAAGTGGAAAGGTTTCAGCATTGACCTGAATCAATCAAACGCCATAGGCGGTGTTGTAAACAGCACACCAAACATATGGGAATGCAGTTTGATGAGCGAGTCCAACCCGGCAACCAGAATTATCTGCAACAATCTTGAACTGGCCGATCAATTGCGCCAGTTGTTGGCGCCTGTAGCACCCGATTGCGAGGTGCTGAGTACGCCTGGCAATTGCAGCGTCGCCCCGCTTTGCCGCTGGCTCGGTGAAACCCAGTTAGGCTCGGCTGGGCAGATACAGGCTGCCTTGCTGGATGCCACCGAGGTTCTCGAACAGACCCGACACGCCTTCAAATCCCGCGAACTGGGGCTGCTGCGGCGACGCCTGGTTGCATTGCTGGATAAATTGTCGGAAGATCCCCAGTGATGTGAATGTGCCATCACCAGGTTCCGCCCTGCGGGAACCGGCTTTGCCGAGCAGGATAATAGGCCTGAAAGACGAAGCGCCGTGGCAACAAGTTCTTGAGCAGAACTTGTTGCCACGGCGCTTTTTTTTGTTCAGCAAAAAGGAATCTTCTCCAACACCGGGGGATGTGAATGAAGGTGACAAAAGACCTCGAGGAATTACTCAAGCGTATCCGTCTCGACCATGCGGAGATTGTCGAACGCTTTCGCTTTCTCGACTGGAGCGCCGAAGATGCCAGACGACTAGGCGTAGCAGCTCAGTACATGGCCCCGTCCCAGCAAGCTTTCGTCGACCATCTGTACCGTCACCTGGCGGAATTTTCCACGCCGTCCGCGTTGCTTCGCACGCCGGAAGTCACCGCCCGTTTGAAGCAGAGCCAGGCTGAGTATTACCAGCGCTTGTGGAGCGGCCCCTACGATGAAACCTACGTCAACGGCCGCCTGCGCATCGGTGTAATCCATCAGCAGATCGGGCTGGAGCTGAAGTGGTATCTCGGCAGCTATCGGCTTTACCTCGACGACATGCTTGAAAGCGTGTTCGGCGACAGCCCGGATGCCACGCTCTATTCAAGCCTGTTGAAGGCGGTGTTCTTCGACATGACGCTGGCCATCGATACCTACAGTGCGGCTCAGCACAAGGCGCTGGAAGATAGTGAGGCTCGCTTCGCCCGCGCGCTGCGCGGTGCCAACGACGGGCTGTGGGACTGGCATGTCGATCAGGACCGGCTTTACGTTTCAGAGCGTTGGGCCAGCATGCTCGGTCTCAGCCGCGACAGCATCGGCGAGAGCAGTTCCAGTTGGTTCGGTCGCGTGCACCCGGACGACCTGCCGGATTTTCGCCATGCCATCGATGCCCATCTTCAAGGGCAGACATCATCCGTTCACCACGAGTACCGTATCCGCAAGCACAACGGCGACTACATCTGGGTCCTCGTGCGGGGGGTCGCCGAAATGACCAACCCTGGCGAGCTACGCATGGCTGGCTCGCAGTCTGATATCAGTGCACGCAAGGATGCCGAGCAGCGCCTCCAGCATACCGCCCAGCATGACCCGTTGACCGGCCTGGCCAACCGCATCCGGCTTGACGAGCAAATGCAGAAGACCTTCAGGAAGCAGCGCAAGGGCGGTGACTACGAAGCGCTGCTGTTCATCGATCTGGACCGCTTCAAGTTGATCAACGATAGCCTCGGCCACAACGTCGGTGATCGCGTGCTGGTGGAAGTGGCAAGGCGCTTGAAAGAGTCGCTGCGCCCCACTGACCAACTGTTCCGCTTCGGCGGAGACGAATTCATCGTTTTGCTTCACGACCTCACCTGCGACCGCGACGCCGAGCAGATATCCCAACGCATCCTCGACAACCTGCACCAACCGCTGCACATGGACGGTCGAACCCTGGTGGTCAGCGCCAGCATCGGCATCGCTCCGTTGCACGACAATGGCAAAGCCCTGGATGTGCTGCAGGCTGCCGACCTTGCCCTCTACCGAGCCAAGTCTGCCGGCAAGGCGCGGTACGCCCACTACGACGAAACATTGCAAGATACCGCGCAGCAGCATCTGGAACTGGAATCCGCGCTAGGCCAGGCACTGCAACAGAATGAATTCGAACTGTACTACCAACCGATCTATCACCTGGACCAAGGGACACCTCTGGTGACCGGGGTCGAAGCGCTGTTGCGGTGGCGCCATGGCGAACGTCTGATCTCGCCACTGGAGTTCATCCCTGCGCTGGAGGAATCGGGAGAGATCATCCGCGTCGGCGAATGGGTACTGCGCCAGGCCTGTCAGCAGGCCCGGGCCTGGCAACTGGCCGGGCATGAGCGCCTGCGCTGCTCGGTGAACATTTCCAGCACGCAATTGCAACAAGCCGACTTCACCCTCCGGCTGATCGATATCCTGCAAGAAAGCGGCCTGCCTCCCGCCAGCCTGATCCTGGAGATCACCGAAAGCCAACTGATGCATGACGACATGGACACGCTGGCCTGTCTGCATGAGCTGACCAGCCTTGGTGTTCTGCTGGCGCTGGACGATTTTGGCACGGGTTACTCCTCGCTCGGCTACCTCACGCGCTTTCCGCTGCACATCCTCAAGCTCGACAAGAGCTTCATCACCGGCGTTCCTTACGAGAACAAACAGAGCGCGATCAGCCAGGCGATCATCGTTCTCGGCCGTAGCCTCGGCCTGGAAGTAGTGGCCGAAGGCATCGAGAGTTCGGCGCAACTCGAATTCGTGGTCGGTGAAGGCTGCCACTACGCCCAAGGCTACTGGTTCAGCCGGCCACAACCCGCCGCTCAGATACAACACCTGCTCAGCACAGAAGACCGTTTCGAAGGAAGCGCAGTTACGCGGCGCGTACCTGTCAGTTCAGGAGAAAAACAATGAAAACCAATCTTCCGGTCAGTGGTCGTGCCGTCGAATTCAGCGCAAACGCGAACATTCTTTCAACAACCAACCCAAAGGGCGCCATCACTTACGTCAATCCCGACTTCATCAACATCAGCGGATTCAGTGAATCCGAATTGCTCGGCGTCAATCACAACATCGTGCGCCACCCGGACATGCCGCCAGAAGCTTTTGCGCATATGTGGCAGACACTCAAGGATGGGCGCTCGTGGATGGGGCTGGTAAAAAATCGCTGCAAGAACGGTGACCACTATTGGGTCAGCGCCTACGTCACGCCGATGCAGCGCAATGGCGAAACAGTGGAATACCAATCGGTTCGCACGCTACCGGCCAAAGCGCTGGTGGAGGCTGCTGAACATCTCTATGCACAGTTGCGTAGTGGTAAAAAGACCAACTGCCTGCGTATGTCACGGCTGTCCGTCGGCATGCGTCTGGCACTTGCCAGCACTGGCGTGAACCTGCTGTGCTTTGCTGCCTTGGGCTTGCTGGGTGCGTTGTCCTGGAGCCATGCCGCTTTCTCCATGACGCTATCGAGCTTGCTGCTTGGCGGCGTGTTGCGCTTCAGCCTGCGCCCCCTCGACGCCCTTGCCCGAAAAGCCAGGAATATCGCCGACAATCCGCTGAGCCAGATTCTCTACAGCGGCCGCCGCGACCAGTTTGGCCAGATCGATTTCACCCTGCAAATGCTCGAAGCCGAGACCCGGGCAATAGTCGGACGCATTGCCGATTCGTCCCGCCAGTTGAGCAAGGAAGCCGAAGAGCTTCTGTCTGCAGTGGACAACAACAATTGCGCGACCCTCCGCCAGCAGGGGGAAACTGCCCAGGTTGCCAGCGCAATAACCCAGATGGCCAGCAGTGTGCAGGAAGTAGCGCGCAACGCTCAGCTCACCGCCAGCGCCGCGAACCTGGCCAACCAGGAATCCGACCGCGGCCACCAACTGGTCGAGCAGACCCGCCAGCACATTGATAGCCTCGCCAGCGAAGTGCAACAGACCAGCATGGTGATTCATCAACTGGAACAGCATGGCAATGAAATTGACCGCGTACTCGAGGTCATTCAAAGCATCGCCGAACAGACCAACCTGCTTGCCCTCAACGCCGCCATCGAGGCTGCCCGCGCTGGAGAGGCGGGCCGGGGTTTTGCGGTGGTCGCCGACGAGGTGCGCGGGTTGGCTTCGCGGACTCAGCAATCCACTGCTCACATCCAGGGCACCATCGACACCCTGCGGCGCTCCACGGGGGATGCCGTGCTTGCGATGCAGCGCAGTCACAGCATGGCCGGTGTCAGTGTAGAACAGGCACTGCTGGCTGCCCGGGCGCTGGACGGGATCACCCAGCGCGTAGATGAAATAAGCGGCATGAGCGTACAGATCGCTGCCGCCGTAGAGGAGCAGAGCGCGGTGGGTGACAGCATCCAGTGCAACCTGGCCGATATCAGTCAAACCACCCAGAAAAGCGTGCTCGCCAGCAACCAGAGTCGAACCACTGCAGCCCATGTCGCCAAGCTGGCCGAGCGCCTTCAACTGCTGTCGGCGCAACTTTGGGGGCGCCAGCGCAATGGGTGACCGGTTCGCACCGTATTCCCAAGCCAACCCTCACAAGCCGGCCTGCGTGGTCGGCCCCAGCTTGGGCGACTTCTGCAACAACCCTCGTGGCAACTGGAAACCTTTGAAAGGCTCTTGCGTAATAGGGTTGAAGGCTTTCTGCGCGTTAAGCCTGTAGCGCATCACGCCATCGCCGGTCCTGAAGCTCAGGTCCACGCTGGTCGCCGTGCGCCCATTGAGCGAGCCACGGCTGAGCAAGCGGAACATCGACCAGGGGCCACGGTACTCAAGGCTGCTGCTGTTCCCGTTCTGCCGAAGCAAGGTCAGGTTACTGCGCACCTGCTGCCCCAAGGTATTGGGCCAGACGATACCGGTGATCTGGCTCGGGCCATGGGTGTAGGGAATCAATTGGCCGTCCAGGTCCAGCAAGCTTGTACGCTGGTTGGCACTCAGGCCCAACGGCTCGATGCTGAACTGCACACTCAGGTTGCCGCGCTGATCAAAGAAGGTCTCGCGGATACGGTCTGCCCGCTCCAGCTGTTCGAGCACATCACTGCGGATCAGCGACTGCCCCTGCTGGCCGGCCTGCAGGGCTTCGAGGTTATCCCTCAGGAAGACCTTCAGGTATTGATCATGGAACTGCTGCAGCCGCCCCTTCGGCCCGAAGAAGGCCTCAAAGTCGTCCAGCGAGGCGTCGGGAGCCTTCACGACAAAGGGGTAGCGCCCTGCCAGGCGCTGCTGGAAGAAGCTGTATACCTCGGCGTCCCAGCGTCGCTCCAATTCGCGCAGGGCTTCGACATTCAGCACCTGTGCTGCTTGATCGGCCATCTTTCTGACCTGTTGGTTGATCGGTTCCGGTAAGCCGGTGGCCACCCGCTGCAGGGTGCCGATGGGGTCTTGCCCTGTCATCGAGAATCGCTGATGCACGGCCTGCAGCGCGGCCTTGCCTCGGTCGGGGCTGTCTTGCACCGCCTTGGCATAGTCGTGCACGGCCGCGATGGCACCAAGAGTTTCATCGTAGTAGCTGGGTTTCTCACCGGTTGCCTGCAGCATGGCACTCAGCCCGGCAAAGGCCCGCTGAATGGCCCAGGCCTGTTGTTGATCAGGCCTGCCACTTGTCGGTCGCAACGCTTCGACCTCCCCGGGTGCCTCAGCGACAACGGCTGATGAAAGCGAAGTGTTGTCCCTCACTGTGTCCAGCAACCGATGCAGGGGCGCTGCTGGCCCGGTCAACTGCCCCAGGATCGCTACGCCATGATCCAGGTCGCGGAAGTCAGCCACCGAAAAGGCATTCAAGGCACGACGCCAACTGTCAATGAAATCGGCGCTGTACAAGTTACGCAGCCGTTCGCCCAGCGCCTCCCGGTCGGCATCCGAGTAATCGAGCTGGCCACGCTCTCCAAGTGCCCACTGGTCGATCATGGCCATATCTGCAAACCGCTGACTACGTGGTTCGAAGTACTCTTTGAAGCCCTTGGCGGTGAGCATTGGCGCTATCAGGACACCCTCCCCCTGCCTGAAGCCGGGTGAGGAGTGATACACCACATCGAACGCTGGCCCCACCTGATGACGCAGGTCCAGGCCGGCATTCAACTGCTCTCCAGCCTGCTGTTTCAGGCTCGCGTACACCCGCTCTGGCAAAGGTACCTTGCGCAGGACCTGCTGCACCTCTGCAATACGCTGGCGATACTGCGGCAGATCGGTATCGGCATAGGCCAAGGCATACTGCAGGTGCCGCATGAGGTCGCCTTGCAATTGCCCCTGCCCGGGGAACTTCTGTTGCCACTGGCGGGCCATCCAGTCCTCGACCCATTCGGGGCGGCGGCTCTGGCGGTCCTCCAGCATTCGATAAACCCGAAGCGCAGCCATCTGCTGTTCACTGCCCGGCGGCGCAGCGTCCATGGCATCGATCACACCGCTGGCCAAGGCTGGCAGGAAGCGCCTGGAGAGCAAGCTCAGGTAGGCCTCATCGACGCGAGGGCCAATGGCGCGCCCCTGATACAAGCCAAGGTCGGAAACACCTGGCCACGCGGCACGATAGTTGCCAAACACCGACACGGCATCGCGTATCTGGTCCAGCGGTTCCAGCAGGTTGCGCCCGGTGGGGTCCAGACGCTGGTCCACTTCGTGATGACTGTACTCTCTGCTCTTGGCGAGCACGTTGGCGGCCTTGGCGCCATTGATGTCAAAGTAGCGTTGCCAACTGGCGATGGCGACACTGAAGGCCAGCACGCCTACTGCAGACCCCACCCAGAGCAACCGACGTTTGCTGCGCGCTACCTTGATGTTGTCCCCGGCAAGGCCGGCCTCCTGGTAGATGACTCGCCGGAAGGCGTGCTGAATGAAGTAGACCAGCGCCTGCCCCTGCGCCTTGCCTTCACGCAGCGGAAACTCGGTCTTGTACGGCTGTGCCGCCTCACGCACGAACGCATTGAGCATGTCGCCCTGCTGCAAGACCGAAGACCAGTACACGCCACGTACCAAGGCAGGCGTGGTGAAACGGTCACTTGCGAGGGTTTCTTTCAGGAAGGCCAACAGTATCGGACGCAGCCCGATCAACTGGGCATGCAACGAAAACAAGCGAACTCGCAACGGCGCACCGGCCAATACATCGAGCCGGTCCACTACCTGTTCAAACAATTGCCTTATCAACCGATCGTAATGATCGCCATATTCATCCAGCCAGGCATCGAACGTGCCGACCGCATCCAGTTTGAAGGTGAAGCCCAGCATGTTTTCCCGCATGGCGGCAGGAAGCCCAGCGTACAGCTGGTCGAAACCGTCCAGCAGATCGAATTTGGCCAGTACCACATACAGCGGCAGGCGCGAGCCCGACTGACTGCTCACTTCATACAGCCGCGTGCGTAGCACATGCGCCAAGGCGACACGTTGCTCAGGCGTGCCATGCAGTAGCGCAGGCAGGTCAACGACCAACAGCAAGCCATTTAGTGCTCTCTGGCTTCGGTTACGTACCAGCCAGCCCAGCATGTGTTCCCACAACCTGGCCGAGGTGGCGGGTGGCGCTTTCGACGTGTCTGACTCCTCGGCTGATGAACCTGCCAACGATTCCTGACGGACGAAAGCGCCCGGCGGGTCGATGATCACCGCATCGTTACTGACCCACCAGCCTATCGGATAAGCCAGCACCTGCGCTTGCCTGCCTCGCGCTTGTGCCTTGTCGATGCGGGTCAGGGAAAAACTCTGTTCGGTACGGTCGATGAAGCTGGTCTTGCCGGCCTGTTGGTCGCCCACCACCAGATACCACGGCAGTCGGTACAAGGCACGCCTGCCACCCGCATTGTCCAGATAGCGTGCCAGCCCTTGGTCCAAGGCTTTCTCCTGTGCCTGGACGAAAGGCAACACGTTGTCCAGTTCAGCGTCCACCGCCTGCTTGCGTTCGGCCTGCAAACGGCGAAAACGCCTGCGCAGCACCACAAGCCAGCAGAGTAGCGGCACCAACACCAGCGCCAGGCTGGCCAAACCGCGATGCGCCACGCTAGCCAGCGGCTGCTGCCCGCGCCAGACCCATTGCGGGCCGAGCCACCAGATTGCAACCAGCATCAATGCGGCACCCAACCCGAGCAGCAGCGGCATGGCCAGGCCGATACGGGCCACCAGGGGCAAGCCCCAACGTTTAAGATGCTTCCACAGTTGATTCATCCTGACTCCCGTTCCTTGTTCCAATCAGCCCTTGATGGACCGTGCACGCGTACTGCTGAAGGCGTTGAAACACCGCAGGCTCCCAGGCGCTGGCGGTGGTTTCCTGCATCGTTCGGGCAACGCCTGCGCACAAGTCCTGGGCCAACCAGGACACGCCCCGAGCAGCCAGCAGATCAGCCGCGATCACCGTGATATGGCAGCGCTCACGCAGGCTGCGGAAGTCCGCCTGCATGCCCTGCAGCCTGAGCAACACCGCTTCCACGCCGCTGGTTTCCAGTTGGCAGGCCAACTCCTCTCGCAACGTGGCGAATTCCTGAGAGGCTGCGTCCGAATCGGATTGCCCTTGCGCCCCCCTGAGCCACGCCAGACATTGGTCATCGACAAATACCTTGCCGTCGCTGAAGCACAACTGCTGCAGCGCGGGCATGCGCTGCACAAACCGCGCGGTCGCAGCGCGAATGGCCTCAGCCACCTCGCCCATCGCCAGCCGCGTGGCAGCGCTCGCTGCCAGAAAGCTGCCGCGAATCCAGTAGGGGCAAGCCGTCACGCTCTTTTCGATCCGCTGCAGCAGGGCCGCGTCGATTGCAGTAGCGGCAATGGCATCTTCATAGTCCCCGGCAATGTCCTGCGGCACCGCCATCAGCTCCGTGCGGTTGCCCTGCCTGGTTTGAGGCGGCGTCTGGATGTGCGCCCACAAGCCGAACCGACGCAACTGGTAGCCAGCAGGATCGTAAGGGTCCTGTTGATTGATCAGCTCGGCCATGGTCAGCATGGCCCTTCGTGATTCGCGCTCGTTGCCCAACGACACACGGGGCGTCGGCGTGGCAATGACCTCGGCCAGTGGCGCAGACTTGATGCCCTTTGCAGGGGGCTTGTCCGTGGTGGGCTCGGCAAGGCCGTTTGAAAGTTCCGTGTGCTTGCGTAGCAGGCGCTCCAGTTCGCCAAGGGCCGCTTCATCGAGCTGCGCTGCTTCCCGCTGCTGTTGCAGGCGTTGCAGCGCGCCCTGAGCCGCCGCGGCGTGCGCGGGGCTGAACGTGAAGCGGTCCAGGCGCGGCAACGCCACGAGCAAACGGTTGAGCATCATGCCAACCAGCTTGCGCTTGCCGAGGAACCCTTTGGGGCCCGGTTTCGGGTATGCGCTTTCCCAATAGGCTTCGACCATGCCGGCCAGCAGTGCGAGGGTCAAACCCCAGCGCTCCCAGCATTGGCTGCGCAGCCAAGCGACACCCAGGTGCGCGACAATGCGCAGGTGCTTGCACTCCTGGCCCAGGTACTGGCGGGACGCTTCTTCGATATAGGCCCAGTCGATGGAAGGCTCCTGCAGCCCACCCAGCTTGACCATTTCCTGGTCAATGGCCTGGTAGGTTTCGTTCTCCACATCGAACAGGCCGGCACGGTTCTGCGCGTCGATGGGGGCAAGCAACCGGGCAATTTCCTGTGCGGTGACCTCTGCTACCAGCGACATGCCTTGCGCGCCTCATCGATGAGTGGGTCCAGCCCCTGAGCGTCGAAAACCAGCCCATCAACGGCTGGGTTGTCGCTCTCGACCTGAATGCGATGGGCCCCGATCAGTGGCTTGATCTGCTCGATGCCCGGCAAGCCCCTGCCAGCGTCAAGCACCTGGCCGTTCTCCGTCACCTGCCAGGGTGTAGCGAGGGTGGAGCCACGCTCCCCCTGCAATCGCACCATCACCCGGCCGGCATCGACGGGTTGTGCGGTAACCAGTTGCAACCTGGAAATGTTCTGCACACAACTGATCACCAGGTAGGGGTGCGGTGCGACCGAAGCGATTGCGGGCGCCGAGATCATCAGCCCGTCATCCCCTTTTTCGAGGCGAAACGTCAGCTCCTCCGGCGACCGCCCCGCCTCATGGGTCATCACACGACGCAGCGTGGGCGAATCCTGCTCCGGCGCGGACCATTGCAGTTTCGTCACATGTGCCGGGGTGCCAGCGGCCTGATCGAAACAAGCCAAGCGCTCGACGTTGGAGACGATCTGCGGGCAGTCCCTGGTCTGGCTTGCCAAACTTGGCGCCAGGGAGAGCAACATCGAAAGGCCAACGCCATATGCATAGCGAAGAATCATATTGGCTTTACTCACTCGTAAAATATTGCAACAGTGCCACCCGACTGGCCAGTCACGGTTTAATAGCAGTCATCCACACAACTACCGAATAGTGGAGCACCGAAACGAAACAAAGGCTAGTACAGAAAAAATCATATTCACAACCAAATATTTCCTTACACTTTCACACTCGACGCACAATATTTTTTCGGTGCATGGTTTTTTACACGCACATAGCGAGACTCCAATTACGTTTAAATTTAAACATAACTTTGTAGGACGCTTCCTACATATATCCAAACTTCACGAAGGCTGACATCCATGAATAAAAGCTCAGGCTCCGTTGCACCCAAAGAACGCATAAACATCAAGTACGTACCGGCCACCGACGGCGAACAAGCCGAGGTAGAGCTGCCGCACAAGATGTTGGTACTAGGCGATTTCGGCCTGGATGATGCCCGCGCGCTGGAAGACCGTTCGATCATGCGAATCGACAAACACAGTTTCAACAATGTGTTGAACGACGCCGATGTCAGCCTCGCCATGTCCGTGCCATCCATGCTCAGCACTGCCCCCGACGCAGAGCTGGCGGTCAACCTGCAGTTCAAGTCCATCAACGATTTCGGGCCAGACAGCATCGCCCGCCAGGTACCGGAGCTGAACAAGCTGCTGGAGCTTCGCGAGGCATTGGTCGCGCTGAAAGGCCCACTGGGCAACGTGCCCACGTTCCGCAAGCAACTGCAGCACCTGCTGAATAACGAACAGGCACGCAAACAACTGGCTGAAGAACTTGACCTGGTGCTCGAGGCGCCAAAAGAAGACTGAGACAATGGAGCGTCCCCATGCCAAAGCAAAACAGCACGACCGTCGCGGTTGAAACAACAACCGAACCACTGAGCAACGCCACCCTGCTCGACCAGATCATGGCAGAAACCAAGTTGGCACCTACTCAAGAGGGCTATCAAGTCGCTCGCCAGGGTGTATCTGCTTTTATTGCCGAGATCCTTAAAAGCCATGACCCTGATCAACTCATCAACAAACATCGTGTCGACCAGATGATCGCTGAACTGGATCGAGTGCTCAGCAAGCAGATGGATGCCATCCTGCATCAACCCAAGTTTCAGCAACTTGAATCCGCGTGGCGCAGCCTCAAACTTTTGGTCGACCGAACCGACTTTCGTGAGAACATCAAGCTTGAAGTCTTGCATGTCAGCAAAGATGACTTGCTCGATGACTTCGAGAATGCCGCCGACATCACTTGCAGCGGCATATACAAGCATGTTTACACCGCAGGTTATGGCCAATTTGGTGGTGAACCCGTTGCTGCGATGGTTGGCAACTACAGCTTCGGCCCCTCTTCTCCCGATATAAAACTGCTGAGTTACATGGCCTCGGTCGGTGCCATGGCACACGCACCTTTTCTCGCGGCGCCCTCTCCTGAGTTCTTCAATCTGAGCAGCTTTGAAGAACTGCCCAATCTGAAGGAGATCAAGGACATTTTCGCCGGCCCCCGGCATGCCAAGTGGCGTGCGTTCCGCGAAAGCGAGGATGCCCGTCATACCGGGCTGACCGGGCCGCGATTCATGCTCCGCTCTGCCTATCACCCGCAAGAAAACCCGGTCCAGAGCTTCACCTACGACGAGGACATCGCCGGGCAGCACGACAACTATCTGTGGGGCAACTCCGCCTTCCTGCTGGCCAGCTGCATCAATGACAGCTTTGCCCGCTACCGCTGGTGCCCGAACATCATCGGCCCGCAGTCGGGTGGTGCCGTCGAGGACCTGCCGGTGCACCTGTACGAGTCACTGGGTCAGCTGCAGGCCAAGATTCCGACCGAAGTCCTGATCTCCGACCGCAAGGAGTTCGAGCTGGCCGAAGAGGGCTTCATCGCCCTGACCATGCGCAAGGACAGCGACAACGCCGCGTTCTTCTCGGCCAACTCGGTACAGAAGCCGAAGAACTTCCCCAAGACCCCGGAAGGCCTGCAAGCGCAAACCAACTACAAGCTCGGCACCCAGCTGCCCTACCTGTTCATCGTCAACCGGCTGGCCCACTACATCAAGGTGCTGCAGCGCGAACAGATCGGTAGCTGGAAAGAGCGCAAGGACCTTGAGTCCGAACTGAACAAATGGATCAGGCAGTACGTGGCCGACCAGGAGAACCCGTCAGCCGATGTGCGCAGCCGCCGCCCGTTGCGTGCTGCAAGGGTCGAGGTGTCGGACGTTGCCGGTGACCCGGGTTGGTATCAGGTCTCGCTCGCCGTGCGCCCGCACTTCAAGTACATGGGGGCGAATTTCGAGATCTCCCTGGTCGGCCGGCTTGATACCCAATGAGTGGATTTTTCGACCGTTTGGTGACGGATCCGGGGATTCCACTGGTGCCGCTGCCCGTGGCACCTCGGGATCTGCCCTTCCATGCAGGCTTCACCTACTTCGAGCTGGACCGTCGTTCCCCGGCTTGGGCGGGCATGGAGGCATCCAGTGGCTTCGGTATCCACGTCGCGGGGGAGTTCCCGGGGCTGGAACTGCAGTTCTGGGCGATCAGGAGCGAATGAAATGAAACAAGAAAACAGCCCCCCAACTGATGCCGAACAGGTCGAAAGCGAGCAACTGCACGCGATGCTCGAGGCGTCATTGTCCAACGACTCACCCGCACCAACAGCGGCTGATGGCCCTGAGCGAACGCCAAAGGCAGAGCCGGTGTATGAAGGCTACCCGGCAGACCCAGACTTCCAGCTACGTGGCGGCTACGACAACCTGATGCTGGATGCCGCCGCCCCTCTATTCGGCCTGGTGATACGCCTGCGTACCCTAGATGCCTTGCCCAACATCAAGGACGTGCATCAGCAAGTGCGTAACCAGATCGAAAACGTGCGGGAAGAGATGCGCCAGCACGGCTACGAGCCCGCTCAGTTGCTGGCGTACTCATACGGTCTTTGCCTTTTCATCGATGAAGCTGTCATGGACAGGCCTTGGGGTAAAACCAGCTGCTGGAGCCAGGAACCCCTGCTCAGCATTTTCCACGACGAAACTTGGGGTGGAGAGAAAGTCTTCACCGTACTGTCGCGCCTCATGCAGGAACCCATACGTTATCAGGACGTGCTGGAGTTCATGTACTTCGCGCTGTGCCTTGGTTTGAAAGGCAAGTACGCCATCGCCCCGAAGGGCGAAGAATCCCTCAACGCACTGATACACCAACTCCACGGGATTATCCGAGAACTGCGCGGCCCGACTCCGGAGACCGTCTGCGACCCATACACCAACGTCGCCCCAAGCAACTTCCGCATGAACCGGCAATGGCCGTGGTGGAGTCCGTTGGTCATTTCCGCCCTTCCGGGTTGTATTGATACTGTGTGCTCCGGCCCAGTGGGTCCTGCTCCCACAGCAAATTGCCATGAGCATCGTAGCCGTAGCGCCGGGTACGTCCTGCTCCGTCTGTGACCTGAACGGGCAAAGCCCAGTGGCGCAGATAGCTTATGCGTTCGCTTCGCCCAAGCGGGTCACGTGTCTCGATCAGACGCCCGATATCGTCATAGCTGTATCCCCACTCGCCGCCCTGCGGATCAGTTCGTTTGACCAACTGGCCGGCGACGATCTCTGCTTGCCAGCAGTTCCCAAGTGCATCGACATGCTTGTAAACGTCGTACAGCGGGCCCCAGAAATAGCGGTCTATACGTCCCAGTCCGTCTGTTACGAGGGTTTCGCCTTCTTCGAGGTTGTACTCGAACTTGTACTCCTCCCCATCGCTACCCCAGTGACGAACCACCCGCCATTCGTGGTCAGGTTGCGGCTCAAGCAAAGGCGGCAGGCGATAGGGTGTTCCGTCCGCCCGTCTTGGTGTAGGACGTTTTTCAGGAATGGTGTAGCGTGCCCATTCGTACTCGCGGACGGCGCCGCTGGCCAGTTGGTGACGCTTCAGATAGCCCTCTTCGGTATAACCGAAGTTACGCACCACCTGGCCCGTTGCATCCAGAACTTCTTGCAACTGCCCACTGTCGGTATAGCCGTAGCTGACCAGCAGCTCGTTCCGCTCGATAGCGGGCTCACCGTTATTTGACAGGAAGAGCCGCGACACCTTGCATACACGCCTTGTATGCGCAGCATCATAGTGAAGCTGGACAACCGTCTGGCCGTACTTGTCATAGAGTGCTTGAAGGCGACCTTGTTTGTCGTAAAGCACATCTATGTAATTGAGATTGCGGTCGCTCAGCCTGATTAGTCTTGAACGACTGGGCTCGTGCGGGTCGACATCAAAAACCTTGTAGCGCCCCTCATGAATGTCCTCGACAACTGTTTGGCCATCCTCCAACTGGAAGAAAGCCAAGCCGTCCACAACACTGACAAAGGCATCGCCGGCGCGCAGGCGCCCGAGTTCCAGGCGATTGCCTTCTTCATCGACGTAAATCCACAACTCGCCGCCTTCAGGATGCGGGACGCGGACCAGTTCAACTTCATAAGGAACACTCCAGCCCTTTGGCGACATTGCAGCTGATGACATCGCGCATCTTGAGCAGATTATTGGCCATTTTCATCGTTCACCTAACACAGGCAAGAGCTACACCGGTAGCAACCGTTATGGCTACGACCCGAACGAGCAGCTACAGAGTACTCACCAGTCTCGCCCCAACTGGCGAGCGACACAGGTTGAGGATTTCAAGTACGACAAGGCTGGCAACCTATTCGACGGACCGAAGCTCCACGGCCTGATCAAGCACAACCGTGTGCTGGTCTATCAGGACAAGCGCTACCGCTATGACCGATTTGGGCGTATGTGTGAAAAACGAATCGGCAGCCATCTAGTGCAGCGCTTCGAGTATGACGCCGAGCAGCGGTTGGTATGCGTGGAGCAAGCGCGATACGAGGAGACCGAACGCATTGTGTTCGGCTACGACCCTCTGGGGCGGCGGATCAGCAAGGCGGTGTACAGGCACGGCGAAGCCGAGCCGGTACGCCATACGCTGTTTCACTGGCAGGGGTTGCGGTTACTGCAGGAGGTGCAAAGCGGGCTGCCCAGCCTTTTTGTCCATGCGAGTTTGTACGGCTATGGGCCGTTGGTACGCATAGACGGGAAACCGGGTCAGGAAGACATACAGTATTTCCACACCAACTTGGCCGAGTTGCCCGAGCAGTTGACGGATGAACAGGGCCATACACTCTGGCGCAGTGACTATCAGGGTTCGGGCGCCATACGGGATGAATGGCACAGTCCACGACAAGAGCGTGAGCAGAATCTGAGATACCAAGGGCAATACCTTGACCGAGAGACGGGGCTTCACTACAACACTTTTAGATTCTATGATCCGGATATAGGCAGGTTTACGCAGGTAGACCCCATAGGTTTGGCTGGCGGCATAAATCTTAATATATACGCCCCTAACACACTAACCCATATCGACCCGCTAGGGCTGGCCGTAGAGCAAATTCCATACGGAAGCGGATTAAGTCAAAATGTAATCAACCAAAGAGCTATCGACGGAAACCACACCGCAGCAAAGACAAATTATGCAGCCATCAGATACACTATTAACGACAAGGAGTACGTAGAAGTAATGAGAAATCACGGACCACTCCACTCAGAAGAAAGACTCATCTCAAAATACGCCAACAGGAAAGAGGTGAAAATTATTGAAATATACTCTGAAAGACGACCCTGTACCGGCTGCAATTCTCTTGTGAATCGCTACTCCGCTAAAAACACATACAGCTTCCAATACAGCAGCTCTGGCAGAAGCCTATTGCAGCAAGCCTTGAACAGCATAAAGAAAACCACTTGCCCGTAGGAGAAAAACATGGAGCTTCCTTTCGTGAAATTTCAAGCCCAATACACCAACATGGAAAATGGTGCAATTGATAATTCCGTCGTACTTTCCGACGTACGGAGCAAAGCCTGTCTATTGCCACCCTACAAAAACAACAAAACAGAGTTCTATAATACGCTATACCACATCCCAGCACTGAATAAGCACTTTGCTTTCTTTGGGCACGACTTCACCGGATGTTTCTTTGTCAACAAAGAGGACTCATCCATCGGATACATGTTTGAAAACGACGAGCTGACCAACACTGCATATTGCAACTCCACAATAAATCTCTTCATAACCTTTCACAACCTATTTATAAACCTAATAACTAGAATAATTAGCATTGAAATATTAGATACCGACAAGCAGATCGCCACACTTGAAAAGCTTTATTCCGAGATAGACAGGAGAGCCATGGCTGATGAGAATAACTTTTGGGTCATGCGCCTCTATGAGTTATCAGAAGATTTTTTCCCGCTGGATGACTCGAGAATAAAGCTCTACCAATCATTATAGCAAGCACAACTAGCAATCTCACACACGGGCAAGTTCGGGGACAAGGCAGTACTTCATAGAGAACTTTTAAACACGAATAGTGTATATGCGAATGGCTCACGCGGAATTTTGGCTCAAGGCGGTGCGACCCCAGACATCGCCGAAAATGGCGCACGACTTTGGGGAATGCAGCCAACAAAACTAGCTCAACCTGACAACCCAGGAAAAACTCTAGCGGAAACAGATGGCAATTACCATGCTGGAAAACATATACATGGGAAATACAACGACAAACAAATATACCAAATTTTACGAAACGCAAAAAAGAAAGGAATCAACTCTATCCGCATCTTGATGCGACATCACAAGACGCATGGAGACAGGGCGATGGAAAAACTTTTACGCATGCGGTGGATAATGAAAATTACAGCCCCCTTCCTACAGAGCCAAATATTAACCCTAAAAGACGAATTTGATCAATACACCACAATGGTCAGACCTACACTTGAAGCATGCAAACTACACGTTACCGAATGGCGACTCTCACTTGGCAAATCCCTAGAATTAATACCGTTTGAACTTATAATCCCCAGCATACTTAATACAAAATTTCGAGCAATTAGCAAACCCACAAAATCAGACTTGAGATCAAAGAACCTAATGAAGTACGGGCTTGACGCTACCGGAGAACCGATCCTATCAATAGGCCGCCTGGACAAGAATATTGATAAATTTGGCGAAATTGTGAGATTCAAATATGACGACCTGATATTAAACTGTCAAATCTTTCCAGTAGACCACAAAAAGGATAGACTCTCATCTATCACCAAAATAATTCACCAAGAAAACATACAATACTATATAACTATAAACCCACCACACAACTGGAGCATTAGAACAAACCTAATCAAACAAGACAAAATACATAGAAGCACGATCATGGCCGCAACTTGGCATCATCAATTAGATTATGATTTTATTTATAACACCGTAGAAAATCTCGAGAAGATCGTCGTCGGAAATCATATACATTGGTCACCCCTATGAAAACTCCGAACAAGTTAGCCCGAGCGCTCAATGAGCAATATATTGACGCCTTAGCGCCGATTTCTCTGACGTCAATTGCCTCAAAGCCAAGGCTTTGCCCTGGTTCGCGGGTACCACAGGCGCACCTCACCCTACAGCGCTCAATAACTGCCGACGCGCCATCGACAGATTCGACAGCGCAAACAATGTCGTCAGTTGCGTCGTATTCTTGGCCAAGCGGCGATAGCGAGACCGAGTATGACGACGAAGGGTTCTACGAAGATAGCGACGGTCAACTCTAGGTTTCATAGCAAAGCGGCGACAGGCTACCAAGTGACGACCTCAACGTATTGGCGGGTGAACCCGGTTGCACACAAAGGCAAACAACTCACCAGCCTGCAGGAAGAAGCCGCCGGCGCAGATGTAAGCACGCGCTACTAACAGACGGCCGTGCTGGTCCCCGGCCGGACCGAATGGCGCCCTGCCCCACTGCCAAAACTACGCGTTGACGGTCCGCACATAGCTACCGTGGTCGGCCCGAAGGGAGAAGAGATCTATTGCGATGAGTGGGGCCGAGTAAAGGTCAGCTTTCCCTGGGACCGTGAAAGCCAGAACAACGAGTTTAGCTCCTGTTGGGGCGGGTATCCTAAGGCTAGGCCGGTAGCTGCTAGGGCTTGATGAAGAGCTCGGAGACCACACCCCACACCTCGTCCGAGTATTCGTAACGCTTAGCCATCACAGAATGCCTTTCCGTCGATGCCGGGGAATTCTGCAAAGTTTCAGCGTTCGGGGCGGTGATTGGGTTATTTGGGATTTCGTACAAAGCCTGGAAAGGCCCGAATGCCCATGGATCCTGATGGATCTGACTGAAACGAAAACAGACGCCGAAGCGTCTTTTTTCAATGATTTACAGACTTCCAAAGAACCCTGTAAATCTATATTTGGAGCGGGAAACGAGACTCGAACTCGCGACCCCGACCTTGGCAAGGTCGTGCTCTACCAACTGAGCTATTCCCGCGTCGTGATGGGTGCCATTCTAGCGATTTCTAAAACAGCGTCAACCCCTTGATTCAAAAAAACTTTTATTTCTGCTCAGAGCCTTCGCGCAGGTGAGGCCAGGCGGCCAGCAGGTAGTGCACCATCGACCACAGGGTCAGCCCCGCCGCCACCAGCAGCAGCGCGTAACCGAGGATTACCCAGAAGGTCACCGCCGGCGGGTTGGCCAGCAGGATCACCAGCGCCAGCATCTGCGCCGCGGTTTTCCACTTGCCGAGGTTGGACACCGCCACATGCGCCCGCGCGCCCAGTTCGGCCATCCACTCGCGCAACGCCGAAACCACGATCTCGCGGCCGATGATCACCGCGGCCGGCAGGGTCAGCCAGAAGTTGGCGTGGGTCTGCACCAGCAGCACCAGGGCCACCGCCACCATCAGCTTGTCGGCCACTGGGTCGAGGAAGGCACCGAACGGCGTGCTCTGCTGAAGACGACGCGCCAGGTAGCCATCCAGCCAGTCAGTGGCGGCGGCAACGGCGAACACACTGCTGGCGGCCATGTAGCTCCAGTGGTAGGGCATATAGAACAGCAGGATGAAGATCGGGATGAGCAGGACGCGTAGAACGGTGAGCAGGTTTGGAATATTCATCGGTACGACTGGCCGCAAGTTGAGCCCGCATTCTACTCGCTATGCAGGCTGGCATAAATCGACTCGGCAAGCTTTTTACTGATGCCGGGTGCTTTGGCGATTTCATCGACACTGGCGCGGTTGAGCTCCTGCAGGCCGCCGAAATGTTTCAGCAGGTCGCGCCGGCGCTTGGGCCCTACCCCGGCCACATCCTCCAGGCTGGACACCCGGCGGGCCTTGCCGCGGCGGGCGCGGTGGCCGGTGATGGCGAAACGGTGGGCCTCGTCGCGGATCTGCTGGATCAGGTGCAAGGCCGGTGAGTCGCCCTTGAGGGTGAACTCATGGTGCACGTCGTTCAGGTACAGGGTTTCGAAACCGGCCTTGCGCGTCACGCCCTTGGCCACGCCAAGCAGGGTCAGGTCGCTGAAGCCAAGCTCCTGCATCACGTCACGGGCCATGTTCAGCTGGCCTTTGCCGCCGTCCACCAGCAGCACGTCGGGCAGCTTGCCCTCGCCATCCTTGATGCGCCCGTATCGGCGGGTCAGGGCCTGGTGCATGGCGGCGTAGTCGTCACCAGCGGTGACGCCTTCGATGTTGAAGCGGCGGTAGTCGGACTTGAGCGGGCCTTCGGGGCCGAACACCACGCAGCTGGCCACGGTGGCTTCGCCGCTGGAATGGCTGATGTCGTAGCACTCCAGGCGCTGCGGCACCTCGTCCAGGCCCAGCACCTCGGCCAGGGCCTCGAAACGTGCGGCCATGTGCTGGCGGTTGGCCAGGCGCGCATTGAGCGCCTGCTCGGCGTTGGTCACCGCCAGCTGCTGCCAGCGGGCGCGGGTACCGCGTACCCGGTGGCTGATGGTCAACTCGCGGCCGCGCAGGGTCTGCAGGGCTTCGCTGATGGCGGCGAAGTCTTCGTGCACCACGTTGACGATCAGTTCGCCCGGCAATTCGCGCTCGGCATTGCCCAGGTAATACTGGGAGAGGAAAGCGGCCATCACTTCGGCCACCTCCTCCTCGATGCCCACCTGCGGGAAGAAGTTCTTGCTGCCCAGCACCCGCCCGCCACGCACGCTGATCAGGTGCACGCAGGCGCCACCGGGGTTGACGAAGGCGGCGATAACGTCGACGTCGCCGCTGCCGCCTTCGATGTACTGCTGGTCCTGGACGCGGCGCAGCAAGGCGATCTGATCGCGCAGCTCGGCGGCCTTCTCGAAATTGAGGGCCATGGCGGCCTTCTCCATCTCGGCATTGAGCTCGTTGCCCAGTTGCTGGCTACGCCCTTCGAGGAACATCACCGAGTGGCGCACGTCCTCGGCATATTCCTCGGCGGTCACCAGGCCCGTGCAGGGCCCTTTGCAGCGTTTGATCTGGTACTGCAGGCATGGCCGGGTGCGGTTGGCGTAGTAGCTGTCTTCGCACTGGCGCACCGAAAAGGCCTTTTGCAGCAGGCTGAGGCTTTCGCGAATGGCGCCTGCGCTGGGGTACGGGCCAAAGTAGCGGCCCTTGGCCTTCTTTGCCCCACGGTGAATGCCCAGCCGCGGAAACTCGCCGTCGGAAAGGAACACGTAGGGGTAGGATTTGTCATCGCGCAGCAGGATGTTGTACGGCGGCCGCCACTCCTTGATCAGGTTCTGCTCCAGCAGCAGCGCCTCGGTTTCGTTGGCGGTGATGGTGGTTTCGACCTGGGCGATGCGGGCCACCAGCGCGGCGGTCTTGGGCGCCAGGCCGGTCTTGCGGAAATAGCTGGCCAGGCGCTTCTTGAGGTTCTTGGCCTTGCCCACATAAAGCAGCCGGGCTTCGCCGTCGAACATCCGGTAGACGCCCGGGCGACCACTGCAGGTAGCCAGGAATGCGCTGGCATCGAAAACTTGGGACATGAGGTTTTACAGGCTTGCGTCGACCATGCCGTGGCGAACGGCCAGCAACGTCAGTTCGACGTCGCTGGTGACCGAGAGTTTTTCAAAGATCCGATAACGGTAAGTATTGACGGTCTTGGGCGAGAGGCACAACTTGTCGGAGATGATCTGCACTTTCTGGCAGCCGACGATCATCAGGGCAATCTGGATTTCCCGCTCCGACAAGGCATCGAACGGCGAGCCCTGTGGCTGGAATGGCTTCAGCGCCATCTGCTGGGCAATCTGCGGGCTGATGTAGCGCTGGCCGGCGAAGGCCAGGCGGATGGCCTGGACCATTTCGTCAAGGCCGGCGCCCTTGGTCAGGTAGCCAGCAGCGCCGGCCTGCAACAGGCGCGTGGGGAACGGGTCTTCCTCGCACACGGTCACGGCAACCACCTTGATGTCCGGGTGGCTGCGCAGCAGCTTGCGGGTGGCCTCCAGGCCGCCGATGCCGGGCATTTTCACATCCATCAGCACCACATCCGGCTTCAGTTCACGGGCCAGCCTGAGTGCCGACTCGCCCGAATCGCCCTCACCCACCACCTGCAGGCCATCGATGTCGGCCAGCATGCGTGTAATACCGGTTCGTACCAGATCGTGATCGTCGACCACTAAGACCCTAATCAAGCACACACCTCGTCAGCAGGGCGATTGGATCCCGCCACCTTAACAAAATTTTTCACGGCGGACCTAACGCATTCCTTCCGTAAGAAACCCCTGACGTTCAACCGTAAGCGGCCTCACTGTCTGCCGGGATTTGTCGTTGTTGGTCAAACGCCGCAACAAGTGCCAGAGTGCCGCCTGATCGTCGAACGACAACTGCCGGAAAGCCCCCAGCAAACCGGACTCATCGGCGCTCAGCCCCTCGAGCGGTGCCGGGGTGCGGATACCGCTGAGCACATAGAGTGCATCCACGCCCCGGGTTGCCAATGCCGCCAGGTAATCGACCCGCGGCGAGCGTTCACCACTCTCGTATTTGCCCTGGGCATTGGGTTCGACCCCACCGATATCGCCAAACACGCGCTGGGTCATCCCCAGACGCTCACGCTCTTCCCGCAGCCGCGGACCGATTCCATTCATGGGGGGCTCCTTATCCCTGATCACACTCATGTACGGCCTACCCACCTGCAGGCAGCCGTGAACGCCTGAGTTCACTATGCCGATGCTCACCAGTCGCGACAAGCCATCATTGAGCTATTAGTCGATCGTGCGCTGCATGCGCACAAAGCATTCGTCCTCACCCATTTCGACGAAGCCGTGGCGCTGGTAGAGCACGCGCGCCGGGTTGCTGCGAAACACCATCAGCCGCAGCAGCGGCAGGTGCCGCTGGCGGGCCCACAGTGCCAACTGCTCCAGCACCCAGCTGCCGACTCCACGCCGACGGTGCTCGGGTAACAGGTGCAACTCGCGGATGAACAGCGCCTGGCGGTCCTGGCTGAGGCTGCAGAAGCCGAGTACCGCGTCGCCTTCGGTCACCAGCCACTGCTCGCGCCAGCCCCAGGCTTCGTCGAAGGCTTCCTCTAGCCACAGCAGGTCATATTCGCGGTAGTACGGCAGCATGGCGCGGCGCGTGAGGTCGCGGGCGAAGGTGCGGTGGGTGTCGTTGGCGGGGGTCAGTTTCAGTGACATCACATTTCATACTCTTCGGTTTGCCAGGCCCGGCCCTATCGCCGGCAAGCCAGCTCCCACAGGTACAGCGATAGCCTTGAAGGCAGCGCAGTACCTGTGGGAGCTGGCTTGCCGGCGATAGGGCCAGTACAACGAACACCAATCATTGGGCGTAGCACACGGGCGAACTGCCGGGCCCACGCCGGTCCAGTTCGTCCTCCAGCCATTCAGCCAACACCCGGGCATTGTTGTGCTCGGTATCCTTGCCCGCATAAAGCAATGTCAGCGTGCCCTTTCCGGCCAGGTCCAGCAGCGGGTACCAGTGCTCGGGGTGGGCCGCCAGCTCTTGCTGGTAACGCTGGGTGAAGCCCGCGAAATCCACTTCACCCTGGTGAAACGCCTTGCGCAACTCATCCGAGGGTGCAACTTCGCGCAACCACTGCCCGTGCAGGTCTTCCTTGCGCTTGTTACGCGGCCACAGACGATCGACCAGCACGCGCTGACCGTCGTCTTGCTCAACCGCATCGTAGACACGCTTGCAGCGAATCATGGGTTTCTCCTGCCACTACCGTCCGTCTTGAGCCTAGATAAATCATTGATCGAGGTCACGGCCGGGTTACGAATTGTTTCTATGCTCAAGGCCTTCGGCACCCTTGCCACACCCCAACCGGAGCCATCATGGCAACCCCTTCACTGGCCAGTCTGCCGCAACTGGCCGAACGCGATGCCCGCCCGCAACTTGCCCACAAGCCCGGGCGTGCCACCCTGGTGTTGTTCTTCGGCCTGTTGCTGGCCGGCATTACCTACACCGCCTGGAGCCTTAAACAGGATGTGACGGCCAGCGGCACGGTAATCACCACAGTCACACCATTCCTGCTGCTGGGCCTGGCGTTGCTGATTGCCCTGGGCTTCGAGTTCGTCAATGGCTTCCATGACACCGCCAACGCAGTGGCCACCGTCATCTACACCCACTCGTTGCCTGCCCCCGTCGCCGTGGTCTGGTCCGGGCTGTGCAACTTCCTCGGCGTGCTGCTTTCCAGTGGCGCGGTGGCGTTCGGCATCATCGCCCTGCTGCCGGTGGAGCTGATTCTGCAGGTCGGCTCCTCGGCCGGTTTCGCCATGGTCTTCGCCCTGCTGCTGGCAGCGATCATCTGGAACCTCGGCACCTGGTGGCTGGGCCTGCCGGCCTCATCCTCGCACACCCTGATCGGTTCGATCATCGGCGTGGGCGTGGCCAATGCCCTGATGCATGGGCGCGACGGCACCAGTGGCGTGGACTGGGCCCAGGCCAGCAAGGTCGGTTATGCCCTGCTGTTCTCGCCACTGCTCGGCTTTGCCTGTGCCGCCCTCTTGCTGCTGGCACTGCGCGCGCTGGTCAAGCGCAAAGCGCTGTACCAGGCGCCGGAAGGCCAGAGACCGCCACCGTGGTGGATCCGCGGCGTACTGATCCTGACCTGCACCGGGGTGTCCTTTGCTCACGGCTCCAACGACGGCCAGAAAGGCATGGGCCTGATCATGCTGATCCTGGTTGGCACCCTGCCGATGGCTTACGCATTGAACAAGACCATGCCCAATGAACAGGCCCTGCAGTTTTCCGCGGTCGCCGAGGTAACCCGCCAGGCACTGGTGCGCGGCGCCCCGCAAGCAGCACCGGCCGACCCACGCCAGGTGCTGACCACGTTCATTGCCGAGCCCAGGGCCAACCCGCAACTGATACCGGCGCTGGCGGCGCTGACCGGCATGATCGGCGAAGAGGTCAAAGGTTATGGCTCGCTCAAGCGGGTACCGGCCGAAGCCATGGCCAACGTGCGCAACGACATGTACCTGACCAGCGAAGCCATCCGCCTGATCGAGAAGAACCAGCTGGTGGTATTCGATGCAGGTACACGCAGCCAGGTGCTGCTGTTCAAGACCCAGCTGGATGATGCCACCCGCTACATCCCGCTGTGGGTGAAAGTGGCCGTGGCCATCGCACTGGGGCTGGGCACCATGGTCGGCTGGCGGCGCATCGTGGTGACGATAGGCGAGAAGATCGGCAAGACCCACCTCAGCTATGCCCAGGGGGCTTCGGCCGAAGTGGTGGCAATGTGTACCATTGGTGCGGCGGACATGTTCGGGTTGCCGGTGTCGACTACCCATGTGCTGAGTTCCGGGGTGGCCGGGACCATGGTGGCCAACGGGTCGGGGATTCAGAAGCGCACGCTGGTCAACCTGCTGATGGCCTGGGTGCTGACCTTGCCGGCAGCAATGCTGTTGGCCGGCAGCCTGTACTGGCTGCTGCACCACATTTTCTGAGCCTGAAAACAGTTTCGTCTTCACTGGCCCTATCGCCGGCAAGCCAGCTCCCACAGGAACACCACAGACCTCAAGCCCTGTGCATTCATTACCTGTGGGAGCCGGCTTGCCGGCGATAGGGCCCTTACAGCCAACCTCAACCTGGAATTTTCAGCCCGCGTTGCACGGCCGGCCGCTCGAGGAACGCCGCCAGCACCCGCTGCACTTCCTTGAACTGATCGAAGCCTACCAAATCTCTGGCGTTGTAACGCTCAACCAGGTTACGCACCCACGGGAAAATCGCGATATCGGCAATGCTGTACTCGTCGACCATCCATTCCCGGCCTTTCAGATGCCGGTCCAGAACACCGAGCAGGCGCTTGGACTCGTTGACATAACGGTCCCGCGGGCGCTTGTCCTCGTATTCCTTGCCAGCAAAGAAATGGAAGAATCCGACCTGGCCAAACATCGGCCCGATGCCACCCATCTGGAACATCAGCCACTGCAAGGTCTGGTAACGCTGGGCCGGGTCCTGGCTGAGCAACTGGCCGCTCTTCTCTGCCAGGTACTGCAGGATCGCCCCCGACTCGAACAGCGGCAGCGGCCGGCCGCCAGGGCCATTGGGGTCGAGGATGGCGGGGATCTTGTTGTTGGCGCTGAGCGAGATGAACTCGGGGCTCAGCTGGTCATCGTTGTCGAAGCTGACCTTGTGCGGCTCATAGGCCAGGCCGATCTCTTCGAGCATGATCGACACCTTGACGCCGTTGGGCGTCGGCAACGAATACAGCTGCAGGCGCTCGGGGTGTCTGGCGGGCCACTTGCGGGTAATGGGAAAAGCACTGAGATCGGTCATGATCAACCTGGCCTGGGGAATGAACCTCTCACTCTAGAGACATCCCCGGCCGCTGACCATCACCGACCACTCATCAGCACCAGCGGCTCAGGCCTGGCCGTGGGCCTTGAGCTTGAGCTTTTCGGTATCGACGCGAACGAACACCGAGTCGGCAGTCACTGTCAGCACATCGTCGGCCCAGACTTCGCAGAGCACCCGGGTCTTGCGCCCTACCTCACCTTCCACACGCGCCTTGAGCAACAATTCGACACCCATGGGCGTGGGCTTGAGGTAGTTCAGGCCAAGGCTGCCAGTGACACAGTCGATGCGCGGCAGGCTGCCCGCTTCGCGACCTTCGTTGCGGTAGTGGTAAGCCATTGCCGTCCAGTTGGAGTGGCAGTCGACCAGCATCGCCAGCAGCCCGCCATAGACCAGGCCGGGCCAGCCGATGAAGGTGCTGTCGGGCGCGTGCCGGCACACCAGGTGGATGCCGTCGGCGTCCCAATGGCTTTGCAGGTGCAGGCCGCTGGGGTGGGAACAACCGCAGCCGTAGCAAGTGCCGTCGGGTGCGGCGAGGGCCTGGAGGGAAAGGGAGTGGTCGTTCATACGCTTCCTGTGCTTATTGATATGGGGGGGCGCGCAACGCCCCCACATTAAAACAGAAACATCAGGCCGTCTGGGCAACCACCCTGGCGCGCCGCTGGGTCAGCGAAACCAGCAGGATGAACGCGGTCACCCCGGCGGTCATCAGCGTCTCGTAGCGGTAGGCATCGCTGAACAGCATGTAGCCCAGCACCATGACGATGGTGCCGATCACCAGCCAGGTCAGCCATGGGAACAGCCACATCTTCAGCTCCAGCGGCCGCCCTTCGCGCTCGGCACGGGCCCGCATGCGCAGCTGCGAAACGGCAATCACCAGGTACACCAGCAAGGCGATGGCGCCGGTGGTGGACAGCAGGAAGCCGAATACCTTGCCCGGGAACACATAGTTGACGAAGCACCCGGCAAAGCCGGCCAGGGTCGAGAAGATGACCGCCACGGTCGGTACGCCCGAGCCGGAGATACGCTTGGTAACGCTCAGCGCCTGGCCACGGGCGCCCAGCGAATAGAGCATGCGCGACGCAGTGTACAGGCCCGAGTTCATGCAGCTGGTCACGGCCACCAGCACCACGATATCCACCAGCAGCTTGGCGCCCGGCACGTTCAGCACTTCCAGCACGCGCTGGAACGAACCTACCGCTTTGAGGCCCGGGTCGTTCCACGCCACAAGCGACACCACAAGGAAGATCGACGCCAGGTAGAAGATGGCGATGCGGTACACAACAAGGTTGGTAGCGCGGCGGATCTTGTCTTTCGGGTTGGCGGTTTCGTCAGCGGCAATGGTGACGATTTCGGCGCCGAAGAACGAGAAGATGGTGATCAGCACGCCACCGAGCACGGTGCCGAAACCGTTGGGCATGAAGCCGCCGTTGTCCCACAACCGGCTGACCCCGGACACCTCGGCCAGCGGCCAGACGCCGAACACCGCCAGGCTGCTGACCACGATGAAGGCGATGATCGCCACCACCTTGACCAGCGCGAACCAGTACTCGAAGGCACCGAAGTTCTTCACGCTGATCAGGTTGGTACCCGACAGCACCAGCATGATCAGGAAGGCGAACAGCCACGACGGCACGCCAGGGAAGTAGGCATGCAGGATGTCGGCGCCGGCAATGGCCTCGACCGGAATGATCAGTACCCAGAACCACCAGTACAGCCAGCCGATGGTAAAGCCCGCCCAAGGGCCGATGGCTTCGGAGGCATAGGTGGAAAACGAGCCGCTGTTGGGGTTGGCGATGGCCATTTCACCAAGCATGCGCATCACCAGCAAGACCAGCAGGCCAGTCATGGCGTAGGAGATGAGGATGGCCGGGCCGGCGGTGGCGATGGCGTTGGAGGAACCGATGAACAGGCCGGCGCCGATGATGCCGGCGATGGAGATCATGGATACCTGACGGGACGTCAGGCCGTGCTGCAGGGAGCGCTGTTTGTTGTTGTTTGGCGAAGCCATGAAGAACCCTCGAATGGGTCGGCCGCAGCGGGGCGGCTGAAGACTGGAGCAGAATTCTTATAAATTTCTGATGTTCGTTTTTGTTGTTTTGCAGATGCCGGAAGCGGGTACTGACCTCCTCTTCGCACGACCGGTTGTAATCGTTGATCCAGGTCAGTATTAATCTATAGGCCGAGGTCAACAAACGACCTTTTCGAAACACATGATTCCGTTATGGAATGAACTCCTTCCTTTTTTGCTCGGTATTTGCCCGTCATGTCCAAACGCCTGATGCCTTCGACCACCGCCCTTCAGTGCTTCGAAGCGGCCGCCCGCCACCTGAGTTTCACCCGCGCGGCCCAGGAACTGCACCTGACCCAGAGCGCCGTCAGCAAGCAGGTGGCGCAGCTTGAGGACATGCTGTCGCACTCGCTGTTCCAGCGCATTCGCCGGCGCCTGCACCTGACCCCGGCTGGCGCGCTATACCTCACCGAAGTGAACAAGATCCTCACCCAGATCGACATTTCCAGCCGCTACATCCTCAGCTACGGCGACGAGACCGAAGTGCTGCGCATCGCCACCCAGCCCACCTTCGGCGCGCGCTGGCTGGTACCCCGGCTGAAGGGTTTTGGCGACCGCTACCCGCGCATTCACCTGGATATCCGCAATGAGCTGGAGCCGTTCGACCTGGTGCAGGCCAAGGCCGACATTGCGTTTTTCTTCGGCCAGGGCACCTGGCCCGGGGCAACCTGCATCGAACTGTTCAGCGAGGAAGTGGTGCCGGTGTGCAGCCCGCAGCTGCTGGCCAACCACCGGTTCGACAGCGCCCAGGCGCTGACCGAACACCGCCTGTTGCAGTGCGTGTCGCGCCCGGAGGCCTGGCATGAATGGTTCCTGGGGCTGGGGCTGCATAGCCAGAACAGCTACCACGGCCCCCGCTTCGACACGTTCTACCTGTGCATCCGCGCAGCCATTGCCGGCTGCGGCATCGCCCTGATCCCGCGCTACCTGGTGGCCGAAGAGTTGAGCGAGGGCAAGCTGGTGGTGGCCTGGGACCACCCGGTGGCGAGCAATGGCCGGCACTTCATCGCCCATGCCGAGCATGCGGCCGAAGTGCCCAAGGTCAGGGCCTTCGTGCAGTGGATTCGGGAGCGGGTGGCCGAGGGGGATTGATTACTTCCTGCACTGGCCCTATCGCCGGCAAGCCAGCTCCCACAAGTACTCCACAGCCATCAAGACCTGTGCCGTACCTGTGGGAGCTGGCTTGCCGGCGATAGGGCCGGAATGGCAGATACAAAAACCAGCTAGTTCAAGAATCCAGGGAATGACCGCAATCGAATAATTCGTTTGCGGAATAACCTGCCAACACGCTTGGATAATAAGAAATTCGAACAAAGGTCCGCGTGCCCATGAATCAGGAAAGTATCAGCCAATCCATTGCCATCGTTCACCCGATCACACTTTCCCATGGCCGCAATGCCGAAGTCTGGGACACCGACGGCAAACGTTACATCGACTTCGTCGGCGGTATCGGTGTACTCAACCTGGGCCACTGCAACCCGGCCGTGGTCGAGGCGATCCAGGCCCAGGCCGCTCGCCTGACCCACTACGCCTTCAACGCAGCCCCCCACGGCCCATACCTGGCGCTGATGGAACAACTGAGCCAATTCGTACCGGTCAGCTACCCATTGGCCGGCATGCTCACCAACAGCGGCGCGGAAGCTGCGGAAAACGCCCTGAAAGTGGCCCGCGTTGCCACCGGCAAACGCGCCATCATCGCCTTCGACGGCGGCTTCCACGGTCGCACCCTGGCCACCCTGAACCTCAACGGCAAGGTCGCCCCGTACAAGCAGCGGGTCGGTGAATTGCCGGGGCCGGTGTACCACCTGCCCTACCCCAGCGCCGACACCGGGGTTACCTGCGAACAGGCCCTCAAGGCCATGGACCGCCTGTTCAGCGTCGAGCTGGCAGTGGAAGACGTGTCGGCGTTCATCTTCGAGCCGGTGCAGGGCGAAGGCGGCTTCCTCGCCCTTGACCCAGCCTTCGCCCAGGCCCTGCGCCGCTTCTGCGACGAGCACGGCATCCTGATCATCATCGACGAGATCCAGTCAGGTTTCGGCCGCACAGGCCAGCGCTTCGCCTTCCCGCGCTTAGGGCTCGAGCCCGACCTGCTGCTGTTGGCCAAGAGCATTGCTGGCGGCATGCCGCTGGGTGCGGTGGTCGGGCGCAAGGAGTTGATGGCAGCGCTGCCCAAGGGCGGCCTGGGTGGCACCTATTCAGGCAACCCGATCGCCTGTGCGGCAGCCCTGGCCAGCCTGGCGCAGATGACCGACGAGAACATCGCTACCTGGGGTGAGCGCCAGGAGCAGGCAATCGTGCGCCGCTTCGAGCATTGGAAGGCCTCGGGCCTGAGCCCGTTCATCGGCCGCCTCACCGGCGTCGGCGCCATGCGCGGGATCGAGTTCGTCAATGCCGACGGCAGCCCGGCACCGGCGCAACTGGCCAAGGTGATGGACGCGGCGCGGGCCAAGGGCCTGTTGCTGATGCCCAGCGGCAAGGCGCGGCACATCATCCGCCTGCTGGCACCGCTGACCATCGAGGCCGAAGTGCTCGAGGAAGGCCTGGATATCCTCGAGCAGTGCCTGGCCGAGCTGAACTGATACTTACAAGCCCAGCTCTGCGGGAGTGAGCATGTCGGACTCGAAGGCAATCCAGCCGCCTTCGAGTTCGGCGTGCCCGTTGACGATCGGGCCGTAGTAGGTCAGGCCGTTCTCCAGGGTCACGCAGATGTGCGTGGCGTTCTTTTCGGGGGCTGCGAGCGTACCGACGAAATGCACCTTCTTCAGCGTTTCGGTCACCGCTTCCAGGCCAACGCGCATATTGGGGTTTTCCGAGGCCTCGGCGTCGCCGCCACGGTCTTCGGCGCTGACGGTGATGGTGGCGATGTACGGGTACTTGGTGCTCAAGCGGGTTACCTCTGTGGGTGTGTAGGCGTATGGGCGCGTAGAGTACGGCAGGTGATCTCCATTGTCTCTACTGGCCTCTTCGCGGGCACGCCCGCTCCCACAGGGATCGCATGTTGCTCAGGTCGTGCACAGCACCTGTGGGAGCGGGCGAGCCCGCGAAGAGGCCGGGCCTGCAAAAGGTGATCTGAATGCCCCGATCTGTTAGGGTGCCCGCCGATGCACGCCACACCACACGAGGATCCCGAGTGAGCGCCGAAGAACCCCTGATCGCCGACCTGTTCGAAGTCGACAAACGCCTGTCCCTCAAGCCCGTGGTGGACTTCAACAGCTACCTGCGCAACGCCTTCGGCGAAGGCCCGTGCCGTTGCCATCGCTGCACCGAAGGGGGCGACCAAGGCACCTACAGCCACGCCCACACCTTCACCTTCGACGGTCGCCAATGGCACCGCCGCTTTGCCAGCACCTCCGGCAGCGACGTCGCCCAGGCCCTGAAAAAGGCCTGGCTTTCGTACACCAAGGCCGATCTCAACCTGGTCGGCGCACTGGACCTGGCCACTCTCAAGACCTTCACCGAAGCCGCCCTGCACACGCGCCTGCTGGCCCTGCTGCCAGCCAGCGGCCTGGCCCGCGAAGTGGATGGCCAGTGGCAGCTGCAAGCCCAGGCCGACTGACGGCCCGGCGGTAAAGCAGGATTCTCCCGTTCTGCTACCGTGGGAGAATCCGCTCATCCGCAGGTAGTCCGCCATGGCCCGTACAACGCCCATCGAGCTGTACCGCAATATCGGTATCGTCGCCCACGTGGACGCCGGCAAGACCACGACCACCGAGCGGATCCTGTTCTACACCGGGGTCAACCACAAGATGGGCGAAGTGCACGATGGTGCCGCGACCATGGACTGGATGGCCCAGGAGCAGGAGCGCGGTATCACCATCACCTCGGCGGCGACCACTGCCTTCTGGCAGGGCTCGACCAAGCAGTTCGCCCACAAGTATCGCTTCAACATCATTGACACCCCGGGCCACGTCGACTTCACCATCGAGGTGGAGCGCTCGCTGCGCGTGCTCGATGGCGCGGTAGTGGTGTTCAGCGGCGCGGACGGGGTCGAACCGCAGTCCGAGACCGTATGGCGCCAGGCCAACAAGTACCACGTGCCCCGCCTGGCCTACATCAACAAGATGGACCGCCAGGGCGCCGACTTCCTGCGCGTGGTCAAGCAGATCGACCAGCGCCTGGGCCACCACCCGGTGCCGATCCAGCTGGCCATCGGCAGTGAAGAGAACTTCATCGGCCAGATCGACCTGGTGAAGATGAAGGCCATCTACTGGAACGATGCCGACCAGGGCACCAGCTACCGCGAAGAAGACATCCCTGCCGAGCTGCAGGCACTGGCCGACGAGTGGCGCGCGCACATGGTCGAGGCAGCGGCCGAGGCCAATGACGAGCTCACCATGAAGTTTCTCGAAGGTCAGGAACTGAGCGTCGACGAAATCAAGGCCGCACTGCGCCAACGCACCATCGCCAACGAAATCGTGCCGACCATCCTCGGCTCGTCGTTCAAGAACAAGGGCGTGCCGCTGATGCTCGACGCGGTCATCGACTACCTGCCCGCCCCGTCGGAGATCCCGGCCATCAAGGGCACCGACCCGGATGACGAAGAAAAGCACCTGGAGCGACACGCCGACGACAGCGAGCCGTTCTCGGCCCTGGCATTCAAGATTGCCACCGACCCGTTCGTCGGCACCCTGACCTTCGCCCGGGTCTACTCCGGCGTGCTCAGCTCCGGCAACGCGGTGCTCAACTCGGTAAAGGGCAAGAAGGAACGCATCGGCCGCATGGTGCAGATGCATGCCAACCAGCGGGCTGAAATCAAGGATGTGTGCGCCGGCGACATCGCCGCGCTCATCGGCATGAAGGACGTGACCACCGGCGACACCCTGTGCGACATGGACAAGCCGATCATCCTCGAGCGCATGGACTTCCCCGACCCGGTAATTTCCGTGGCGGTGGAGCCAAAGACCAAGGCCGATCAGGAAAAAATGGGCATCGCCCTGGGCAAGCTCGCCCAGGAGGACCCGTCATTCCGCGTGCGCACCGACGAGGAGACCGGCCAGACCATCATCTCGGGCATGGGCGAGTTGCACCTGGACATCATCGTCGACCGCATGCGCCGCGAGTTCAACGTCGAGGCCAACATCGGCAAGCCACAGGTGGCCTACCGAGAGAAAATCCGCAACACCTGCGAGATCGAGGGCCGCTTCGTCCGCCAGTCCGGCGGCCGGGGCCAGTACGGCCACTGCTGGATCCGCTTCGCCCCCGGCGACGAGGGCAAGGAAGGCCTGGAGTTCATCAACGAGATCGTTGGCGGCGTGGTCCCACGCGAATACATCCCGGCTATCCAGAAAGGCATCGAGGAGCAGATGAAGAACGGCGTGCTGGCCGGCTACCCGCTGATCAACCTGAAGGCGGCGGTGTACGACGGCTCGTACCACGATGTCGACTCGAACGAAATGGCCTACAAGATCGCCGCCTCGATGGCCACCAAGCAGCTGTCGCAGAAAGGTGGGGCGGTGTTGCTGGAGCCGGTGATGAAGGTGGAAGTGGTGACCCCGGAGGAGTACCAGGGTGACATCCTCGGTGACCTGAGCCGGCGCCGCGGGATGATCCAGGACGGTGACGAAACACCGGCCGGCAAGGTGATCCGTGCCGAGGTGCCGCTGGGCGAGATGTTCGGCTATGCCACCTCGATGCGCTCCATGACCCAGGGCCGGGCCAGCTTCTCGATGGAGTTCACCCGTTATGCCGAGGCACCGGCGAGCATTGCCGATGCCATCGTCAAGAAGAACCGCGGGGAGTGATTCGTTCGCCTGTGCTGGCCTCTTCGCGGCTAAAGCCGCTCCCACAGGGAATGCATACCCCCTGTAGGAGCGGCTTTAGCCGCGAAGAGGCCAGCACACGCACCAACCCTTCTCAGTGCTGCTCCCCAGCCCGCTTCAGCAGCTTCTTGCAGCGCTCGGACAAATGCACCACCCGCAACTGCTTGCCCGCCCTCGCATACCGCTCCCGCAAGGTTTTCAACGCCGCAATCGCCGAATAATCGACAAAGCTCAAATGCTGGCAATCCAGGGTCACCTTGTCCGGGTCGTTAGCCGGGTCGAACTGGTTCAGGAACACCGTAGTAGAGGCAAAGAACAGCGTGCCATGCACCTGGTAATGCTTGCCCTCCTCTGCATCCTCATGGCTGTCGGCATACAGCTCCCGCGCATGCTGCCAGGCAAAGTTCACCGCCGCGATGACGATGCCGAACAGCACCGCCACGGCCAGGTCGGTGAACACCGTGACCACGGTCACCGCAATGATCGCCAGCACATCGCTCAGCGACACTTTGTGCAGCACCCGCAAAGACGCCCAGGCAAAGGTCTGCTGCGCCACCACGAACATCACCCCGACCAGCGCCGCCAGCGGAATACGCTCGATCAACGGCGACAGGAACAACACGAACAGCAAGACCATAACCCCGGCCACCACCCCCGATAGCCGACCACGGCCATTGGAGCTGAGGTTGATCATGGTCTGGCCGATCATCGCGCAACCACCCATGCCACCGCACAGGCCGGAAACCATGTTGGCCGCGCCCAGCGCCACGCACTCGCGGTCCGGGTAGCCACGGCTCTCGGTGATTTCATCGGTCAGGTTGAGCGTAAGCAGGGTCTCCAGCAGGCCGACCATGGCCATCAGCACCGCATAGGGGGCGATGATCTTGAGGGTCTCGAGGTTCCACGGCACGTCCGGCAGGGCCAGCTGCGGCAGGCCACCGGCGATGCGCGCCATATCGCCCAGGGTGCGTGCGGGCAGGCCAAGCAGGTACACCAGCAAACCAACGCCAAGGATCGCCACCAGCGCTGGCGGCACCGTACGGGTCAACTTCGGCAGCACGTAGACCACCGCCATGGTCAGCGCCACCAGTCCAATCATCAGGTACAGCGGCGTACCGCTGAGCCAGTGCCCGCCCTCCTTGAAGTGTTCCAGTTGGGCCAAGGCGATAACGATCGCCAGGCCGTTGACGAAACCGAGCATCACCGGGTACGGCACCAACCGCACCAGCTTGCCCAGGCGCAGCAAGCCGAACAGCATCATCACCACGCCGCCCAGCAAAACCGTGGCCAGCAGGTACTGCGCACCGTGCTGCACCACCAGGGCAACGATCACCACCGCCATCGAGCCGGCGGCACCGGAAATCATCCCCGGTCGACCACCGAAAAGCGCCGTCAGGGTGCAGATGATGAAGGCGCCATACAGGCCCATCAGCGGGTTCAGGTGAGCCACCAGGGCAAAGGCGATGCACTCGGGCACCAAGGCGAACGAGGTGGTCAGGCCGGCGAGCACGTCGGCGCGAAGTCGGGCGGGTTTCATGGGCATCCTGTGAGGCAATCCGGGCGGACGGTACAAAAACAAGGGGCGCGATGTTACGGAATTTGTCTGACAGCGGCCACCGCTCAAGGGGTTCTGTAACGTGAAACCAGCAGAAGCTGGGCAAATTTGCCATCATGAACATTCCACCTGCGGAGATCATGGACATGCCGCTACGCCCCCTATTCGCCGCCTTGCTGCTGGCCGCCAGCCTCACTGCCCAGGCCGCCACCGAGGTATTGCCGCTACAACACCGCAGCAGCGCCGAACTGCTGCCCGCCGCCCAGGCATTCATCGGCAAGGACGGCACGGTCAGCGCCTTCGAGAACAAGCTGATCGTAAACGCCAGCCCCGAACGCATTGACGACCTGCGCACCCTGCTGCAACAACTGGATACCGCACCCAAGCGCCTGCTGATCAGCGTCGACAACAACGACAGCAACTTCCAGGACAACCGTGGCAACGCGCGCGTCATCCACTATGGCACCAGCAACCGTGACGGCGGCATGCAGCAGATTCAGGCCAGCGAAGGCCAGCCGGCGCTGATCCAGATTGGCCAGAGCATCCCGATCACCAGCACCAGCACCGACGGCTACGGGCGCATCCAGAGCAACACCGAATACCGCAACGTGACCCAAGGTTTCTACGTCACCCCCAGCTTGAGTGGCGATACGGTTCGTCTGCAAATAAGCACCAATAATGACCGTATCAGCCAGGAACGTGCTGATGTAGTGAAAGTACAAAGCACCGACACGACAATCACCGGCAAGCTCGGAGAATGGATCACCCTGGCCGGCTACAACCAGCAGAGCCAAGCCGACCGTAGCGCCTCAAGCCACAGTTACAGCACCCAACGGGGTGAAAACATGACTTTGCGCGTCAAAGTCGACCTTCTCGACTGATCCCAGGCAATTCAAGGCCTCGACCAAAGGCCTTGAAACTGACTGCCAAGTCGCATTAGACCAAAGATGTAGTAAGTGAAAAAAACCACTACAAAACATTTGACAGGGTCTTTTTCCCAAGGGCATGATGGCCTCGCTCCCGCTAATCAGGGGCCCTGGCAAGGGCCTTCGAGGCGCGCTCCTCCCACCCCTGGAGGCGTCTCGTGTCTATACGGCCCACAAGGCGGTTCGACGGGATTGCGACTGCAACGAAGAAGTTGTCCCGAGGGACGGAAGCGCATCACCGCAGTACTGGCAATCGCGTAGCACCGCAGCAAGGCAACCACGAGCCAACCTGCCGGAGCATCCTTTCGCCTGGCCTGCACACCCTTCCCCTTCGAGCCTTCGCGTTCGCCGCCGCACTCCTGCGAACAGGACAGCCGCCAGCTCCTGATCTGCTCCGAGCATCAGCACAATTACCCCAAGATCGATGCGACGAGGTTTATTTCCATGGCACTGACACGCGAACAGCAAATTGCAGCCCTCGAGAAAGACTGGGCCGAGAACCCGCGCTGGAAAGGCGTGACCCGTACCTACACCGCCGCTGATGTCGTTCGCCTGCGTGGCTCCCTGCAGCCGGAGCACACCCTGGCCCGCCTGGGTGCAGAAAAACTGTGGAAGTTGGTCACCGAAGGTGCCCACCCGTCCTTCCGCCCAGAAAAAGATTTCGTCAACTGCATGGGCGCCCTGACCGGCGGCCAGGCAGTGCAGCAGGTCAAGGCCGGCATCCAGGCCATCTACCTGTCCGGCTGGCAGGTTGCCGCCGACAACAACTCGGCCGAGTCCATGTACCCTGACCAGTCGCTGTACCCGGTCGACTCGGTACCGACCGTGGTCAAGCGCATCAACAACGCCTTCCGCCGCGCCGACCAGATCCAGTGGAAAGCCGGCAAGAACCCGGGTGACGATGGCTACATCGACTACTTCGCACCGATCGTGGCCGACGCCGAAGCCGGTTTCGGTGGCGTGCTGAACGCCTACGAACTGATGAAGAACATGATCGAAGCAGGCGCCGCCGGTGTGCACTTCGAAGACCAGCTGGCCTCGGTGAAAAAATGCGGCCACATGGGTGGCAAGGTACTGGTACCGACCCAGGAAGCCGTGCAAAAGCTGGTGGCAGCGCGCCTGGCAGCTGACGTATCGGGCGTGCCGACCATCATCCTGGCCCGTACCGACGCCAACGCCGCCGACCTGCTGACCAGCGACTGCGACCCGTACGACCAGCCGTTCGTGATTGGCGAGCGCACCCGTGAAGGCTTCTACAAGGTACGCGCCGGCCTCGACCAGGCCATCGCCCGCGGCCTGGCCTACGCGCCGTACGCCGACCTGATCTGGTGCGAAACCGCCAAGCCGGACCTGGACGAAGCCCGCCGCTTCGCCGAAGCGATCAAGAAGGAGTATCCGGACCAGATCCTGTCGTACAACTGCTCGCCTTCCTTCAACTGGAAGAAGAACCTGGACGACGCGACCATCGCCAAGTTCCAGCGCGAGCTGTCGGCAATGGGCTACAAGCACCAGTTCATCACCCTGGCCGGCATCCACAACATGTGGCACGGCATGTTCAATCTGGCGCACGACTACGCCCGCAACGACATGACCGCCTACGTGAAGCTGCAGGAGCAGGAATTCGCTGACGCCAACAAAGGCTACACCTTCGTGGCGCACCAGCAGGAAGTGGGCACTGGCTACTTCGACGACATGACCACCGTGATTCAGGGTGGCGCATCGTCGGTGACTGCACTGACCGGTTCGACCGAGGAAGAGCAGTTCCACTGATAGTGGGTTGCTGTTGAAGAAAGGCCCGAGGCTTGTTAAAGCCCCGGGCCTTTCTTTTGGGCCTGTACCCAGAAATACACGGAACCTGTAGGAGCGGCCTTGTGTCGCGAAAGGGCTGCAAAGCAGCCCCAGCATTTTTTGCCTCGATGCTTAAATCCTGGGGCCGCTCTGCGGCCCTTTCGCGACACAAGGCCGCTCCTACAAAGCAATCGCGAAGCCCTGCAATACCTCAGTGCTTCATGCCCAGCTCCGCATCATCCATCAGCGCCTTGGCCATCGCGCTCAGATAGTGGGCGGCCCAGATCATCATCGGTTTCTCATCCATCAGGCCGGTGATGGTCAGTTCGCGCACGTAACCCATCAATTCCGAAGACTGCTCGCGGGCGTCGCGACAGGGAATGCCTGACTCGATGCGGAACAGTGGGTGGGTGCCGTTTTCGCCTTGGTAGAACGTGGTCTTGCCGACAGTGAATTGGGTGTCTTCTGTGGTCATTTTTGAATCCCCTGAAAATTCTCGACTGCCTGGACGGGCCCTTTCGCGGGTAAACCCGCTCCCACAGGGACTGTGCAAGCCTTGAAGACTGTGGTGATCCTGTGGGAGCGGGTTCACCCGCGAAGAGGCCCGCCCAGACAACACATCACTCAAGCCTCAGTGCAAAGTCCGAGGCTCAGCGGGCATCTGCACCTGGATCAATGCCGACTCAAGCAAAGCCCGCAGCGCCTCAAGCTCATGCATCGAGGTCATCATCAGGATCGACGCCGGTGATTTGGGCTGCACCAGCAAGGCCTGATGCACCACGGTCGCCGCGCACAGTGCGTAGTCGGTGGCCTGGATCAGGGTGTCTTCGAGGGAATGGGGGTTGTGGGGTGGATCGGGGACAACTTTCAGCATGACTCGCTCCTTTCTTTCCTGTTTGGCTACCATCCGCCCGCTGTCAAACGGTTGGGTGGCAGCTATGCGCGGGTTGACAGACCGGTGGAAAGAAAGAAAGACCGGCGCACGCGAGCGTGCCCACACGCACAGCCGCCATTGAGGCAAAGCGAGTGCACCTTCTTTCAATTCCGGCCTGTCAAAGCCGTGTCGTTGATGTGCAACGGCACGCCGAGACTAGAGCGCTGCCACAGCAGCCGCAACGGAAAAAAGGCGGCAAGAGTATGTTTGGGAAATGGCCTACATGGAAGGGGTTAAATCCGACATCTCAGGTGTTCTGCGCCCGGTTGCGTCAGGGCGGCGAGGTGCCTGCCTTGGTTTTTGCGGTGTTGCATAGATCGAGCGCCGCCCGCGCGGCGCTTCGCGGGACAAGCCCGCTCCCACATTTGTTGCAACGTGGCCATGCCTGTGGGAGAGGCGTTGTCCGCCTTGGCGCATGACTTGAGACAGATGGGACGGCAGCAGTTCCAGTCGAGAAATCAGGCCAGGGCAACCAGGCTGACAACCATGGCCTGACAGGTTCGGCACGTTGCAACAAATGTGGGAGCGGGCTTGTCCCGCGAAGCGCCGCGCGGGCGGCGCTCGGTCTCACAGGCGCCACATTCCTTTCATCAAGCCCATGGCAGCCCCAACACAATCCAAAGGCATCACCGGCAAAACCCACGATCAGGTCTATGCTTGAGGCAGCCCAGCCGCAAGGACCGCCCATGCCTCGCCCAAGCCACCTGATGATTCTCGCCTTGGCCGCCGCCACCCTCTATATATATGCACTGGCCAGCGACAACACCTTGCTCGCCCTCCTGGCCAAACCGATCCCGGTACTGACCCTGATCGCCTGGCTGCGCAGCACCCCTGCCACACCTTATCGCCAGTGGATCACCCTAGGCCTGGCACTCTCGGTACTCGGCGACATCCTGCTGGCCATCCCCGCCGACCTGTTCGTGTTCGGCCTTGCTGCCTTCCTCTGCGCCCACCTGGCCTACCTGCGCGCCTATTGCAGCCAGACCCTGCGCCCAGCCCTGCCCGCACTGCTGCTGAGCGGCATCACCGGCATCACTCTGCTCGGCGTACTGGCCAGCCGCGGCCTCGGCCCACTACTGATCCCGGTCGTGCTCTACGCCTTGGCCATCAGCGCCATGCTCTGGCGCGCCCTGGCCTGTGGCGGGCTCGCCGCGCTCGGCGCCTGCCTGTTCGTGCTTTCCGACAGCCTGATCGGTATCGACCGCTTCGTCAGCCCGTTCGCCGCCGCGCCGTACCTGATCATCCTCACCTACTGGCTCGGCCAATGGGCGATCGCTTCATCAGCCAGTCATCGCTCAATCGGTAAAGTATTGACCCAGGGCGGGGCAAGCGGCGTCAGAAGCTGCTAGAACAGGCGTTTTTTGCATTTGCAAGTAGGGGGAATCGCCAGATGAACTTTACAAGACACAGAACAACGGAAATATCAGACATCAGATCAAATGATATTAATTATCATTTCGAAACTTGCAATTCGTTACCATTCGCAGGAAACATAATTAACAAAACCGCACGCAATGCCCGAATCTCAAGGCTTTCAGCCAGTTACAAGCGGCTTTTGTACTTAATCCTACGAATAAATTTGCTACAGAAATTTTACTTGCACGGGGTTTACCCATAAAATCAGCGCGATTGATTCAGCTGCGACATTTGGTCACTGCATGTGCGACACCAGGTCGCCGCTCTACACTTATTTCAGACTGCAGAGCTGGGTCTCTGTATAAGGATCTCTAGCATGTCCGATTCGGCAGGACTCATCGCCCACAACTGGGGCTTTGCCATCTTCCTCCTGGGTGTCGTCGGCCTGTGCGCCTTCATGCTCGGCCTTTCCAGCCTGCTCGGTAGCAAGGCCTGGGGCCGCGCCAAGAACGAACCCTTCGAATCCGGCATGCTGCCCGTCGGCAGCGCCCGCCTGCGCCTGTCCGCCAAATTCTATCTGGTCGCGATGCTGTTCGTGATCTTCGATATCGAAGCCCTCTTTCTCTTTGCATGGTCTGTGTCCGTCCGCGAAAGCGGCTGGACCGGATTCGTCGAAGCACTCGTTTTCATAGCAATTCTGTTGGCTGGTCTTGTCTACCTATGGCGCGTCGGGGCACTTGATTGGGCTCCCGAAGGTCGCCGCAAGCGGCAAGCGAAGCTGAAACAATGAGGCTTTGGCATGCAATACAATCTCACCAGAATCGATCCGGATGCGCCCAACGAGCAGTACCCGGTCGGTGAACGGGAAACCGTCACCGATCAACTGCTGGAGGACCAGGTCCACAAGAACATCTTCATGGGCAAGCTTGAAGATGTGCTGCGTGGCGCGGTCAACTGGGGTCGCAAGAACTCCCTCTGGCCGTACAACTTCGGCCTGTCCTGCTGCTACGTGGAAATGACCACGGCCTTCACGGCACCCCACGACATCGCCCGCTTCGGCGCCGAAGTCATCCGGGCATCGCCGCGTCAGGCCGACTTCATGGTCATCGCCGGTACCTGCTTCGTCAAAATGGCGCCGATCATCCAGCGCCTGTACGAGCAGATGCTCGAGCCGAAATGGGTAATTTCCATGGGTTCGTGCGCCAACTCCGGCGGCATGTACGACATCTACTCGGTCGTTCAGGGGGTCGACAAGTTCCTCCCCGTGGACGTCTATGTGCCCGGCTGCCCGCCACGCCCTGAGGCTTTCCTGCAAGGCTTGATGCTGCTGCAGGAGTCGATCGGCCAAGAACGACGCCCGCTTTCCTGGGTTGTTGGTGATCAAGGTATTTACCGTGCCGAGATGCCAGCCCAGAAAGACCTGCGTCGTGAGCAGCGCATTGCAGTAACCAACCTGCGCAGCCCCGACGAAGTCTGATCCAGCGACCTGCCGCCCGCTCCCCTGGAGCCGGCGGCCTGGCTTCATTCTTAACGTTGACCCAAAGCGACCGAGACCATGACAGCGGACAACGCTATTTTCATTCCGCCCTACAAGGCTGACGACCAGGATGTGGTCGTCGAACTGCACAACCGTTTTGGCGCCGAAGCATTCGTCGCCCAGGAAACCCGCACCGGCATGCCCGTGCTGTGGGTCAAGCGCGAGCAGCTCAAGGAAGTGCTGAGCTTCCTGCGCGGCGTAGCCAAACCGTACAGCATGCTGTACGACCTGCACGGCGTCGACGAGCGCCTGCGCACCCAGCGCCGCGGCCTGCCAGCCGCCGACTTCAGCGTGTTCTACCACCTGCTGTCGATCGAGCGTAACAGCGATGTGATGATCAAGGTGTCGCTCAGCGAAGGCGACCTGAACCTGCCGACCGTGACCGGTATCTGGCCGAACGCCAACTGGTACGAGCGCGAAGTCTGGGACATGTTCGGCATCGACTTTGCCGGCCACCCGCACCTCAGCCGCATCATGATGCCGCCCACCTGGGAAGGCCACCCGCTGCGCAAGGACTACCCGGCCCGCGCTACCGAGTTCGATCCCTACAGCCTGACCCTGGCCAAGCAGCAGCTTGAAGAGGAATCGGCACGCTTCAACCCTGAAGCCTGGGGCATGAAGCGCCAGGGCGCCAACGAGGACTACATGTTCCTCAACCTCGGCCCCAACCACCCTTCCGCGCACGGTGCCTTCCGTATCGTCCTGCAGCTGGACGGTGAAGAGATCGTCGACTGCGTACCGGACATTGGCTACCACCACCGTGGCGCCGAAAAAATGGCCGAACGCCAGTCCTGGCACAGCTTCATCCCCTACACCGACCGTATCGACTACCTCGGCGGGGTAATGAACAACCTGCCGTACGTGCTCGCGGTCGAGAAGCTGGCCGGCATCAAGGTGCCACAGAAGGTCGACACCATCCGCGTGATGCTGGCCGAGTTCTTCCGTATCACCAGCCACCTGCTGTTCCTGGGTACCTACATCCAGGACGTCGGCGCCATGACCCCGGTGTTCTTCACCTTCACCGACCGCCAGCGCGCGTACACCGTGATCGAAGCGATCACCGGTTTCCGCCTGCACCCGGCCTGGTACCGCATCGGTGGCGTTGCCCACGACCTGCCGCGCGGCTGGGACAAGCTGGTCAAGGACTTCGTCGAATGGCTGCCCAAGCGCCTCGACGAGTACGAAAAGGCCGCCCTGCAGAACAGCATCCTCAAGGGCCGTACCATCGGCGTTGCCGCGTACAACACCAAGGAAGCCCTGGCCTGGGGTACCACCGGTGCCGGCCTGCGTGCCACCGGTTGCGACTTCGACCTGCGTAAAGCCCGCCCCTACTCCGGCTACGAGAACTTCGAGTTCGAAGTACCGCTGGCCCACAACGGCGATGCCTACGATCGCTGCATGGTCCGTGTCGAGGAGATGCGCCAGAGTATCCGCATCATCGACCAGTGCCTGCGCAACATGCCGGAAGGCCCGTACAAGGCGGATCACCCGCTGACCACGCCGCCGCCGAAAGAGCGCACCCTGCAGCACATCGAAACCCTGATCACGCACTTCCTGCAAGTCTCGTGGGGCCCGGTCATGCCGGCCAACGAGTCGTTCCAGATGATCGAGGCGACCAAGGGCATCAACAGTTACTACCTGACGAGCGATGGCGGCACCATGAGCTACCGCACCCGGATCCGTACCCCGAGCTACCCGCACCTGCAGCAGATCCCTTCGGTGATCAAAGGCAGCATGGTCGCCGACCTCATTGCGTACCTGGGCAGTATCGACTTCGTTATGGCTGACGTGGACCGCTAAGCATGAACAGCACGCTTATCCAGACAGACCGTTTCGCCCTGAGCGAAACCGAGCGCTCGGCCATCGAGCACGAAATGCATCACTACGAGGACCCGCGCGCGGCGTCCATCGAAGCCCTGAAGATCGTCCAGAAGGAACGTGGCTGGGTGCCGGACGGCGCCATCCACGCCATCGGCGAAGTACTGGGCATCCCGGCCAGCGACGTCGAAGGTGTCGCCACCTTCTACAGCCAGATCTTCCGTCAGCCGGTCGGCCGCCACATCATCCGCGTGTGCGACAGCATGGTCTGCTACATCGGCGGCCATGAATCCGTGGTCAGCCAGATTCAAAGCGAACTGGGCATCGGCCTGGGCCAGACCACCGCCGACGGCCGCTTCACCCTGCTGCCGGTATGCTGCCTGGGCAACTGCGACAAGGCCCCGGCGCTGATGATCGACGACGACACCTTCGGTGACGTGCAGCCGGCTGGTGTTTCCAAATTGCTGGAGGGTTACGTATGACCATTACTTCCTTCGGCCCGGCCAACCGCATCGCGCGCACGGCCGAAACCCACCCGCTGACCTGGCGCCTGCGTGACGACGGCGAGCCGGTCTGGCTTGCCGAGTACGAATCGAAGAACGGCTACGCTGCCGCCCGCAAGGCGCTGGCGCAGATGTCGGCCGACGACATCGTGCAAAGCGTCAAGGACTCCGGCCTCAAGGGGCGCGGTGGTGCAGGCTTCCCCACTGGCGTGAAGTGGGGCCTGATGCCCAAAGACGAATCCATGAACATCCGCTACCTGCTGTGCAACGCGGACGAAATGGAGCCGAACACCTGGAAAGACCGCATGCTGATGGAGCAACAGCCCCATCTGCTGGTAGAGGGCATGCTGATCAGCGCCCGCGCCCTGAAGGCCTACCGTGGCTACATCTTCCTGCGTGGCGAATACACCACCGCAGCGAAGAACCTGAACCGCGCCATCGAGGAAGCCAAGGCCGCCGGCCTGCTGGGCAAGAACATCCTCGGCAGCGGTTTCGATTTCGAGCTGTTCGTGCACACCGGTGCCGGCCGCTACATCTGCGGTGAAGAAACCGCACTGATCAACTCGCTGGAAGGCCGCCGCGCCAACCCGCGCTCCAAGCCGCCCTTCCCTGCCGCCGTGGGCGTGTGGGGCAAGCCGACTTGCGTGAACAACGTCGAAACCCTGTGCAACGTCCCGGCCATCGTCGCCAACGGCAACGACTGGTACAAGTCGCTGGCCCGTGAAGGCAGCGAAGACCACGGCACCAAGCTGATGGGCTTCTCCGGCAAGGTGAAGAACCCGGGCCTGTGGGAACTGCCTTTCGGCGTCACCGCCCGCGAACTGTTCGAAGACTACGCCGGCGGCATGCGCGACGGCTTCAAGCTCAAGTGCTGGCAGCCAGGTGGCGCCGGTACCGGCTTCCTGCTGCCCGAGCACCTCGACGCGCAGATGTACGCCGGCGGCATCGCCAAGGTCGGCACCCGTATGGGTACCGGTCTGGCAATGGCGGTGGACGACAGCATCAACATGGTTTCGCTGCTGCGCAACATGGAAGAGTTCTTCGCCCGCGAATCGTGCGGCTGGTGCACCCCATGCCGTGACGGCCTGCCATGGAGCGTGAAGATGCTGCGCGCACTGGAGAAAGGCCAGGGCCGCGCCGAAGACATCGAGACGCTGCTGGGCCTGGTCAACTTCCTCGGCCCTGGCCGTACCTTCTGTGCTCACGCACCAGGTGCCGTCGAGCCGCTGGGCAGTGCCATCAAATACTTCCGGTCCGAGTTCGAGGCCGGTGTCGCTCCAGCTGCGGCTGGCGATGCCCTGCGCCCCGACCTGGCCAAGCCAATCCAGGCCGGGCCGATCGTGGTCGGCGCATAACAAGATGATTAGGCGGGTGGTCCGTGCCACTCGCCAGCTTGCCGGCAGGCCCGAGAAATCGTGGCGTGTCGCAAGCTCACCGATTTCCATTAGCCACGCCCGCTCACGCGGGCCAACGAAGAACTTTGAACAATGGCCACTATCCACGTAGACGGCAAAGCGCTCGAAGTCAACGGTGCAGACAACCTGTTACAGGCCTGTCTGTCGCTCGGCCTCGACATCCCTTATTTCTGCTGGCACCCGGCGCTTGGTAGCGTTGGCGCCTGCCGGCAGTGCGCGGTCAAGCAGTACACCGACGAGAACGACACCCGCGGTCGTATCGTCATGTCCTGCATGACCCCTGCCTCCGACGGCACCTGGATCTCCATCGACGATGAAGAGTCCAAGGCGTTCCGCGCCAGCGTCGTCGAATGGCTGATGACCAACCACCCGCACGACTGCCCGGTGTGCGAGGAAGGCGGTCACTGCCACCTGCAGGACATGACGGTAATGACCGGCCACAACGAGCGCCGCTACCGTTTCACCAAGCGTACCCACCAGAACCAGGACCTCGGCCCGTTCATCGCCCATGAGATGAACCGCTGCATCGCCTGCTACCGTTGCGTGCGCTACTACAAGGACTATGCCGGTGGTACCGACCTGGGCGTTTACGGCGCCCACGACAACGTGTACTTCGGCCGCGTCGAAGACGGCGTGCTGGAAAGCGAATTCTCCGGCAACCTGACCGAGGTCTGCCCGACCGGCGTGTTCACCGACAAGACCCACTCCGAGCGCTACAACCGCAAGTGGGACATGCAGTTTGCCCCGAGCATCTGCCACGGCTGCTCCAGCGGCTGCAACATCAGCCCGGGCGAGCGCTACGGCGAACTGCGTCGGGTGGAAAACCGCTTCAACGGCTCGGTAAACCAGTACTTCCTGTGCGACCGTGGCCGCTTCGGCTATGGCTACGTCAACCGCAAGGATCGCCCACGCCAGCCACACCTGGCCGACGGCACCAAGCTTGGCCTGGACGCCGCCCTGGACAAGGCCGCCGACCTGCTGCGCGGACGTACCATCGTCGGTATCGGCTCGCCACGCGCCAGCCTGGAAAGCAACTACGGCCTGCGTGAGCTGGTCGGTGCCGAGTACTTCTACTCGGGTATGGAAGCCGGCGAACTGGCCCGCGTACGCCTGGCCCTGAACGTGCTGAACAACAGCCCGCTGCCGGTCCCGACCCTGCGCGACATCGAAGACCACGACGCCGTGTTCGTGCTCGGTGAAGACCTGACCCAGACCGCTGCCCGCGTCGCCCTGGCCGTGCGCCAGGCCACCAAGGGCAAGGCCGAGGCCATGGCCGAAGCGATGAAGGTGCAGCCGTGGCTCGACGCCGCCGTGAAGAATATCGGCCAGCACGCGCTGTACCCGCTGTTCATCGCTTCGCTGGCTGAAACCAAGCTGGACGACGTCGCCGAAGAATGCGTGCACGCCGCCCCGGCCGACCTGGCCCGCATCGGTTTCGCCGTGGCCCACGCCATCGACCCGAGCGCCCCTGCCGTCGAAGGCCTGGACGCCGAAGCGAAAGCCCTGGCCCAGCGCATCGCCGACGCCCTGGTCGCGGCCAAGCGCCCACTGGTCGTAGCCGGTACCTCGCTGGCCGACCCCGCGCTGATCGAAGCCGCCGCCAACATCGCCAAGGCGCTGAAGCTGCGCGAGAAGAACGGCTCGCTGAGCCTGGTGGTGCCTGAAGCCAACAGCCTCGGCCTGGCCATGCTCGGTGGCGAGTCGGTCGATGCCGCGCTGGACGCGGTCATCAGCGGCAAGGCCGACGCCATCGTCGTGCTGGAAAACGACCTGTACGCCCGCGTACCGGCCGCCAAGGTCGATGCAGCCCTGGCCGCGGCCAAGGTAGTGATCGTTGCCGACCACTCGAAAACCCCGACTGTCGACCGCGCCCACCTGGTGCTGCCGGCCGCCTCGTTCGCCGAAGGCGACGGTACCCTGGTCAGCCAGGAAGGCCGCGCCCAGCGCTTCTTCCAGGTCTTCGACCCGCAATACCTGGACAGCAGCATCCAGATCCACGAAGGCTGGCGCTGGATGCACGCCCTGCGTGCCACCCTGCTGAACAAGCCGGTCGACTGGACCCAGCTGGATCACGTCACCAGCGCCTGCGCCGAAGCCGCCCCGCAACTGGCCGGTATCGTCAACGCCGCGCCAAGCGCCGCGTTCCGCATCAAGGGCATGAAACTGGCCCGTGAGCCGCTGCGCTACTCCGGCCGTACCGCCATGCGCGCCAACATCAGCGTGCACGAGCCGCGTACTCCGCAAGACAAGGACACCGCGTTCGCCTTCTCCATGGAAGGCTACTCGGGTTCGGCCGAACCGCGTCAGCAAGTGCCGTTCGCCTGGTCGCCGGGCTGGAACTCGCCGCAAGCCTGGAACAAGTTCCAGGACGAGGTCGGTGGCCACCTGCGTGCAGGTGACCCGGGCGTACGCCTGATCGAACCGCAAGGCGACCGCCTGCACTGGTTCAATACCATTCCGGGCGCCTTCAACCCGGCCCGTGGTACCTGGACTGCCGTGCCGTTCTTCCACCTGTTCGGCAGCGAAGAAAGCTCCTCGCGCGCCGCACCGGTACAAGAGCGCATCCCGGCAGCCTACGTGGCCCTGGCCAAGTCCGAAGCCGATCGCCTGGGCGTCAACGACGGTGCCCTGCTGAGCCTGAACGTTGCCGGTGTGGCTCTGCGCCTGCCGCTGCGTATCAATGAAGAGCTGGGCGCTGGCCTGGTCGCGTTGCCGAAAGGCCTGGCCGGCATTCCGCCTGCCATCTTCGGTGCATCCGTCGAAGGTCTGCAGGAGGCAGCACAATGAGCTGGTTCACCCCCGAAGTGATCGATGTGATCCTGACCGTGCTGCGGGCCATCGTGGTCCTGCTGGCGGTGGTGGTCTGCGGCGCGCTGCTCAGCTTCGTCGAGCGCCGCCTGCTGGGCTGGTGGCAGGACCGTTACGGTCCGAACCGCGTCGGCCCGTTCGGCATGTTCCAGATCGCTGCCGACATGCTGAAGATGTTCTTCAAGGAAGACTGGAACCCGCCCTTCGTCGACCGCGTGATCTTCACCCTGGCACCGGTAGTGGCCATGAGCGCCCTGCTGATCGCCTTCGTGGTCATCCCGATCACCCCGACCTGGGGCGTCGCCGACCTGAACATCGGCCTGCTGTTCTTCTTCGCCATGGCCGGCCTGTCGGTCTACGCGGTGCTGTTCGCCGGCTGGTCGTCGAACAACAAGTACGCCCTGCTGGGCAGCTTGCGCGCCTCGGCACAGACCGTGTCGTACGAAGTGTTCCTGGGCCTGGCGCTGATGGGCGTGGTGGTGCAGGTGGGTTCGTTCAACATGCGCGACATCGTTGAATACCAGGCCCAGAACCTGTGGTTCATCATTCCGCAGTTCTTCGGCTTCTGTACCTTCTTCATCGCTGGCGTCGCCGTGACTCACCGTCACCCGTTCGACCAACCCGAAGCGGAACAGGAACTGGCCGACGGCTACCACATCGAGTATGCCGGCATGAAATGGGGCATGTTCTTCGTCGGTGAGTACATCGGCATCATCCTCATCTCGGCGCTGCTGGTAACCCTGTTCTTCGGCGGCTGGCACGGCCCGTTCGGCATCCTGCCGCAACTGTCGTTCCTGTGGTTCGCGCTGAAGACCGCGTTCTTCATCATGCTGTTCATCCTGCTGCGCGCATCGATCCCGCGCCCACGCTATGACCAGGTGATGGACTTCAGCTGGAAGTTCTGCCTGCCGCTGACCCTGATCAATTTGCTGGTGACCGCTGCGATCGTGCTCTACAACACGCCAGCCGTCGCGGCCCAGTGAGGATTTGACCCATGTTCAAGTATATCGGCGACATCGTTAAGGGCACCGGCACCCAGCTGCGCAGCCTGGCAATGGTGTTCTCCCACGGGTTCCGCAAGCGCGACACCCTGCAGTACCCCGAAGAACCCGTGTACCTGCCGCCGCGCTACCGCGGCCGCATCGTCCTTACCCGCGACCCCGATGGCGAGGAGCGCTGCGTAGCGTGCAACCTCTGCGCGGTGGCCTGCCCGGTCGGCTGCATCTCGCTGCAGAAGGCCGAGACCGAGGACGGCCGCTGGTATCCGGAGTTCTTCCGCATCAACTTCTCGCGCTGCATCTTCTGTGGCCTGTGTGAAGAAGCGTGCCCGACCACCGCGATCCAGCTGACTCCGGATTTCGAAATGGCCGAGTTCAAGCGTCAGGACCTGGTGTACGAGAAAGAAGATCTGCTGATCTCCGGCCCCGGCAAGAACCCTGACTACAACTTCTACCGTGTTGCCGGCATGGCAATCGCTGGCAAGCCGAAGGGCTCTGCACAGAACGAAGCCGAGCCGATCAACGTGAAGAGCTTGCTCCCATAAGGACAGAAAGATGGAATTCGCTTTCTACTTCGCATCCGGGATCGCCGTGGTCTCCACCCTTCGGGTGGTGACCGGCACCAACCCCGTGCACGCCTTGCTTTACCTGATCATTTCGCTGATTTCCGTGGCCATGATCTTCTTCGCCCTGGGTGCGCCGTTCGCCGGCGCCCTGGAAGTGATCGCCTACGCCGGCGCCATCATGGTGCTGTTCGTGTTCGTGGTGATGATGCTCAACCTCGGGCCGGCTTCGGTCGCCCAGGAACGGGGCTGGCTCAAGCCCGGTATCTGGGCCGGGCCGGTGATCCTCGCCGCCCTGCTGCTGCTGGAGCTGCTGTACGTGCTGTTCGTCACCCCGAGCGGCGCCGGCATCAGCGGTACCACCGTGGGCCCGAAAGAAGTCGGCATCAGCCTGTTCGGCCCTTACCTGCTGGTGGTCGAACTGGCTTCGATGCTGCTGCTGGCCGCGGCCGTCACCGCCTTCCACCTGGGCCGCAACGAGGCGAAGGAGTAAATCATGGGTGCTATCCCTCTCGAGCATGGTCTGGCGGTCGCCGGCATCCTGTTCTGCTTAGGTCTGGTTGGCCTGATGGTCCGCCGCAACATCCTCTTCGTGCTCATGAGCCTGGAAGTCATGATGAACGCCTCTGCCCTGGCGTTCGTCGTCGCCGGTGCCCGTTGGGTCCAGCCCGATGGCCAGGTGATGTTCATTCTGGTGATCAGCCTGGCAGCCGCCGAGGCCAGTATTGGCCTGGCCATCCTGCTGCAGCTGTATCGCCGCTTCCACACTCTCGACATCGATGCTGCCAGTGAGATGCGCGGATGAACCTTCTCTTCCTGACTTTCGTCTTCCCCCTCGTCGGCTTCCTGCTGCTGTCGTTCTCGCGCGGGCGGTTCTCGGAGAACCTGTCCGCCCTGATCGGCGTCGGCTCGGTAGGCCTTTCGGCCGCCACCGCCGCCTACGTCATCTGGCAATTCAATGTCGCCCCGCCTGAAGGCGGCGGGTACAGCCAGCTGCTGTGGCAGTGGATGTCGGTGGACGGCTTCGCGCCGAACTTCACCCTGTACCTGGACGGCCTGTCGGTCACCATGCTCGGCGTTGTCACCGGTGTCGGCTTCCTGATCCACCTGTTCGCTTCCTGGTACATGCGTGGCGAAGCCGGTTACTCGCGCTTCTTCGCGTACACCAACCTGTTCATCGCCAGCATGCTGTTCCTGGTGCTGGGCGACAACCTGCTGTTCATCTACTTCGGCTGGGAAGGCGTGGGCCTGTGCTCGTACCTGTTGATCGGTTTCTACTACAGCAACCGCAACAACGGTAACGCGGCACTCAAGGCATTCATCGTCACCCGTATCGGCGACGTGTTCATGGCCATCGGCCTGTTCATCCTGTTCGTCCAGCTGGGTACCCTGAACGTGCAGGAACTGCTGGTGCTGGCACCGCAGAAGTTCCAGGCTGGCGACACCTGGATGGTGCTGGCAACCCTGATGCTGCTGGGTGGTGCGGTCGGTAAATCGGCCCAGCTGCCACTGCAGACCTGGCTGGCCGACGCGATGGCCGGCCCTACTCCGGTCTCCGCGCTGATCCACGCGGCAACCATGGTGACCGCGGGCGTGTACCTGATCGCCCGTACCAACGGCCTGTTCCTGCTGGCGCCGGACATCCTGCACCTGGTAGGGGTGGTCGGTGGCGTGACCCTGGTACTGGCCGGCTTCGCCGCGCTGGTGCAGACCGACATCAAGCGTATCCTCGCCTACTCGACCATGAGCCAGATCGGCTACATGTTCCTGGCCCTGGGCGTTGGCGCCTGGGACGCGGCGATCTTCCACCTGATGACCCACGCCTTCTTCAAGGCCCTGCTGTTCCTTGCCTCCGGTGCGGTGATCGTTGCCTGCCACCACGAGCAGGACATCTTCAAGATGGGCGGCCTGTGGAAGAAACTGCCGCTGGCCTACGCCAGCTTCGTGGTCGGTGGCGCTGCCCTGGCTGCCCTGCCGATCGTGACCGTGGGCTTCTACTCCAAGGACGAGATCCTCTGGGAAGCCTTCGCCAGCGGCAACACCGGCCTGCTGTACGCCGGCCTGGTCGGTGCGTTCATGACCTCGCTGTACACCTTCCGCCTGATCTTCATCGCCTTCCACGGCGAAGCCAAGACCGAAGCCCACGCTGGCCACGGCATCAGCCACTGGCTGCCGCTGGGCGTGCTGATCGTGCTGTCGACCTTCGTCGGCGCCTGGATCACCCCGCCGCTGGCAGGTGTGCTGCCTGAAAGCGCCGGCCACGCCGGTGGCGAAGCCAAGCACGCGCTGGAGATCACTTCGGGCGCCATCGCCATCGCCGGTATCCTGCTGTCGGCCCTGCTGTTCCTGGGCAAGCGCCGCTTCGTCAGCGCCGTCGCCAACAGCGGTATCGGTCGTGTCCTGTCGGCCTGGTGGTTCGCCGCCTGGGGCTTCGACTGGATCTACGACAAGCTGTTCGTCAAACCTTACCTGCTGATCAGCCACATCCTGCGCAAGGATCCGGTTGACCGCAGCATCGGCCTGATTCCTCGCCTGGCTCGCGGCGGCCACGTCGCCATGAGCAAGACCGAGACCGGCCAGCTGCGCTGGTACACCGCTTCGATCGCCGTTGGCGCAGTGCTGGTACTCGGCGCTGTGGTAGTGGCCGCGGTATGACCATGAACCTTGCGAACCTTGCGACCCTGCAAAAGGAAACGAACCCGTCATGATTTTGCCTTGGCTGATCCTGATCCCCTTCATCGGCGGCTTCCTGTGCTGGCTGGGTGAGCGCTTCGGCGCCACCCTGCCGCGCTGGATCGCGCTGCTGACCATGTCCCTTCTGCTCGGCATCGGCCTGTGGCTGTGGGGTAACGGCGACTACACCCTGGCCCCCGCTCCGGGCGCCGAGCCTGCCTGGGCCCTGGAATACAAAGTCCAGTGGATCCAGCGTTTCGGCATCAGCATCCACCTGGCCCTCGACGGCCTGTCGCTGCTGATGATCCTGCTCACCGGCCTGCTCGGTGTGCTGTCGGTACTGTGTTCCTGGAAAGAGATCCAGCGTCACGTCGGCTTCTTCCACCTCAACCTGATGTGGATCCTTGGCGGCGTGGTCGGTGTGTTCCTGGCGCTGGACCTGTTCCTGTTCTTCTTCTTCTGGGAAATGATGCTGGTGCCGATGTACTTCCTCATCGCGCTCTGGGGTCACAGCTCGTCGGACGGCAAGAAGACCCGGATCTACGCGGCGACCAAGTTCTTCATCTTCACCCAGGCCAGCGGCCTGATCATGCTGGTGGCGATCCTCGGCCTGGTGCTGGTCAACTACACCAACACCGGCGTGATCACCTTCAACTACAGCGACCTGCTCAAGGCCGAACTGCCAGCCGGTACCGAATACCTGCTGATGCTGGGCTTCTTCATCGCCTTCGCGGTGAAGCTGCCGGTGGTGCCGTTCCACTCCTGGCTGCCTGACGCTCACGCCCAGGCACCGACCGCAGGTTCCGTGGACCTGGCCGGTATCTTGCTGAAGACTGCGGCCTACGGCCTGCTGCGCTTCGCCCTGCCGCTGTTCCCGAACGCTTCGGCCGAGTTTGCGCCAATCGCCATGACCCTGGGCCTGATCGGTATCTTCTACGGTGCCTTCCTGGCCTTTGCGCAAACCGACATCAAGCGCCTGGTCGCCTTCTCCAGCGTCTCGCACATGGGCTTCGTGCTGATCGGTATCTATTCCGGCAGCCAGCAGGCCCTGCAAGGCGCGGTGATCCAGATGCTGGCCCACGGCCTGTCCGCTGCCGCGCTGTTCATCCTGGCCGGCCAGCTGTACGAGCGCTTGCACACCCGTGACATGCGCCAGATGGGTGGCCTGTGGCACCGCATCGCCTACCTGCCAGCCATCAGCCTGTTCTTCGCCGCCGCCTCCCTGGGCCTGCCCGGTACAGGCAACTTCGTCGGCGAGTTCCTGATCCTGATCGGCAGCTTCGCCAGCGTGCCTTGGATCACCGTGATCGCCACCACTGGCCTGGTGTTCGGTTCGGTGTACTCGCTGATCATGATCCACCGCGCCTACTTCGGCCCGGCCAAGACCGACACCGTGCTGGCCGGCATGGACGGACGCGAACTGATCATGGTCCTGGGTCTGGCGGTACTGCTGATCCTGCTGGGCGTGTATCCGCAGCCGTTCCTCGACACCTCTGCCGCCACCATGAGTGGTGTGCAGCAGTGGCTCGGTTCCGCTTTCACTCAACTCGCTTCGGCCCGGTAAGAGCGCTATGGAATTCACCACTCAACACTTCATCGCATTGGCGCCGATGCTGATCACCACCATCACCACGGTGGTGGTGATGCTGGCGATCGCCTGGAAGCGCAACCACTCGCAGACCTTCCTGCTGTCCACCGTGGGCCTCAACCTGGCCCTGCTGTCGATCCTGCCGGCGCTGAAGGTTGCGCCGCTGGCGGTCACCCCGCTGATCACCATCGACAAGTTCGCCTGCCTGTACATGGCGATCATCCTGGTGGCGACGCTAGCCTGCGTCACCCTTGCCCACGCCTACCTCGGTGAAGGCTCCAAGGGTTTCCCGGGCAACCGTGAAGAACTGTACCTGCTGCTGCTGATGTCGGCCCTCGGTGGCCTGGTGCTGGTCAGCGCCAACCACCTGGCCGGCCTGTTCATCGGCCTGGAGCTGCTGTCAGTACCGGTCTATGGCCTGGTAGCATATGCCTTCTTCAACAAGCGCTCGCTGGAAGCCGGCATCAAGTACATGGTGCTGTCGGCCGCAGGCTCGGCCTTCCTGCTGTTCGGCATGGCCTTGCTGTACGCCGACGCCGGCAGCCTGAGCTTCGACCAGATCGGCAAGGCCCTGGCCGCCACCAGCATGCCAAGCCTGGTGGCCCAGCTGGGCCTGGGCATGATGCTGGTCGGCCTGGCCTTCAAACTGTCGCTGGTACCGTTCCACCTGTGGACCCCGGACGTGTACGAAGGCGCCCCGGCACCGGTCGCCGCCTTCCTGGCAACCGCCAGCAAGGTTGCGGTGTTCGCCGTTGTCGTGCGTCTGTTCATGCTCTCCCCTGCTGCCAGCAGCGGCGCGCTGAGCACCGTACTGGCGGTGATTGCCGTGGCCTCGATCCTGATCGGCAACCTGCTGGCACTTACCCAGAGCAACCTCAAGCGCCTGCTCGGTTACTCGTCCATCGCCCACTTCGGTTACCTGGTCATCGCCCTGGTCGCCAGCAAGGGCCTGGCCCTGGAAGCCATGGGCGTGTACCTGGTCACCTACGTGATCACCAGCCTGGGCGCATTCGGTGTCATCACCCTGATGTCCTCGCCTTACGGCGGCCGTGACGCCGATGCATTGTACGAGTACCGCGGCCTGTTCTGGCGCCGTCCGTACCTGACTGCGGTACTGACCGTGATGATGCTGTCGCTGGCGGGTATCCCGCTGACCGCCGGCTTCATCGGCAAGTTCTACATCATTGCCACTGGCGTCGAGTCGCACCTGTGGTGGCTGGTCGGTGCCCTGGTGATCGGTAGCGCCATCGGCGTCTACTACTACCTGCGCGTCATGGTCACCCTGTACCTGGTCGAGCCGAACCTGCGTCGCCACGACGCCCCGCTGAAGTGGGAACAGCGCACCGGCGGCGTCATGCTGCTGGCCATCGCCATTCTCGCCTTCGTGCTGGGTGTGTACCCGCAACCGCTGCTGGAAATGGTCCAGCAAGCCGGCCTGCAACTGATCGGCTGATCGCCTCGGCAAAACAAGACACCCCGCTTATGCGGGGTGTTTTTTTATCTGCACGCTTTTATCCGTGAGCATGAAGGCTTATTCACCAGGATTGTCCTGGACGGCCCCCGGCAGCGCTGCCTTGCGTAAATCACCGTTGGCCGAAGGCAGGTACACTTCCGGGTTGGGCATGCCGCTGGGCGAGAGCTCATGGGTCATCTCGAACTCGGCACGCACCGACCAGCCACAGGCCTCGTTGGTGCATTGCAAATAGGCGATCCGCAGGAAAATATGACGCCCTTCACTGGTGCGTATACGCATCCGGCTGTGGCAATGCGGGCAAACCAGCTTGTATGTACTCACGGCAAGTACCTGCAAGCATTGTTCGGGCTTACCTTCTGTGAGAATAGTCGTCCGGTTTTGTCAGTATTGGCTGCATATATAGGTGTATTCTTCAGTTTGATGCTTCTCATTGCAGGAATGCTCCTTAAAACGCAGGGCTGTATTCATAACGAGTAGTTTAAGCCCATGGAATATCATTAAACCAGTCATGGATATTTGTTATGAGTACCCACGTACTTGCTTCGGTGCTGACCAGGCTGAAGCTTCTGACCGCTACGGAATCTGACGCCGAGCTGTCCAGAGCGCTCTCGATCAGCCCGCAGACATTGAGCAGCTGGAAGGTGCGCGACAGCATTCCTTATTCACTTTGCATAGACATCGCCAGGCAGTATGCATGCTCACTGGACTGGCTTCTGCTGGGTGAACCCGAACGACATCGCGCAGGCCTGGACGACGAAGGCTGGGAACAGGACATGCTCGCGCGCCTGCGCACCCTGTCGCTTGCCGATCGCCAAGCCGTTCTCCTGCTGGTTCAGGACAAGCAACGCATCCAGCAGCTGGAGCGGCAATTGAGCGCGCTGACCAGTCGCTCGCCCAATGCCGCCAGCGGCTAGCCCCGGCGGCGCCAGCGCTGGATGAGTTCACGCGGGTCCAGCGTATCCAGCCAGACCATCACCTTGAGGCTGATGGGGATCACCACCACGGCAGCCACGAACCCCGCCATGCCACGGCTCAGCAAGGGCACCAGTGACGAAACCAGCGGCTCGAACAGATGGCCAACCCCCACGGTCACGAACACCAACAAGAGTTTCTTGCCCAGCGTCAGGCGCCTGGCCGTGTTGGTGATCAAGCGGTCGCGCGCCGCACTCACCAGCAAAGCCCCCAGCAGCGCAGCGAACAGGACATTGCCATCCACGCCCAGCAACTCCACCAGCGCCGGGGCCAGGCTGTCGACAACAGATTTTTCAGTCATGGGCAGCCCCTCGGTGTGCGGCGGGCAGGTAGGCGGTCGAGCCCAGGTTACGCATGACCGCGGCTTCGACAAAGCGGATGTAGCACACCCGCAATGCACGCCCGTGGTCATGCCCGGCCACATCCTCGAGGCGCTTGTAGCCCCGTTCTCGCAACACCGCGCGCCAGCGCGCAAATTCGCGTGCCGCGTCGATGGCAGCGCAGCGTGCGGCCACTTCCAGCACAGCCTCACTGACAGGCCGCTTCAGGTTCAGGCGCTCACGCAGCCTGTCCAGTTCCACCCGTGGCCAGAAGGGGTCATGGCAATCGGCAAAACGCCGTAACCGAGGATCGTTGCCCATGCTTCACCCCCTCACTGCTCGGCCAGCATGCCGTAGCGAATGGCCTTGATCACCGCAGCCACCCGCGTGGGCACATCGAACTTGCGCAGGATGTTCGACACATGGAAGTTCACCGTCGATTCCTTGCATTCCAGGATCTGGCCAATCTCCCACGAGCTCTTTCCGTAGGCACACCACAACAGCACTTGCCGTTCACGTGGCGTCAGGCGAACCGGGGCGTCCGCCAGGGGTTGCTGCGAGTGTCGTGCGTTGTCAGTCATGTTTGAACTCCACGGGTGATTGAGCGAGGCATCGCTGCCGGTCTGCAATCACCTTACGAAGCGCAGGTCGCCCTGCTCCATCGCTGCGGCTTGTAAAGAACTTTCGTACAAAACCGTCTGACGAAGGTTGCGCGATATTTGTCGACTTTCCTCGTGCTCCAAGCGGCATTTCGCTCGTCTCAACGCCGTTGTCCATTCGCCTTTCGCCTGGAGTCGTACAATGCGTTGCGTTTTGCCCCCACCATCCTGCCTCGGCCTGCTGGCTGCTTTCGCTGCCTCCCAGCCCGCCCTGGCGGCACCTCCGGTCGAGTTGGGCCAGGTGCTGATTACCGATGAGGAGCAGAACGACCTGACTGCAGCCAGCGAACGCCTGCACGAAGTGCCGGGCGCAAGCAACCTGGTGGACATGCAGCGCGTGGGACAAGGCCGGGTTGCCAGCAACCAGGATGTACTGGCCTACCAGCCCGGGGTATTCGCCCAATCGGCGGGCAACGATGGCATCAAACTGTCGATCCGCGGTTCGGGCATCAACCGCGCACCGGGGGCCCACGGTTCCGGGGTGTACACGATGTTCGATGGCCTGCCCCTGACCGGCCCGGGCGGCACGCCCTACGAGCTGTTCGAGCCGCTGTGGCTTAGCCGTGCCGAAGTGCTGCGCGGCGCCAACGGCTTCGACCAGGGTTCCCTCGCCCTGGGCGGTGCGATCAACTACGTCACCCACACCGGCTACGACGCCGCGCCGCTGCAGGTGCGCTACGAAGTCGGCAGCCGCGGCTACCAGCATCGGCACATCAGCTCGGGGCAGGTACTGGGCAACCTCGACTACTACGTGGCCCTGACCGATTCGGAATATGACGGCTACCAGGCGCACAGCAGCGGCAGTGCCAAGGGTGTGGCGGCCAATGTCGGCTACCGCTTCAACCCGAACCTGGAAACCCGCTTCTACCTGCGCTACCGGGAAACCGAGAACGAGTTGGCCGGGCGCCTGACCAAGGAACAGATCAAGCACCACCCCCGCGCCGCGAACCCGGCCTACCTGGCCCGCGACGACAGCCGCCCGCAACCGGGCAGTACCTGGGTGGGCAACAAGACCACCTTCTACCTCGACGACGATGCGCTCCTGGAAGCTGGCCTGGTCTACCACGACTACCCGATGGACCTGCGCGAAGGCCCGATGCGCCTGAAGGTGGCCTATACCGATGTGAGCGGCACCTTGAACTACTTCCGCCGTGACACTTTGTTCGGCCACGAGAGCAAGACCACCGTCGGCTGGCGCACCACCAAACATCTGCCCAACAGCGGTGCTTCACAGTTCACCCGTAATGGCGACGTGTTCGGTGAGCGCATCCGTGACTTCACCTACCAGGGCTCGGACACCGTGCTGCATGTGGGCAATGACCTGGAGCTGGTACCGAACCTGTGGCTGACCACTGGCCTGGCGATGATCTATACCCGCCGTGAAAGTGATGTCACTTACCACCCTGCCGGGGGCGGCAAAGTGAGCCAGCATGACTGGGACTATGCACCACGCCTGGGGCTGCGCTATGACATCAGCCCGGACTTGCAGGTGTACGGCAACCTGAGCCGCTCGGTCGAACCACCCCATCCCTGGGCCCTGATCTGGAGTGCGCCCACAGCCAACCAACCGATCGAGATGCAAAACCAGACGGCCACCACACTGGAAATGGGTGCACGCGGCGAATCGGCATTGGGGCATTGGGACCTGGCGTGGTACTACTCGCAGGTTCGCCATGAATTGCTGGCGGTTGAGATCGTGCAAGGCGCTCCGGCCAAGGAATTCAACGCCAGCGCCACCGTGCACCAGGGCGTGGAAGCCGGCCTCGACAGTACCCTGTGGGAACGCGCCGGTACTGGCAGGCTGAGTTTGCGCCAGGCCTACACCTTCAGTGACTTCCACTACCGCGATGACGACAAGTTCGGCGATAACCGCCTGCCGGGCATCCCCATGCACTACTACCAGGCCGAGTTGCGCTATGACTGGCCGAGCGGTTTCTACGCCGGGGTGAACACGCAGATGGCGTCGAAGGTGCAGGTGGACTACGCCAACAGTTACCACGCCGATGAATATGCCTTGCTCGGCGCACGCCTGGGCTGGGATTCACCGAAGCAGGACTGGCAGACCTGGCTGGACCTGCGCAACCTGACCAACAAGCGTTATGCGGCGACGGTGACACCTGGCTACAACGATGCCGGAAAGGATGAGGCCCGTTCGACGCCAGGCGAAGGCTTTGGCGTGTATGCCGGGGTTTCCTACAGCTTCCGCTAGAACATGCCGCGCTCCGCTTCTGTAGGAGCAGCCTTGTGCTGCGAAGAGGCCGGTACAGATCCTATTGATGTGTGATTTGTACCGGCCTCTTCGCAGCACAAGGCTGCTCCTACAAAGAGACCGTCCATTCAACGATCGCGAATCAAACCGCCCTGTTCAACTTCACCCAGGAAGCGAACTTGTCAATAAACGCCTGCAAGAACGGCCGGGTCTTGTCATTGAGCTTGCCCGAATCCTCGAACAGGCTAGCCGCGCCGCCAATGTAGGCCTCGGGCATCTGCATGCACGGCATGTCCAGAAACACCAGCGACTGGCGCACGGCATGGTTGGCGCCGAAGCCACCAATGGCCCCCGGCGACACACTGGCCACCGCCGCCGGCTTGCCACTCCAGGCGCTTTGCCCGTAGGGCCGCGAGCCTACATCGATGGCATTCTTCAGGCCGCCAGGCACCGAGCGGTTGTACTCCGGGGTAACGAACAACACCGCATCACTGCGGCGGATCTCGTCGCGAAAACGCTTCCACGCGTCCGGCGCGTCGGCCTCGATATCCTCGTTGTACAACGGCAGATCACCAATCTCCACGATCTTCAGGGCAAGGCTGGACGGCGCCAGCTCCGAGAGTGCGCGGGCGACCTTGCGGTTGTAGGAGTCCTTGCGCAAGCTACCGACGACCACCGCTACCGAATACACCTGGCTCATGGCAATTTCCAACCTCTGCTGGGTAAAGGGACGTTGTAGTTATAGATGACCGTTCCTCGGCGCCTTGGTTTTTTTTCCACGGGGCGAAAACTTCCGACGCTGTTACACGGTCTATGCCTGCAGACATTTCCCACGTAATTCAGAGGTTTCCACCCAAATGGCAGCAGTAATGGTCGACCAATTCCACGCCCGTGACGCCGAAGGCCGCATCTACCCCGTGCACGAGTTCCAGGAGTCGACCCTGCAAACCGACGGCAGCACGCTGGGCGCGCCCATCACCACCTATCGCCTGGCCATCGGCGACAAGGTCAACCATCTGGGTGAAAACCGCTTCGAACTGGCGCGCAGCGGCGTCGAGATCATTCGCATTCCTTGATGCAGTCCACCGTGTAGCGGCCGCTTTCATTCTGCAGGCCGTGCACGTCGGCGACGAAACCTGGGAAGCCCTGGTTGAACGCCCGGGCGAAGGCCAGGTAATCGACTATCGAGCGGGTCGCCTCGGTAAACCGCTCCCCCGGCATGATCAACGGAATACCAGGCGGGTACGGCACCAGCATCACCGCTGCCACCCGCCCCAGCAGCGCCTCGATCGGCACCGCCTCCACCTCACCGCGCACCATCTGGTCATAGGCCCGGGCCGGGCTCACGGCTACCTCCGGCAAGCGCGTGAACAACCGTTTCAGTTGCTTGGCCGTGGCATTGGCGCGGTAGCAGCCATGCAACTGGTCGCACAGGTCGCGCAGGCCCATGCCCTGATAGCGCGAGGCATCGGCAGCCACCACGCTCGGCAGGCAGTTGCTCAGGGCGGTATTGCCGTCATAGTGGCGCTTGAACTCCAGCAACTCGGTGAGCAGGGTGCTCCACTTGCCCTTGGTGATGCCCATGGAGAACAGCACCAGGAAGCTGTACAGGCCGGTTTTCTCCACCACCAGCCCCCGCTCCCAGAGAAACTTGCTGACCACTGCCGCCGGGATGCCATGCTCGCCCAGTGCACCGCCCGCGCTCAGGCCCGGCATCACAAGGGTCACCTTCAGCGGGTCGAGCAGCACATAGTCATCCGCCACTTCGCCAAAGCCATGCCACTCCGCCCCCGGCTGCAGCAGCCAGTCCTGCGCGGCCAGGCGGTGGATGCCTTCGGCGCTCGGCGGCTGCCAGATGCTGAACCACCAGTCGTCGGCGGCGATGTGCTCGCGCAGGTTGGCCAGGGCACGGCGAAAGCTCAGCGCCTCGTCGAACATTTCTTGCAGCAGCGAACGCCCGGCCGGCCCTTCCATCATGGTCGAGGCCACGTCCAGCGAAGCGAGGATGCTGTACTGCGGCGAGGTCGAGATGTGCATCATGAACGCTTCGTTGAAGCGGTCACGGTCCAGCTGGCGCCTGGCCCCGTCCTGCACATGAATCATCGAGGCCTGGCTGAACGCGGCCAGCAGCTTGTGGGTGGAATGGGTGCTGAACACCAGCGGGCTGTCTGCCGCGCAGGCCGTGCCCATGGCATAGCGCCCGGTAAAGAACTCGTGGAATGCCGCATAGGCGAACCAGGCCTCGTCGAAGTGCAGCACCTCGACACTGGCGCCCAGGGTCTGCTTGATCAGCCCGGCGTGGTAGCACAGGCCGTCGTAGGTGGAGTTGGTCACCACCGCCAGCTTGATGCGCTGCCCGCGATCGCAAGCAAGAGGGTTGGCCTGGATCTTCGCCTGGATCGCCTCGGGGCTGAACTCGCTGAGCGGGATCGGGCCGATGATCCCGAGTTCGTTGCGCTCGGGGCACAGATAGAGGGGAATGGCACCGGTCATGATGATCGCATGCACCACCGACTTGTGGCAGTTGCGGTCCACCAGCACCAGGTCGTCGCGGCCGACCATGGCGTGCCAGACGATCTTGTTGGCCGTGGAGGTGCCGTTGATGACGAAAAAGGTGTGGTCGGCGCCAAAGTTGCGCGCAGCCCTGGCTTCGGCTTCGGCCAAGGGGCCGGTGTGATCGAGCAGCGAGCCCAGCTCCGGCACGGAAACGGACAGGTCCGAGCGTAGGGTGTTTTCCCCGAAGAACTGGTGAAAGGCCTGGCCCACTGGGCTTTTGCGATAGGCCACGCCGCCGCCGTGGCCCGGGGTGTGCCAGGAATAATTGGACTGCGCGGTGTGCTGCACCAGGGCCTTGAAGAACGGCGGCAGCAGGCCGTCCAGGTAGATATGTGCGGCACGCGCCACCTGGCGCGCAAGAAACGGCACGGTGTCTTCGAACAGGTAGAGGATGCCCCGCAACTGGTTGAGCTCGCTCATGGCTTCGGCGGGGGCGTTTTCCAGGGTTACTTGTTCGCCCAGGGCGAAAATCGGCAGGCTGGGGGCGCGCAGGCGGGCCAGGCGGATCAGCTCGGCCATGTTCTGCAGCAGGTGGGTATTCTCGCCGACGCCCTCGGCGGCAATCAGCATGCAGGCCAGGCCATGGTGGGTGGCAGCGACCAGGCAGGCCTCGGCATGGTCGGCGGCGGCGAGGACGGCAAAGCCGTCCTGGCGCAGTTCCTCGGCGATGCCCCGCACACGCTCGCCAGCGACGCTGTCAACCTTGATGGCGCGGTGCACGATGAGGATGGGGAACTTGAGGTCCTTGTACATCAGGTGGCTACCTCCGAAGGACATGGCGTCTATTTCAGGGTAGTAGAACCTGTGTGATCAGGACCGGTATCGCCTTCAAGACATGCGCAGGATCTGTAGGAGCAGCCTTGTGCTGCGAAGAGGCCATTTCTGCTGAAGAAGATCTGTTGCCCTAACGGCCTCTTCGCAGCACAAGGCTGCTCCTACAGGTACATCACCGGCTTCGGAACTTGTGATGAACCTGTGGGAGCGGGTTCACCCGCGAAAGGGCCGGAGCAGGCGAAAGATCAGCCAGCAGGTGTCTCGGTCAGAGCCTGCCACATGGATGGCCCACCCGCCGACTTGGCAATGGCCGCCAGGCGCTCGGCATGCGCTTCCAGCTCTTCGGCACTGGCCATGATCACTCGCCCTGGCACACGCCCGCTAATACGGCGAATCTCGCTGCCACCAGCACCCGACCCTTCATCCTCGGCTTCTGCCCCATGCGCGGCCAGCGACAGGCTGGTCTGGCCACCGGTCATTGCCAGGTAGACGTCAGCCAGCAATTCCGAGTCGAGCAATGCGCCGTGCAGCTCACGGCCCGAGTTGTCGATATCGTAGCGTTTGCACAGGGCATCCAGGCTGTTGCGCTGCCCCGGGTGGCGCGCGCGCGCCAGCAGCAGGGTGTCGAGGATGGTGCAGTGCTGCGAAATGTCCGCGCGGTCCTGCTGGCCCAGCAAGGCAAATTCGTTGTTGATGAAGCCAACGTCGAACGCCGCGTTGTGGATGACCAGCGTGGCGCCCTGGATGAACTCGAAGAACTCCTCTGCGACATCGCCAAAGCGTGGCTTGCCGACCAGGAAGGCATCGGTGATGCCGTGGACGTTGATGGCGCCCTCGTCACTCTCGCGGTCTGGCTGCAGGTAGACGTGGAAGTGCCGCCCGGTCAGGCGCCGGCCGATGACCTCGACACAGCCGATCTCGATGATCCGGTGGCCTTCGCTGACCGGCATACCCGTGGTTTCGGTATCGAGAATGACGAACCGTTTATCTTGCTGCTGCTCCACGCGGGGCGCTCCAACTTGCATCAGTTACAAAGGCCGGAATTGTACCCCAGCTCAACGCTTGGCGCGCACCTCATCGACCCCACGGTTGGCCAGCTGGTCGGCGCGTTCGTTGCCGGGGTGGCCGATATGCCCGCGCACCCACTTCCAGGTCACCTTGTGGCGGTTGACCTGCTCATCCAGCTGCTGCCACAGGTCGGCGTTCTTCACCGGCTCCTTGGCCGCGGTTTTCCAGCCGCGCTTCTTCCAGTTGGTCATCCATTCGTTGATGCCCTTCATCACGTACTGCGAGTCGGTGGTCAGCACCACTTCGCATTCGCGCTTCAGCGCCATCAAGCCCTGGATCGCGGCCATCAGTTCCATGCGGTTGTTGGTGGTTTCGCGTTCGCCGCCCCACAGTTCCTTCTCGACGCCCTTGTAGATCATAAGGACGCCCCAGCCGCCAGGGCCAGGGTTGCCCTTGCAGGCACCATCGGTAAACATCTCGACGCTTTCGCTCATGTACCACTCATGTTCAGTGCTTTTCAGTATCCGGGTTGGCCGCCGTGCGGTTGACCTTGGCAAGTGGCAGCGGCAGCAGCTTGCCCATCGGCTCGCGACGCTCCTGGCGCAACGGCCGCAGGCCCACCACCATCTTGCGCGCTACCAGCAGGTACACCCCGCCACCGGAACTCTGCCAGCCGCCAGCCACCCGTTCCCAGCCCGCCAGGCGCTGCTGCCAGGCCGGTGAGGCAAGCGGCGGACGATAGCACCCGAAGCGGCGTTTCTCCAGCGCGAAGCCCAGCAGGTTGAGCCAGTCGCCCACCCGTGACGGCGAGATGCAACGGGCCTTGCGCAGGGCGCCGTGGCTGAAGAAATGGCGCATGCCCCAGCTGCTCCAGGGGTTGATCCCGACGATCAGCAGGTGCCCGCCAGGGCGCACCGCGCTGGCCGCCTCGCGCAGCAGGCCGTGAGGCGAAAGGCAGAAATCCAGGCCATGCTGCAGCACCACCACGTCGGCGGCGTGCTCGCTCAGCGGCCAGGCCTGCTCCTCGCAAACAATCTCCACCCCCGGCAGCGGTGCACCGAGGCGCACGTTGCGCTGCACCTGGGGCGCGCTGGGCGGTGGCTCGGCGCAGGGCCCGTAGTGCACAAGGTAACCCCCGAAGAAGCGCCCGAGCTCTTCTTCCAGCAGTTTTTCCTCCTCCCTGAGCATCAGTTGGCCGAGTGGGCCGTTGAACCACTCACGGGCCAGGCTGATCAGCTTGACCCAGTCCGGGTCGGCCTGGGCAAAGGCTTGGTCGGTCATTGCGCTCTCCCTCGAAGGTTCTCGCACCGCGCCATCGCGGATAAGATGCCTTCATGTGCCACGCTAGGCGAATCGGATCCGCACCATGATACAGATCGATGCTCTCCCCGCTTTCTCCGACAACTACATCTGGTTGTTACAGGATACTGCCAAACGCCGCTGCGCGGTGGTCGATCCGGGTGACGCCGGCCCAGTGGAACGCTGGCTGTCGGCCAACACCGGCTGGGTGCTGAGTGACATCCTGGTCACCCACCACCACAACGACCACGTCGGCGGCGTGGAAAGGCTCAAGCAGCTGACCGGCGCCCGGGTCTGTGGCCCGGCCCACGAGCGCATTCCCTGCCGTGACCTGGCGCTGGACGAAGGTGACCAGGTGACCGTGCTGGACGTGACCTTCCAGGTGCTGGCCGTGCCCGGCCATACGCTGGGGCATATCGCCTTGTTCAGCGACCAGCCGGCAACGCCGGTGCTGTTCAGTGGCGACACGCTGTTCGCCGCCGGTTGCGGGCGCATGTTCGAAGGCACTCCCGAACAGATGCAGCCAGCCCTCGCCCGCCTGGCAGCCCTGCCAGAGCAGACCGAGGTGTACTGCGCCCACGAATACACCATGAGCAACCTGCGTTTCGCCAAGGCGGTGGAACCCGAGAACCCGCACGTTCAGCAGCGGTTCGAGGACGTTACCCGTTTGCGTGCCGAAAATCGCATCACATTGCCATCAACGATCGGTCTGGAGCGCCTGACCAACCCCTTCCTGCGCACCTCTGAAACATTAGTTAAACAAAAAGCAGACGAATGGAAGGGACATTCAAACCCCTCGCATGTCGCTGTTTTTGCTGCCTTGAGGTCTTGGAAGGACACCTTCTGATAACCTCAAGATATATCGCAAGCGATGGTCAAAGGTTGACCAGGCCCGGAGCGGTTCCTAGAATCGCCGAAATTTTTCGCCCGGAAACCTGTGTCAGCCGATGTCTTCACGTAGCCGCAGAACCTCTCATTCCGTCGCCCTGACGCGCCTGGCCCAAATCAGTGCGCTGGCCCTGGCCGCCACCTTGGTGGGCTGCCAGAGCACCCGTCAGCTCGACGAATCCGATAGCGTTCGCGCGCACAACTACCAGGCGCGGATCAAGCACAAGCCTTCACCGCTGCTGGTAAAGCCGGCCGAACAGGCACCACAGGACGTGTGGGAACGCATGCGCCAGGGCTTCGCCCTGCAGGACAACATCGACGTCAACCCGCGCATCGAGCAGCAGCGCCTGTGGTTCGCCAGCAATCCAAGCTTCATCGAAAGCGCCGGTGAGCGTGGCAGCCTCTACCTGCACTACATCGTCGAGCGCCTCGAAGAACGCGACATGCCGCTGGAGCTGGCCCTGCTGCCAGCCATCGAAAGCGCCTACAACCCGATGGCCTACTCGCGCGCCCATGCCGCGGGCATGTGGCAGTTCATTCCGTCCACCGGTCGTCACTTCAACCTGCGCCAGACCAACTTCTACGATGGCCGTCGCGACGTGACCGCCTCGACCAACGCCGCACTGGACTACCTCAGCCGCCTGCACGACATGTTCAACGGCGACTGGTTGCTGGCCCTGGCTGCCTACAACGCCGGCGAAGGCACGGTCAGCCGCGCCATCGAGCGCAACGAGCGGCTCGGCCTGCCCACCGACTACTGGAACCTGCCGCTGCCGCAGGAAACCCGCGACTACGTGCCCAAGCTGTTGGCCCTGTCGCAGGTGGTACTCACGCCGCAAGCCTATGGCGTGAACCTGAACCCGATCGCCAACGAACCCTACTTCGAGGCGGTGGCCGTCAACGACCGCCTGGACCTGTCACGGGTAGCGGCCTTCGCCAACATCGACGAGGACGAGCTGATCCAGCTCAACCCGGCATTCAAGAAGCGCATGACCGTGGACGGCCCGCAGCAGCTGCTGGTACCCACTGCCAAGGCGCAGCTGCTGAGCGACAGCCTGTCCAACCTCAAACCCGAGCAGCTGGTCAGCCTGCAGCCGAACAAGGCCGTGTTCGCCCGCGCCGTGGCCGAAGCCAAGGCCCCAGTGGCGGCGCGCAGCTACCGGGTCAAGCGCGGCGACAACCTGGGCGCCATCGCCAAGGCCAACCGCGTTTCGGTCAAGGACATCAAGCGCTGGAACCGTCTCTCCGGCAACAACGTGCGCGCTGGCCAGGTCCTGGCCCTGCGCGGCGGCAGCGCGCCGAGCGCTGCTGGCAATCGGGTAGCCGCCTCCGGGCAGCGCTCCACGCAGTACAAGGTACGCAAAGGCGATTCGCTGTACCTGGTGGCCAAGCGCTTCAACGTGGAAATGAAACACCTCAAGCGCTGGAACCCGCGCAGCGGCCATGCCCTGAAGCCAGGCCAGACCCTGACCGTCTACCTCTCGCATTGATCCCCGCCTACCGCATTGACGCGGTGGCTGTAGGAGCGGCCTTGTGTCGCGATAGGGCTGCGCAGCAGCCCCAGATTATTGGAGGTGATGCCGATATCGCTGGGGCTGCTACGCAGCCCGATCGCGACACAGGGCCGCTCCTACAGCTACCGCGTCATTCCCATTGGACAGAAGCAGGCACGCCCGCCAACCCCACCTTCAAAACCTCTCTTTTTCCAACCCCACCAAGCTGTTACTGTACCCCGATCAAAGCCCAACGCCTCTGGATCGGATGCCGACTTGATACGTCCCCTCCTGCTGTCTCTCAGCCTGGCCTTGAGCTTTCCCGCAGCCGCGATGGTGAGCGAAAGCCACGGATACGCGCAGTTCGGCACGCTCAAGTACCCAGCCACATTCACCCATTTCGACTGGGTCAACCCGCAAGCGCCCAAGGGCGGCACCTTGCGGGCGATGGCTTTCGGAACCTTCGACACCCTCAACCCCTACACCTTCAAGGGGTCGAGCCCGATTACCACGCCCAATTTCCAGCAGTACGGCATCAGCGAGCTGAACGAGCCGCTGATGGTCGGCACCGGCCAGTACGACCCGTCCGGCGACGAACCGACCTCCAGCTACGGCCTGATCGCCCGCTCGGTGGAGTACAGCGAGGACCGCAGCTGGGTGGTGTTCAACCTGCGCCCGGAGGCCCGCTGGCATGACGGCAAGCCGATCACCTCGGCAGACGTGGCCTTCTCTTACCGCACGCTGCTCAAGGATGGCCACCCGATCTACCGCACCAACCTGCAGGAAGTGCAGCGGGTGGACATCCTTGGCCCGCTGCGCATCCGCTTCGTGTTCAAGCGCGCCGGCAACCCGCTGCTGATCCTGCGCCTGGGCGAAATGCCGGTGCTGCCCAAGCACTACTGGCAAAAGCGTGACTTCAAGGCCACCACCTTCGAGCCTCCACTGGGCAGCGGCCCCTACCGCATCACCCAGGTCCAGCCTGGGCGCCGGTTGGTGTTCGAACGGGTAAAGAACTACTGGGGCAAGGACCTGGCGGTGAACCGTGGCAAGTACAACTTCAACCGCGTGGAATACGAGTTCTACCGCGACGCCACGGTCGCCTTCGAAGCATTCAAGGCCGGCGAGTTCGACATCTATATCGAGCACCAGGCGAAGAACTGGGCCAACGGCTACAACTTCCCGGCCGTGCGCCGGGGCGAGGTGATCAAGGCGCAGATCCCGCACCGCATCCCCACGCAAACCCAGGGCCTGTTCATGAACAGCCGCCGGGCCACCTTCAGCGACCCACGGGTACGCCAGGCGCTGGGGCTGATGCTCGACTTCGAGTGGACCAACCGCGCGCTGTTCAGCGGCGCCTACCGCCGCTCGACCAGCTACTATCCCAACAGCGAATTCGCCGCCACCGGCCTGCCCACCGGCAAGGAATGGCTGTTGCTGGCACCGTTTCGTGACCAGTTGCCGGCCAGCCTGTTCAGCGAACCTTACAAGGTCAGCCATACCGATGGCCGTGGCATCAACCGCCAGACCCTGCGCCAGGCCCTCGGCCTGCTCGCCGAGGCCGGCTGGAAGCTGAACGGCCAACGTCTGGTCGACAGCAAGGGCCAGCAGCTGCGCATGGAACTGCTGCTGGTAAACCCCAACCTTGAACGCATCCTGCAACCTTATGTCGAAAACCTGGCCAGCATCGGCATCGATGCGCGCTTGCGTACCGTGGACCGCGCCCAGTACAAACAACGCCTGGACCAGTTCGATTTCGACATGATTCTGATGACCCTGAACCAGACCCTGAGCCCGGGCCTCGAACAGTGGCTGTACTTCCACTCCAGCCAGGCAACCACCAAGGGCAGCAAGAACTATGCTGGGGTCAAGGACCCGGTGGTCGACCATCTGCTCGACACCCTGCTGGCCGCCCGCACCCGCGATGACCAGGTCGCCGCCGCCCGCGCCCTGGACCGCGTGCTCTCATGGCAGTACTACATGATCCCCAACTGGTACCTCGACAATCATCGCCTGGCCTACCGCAACCGGTTCGCCTTCGTCACCACGCCGCCCTACACCCTTGGGCTGAACCGGTGGTGGATCAAGACTTCGGAGAAAGCCCAATGACGCCAACGCACCGACTGCGCCGGTTGGCCGGCAGCCTGTTGCTTGCCTGCCTGAGCCTTCCCGCCCTGGCCGCACCGCAACACGCGCTCACCCTGTACGACGAGCCCCCAAAATACCCCGCCGACTTCAAGCACTTCGCCTACGTCAACCCTGACGCACCCAAGGGTGGCACCTTCCGCCAGTCCAGCTTCGGCGGCTTCGACAGCCTCAACCCGTTCATCAACAAGGGTGTGCCGGCCGAGAACATCGGCAGCATCTACGACACCCTGATGCGCCAAAGCCAGGACGAGCCGTTCACCGAGTACGGCCTGGTGGCCGGCAAGATCGAAAAAGCCCCGGACAACAGCTGGGTGCGCTTCTACCTGCGCCCCGAGGCACGCTTCCACGACGGCCACCCGATGCGCGCCGACGACGTGGTGTTCACCTTCAATGCCCTGATCAAGGACGGCGCGCCGCTGTACCGCCAGTACTATGCCGACGTCGCTGAAGTAGTCGCCGAAGACCCGCTGACGGTAGTGTTCACCTTCAAGCACAAGAACAACCGCGAGCTGCCGCTGATTCTCGGCCAACTGCCGGTACTGCCCAAGCACTGGTACGAAAGCCGCGAGTTCAACCGCGGCAACCTGGAAATCCCGCTGGGCAGCGGCCCTTACAAGGTTGCCGAGGTCAAGGCCGGGCGCTCGGTGCGCTACGAGCGAGTCAAGGACTACTGGGCCAAGGACCTGCCGATCAACCGCGGCTTCTACAACTTCGACGTGATGACCTTCGACTCCTACCGCGACACCACTGTCGCCCTGGAAGCACTCAAGGCCGGTGCGTTCGACTATGCGCTGGAAGTCAGCGCGAAGAACTGGGCCACCGCCTACAACGTACCCGCCGTGCGCGATGGCCGCCTGATCAAGGAAGAGTTGCCCAACGGCAACCCCACGGGCATGCAGGGCTTCATCTTCAACATCCGCCGACCGGTGTTCCAGGACGTGCGCGTGCGCCAGGCGCTGAGCCTGCTGCTGGACTACGAGTGGACCAACAAGCAGCTGTTCAACGGCGCCTACACCCGCACCGGCAGCTACTTCGAAAACTCGGAAATGGCCGCCCGCGGCCTGCCCAGCCCCAGCGAACTGAAAATCCTCGAACCGCTACGTGGCAAGGTCCCCGAGCAGGTATTCAGCGAAGCCTTCCGCAACCCGGTCAGCGACGGCAGCGGCATGATCCGCGAACAGCAGCGCCAGGCCTACAAGCTGCTGCAGGAAGCCGGCTGGAAAATCGTCGACGACAAGATGGTCGACGCCCAGGGCAAGCCGGTGAGCATCGAGTTCCTGCTGGCACAGACCGAGTTCGAACGCATCCTGCTGCCGTTCAAGCGCAACCTCGCCGACCTTGGCATCGACCTGAACATCCGCCGGGTCGACGTGTCCCAGTACATCACCCGCCTGCGCTCGCGCGACTACGACATGATCGTCGGTGGCTACCCGCAGTCCAACTCGCCGGGTAACGAGCAGCGCGAGTTCTGGTCCAGTGCCGCCGCCGACAACCCCGGCAGCCGCAACTTCATCGGCTTGCGCGACCCTGCCATCGACCAACTGGTGGAACAGCTGATCAATGCCGATTCGCGGCAGAGCCTGATCGACCACTGCCGGGCCCTCGACCGCGTGCTGCTGTGGGGCTACTACGTGATCCCCAACTGGCACATCAAGACCTGGCGCGTGGCCTACTGGAACCACATCGGCCACCCGGACGTCTCGCCCAAGTACGACATCGGCATCGACACCTGGTGGATCAAGCCCGGCGTAACCCCGGCCGCCAACGCAGCCGCTGCGGACGAGGCCGAATAACATGCTGGCCTACATCCTGCGCCGCCTGCTGCTGATCATCCCGACCCTGTTCGGCATCCTGATCATCAACTTCATCATCGTCCAGGCCGCCCCCGGCGGCCCGGTCGAGCAGATGATCGCCAAGCTCGAAGGTTTCGAAGGCGCCACCAGCCGCATTGCCGGTGGCGGTGCCGAAGTGTCCGTGGCCGGCTCCAACTACCGTGGAGCCCAGGGCCTGGACCCGGCACTGATCGCCGAGATCGAACGCATGTACGGCTTCGACAAGTCGCCGCCCGAGCGCCTGTGGATCATGATCAAGAACTACGCCCGGCTGGACTTCGGCGACAGCTTCTTCCGCGATGCCAAGGTCATCGACCTGATCATCGAGAAGATGCCTGTGTCAATTTCGCTGGGGCTGTGGAGCACGCTGATCATGTACCTGGTGTCGATCCCGCTGGGCATCGCCAAGGCCGTGCGCCACGGCAGCCATTTCGACGTGTGGACCAGTTCGGCGATCATCGTCGGCTATGCCATCCCGGCGTTCCTGTTCGCCATCCTGCTGATCGTGCTGTTCGCCGGCGGCAGCTACTTCGACTGGTTCCCGCTGCGCGGCCTCACCTCCAACAACTTCGACGAGCTGAGCACCACCGGCAAGGTGCTGGACTACTTCTGGCACCTGGTGCTGCCGATCACCGCGCTGGTCATCGGCAACTTCGCCACCATGACCTTGCTGACCAAGAACAGCTTCCTCGACGAGATCAACAAGCAATACGTGGTCACCGCCAAGGCCAAGGGCCTGAGCCGACCACGGGTGCTCTACGGCCATGTGTTCCGTAATGCCATGCTGCTGGTGATTGCCGGTTTCCCTTCGGCGTTCATCGGCATCTTCTTCACCGGTTCCTTGCTGATCGAAGTGATCTTCAGCCTCGACGGCCTCGGCCTGATGAGTTTCGAGGCGGCCATCAACCGTGACTACCCGGTGGTCTTCGGCACCCTGTTCATCTTCACCCTGCTGGGGCTGGTGGTGAAACTGATCGGCGACCTGACCTACACCCTGGTCGATCCACGCATCGACTTCGCCAGCCGGGAGCACTGACATGGCCTTGTCCCCCCTCAACCGCCGGCGCTTCGAGCGCTTCAAGGCCAACCGCCGTGGCTGGTGGTCGCTGTGGCTGTTCCTGATCCTGTTCGGCCTGAGCCTGGGCGCCGAACTGATCGCCAACGACAAGCCGATTGCCGTGCGCTACGACGGCGAATGGTACTTCCCTGCATTCAAGCGCTACCCGGAAACCACCTTCGGCGGCGAATTCCCGCTGGAAGCCAACTACAAGAGCCCGTACATCCGCGAACTGCTGGAGAAGAAAGACAGCTTCGTGCTGTGGGCACCGATCCCGTTCAGCTACCAGAGCATCAACTACGACCTGCGCGTACCCGCCCCGGCCCCACCGTCGGCGGACAACTGGCTGGGCACCGATGACCAGGGCCGCGACGTGCTGGCACGGGTGATCTACGGCTTCCGCATTTCCGTGCTGTTCGCCCTGACGCTGACCCTGCTCAGCTCCATCGTCGGCGTGATCGCCGGCGCCTTGCAGGGCTTCTATGGCGGCTGGGTCGACCTGGCCGGGCAACGTTTCCTGGAAGTCTGGTCGGGCCTGCCGGTGCTGTACCTGCTGATCATCCTCGCCAGTTTCGTGCAACCCAACTTCTGGTGGTTGCTGGGCATCATGCTGCTGTTCTCGTGGATGAGCCTGGTGGATGTGGTACGCGCCGAGTTCCTGCGCGGGCGCAACCTGGAATACGTACGCGCTGCTCGCGCGTTGGGGATGCGCAACGGCGCGATCATGTACCGGCACATCCTGCCCAACGCCATGATCTCGACCATGACCTTCATGCCATTCATTCTCACCGGCGCCATCGGCACCCTCACCGCCCTGGACTTCCTCGGTTTCGGCCTGCCGCCGGGCGCACCATCGCTGGGCGAACTGGTGGCCCAGGGCAAGTCCAACCTGCAGGCCCCATGGCTGGGCATCAGCGCCTTCGCCGTGCTGGCGCTGATGCTGAGCCTGCTGGTATTCATCGGCGAATCCGCCCGCGATGCCTTCGACCCGAGGAAGTGACATGAGTGAACAGAACCTGATCGAAGTGCGCGACCTGGCGGTGGAGTTCGTCACCGGTGACCAGGCCCACCGCGTTGTGAACGGCATCAGCTTCGACATCCGCAAGGGTGAGACGCTGGCACTGGTGGGCGAGAGTGGCTCGGGCAAATCGGTCACCGCGCACTCGCTCCTGCGCCTGCTGCCCAACCCCCTGGCCCGCCACCCCAGCGGCAGCATCCGCTACGAGGGCAAGGACCTGCTGCAGCAGAACGAGAAGACCATGCAGCGCATTCGCGGCAACCGCATTGCAATGATCTTCCAGGAGCCGATGACCTCGCTGAACCCGTTGCACTGCATCGAGAAGCAGATCAACGAAATCCTCCTGCTGCACAAGGGCCTGACCGGCAAGGAGGCCACGGCGCGCACCCTGGAGCTGTTGGAGATGGTCGGCATTCCCGAGCCACGCAAGCGCCTGAAGGCCTTGCCCCATGAGCTGTCGGGCGGGCAGCGCCAGCGGGTGATGATCGCCATGGCCCTGGCCAACGAGCCGGAACTGCTGATTGCGGATGAGCCAACCACGGCGCTGGACGTGACTGTGCAGTTGAAGATTCTCGAACTGCTCAAGGAACTGCAGGCGCGTCTGGGCATGGCCCTGCTGCTGATCAGCCATGACCTGAACCTGGTGCGACGCATCGCCCACCGTGTGTGCGTGATGCAGCACGGGCAGATTGTCGAGCAGGCCGAATGCGCCAGGTTGTTCAGCGCACCGCAGCACCACTACACGCAGATGCTGATCAATGCCGAACCCAGCGGGCTGCCGGCGCACAACCCGGTGGGCGCGCCATTGCTGGAGGTGGATGACCTCAAGGTGTGGTTCCCGATCAAGAAGGGCCTGCTACGGCGCACGGTCGACCATGTGAAGGCGGTGGACGGGATCAACTTCAGCTTGCCGCAAGGGCAGACGCTGGGGATTGTCGGCGAGTCCGGGTCGGGCAAGTCGACTTTGGGCCTGGCGATCTTGCGGCTGATCTCCAGCCAGGGCGGCATTCGCTTTCATGGGCAGAACCTGGAAGGGCTGAACCAGAAGGCCGTGCGCCCGTTGCGGCGCGAGATGCAGGTAGTGTTCCAGGACCCGTTCGGCAGCCTGAGCCCACGCATGTGCGTGGAGGATATCGTCGGTGAAGGGTTGCGCATTCACCGCATTGGCACGGCGCAGGAACAGGAAGCAGCGATTATTGCGGCCCTGGAGGAAGTCGGGCTGGACCCACGCACACGGCATCGCTATCCGCACGAGTTTTCCGGTGGGCAGCGCCAGCGCATTGCCATTGCCCGGGCGTTGGTATTGAAGCCGGCGCTGATCCTGCTGGATGAACCTACGTCGGCGCTGGACCGCACGGTGCAGCGGCAGGTAGTGGAATTGCTGCGCAATCTGCAGCAGAAATACAACCTGACCTACCTGTTCATCAGCCATGACCTGGCGGTGGTCAAGGCGTTGAGCCACCAGTTGATGGTGATCAAGCATGGGCATGTGGTGGAGCAAGGGGATGCACAGGCGATCTTCCATGCGCCGCAGCATCCGTATACCCGGCAGTTGCTGGAGGCGGCGTTCTTGGAAGTTGAGGCAGGTTCGCCTTAAGTTTTGTAGAGTCCTCAAGATCGAGCGCCGCCCGCGCGGCGCTTCGCGGGTGTTCGTCTTGACACTTTCTGCGCCTGTGAGACCGAGCGCCACCACAGAAATCAAACCGGTCACCTCCCGCCCTGACGCAATCGGGCGCAGAACACCTGCCATGTCAGATTTAACCCCTTCCCTGTAGGCCATTTCCCAAACATACTCCTGCCGCGTGTTTTCCGTTGCGGCTGCTCTGGCTGAGCTCTAGTCTCGGTTGGTCGCTGAAGATCAGCGATACAGCTTTGACAGGCTGTGACGGTTAATTCACGCAGGCAGTCTCCGCTTCATGGTGGCTGTGCGTGTGGGCACGCTTGCGTGCGCCGGAACTTTTGCGTGATTTACCGCCGGTCTGTCAACCCACGTACAGCTGCCACCCGACTGTTTGACAGCAGACAGGTGGCCGCACAGCCAATGGTTAATCACGATGCTGAACATTGTCCCCGATCCACCCCACAACACCCATTCCCTCGAAGACACCCTGATCCAGGCCACCGACTACGCGCTATGCGCGGCCACTGTGGTGCATCAGGCCTTGCTACTGCAGCCCAAATCGCCGGCTTCGATCCTGATGATGACCTCGATGCATGAGCTGGAGGCGCTTCGGACTTTGCTTGAGTCGGCACTGGTTAAGGTGCAGATGCCCGCTGAGCCTCGGACTTTGCACTGAGGCTTTAGTGTTGCGTTGTCTGGGCTGGCCTCTTCGCGGGTAAACCCGCTCCCACAGTATCTCCACAGGCCTTGAGGTAGATGCAGTACCTGTGGGAGCGGGTTCACCCGCGAAAGGGCCCGTCCGGGCAGTCGAGAATTTTGAGGGAATTCAAAAATGACCAAAGAAGACACCCAATTCACTGTCGGTAAAACCACGTTCTACCAAGGCGAACACGGCACCCACCCACTGTTCCGCATAGAGCCCGGCATTCCCTGTCGCGATGCCCGCGAGCAATCTTCGGAGCTGATGGGCTATGTACGCGAACTGACCATCACCGGCCTGATGGATGAAAAACCGATGATGATCTGGGCTGCCCACTACCTGAGTGCGATGGCCAAGGCCCTCATGGATGACGCCGAGCTGGGCATGATGCGCTGATGCCGGGAATGCCTGGGACCGAATGTTGTGACGCCTCGAAGGAAAGTCACGCTACCCAGGCACCCAGCCATCATGAGGTATCGTTTCGTTTATTGCGATTTTCGAATATTTCGAATATAACTCGGTTAGGCTGTTGCACCGTCGCAGCAGCGCCACGATCGATATCCCACTGGAGATGCCCATGACCACCGCCGACCTCTCTCGCAAGATGCTTCCCGATGAGAAAGAGATTGCCGTGGCAGTCGAATCGAGCCGAACGCTAGCAGCCTTCCTCTCGACAAAATCAGATACCCAACGGATTGAGCTGCTCAATGAAGAGAATCAGCGCCAGGTTGTTGAAGTACCTACCTTCGCGCTGCGTCTGTTTGGCGAGATTCTCAGCGAGCTGGCTCTGGGGAACTCGGTCAAAGTCGTTCCAATCCACGCCGAATTGACTACCCAAGAGGCAGCAGACCTACTCAACGTCTCTCGGCCGTACTTGGTAAAACTGCTAGACGAATCTGTGATTCCTCACACAAAAACGGGTCGCCATCGTCGGGTCAAATTCTCCGACCTGGTTGCCTACAAGGACAAACGTGACGAGGTAAGCCGTGCCGCAATGGACGCGCTGGCAGCCGAAGCCCAGGAGTTACGGATGGGGTACGAATGAAGCACTCGCCCTTCACGGCCATTTACGACGCGAACGTTCTTTATCCTGCCCCACTCCGTGATTTCCTGATGAACCTTGCATTGACAGGTATTTACCGAGCACGTTGGTCAACGAAGATTCATGACGAGTGGAAACGCAATTTATTGCTCAACCGGCCTGACCTCACCCTCGAGCAAGTAGATCGGACGTCACGGCGAATGGACGCTGCTGTACCTGACGCACTCGTAACTGACTACGAGTCGCTGGTAGAAGGGCTGGACTTGCCAGATAAGGATGATCGACATGTCCTCGCTGCTGCAATCAAGTGCAACGCTTCCGTCATCGTCACCTTCAACCTGAAGGATTTCCCCGAAACGGCTCTCGACGTTTTCGATATCGAGCCCTTACACCCGGATGACTTCATCGCCGACCTGTGGGACCTGGACAAGGCAGCAGTACTTGAGGCTGCCCAGCGGCAGCGAATGTCCTTGAAAAACCCACCTCACAGCGTGCAGCAGTATCTCGACAGACTGCTTCAGCAAAAGCTTCCCGAGTCGGTGAAGTTGCTTTCAGAATTCAAATTCCTCCTCTGAACATGCTACTCAGACGCTTTCTTGGTCTGAAGGGTGTTTGGTAAGACCGCTCCCACAGTGGAAGCATACGCCCGCTAGACAGGTGATAGCTGGCAACCACTGCTCCGGGCAGCGAATCCAATTATCAAATTTTCTGACAACAATCGTCTTCCATCATCAGCCAGATCGGACATAAATTCTCCACCGTCAACCCCAGCAGCAACGGTAGAGCCCCATGTCCAGCCCACAACACCAGCCCGCCTCCCCTGCCCTGACCACGCTGATCCAGCGCTCCGGCCTGCCCAGCCCTGCGCTCGGCGAAGCCCAGGCACATGCCGTGCTGCAAACGCACTACGGCATTGCCGGCAACCTCTCGGCATTGGGCAGCCAACAGGACCTGAACTTCCGAGTAGACGCTCCACAAGGCCGTTTCGTGCTCAAGGCCTGCCACGGCAGCTACGCCCAGGTGGAACTGGAGGCCCAGCACGCCGCCCTGGCCTACCTGCGCGAACAGGGCTTGCCTGTGCCCGCCGTGCGCCCGGCTAGCGATGGCCAGATGCTGCTGGCGTTGGAAATAGACGGGCAACCGCTGCGCATGCGCCTGCTCGACTACATCGAAGGCCAGCCACTGACCCGCCTCAAGCACATGGAGCCACGCCTGATCGCCGAACTCGGCGGGCTCTGCGCGCGGCTGGACAAGGCCCTGGCCACTTTCGACCACCCGGGCCTGGCGCGCACCCTGCAATGGGACCCGCAACATGCCCAGGCACTGATCCAGCACCTGCTGCCCGTGCTGGGCAACGCCGAGCAACGCGCCCGTATCGAACGGGCCACCCAGCTGGCCGCCGAGCACCTGGCGCCGCTGGTCGACCAGCTGCCAAGCCAGGCCGTGCACCTGGACATCACCGACGACAATGCCGTCTGGGCCCGCGATGTCGAGCGCCAGTGGCAGTTGCAAGGGGTGATCGATTTCGGCGACCTGTTGCGCACATGGCGCATCGCCGACCTGTCGGTGACCTGCGCCGCATTGTTGCACCACGCCGAGGGCGACCCGCTGCGCATCCTGCCGGCCGTGCGTGCCTACCAGGCGCTCAATCCGCTGAGCGAAGCCGAACTGCGGGCGCTGTGGCCACTGGTGCTCAACCGCGCTGCCGTGCTGGTGCTGAGCAGCGAACAGCAACTCACCGTCGACCCCGGCAACCAGTACACCCGCGACAACATCGCCCATGAATGGGAAATCTTCGACACTGCCACCGCCGTACCTTTCGCGTTGATGGAAGCGGCCATCCTGCAAGCTGCGGGCCTGCAGCCAGCCACGCCGGACCTGAGCGGCTGCGCCCTTCTGCTCCCTGAACTGGGTCGGCAGGCAGTGACGCGCGTCGATCTGGGCGTGCTCAGCGTGCATTGCGAGGCGGGCAACTGGGAGCAACCGGGCTTCGACCAGCACCTGCTGACCACGCAACAGGCCCCGGCCTGCAGCCTGCACGGGCAGTATCGCCTGTCGCAAACCCATATCGATCGCCCCGAAGAGCCTGCCACCTGTGCCCTGGGCGTCGAGCTGCATGTACCCAACGGCAGCCTGGTGCAAGCGCCAGATGCCGGCACCTGGCAGCGCCATGGCGACGGCCGTGGCTGCCTGCGCAGCGCGCACTGGGCGTTGTGGCTGCAAGGCCTGGAAGACGCGCCTGCAGATGGCCAGGCCGTGGAAAAAGGCCAGTCGCTGGGCAGCAGTTGTGGCTTCCTCAGCGTGCAACTGTGCCTGGATAGCGGCATCCAGCCGCCGTTCTTCGCCACCCCATCCCAGGCAACCGCCTGGCTGGCCCTGTGCCCGTCGCCAGCTGCGTTGCTGGGCTTCGACTGCAATGCCGAGCCGCTGCCCGACCCGCAGGCACTGCTGGCCCGCCGCGACGCCAGCTTCGCCCGCTCGCAGAAGCACTACTACGCGCAACCGCCTCACATCGAACGCGGTTGGCGCAACTACCTGATCGACATGCAGGGCCGCTCGTACCTCGACATGCTCAACAACGTCGCAGTGCTGGGCCACGGCCACCCGCGCATGGTCGCCGAGTCGGCACGGCAGTGGTCGCTGCTGAACACCAACTCGCGCTTCCACTATGCGGCCATCACCGAGTTCTCCGAACGCCTGCTGGAGTTGGCACCCGAAGGCTTCGACCGGGTGTTCATGGTCAACAGCGGTACCGAAGCCAACGACCTGGCGATTCGCCTGGCCTGGGCCTACAGCGGCGGGCGCGACCTGCTCAGCGTGCTGGAGGCCTACCACGGCTGGTCGGTGGCCACCGATGCCATCTCCACTTCCATCGCCGACAACCCGCAGGCCCTGGAAACCCGCCCGGACTGGGTGCACCCGGTCGAGGCGCCGAACACCTTCCGCGGCCGCTTCCGTGGCGCCGACAGCGCCACCCACTACCTGCGTGACGTCGACGCCAAGCTGGCCGACCTCGACGCCCGTGGCCGCCAGTTGGCGGGCATCATCTGCGAACCGGTGTACGGCAATGCCGGTGGTATTTCGTTGCCGGCCGGTTACCTGCGCGAGGCCTATGCCAAGGTCCGCGCCCGGGGCGGTGTGTGCATCGCCGACGAGGTGCAGGTCGGCTATGGCCGCCTGGGCGAGTACTTCTGGGGCTTCGAGGAACAGGGCGTGGTGCCCGACATCATCACCATGGCCAAGGGCATGGGCAACGGCCAGCCACTGGGCGTAGTCATCACCCGTCGCGAGATCGCCGAAGCGCTGGAGGCCGAGGGCTACTTCTTCTCCTCGGCCGGCGGCAGCCCGGTCAGCTGCCGCATCGGCATGGCGGTGCTGGATGTGATGCAGGAAGAAGGCCTGTGGGACAACGCGCGCGATACCGGGCGCTATTTCAAGGCGCGCCTGCAGGCACTGGTCGACAAGCACCCGCTGGCCGGCGCGGCGCATGGTTCGGGCTTCTACCTGGGGCTGGAACTGGTGCGCGACCGCGCAACGCTGGAACCGGCAACCGAGGAAACCATGGCCCTGTGCAACCGCCTGCGTGACCTGGGCATCTTCATGCAGCCGACCGGTGATTACCTGAACATCCTCAAGATCAAGCCGCCGATGTGCACCACCCGGGCGAGCGTGGACTACTTTGTCGACAGCATTGATCGGGTGCTGGGTGAAGGGCTGTAGGTGCTTGGCTTTGGTTTTTCAGCGCCTGTGAGATCGAGCGCCGCCCGCGCGGCGCTTCGCAGCACAAGGCTGCTCCTACATTTGTTTCGGGCCAATAAATCCTGAGGCGAGGGCGCGCGGCCCCTTGGTGTCCACCTCGATATCGTGTCGGGCAAACAAGGCGGTCGCGTGCACTGGTACAGGCGTTACTGGCCCGAAACAGATGTAGGAGCAGCCTTGTGCTGCGAAGCGCCGCGCGGGCGGCGCTCGATCTCACAGGCGCTGACAATCCCCCGCCGAACCGCTCGGCACCCTGGTGCATTCTCAAACAAAAGCCCCATAATTTTCTTCCATAACACTCCCCGTCATCAGGTTTACTGACAATGGCCTTTACCAGCGACTCCCTGGCAATCTTCCTCGCGGTGCTGGAGGCAGGCTCGTTCTCTGCCGCCGCGCGCAAGCTGGGGCGTGTGCCTTCGGCCGTGAGCATGGCCATCGCCCAGCTGGAGGCGGAGCTGGACCTGGTGCTGTTCGACCGGGCCACGCGCAAAGCCTTGCCAACCAGCGCCGCCCTGGCCCTGGAGCCCCAGGCCAGGCAGGTGATCTGCCAGCTCAACCTGCTCGATGCCCAAGCCCTGCAACTGCACAAGGGGCTGGAAAAGCGCCTGACTATCGCCATGGCCCCCGAGCTGCAGACCGGCCGCTGGAGCCAGCCGCTGGAAACCCTCGCCCAGGAATTTCCCAGCCTGGAAATCGAGGTGCGTTCGGCCACCCAGGCCGAAGCCATCCGCCTGCTGCATGACGGTAGCGTGCAACTGGCACTGGTCTTCGAAAGGCCTGGCATCGACGAGCGCGAGTCATTCCTGGAAGCCGGCAGCCAGTTGCTGGTGGCCGTCGCCTCCCCCCGCCATCCGGCCGGGCAGAACAGCGGCACGCCGTTGCCGGAAGAGACTTTCGCCGAACAGCGGCAGATCATCGTGGCGTCGGGCAAGGCCACCGGGTCGGACCCACGCATGGTGCTGTCGCGGCGCATCTGGCTGACCGACAGCTACCTGGCCACGCTGGACCTGGTGCAATCGGGCCTTGGTTGGGCCTACCTGCCGCAGCCTTTGGTCGAGCCGTTGATTGCTTCGGGCGCGCTGGCGGAGGTGCGTTTCGACAACATGGCCAGCCGATTGCGCTTGTGGGTGGACATCATCTGGGTCAAGTCGCGCCCGTTGGGCCTGGGCGCGCGGCGTTACCTTGACGTGATGCGCCAATGCTTTGAAACAGAATCCCCGAGGTCCTGAGCGATACGACTGCCTCGTCCGACAGCGAAAAATCCTACAGCTGGTTAGGAAGCCGATAACTACCTGCAGCATTGATTCCCCGTTAGGTTTCTGCTCGCCATCAAGAAGAAAAGGAACTTCTCATGTCGAGCCAGTCCACGCAGGGCTACGTGCAGTCGGTCGATCACTTCGCCAACCAGCAGCGCCAACCAGAAGAAGCCCTCTACCTTTTACTGGACCCATTCGCCGGCTGCCCGCCTGAGCACCCGCTGGCCATCGCTGCCCTCAGCGAAGCGCTGGGTAGTGATGCCGTAACGCGCATCGACTGCAGCCGCCTGGTGCAGGATCCCGAGTGCTGGCCAGCTCTGGTGCGGCTCGCCGAACCCGGCGATGCGCCCACAGCCCTTGCCCTATTAAGCGCGACCTGCGCCGCTCGTGAATCGGCAGCTACCTGGCACCACGTGTGTGGCTGGCTGATCAGCGATCAACCCGCCGACCTCATCGCCCAGCACATCAGCCAACAGTGTCAGGTGCTGCACCAACCAGAACCGCACGGTATCACCGCCTGGTTCGAACCCGTGCGGCTGGCGCTGCTACGCGCGACCCTGAAAAACGCAGGCGAAGTCCTCGGGCCTGTTCGCAGCTGGCTACATCCCGATGGTTCTGGCAGTTGCGAGGTATTCGAGCGAGAACCCATGGCTGGCGAACTGGCCGTCCCCGAGGCCGTAAGGGCGACCCAGCACGTCGCACCGCAGATCATTCAACTGCTCGGTGCCTGGCATCGCCTGAGTGCCGTGCAGCATCCCCATGCACCCTGGCACTTCCCAGGTTCATCAGGCCTGCCGGAAAACGCACCCACCCATGCCATGAACCTGATCCTCAAGGCCTTCAGGCAAGGCCTGCGCGACCGTGCCGATATCCAGTGCATGTGCCTGCACATGCTCATGATTCACCCACTGCTCCTTCAGCACCCGACCATCCAGCACGAGGTGGAAAGGGCCGCGGCCGGCGAGCAGCGCCTGGCGGACCGCTTCGCCAGCTACGACGACTGCACCTGGTCGCACATCGTCGCCGGCCTGCCGAAGGCAAGGAGTTACCCATGAGTATCAGCAAAGCCATCCACATCGCCATGCAGGAAGAGATCCCCAACACCTACGGCACCTGCAATGCCTGCGAACGCTCCGGCCTGCCGATTCTACTGCTGCGCGAGGCCTACGCCCCACGCCCGGACACAGGGCGCCCCTATCGCCTGGCAGACGACAGCGAAATCATCTTCCACCCGGCGCACACCGACCAATTGCGCCTCCTGCGCCAAGGTTATGTCTACGTACTGCTCGACCAGGAAATCTGGCAGGCCTACGAGGTGGCGGCGGAAGGTACCTTGCGGCGCTTCCCGGTGTCGCAGATGCCCTTTGGGCCACCCAGGTCGTTACCCAAGGTATGCGCCACCGAAGGCCACGATGTGATTGCCTCGTTCATCAACATCGATACCCTGCTCTACCGCAAGGCCTGGATCGCCTTCGCCAACGACCCCTGGCCCCGTTCGGTACTCGACCGCTATCGGCAAGGCATCGCCGACAGTGACCCGGGCACCCTCGCCCGCTTCGTCGAGGTGGACCTGAACACCGCACGCAACGACCCTGCCAGCCTCGGCATCGCCATGACCGACAGCTTTCGCTTCGGCCTGGAACAGGTGCTGGAGTTCTCGACCTTTTCTTCTGCCAGGTTTACCAGCGTCCATGGCTTTTACAGCCGCCTGGGCCGCTGGCATGAAACCCGCACGCATGTGCGCAATGTCATCCAGCAGGAACAACTGCCCAATGGCGTGCTGGCGCTGACGCTGCCCGACCCGGTCGGCATGGTCATGGAGCTCAACGCGCAACGCACTGGCTGGGTGCAGGCCCTGCAGGAATGGCGGGCGCAGCCGCAGCGGCACTTCGAATACTTCACCTCGCAAGCACTACTGGGCATCCGCGAATTGCACGCGGCCATGGCTGCCGTGCAAGGTGCCGAGGACGCGCAGCGGGAAGCCCGGCAGATCGAGCAGTGGAACGACAGCCCGATCGCGGCCAAGGCGTATCTGCCGCCGGTGGACATCGACGCGCAGACCGAACGCAACACCGCGCGCAAGCAGCAGGACGCCCGCGAGCGGCTGGAAGAGCGTTACGACGAAAGCGCCCGCGCCGCGTTCCAGGCCGATTACGACCGCGAACTGAAAAACTGGCAGTCGATGATCGACCAGGTTGGCGATCTGTATGCGCGGCACTATGCCAAGCGGGCTTTTCAGCAGATCGGCTACTACGACTATGACGCGACCTCCCCCGTTTCGGTGGAGTACTTCATCCAGATGATGGCCGCCTGCCTGGCCGGCGGGCCCACTGAAACCTTGCCGCAGGAGGGTCAGCCGCTCGGGATCACCCAGCATATCTGGCAGCAGCTGCTGGAAGACGACCGCAGCCTGTTGTACCAGGCACTGCTGGCCAAGAATCAGAAGCTGATGCAGCAGGTGGCCAGGGCGCTGTCCGGGGACGACTTCGGCAAGGTGTACGACATCATCAAGGGCATCGCCGGTACCGCCGATGGCCAACTGCTGATGATCAAGCCGATACAGGATGCCGTTGGCCAGTTGCTGGCCGCGACCAACAGCGCAGGGAATGCGCTCAGCCAGCACCTGAGTGAACGGACCAAGACCCTGATCGGTCATGTGCATCGCTCGGCGTTTGCACTGTTCGCCGGGCAGCAGGTAACGCCGCTGCGGGTGTCGCTGACAGTGGGCGAATACATGAGCCTGCTCAATGAAGCCCTGGAAGCGCGGACCGATGCGTTTCTGCAGCAGGTAGACAAGCAGTTCCGTGATCCCCTGGGCCGCAAGGTGCGGGCCATGGTGCTGAGTGGGGCGATCAATATTGCGGCAGCGGGTAACCGTAGCCAGATGATCGAGGTGATGCTCTGGACGCTCGAAAGCGCCGAGAGCCTGCAGGCGCGGCTGGTGCAGTTGCGCGAGGGTGCAGCCGGCGGCGTCGGGGCGCTGGTACGCAATGTTGCGATTGGTGCGGGTACGCTGCGTGCGCAGGTTACGGGTGGTTTGAAGATCAGTTCTACGGCCGCGCAAAGCGTGGCAAGCGATGCGATGCGCAGCCTGCGGGATGCTGCAGCGAGCAGTGGAAGTGTGAAGCTGATGCTTGCCTTGGGGGGCATATGGTTCCAGCAGGATAGTCTGGGCAAGAACTATCGGGCGTTGCAAGAAACACATCAGAACAATCCAGAGGCGCTTGCGGCGATCTGGTCTTCATCGCTTGGGTTGTTGGGAGTGAGTGTCGAAGTGGCAGGCCTTGCTGTCACACTTGTACGACCGAAGATACCGTGGCCCGGAACGGTAACCATAGCTTCACTAGGAAAGAACCTAGCCAAGTATGGCGGCGCCATCACTGCACTCGCCAATGCCATGGATGCAGTGCAATACGTGAATGCGCTCGCCAGAACTAATAACCAAGGGGACAGCACCTCTGCAAACCAGTACGCTCGCGCGGCCGTGCTTGCTACAGTTTCCACTGTCTCTGGTATTTACTCGGCATTATTCGCAAGTTCGCTACTCGGCCCCTTAGGCTTTACGATCATCCTTGGTCTGGCAGCCTATACGCTGGCGATGGATGCCAAAAATCAAGAATCTTCACTATTAGAGCTTTGGTCCCGACATAGTAGATGGGGAACACCAGAGGAACATCGGCGCTGGATGAATCCACAAGATCTGGATACCGCAATTGGCTCACTGAACGCGGCAGCCTTGGGAGTTCAAGCGCAGGCTTCAATTGAGACAAGATTTCAACCAACTCACAGTACGCACACGCCAGACCAAACAAAAGCCTTCATCAGCGATGACGCTGCTGTCGCGGCAGGCTTTTATCTCGATTTGTACATAAGCTTGCCAAATTTCAGTACTGAAGACGCACAGTACAAATGGCAACTGACTGTATACCCAGCAGGGCAAAATCGACTGCCTTTTTATCTCTCTGGTAATAGTTCACATCCAAAAGTAGTCGAATACGTGCCCGAAGAAACCAAAAAAATCTTTGCTAGCCCTGAAAGCGTCAGCGAACGAATAATTTTTAAAACCACCGATAAGACCCTGCACATCAGCACTTCAATTCCACTACTGGAAAACCATTGTACAAAAGCTATTGAGCTAACGCTCACTTATTGGCCCAACAAGCATGACATGTCAGGTTATGCAAAAGTGACAATGAGAGAAAACAATCTATCCTCGCTAAGGAGTCTATTCTAATGGCCCGCCCGCACCTTAACCCGCCATGTACAGGATGGATAGAGGACCTACCCCATCCTGACATTCCCATTGCGATCGAAGCCAGCCTGGGCAATCAATCCCCTAACCATCAGGATCTTATCTACCTTGAAGTACCCAGACCCCTCGGTTGGGCAAGAGAAGTAATGGCTTTCCTTTCGCTTCCAACTATCGCCATCACCACCCCTCTGTTCAGTTTCATAAACTCCAACTTAGAACGGAGAGACTTCGAATCCGTGCTAATTGATATATTAATACTTGCATGCGGAGTATGGGCATCCGTATTTTGCCTTCGAGTAAGCATATCCCCACCCCGAGATGAACCCCTTCGCTTCAACCGAGTACGTAAAAAATTGTATGCATACAATTTCAAGTACTGCTGGTGGAACCCCTTCACGAACTGGAAAGTAGAAACAGTTTGCTACGACTGGTCCCAAGTCCGCGCCGAGCGCTGGTCCCAGGCCGGCGCACTGCCAAACGGTGGGTTAATTTTCAAATGGGGTGTCACACTCTCCATCGTTGCACCAGGCACAAACAATGTCATCGACCGTTTTCCTCTGGTTACGATGGGGGCCGACCAGCATGCCTGGGCCTACATCTGCACCTACATGCAGGAAGGCCCCTCAGCCCTGCCACCACCCGGGGAACCCAAGGATCACAACGATGTGCTCTGGTGTGAGTTCGCCCTGCGCCTGGCACCCCGAGTAGAGTGGCCAGCGGAAATGGATCTGGAGTCGAGAACCGCCCCCTGAACTTACTGTGTTGCGCTGCTTGCGTTGGCCCCATCGCCGGCATGCCAGCTCTCATAGAACTGCACATAACTCATTGAATTAGCAGGGACCCTGTGGGAGCGGGCACGCCCGCTCCCACAGGGATTACATGGTGGGCGCCACCAACCTGTATCCCACCCCTGGCTCGGTGATGATGAACCGCGGCGCCGTGGGGTCATCTCCCAACTTCTGCCGCAGATGCCCGACCACTATCCGCAGGTAATGGGTGTCATCCACATGGGTAGGCCCCCAGATATCCTTGAGCAGTTGCTGCTGGGTAATCACCCGCCCCGGGTGCCCGGCCAGTTGCGCCAGCAACGCATACTCCTTGCGGGTCAGCGCCACTTCCACGCCATCCAGGGTCACCCGGCGAAAGGCAAAGTCCACCATCAGCGGCCCAAAGCTGGCCGCCACTTCCGAGCCACCGGCCTGCGGCACCTGGCGCAGCAAGGCACGCACCCGCGCCAGAAACTCCTGGATGCCGAACGGCTTGGTCACATAGTCGTTGGCTCCACCATCCAGCGCATCGACCTTCTGCACTTCACTCGCGCGCACCGACAACACCAGCACCGGCACCGCGCTCCATTCGCGCAGGTCACGCAGTACCTGCTGGCCGTCCATGTCCGGCAGGCCCAGGTCGAGTACCACCAGGTCCGGCTTGCCCAGCGCCGCCTGGGCCAACCCTTCCGCGCCGGTGGCGGCCTCGAGCACCTTGTAGCCTTGCGAGGCCAGGCTGATGCGCAGGAACTTGCGGATCTGCGGTTCATCGTCGATGACCAGGAGGGTGGCGGACTGACTCATGGGGTTTCGCTTTCGGTTTCAGGTTGAGGGGGCAGCGGCAAGCATAAAGTGATGCTGGTGCCCTGGCCATCGATGCCTTCGCCCACGAGGATCTGGCCGCCATGGGCGCCGATCATGCCCTGGCAGATCGCCAGGCCCAGGCCGGTGCCCTGCCCGCCGCGGTCACCGCGAGCGGCGGTGTAGAACATGTCGAAGATCTTCTCGCGGTCTTCCACGGGAATACCGGGGCCCTGGTCGCTGACGGCAAAGCACAACCGGGCGTCCTGCACCGACACCTGCAGCTCCAGCCGGCCATTGGCTGGCGAGAAGCGCGCGGCATTTTCCAGCACGTTGACCAGCGCCTGCTCGATCAACGCCGCATGCACGAACAGCAACGGCAGCTCGGCCGGCACGTCGGTGTGTACCCGCAGCGGCGCCAGCACCGCGCGCAGGCGGTTGAGTGCACTGCCGACGATGTCGGCAGGCGCCACCCAGTCGCGGGCCAGCTTGAGGCCGCCGTGGCCCAGGCGGGTCATGTCGAGCAGGTTCTGGATGTAGCGGTCGAGGCGTTCGGCCTCGTTGCGGGTGCCCTCCAGCAGTTCGCGGCGGTCGGCGGCGGGGATCGCCTCGCCCAGCGCCAGCAGGCTGTCGATGCTACCGCGCATGGCGGTCAGCGGGGTACGCAAGTCATGGGAAACGGACGCCAGCAAGGCGCTGCGCAGCTGCTCGGTTTCGCCATGCAGCCGCGCGGCCTCCAGTTGTTCGGCCAGCCGGGCGCGGGCCAGGGCCTGGGCCAGTGGTTGGCCAAGGGCGGTGAGCAGGCGCCGGCGCGGGTCGCTGAGAGGCTGGCCGGAGCGTGAGCGCACACCAAGCAATGCCAGGGGCTGCTCATCCACCGCCAGTGGCCACCACCACCAGCGGCCATTGGGCAGGGTGTCGCTGCCATGACCGGCGGCCTGGCCGTGCTGCCAGGCCCATTCTGCAGCGGCGCGTTCGTTATCGCTGAAAGCATGGGCTTCGCCGCTGACCACCTGCAACTGGCCTTCGACATTGCGCTCCAGCAGGCACACCTGCATGTCCTGCCAACCGTCCAGGTGCTGGCCGGCGGCGTTGAACACCGCCTGGCGGTCGGTGGCCACGGTCAGCCGGCGCGACAGGTCGAGCAACTGGCTGGTCTGCGCCTGGGTCTCGCGCAGCGCCTGCAACTGGCGGCGCTGGCGGGCGGCCAGGTTGCCGGTGAGCGCGGCCATCAACAGGAAGAACACCAGGGTCAGCACGTCTTCTTCGCGCTGGATCCTGAACGACAGGTTGGGCGGGATGAACAGGAAGTCGTAGGTCAGGAACGACAGCACCGCGCAGGCCAGCGCAGGCCCCAGGCTGCTGCGCACTGCCACCAGCAACACCGCGGCCAGGAACACCAGCGATATGTTGGGCAGCGCCAGCACACTCGACACCGCCCAGGCCAGGCCTGCGGCCATGACCGTGGCCAGCAGCGCCAGCAGGTAATGGCGCCAGACCCACACCCGCCGTACCGCCGAACGCGGCGCTTGCGGCTGCGCGTCGCGGTCCAGCACGTTGATTTCCAGGCCGTGGCTTTCGCGCAGCAGCCGCGCGGCCACACCGGCACCGAACAGGCGCCGGCGCAGGCGGTCGCGGGACTGCCCGACCAACACCAGGCTGGCCCGCCGTTCGGCGGCATGCTGGATCAGTGTGCGCACCACTTCGCCGGCACGCAGCAGTACCACCTCCCCGCCGAGGCGTTCGGCCAGTTGCTGGGCAGCTTGCAGGCGCTGGCGTGCGGTTTCGTCGCGCAGGCGGCCGTTGTCCACGTGCACCAGGCTCCAGGGCAGGTGGCGGCGTTGCGCCACGCGGCTGGCATGGCGCACCAAACGTTCCGCCTGGTCGTCGCCATCCACGCCCACCAGCAAGCGCCCACGCAGGGCCGGGGCTTCCTGGCCGCGCTGGCGATAGCCGTGGGCAAGGTCGGCATCCACCTGGGCGGCAGCGGTCTGCATGGCCAGCTCGCGCAGGGCGGTAAGGTTGGTTTGCGAGAAGAACGCATCAATGGCGGCCCGCGCCTGCTCGGGCACGTACACCTTGCCTTCGCGCAGACGTTCGAGCAGCTCGCGGGGTGGCAGGTCGATCAGCACCAGCTCGAAGGCTTCCTGCAGCACCCAGTCCGGAAGGGTTTCGCGCACTTGCACGCCAGTAATGTCGCGGACCTTGTCGTTGAGGCTTTCCAGGTGCTGGACGTTGACCGTGGTGTACACATCGATGCCGGCGGCCAGCAGTTCCTGTACGTCCTGCCAGCGTTTGGCGTGGCGGCTGCCGGGCACATTGGTGTGGGCCAGTTCGTCGACCAGCACCAGGGCCGGCGCGGCCTTGAGAAGGCCGTCGAGGTCCATTTCCTCGAGGGTGACGCCGCGGTACTGGCTGCGCAGCAGGGGCTGTTGCTGAAGGCCAGCGAGCAATACCTCGGTTTCGGCACGGCCATGGGTTTCAACCACCCCGGCCAGCACCTGCACGCCCTGGCGTTGCTGGGCGTGGGCAGCCTGGAGCATGGCGAAGGTCTTGCCGACGCCGGGGGCGGCGCCAAGGAACACCTTCAACCGCCCCCGGCCGCTTCGCGGGAGGGTAGCCAACAGCGCGTCTGCGCGGGCGGAGTCACTCATCTTTCATCCTTTGGTGTGGCGGCGTCCTGCAGCCTCTTTTGGGCCTGCTTCGCAGGCCTTCGCGGGCTTGCCCGCTCCCACAGGGTGATCGCAATACTCGGAAGCTGCGCTGTACCTATGGGAGCGGGCAAGCCCGCGAAGGGCCGCAAAGCGGCCCCCATATCAGTGGCCCAGATGCTCAAGTGCCTGGTTCAAGGCCAGCACATTGACCACCGGCGGGCCGATCAATGGGTGGAGGGTGGCCTCTTCCAGCAAGCCTTGCAAGCGCTCCACCGGCAACTGCCGTGCCGCGGCCACCCGAGGGATCTGGTAGGCCACGGCCTCCGGAGGCAGGTGCGGGTCGAGGCCGCTGCCCGAGGTGGTGAGCAGCGCCTGGGGCACCGGCCCCTGCTGCGCCTGGTACAACGCAGCCGCATCGCCCTTGACCCGCTCGGCCAGCGCCGGGTTGCTCGGCGACAGGTTGCTGGCGCTGCTGGCCACGGTGGCGTAGGCGCCTGCCGATGGCCGCGCGTGGAACCAGCCATCGCCCTGGAAATCCTGGGCGATCAGCGCCGAGCCACGTACCTGGCCCTGGTCATCGCGCACCAGGCTGCCATTGGCCTGGCTGGGGAAAATCACCTGGGCAATACCGGTCACCGCCAGCGGATACAGCGCGCCGGTCACCAAGGTCATCAACAGGGCCAGGCTCAATGCCGGGCGTACATAAGCATTCATGGTGGCCTCCTCAGACCAGGTGCAGAGCATTGAGCAGCAGGTCGATCAGCTTGATCCCGGCAAACGGCACGACAATGCCACCCAGCCCGTAGATCAGCAGGTTGCGCCGCAGCAGGTGCGCCGCACTGGCCGCCTGCACCCGCACGCCGCGCAGCGCCAGCGGGATCAGCACGATGATGATCAGCGCGTTGAATACGATGGCCGACAGAATCGCACTCTGCGGGCTGGCCAGGTGCATCAGGTTGAGCACGCCCAGCTGCGGGTAGATGGCGGCGAACAGCGCCGGCAGGATGGCGAAGTACTTGGCCACATCGTTGGCGATGGAGAAAGTGGTCAACGCGCCACGGGTCACCAGCAGCTCCTTGCCGACCTGCACCACATCCAGCAACTTGGTCGGGTCGCTGTCCAGGTCGACCATGTTGGCCGCCTCGCGCGCGGCCTGGGTACCGTCGTTCATGGCCATGCCCACGTCAGCCTGGGCCAGTGCCGGGGCGTCGTTGGCGCCATCGCCGCACATGGCCACCAGGCGGCCGTCGTTCTGCTCCTGGCGGATGCGCGCCAGCTTCTTCTCTGGCGTGGCCTCGGCCAGCACGTCATCCACGCCGGCCTCGGCAGCGATGGCGGCGGCGGTCAGCGGGTTGTCGCCGGTCACCATCACCGTGCGAATGCCGAGCTTGCGCAGCTCGGCAAAGCGCTCGCGAATGCCGGGTTTGACCACATCCTTGAGGTGGATCACGCCAAGCAGGCGCTTGTCCAGGCACACCAGCAGCGGTGTACCGCCGCTCTGGGCAATACGCTCCACTTCACGGGCCAGTGCCGGTGGCATTTCCAGGCGTTGCATGCCGACGAACGCCAGTACGGCATCGACAGCGCCCTTGCGGTAGCGGTGTTGCTGAAAGTCGATCCCCGACAGGCGCGTCTCGGCGCTGAAAGCCACGGCCTCGAACTGGCCGGCGGACGGTTCGACAAAATCACGCAGCTGGCGCAGATATTCGACGATCGACTTGCCCTCGGCGGTGTCGTCCGCCAGCGAGGCCAGCAAGGCGCCCTCCCCCAGCTCGCGGGCAGTGATGCCCGGTGCCGCGTGCAGCGCACTGCAGCGGCGGTTGCCGAAGGTAATGGTGCCAGTCTTGTCGAGCATCAGCGTGTGCACGTCACCGGCCGCCTCCACCGCCCGGCCCGAGCGGGCGATGACGTTCAGCCGCACCAGCCGGTCCATGCCGGCAATGCCGATGGCCGACAGCAGGCCGCCGATGGTGGTGGGGATCAGCGTTACCAGTAATGCGGCGAGAAAGATCAGCGGCAGGCTGCCACCGACAAAGTGGGCGAACGGCTGCAGGGTCACCACCACGATCAGGAAGATCAGGGTCAGGCCGATCAGCAGGATGTCGAGGGCGATCTCGTTGGGCGTCTTCTGCCGCTTGGCGCCTTCGACCAGGGCAATCATGCGGTCGAGGGTCGATTCGCCCGGGTTGCTGGTGATGCGGATCAACAACCAGTCTGAGACCAGCCGGGTATTGCCGGTCACCGCTGAGCGATCGCCGCCGGACTCGCGGATCACCGGCGCGGACTCGCCGGTAATGGCGGCCTCGTTGACCGCAGCGATACCTTCAAGCACCTCGCCGTCACCGGGAATCATTTCACCAGCTACCACGCGCACCACATCGTCCTTGCGCAGCGCGCTGGCCGCTACGGTTTCGTAGCTGCCATCGCGCTTGCGACGCTGCGCGGTAAGCCCTTGGCTGCCAGCCTTGAGGCTGTCGGCTCGGGCCTTGCCACGGCCTTCGGCCAGAGCCTCGGCAAAGTTGGCGAACAGCACGGTGAACCACAGCCACAGGGCGATCTGCACGGCCACACCGGTACTCACACCGCTGCCGGGAGCGAAACACAGGACGGTGGTCAGTACCGCAGTCAGGGCGACCACCAGCATCACCGGCGAGCGCTTGAGTTGGCGCGGGTCGAGCTTGACGAATGCCTGCACCAGCGCCGGGCGCCACAATGCGGCGAAACGGGTCTGATCCTTGGCACTTTGCCGGGCTTTTACTTCAGCAATGGGCATGTTCATGGTCGGTCCTCAAAAACCCAGACTCAAATGTTCGGCGATCGGCCCAAGGGCCAGGGTCGGCAGGAAGGTCAGGCCACCGACCAGCAGGATGGTGACCAGCAGCAGGCTGGTGAACAGCGGGCCATGGGTGGGGAAGCTGTTAAGCCCCTGGGGCGCGCTTTTCTTCGCCGCCAGGCTGCCAGCCAGCGCCAGTACCGGCAGGATGTAGCCGAAGCGGCCGATGAGCATGGCCAGGCCGATCATCAGGTTGTGGTACACCGTGTTGGCACCAAAGCCGGCAAAGGCCGAGCCGTTGTTGGCCGTGCCCGAGGTGTAGGCATACAGCAGCTGGCTGAAGCCATGCGCACCCGGGTTGCTGACTGCACCTGCCGGGCCTGGCAGGCTGGCGGCAATGGCGCCGAGCACCAACACGCCGACCGGCATCACCAGCAGGGTCGCCACCAGCAACTGCACCTCGCGGGCCTGCAGTTTCTTGCCCAGGTATTCCGGGGTGCGGCCGATCATCAGCCCGGCCAGGAACACCGCGATCAGCACGAACAGCAGCATGCCGTAAAGCCCTGCACCGACGCCGCCGAAGATCACCTCACCGACCATCATGTTGACCATTGCCACCATGCCGGTCAGCGGGTTGAGGCTGTCGTGCATGGCATTGACCGAACCGTTGGAGGCAGAGGTGGTAGTCACTGTCCACAGCACCGAACCGGTGGTGCCGAAGCGGGTTTCCTTGCCCTCCATCGGGGCGCTTTGCTGTACCTGCGCGCTCTCGAGGGCCGGGTTGGGCTGGTACTCGGACCACAACGCCGTGCTGCCGCCGATCAGGAACAGCGCAAGCATGCAGGCGAGGATGGCGCGGCTCTGGCGCAGGTCCTTCACGTAGTGGCCAAAGGTGAACACCAGCGCCACCGGAATGAGGATGATCGAAGCCACCTCGAACAGGTTGCTCCAGGCCGTGGGGTTTTCGAACGGGTGCGCCGAGTTGACTCCGAAGAAGCCACCGCCGTTGGTACCCAATTGCTTGATGGCGATCTGGCTGGCGGCCGGGCCCAGCGGGATGGTCTGCTCGGTGCCCTGCAGGGTGAGCGCATGAGCGTAGTCGGCCAAGGTTTGCGGTACGCCCTGCCATACCAGCAGCAACGCCAGCAGCAGGCACAGCGGCAGCAGGCCGTAGAGGGTGGCGCGGGTCATGTCGACCCAGAAGTTGCCCAGCGTCGTGGCGCTGCGCCGTGCGATGCCGCGGCACAGGGCGACCAGCACGGCCAGGCCGGTGGCGGCGCTGACGAAGTTCTGCACGGTCAGGCCGAGCATCTGGCTCAGGTAGCTGACCGACGCTTCACCACTGTAGGCCTGCCAGTTGGTGTTGGTGACGAAGCTGACCGCGGTGTTGAACGCCAGCGACCATTCCTGGCCGGGCAGATGCTGCGGGTTGAATGGCAGGTAGCCCTGCAACAGCAGCACGGCGAACAGCAGCAGGAACCCGGCCAGGTTGAAGGCCAGCAGGGCCAGGGTGTACTGCTGCCAGTTCTGTTCCTGGCTGGCGCGCACGCCCGCCAGCCGGTAGCAGGCTTGCTCGACCGGGCCCAGCACGGGCGACAGCCAGGTCCGCTGGCCTTCCATGACCTTGAAGTAGAACCGCCCGAGCCAGGGTGCCGGTAGCAGCACGATGGCGAAAAATGCCAACAGCAAGGCGAAATCGTAACTGTGCATGGCCACTCCCTAGCTGCGATCGGCGCGCAGCAGCGCCACCAGCAGATAAAACGCCAATGCCACTGCCAGCAGCAGTGACAGCCCGTCGAGCATGTTCATGTGTGGTTCTCCCCGTGGTGCGGCTTGGGCCGCTTTGGGGAAATTGTCCGAGCGAGGGGCGTAAAGGGGCGAGACTGGGAGGTGGGGATGGCGATAAAGAAGGCGTAAAGATCGGGAGTTGAGGTTGCCTGAACCGGCCTCTTCGCGGGTAAACCCGCTACTACAGGGACCGCACCGCTCTCCCGGGCTGTGGAGATCCTTGTGGGAGCGGGTTCACCCGCGAAGAGGCCAGTACAGGTTTACTGCTGAGGCGGCTGCGGGACGGCGTTGCGGCTCCAGTCCAGCAGCAGGCTGTAGCCGACCGCCAGCAAGGTCGGCCCGATGAACAGGCCAATGAAGCCAAAGGCGATCAGGCCGCCGAACACGCCCAGAAGCACGATCACCAACGGCAGGTTGCCGCCACGGCTGATCAGGTACGGTTTGAGTACGTTGTCCACGCCACTGATGATGAAGGTGCCCCAGGCTCCCAGGAACACCGCCATGCCGTATTCGCCTTTCCATACCAGCCAGCCGGTGGCCGGAATCCATGCCAGTGGCGGGCCCATGGGGATCAGGCTGAGCATGAAGGTCACCAGGCCCAGCACAATGGCCCCGGGCACACCGGCAATCAGGAAGCCGATCAACGCCAGCACGCCCTGCGCTGCGGCCGTACCGATCACCCCGTTGACCACCCGCTGCACCGTACCGGCGACCAGCTCCAGGTAGTACTCGGCACGGTCGCCCATCAGGCGGTGCAGCAAGCGCAGGACGAACGCCGACAAGCGCGGGCCATCGCGGTAGAAGAAGAACACGAACACCAGGCTAAGGGTCAGTTCCAGCACGCCGCTGCCGATCTGCGCGCTGCGCGCCAGCAACCAGTTGCCCACCTGCCCCAGGTGCGGCTTGACCGAGGCCAGCAAGGCCGCGCCCTGCTGGTCCAGCGATTGCCACCAGCTGACCAGGCGCTCGCCAACCACCGGGATGCCACCCAGCCACGCCGGAGCGTCGGGCAGGCCGTCCACCTGCACGTCACGCACGAACGCCGTCGCGTCGCGAATATGATCGGCCAGGTTGAACCCCAGCCACACCAGCGGCAGCGCCACGATCAGGATCCAGGCAGTGGTCAGCAGGCTTGCCGCCAGGGTTTCGCGCCCGCCCAGCGCTCGCGTCAGCAAGCGCATCAAGGGCCAGCTGGCAAAGGCCAGGATGGCTCCCCACAACAGCGCTGAAATGAAAGGTGCCATTACCCACAGGCCGGCACCCAGCAGCGCCAGTAGCAGAATCTGGACCAGCAAGCGGTCATTGTTAGCCATGGTGGTGCCCGTTCAACGGATCAGTTCAAGGTGCAGGCCGTCGGTAGGTGCACTACCGACTTCGAGGCGGCCATTGCGCACGCCCGCCTTGACCAGCGCCTCGCGCCAGGCTTCAGCCTGGGCCCCACTGAGGCTGGCACGCAGGGTGCTGTCGAGGTTCAGGCTGCGGGCCAGCAGGTTCGCCCAGGCGTCTTGCGGCGCGGCCAGGTCAGGGTAGTCGAGCTTGCCGGTGTCGCGCATTTCGCGCAGCACCGTGGCGGCGGTCGGCAGCAGTTCGCCCAGCGGGCTGCCGGCGACGAACTCTTCCACGTGCAAGTAGGCGCGGCGGTTGCCGCGGGTGACACTGTACAGCGCGACCAGGGTGTCGGCCTGCTCCGCCGAGCGGCGCAGCAGGATGAACGCCTGCTGCTCGTCGCCGCCGTTGAGGCGGGCATTGCCGAACACATCATTGGCCCACAGGCTGGCCTCGCCGCAATCGCGGCCCTGGCACCAGAACAGCGGGTAGCCGCCGTCGCGCTGCAGTGCTTCGCGAGCGCTGGTGAAGACTTCGCGAGCAGTACGCTCGACCGGCAGTTCGTAGGTTACCGAGCTGACCTGGCCACGGCTTTCGACCTTGTCCTCGACCCTCAGGCGGCCGCTGATCTTGCGCAGTGGGCCCATGGGGTAGACGCGCTCCTGCTCCACGGCCGGGCGCTGGTCGACCACCTTGGCGTCCACCGGTACCGGCAGGCTGCCGGCCCACAAAACGGGGCTGGCGAACACCAGGCAGGCCGCGAAGGCATTACGGATGGCAACAGGCGCGCTCATTGGCGAACCAGACGGCGCTCAGCGCCGAGATGAAGCTCCAGGATGTCTGGCAGTTGCATGGTTGTCTCCCTGTTCAACCCGCCAAGCCTCGACACTTGTCCGATGCAAGTCAAGCAAAGCCAAAGAAGCGATTGAAACAGTCTGCGACAAGGGCCGCGCCCTGCTCATCGTTCAGGTGCAGGTGATGGCCACCGGGCAGCGTCACCTGCTCAAAGGGTAGCTGCTCCAGCAACCCGGTGTGGCGCGCCAGCATGCCGTCGGCGGCCACGACCAGGCGCGTCGGGCAACTCACCCGGTGCACATAGGCCATGGCCTGGGCCTCGCTCAGGCGCACTGGCGAAGGCAGGGTCAGGCGGCTGTCGCTGCGCCAGCTGTAACCGCCGGGCACCGGCATCAGGCCACGCTGGGCCAACAGCTCGGCCGCCTCACGGCTGACTGCGACCATGCCTTTCATGCGTGCCTGCACGCCCTGCTCCAGTGTGGTGTATACCGACTTGCGCTTGCCATCCAGGCGCAACTGGGCCTGCAGTGCCATGCCCAGCCGCTCACCGGCATCCTGCTCGGCGCCGGTCGGCGGGATGACGCCGTCAATCAGGGCCAGATGGCTGACCCGATCCGGCAGCGCGCCAGCCAGTTGCACGGAAATGATTGCCCCCAGCGAATGGCCCAGCAGAGCAAAACGTTGCCAACCCAGCTGCTCGGCCACCCGCAGCACGTCATGGGCGTAGTCGGCCAGAGCATAGCCGGCACCGAGCGGCCGGTGCTCGGAGTAACCATGCCCGGCCAGGTCCAGGGCGACGATGCGCAGGCCTTTCAGCTGCGGCGCCAGGCGGGCGAAGCTGTTGGCGTTATCCAGCCAGCCATGCAGGGCGATCACCGGCAGCCCCTGCTCCGGGCCGAACAGGTGCGCCGCCAGTTCGATATGGCCCAGACTCAGTCGGATTTCCTCGACCTGCGCGCTCATGCCTGGCTCCAGCGGTCGAACAGGCCCTTGATCAGGCTGGCGGTGTCGGTTGGCCGCTCCAGCGGGAACATGTGCCCACCCGGCACGCTGTGGTATTCGCCCCTGGGCATGCCACGCACGGCCAGCGTGTGGTGGCGGCGAATGACGTTGCTGCGCTCGCCGCGGACCATGGCCAGCGGCACCTGCAATTGCCGCGCGGGCGCAGGGCTGGTATGCGGGATGCTGCGGTAGATGCTGATTTCCGTGGCCGGGTCGAAGCGCAACTGCAGCCCCTGCTCCATCGCCTGCAGGCCGTGCTCTATGTAGGCATCGAGGCAGTCGGGGTCGAAATGGCGGAACAGTGACTTGCCGGCGAAATAGTCCCGGGCACTGTCGCGGTCATTGAAGGTTTCGCGGCGCCCCAGGGTGCGGCCAGCCGGGGTGATACGGTCAATGAAGCCGAAGCGCTTGGCGGTGCGCAGCAGCCACTGGTCGGCGCGGGTGAGCACCGGAGAGTCGAGCATCACCACGCCGCGATAATACTCGGGGCAGCGCAAGGCTGCGTGCAGGTGCAACACGCCGCCCAGCGAATGGCCGACGCCCCATACTGGCTGGTCTTGCCGAGCCAGGTGGTGCAGCAGTTCATCGACCAGGCTCTGCCAGTTGTCGTCCACCGGAAAACGCGGATCGTGGCCGTGCTGGGCCAGGTGCTGCACCTGGTAGTCCGGTGCCAGGGCGGCGAACAGCTTGCCGTAGGTGGCCGACGGGAAACCGTTGGCATGGGCGAAGAAGATCTGCTGCGACATGGCGCCGGGTCCGGATGCGAGATGATGGCCCATTGTCGGTATCGCGGGGCGGTTCGGCAACGTCCGGAAAGGTCATCGGCGAGGGCTATCAGGTCAGGCTTGTGGGCGCGGGCACTGCCTGCAGGAGCAGCCTTGTGCTGCGAAGAGGCCATAACTGCCGGAGAAGAGCTATTGCCCTACTGGCCTCTTCGCAGCACAAGGCTGCTCCTACAGGAAACCTAGATAGCCTGAGAACTCAGGCCGGCGAGTTGATCGCCCGAAGGGTCATCAACCCAGCCAGCGGCCAGTCCCCTTCCAGCTCCGCCAGGCTTGCAGTGCTCATGCCCGCTGGTTGCTGCTGGTGGCCATGCTGCAACGCCCCTACCAAGGTACCCACCAGCGGCTGGTGGCTGACCAGCAGCACATGCTCCAGGCCCAGGCGCTCGATTTCACCGATAACCTGCTGCACATCACTGTCAGGCGTCAGCCAGGGCACGGTGCGCACCGGTTCGGCGAAGCCCAGGGTGTCATGCACCAGGGCAGCCGTTTGCTGGGCGCGTACGTAAGGGCTGGCGATGATCGCCTGCAGCGGCTGGCCCAGCAGGCGGGCGGCGCTATGCAGCACCTGTTCGCGACCATGGGCGGTCAGCCGGCGCTCGGCATCGCTGTTGGCGCGCGGCTCCGCTTCGCCGTGGCGCAGAACCCACAGCTTCACAGTTTGGGCTCCTCGTCACGCACCGGGTGCGGGGCCGGGGCCACCGCATGCGGCGCCTCGCCTTCCGGGGCACGCGGTGCCGGCCAGTCGGCGAACGGCCAGGGCTTCTGGTCGCTGTGGAAGCTGCCGAAGCGGCCGATCTGCGCCAGGTACTGGCTCAGGCTGTCACCGAAGTTCATCAGGCTGGCGCTGGGGGCGCCGTACACCAGGCGGTAGATCAATTGTACCAGCACCAGGCCACCGAGCAGCAGCTCGGCCAGCTGCCAGACCACCAGGAACACCAGCATCCACAGGGCCCGCAGGATGATCGACTCGCGCTGGGCGCGTTCGGGCGTATCGTTCATGTGTTGCTCCTTGCTGTTGTCAGAGCCGCTGAAGGCTCAGTTGAAACCGCTGATGGAAATGAAATCGACATCGGTCTTCGGCTCGGCACGCATCAGGTGCTCGATCACCTGGTTCAGCGTGCGGCCTTCGAACAGGATGGCATGCAGGCCTGCCACCAGCGGCATGTATACCTGCACTTCCTGCGCCTTGGCCTTGAGCACCTTGAGGGTGTTGACGCCTTCGGCTACTTCGCCCAGGCGGCTGACCGCCTGCTCCAGGCTCAGGCCCTGGCCCAGCGCGTGGCCGACCTGGTAGTTGCGGCTCTTTGGCGAGGAGCAGGTGACGATCAGGTCACCGACACCGGCCAGGCCGAGGAAAGTCATGGGGTTGGCCCCCTGGCTGACGGCGAAGCGGGTCATCTCGGCCAGGGCGCGGGTAATCAGCATGCTCTTGGTGTTCTCGCCCATGCCCAGGGCCACCGCCATGCCAGCAATGATGGCGTAGACGTTCTTCAGCGCCCCGCCCAGCTCGACGCCAAAGCGGTCGGCACTGGCGTAGACGCGGAAGGTACGCCCATGCAGCACGGCCTGCACCTGCTGGCACAGTTTTTCGTCCTCGCTGGCGACCACCGTGGCGGTCAGCGCATGTTCGGCGATTTCACGGGCCAGGTTGGGGCCGGACAGCACGCCGATGCGCGCCTCGGGGGCGATTTCCTCGAGGATCTGGCTCATCAGCTTGAAGCTTTGCGCTTCGATGCCCTTGGTCAGGCTGACCAGGCCCTTGCCGCGCAGCAACTCGGCATGCGGAGCCAGCACGCTACGCAAGGCGCTCGATGGCAGGGCGACGAAAATCAGCTCGCTGGCCTGCAGTGTGGCCAGCAGGTCGCTGACCGGCTCGACGCCGTCGTGCAAGCGGATGCCCTTGAGGTAGCGGGGATTCTCGCGATTGACCCGCATGGCCTCGGCCTGTTCCGGATCGCGCATCCATTGGCGCACCGGCACACCGTTTTCTGCCAGCAGGTTCGCCACGGCGGTGCCGAAGCTGCCGCCTCCCAGAACTGCAACAGGTTGCTGTTCAGTCATATCCAATCCGTTAAAGCCAAAAGTTAAGTGGCGACCCAGCCATTATACGGCTCGCCTGCTACAGAACCAGTGTCAGTACCGGCCCTTTCGCAGCGCAAGGCTGCTCCTACAGGTACCGTGCATGTCCTTAGATCGGGCTTCACTGGCAAGCAGATCACTGGCAAAACCCCCACGGTCAGTTACCATGCCTGTTTCAATCCTGATACAAGGCCGCTTTGTGTTCCCTGGCACGCCCTCGTACCCGCGCCTGCTCATACTGACTGCCCTGCTCGGCGGCCCGGCCGTGGCCGATGACCTGTTCATCGACAACACGGACCTGCCGCAGGTTCTGACCGCCACGCGCCTGAAACAATCCCCCGCCGCAGTACCGGGCAGCATGACCGTGCTCGACAGCGAGCTGATCCGGGCCAGCGGTGCCCGTGACATCCCCGAGCTGCTGCGCCTGGTGCCGGGCATGATGGTGGGCTACAACGCCGGCAACCAACCCACGGTCAACTACCACGGCAGCAACGTCAACGATGCCCGACGCATGCAGGTGCTGATCGATGGCCGTTCGGTGTACCGCGCCGGCCTGGCCACGGTGGACTGGAGCGACATCCCCCTGGCCATGGAGGATATCGAGCGCATCGAGGTGTTCCGCGGCCCCAACACGGTCAGCTATGGCGCCAACGCGCTGATGGCGGTGGTCAACATCCTTACCCGCAACCCTGCCGACAGCCATGGCACGCGGCTGAAGATGACCCGCGGCCAGGACGGCATCAACGATTTCTACGCCAGCCACGGCTTCGGTTGGGAGAGTGGCGACATGCGCCTGTCGCTGTCAGGCCAGCAGGACGATGGCTTCGACGAGAACCAGTTCGGCCAGGACTACCGCGACAGCCGCCGGCTGACCCGCTTCAATATCAACGCCAGCCACAGCCTGGCACACGACCAGACCCTGGAATGGCAACTTGCTGCGAAGGAAGGCAGCAACCAGCGGCCTTATACCTACCAGCCGGTGTTCGCCAAATACGAAGCCGGTAACAACGCTGACGTCAGTGCCAAGGACTACGCCGGCTCATTGCGCTGGACCAAGGACTTCAGTTCTGAGCACAGCCTGTATATCCAAGGCTCTGCCCAACATTTCGACCGTCAGCAGGTGTGGCGTGCCTGTGACGCTTTGCAGTCGTTCAGCCCGGAATTGACCCAGCTCTGGCAAATGAACCCCGATTTCGCCGAAAAAGTGGCACGCGGCATTGCTACCGGCGCGCCACTTTCGACCAACGATCCCGTCATGAGAGGGCTTCTGGAGAAGGTCCAGCAGCAATGGGCGAACGGTGGCAACCAGCAGGTCTGCGGCGACGTCGACCAGAGCACCCGCGAAACCCGCTACGACCTGGAAATCCAGGACACCCTGAGCCTGACCGACAGCCTGCGCCTGCTCAGCGGCATGAACTACCGCTATGATCGTGCCGACTCGCAGACCTACTTCAATGGCAGCATCGACGACCAGACCTGGCGCCTGTTCGGCCAGCTGGAGTGGCGCGCCGACGAACACTGGATCCTGCAGGGTGGTGCCATGTTCGAGGACTCGCGCCTGTCCGGCAGCTCGCTGACCCCACGCGTGGCGGTCAACTACCTGATCACCCCGCGCCATGGCCTGCGTGCAGTGTATTCCGAGGCAGTGCGCTCGCCAGACATGTTCGAGAACAACGTCAACTGGAGCTACACGGTCAAGAACCTGACCCCCAACGCTTTTGGCCTGCAAAACGGCGAATACTTCGTCAAGACCCGCGGCCCGGGCGACCTCGACCAGGAACGCATGCGCTCGCGCGAACTCGGCTACAACGGCTACTTCAGCGACATCGACCTGAACATGGATGTGAAGCTGTTCTATGACGAGATCACCGGCATGATCAGCGAGCCCCTGAAGAACAACCAGTACATCGCCAGCAATGCCAACAAGGCCCGTTTCAGCGGCAGCGAGGCGCAACTGGACTGGCGCCCGACCCTGCGCGACCGCCTGCGGGTGACCTACGCCTACGTGGATGCCTGGGCCAGCAACCCCGCCGACCGCCGCCTCAGCGCGCGCAACAGCGGCTCGGCCGGATGGATGCGCGAGTGGGGTGCCGGTTGGTCGAGCGCGCTGTTCTATTACGGTGACGATGCACTCAACCAGTATCGCTACGAGCGCCTGGACCTGCGCCTGGCCAAACGTTTCCGGGTGCATGGCAGCAACCTGGAGCTGGCGGCGCTGTGGCAACAGCGCCTGGACGATGAGCCGACCACGGCAATTCAGAACCGCTACGACAGCCGCCACCGCCTGAGCATCAGCGCGGAGCTGGAGTTCTGATGGCCCTGCTGCTGCGCCTGTTGCTGTTGTGCCTGTGGCCGATGGGGCCACTGTTCGCCAGCGAAATCCTGTTGGTAGGCGCGGAAGACCAGCCTGGCATTCGCAGTTTCGTCGCCGCGCTGGAAAGCCGCCGGCCGCACGACCATGTACATTTCCAGACCACCGCCGACCTGCCACCCCCGGGCAAGCTCAAGGCTGACCAGCGCCTGATCCTGCTGGACAACGCCGCACTGGAATGGCGCCTCGGGGAAACTGCCGGCCCGCCGGCCCTGGCCATGAGGGTCAGCCGGGTGCAGGCTGAACAGCGCCTGGGAAAGTCGCGGCCCGCGTTCCTCACGCTGCTGTGGAGCGATCCGCCGCTGGGCCGGCAGTTGCGCCTGGCGCGCTACCTGCTGCCGCAGGCCCAGCGCATTGGTGTGCTGTACGGTGAGCACAGCAGCTTTCTGCTCGAAGAGCTGCGCCACGCCGCCCGCCCGCTGGGCCTGGAGATCATTGCCCAGGACTGGCCCGACCCGCGCGACAGCCGCCCTTTGCAACACTTGTTGGCCAACAGTGACGTGCTGCTGGGCCTGGACGATGCCGACCTGTACAACTCCAAGACTGCGAAAAACCTGCTGTTGAGCAGCTATGGCCGGCAGATGGCGCTGATCGGCCCGAACGCCGGGTTCGTCCGCGCCGGCGCCCTGGCCAGCACCTTCAGCGACCAGGACGATTGGCTGGCTGTGCTCGACCAGTTGCTCGACCAGCCACCGGCGCGCTGGCCACGCAGCCTGTACCCGGTACGCTTCGGCGTCAGCGGCAACCAGCAGGTGGCGCGCGCCCTGGGCCTTGAACCGATCGATCCGAACGCCGCCGCCAAGGCCCTGGCCGAAGGAGAACCCACCCCATGAGCAAGCGCCTGAGCTGGGACATTCACACCCGCACCCAGATCATCAGCCTCGGCCCTGCCCTGCTGCTGACCTTGCTGCTGATCAGCTTCTTCACCTTCGTGCGTATCCAGGACCTGCGCCAGGAACTGAACCACACCGGGCAACTGATCGCCAACCAGTTGGCGCCAGCCTCGGAATACGGGGTGATCTCGGGCAACAACGAAGTGCTCGAGGGCCTGATGCGCGCCACGCTCAGCATCCCCCACGTGCGCTTCCTCGAGGTGCAGGACAGCCGCAACCACATACTGGTTTATGTGGAGCAGTCCGACGAAAGCGCCAACCGCGCGCAGCGCGTCGAAGTGTTCCAGGCGCCCATCCGCCTGCAGCAGATCCGCCTGGACAGCGACTTCCTGCAACAGGGCAAGGCCACCAGCCCGGCCATTGGCGACGATTACCTGGGCAGGGTCATCGTCGGCATGTCCGATGACGCCTTCAGCCAGCGCCAGCAGGAAATCGTGATCAAGGCCGGTATCCTCGCGCTGTTCGCCCTGCTGTTCACTTTCCTGCTGGCGCGCCGCCTGGCCCTTAGCCTCGCCAAGCCGATCAGCGACATGGGGCACGCGGTCAAGGCCATCCAGCAGGGCGAGTACCACACCCTGTTGCCGGTGGTCGATGACAGCGAACTGGGCCATCTGGCACGCCACATCAATAACCTGGCCCATGGCCTGGCGCAGGCCAGCAATGAACAGAAGCAGGCGATTGCCGAGCTTATCCAGGCCCGCGAGGAGGCCGAACAGGCCAACCGCACCAAATCGGATTTCCTGGCGATGATGAGCCACGAACTGCGCACGCCGATGAATGGCGTACTGGGCATGCTGCAGTTGCTGGAAACCACGCAGCTGAACAGCGAGCAGGCCGAGTACACCGCGGTGGCCAGCGAATCCACCGGGCACCTGCTCAAGGTCATCAATGACATCCTCGACTTCTCGCGCATCGAACGCGCCGCGCTGCAACTGGAACACATCGACTTCAACCTGGGCGAACTGATCACCAGCAGCGTCCAGTCGTTCCAGCACAGCGCCCAACAGCGCGGCCTTGCCCTGCACCTGCAAATGCCGGCGGGTATCGAGCAGCTGCAGGTGAACGGCGACCCCACGCGCATCCGCCAGATCCTGCTGAACCTGGTCGGCAACGCGCTGAAATTCACCGAACGCGGCCAGGTTCAGGTCGAGGCGCGCTGGCAGGTGCTGGACCGCCAACTGATCTGGCTGACCTGCAGTGTGCGCGACACCGGTATCGGCATCGACAACGAACGCCTGGAAATGATGTTCGTCGCCTTCCAGCAGGCCGACAGCTCGATTTCCCGCCGCTATGGCGGCACCGGGCTGGGACTGTCGATCGCCCGCACCCTGGCCGAACGCATGGGCGGCAAGCTGCGTGGCGAAAGCCGTGAGGGCCTGGGCTCGACCTTTACCCTGGAGATGCCTCTGGCCCTGGCCAGCCCTGCCCCGCTCTCGCTGACGCAACCAAGCGCTGCGCCACCGGCGGTGGCCGACAATGATCAGGTGCTGCTGGTAGAGGACAATCCGGTCAACCAAAGTGTCATCGAGGCCATGCTGCGTAGCCTGGGGCTGGCGGTATGCACGGCCGAGGACGGCCTGGAGGCGGTCGAACGGGTCAGCCAGCAGCGTTTTGCCGCCGTGCTGATGGACTGCCGCCTGCCGCACCTGGACGGCTATGAAGCCACCCGGCGTATCCGCCAGCTGCCCAACGGCGCCAGGCTACCGATCATCGCCCTGACCGCCAACGCCTTGCAGGGCGACCGCGAGCGTTGCATGGCGGCCGGCATGGACGACTACCTGAGCAAACCCTTGCGCCGCACTGAACTGCAGCGCGTGCTGCAGCGCTGGCTACCCGGTCAGACAACCGCGACTGGCGATAAATGCTAAAGTGCGGCAGTCTTAAACACTGGACAGGACCTTCATCGGACCTGAAAATAGACGTTTCAGTGCACACCTGTACTTCTTTCACCGGGTGCACTGTGACTTTCACCACAACGCAATAGTCTACCTGTAGGCTGCCGCCCCGAACGCGATGCGTATCGGGCCGGCCGGGAAGATTCATCCCCTGCCGCAGGGGGTTATTGAGGAGCTCGCATGACCAAACAACACGCCTTTACTCGGGAAGACCTGCTGCGCTGCAGTCGCGGTGAGCTGTTCGGCCCAGGTAATGCGCAACTGCCCGCGCCGAACATGCTGATGGTCGATCGCATCACCCATATCAGCGAAGAAGGCGGCAAGTACGGCAAAGGTGAATTGGTCGCCGAGCTGGATATCAATCCGGACCTGTGGTTCTTCGCCTGCCACTTCGAAGGCGACCCGGTAATGCCGGGCTGCCTGGGGCTTGATGCCATGTGGCAGCTGGTAGGTTTCTTCCTCGGCTGGCAGGGCCTGCCAGGCCGCGGGCGCGCCCTGGGTTCGGGCGAGGTGAAGTTCTTCGGCCAGGTACTGCCGGAAGCCAAGAAAGTCACTTACAACATTCACATCAAGCGCGTCCTGAAGGGCAAGCTGAACATGGCCATCGCCGATGGCTCGGTCAGCGTCGACGGCCGCGAGATCTACACTGCCGAAGGCCTGCGGGTCGGCGTGTTCACCTCCACTGACAATTTCTAAGGGTTATTCGCATGCGCCGCGTCGTTATCACTGGTCTGGGCATCGTATCGTGCCTGGGCAATGACAAAGCTACCGTCACCGAAAACCTGCGCAACAGCCGTCCGGGTATCCGTTACAACCCGGAATACAAGGAAATGGGGCTGCGTAGCCAGGTTTCCGGGTCCATCGACCTCAACCTCGAAGAACTGATCGACCGCAAGGTCTACCGCTTCGTCGGCCACGCTGCTGCCTACGCCTACCTGGCGATGCAGGATGCGATCAAGGACGCCGGCCTGACCGAAGAGCAGGTTTCCAACCCGCGTACCGGCCTGGTGGCGGGCTCCGGCGGCGCCTCGACCCTGAACCAGATGGAAGCGCTGGACACCCTGCGTGAGAAAGGCGTCAAGCGCGTCGGCCCGTACCGCGTTACCCGCACCATGGGCAGCACCGTTTCGGCGTGCCTGGCCACCCCGTTCAAGATCAAGGGCATCAACTACTCGATCTCCTCGGCCTGCGCCACTTCGGCACACTGCATCGGCACCGCCCTGGAGCAGATCCAGTGGGGCAAGCAGGACATCGTCTTCGCCGGTGGCGGTGAAGAAGAGCACTGGAGCCAGTCGTTCCTGTTCGATGCCATGGGCGCCCTGTCGACCAAGCGCAACGAAACCCCGGAACAGGCCTCGCGCGCCTACGACGCCGACCGTGATGGCTTCGTCATCGCTGGCGGTGGCGGCATGGTGGTGGTCGAGGAGCTGGAACACGCCCTGGCCCGTGGCGCCAAGATCTACGCGGAAATCGTCGGCTACGGCGCCACTTCCGACGGCTACGACATGGTTGCCCCGAGCGGCGAAGGTGCTATCCGCTGCATGCAGCAGGCGCTGTCGACCGTCGACACTCCGATCGATTACCTGAACACCCACGGCACCTCGACCCCGGTCGGTGACGTTGCCGAGATCAAGGGCGTTCGCGCCGTGTTCGGCGACAAGGCGCCGAAGATCAGCTCGACCAAGAGCCTGTCGGGCCACTCGCTGGGCGCTGCCGGCGTACACGAGGCGATCTACTGCCTGCTGATGATGGAAAACAACTTCATCGCCGGCTCCGCCAACATCGACGAGCTGGACCCGGAAGTCGCCGACCTGCCGATCCTGCGCAAGACCGAAGAAAACGCCAAGATCGACACGGTCATGAGCAACAGCTTCGGCTTCGGCGGCACCAACGCCACCCTGGTGCTCAAGCGCTGGGAAGGCAAGTAAGACGCTGCTGCGGTAAACGAAAACGCCCCGACTGATTCGGGGCGTTTTCATTTGTATTGCCTGTACCGGCCCTATCGCCGGCACAGGAAAACCCTTATTTCCGCCTGGGCAGTACAGCCAGAAAATTCTCCCTGGCCACCTTGTTGGCAACTTGTTCCGGCAATGCGTCCAGAAACGGCCTGAACCCATGCATCTGCTCCCCAAGGCTGCCAAACCGCCCCACCACATCCGAACCCAGCATGAACCGTTCCGGGAACCTCTCGACCAGTGCCAGCCACGCCTTGCGCGGCACACCCCGGTCATCCAGCAGATAGGGTTTCAGCACGCTCCACGACAAATCGACATACAGGTTCGGGTAATCCTCCAGCAACCGCGTCAGCACCGGCAGCAGAAAGTCCATCTGCGTCTGGTGCCGGTGAATCTCCATGCTGCTGCCTGCATGCGCCCAGATGAACCGCGTGTGCGGGTGATTGCGCAGCGGCTGTTCGATCTCCGCCAGGTACAGCGGGTTGCGCTCGCGCTTGGAGGTGATGTTGGAATGCAGCAGCACCGGCAGGTCGCGCTCGGCCGCCAGGTGGTAGATACGCGCCATGGCTTCGTTGTTGGCGCGCGGCGTGTCACCGCTGGTCAGAGCAGTCAGGTCATCGTGGCGGGTGAACACCTCGCCAATGCCCTGCCACAGCCCCGGATGCAGATCGAGCATGCGCTCGATATGGCTGGCGGCGTTCTTGTCCACCGGATTGAAGCCGGCCAGGAACGGATGAAAGCGCTTGCGCTGCTCGTCGGGCAGTTGCTGTAGCGCCGCCGCCACGTAGGTATCGGTGGCGCTGTACCAGTAGGCTTCGGCGTCATCCCCAGCGTAATAGCGTGGGCGCTTGGGCTCGTCTTCATGCCACTTCTTGGCCACCGGGACGCCGGAAATCATCGACTGCTCGATACCGGCGGCATCCATGGCCTTGATCAGCGCAGGCATGCCTTCGCTTTCCTGGAAGAAGTCGACGTAGTGCAGGTGGGCATCACTGTAGCGGTAGTCGCGTGCCTGCGCCGCTTGGCACAGCCAGGTGGATAACAGCACGCAGGCCAACGCTCTCACGATCATGATGAAGCTTCCTTTTCCGGGTATCAGATCTCTAGACCGGCCGGCCTACGAGACGGTTCAGCCGGGGCGGGCAAACCGCTATGCTTGGGGCATTTCCACCTTGCCTGGAGCCTTCCCATGAGCAGCCCCCTGGTCATCCGCCCACGTGCCGAATCGGTCGAGGGCCAGCCGATCCTGCGCCCGCTGCCATCGGCCCAGTGTCGCAGCGTCGGCCCGTTCGTGTTTTTCGACCACATGCTCGAAACCGACTATGCCCCGGGGCATGGTATGGACATCCGCCAGCACCCGCATATCGGCCTGTCGACCCTTACCTACCTGTTCGAAGGGGCAATCCTGCACAAGGACAGCCTCGGCTCGGTGCAGCGGGTGCTGCCGGGCGACGTCAGCTGGATGACCGCAGGCAGCGGTGTGGCCCATGTCGAGCGTACTCCTGAAGATGCCCTGGCCCATGGCTCACGCCTGCACGGGCTGCAGGTATGGCTGGCATCGCCACGCGAGCAGGAACAAGGCCCGGCAAGCTACAGCCATCACCCGGCGGCGAGCCTGCCGGTCAGCGACAGCCTGGGAGTACGCATCTGCATGATCGCCGGCAGCGGGTTCTGCCTGGAATCGCCGGTGCCGGTGCTCTCCCCTACCCTGTACGCGCATGTACAGATGCAACCGGCAACCACGCTATTGGTGCCGAACGAGCATGCGCAGCGGGCGCTGTACCTGCTCGATGGTGAGCTGGTGATGAACGATGAGGATGTGGAACCCTGCAGCCTGGTGGTCCTGCCCGAGGGTAAAGAGGTGACGCTGTATGCGGAGGGTGAGTGCCAGCTGGTGCTGATTGGTGGCGCACCACTGGATGGGCCGCGGCGGATGAACTGGAACTTTGTCGCCAGTGATGTGGAGCTGATCGAACAGGCCCGGGCCAAGTGGGCTGCTGGGGAATGGCCGGTGGTGCCGGGGGAAACCTCCAGAATCGAGTTGCCGCGGTAATTGGGGCCGCTTTGCGACCCTTCGCGGGCTTGCCCGCTCCCACTGGGACGGCGTTGCACTTACGGGCAGTTCCGTACCTGTGGGAGCGGGCAAGCCCGCGAAGGGCTGCGCAGCAGCCCCAATGCGCCATCAGCGCTGGAACACTTCGGTCAGCAGGTTATGCATCGAGCGGAACGCCCGCTCCGAGGTACGCCGATCATACTGCATCTTGCCCGGCACATTGGCACTCGGGTCGGTAAACGAGTGCACCGCGCCGCCATAGCTCAGCAATTGCCAGTCAACCTTGGCCGCGTTCATCTCCTCCTCGAACGCCGGCAACTGCTCCTTCGGCACCAGTGGATCGGAAGCGCCGTGCAGCACCAGCACCGAGCCCTTGATGCGCTTGGCATCTTCCGGGTTCGGGGTATCCAGGGTGCCATGGAACGACACCGCCGCACGCAAATCGGCGCCAGTACGGGCCAGCTCCAGTGCACAGCAGCCACCAAAGCAGAAACCAAACGTGCCGACCTTGCCCGGTTCCAGCAGCGCCTTCGACTGCCCCAACAGTTGCGCCAGGGCTTCCTGCATGCGCTTGCGCAGCTCGCCTCGGTCATTCTTCAACGGCATCATCGCCGCGCCGGCCTCGTCGGCATTGGACGGACGCACCGATTGCCCGTACAGGTCGGCAATCAGCACTACATAGCCCTTCTCGGCCACTTCCTTGGCGATGCGCTCGGCACCTTCGCCTATACCCATCCAGTTCGGCGCCATCACCAGACCTGGCCGCCCCAGCGCGCCCGGCTCGTATACCAGGCGGCTTTCATACGCCTTGCCGGACAGGTGATAGACCAGCGATTCGACGATTACTTTGCTCATCAAGCACTCCTTTGGCACTCGTCATCAATATGCTCGCCATGAAAAAAGCCCGCCGAAGCGGGCTTTCCTATGCATCAACTCAAGCAGACAGTTCGACCAGCAGCTTGTTCAGGCGACGAACGTAAGCCGCCGGGTCCTTCAAGCTGTCACCGGCCGCGAGGGCTGCCTGATCGAACAGGATGTGCGACAGCTCGGCGAAGCGGTCTTCGCTCTGCTCGTTGTCCAGCTTCTCGATCAGCGGGTGGGTCGGGTTGAACTCGAAGATCGGCTTGGACTCCGGCACCTTCTGCCCGCTGGCTTCGAGGATCTGGCGCATCTGCAGGCCCAGGTCCTGCTCACCGATGGCCAGGATCGCCGGCGAGTCGGTCAGGCGGTGCGATACGCGCACTTCGGCCACGCTGTCACCCAGCGCGCCCTTCAGGCGCTCGACCAGGCCTTCCTTGTCCTTGGCGACTTCTTCCTGGGCCTTCTTGTCTTCTTCCGAGTCCAGCTTGCCCAGGTCCAGGTCGCCACGGGCGACGTCGACAAAGGCCTTGCCGTCGAACTCGTTCAGGTAGCTCATCAGCCACTCGTCGATACGGTCGGTCAGCAGCAGCACTTCGATGCCTTTCTTGCGGAAGACTTCCAGGTGCGGGCTGTTCTTGACCTGCGCGTACGACTCGCCGGTGAGGTAGTAGATCTTGTCCTGGCCTTCCTTGACGCGAGCCAGGTAGTCGGCCAGGGCGACGCTCTGCTCGCCGCTGTCGTCCTGGGTGGAAGCGAAGCGCAGCAGGCCGGCGATCTTTTCCTTGTTGGCGAAGTCTTCGGCCGGGCCTTCCTTCAGCACCTGACCGAAGTTCTTCCAGAAGCCCTTGTACTGCTCGGGCTCGTTCTTCGCCAGCTTCTCCAGCATGTCCAGCACGCGCTTGGTCAGCGCGGTCTTCATCGAGTCGATGATCGGGTCTTTCTGCAGGATTTCACGCGACACGTTCAGCGACAGGTCGTTGGAGTCGACCACACCCTTGATGAAGCGCAGGTACAGCGGCAGGAACGATTCGGCCTGGTCCATGATGAACACGCGCTGCACGTACAGCTTCAGGCCGCGTGGCGCTTCGCGCTGGTACAGGTCGAACGGCGCGCGGGCGGGCACGTACAGCAGCGAGTTGTATTCGAGCTTGCCTTCTACCTTGTTGTGGCTCCAGGCCAGCGGGTTTTCGAAGTCATGGCCGATGTGCTTGTAGAACTCCTGATATTCCTCGTCCTTGATTTCGGTACGCGGACGGGTCCACAGGGCGCTGGCACGGTTGACGGTTTCCCACTCTTCGGCCGGCTGCTCTTCGCCTTCGGCGGTAGCTTGCTCTTTCAGCAGCTGGATCGGCATGGCGATGTGGTCGGAGTACTTCTTGACCACATTGCGCAGGCGCCAGCCATCGGCGAACTCCTGCTCGCCCTTCTTCAGGTGCAGGACGATGCGGGTGCCGCGCTGTGGCTTGTCGATGGTGGCGACTTCGAACTCACCTTCGCCCTTCGACGACCAGTGCACGCCTTCAGCGGCCGGCTGGCCGGCACGGCGGCTGTACACGTCGACCTTGTCGGCAACGATGAACGCGGAGTAGAAGCCCACACCGAACTGACCGATCAGGTGCGAGTCCTTCTTCTGGTCACCGGTGAGGTTCTTCATGAAGTCGGCAGTGCCGGACTTGGCGATGGTACCCAGGTGGGTGATGACGTCTTCGCGGCTCATGCCGATGCCGTTGTCCTCGAGGGTCACGGTACCGGCGTCCTTGTCGAAGCTCAGGCGAATCTTCAGGTCGGCGTCGCCTTCGAACAGCTCTGGCTTGGCCAGGGCCTCGAAACGCAGCTTGTCGGCGGCGTCGGAGGCGTTGGAGATCAATTCACGCAGGAAGATCTCCTTGTTCGAATACAGGGAATGGATCATGAGGTGCAGCAGCTGCTTTACCTCGGTCTGGAAGCCCAGCGTTTCTTTTTGAGTCTCCACACTCATGGTCTTCAAAACTCCGATCTGATGGCAGTTGACGCCTGGCGGCCAGGTTGGCCAGCGTTTAGCGGCGGATGTCATGCAGATGGGGGCTGCCCGGATGATTTCAAGGGCTTTTCCGGTTCGATCTTGAAATGGGCCCGAGCCGTGGCGATCGGCGACTGCCTGTCCCCCTGCCAGGCGGTGATGGCCACATTGGTCACCCGCCGACCCTGGCGCCAAAGCTGGCACTGGGCGTAGGTATCGCGAAAGTGCCCGGCGCGCAGGTAATCGATGGAAAAGTCGATGATCTTCGGAATGCTTGCGCTCTCGCTGAATATCAGCAGGTACAGCGCTGCCGACAGTTCCATGAAGCCCGCGATCACCCCGCCGTGGATGGCCGGCAGCAGCGGGTTGCCGATGTTGTCCTGGTTGGCCGGCAGGCGGAACAGCAGGTCATCGCCCTGACGCTCGCATTCAATGCCGATCAGGCCGGCATAGGGGATCAGCGCCAGCAAGGGCCGATAGTCTCCCACCGCATGAGCAGCGTTGAGCTGTTGGCGAACATTGTGCGGAATCATGCTCCGCCCTCCTTCAGGCTGTTGCCGAAGCGGATGCCACCCTTGATCTCCTGGCCCAGGCGCATGAACGTGCCCACCACCTGGCAGATAGGCTGAGCGGGGTCATCCTGGTAGGCCGTGCCACGGGTGAAGATCACATCGCGGGTGACCCGGTAGCATTGGGCATGGCCGTAGATGTCTTTGCCGGCCTTGGCCGGATGCATATAGTCGATGCGCAGGTCCAGTGTCGGGCACACTTCGAAGCGCGGCAGCACGCACAGCGTGGCCATGCCGCAAGTGGTGTCCATCAGCGTGGTCAGCGCGCCGCCATGCACGGCGCCGGTCTGCGGGTTGCCGACAATGGCCGCAGACCAGGGCAGCACCAGGGTCATGCCATCGGCATTGGTTTGCACCACACGCATTTGCAACAACTGACAATGTTTCAGGGCCGAGAGAAAACGCTCGGCCATGGCCATCAAGGTTGAATCACTCATTGGCTGTTTCCCTGCGCATTGCCGCAGCGGCATAAAATCGTTAAAAAGTCTATATAGAACGGGACGTTATATATGTGTAATCTTCGCGGAACTTATTCCGCGTAGTTGCACTCGAAGGAACAAGTCACTTATTCCACCAAGGAGAAACACCCCCATGCGTAAACCTTTTGCTTTTGCTCTGATGCTGGCCGCTGCCATGGGCCTGGCCGCTTGCGATAAAGCGAGCGAAGACAAAGCCCAGGACGCACAGCAACACGCCGAGCAAGCCCAGGAAAAAGCGGGCGAAGCTCAGGATAAAATGAACGAGGCTGCCAAGGAAAACGCCGAAGCCGCCAAAGATCAGGCCGAAGCCGAGCAGAAGGCCGCCGAAGAAGCCGCTCCGGCTACTCCGGCTCCGGAAGCCGCTCCAGCTACCCCAGCTGCTCCAGCCGAACCTGCCAAGCAGTAATCGGCTAAAACAAAAAAACCCGACATTGTCGGGTTTTTTTGTGCCTGAAACTTATGGATTAAACGTTTCAGGTACCAGGAGCGGTGTTTTCCTTGGCGGGTTCGATCGAAACACTTTCGGTAGGTGTGAACACCATCACATCCAATACATCCGAATGGAACTCGCGGCGGTACAGAATCAGCACCACCCCGACACTCATGACCATGAATAACCATGGGCTGATGAACCAGCTCAACATGGCCATGCCGAAGTAATAGGAACGCAGGCCCAGGTTGAACTGGTTGGCGGCAAGCGACAGCACCCGCGCCGCCCGCGAGGCGAATGCCTTGCGTTCAAGCTCATTGACCAGCCGTTCACCGATCATCGGCGCCGACCCCACCAGTACTGCCGCGAAGTTGTATTGGCGCATGCACCAGCTGAAGGTGAAAAAGGCATAGACGAAGACCATGGCCAGGCACAGCAGCTTGATCTCCGACATGCCCTGGGAGGTCTGCTGCACCAGCGGCAGATCGGCCAGCAGCGACAGCGCCCGGTCGGAAGCCCCGAGCACGGTGAGGATACCGGCGAGGATGATCAGGGTGCTGGAGGCGAAGAACGAGGCGTTGCGCTCGAGGTTGCCGATCACGCTCGCATCGGCAATGCGGTTGTCGCGCAGCAGCATGCGGCGCATCCAGTCTTCGCGGTACAGGTGCAGCACGCTGGCCAGGCACGCGGTGTCGCGGCCCTTCCAGATGGCATAACGGGTGTAACCGCCCCAGCACAGGGCGAACCAGATGATGGCCAAAAGATTGTTGAAGTTGCTTTGGATGAAGTTCATGCACGGTTCCCGGGAGGGCCAGATACCTGAAGGATAGGGACCGGATTTCGACGCTGGCAAGCGGTAAAAGGCACACATCCACCCAGAAATCCGCACTGCCTGTTCTGGCCTCTTCGCAGCACAAGGCTGCTCCTACAGGTACGGCACTGCACTTGTAGGAGCAGCCTTGTGCTGCGAAGAGGCCAGTGCAGGCAAAGAAAAAGCCCCGCATCCTTTCGGATACGGGGCTCTTGAGTTTCCACCCTTGGCGAGCACCCTTCGGCTTGTGGCCGGTGCCGCCCTCAGGCTTCGACTATCAGGCCAGCGCTTCGCGCGGCTTGCCGAGCATGCGGTCGCAGGCCACGGCGCCAACCAGGGTCACCACCGAAGGCACCAGCCAGGCCAGGCCCTGGTCGCTCAGCGGCAGGTGAGCCATGAAGTCCGGCAGCACGTGGGCAATGCTGCTGCCCTTGATCGCATCGACCATGCCGAACAGCAGCGATACCAGCATCACTGGTGCCAGGATGCGGGTCGGCGAGTTCCACAGGTCCTTCACGAAGCTCAGCCCGACCACCACGATGCACGGCGGGTAGATCGCCGTAAGCACCGGGATCGAGAACATGATCAGCTTGGTCAGGCCGAGATTGGAGATCAACAGCGAGAAGCCCGCCAGAATCACCACCAGAGCGCGGTACGACAGCGGAAGGATCTGGCTGAAGTACTCGGCGCAAGCACAGGTCAGGCCAACGGCGGTCACCAGGCAGGCCAGCGCGATCAGCACGGCGAGGAAACCGCTGCCCAGCGAACCGAAGGTATGCTGCACGTAGGCATGCAGTACCGCCGCACCGTTGGTAGCGTCAGCCGCGATCTCGTGGCTGGTTGCACCCAGTCGGAACAGGCTGATATACACCAGGGCCAGACCGACGCCTGCGATCAGGCCGGCAATGATGGCATAGCGGGTGATCAGTTTCGGCGACTCGACACCGCGCGAGCGGATGGCGTTGACGATGACGATACCGAACACCAGGGCACCCAGGGTGTCCATGGTCAGGTAACCATCGGAGAAGCCCTTGGAGAACGCTGCGGCGGCATAGGCCGGCTGCGCTTCACCAATGGTGCCGGCAGGCAGCGCGAAGGCGGCGATGCCCAGCACCGCCAGGGCGATGATCTTCAGCGGCGCCAGGAAGCGGCCCACGGTGTCGAGCAGCTTGCCCGGGTACATCGACACGGCCAGTACCACGAGGAAGTACACCAGGCTGTAGATGAACAGCGCCAGCGGGCTTTCGCCGGTCAGCGGCGCAACGCCCACTTCGAACGATACGGTCGCGGTGCGCGGGGTGGCGAACAGCGGGCCGACCGACAGGTAGCACACGGCCGCCAGCAGGCCACCGAAGAACTTGCCGATCGGGCTGCTCAGGGCATCCATGCCGCCGCCGACCTTGGCCAGGGCGACCACGGTGATGACCGGCAGGCCCACGGCGGTAACCAGGAAGCCAAGGGCCGCCATCCATACGTGCGGGCCAGACTGCAGACCGACGATAGGCGGGAAGATGATGTTGCCAGCGCCCACGAAAAGCGCAAACGTCATAAAGCCAAGCGCCAGGATATCCTGGCCTTTGAGAACTTTCATTTAAGGTAGTACCACACTGCTGAAATCGGGATTCGAGAGGGGATTTCCCTTTGGATGAGGGGAAATGCTGCCCGGCTTGATAGGCCAGACCCGTTTAGCGTGTCGTTCCCTTTTGGGGTACGGGCACAGAGTGAGCGCGTAATGTAACTGTTTTGTCAGGCAAACGCACTGGCACAGTGCTGCTTGTCCGATGTGCGTACATGTTTGTCGTCTGTGCAACCGAGGACAGCGAGAATTATCCCGATATTGGGAAGTTTGTCTGCGTGAAAATCCCTATCAAACCCATCGAAAGTTCTTCGCAGTTTGCACTGGCCCTATCGCCGGCAAGCCAGCTCCCACAGGAGACCTTCACAATCAGGGCCTGTGGTGATCTCCTGTGGGAGCTGGCTTGCCGGCGATAGGGCCAGTGCAGGATTACCCAAGCCCCAGAAACGACAAAGGCCACCCGAGGTGGCCTCTGTGCGCGTGGGGGGTGTAGCAGTATTACTTCTTGACTTCCCAGCCAGTCAGCTCGGCCAGGGCCTTGCCGATGTCAGCCAGGGAACGCACGGTCTTCACACCAGCGTCCTGCAGGGCCGCGAACTTCTCGTCCGCAGTACCCTTGCCGCCGGAGATGATGGCGCCAGCGTGGCCCATGCGCTTGCCCGCAGGTGCGGTAACACCAGCGATGTAGGAAACGACAGGCTTGGTGACGTTGGCCTTGATGTAGGCCGCAGCTTCTTCTTCAGCCGAACCGCCGATCTCACCGATCATGACGATCGCTTCGGTCTTCGGGTCTTCCTGGAACAGCTTCAGGATGTCGATGAAGTTGGAGCCCGGGATCGGGTCACCGCCGATGCCGACGCAGGTCGACTGGCCGAAGCCGGCGTCGGTGGTCTGCTTCACAGCTTCGTAGGTCAGGGTGCCGGAACGCGAAACGATACCGACCTTGCCTGGCAGGTGGATGTGGCCAGGCATGATGCCGATCTTGCACTCGCCCGGGGTGATGACACCTGGGCAGTTAGGGCCGATCAGGGTCACGCCCAGCTCGTCGCACTTGACCTTGGCATCCAGCATGTCCAGGGTAGGAATGCCTTCGGTGATGCACACGATCAGCTTGATGCCGCCGAAGGCAGCCTCCAGGATCGAGTCCTTGCAGAAAGGAGCCGGAACGTAGATCACCGAAGCGTCGGCGCCGGTAGCTTCCACAGCTTCTTTCACAGTGTTGAACACTGGCAGGCCCAGGTGGGTGGTGCCACCCTTGCCTGGGGTTACGCCGCCGACCATCTTGGTGCCGTAGGCGATGGCCTGTTCGGAGTGGAAAGTACCCTGCGAGCCAGTGAAGCCCTGGCAGATGACTTTGGTGTCTTTATTGATCAGGACGCTCATTACTTGCCCTCCGCAGCTTTGACAACTTGTTGAGCAGCGTCGGTCAGGCTGGTTGCCGCAATGATGTTCAAACCGCTTTCTGCCAGTACTTTAGCGCCCAGTTCGGCGTTGTTGCCTTCAAGGCGAACGACAACCGGAACTTTCACGCCGACTTCTTTCACTGCACCGATGATGCCTTCGGCAATCATGTCGCAGCGAACGATGCCTCCGAAGATGTTGACCAGAACGGCCGCGACATTGCTGTCGGACAGAATGATCTTGAACGCTTCGGTAACGCGCTCTTTGGTAGCACCACCGCCAACGTCGAGGAAGTTGGCCGGCTTGCCGCCGTGCAGGTTGACGATGTCCATGGTACCCATGGCCAGGCCGGCACCGTTGACCATGCAGCCGATGTTGCCTTCGAGGGCAACGTAGTTCAGTTCGAACTTGGCAGCGTGGGCTTCACGGGCGTCGTCCTGCGACGGGTCGTGGAAGGTTTTCAGCTTCGGCTGACGGTACATGGCGTTGGCGTCGATGTTGATCTTGGCATCGAGGCAGTGCAGGTCGCCGTCGGCCTTGATCACCAGCGGGTTCACTTCCAGCAGGGCCAGGTCGTGATCCTTGAACAGCTTGGCCAGACCAACGAAGATCTTGGCGAACTGTTGAACTTGCTTGCCTTCCAGGCCCAGCTGGAATGCCAGCTCGCGACCCTGGAACGGCTGAGCGCCGACCAGCGGGTCGATGGTGGCCTTGAGGATCTTCTCAGGCGTTTCGTGAGCGACTTTCTCGATGTCCACGCCACCTTCGGTGGAAGCCATGAACACGATACGGCGGCTCGAACGATCGACTACAGCGCCCAGGTACAGCTCTTTGGCGATGTCAGTGCAGGATTCGACCAGAATCTTGGAGACGGGTTGACCGTTGGCATCGGTCTGGTAGGTAACCAGATTCTTGCCCAACCACTGTGCAGCGAACGCCTTGGCGTCTTCTTTGCTGCGAACCAGCTTGACGCCGCCCGCCTTACCGCGACCACCCGCGTGAACCTGGGCTTTTACCACCCACTCGTTCCCGCCGATCTTGTCGCAGGCTTCTGCAGCTTGCTCAGGGGTATCGACAGCGAAACCCTTGGAAACTGGCAGGCCGTACTCAGCGAACAGCTGCTTACCCTGATACTCGTGAAGATTCATGCTTTTTACCGTCTTCGTTAGGTACTGCGCTTCGGCGCTGCGCCATCACTGGCGCCGCACCACCTGTGACCGTTGACCCCGGGTTTTCCCGTGTGATCCGGTCCGGCGGACTTTCCGCGGTGAGTCATGCACGCAAGACTCACGACGGGCAGCCCGCCGTGGTTTCTTATAATTAACGCTTCTTACGGTTGGCCACGTGAATGGCGCCGCCATTCACTGCCAGCGCTGCTTCATGCAACGCTTCGGACAGGGTCGGATGGCTGAAGACCATCATGCCCAGATCCTCGGCACTGGTGCCGAATTCCATTGCGATTGCGCCCTGCTGCACCAGTTCGGCAGCCGATGGGCCAATCACGTGCACACCCAGGACGCGGTCGGTCTTGGCATCGGCGATGACCTTGACGAAACCACCGGTGTCGTTGGCAGCCATCGCACGGCCGCTGGCCGCGAACGGGAAGGTGCCCACGTTAACCTCAACGCCCTCGGCCTTCAAGGCCTGTTCGGTCTTGCCGACCCACGCGATTTCCGGGTGGGTGTAGATGACCGACGGAATTAGGTCGTAGTTCATCTGGGCCTTGTGGCCCTTGATGCGCTCGACCACCATGATGCCCTCTTCCGAGGCCTTGTGGGCCAGCATCATGCCGCGCACCACGTCACCGATGGCGTACACGCCAGGCACGCTGGTAGCGCAGTAGTCGTCGACGAAGATGTAGCCACGCTCATCGATGGTCACACCGCTGTCGGCAGCCAGCAGGTCGGTGGTCACCGGGCGACGGCCAACCGCGACGATCAGCTTGTCGAAGGTGATCTTCTGCTCGCCGTTGGCGTCGGTGTAGGTCACTTCGACTTCGTTGCCGTTGACTTTCGAGCCGGTGACGCGCGCACCCAGCTTGATGTCCAGGCCTTGCTTGGTCAGGGTCTTCTGGGCTTCTTTCGACACGGCGGTGTCGGCAGCCATCAGGAAGGTGTCCAAGGCTTCCAGAACGGTGACTTCAGCACCCAGGCGAGCCCATACCGAGCCCAGTTCCAGGCCGATCACGCCAGCTCCGATAACGCCCAGGCGCTTCGGCACGGCCTGGAATTCCAGGGCGCCGGTGGAGTCGACGATGACGTTCTGGTCGACCGGAGCCGGTGGAATGTCGATCGGGCGCGAGCCGGAAGCCAGGATCACGTTCTCGGCTTCGATGACTTCGGTGGTGCCGTCAGCCTTGGTGACTTCGACTTTCTTGCCGGCCAGCAGCTTGCCGTGGCCCTGGATGGAAGTAACGCCATTGGCCTTGAACAGGGTGGCAACGCCACCGGTCAGGTTCTTGACGATGCCAGCCTTGCGGCCAACCATCGCGGCGACGTCCATCTTCACTTCGCCAGTGGAGATACCGTGGACGTTGAAGCTCTCTTTGGCTTCCTTGTACTTCCAGGAGCTGTCCAGCAGCGCCTTGGAAGGAATGCAACCTACGTTCAGGCAGGTGCCGCCCAGGGCCAGCTTGCCCTCGGCGTCGGTGTACTTCTCGATACAGGCAGTCTTCAGACCAAGTTGTGCGGCCTTGATGGCAGCAACATAGCCGCCAGGACCTGCACCAATCACCACTACGTCGAATTTCTGGGTCATAAAAGATTCCTTATCAGCTACAAGCTACAAGCCGCGGACCGCGCGGCATGGCTTCCTGCGAAGCCAGGGCCGGCACGGTACGCAGCCAGAGGGTTAGATGTCCAGCAGCAGGCGAGACGGATCTTCCAGCAGGTTCTTGATGGTGACCAGGAAGGTTACCGCTTCCTTGCCGTCGATCAGGCGGTGATCGTACGACAGCGCCAGGTACATCATCGGGCGAATCACAACCTGACCATTGATGGCCATCGGGCGCTGGATGATGTTGTGCATGCCGAGAATGGCGGCCTGCGGCGGGTTGACGATCGGGGTCGACATCATCGAACCGAAGGTACCACCGTTGGTGATGGTGAAGGTGCCGCCAGTCATCTCTTCGATGGCCAGCTTGCCATCACGAGCCTTCTTGCCGAAGGTGGCGATGCCGTTCTCGATTTCCGCCAGGCTCATCGACTCGGCGTTACGCAGTACCGGTACCACCAGGCCACGGTCGCTGGACACGGCAACGCCGACGTCGGCGTAGCCGTGGTAGACGATGTCGTTGCCATCGATCGAGGCGTTGACAGCCGGGAAGCGCTTCAGGGCTTCGGTGGCAGCCTTGACGAAGAACGACATGAAGCCCAGGCGCACGCCGTTGTGGGTCTTCTCGAACAGGTCCTTGTACTTCGAACGCAGGGCCATGACTTCGGTCATGTCGACTTCGTTGAAGGTGGTCAGCATGGCCATGCTCGACTGGGCTTCGACCAGACGCTCGGCGATCTTGGCGCGCAGGCGGGTCATTGGCACGCGCTTCTCGGTGCGGTCGCCAGCGGCAACGACAACCGGGGCAGCAGCGGCAGCGGCGGCAGGCTTGGCAGCTGCAGCAGGCGCCGACTTCTTGTTGGCGACGGCAGCGACGACGTCTTCCTTGGTGATGCGACCACCTTTGCCGGTGCCGGCAACGGCAGCCAGGTCGATGCCGTTCTCTTCAGCCAGCTTGCGCGCGGCCGGGGCGGCAACCGGGTCTTCTTCGCCAGCGTCGGCAGCAGCGGCAGCCGGGGCAGCAGCGGCCGGGGCGGCAGCTGGTGCAGCGGCGGCAGCACCGCCTTCAACGATCGAACCCAGTACTTCGTCGGACAGGACGGTGTCGCCCTCGCCCTTGACGATTGCGCCCAGCACGCCGTCGGCGGTGGCCAGTACTTCCAGGACGACCTTGTCGGTCTCGATGTCGACGATCAGCTCGTCACGCTTGACGGCATCGCCCGGCTGCTTGTGCCAGGTGGCAACGGTGCCATCGGCAACCGATTCCGGGAAGGTTGGGGCTTTGATCTCGATAGCCATTATCTGTGTTTCCTTAAATTCGGTTTCAGGTGCGCGAAGGCATTAAACAGTGAAGGCGTCTTGCAGCAGTTTTTCCTGCTGTTCGGCGTGCTTCGATGCGTAACCACAGGCTGGCGCGGCGGAAGCGTCGCGGCCGGCGTATTCCAGGACCAGTGCCTTGTTGTGGCGGCCCAGGATACGGCGCATGTGGTGCTGGCTGCTGTACCAGGCGCCCTGGTTCATCGGCTCTTCCTGACACCAGACCGCATGCTTGAGGTTGGTGTAAGGCGCCAGGATTTCGACCAGGTCGTCCTCAGGGAACGGATACAGCTGCTCGATACGCACGATGGCGATGTCTTCGCGGCCTTCGGCACGGCGTTTTTCCAGCAGGTCGTAGTAAACCTTGCCGCCGCACAGGACCAGGCGTTCGACCTTGGCCGGATCGAGGTTGTCGATTTCCGGGATAACGGTCTGGAACGAGCCTTCTGCCAGGTCTTCCAAGGTCGAGATGGCCAGCTTGTGGCGCAGCAGCGACTTCGGCGTCAGCACGATCAGCGGCTTGCGCAGCGGACGGATGACCTGGCGACGCAGCAGGTGGTAGATCTGGGCCGGGGTGGTCGGTACGCAGACCTGGATGTTGTGCTCGGCGCACAGCTGCAGGTAACGCTCCAGGCGCGCGGAGGAGTGCTCCGGGCCCTGCCCTTCATAACCGTGTGGCAGCAGCATGGTCAGGCCGCACAGACGGCCCCACTTGTGCTCGCCGCTGGTGATGAACTGGTCGATCACCACTTGCGCACCGTTGGCGAAGTCACCGAACTGGGCTTCCCAGATCACCAGCGCGTTCGGCGTGGTGGTCGAGTAGCCGTATTCGAAGGCCAGTACCGCTTCTTCCGACAGGAAGGAGTCGTACAGTTCGAACTGAGGCTGGCCCGGGAACAGGTTCTTCAGCGGTACGTAGGTGCTGGCGTCCTTCTGGTTGTGCAGCACCGCGTGACGGTGCGAGAAGGTGCCACGGCCGATGTCCTGGCCGGTCATGCGGATCGGGTGACCTTCGAACTGCAGGGTGGCGTAGGCCATGGTCTCTGCATAACCCCAGTTGATCGGCAAGCCACCGGCCTGCATCTTCTGGCGGTCTTCGTAGATCTTGGCGACCTGGCGCTGGACGACGAAACCTTCCGGGATCTCCAGCAGCTTGGCCGACAGTTCCTGCAGGGTCTTGAGGTCGAAGCGGGTGTCGTGACGCGCGGTCCAGGCATGGCCCAGGTACGGACGCCAGTCGACGAACAGCTCGCGGTTCGGCTCCTTGACCAGGCTCTTCACCACGTGCAGGCCGTTGTCCAGCGCGTTGCGGTACTCGTCGATCTTGGCCTGGGCGCGCTCGGCATCGATGCGGCCGGCCTGGATCAGTGCCTCAGCGTAAAGTTCACGCGTGGTGCGCTGCTTGCTGATCTGCTGGTACATCAAAGGCTGGGTGCCGTTCGGCTCGTCGGCCTCGTTGTGGCCGCGGCGGCGGTAGCAGACCAGGTCGATGACCACGTCACGCTTGAACTGCATGCGGTAGTCGATGGCCAGCTGGGTCACGAACAGCACGGCTTCCGGGTCGTCGCCGTTCACGTGCAGGATCGGTGCCTGGATCATCTTGGCAACGTCGGTGGCGTACTCGGTGGAGCGCGCGTCCAGCGGGTTGCTGATGGTGAAACCAACCTGGTTGTTGATCACGATGTGCACGGTGCCACCGGTCTTGAAACCGCGGGTCTGCGACATCTGGAAGGTTTCCATGACCACGCCCTGGCCGGCGAATGCTGCGTCGCCGTGGATCGAGATCGGCAGTACCTTGTCGCCAACGGTGTCGTTGCGGCGGTCCTGACGGGCGCGCACCGAACCCTCGACCACTGGCGAGACGATTTCCAGGTGGGACGGGTTGAACGCCATGGCCAGGTGCACTTCGCCACCCGGGGTCATCACGTTCGAGGAGAAGCCCTGGTGGTACTTGACGTCACCGGAGCCCAGCTCGTTCATCTTCTTGCCTTCGAACTCGTCGAACAGCTCGCGCGGGTTCTTGCCGAAGGTGTTGACCAGAACGTTCAGGCGGCCACGGTGGGCCATGCCGATCACGACTTCCTTGGTGCCGTAGGAACCGGAGCGCTGGATCATCTCGTCCAGCATCGGGATCAGGCTTTCGCCGCCCTCGAGGCCGAAACGCTTGGTGCCCGGGTACTTGGTGCCCAGATATTTCTCAAGGCCTTCACCGGCGGTCACGCGCTCGAGCAGGTGGGCCTGCACGTCAGCGGAAAACTCCGGACGGCCGCGCACGCTTTCCAGACGCTGCTGGAACCAGCTGCGCTGCTCGGAATCGACGATATGGGTGAACTCGGCGCCAATGGTGCGACAATATGTCTTCTGGAGCGCCTCGAAGATCTCGCGTAGGCTCGCCTCCTCTTTGCCGATGAACAGGTCGCCGGCACGGAAGGTCGTATCAAGATCGGCATTGGTCAAGCCGTAGTGATTGATCGACAGGTCTACGGGCGCAGGACGCTGCCACAACCCCAACGGGTCGAGCTTGGCAGCCTGATGGCCGCGCATGCGATAGGCCTGGATCAGTCGCAGAACTTCAACCTGCTTCTTCTCGTGTTCACTGCTCACGCTCCCGGCGGATACCGGTTGGGCGCGGCGCTGGTTCTTTGCCAGCAGTACGAAATGGTCGCGGATTGTCGAGTGCGATACATCGGTAGCGGTGCTGCCGTCGGCGGGCAACTTCTGGAAGTAGGTGCGCCACTCTTCTGGCACAGCGTTAGGGTCGTGCAGGTAGAGCTCATAAAGCTCTTCCACATATGCAGCGTTACCACCTGAAAGGTGGGCGCTTTCCCACATGCGCTGCATCACGCTTTCTTGCATGCTTGGTCACCCTCGGTTAGGGGACTGATCGGCGAGAGCCACAGCAAACCTGGAAAAGTCCGAATACAGCGACTGAACCACGCCACTTGGATCCTGCTGATTTTCCGGGTACCAGCCCGGAAGCCCCTGCTGGTCTCATATCTTCATAGGTAATGAACGCAGGCTTTGTGGGCCCTTGTTCGGGTTTTACCTCAGTGCGGGCTCACCACCCGCACCTCGGCTTACTGCAGGTACAACTCTTTGTATCAGGTGCCGCTTTGCAGCAGCATGTTACGTACGTGGCCGATTGCCTTGGTCGGGTTCAGACCTTTCGGGCAAACGTTGACGCAGTTCATGATCCCGCGGCAGCGGAATACGCTGAACGGGTCATCCAGGGACGCCAGGCGCTCCTGGGTCTTGGTGTCACGGCTGTCGGCCAGGAAGCGATAGGCCTGCAGCAGTGCGGCGGGGCCCAGGAACTTGTCCGGGTTCCACCAGAACGACGGGCAGGAGGTCGAGCAGCAAGCGCACAGGATGCACTCGTACAGGCCGTCCAGCTTGTCGCGGTCTTCCGGCGACTGCAGGCGCTCGATGGCCGGTGCCGGGGTGTCGTTCTGCAGGAACGGCTTCACCTTCTCGTACTGCTTGTAGAAGATGCTCATGTCGACGACCAGGTCACGAATGACCGGCAGGCCCGGCAGCGGACGCAGAATCAGCTTGTTGCCCTTCACCACCGCCGACAACGGGGTGATGCAGGCCAGGCCGTTCTTGCCGTTGATGTTCATGCCATCGGAACCGCAAACGCCTTCACGGCACGAGCGACGATAGGAGAAACCTTCGTCCTGTTCCTTGATCAGTGCCAGCACGTCCAGAACCATCAGATCCTTGCCGCCGGTATCGACCTGGAAGGTCTGCATTTTCGGCGCCGAATCGGTGTCCGGGTTGTAACGATAAACTTCGACTTGCAACATAGCGGCTACCCTTAGTAAGTCCGGACTTTTGGTTCGAAGGCTGGAACAGTCTTCGGCGCAAAGTTGACGCCACGCTTGGCGACGCGCTTCTCACCCGGGTAGTACAGGGTGTGGCACAGCCAGTTTTCGTCGTCACGGTCTTCGTAATCTTCACGGGCGTGAGCGCCGCGGGACTCTTTACGGGCTTCTGCCGCGATGGCGGTAGCTTCGGCGACTTCCAGCAGGTTCTGCAGCTCCAGCGCTTCGATACGCGCGGTGTTGAAGGCCTGGGACTTGTCGTTGATCTTGACGTTGGCGATACGGTCACGCAGACCGGCCAGCTGCTCGATACCCTTCTGCATGTATTCGCCAGTACGGAATACACCGAAGTAGTTCTGCATGCAGCTCTGCAGCTCGCGCTTCAGGCTGGCAACGTCTTCACCGGTGGTGCGCTCGTTCAGCTTGTTCAGGCGGTTCAGGGCAACATCGACGTCGGTGTCGCTGGCGTCGCGGTATTCCACGCCTTCGGTCAGCGCCTTCTCCAGGTGCAGGCCGGCAGCACGGCCGAACACCACCAGGTCGAGCAGCGAGTTGCCGCCCAGGCGGTTGGCACCGTGAACAGATACGCACGCCACTTCACCTACGGCGAACAGGCCCGGGATGATGTGATCGTTGCCTTCGGCGTCCATGGTAATGGCCTGGCCATGAATGTTGGTGGCAACGCCGCCCATCATGTAGTGGCAGGTCGGGATGACCGGTACCGGCGCGACCACAGGGTCGACGTGGGCGAAGGTCTTGGACAGCTCGCAGATACCTGGCAGGCGGCTGTGCAGCACTTCCTCGCCCAGGTGGTCCAGCTTCAGCAGTACGTGGTCCTTGTTCGGGCCCACGCCGTTGCCGGCGATGATTTCCTTGACCATGGAACGGGCGACCACGTCGCGGCCGGCCAGGTCTTTCGCGTTCGGCGCGTAACGCTCCATGAAGCGCTCGCCGTGGGCGTTGATCAGGTAGCCACCCTCACCGCGGCAACCTTCGGTAACCAGTACACCGGCGCCGGCGATGCCGGTCGGGTGGAACTGCCACATTTCGATGTCCTGCACCGGCACGCCGGCACGCAGGGCCATGCCCACGCCGTCACCGGTGTTGATCAGTGCGTTGGTGGTGGAGGCGTAGATACGGCCGGCACCGCCAGTTGCCAGCACGGTGGCCTTGGACTTGATGTACAGGGTCTCGCCGGTTTCGATGCAGATCGCGATCACGCCAACGAATGCGCCGTCCTGGTTCTTCACCAGGTCAACTGCGTAGTACTCGTTGAGGAAGGTGGTGCCGGCTTTCAGGTTGCCCTGGTACAGGGTGTGCAGCAGCGCGTGACCGGTACGGTCGGAAGCGGCGCAGGTACGGGCAGCCTGGCCACCCTTGCCGAAGTCCTTGGACTGGCCACCGAACGGACGCTGGTAGATGCGACCGGTTTCGGTACGCGAGAACGGCAGGCCCATGTGGTCCAGCTCGAAGACCGCAGCCGGGCCTTCCTGACACATGTATTCGATAGCGTCCTGGTCACCGATGTAGTCGGAGCCCTTGACGGTATCGTACATGTGCCAGCGCCAGTCGTCGTTCGGGTCGGCCGAAGCGATGGCGCAGGTGATGCCGCCCTGGGCGGATACAGTGTGCGAACGGGTCGGGAAGACCTTGGTGACTACGGCAGTCTTGTGGCCGCCTTGAGCCAGCTGCAGCGCAGCGCGCATGCCGGCGCCGCCGCCACCGATGATGATGGCGTCGAAGGAAATGGTTGGAATGCTAGCCATGGATCAGATACCCCAGAGAATCTGCACACCCCAGACGAAGTAAGCGAACATCGCAACGCCGCATACCGCCTGGAACAGGAAACGAATCGCAGTAGCCGACTTGCCGAACGACATAGGCGTCAGGTAGTCGGTCGCAATGGTCCACATGCCGACCCAGGCGTGAGCGCCCAGGGCAACGAGGGCCAGCAGACTGAAGATCCGCATCGCGTTGTTGGAGAACAGACCATGCCACTGGGTGTAGTCGATGCCTGGGTGGGCGACCACGTAGCCGATCAGGAAGAGGAAGTAAGCCGCGAGAACGACCGCAGAAACGCGCTGCGCCATCCAGTCATAGAGGCCCGAACGCGACAGGTTCGTGACATTGGTTACCATACCCAAACTCCCACCAGAACGATCAGCACCACGGAGATGACGATCACGATTTTCGAGCCCAGCTTGCCGCCTTCCAGCGTCTCACCGATGCCCATGTCCATGATCAGGTGACGAACACCTGCCACGAGGTGATAAAGCAGGGCGGACAGCAGGCCCCAGGTCACGAATTTGGCCAGCGGGCTGGTCAGACACGCCTTCACCTCACCAAAGCCTTCCTCGGAACCCAGCGACTTGCCCAGTGCATAAAGCATGATGGCAAGGCCGAGGAACAGGATGACGCCGGAGATACGATGCAGGATGGACGTGTACGCAGTGACGGGGAGCTTGATGGTCCTTAGGTCTAGGTTTACAGGTCGTTGGCTTTTCACGGCTTTTTTCACACTGAAGAGCCCCTAGCGAATCAGGGCAAAGTTGTTGGTAAGTGTACTGGTCAGGTACCCACCACCCAGGGAACGGCGACCCCCAGCAGTTCGGGCTTGCAAGCCCCTGGCGGTCGGGTTGCGAGTATAGACAGTTAGGCTGCTTATGACAACGTGACGGGGTAGCCCAAATAGCGCATTGCCTTTAGCGCACAAAAGGCGTAAATGGGCGAGAATTTCGCGAAAAATCAGGCCTCAATGCCTGTTTCAACAAGCCTTTAGGCAAATTGACATCTGAATTTATCCCTCTATAGTGGTGCGGGCCCTGCGTGGGGGGTCTGTCTGATGATTTCAAGCATTAATAGGAGGCCACATGGCTGACAAAAAAGCGCAGTTGGTCATCGAGGGCGCTGCCCCCGTCGAGCTGCCCATTTTAACCGGCACCGTTGGTCCTGATGTAATCGACGTCCGCGGGTTGGGGGCCACTGGTCACTTCACCTTCGACCCTGGTTTCATGGCGACTGCCTCGTGCGAGTCGAAGATCACCTACATTGACGGCGACAAAGGTATCCTGCTGCACCGCGGCTACCCGATCGAGCAGCTCGCCGAAAAGTCCGACTACCTCGAAACCTGCTACCTGCTGCTCAACGGAGAACTGCCGAATGCCGAGCAGAAGGCTCAGTTCGTCAGCACCGTGAAGAACCACACCATGGTTCACGAGCAGCTGAAGTCCTTCTTCAACGGCTTCCGCCGCGACGCCCACCCGATGGCGGTGATGTGCGGCGTGGTCGGCGCCCTGTCGGCGTTCTATCACGACTCCCTGGACATCAATAACCCGCAACACCGCGAAATTTCCGCGGTGCGCCTGGTCGCCAAGATGCCGACCCTGGCCGCGATGGTTTACAAGTACTCCATGGGCCAGCCGATGATGTACCCGCGCAACGACCTGTCGTACGCGGAAAACTTCCTGCACATGATGTTCAACACCCCGTGCGAGATCAAACCGATCAGCCCGGTGCTGGCCAAGGCGATGGACCGGATCTTCATCCTCCACGCCGACCACGAGCAGAACGCCTCCACTTCCACCGTTCGTCTGGCCGGTTCGTCGGGCGCCAACCCGTTCGCCTGTATCGCCGCCGGTATCGCCGCACTTTGGGGCCCGGCCCATGGCGGTGCGAACGAAGCGGTACTGACCATGCTCGATGAAATCGGCGATGTCTCGAACATCGACAAGTTCATCGCCAAGGCCAAGGACAAGAACGACCCGTTCAAGCTCATGGGCTTCGGTCACCGCGTGTACAAAAACCGCGACCCGCGCGCCACCGTGATGAAGCAGACCTGCGACGAAGTCCTGCGCGAGCTGGGCATCAAGAACGACCCGCAGCTGGAACTGGCCATGCGCCTGGAAGAGATCGCCCTGACCGATCCGTACTTCATCGAGCGCTCGCTGTACCCGAACGTCGACTTCTACTCGGGGATCATCCTCAAGGCAATCGGCATTCCGACCAGCATGTTCACCGTGATCTTCGCCCTGGCACGTACCGTGGGCTGGATCTCGCACTGGAAAGAAATGCTCTCCAGCCCGTACAAGATCGGCCGCCCGCGCCAGCTGTACACCGGCGAGCAGAAGCGCGACATCGTTGCGCTGCAGGACCGCAAGTAAGCTTCCCTAGCCGAACGCAAAAAGGCTGCCCTCGGGCAGCCTTTTTTTATTCATCCTGTGCTGGCCTCTTCGCAGGCAAACCCGCGAAGAGTCCAGCACGAGCGACACAAAGCCTTAGTTCTTCTCCGCCCGCTCACGCAGCGCTTTCAGAGTATTGAACGGCGCGTCCACCACGAACTTGTTGGCCACCATCGCCGGCACGCTGCCACCCGGCTCGGTGTGCACCTGATAGGTCACTTCCGTGCTGTCGCCCTTTGGCACCAGCTTCCAGAAGCCTTCGACCTTCGCCACCCGCACAAAGCCCTTCTCTTCCGGGATATAGGTCGGCTCTTCCTTCAGGTTGCGCACCAGGCTGCCATCAGCCTTCTTCACAGTAGTCACATGCAACACCGAGTCCCGCGGCGTCACCGGCCATGGCGTATTGAACTGGGTGTAGGTCCAGCTTTGGTCACCTTCGTGCTTGAGCAGCTTCTGCGACTTGCACTCGTGAATCCATGCACAAGCCCCGCCCACGTCCTCCTGCAACGCCTGCACTTTGGCCAGCGGCGCCTTGATCACCGTGACACCTTGATAGGCCTTGTACTTGGAACCGGCCACTTCGCTAAGGGAAACCTTGATCCCCTCCTCGTCCTTGGCCACCTGCCAGTTTTCGGCCCAGGCCGCAGGCGACAGCAGAACACCCATGCCACACAGCAGAGCAATACGCTTGAACGATCTCATCATGTTTATCCTTGTTTTCGAAGATCCAGCCTGTCACGCCGCCGTTATCTGTTCCCACCAGCCGAGAATCCTTATGGCCTCATCACGATCACTGCCACACACCTCGACATCCGCCTTGAAACCACCACACACCGCAGGCCGTTCGGGCTTGCCGAACAAGTCGCAGAGGTTGTCGACAGTCAGGTGCAGGCAGCGCTCGCCAGCCGGCTTGCCATTGGGCATGCGCGGCATCGCGGAGGTGATGGACGGGGCGATGCAGCAGGCACCACAGCCCTCACGACAGTTCATGGCTATTCACCAAAATAAGGACTCCCTGAAACAAAACGGGACGAACGTCCCTGGATAGTAACCGCTCAAACAGGCGTTTGAAATTGCTGGCACGATGAAATCTGCTGTGACCCGGCAGTCAGTTCGCCAGCTACTGGCGGTACTCGAAATCGATGGCCGCCCCTTCCACTTCCCGACGGCTGTCATTGCGTAGCTGCAGCTGCATTTCATTGCTGATCAACCGGCCATTGAGCTGGAACGGGCTGTCGCTGGTCTCCGGCTTTTCAGTGAACATGGGGGGCAGTAGAGGTTTGCGACGCTGTATCGGCGACAGGCTGCCCACATTTGGCTCAAGGTTATCGACCATCTCGGCCGGCAGGCTGAGGTCGAGCTTTGCCTTGGGTAGCGGCTTGGCAACCTCCTTGCTCACCTGCTTGCGCGCCGGCCTGGCCTTGCTGTTACCGGCTTTTTTTGCTGGTTGCTTGTGCGCTGGCCTGGCTCCGGCCTTCTGCACCGGCTTGGCTTTCTGCACTGGCTTGGCCGCCTGCGCCTGGCCTGCCGGCTGCGCAGCCTGGGCAACACCAGCCAGGCTGCAGAGCGGTACAAGGCACAAGATCAGGGCAAAACGGCGCAGAGCATTCATGGCAAATGGACAGACTGGCAGGAAAAGTGCGTATGCTCCCTGTTCCACAGGCGCGTGGCAAGCCTATAAAAATGCTGCCGCTGGCTCCCGGCACAATTGCTGGGCCAGCAAACCGAGGGTGATCACCGCGCGCTCGGCTTCCTTGTTCCACGGTATACCGCAATTAAGGCGGATGCAGTGGTTGAATTGCTCGGTGTTACTGAAGATCAGCCCCGGCGCAATACTGATGCCCTGCTCCAGCGCACGCACATGCAGCTCCTGGGTGTTGACCCGCCCCGGCAGGCTCACCCAAAGGATGAAACCGCCCGTCGGCCGGGTCATCTGGGTACCCTCGGGGAAGTGTTGCTGCACCGCCAGCTGGTAGGCACTGAGGTTCTTGCGGTACTCCTGGCGGATGTAACGCAGGTGCCGGTCGTAGCCGCCATTCTCCAGGTAGGCCGCCACACCCATCTGCGTCACGCTGCAGGCCGAGTGGGTGGTGAAGGTTTGCAGGCGCTGGATCTCGTCCTGATAGCGCCCGGCGATCATCCAGCCAACGCGCACGCCGGGGGACAGGGTCTTGGAAAAACTCGAGCAATAGATCACCCTGTCCAGCCGGTCGAATGCCTTGAGCGCCTTGGTCTTGCCCTGCTCGAACATCAGCTCGCCATAGATGTCATCCTCGACGATCTGGATATCGAAGTCCGACGCCAGGCGCAGCAACTGTTTCTGCCGCTCTTCCGGCACAGTGCCACCCAGCGGATTGCTGAGGCGCGCGGTCAGGACCAGGGCCTTGATCGACCACTGGTTGGCCGCCAGTTGCAGCGCCTCGAGGCTGATGCCGGTGGACGGGTCGCTGGGGATCTCGATCACCTTCAGGCCCAGCAGGTCGGCCAGTTGCAGCAGACCGTAATAGGTGGGCGATTCGGCCGCGATCAGGTCGCCTGGACGAGTCAGCACGCGCAGCGACATCTGCAGCGCATCGACACAGCCATGGGTCACGATCACTTCACGCGGGTCGACCAGGACGCCGGCATCACGCATGCGAATGGCGATCTGCCGGCGCAGCGGCTCGAAGCCGGGGCTGAACATGTAGCTGAAGGCACGCGGGCTGTGGAAGCGCGTCACCTTGGCAATCTGCTGGTGCAATGCACGGACCGGCAGGTAGTCGACATGCGGCACAGCGGCGCCGAACGGGAACACGCCATCACGGCGAGCCTCGGTCAGTACCTGCTGGATGATACTGGCGCGGGTGACCAGGCCGGGGCGCTCCACGCGGGCGATGTCCGGGGTCTGCGCGGTCAGGGCCGGGGTCTGGTGCACGTAGTAGCCGGACTGCGGCCGCGCACGAATCAGCCCCTGGTCCTCGAGATTGGCATAGGCCTGCAGCACCGTGGCATGGCTGACATTGAGCTGGGCGCTCATCTTGCGCACGGAGGGCACCCGCTCGCCTGGCTGGTAGACACCACGACGGATGTCATCGGCCAGTTGCTGGGCGATACGCTGGTACAACAGCAGGTTGGTCATGGCTGGCTCTCGACGCGCGGACGGGCTCGTTGTTCTTGTGTCTGACGGTAGAGGATACCGTAACAGTTGCAAAGTGTACTGGGACAGATCGCAGGATAGTCAACAATACAGTTGCGTGACAGCCATGGAAACGATCAAGCCCGGGTAGCCCGACGAAAAGCGGGGCTGCTTCGCAGCCCATCGCCGGCAAGCCAGCTCCCACCTTGATGCATTGACCTCAAGCCCTGTTCATCACCTGTGGGAGCTGGCTTGCCTGCAATGGGCCGCAAAGCGGCCCCTTTCACATGATTCAGCGTGCTGGCGCCAGCTTGCCCTTGTCATCGGAGAACACGATCTCCACCCGGCGGTTCTGCGCCCTGCCGCGCTCCGAGGCATTGGCCTCGATCGGGTACTGGTCGCCATACCCCTCGACCTGCAGGCGCTTCTCGTCGATACCCAGGTCTACCAGCATGTCGGCCACGGCTTGCGCCCGGTCACGGGACAGCTTCAGGTTGTCCTCGGCCGGGCCGGTGCTGTCGGTATAGCCCTCGATCCGAACCACCCGGCGCGGGTTGAGCTGGAGGAACTGCACCAGCTTGAGCACGGTACGGCTGGCTGAGTTCTTCAGGTCGGCGCGGCCGGTGTCGAACAGCACGTCCCCCAGGGTCATCACCAGACCACGGTCGGCCTGCTCCGAGGCCAGCGCGGCGATCTGCGATTCGACCCACTTGCCCTGCTGCTGAACACTGGCCAGCTTGGCCTCGCGCAGGGCCAGCTGCAGGCGCTGGCGCTCCAGGTCGAGCTTGGCCTGGCGCTCCTGGTTCAACGCCAGCTTGGCATGCTCGCTGGCAATTTCGCTGTAGCGCTGGCTCAGGTAGGCGTAATGGCGCACGTCGGCACCGGTGCCGATGTAGCTGGACAGGCGCTCGGCACGGGCCAGCGACTCGCCTGCGCGAATCACGTCGCGCGGCGCGCTGCGCAGCACATTGGAATCATCCTTGACCTTCTGGAAAGCTGCAGTGGCATCATCCAGCGCTGCGCTGCTGCGCTGGCTGGCGCAACCTTGCAAACCTGCCGCCAGCGCCAGCACTGCCAGCGCGGCCAATGGCATGCGACGGATCATGGCTGCACCTCCAACTGTTTGCGCAGGCGCTGGACCCGCGACTGCAGCAGTTGCAGTTGCTCTTCGCTCTTCTGGTTCAGTACCTGGGCCTCGGCCAGGCGCGCATCCAGCTCGGCCTGCTCGGCACGCATGCGCGCATCGCGGTAGTCTTCGGTGAGCATGTTGGTCTTGGCCCGGGCCAGCTTGTCTTCAGCCAGCTTGAGCGCATCGACCTGCTCGGTGGCACCGACGGCCCTGGCCTGCTCCAGTGCCTGTTCGGAGATGCGCATCTGCTCGTTAGGGGCCGGATCGTTGGCGCAGCCAGCCAGGCCGAGCACGGCCAGGGCAAGGATTAGTGGTTGGGTTCTCACGCAATCTTCCTAGTGTTTGGGGGCGTCCGACGGCACCTGCAGCTGCGCTTTCCAGCGCTCGACATTACGTTGCAGCACGGCCTCGGATGCTCCGGAGATCGGCAATTCTGTCAGTTTTTTCGCCAATTGCCCACGCAGCCAGCTGTCATTGCAGGCCGAATTGTGCGACAGCGCCAGGTACAGGCCCGGCCGATCCACCGGCAGGCCGCGGGTGATCAGGTCATTGCTCATGCCCAGGCTCTGGGCCATGGCGATGCCCGAATAGCGGCCAGCGAGCACATAATCCACCTGGCCGAGCACCAGCTTCTGGAATGCCTGGGTCAGGTTCTGTGCCGGCACCAGCTTCAGCTGGGCCTTGGCGAAAGCGGTAAAGGCCGGGGTCAGCCGCGCGCGCTCGGACAAACTGCCTTGGTACTGGGCCAGGTCAGCCGGGCCCTCGAAGGTCAGTGTGGCGTCGTGGCGCGTCCACACCAGGTATTCGTTGAGCTGCAGGGGTGGATGGATGTAGTCCAGCGCGGTCAGTTGCTCCACCTGCATGGGGGTGTCGAGCAGCAGGTCTATCCGCCCGCTACGTACTTCTTCCAGCGCCTGGTCACGACGGCCGGCGCTCAGCACCTCCACTTTCACACCCAGCTCGCCAGCCACCTGGCGCAGCAGGTCGACGTTGGCGCCGATCAGGTGTTTCGGGTCGTTGGGGTCCTGCCATGAATAGGGCGGTGAATCAGGGCTGCCGGTTGCCACCAGGCGTTCACACTTGCCCGCCGCCATGGCCAGCGGCGAAACCAGCACCGCCAGGCATGCCAGCACCCCGCCTGCTTTACGCAGCACCATTGCTCACTCCTTGTACAGACCAAAAAAAACCCGGCCCCTGTACAAGGGCCGGGTTCTTTATAAGTGAAGCAGGCGGATCAGACCAGCTTTTCCAGCTCCGGAACCGCTTCGAACAGGTCAGCGACCAGGCCGTAGTCGGCTACCTGGAAGATCGGCGCTTCTTCGTCCTTGTTGATCGCCACGATCACCTTGGAGTCCTTCATGCCGGCCAGGTGCTGGATCGCGCCGGAGATACCGACGGCGATGTACAGCTGCGGCGCGACGATCTTGCCGGTCTGACCGACCTGCATGTCGTTCGGCACGAAGCCGGCGTCGACCGCGGCGCGCGAAGCACCGACGGCAGCGCCGAGCTTGTCGGCCAGGCTGTACAGGTGCTTGAAGTTGTCACCGTTGCCCATGCCACGGCCGCCGGAAACGACGATCTTGGCAGCGGTCAGCTCTGGGCGGTCGGACTTGGCCAGCTCTTCGCCAACGAAGGCCGAGATGCCGGCGTTGTGCGCAGCGCCAACGGCTTCGATGGCAGCCGAACCACCTTCGGCGGCCACGGCGTCGAAGCCGGTGGTACGCACGGTGATGACCTTGATGGCAGCGCTCGATTGCACGGTGGCAATGGCGTTACCAGCATAGATCGGGCGCTTGAAGGTGTCGGCGGACTCGACCGAGATGATCTCGGAGATCTGGTCCACGTCCAGCAGCGCGGCAACGCGCGGCAGGATGTTCTTGCCGTTGGTGGTGGCCGGCGCCAGCACGTGGCTGTAACCCTTGGCCAGCTCGACGATCAGCGGCGCAACGTTTTCTGGCAGGACGTGGGCGTAGGCAGCGTTATCGGCAACCAGCACCTTGGCCACGCCAGCGATCTTGGCTGCGGACTCGGCAACGCCGCCCACGTTCTGGCCAGCGACCAGCACGTGCACATCACCACCGATCTTGGCGGCAGCAGCAACAGTGTTCAGGGTGGCCGGGGCTACGGCACCGTTCTCGTATTCAGCGACAACCAGGATAGTCATTTAGATTACCTTCGCTTCGTTCTTCAGCTTCTCGACCAGTTCGGCCACCGATTTGACCTTGATGCCAGCGCTGCGGGCAGCCGGGGCTTCAACCTTCAGGGTCTTGTTGGTGGAGGCGAGGGAAACGCCCAGCGCGTCTGGAGTAACAGTCTCCAGCGGCTTCTTCTTGGCCTTCATGATGTTCGGCAGCGACGCGTAGCGCGGTTCGTTCAGGCGCAGGTCGGTAGTGACGATGGCTGGCAGGTTCAGTGCAACGGTCTGCAGGCCGCCGTCGATTTCACGGGTGACGTTCAGCTTGTCGCCAGCCACTTCGACCTTGGAGGCGAAAGTGCCCTGGGCGAAGCCGGTCAGCGCAGCCAGCATCTGGCCGGTCTGGTTGTTGTCACTGTCGATGGCCTGCTTGCCGAGGATGACCAGCTGCGGCTGCTCTTTGTCGACAACGGCTTTCAGCGCCTTGGCCACGGCCAGGGAATTCAGTTCGTCAGCGGCTTCGACCAGGATGGCACGGTCGGCACCCAGGGCCAGGGCAGTACGCAGTTGCTCCTGGGCAGTGGCCGGGCCGACGGAAACGACGACGATCTCGGACGCGACGCCCTTTTCCTTCAGGCGTACGGCTTCTTCCACGGCGATTTCGCAGAAGGGGTTCATGGACATCTTGACGTTAGCAAGGTCGACGCCGGAGTTGTCCGCCTTGACGCGAACCTTGACGTTGTAGTCGACCACTCGTTTGACAGCTACAAGAACCTTCATGGATTCCTCGTTACTCTCCGGTGAATAGATAGTCGCCAGGGGCAGAGCCCTGCGATGCGCGTGGGTACAAGGGCACCTCTAAAAACGTACCGGGAGGCGGTAACTTCACAGTGACCGAACAGTCTTGTCCGGACTCTTGCGACAAATACTCACGGGTCATTTTCTGTCGTGGCGTGTAAACTCCACTACAAACCGGCCAAAGGCCGCAAAACCCTGCTCCACACCTGGTCTTTAGAGGTGTACCTGCGCCCGGCTGCAAGCCTACGGCGAACGTAAAACCGCTCGTATCTTGACCGTAACACCCAATCCGGTCAATACGGCAAATCGGTCACCCTCCAGCCGCGTTCCTGTGATTTTACTGGCCTGCGGCAAATTCAAACAAACGTTTGTATTGGACCCGCCAAGTGGTGTAGATATAATGCGCGGCCAAGACAAAACGGTGTAGTCCGTCATTTGCCCAGCTACAGTTCCGCCGTTGCGTAGAACCGCTGCGAATGCCCCGCGCACCCAATAAGACAAAGCAACAGCACGAGCCTTGATGAGTAGGAGAGAACCAGTGGAACGCGAATACATGGAATTCGACGTGGTCATCGTCGGCGCCGGCCCGGCGGGCCTGTCCGCCGCCTGCCGCCTGAAGCAGAAGGCCGCCGAAGCCGGTAGCGAAATCAGCGTCTGCGTGGTGGAAAAAGGCTCTGAAGTCGGCGCCCACATCCTCTCCGGCGCGGTGTTCGAACCCCGCGCCCTGAACGAGCTGTTCCCCGACTGGAAAGAGCTCGGCGCGCCGCTGAACACCGAAGTGAAGCGTGACGACATCTACGTACTCAAGGATGCAGGCAGTTCGACCAAGGTGCCTGACCTGTTCGTGCCCAAGACCATGCACAACCAGGGTAACTACATCATCTCCCTGGGCAACCTGTGCCGCTGGCTGGCCCAGCAGGCCGAGAACCTGGGCGTGGAAGTCTACCCGGGCTTCGCCGCCCAGGAAGCGCTGTTCGATGAAAACGGAGTGGTGCGCGGCATTGTCACCGGCGACATGGGTGTGGACCGTGAAGGCAACCCGAAAGACGGCATGTACACCCCTGGCATGGAGCTGCGTGGCAAGTACACCCTGTTCGCCGAAGGTTGCCGTGGCCACATCGGCAAGCAGCTGATCAAGCGCTTCAACCTGGATAGCGAAGCCGACGTCCAGCACTACGGCATCGGCCTGAAGGAAATCTGGGAAATCGACCCGGCCAAGCACGAGCAGGGCCTGGTGGTGCACACCGCTGGCTGGCCGCTGGACGTCATGGCCAAGGACAACACTGGTGGTTCGTTCCTCTATCACCTGGAAAACAACCAGGTGGTGGTCGGCCTGATCGTCGACCTGTCCTACGCCAACCCGTACCTGTCGCCGTTCGACGAGTTCCAGCGTCTCAAGCACCACCCGGTGATGGCGCAATACCTCGAAGGCGGCAAGCGCATCAGCTACGGTGCCCGTGCCATCTGCAAGGGCGGTTTCAACTCGCTGCCGAAAATGGTCTTCAACGGCGGCGCGCTGATCGGCTGCGACCTGGGCACCCTGAACTTCGCCAAGATCAAGGGCAGCCACACCGCAATGAAGTCCGGCATGCTCGCCGCCGAAGCGGTGGCTGATGCACTGATCGCCGGCAGCGAAGGCGGTGACCAGCTCAACGGTTACGTCAGCGCCTTCAAGGCCAGCTGGCTGTACGAGGAGCTGTTCGCCAGCCGCAACTTCGGCCCGGCCATGCACAAGTTCGGCCCGCTGCTGGGCGCGGCATTCAACTATGTGGACCAGAACTGGTTCGGCGGCAAGCTGCCGTTCACCCTGCACGACACCAAGCCGGACTACGCCTGCCTGAAGCTGGCGGCGGAGTCGCAGAAGATCGATTACCCGAAACCGGACGGCAAGCTCAGCTTCGACAAGCTCAGCTCGGTATTCCTCTCCAGCACCAACCACGAAGAGGAACAGCCCTGCCACCTGAAGCTGACCGACCCGAACGTGCCGATCGCCAGCAACCTGCCGCTGTATGACGAGCCGGCCCAGCGCTACTGCCCGGCAGGCGTGTACGAGGTTGTCACCCAGGAAGACGGCAGCAAGCGCTTCCAGATCAACGCGCAGAACTGCGTGCATTGCAAGACCTGCGACATCAAGGACCCGGCCCAGAACATCACCTGGGTCACCCCTGAAGGCGCTGGCGGGCCGAACTACCCGAACATGTAAGGCCCCTGACCTGCACTAACAAAAAGCCCCCGGTTCTCACGAGCCGGGGGCTTTTTGTTTTACCTGTACCGGCCTCATCGCCGGCAAGCCAGCTCCCACCTCGACCGCATCGACCTCGAGCCATGCGCTATCCCTGTGGGAGCCGGCTTGCCGGCGATGAGGCCAGAACAAACAACAGAAAACTATTTTTCACCACACATTACCGGCATCGGCTCTGCCGCGAACGCCAATGGTTCCCGACGCCCAAAGTACAAGGCCGTCAGCAACCCCACCGTGCCCATGGCAAGACAAAAGCCGACACACACCCACGGGCTCCACGGCATCAGCGCAATCAGCGCCAGCGGCGTGGTGCTGGCCCAAAGCGCGTAGGCCACGTTATAGGTGAAGGAGATGCCCGACACGCGGATCTCGGCCGGGAACAACCCGACCATCACTGACGGCACCACGCCCACCACACCGCAGGACAGGCCCGCCAGCGCATAGGCCAGCCAGGTCATGCCCCATTGCCCCACCAGGCTGGCATACAACGCACCGATGCCCATCGGTAGCAACAGGCTGTAGAGCATCAGCGCGCGCCAGGCGCCTGCACGGTCGACCAGCAGCCCGGCGAGCACGCAGCCGATGTTGAGGAAGACGATGCCCACGCTGCTAAGGGCAAAGGTGTGCCCGGCACTCATGCCGAAGCGCTGCTGCATCACTGTCGGGGTAATCACCACCAGCACCACCACGGCGGAAGTCAGCACGCAGGTCAGCAGCGCCGCCGGGATCAACGCCCGGCGGTGTTCGCCCAGCACCCGCCGCAGCGGGAAGCTCACCGGCTGCTCCTGGCGCGCGCGCAGGGCAAGGAACACCGGTGTTTCGCTGAGCCAACGACGCAGCCACACGCCGATCACGCCGAATACCCCGCCGAGCAGGAACGGGTAGCGCCAGGCGTAGTCGAGGATTTCTTGCGGGGTGAACACTTGCGCCAGCAAGGTCGCGGTCAGTGCCCCCAGCAGATAGCCAAAGGTCAAGCCGGCCTGCAGGAAGCCCAGGGCATAACCGCGCCGCCCGGCTGGCGCGTGCTCGGCGACGAAGGTCCAGGCACTCGGCACCTCGCCGCCCACCGCCGCGCCCTGCAAAATACGCAGTGCCAGCAGGATCAGCGGTGCAGCGTAGCCGATGTCGGCGTAGGTCGGCATCACCCCGATCAACAGGCACGGCAGGGCCATCATCAGGATGCTCAGGCTGAAGACCCGCTTGCGTCCCAGGTGGTCGGCGAAGTGCGCCATAAGGATGCCGCCCAGCGGCCGCGCCAGGTAGCCGGTGACAAAGATTCCGAAGCTTTGCAGCAGGCGCAGCCACTCGGGCATCTCGGGCGGGAAGAACAACTGGCTTAGGGTCAGCGCAAAGAATACGAAGATGATGAAATCGTAGATCTCCAGCGCGCCGCCCAACGCCGCCAGGCCCAGGGTCCGGTGGTCGCCGCGGCTGAACCGTGGCGGGCGAGCGGTATCGATGGCAGTCATGGCAGGGTCCGCAAATCGGCAAAGGGCAAGAGGATAGCAAATAGCTGCCCCCTTGCCCCGCCCGCTGCGGCTTTAGCGGTTGAACATGGTATTGACGAAATTGGCCTTCGGCCGTGGCCGCGCCGTGGCAGCCGGCATGGCGCCCGGCAGCGGTAGCCTGCCGACCTGCAGCGGCGAATCGATGATCGCCATGAATGCCTCCAGTGCCTCGTTGTCGGGCACCTGGGGCAAGCTCATGCTGACGGCCTGGCGCTCGGTCTGCGGCACCAACGGCACTTGCAACTGGTTGGAGTGATAAAGCAGGGCATGCTGGATCTGCGTGCTGACGCGACAGAAGCGCGCCAGATCGACCCCGACATGGCTGGCCAGCTCGATATTGCCCAATAACAGGTGGAAAGGCTGCAAGGCACTCAGCACCAGGCGCTGCAGCTCCTCGAAGCTTTCCACTGGCGCTATCCGGTAGTAGCCCAGGCCGTTGAGCAGCCGCTCCAGTTGCAGGCGCTGGCAGGGGTGTGCATCGGCGATGAGGATGCGCAGGGTCTTGTTGGCCATGGTGGGACCTGGGCAGTTGGGAAATGGTTAGGCTCCATGACCATACTGCGCCAGTAACGGCTGCTGCCTAGGCTACGCCTGGCAAGGGTCTTCTTTGATAGAAGTCGGGAAAACCGTGGAAATCAAGTGATCGACTGACGGAATTTTCATCCGCCTTCAACCCGGCGATCAGGATTCCCACTCGCGCATGCGCACACGACAGTGCTTCATGGCGTTGACGATGTGCTTTTCCACCAGGCTGCGGGAAATACCCAGGTGCTCGGCAATCTGGTGGTGTGACAAGCCTTCGAGCTTGCGCAGCAGGAAGCAGTCGCGGCAGACCTTGCTCAGCTCATCCAGGGCACGCTGCATAAGCGCCAGGCGCTGGTCGAGCTGCATGTCATGGGTCGGCGCCGGGGTGTGCCAGCGCTCGTCGTTGTCCAGCACCTCCAGTGGCTCGGCCTGGCGCACCTGGTGCCGGCGGTGGCGGTCGACAACCAGGTTGAGCGCGGTGCGGTAAAGGAAAGCACGCGGGTGCTCGATGCGCTCGGCGTCGGTGCGCTCCAGCACTCGCAGGTAGGCATCATGCGCTACGTCTTCGGCGGCCTGACGACTGCCCAGGCGCGAAGAAAGGAAACCCACCAGTTCGCGATAGTAATGTTCCACGACGTTACCTGAGATCGTCCTGCCAGCCTATGCCAGAAAGCCCTTTCAGGCAGCAACGCGGGACCGAGTGATGTCAACGTGCGATCTTACAAATTATAATTATTCTCAGCAACAAGGGTATGTCATGGGCGATCTAGCGCCTGTCGCCATACACCTGTCAGCCCCTACTCAATATTCGCTAAATCCCCTCCTGCTGCTTTCGTCTATCTGGCACCCACTCGCCTGGATGTCTGCATGAGACCTTTAACCAACACCCGGCGCCGGCTCCTGCTCAGCGGCCTGGGCCTGCTCGGCCTGGGCAGCCTGCTGGCCTGGAAGGCCCTGCCCTACGGTGCACAGCCAATCAGCACGGTTGCCGTGACCCGCGCCGACATCGAAAGCAGCGTTACCGCACTGGGCACCCTGCAACCAAGGCGCTACGTGGACGTCGGTGCCCAGGCATCGGGGCAGATCCACACCCTGCATGTGGAGGTCGGCGACACGGTGCGCAAAGGCCAGCTGCTGGTCGAGATCGACCCTTCTACCCAGCAGGCCCGGCTGGATGCCGGCCGCTACTCGATCGACAACCTCAAGGCCCAGCTGGCCGAACAACGCGCTCAGTTCCAACTGGCCCGGCAGCAGCTCAAACGCCAACGGGAGCTGGCCACCGCTGGTGCCACCCGTGACGAGGACGTGCAAACGGCCGCCGCACAGCTGAAGGTCACCCAGGCGCGCATCGACATGTTCCAGGCGCAGATCCGCCAGGCCCAGGCCAGCCTGCGCAGCGACGAGGCCGAGCTGGGCTACACGCGCATCTACGCGCCGATGGACGGCACGGTAGTGGCGGTGGACGCCCGTGAGGGGCAAACCCTCAATGCCCAACAACAAACCCCGTTGATCCTGCGCATCGCCAAGCTCTCGCCGATGACCGTGTGGGCCCAGGTGTCGGAGGCCGACATCGGCAAGGTCACCCCGGGCATGACCGCCTACTTCACCACCCTGGCCGGCGGCAAGCGCCGCTGGACCAGCACCGTGCGGCAAGTGCTGCCGATCCCGCCCAAGCCACTGGAGCAGGCCAGCCAGGGCGGCGGCAGCCCGGCCAGCGTCAGCAATGGCAGTGCCGGCAGCCAGGTGGTGCAGTACAGCGTGCTGCTGGATGTCGACAACCCGGACGGCGCCCTGATGGCCGAGATGACCACGCAGGTGTTCTTTGTCGCCGGCAAAGCCAGCCAGGTGCTGACCGTACCACTGGCCGCGCTGGACGACGGCGATGGCCTGCGCCTGGCGCATGTGCTGACCCGCGACGGCAAGGTGGAACAGCGCCAGGTACGCACCGGCCTAAGCGACCGCCTGCGCGTGCAGGTGCTGGACGGCCTCAACGAAGGCGAACGCCTGGTGATAGGCGCCCCTGGCGTCAGCGGAGGTTGAATGAGCACACCCCTGATCGAGCTGGTCGACATCCGTAAATCCTACGGCGGCATCGAAACGCCCAAGGTCGATATCCTTCATGGCATCAGCTTGCGCATCCATCCCGGCGAGTTCGTCGCCATCGTCGGCGCCTCTGGCTCCGGCAAATCGACCTTGATGAATATCCTCGGCTGCCTCGACCGCCCCACTTCCGGCAGCTACCGCTTCGCCGGCAAGGATGTGGCCGAACTGGGCAGCGATGAACTGGCCTGGCTGCGCCGCGAGGCGTTCGGCTTCGTGTTCCAGGGCTACCACCTGATCCCCTCGGGCTCGGCCCAGGAAAACGTCGAAATGCCGGCCACCTATGCCGGCATCGCCGCCAACGAACGCCACGCCCGTGCCAGCGCCCTGCTCGGCCGCCTGGGCCTGGCCAGCCGCACTGGCAACCGCCCGCACCAGTTGTCTGGCGGCCAGCAACAACGGGTGTCGATTGCCCGGGCGTTGATGAACGGTGGCCATATCATCCTCGCCGACGAACCCACCGGCGCCCTCGACAGCCACAGCGGCACCGAAGTGATGGCGTTGCTCGACGAGCTGGCCAGCCAGGGCCACGTGATCATCCTGATCACCCATGACCGCAATGTCGCGGCGCGGGCGCAGCGCGTGATCGAAATTCGCGACGGCCTGATCATCAGCGATTCGGCCGCCGACAAGCCCATGGTCGAAAACAGTCGCGGGCTACAGGCCGACCAGCTGCGCCAGCGCCTGGACCATGGCGCAACCTTGCACGGGGCATGGAAAGGTGAATTGTTCGAAGCCCTGCAGGCGGCCTGGCGGGTGATGTGGGTCAACCGCTTCCGCACCGCCCTGACCCTGCTGGGGATCGTCATCGGCGTGGCCTCGGTGGTGGTGATGCTGGCAGTGGGCGAAGGCAGCAAGCGCCAGGTCATGGCGCAGATGGCAGCCTTCGGCTCGAACATCCTCTACCTGAACGGCAAGCCGGCGAGCCTGGGCGAGCAGGCTGGCACCATCACCCTCGACGATGTCGCCGCCATCGGCCAACTGCCACAGGTCAAGCACGTGATGCCGGTGATCGGCGAAAAGATGATGGTGCGCCACGGCAACAACAGCCAGCGGTTCTATGTGGGTGGCAACAACACCGGGTTCCCCGAAATTTTCAACTGGCCGGCGGTGCAAGGCAGCTTCTACAGCGATGCCGATGAAGCCAACGCTGCCGCGGTGGCGGTGATCGGCCAGAAAGTGCGGGAAAAGATGCTCGACCCTGGGCGCGACCCGCTGGGGCAGTACCTGTTGATCGGCAATGTGCCGTTCCAGGTGGTCGGTATCCTGGCCGGCAAGGGCGCCAGCTCTGGCGACCAGGACAGCGACGGGCGCATCGTGGTGCCCTACTCCGCCGCAGCCATCCGCCTGTTCGGCCAGCGTGACCCGGACTACATCGCCGTTGCCGCCCTGGACTCCACGCGTGTCAACGAGGCCGAAGCGGCCATCGACAAGCTGCTGCGCCAGCGCCACAACGGCCGCCAGGACTTCGAGCTGGCCAATGACGCGGCGCTGATCCAGGCCGAAGCGCGCACGCAGAACAGCCTGTCGCTGATGCTGGGGGCGATCGCCGCGATCTCGCTGCTGGTGGGCGGCATCGGCGTGATGAACATAATGTTGATGACCGTGCGCGAGCGCACCCGTGAAATCGGTATCCGCATGGCCACCGGCGCGCGCCAGCGCGACATCCTGCGGCAATTCCTCAGCGAGGCGGTGATGCTGTCGATGGTCGGCGGCCTGGCCGGCATCGTCCTGGCCCTGGCCATAGGTGGCGGCCTGATGCTGGCCGAAGTGGCGGTGGCCTTTGCCCTGCCTGCCATGCTCGGCGCCTTCGCCTGTGCTGTCGTCACCGGCATCGTGTTCGGCTTCATGCCAGCGCGCAAGGCCGCTCGCCTCGACCCGGTCAAAGCCCTTACCAGCGAATAACCCATGACTCTGCCTAGCCGCATCAGCCTGTTGCCCCTGTGCGTATGCCTCGCCGCCTGCAGCACGCCGCAAACACCCGCCAGCGGTATTGCCGCGCCATCTGCCTGGCAAGGCGAGGCCGCATCACCCTCGGCCCAACTGCCAACGACGCAGTGGTGGCAAGCCTTCGCCAGCCGCGAACTCGACCGCCTGGTGCAGCACGCCCTGCACAATGCCCACGACCTGGCTGCTGCCACGGCACGGGTACGCCAGGCCCAGGCCCGCGCAGTCATCGCCGGCGCGCCGCTGCTACCGGAGCTGAAGCTGGGCCTGGATGGTAGCCGCCAACGCCTGCTGCACGGTGACGGCTACGACCAGCTGGATGTCAGCCGCGGCGAACCCACCAGCACCTCGTTCGACATGCAGCTCAGCGCCAGCTACGAAATCGACTTCTGGGGTGGCCTGCGAGCGACCCGTGACAGCGCCCTGCGCAGCCTGGATGCCAGCCGCTTCGACCGCCAGACCGTGGAGCTGACCCTGGTCAGCGCGGTGGCCGACAGTTACCTGCAGGGCCTGGCTTTGCAGGAACAGTTGCGCATTGCCCGCCTCAACCTGCGCAATGCCAAGGACGTGCTGGGCCTGGTCGAAGCACGCCAGCGCAGCGGTTCCGCCACGCGCCTGGAACTGGCCCAGCAGCGCAGTCTGGTGGCCGCGCAGCAACGTCAGTTGCCGTTACTGGAACAGAAGTGGCAAGACAGCCGGGTCACCCTGGCAACCCTGCTCGGCGACCCGGTGCAGTCGCTGCCCACTAGCCAGGACGCGATCAACACCCTGCAATGGCCCGCCATTGGCAGCGGCGTGCCCAGCGAGCTGCTCACCCGCCGCCCGGACATTGCCGCAGCAGAAGCTCGGCTCGCCGCCGCCAGCGCCAATGTGCAGGTCGCCCGCGCCGCCATGCTGCCCAAGCTCACCCTCGGGGCCAACCTGGGAGCTGGCGCCAATACCTTTGCCCATTTGTTCGACAGCTCCTACTACACCCTCACCAGCGGCCTGGTCGCGCCGGTCTTCAACAACGGCCGCCTGCGCGCCGCGCGTGAACTGGCCGAGGCTGAACAGGCAGAGTTGCTGGAGACCTACCGCAGCAGCATCCTGGCCGGTTTTGCCGATGTCGAAAAGGCGCTCAATGCGATCCAGGGCGTGGACCGCCAGCGGCAGTGGCAGGATGAAGAAGTGGCGCAGGCGCGCCTGGCATTCGACCTGGCGCAGCAGCGTTATGGCGCAGGAGCGGAGACGCTGTTGAGCGTGCTGGAGACTCAGCGCACCTTGTATGCGGCGCAGGACCAGCAGGCCCAACTGCGCCTGGCCCGGTTGCAGGGTAGCGTGGCGTTGTACAAGGCATTGGGGGGTGGCTGGCAACTAGAACACCTGCGCGCCCCGTTGTAGGAGCGGCCTTGTGTCGCGATGGGCCGCAAGGCGGCCCCGGCATTATCCGCATCAACGCTGAAATCCGGGGGCTGCTGCGCAGCCCATCGCGACACAAGGCCGCTCCTACAAAAAGGCGGCGCAAGCCTCGGGGGCTTCAACGCGAGCGCTGCGCCACCTTCAGGTTGCGCGCATACCACGGCCGCTGCGGTACCTTGGGCCGCAGCTTGTCGAGCAGGTCGTCATCGCTGTAGATGATGCGCAACGCCAGCTTCATGGTCTCCGGGTCCATCTCTACACTGCGCCCGGGCCGCAAACCCGGCACCGTCGAGCAACCATGGGTATCCGGCCCCAGCCACGGGTCGGCCACCTCCACCCAGCGCCCTGGCGCAAACCATGGTACGCCATTGACTTCCAGGCGCCGTACCTCGCCTGGGTGCAGCCGCTCATGGGCGTGGAACCAGTCCTCGATGCGGTCGTCGATCCAGCCATGAAAGTGCCAGAACACCGGGTTCACATGGGATGAAAACGGGTCACCGAGAAAATCGTTCTGTTCTGCGAACCAGCGTTCGGCAAAATCATCCGGCGTACGCGCCGTCGGCACCGGCATACCGTTTGACGGGTCGCGCGGTACCGACGCCCAGCGCATGTGCAGCCAGTCGTGCAGGCCCAGTTCCACTTCCGAACCGAACTGGCCCAGGGTCAAGGTGCTGAGGTACTCCGGATCGGTGTAGCGCGACTCCCAGACCTGGAAGTTGCCATGGAAGGTATCCGGCGTCTTGATGTCGCGCACCCACTGGGTGTATTCCGCATCACCGCTGGCCAGCCAGGTGGGCGGCAGGGCATTGCCGTCATGGTTGTCGAAGTAGCGGGCGAATCCGGCCCGGTCGCGCTCCAGTTCCGGCTGCGGCAGCGGGAAGCGCGTCCATGACGGTAAGTCCTGCAAGGCACGGGCTCTGCCAAGCATGTGCCGGTGCATGAATAAAAAGTCTTCTCCCGAGCCGTTGCGGTCCTTGTGCCGGCCCCGCGCGTCACGCTCGCGATCACGTGGCCCGGGCTGCCAGCCCAGGCCACGAAGGGCGCCCTGCTTGTCCTTGCCCAGCTTGTGCCATTTGTCCCGCGACGAGTGCCACAGCTGGTGGAACAGGCGATGCTCCGGGGTGGTCAGCCAGGCCAACAACTGCGGGTTCAGCGGGGTACGCTCGCGCGCCTCGGGGAAGGTGCGCTTCAAGGCCAGGAACTGGTTGTCCTCCACGGGCAATGTCAGAGCGCGGTCCAGGCGTGCAATGCGCCCGTTTAGGGTCGCCGGCCCGGCGTTGCCGAACCGGCCCCAGACCTCGTCAAGCACGATATGGCATTCATAGCGGGCCTGGGCCGAAAACAGGCGCCAGCGCAGGGTGCCCGGTTTGTCCGCCAGCAGGTCGCCTATCACGCGGTAGCGCGGCTCATCCTGCCCACGCAGGCGCTCGGGAGTATCCAGGTAGCCGCGCAGGGCGCGTCCGCTGGTTGCCACATCCAGGAACAGCTCCAGTTCACTCGTGGGTAGGCCGTCCAGCCCCGCATCCTTGCCCAGCAGCGTCCAGCGCCAGATGCCGCGCAGGGTATCGCCCAACTGCTGCAGGCGGGTATCGGCCAACTCGACGACGGCCTCGCCAGGGGTTTCCGGGAATTCCTCGGCGGCACGCTGGCGCTGCACATACAGCGCCCCCAGCGCACCGGGCACCACCACACCCGTCAGTGCCACACCGGCGATGAAACCGCGTCGGGAAATCGTCATTGCATACCTGTGCATTCATTGCGGCCATGGAGCACGGCCCGTCCAAGGCTAGAACGTTGCACGGCAGGCGAAATTTAGCGGCTTGCCACCCCCGCCCCTGAGGGCAACTCGGTCAATGTAGGAGCGGCCTTGTGTCGCGAAAGGGCCGCAAGGCGGCCCCGGCAATTTTGCAGAGGTGCGAAGATCCTGGGGGCGCTGCGCACCCCTATCGCGACACAAGGCCGCTCCTACAGGGCCCTGCGCCAGCGACCTGATAGCGGCTAAATTTCCCGGGTGCAAGCTCGTTCACTGCAGGTAGCGGCGGCCTCTGTGCCCATCCCTCGACGGTGAACCTACTGAGACCAAGATGACGACTCCACGCTGGAAGAAAGCCCTGTTTATCAGCCTGGCCGCGGCGGTTGCCGCTGGTGCCGGGTTTGCCGCCTGGCACTACTTCGCCACACCCGCTGGCTATTCCAGGGAGGTGACCCGCCAGGCCAACGACCTGCAGGAACGCATCATCTCGTTCGACAGCCACGTCACCCTGCCGCTGACCTTCGGCACCGAAGGCAGTGAGGCCGACAAGGATGGCGATGGCCGCTTCGACCTGGCCAAGGCCGCACGCGGGCGTTTGTCCGGCGCGGCCCTGACCATCTTCGCCTGGCCAGAGTCCTGGACCGGAGACGGCGGCCCGCACCGCCCGACCCCAGGTTTCGTCGAAGCCGCCCGCCACACCCAGGAGGTGCGCTACAACGCCATCACCGCCATGGTCCGCGACTTCCCGCAGCAGGTGGGTATTGCCTATACCCCGCAAGACATGCGGCGCCTGCACGGCGAAGGCAAGTTCGCGGTGTTCCTCAGCATGCTCAACGCCTATGCGCTGGGCGATGACATCGACCAGCTCGACCGCTGGGCCGCGCGCGGCGTGCGCATGTTCGGGTTCAGCTATGTGGGCAACAACAGCTGGGCCGACTCCTCGCGTCCGCTGCCGTTCTTCAATGACACCGCCGATGCCCTGGACGGCCTGTCGCCGGTCGGCAAGCGCGCCGTGCAGCGGCTGAACGACCTGGGCGTGATCATCGATGTGTCGCAAATGTCCAGCAAGGCGCTGGCCCAGGCCGTTGCCCTCAGCCGCGCGCCGGTGGTGGCCTCGCACTCGGTGCCACGGGCGATGGTCGACATCAGGCGCAACCTTTCCGACAAGGAGCTGCAACTGATCAAGGACAGCGGCGGCTTGGTCCAGCTGGTGGCCTTCTCCACCTACCTCAAGCCCTTGAGCAGCAAGACCCAGGACAAACTCAACGCCCTGCGCGCCCGCTACGACCTGCCGCCATTGGCCAACCTCGACTACGCACTGATGCCAGGTGACCCGGTGATCGCCGGCTGGCCCGAGCAGAAGGTCGGCCAGTACGCCAACGCGCTGTACGGCATTCTCGAAGAGGAGCCGCCGGCCACGCTCAAGGACTATGGCGACGCCATCGACTACACCGTGCGCAAGATCGGCATCGATCATGTCGGCCTGAGCTCGGACTTCAACGAAGGCGGTGGCATCGACGGTTGGCAAAACGCCAGTGAAGCACGCAACGTCACCGCCGAACTGATCAGCCGCGGCTACTCCGAAGCAGATATCGCCAAGCTCTGGGGCGGCAACTTCCTGCGGGTGTGGGAGCAGGTGCAGCGCGCCGCGCATCCTGTCGCCACCTCATCCCCCTGACCCTTGCGAGCCATTTGATGAACGATCGTCGCACCTTTCTCAAGCAGGCCGGCCTGCTTGCGGCCGCCCTGCCCCTCACAGGCCCACTGCTGCCTGCCGCCCAAGCGGCGGCTGCGCAGCCTGCAACCGCCAGCGACTGGGCCGGGTTTCGCAACCTGTTCGAACTGGACCCGGCGTACGCGCACTTTGCCAACTTCCTGATCACCTCGCACCCACGGCCCGTGCGCGAAGCCATCGAGGCGCTACGCGCCCGCTTCGACCACCACCCGGCCCGCATGGTCGACTGGGACAGCCAATCGGAGTGGAAGCACGAGGCCGCCGTGCGTGAATGGGCAGCCCGCTACCTCGAAGTGACGCCCCGGCAAATTGCCCTGACCGGCAGCACCACCGAAGGCCTGGGGCTGATCTATGGCGGGCTGAAGATTGCCCCGGGGCAGGAAATTCTCACCACCGTGCACGAGCATTCGGCCGCCCGCCATACCATAGGCTTTCGCACCACGCGCGATGGCACACCGGTGCACCGGTTGCGCCTGTTCGACGACCCCGCCAAGGTCAACAGCGACCAGGTACTGACCACCATCGCCGCAGCCATCGGGCCGAAAACACGAGTACTGGGCATGACCTGGGTGCACTCGGGCAGTGGCGTCAAACTGCCCGTGGGCGAGATCGGCGCGCTGGTGCGCGAGGTCAATCGCCAGCGTGACGAGCAGGACCAGATCATCTACGTGATCGACGGTGTGCATGGCTTTGGCGTCGAAGACATGCGCTTTGCAGATCTCAACTGCGACTACTTCATCGCCGGCACGCACAAGTGGATGTTCGGGCCGAGAGGTACGGGGATCATCTGCGCGGCGTCCACCGAACTGAAGCAACTGAACCCGACCATCGCCACGTTTTCCGAGAACGAGGACTTTGCCACGGTGATGACGCCCGGGGGTTACCACGCGTTCGAGCACCGCTGGGCCTTGGGCAAGGCGTTCGAGCTGCACCTGCAGCTGGGCAAGGCGGCGGTGCAGGCGCGGATTCATGGGCTTAATGGCTATCTCAGGCAGCGGCTTGAGGCGCTGCCGGGGGTCGAGTTGGTGACACCGCGCAGCACGCAGTATTCGGCGGGGTTCACCTTCTTCCGGGTCACGGGGCAGGATGCTGACGAGGTGGCCCGGTATCTCAACAGCCAGCGCATCGTGGTCGATGCGGTGTCCCGGGATGTCGGGCCGGTGGTGCGGACGGCGCCTGGGCTGTTGAATACCGAGGCGGAGATCGAGCGATTGGTGGATATTCTGAAGCGCTACCTGCGCGCTTGATGGTTGCCAGTACCGGCCCTATCGCCGGCAAGCCAGCTCCCACCCCGACCGCACCGACTTCAAGTCATGTGCGGTGCCTGTGGGAGCCGGCTTGCCGGCGATAGGGGCGCAACGCGCCCCCGGCGAGCTCAAGTCAGGACTGGCCACCGACCCGCTTCAACCACTCCCCGACATCCCGGTAAATCCCCTCCACCTGCCCCACAATCCCCGACATGCGCAAGAAGTCATGGGTCAACCCCTCCACCCGGGCAAAGGTCACCGCCGTCCCACCCGCCACCAGCCAGTCACGATAGGCCACGCCCTCATCATGCAACGGGTCATATTCAGCCACGAACAGGCAAGCCGGCGCCAATGGCTCGCGCAGCGTCGACAGCAACGGCGATACCCGCCAGTCAAGGCGCTGCTCGCGCTGCGGCGCATAGTGCTGGTAGAACCACTCCAGGGTAGGTGTCTCCAGCAGGTAACCCTCGGCATGCTCGCGATGGGACTCACGCCAGCAGGAGATATCGGTCACCGGGTAGAACAGCAACTGTGCCAGCGGCTTGAACGCCAGCGCCTCGGGCTGCTCCACTGCCGTAATGGCCAGCACCGCCGCCAGGCTGGCACCCACGCTGTCCCCTGCCAGCACCACCCGGCGGTTGTCCAGGCCCAGCGAGGCCGCCTGCTCAGCGAGCCAGTTGGCGGCGTCCAGTACATCGTGCAGGGCCTTCGGGAACTGCTGCTCCGGCGCCAGCCGGTAGTCCGCCGCCAGCACCGCGAACTCGCCCAGGGCCGCCAGGCGACGGCACACCGAGTCATGTGAATCGAGGCTGCCGACCACATAGCCGCCGCCATGCAGGTACAGGATCACTGGCTGCAAGGCAGCACCAGCATCGCCCTGGCGGTACAGACGAGCAGCCAGACGGGCACCGTCGCGCGCGGTAATCTGCAACTCGCTGGCCCTGACGTTGCCGGGCGGGCTCGGGTCGAGTACCTGCGAGCTGCCTTCGAACTCGGCACGGGCCTGGGCCACGTCCATCGCGTGCATGGGCAGGCTCCTGCCCGTCAGCCGGCCAAATTCGACCAGTTCCAGAAATGCCGCCAGATCAGGGTGCAGTGCCATGTGGGTTCCTTGGGTGAACAATGTGACTCGAGCCTCCCTACGGGACGTAGCAGCAACCCGGAAAATTACCCACCCAGACGGCTAAATCGTTGGTGCAAGCACTCGTTATCCCTGCACAACGAAAGACCGCCAGAGGCATACCGTGGACCTTCAGAGCATCCTCAGCAAACTGTTCGCCAACGCCCATGCCGTCGGCATCGAAGGCGTTTTCCAGTTCGTCTTCGGCCAGGACCGGGCCTTCTGGTCGGAGGTGCGCGACAGCAGCCGCACCGGTGCCGGCCGGCACAGCGCCCCGGACGTCACCATCGAGGTGGCCGAGCGTGACTTCATCTGCATCATGGGTGGCACCGCCAACGTCGAAGAGTTGTTCGCCAGCGCCCGGCTGAAGATCAGCGGCAACATAGGCCTGGCCACCCTGCTGCCGCAGATCATCAGCAACGCCCGGCGCGGCGCGCCGGCGACCAAGGTGTCGATGAACCAACGCTACCCGACACCGGCACGCCTCAGCGAACGGGTGTCGGCCGCGCAACCGGTGCAGCGCGAGGTGGCACGCATTGCCCGCGCCGACATGCCGCTGGCGCGCTTCCAGGGCGAATACCTGGCGCACGGCACGCCGGTGGTCATCAGCGATGCCCTGCAGGACTGGCCGCTGTTCACCATGGGCCGCGAAGCTTCGCTGGAGCATTTCGCCGAACTGCAGGGCATCACCCGGCACGGCGACTACGTGAAGAAGACCTTCTCCACCGACCGCGACTTCCGTTCCACTTCCATGGCCGACTTCATCGCCTCGCTGGACACCCCTGCCAAACCCGGCGAAACCCCGGCCTACATGGGCAACAACATCGTGCCGGAAAAGCTGCTGACGCTGATTCGCTACCCGCAGTACTTCGCCCGCGAGAAGTTCATTGCGCCGCGCATCTGGATCGGTCCCAAGGGCACACTGACGCCATTGCACCGCGACGACACCGACAACCTGTTCGCACAGGTATGGGGGCAAAAGTCGTTCATCCTTGCCGCGCCGCACCATCGCCCGGCCCTGGGTACCTGGTCGACCAGCCCCAAGGGCGGCCTGGACGGCTGCGACTTCAACCCCGACGCCCCGGACTACCAGCGCTTCCCGGCGGCGCGCGAGGTGCCGTTCCTGCGCGTGGTGCTGCAGGCCGGTGACCTGTTGTTCCTGCCCGAAGGGTGGTTCCACCAGGTGGAGTCTGTGACCACCTCGCTGTCGGTGAACTTCTGGGTGAATTCCGGGCGCGGCTGGTAGCCGGGATTGCCAGGGGGCGCTTTGCGCCCCTATCGCCGGCAAGCCGGCTCCCACAGGTACAGCGCAAGCCTTCCGGTCGGCGCAGTCCCTGTGGGAGCCGGCTTGCCGGCGATAGGGCCGCGCAGCGGCCCAGGCAATCGATCAGACCGCCGCGATCAACGCCTCGGCAAAGCGCTGCGCGACCTCATCGATCTGCTCGCCACTGATGATCAACGGCGGCAGGAAGCGCACCACCGCCCCATGCCGCCCACCGAGCTCCAGGATCAGCCCGCGCTTGAGGCACTCGCGCTGCACCTTCGCCGCCAACTCACGGTTGGCCGCCGGATGCCCAAGCGCATCCCTGTGGCCTTGCGGATCCACCAGTTCCACCCCAAGCATCAGGCCACGCCCGCGAATATCACCCAACTGCGGATAATCCCGCTGCAACTGCTGCAGGTGCTGGCGCAGGCGCTGGCCCATGGCCTCGGCATGCTCTGCCAGGCGATGCTCGACCAGGTAATCGATCACTGCCGAGCCCGCCGCCATGGCCATCTGGTTACCACGGAAAGTGCCGGCGTGGGCGCCCGGCTTCCAGGTGTCCAGCCAGTCGCGGTACACCACCACCGCCAGCGGCAGGCTGCCGCCAATGGCCTTGGACAAGGTGACCACATCCGGGATGATGCCGGCATGCTCGAAGGCGAACATGCGCCCGGTACGGGCGAAACCGCTCTGGATCTCATCGACGATCAACGCCACGCCGGCCTGCTCGGTGATACGGCGTACACCCTTGAGCCACTCGATATCGGCCGGAATCACCCCGCCCTCGCCCTGCACCACCTCGAGGATCACCGCCGCTGGCAGCGGCACGCCGCTTTCCGGGTCGAGCAGCAGGGTTTCCAGGTAATGCAGGTTGGCCCTGACCCCGGCTTCGCCGCCCAAGCCGAACGGGCAACGGTAGTCGTAGGGGTACGGCATGAACTGCACACCGTTGCCGAGCAAGGCCCCCAACGGCTGCTTCGGCCCATGGCTGCCCATCAGGCTCAGCGCCCCCTGGCTCATGCCATGGTAGGCGCCCTGGAAGGCCAGCACGGTGCTGCGGCCGGTGGCGCTGCGCACCAGCTTCAGCGCTGCTTCCACCGCATCGGTACCGGTCGGGCCGCAGAACTGGACCTTGGCTTCACGGCGTAACGCCTCGGGCAGCACGCCGAACAGGTCCTGGACGAAGCGGTCCTTGACCGGCGTGGTCAGGTCCAGGGTGTGCAGTGGCAGTTCATCGGCCAGTACCCGCTGGATCGCCTCGACCACCACCGGGTGGTTGTGGCCCAGCGCCAGAGTGCCGGCGCCGGCCAGGCAGTCGATGAACTGGCGGCCTTCGACATCCTCCACATGGATGCCACGGGCGCGCTTGAGTGCCAGGGGGATGCGCCGCGGGTAGCTGCGGGCGTTGGACTCCTGTTGTTGCTGGCGTTGCAGCAAGGGTGAATCGGTGAACTCGTACAAGGCACGCGGCGCGCTGGCCGGCGGGACCTGGGCAAGGCAGGAAGCGGTGGACATGGGTGAATCCTCGCAAGCAAGCGAAAGTGCTGGTGTTCGTCGCTTGGAAAACGCTTGAGTGCGGGGAGGATTTAGCGGTTGCTGTGGGATTTTTGAAAGCAGGCCCGGCCTCTTCGCGGGTAAACCCGCTCCCACAGGATTGGCACAGATCTCAGGGTTGATGCAGTACCTGTGGAAGCGGGTTTACCCGCGAAGAGGCCGGCACAGGCAATAAAAATCAATTCCCCGAGCGCGCCGGCACCTGCAACAACACCCGCAACCCATCACTGCGGCTGTCGAACTTCAGGCTACCGGCACAACGCTGCACGATCGCCTGTACGATCGCCAGCCCCAGCCCGCATCCACCACTCTGCCCGTTACGCCAGAAGCGCTCGGTCAGGTGCTCAAGGTCCGCCTCGGCAATCCCCGGCCCATGGTCCCGCACCATGAAGCCCACCTGGCCGTCAGCCATCTGCACCTCAAGCTCCACCGCCTCGTCGCCGCCATGGCGCAAGGCGTTGTCCAGCAGGTTGCGCAGCGCCGCCACCGCCAACGGCGCAGGCATGCCCAGGTAGATCTGCGTAGCGGCGTCAGGCAAACGCAACACGATGCGCCGGTTGTCACCGCCGCCGGCATCCTGCACCGCCTGCCGGGCCACCTGCTCGGCGCTGCACTGCACGCCATCCTCGAACGACAGGCTGCCTTCCACCCGCGCCAGCATCAGCAACTGCTCCAGCGTGCGGTGCATGCGGTCGGCGCCCTGCTCGGCATGCTCCAGCGCCTGCTCGCGCACGGCGCCATCGGTCATCCGTGCCACCTGCAGGTGGGTCTTGATCGCCGTCAGCGGGCTGCGCAGTTCATGCGCGGCATCGTCGGTCAGGCGCCGCTCACGCTCGATGGTCTGGGCAATGCGCAGGAACAGCTGGTTCTGGGTTTCCAGCAACGGTTGCAGTTCGCTGGGCATGCCCGCCACCTGCAGCGGCTCGACGCTGTCCGCGCGCCGGCGGCGCAGGGCATCGCGCATGCGGTTGAGCGGCTCCAGGCCCTTGCCCAGGCCGATCCACAACAACCCCAGGCTGCCAAGCAGGGCCATCAGCACCGGCGCCGAGGCCGCCAGCAGGATCGACTGGTTCAGTGCCTCGCGCTCCATGTGCCGGTCGGCGGTAGTAATGCGCACATCGCCATGGTTGTAGGTAAAGGTGCGCCACAGCGCGTCGTCGATAGTCTGGTCTCGGAAACCACTGCGTTCATCGTCCATGACGCCATCGTGCTTGTGGTTGCTGGCGAGAATCTCGCCACGCAGCGAGCTGACCTGGCAAGCCATGCCGTCCGGCACGCTGAACTGGTCGGCGGAAAAGTGCGCCTCCCCACCCTTGGCAGTCAGCGGCTGCGGCAGCTGGTCGATCAGCCCGGCGACCATGCGCGCCGAAGCCACCAGGCGCTGGTCGAGGGAGAACATCATCTGCTGGCGCAGGTCGCGCAGCATCCACGCGGCGGCCAGCGCCCAGATGATCACGAAGGCGCTGCCCAGGATCAGGCTCAGGCGTACCCGCAGGCTCATGATGCGGCCTGCTCCGGCGCCTGCGCCGGGCCCAGCCGGTAGCCCAGGCCGCGCACGGTCTCGACGATGCCGTTGCCCAGCTTGCGCCGCAGATGGTGGATATGCACGTTCAGGGCATTGCTCTCGACTTCGTCGCTGAAGCCGTACACGCAGTCTTTGAGCTGCTCGCTGGACAGCACCCGCCCGGGGTTCTGCAGCAGCGCCTGGAGCAATGCCTGTTCACGCCGGGACAGGTCGACCGGCTGGCCGGCCAGGGTTGCCTCGCAGCTGCTCGGGTCATAGCGCAGCGGGCCGTGTTCGATCACATTCACCGCCCGCCCGGCCACCCTCCGCAGCAGGGTGTGCAGGCGAGCAGCCAGCTCGCGCAGGTCGAACGGCTTGAGCAGGTAATCGTCGGCGCCGGCCTGCAGGCCATCGACCCGGTCGGTGACCGCATCTCGGGCAGTGAGCACCAGCACTGGCAGCGTCTCGCCTTTCTCGCGCAGGCGGCGCAACAGCTTCAGGCCGTCTTCGTCGGGCAGGCCAAGGTCGAGGATCATCACGTCGAACTGCGCGGCCTGCAGCATCGCCCGTGCATCGGCGGCGTTGCCCACACGGTCCACGGTCAGGCCCTGGGCGATAAGGCCGGCGCAGATGCCGGCGGCGATCAGGTCGTCGTCCTCGCAGAGCAGAACGTGCATGGTGGGGCTCCCGGAATGGTGTAGCTGGCATTGCACCTTGGGCGGATTAAGGGGGGATTATGGACCTTTTGTGGGGGATTGGGGATGTATGGCGCCTGCGGCAACGAGCACCGCGCAACTGCCACACGCTCCCGGGAGCGACAAACATTTAAAGCCCCACCCAAGGCCCACCCCGACAGCCTAACTCCGCCGAACACGCCGGAAACGAAGTCGCATTTTCCTACAACTGGCTCAGAAACTTCCGATCCGAATCCATGATGGGATTTCCCCCTGCACACGCTGTCAGGGAGACACCTCATGTACCTGGATTACCTCGTGCCCTCCTGGCACGAGATCGAGTCACGTGTCATCGCCATGGTGGGCTACCAAAGCGGTGGCCAGTTCCGCACCAGCCTCAATGAAGAGGTCGCCTCGCTAGGCCTCAACCTGCGCCGGATAGAAGCCGTCCGCACCGCCTTCTACCACGCCGAATGGCAGGCGGCGCACATGCTGCGCCAGCGCTTCGCCGACCTCGACATCAACAGCATCGTCGACGAACTGCTGATGGTCGCGCGGCAGATGGCGATGATCGTCGCCGGCAGCACCATTACCGGTGGCCTGCTTGGCGCGGGGGTTGGCGCATTCGCCGGCGGCGCCGGAACCATTCCGTTTGCCGGCGCGGGCGCGGCCATGGGCCTCAAGGTCAGTGGCTGGATCCTCGGCGCGCTAGGGCTGGCTTCCATCGCCGAGTTCTTCATCGAGGGCTTGCCGCGTATCGGCGAGTACTACGTCGACGGCATTCGCTTCGCCTGGGAAGGCACCTGCGGCAATGAAGGCACGGGCCCGCTCTGCCGGGACGACCCCTATGCGATATCCCGGGCGACGCATCAGATTGCCCAAGCCCACGTGGAAGTCGTGCTGCTGTTGTTGGGGGCGATCGTGTCGTACCTCACCCGCGGCCGCGGTGATGCCCGGGTGCTCGCGCAGGAGATGGCGGCCAGCCGCAAAGGTGCGCGGCTGGGGCAATGGATGCTCAAGCATGAAGAGGGGTTGAAGAAACGGCCGGACCTGCAGGTGCCGGAGCGGCGCAAGGGGGCGGTGGGTGAGCCGCAACCGATGCAGCCTGATCGGCCGGCAGGGAAAGACAAGGAGCCCTCGACAGGGAAGCCCGGTAGCATGCCGTTGCATACCGTGGCGTGCTTCAAGGCCGACAAATTGCCACCCGCCAAGCATGGCGAGTTTGAACGGCAGTTGAAGGGGCAGCAGGATGGGTTGAATCGGCTGACGGTTGAGGAGTTTTTAGAAAACGTTGCCAATCCCGTAAAGCGAAACCCAATTGTAGCGCGCAAAGCTCGTAAACAGATGCAAGACAAGTTAGAGCAACGGATACTGGACGACTTGCCAGACGATTTGAGCCCACGTGAAGCCCAAAGGACGGCTGCAAAATTAGCGAAGGAGACGATGGCAACGCTCGCGGCATTGCACAACCCGGACCTGACCGCTGGAGGAAGAGATGTCATTGCCGATTTCGGTGACAAACAAGTCAACTCCACCATTGGCCCACAGTGGAAAAGCAAGATCAAGGGTATACAGCAAGCTGCCGAAGAAGCATTGAAATCAGGCGGAGATGCCTCCTTCATGAACATCAAACTGATCAAGTGCTAGATTGATATGGAGCCAAATGATGGATGACGTCTATTCCGTCTTTATCGATACAATTGGACCACCTATTCACAAGCAAGAGGTTCCTCCTTCAACCATCGAGCGTTACAGGAGAAAGCTGCCGAAGAAATTATTGGAACATTGGACGACACATGGCTGGTGTGGATATGGTGATGGTATTTTTTGGACCGTCGACCCCCAAGAGTATGAAGGCGTCGTTGCATCTTGGATTGACGGTACGTCCCTGGCCGAACATGACACCTACCATGTGATCGCGCGCGGGGCGTTTGGCGACCTCTACTTATACGGAGAGAGAACCGGTTTCTCACTATGCATTGCGAGCCATATCTCACACTATTGCGGCAACAACCGCCGAATAGCAAACATTGACAGGCACGTTCAATCTTTCTTTCTACAGGTTAAAAAGGACAGCAATGACTTCGAGGATTTATTCGAACCGTCAAGAAACAATCTAGGCCCACTCAATCACGATGAAATGTATGGTTTCGTCCCCGCACTCGTCTTCGGCGGAAAAGCAAGACTGGAGCGAATTAAAAAAGTAAAAACAATTGAACACTTGATTATGCTTTCACAACTTTCGGCACTGGTACCCTACAGCTTCTCCGACTTCTAAACACTAAAACGGACTTAATCAAATGGACGTCATCTTCAGCATCTTCCTCGAAACCTTCGGCGACCCCGTCGGCCACCAACCAGTACCGCCCTCTGCCCTCGATCATTACCAAGGCAAACTCCCCAATCGTCTCCTGGATTACTGGCAAGAGCACGGCTGGTGCGGCTACGGCGGTGGTCTGTTCTGGCTGGTAAACCCTCAGGATTACGAAGACGTAGTAGCGTATTGGCTGTCAGGCACGCACTTCGAAGCACGCGACACTTATCACCTCATCGCCCGTAGCGCTTTTGGCGACCTGTACCTGTGGGGTGAGAACACCGGCTCGGTGCTGACCATTGCGGCGTACCATTCCCGTTACCTCGATGGCGCCCACAGCTCAGGCGACGAAGAGCGGGACAACAAGATCCACGGCCTGCTCATGTGGCTGATGACCGAATGCATCTATTTCGACGACCTGTTCGAACCCGCCAGGGAACGGCTCGGCACGTTGGCCGCAGACGAAATGTATGGCTTTGTTCCTGCCTTGATGCTGGGAGGGTCAGACAGCCTCGAGCGGCTTGAAAAGCTCAAAGCAGTCGAGCATCTGGTACTGCTCGCCCAACTGAGCGAGCTTCAACCCTATGAGCTGGCTGACGAAGAAGATGAATAGGCCCTGACAAGTGCGTTCACCGGTGCACCGCATCAGGCTTGTCGACATCCAGCAGCACACCGGTATCCGGCACTTCTACCCTGACACAACTCGCCGGGTTGGCCTTGACCACCGAACGCGCCCCTTCATCGCCGGTCAGGCGCGCAAGCGCCGGCCAGAAATCGCGCCCGAACAGCACAGGGTGCCCTTGCTGCCCTTCATGGCAAGGCAACACGATGGTCGACGCGCTGGCCCTGGAAGCCAGCCGGGCAAGGGTTGCCTGCTCCAGCCAGGGCATGTCACCCAACAGAATCGCTACTGCCTGCGCCTCACTGTCGGCCAGCGAGGCGGCGCCGGCCGCCAGGCTATGGCCCATGCCCAATGCGAAGTCCGGGCTGGAGATGACCCGGCACCCCGCAGGCAGCCCCAGATCCACGCCCCGCTCCCCCTCGCGCAACACCACCCGCACATCGTCGAACACTGCACAGGCCCGCTCCACGCTGTGCACCAGCAAGCTGCGACCATCAACCAACAGCGCCCGACGCTTGTCAGCCCCGAAACGCACGCTGCTGCCAGCAGCCAATATCAGTGCAACCACACTCACAGCGCCACCCGCTCGATACCATTGCGCACGCGAAGGATATCGGCCAGCACCGCCAAAGCGATCTCGGCCGGGGTCTTGCTGCCCAGGTTGAGGCCGATCGGGGCGTGGATGCGGCCCAGTTCGACCTCGCCCAGGCCACCGATCCGCCGCAGGCGTTCGCGGCGCTTGTCGGAGGTCACCCGGGAGCCCATCACACCGATATAGAACGCCTCGGTGCGCACCGCTTCGAGCATGGCCAGGTCATCGATCTTCGGGTCGTGGGTCAGCGCCACCACCGCAGTGTCGGCATGGCAACCGCCATGGGCGATGAACTCCGATGGCAGCTCGCGACGCACCTCGATGCCATCCAGCCGCACGCCGTCGAGCACTTCGTCACGCGGCTCGCAGAGGATGACTTCAAAGCCCATGCCCTTGCCGAACTCGGCACAGAAATGCGCGACGCTGGAGTACCCGGCCAGCAGCAGGCGCTGGGCGGCCCCCACACGCAAGCGTACACAGGCACTTTCACGCTGCACACGCGGCCCCTGGCTGTGGTCATCGGCAAGCAGGCGCCTGCCCTCGGGCAGGCTCACTTCACGCAGCACACGGCGCTGGCCCTGCAATGCGCTTTCCAGCTCACGCAGGTGCGCCTGTACCTCGCATTCGGCCGGCAGGTTCTCCACCAGCACTTCCAGCACGCCGCCACACGGCAGGCGGATGCTCGAACGCGAGTCGCTGCCATCGCCATAACGCACGATGGCCACCGGCTCGGGAAACTCCCCCCGGCCCACGCGCTCGAGAAAGTCGTCCTCGACGCAACCACCGGACAGCGAACCCAGCCACTGCCCGCTGGTGTTCACCGCCAGCAGCGAACCCGGCGCACGGGGCGCCGAGCCGTAGGTGGCGAGTACCGTGCACAACCACACCCGCTGGCCGCCGCACGACCACTGCAACGCCTGGCGGACCACCTGTAGATCGAGATGCTGCACCCTTTACTCCGCCTTCAGCTCGGCGAGCTGCTGTACGCTCAGGTCACCGGGCAATCCACCCCAGGCCTGGCGCAGGTAGTTGACCATATCCGCCACCTGCTGGTCATCGAGCTTGTCGGCAAAGCCCGGCATCGGCTGCATGCGCTCGAAGCCGGTGAACTGCTGTTCACGAATGCCTTCGAGGACCACCTTGACCAGGTTGCGCGAGTCGGCCTGGCGTAGCACCGTGTTGCCGCGCATGGCCACGGCGATGTGCGGCTTGCCCTCGCCGTCCACCCCATGGCAGCCGGCGCAGACGTTCAGGTACTGCTGGCGGCCGCGCCTGGCGCTGTCGCTCATCTGCTCCAGTGCCACCGCCTGAATGGCCTTGGCCGACGGTGGCTGGTCGCCCAGCAGGTAGGTGGCCATGGCCGCCAGGTCGGCATCCTCCAGGTGCTGGGTGCTGTGGTGCACCACCGGGAACATTTCGTTGAACATGCTGCCCTGAGCACTGATGCCGTGCTTGAGGAAGGTGGTCAGGTCCGGCTGGGTCCAGCCGCGCTCGGCCAGGTCCTGGGCCAGCAGGCTCGGGGCCAGGTAGCCACCCAGCAGGCCGCCGCTCAGGCGCTGGTCTTGCTGCAACGCACCGATCGGGTTGCGCGGGGTATGGCACTCGCCGCAATGGCCCATGACTTCGACCATGTACTGCCCACGCTGCCAGGCCGGGCTTTTGCCCTCGGTCGGCTGCAACTGCACGCTTTTACCGTACAGCATGTTCCAGCCGCTCAGCCCCTGGCGCACGTTGAACGGAAAGCGCAACGCAGTCTGCGGTGCCGGGCGGTTGATTGGCGGCACGGTCATCAGGTAGGCGAGGATCGCGTCCGAATCTTCGCGCTTGATCAGGTGGTACGAGGTGTACGGCATCGCCGGGTAGAGGTTGGCGCCGTCCTTGCGCTTGCCCTCGGTTACCGCGGCGAAGAATTCGTCGGCGCTGTAGTTGCCGATGCCGTACTGCTTGTCCGGGGTGATGTTGCTGCCGTAAATGGTGCCGAACGGCGAATGGATCGGCAGGCCGCCAGCATACGGCGCACCGCCTTCAGCGGTGTGGCAGGCCATGCAGTCGGCCGCGCGGGCCAGGTATTCACCGCGCTTGACCTGCGCCTGGTCGGCTGCCTGGGCAAGCGAGGTAACGGCAAGCCCGAGAGCCAGCGCCATTGCGCTACGAACAAGACCCATGCTCAACCCTCCTTGACCAGGCCGAGGTCGTTGAGCACCGTACGGGTGGCGTCGTAGTAACGCACGTAGCCGGTGCAACGGCAGATGTGGTGGCCCAGGCTCGCCTCGATGCGATCCTCCACCTCGCTCTTCTTCAGCGGCTGGCGCTGGGCGGTTTCCACCAGCACCGTGGCGGCATTGACGAAGCCCGGCGCGCAGTAGCTGCACTGGAAGGCGAACAGGTCGACGAACTTCTGCTGGATCGGGTTCAGCGTGAGGTTGCCGGCCTCGTCCTGTTTGGCATGGCCCTCGATGGTGCGGACCTTCTTGCCCTCGAAGTAATGCGCGCCGGTAATGCAAGTACGCACCTCCTCGCTGGTGCCGTCGGGGTTGTCGACGATCACCACGCAGGCGTGGCAGATGCCCTGGCCGCAGCCCAGGCGCGAGCCGGTGAGGTTCTGGTGTTCGTGCAGGTAGTCGATCATCGCCAGGTCGTCGGGGACCTCGACCGGGCCGACCGGTTGACCATTGAGGGTCAGTTGCAGTGGACGGTTAGCCATTGAGGGCCTCCTTGATACGGGCTGGGGTGATGGGAAGATCGCGAACGCGCTTGCCGATGGCATGCGCGACAGCATTGCCGATGGCCCCCACGACCGGGATCATCACCACCTCGGCAATGCCCTTGGACGGGTCGGTCGGTGACAGCGGCGGTAGGATTTCACTGGTCTGCTGCCAGACCGCCACGTCGCGCGCATGCGGCAGGCGGTAGCGGTTGAAGTTCCAGTCGCCCTCCCCGGGCCCGCCCTCGTACAACGGCATTTCTTCGGTCAAGGCATGGCCGATGCCCATGGCGATACCGCCCTCGAGCTGGCCCTTGACCAGTTCCGGCACAAGCACCCGGCCGCACTCGACCCAGCTGTGATGGTTGAGTACCTGCACTTCGTGAGTGCCCTTGTTCACCTTGACTTCGACAATGGTCGCCACCGGGCTGTAGTAGGTGACCATGGCGTTGTTCAGCTGGGTGTCGGGGTAGGCGGCGTTCTGCCGGTCGAGCAGGTGGTAGCCGTGGCTGCTCATCTGCGCCTTCTTGGCGCTCACCGCGCCATCGCCGTATTTGACTGCCACCGCATCGAGCGGGAAGCGTTCGCGCACGCCATCGATGACGAAGTCGGCCTCGGCCCAGCTCCAGCGGTTGAAGCCGTGCACGCTGACGCCGGTGACCAGGCCCATTTCATGGGCCTTTTGGGCCAGCTGGGCGAACGGGATAGGTGACAGGCCGTTGCCGGTCAGCTCGCCGTTGACCCATACCGCATTCTCGCGGCGCACCACCAGCGGGTTGGCCTGGCCGCCGTACGGGCCCTGGCGCCAGATGGCCATGGCCGCCGGCCACAGACCGTGGTTGAACAGCACGCGTGCCGCTTCGCGGGTGGCATGGCTGAAGTAGAAGGCCGAGTTGGTCGCCGACGACGGCGAAGCAAGCTTGCCGACCCAGCGCGGGTTGCGCAGCGCGGCGTCCTGCTCGGGCTGGCTGATCAGGTACGGGTTGCCGCTGGTGGTCAGCTGCAGCTCCGGCCATTCGGTGACCGCGGTCTTCACCTCGTCGGCCGAGCGGCCGAGGAAATCGCTGACAACCAGGGCCTGGGAGGTGGACATGCCGGTACCCAGCTCGGTGCCGATGTGGCGCAGGCTGATGCGCCCGTCGCGGCTGAACTCGATGCTGGCCATGGGGGCTTCGGAGCCGGTGCCGAAGTCTTTCTGGCAGATGGCAAAGCCCACGCCATACCAGTGGTCCGGGTCCTTGGCATCCATCTGCTGCTTGCGCGTGTCGCGGTTGCGCCACCAGTCGTGCACGGCGGCCTTGTCGAGAATCTCGTACAGGCGCAGGGCGCCGGCCGGGACCGCGCCCTGGGTGTTCTTCATGCCCGACTTCAGCGCGTTGGCGCGGCGCAGGTCGATGGCATCGACGCCCAGGCGCCCGGCGATCTCATCCACCATCATTTCGGTGGCGGCCATGGTCTGCAGGGTGCCGTAGCCACGCATGGAGCCGGCCTCGACGCCACGGGAATGATAGGCAGTGACCGACAGATCATTCTGCGGCATGTAGTAGATCGACTGCGCCGCCGTGGCGCCGACCGCCGCCACCGAGGGGCTGTAGTTGATACGCCCGCCGCCGTCACAAGTCATGTCGGCGCGGAAGATCCTGAAGCTGTTGTCCTTCTTGTCCACCGCCAACTGGTAGCGGATATCGAAGGCATGGCGCTTGATACCGCTCTGAAACTGCTCGTAGCGGTCGTTGGCCAGGCGGATCGGCACACCGGCGCCATACAGCGCGGCCACGGCGGCGTAGAAGACGAAGATGTTGTTGTCTTTCGAGCCGTAGCCCACGGTATAGCCCGGGTGCATGTTCAGCGTGTTCAGGGCGAAGCGCGACGGCTTGATCATGTGCACGCATTCCTGCGCCACTTCGAACGGGCACTGGGTCGCCACCACAAAGTGCAGCGTGCCGCTGGCCGGGTCGTACCAGCCGTTGCCGTTGTCCGGCTCCAGGGCGGCCGGCTCGATGGACGGCGTCTTGTAGCGCTCGTCGAACACCAGCCAGTCCTCGGGCGGGTTGTCCAGCTGCTCGGCCATGCGCTTGGCGTAGAACAGGCCCTGCTCGGTCAGGTCGCCATGCTGGTTGGGCTGCTTCGACCACACCGGCTTGCGGTTGAGGATGGTAGGGAACAGCATGGAATTCTTCAGGCTGGAGAATTCATCGTCGTCGAACGGTGTGGCACCGCCCACGCGCACGAAGCGGAAGCTGCCGTAGGGGTCGCGCTGGTACAGCGGCGCCTGGGCGCCATAGCGGATCGCCTGGTCATTGAACTGCAGCTTGCGCTTGGCCTGACGGAAGCGCTCGAAGTCGTGCCAGATCAGGATCGCCACCGGGTGGCCGATGAACATAGGCACCTTGCCGGGCGGCAGCAGCGGGTCGGGCGAGTGGGCCTCGGGCCAGGCGATGCCGTCCTTTTCCAGGTCGGCAGCGGTGACGATGCGGTCCGGCTGCAGGTCGGCGCCAAGCAGGCTGAGGTCATGGCCGGCATAGATACGATCGGCCTTGGTCGCCTTGAGCAGCAGCGCATGGCCCTGCTGTGCGGGCCAGCCGGGCATGTCCTTGGCACGGATGTCGCGAGCGAACACCTTGTCGCCGCACACCTTGGACAAGGCATCGTTACGGAAACGTGCCTTGCCATCATGGTTCATCCACTTCTGCGGCGAGGTGGTGACGCGTTCCTCCATCAGCGCGGCGAATGCCTGGCTGCCAAGCGGCGCCATGGTCACGCCGACACCAGCGATCAGGCCGCCTTGCAGGAAGGCGCGCCGGGAAATATCACGGTTGGACATGCTTGATCCTCTGGGCAGCAGGGGGTCTGCCCTTTTTTTGATTCTGGTACTAGCCTGAAAAGCTGACCTGTACGTCAACTTTACAGCAATTGTGTTGGCGCAGGCAAAGTCAAGCCGACAATATGTCGCGACATGTCTGGGATCTGGGGCGGAATTTGCTCTGGGGCTGGTAGGCGTTCGTCTTAGGATCTTCGGCGCTTGGGAGACCGAGCGCCGCCCGCGCGGCGCTCGATCTCCCAGGCGCAGACAATCCCACGGCAAACACCTGCAAGCCCTGATGCGCCCCCCCTGACCAAAAACCAGAGTTAACCTTGGGTTAATCGACCCAAGCCAGCATGACCCCTTTCAACGTATTGCCAAGGCGAAGACATGCGCGTCCTCCTGCTCTTCCTGACACTACTGCTGGCCGGCCCATTGCAGGCCAACCCGTTCGATGTCAAACCGGACTTCCTGCCGGTCAACCAGGCCTTCGTGCTTACCCACGACCGCCAGGCCGACGGCCAGATGCGCCTGTTCTTCCAGATCCAGCCTGGCTACTACCTGTATCAGAAACGGCTGAAGTTCGACGGCCTGCCTGCCGAACAGCACCCGCAACTGCCGGCCGCTCTCAACCACCACGACGAGTTCTTCGGCGACAGTGCGGTGTACCGCGACCAGCTCGAACTGCTGCTCCCGGCCGATGCCCAGGGCCAGCTGCGCCTGGGCTGGCAGGGCTGTGCCGACGCCGGCCTGTGCTACCCCCCGCAAACCACGTTGGTCGACCTGGGTGGCAGTGTGGCGCCGGCGGTCGAACAAGCCAGTGACCAGGCCCTGGCCAGCGACCTGCAAAAAGGCCACCTGGCCTGGAGCCTGCTCGCGTTCTTCGGCCTGGGCCTGTTGCTGGCCTTTACCCCCTGCTCGCTGCCGATGCTGCCGATCCTCGCCGGGCTGGTGCTGGGCAATGGCGCCAGCGCCCGGCGCGGCTGGATACTGGCCGGGGTCTATGTACTGAGCATGGCCCTGGTGTATGCCGCCCTGGGCGTGGTCGCCGCACTGCTGGGTGCCAGCCTGCAGGCCTGGCTGCAGCAACCCTGGCTGCTGGGCAGCCTGGCGGGGCTGTTCGTGCTGCTGGCCCTGCCGATGTTCGGCGCCTTCGAACTGCAACTGCCCGCCGCCGTGCGTGACCGCCTCGACCGCGCCGGGCAAGGCACCCGTGGTGGCAACCTGTATGGCGCGGCGCTGCTGGGCGCGCTGTCCGGCCTGCTGATGGGCCCGTGCATGACCGCGCCGTTGGCCGGCGCGCTGCTGTACATCGCCCAGAGCGGCGACGTGCTGCAGGGGGCGCTGGTGCTGTTCAGCCTCGGCCTGGGCATGGGCGTGCCGCTGCTGTTGCTGGTAACCCTGGGCAACCGCTACCTGCCCCGCCCGGGCGCCTGGATGAACCGGGTCAAGGGCGTGTTCGGCTTCGTGTTCCTGGGCATGGCGCTATACACCTTGCGCAGCCTGCTGCCCGCAGCATTGCTGCTGGCCCTGAGCGGCGCCTTGCTGATTGCCCTGGCCTGGGCTGCCTGGCCGGCCCTGCAGCGGTTGCCGGCGTTGCGCGCCTTGCCACTGCTGGGAGCCCTGTGGGGCGGCCTGCTGCTGGTGGGTGCGGCGGCTGGTGGCGACGACCTCTGGCAGCCGCTGCGCCCGTTCGCCGGTGGCGGCGCTGCGCCGGCCACCGGCCAGCACATCGAGGACGCCTTCGTCACCGTCAGCCGCCCCGAAGACCTGCAACGCGAACTGGATGCGGCTAAGGCCCGTGGCCAGTGGGTGATGCTCGACTACTATGCCGATTGGTGCGTGTCGTGCAAGGTCATGGAAAAACAGGTGTTCGCCCGCAGCGACGTGCAGGCCGGCCTGGCCGGTGTGCACCTGCTGCGCCTGGACGTGACCGCCGACACCCCGGCCAGCCAGGCCTTGCTGCAGCGCTACCAGGTACCCGGCCCGCCCAGCATCATCTGGGTCGGCCCGGAAGGCGACGAACGCCGCGCGCGGCGCATCACTGGTGAGGTGGATGCAGCCGCCTTCCTGCAACACTGGACCCAGACCAGGAGCCAAGGCTGATGCTGACCGTAACCCTCGGGCCACTGACCATGGCCCTCAACCACCTGCTGATGCTCACCGCCCTGGTGATCGCCAGCATGGTCGGCTGGTGGGTCGCCCGGCGTGGCGGCGAGAGCCCGGAATCGGCACTGTTCAACCTGTTCCTGATCGGCCTGCTGTGCGCACGCGCCGGCTTCGTGCTGGCCTACTGGCCGATGTACCAGGACGATCTGCTGCAGATCATCGATATCCGTGATGGCGGCTTCCTGTTCTGGTCGGGCCTTGCCGGCATCGTGCTCGGCGCCCTGTGGCAGGGCTGGCGCCATCCGGGCCTGCGCCGCCCGCTGGGCTGGGCGCTGTTCAGCGGTGCGCTGTTCTGGGGCCTGGCCAGCCTCGGGGGCCACCTGTACAGCAAGGGCACCGAACTGCCCGATTTGAGCCTGCGCAAGGCCAACGGCCAATCCGTGGCGTTGCACAGCTACCGCGGCAATCCGCTGGTCATCAACATCTGGGCCACCTGGTGCCCACCCTGCCGACGCGAAATGCCGGTGCTGCAACAGGCGCAAAGCGCTTACCCGCACGTGACCTTCCTGTTCGTCAACCAGGGCGAGACCCCGGAAAACGTCAGCACCTTCCTCGCCACCACCGGCCTGAGCCTGACCCACGTGCTGTTCGACGGCACCGGTCTGCTGGCCCAGCGCGTCGGCTCCATGGCGCTGCCCACCACCCTGTTCTACGACGCCGACGGGCGCCTGGTCGGCAGCCATCTGGGCGAGCTGTCCCGGGCCAGCCTGCGCCACGCCCTGGAGCCTTTCGACCGGGCCACCGCGCCCGCCCCTGCCGCACAAGGAAACTGACATGCGACTGACTGCACTGCTGCCCCTGTCCCTGGCCCTGCTGGCTGCCCCCACCCTGCAGGCCGAAGAGCTGCCCAAGGCGATTGCGCAACTACAAGCCAAGGGCGCCGTGATCAAAGGCAGCTTCGACGCCCCCAACGGCCTGCGCGGGTATGCCGCCGAGTACCAGAACAACGGCCTGGCGCTGTACCTCACCCCTGACGGCAAGCATGTACTGGTCGGCAGCCTGTTCGACGAACAGGGCAACGACCTCAGTGCCGAGCCGCTGAAAAAGCTGGTGTATGCGCCGATGAGCAAGGAAATCTGGGCGAAGATGGAGAAAACCTCCTGGATCGCCGACGGCAAGGACGATGCACCGCGCAAGGTGTACCTGTTCAGCGACCCCAACTGCCCGTACTGCAACATGTTCTGGGAACAGGCGCGGCCATGGGTGGAGTCGGGCAAGGTGCAGTTGCGCCATATCATGGTCGGCATCATCCGCGAGGACAGCCCGGGCAAGTCGGCGGCGCTGCTGGCGGCGAAAGACCCGGCCAAGGCACTACAGGAACATGAAAAGGCCGGCAAGGCCAGCAAGTTGAAGGCACTGGAGCAGGTGCCGGAGGCGGTGCAGCAAAAGCTGGCGGCGAACATGGCGCTGATGGAAGAAATGGGCTTGCAGGCGACCCCGGCGATCTTCTATCAGGATGAGCAGGGCAACCTGCAGAGCCAGCAAGGCGCGCCGCGGCCGGAGTTGCTTGGGAAGATTCTCGGCAAGCGCTGATGTGAAATCGCCGGGGCTGCCTTGCAGCCCATTCGTAGCACAAGGCTGTGGCGGCCCTGTGGGAGCGGGCAAGCCCGCGAAGAACTCAACGCGGTGTTATGTCACCGGCTGCGCCGGTGTTCGCGGGCATGCCCGCTCCCACAGGTACAGCGCCAAACCTCGAAAACAACGCCGTATCTGTAGGAGCGGCCTTGTGTCGCGAAAGGGCCGCATAGCGGCCCCCAAATTGCTGCATAAAAGCTGAAATTGCTGGGGCTGCTGTGCAGCCCTTTCGCGACACAAGGCCGCTCCTACAAGGGGCGATGCAGACCTCACTTGTTCTGGTCACAACCCCTCCAGCTCGTCCTCGAGCACATCGGCCCAGATGCCAGCCAATGGCCAAGTTCACATTTGGCAACACTAAGTTATACCACCTAAGGCGACAAACACTTTTCCGAACCGATCATCGGAAAACAACGCCCGGCGATAAAACATATAACAATCCCACAACAATTTCAGATCCGCCTTACAAAAAACAGACGTCTTTTTCACTCCCATGACCAGTGAACAGATCGCGATCAGACATACCCCTCAGATACATCTCACAATACCAACTGCAATTCAAACAACTAGATTACACCCCAGCCAACACATTGCCCCATCAAACTTGACGTACATGCAGCCTGAATATAAAACCCTTACCCCCTGCATTCGCGAAGACACTAAAGGCGAGAAAAATGAACAAAAAGCCATACCCCATAACGCGAAGAAAACAGATCCTCATGATCACCAAGGTGTTGATCCTGGAACACCTGCGAGAACCCACTGCGTTGCTGTGGACAGCGGCGGCGCCTTGCTTGATGTTCATACTACTGAGGCAAAGCCGTTCCCTTGCAGCGCCACCAGACACTCTCTATATATCCTCTGCTGCGTGGTTCTACGCCTACATCGCTGCAAACGTTGCCTTCTTCGGCCTCGGCTTTTATCTAATCGGACGACGAGAAAGTGGCTTCGTCCGGTCATTCATTTACCAACGCGAGGCAATTGCACTTTTCCTCACATCGCACGCCGTCAGCTACACATTGGTCAGTGTCGTGTACTCCAGCTTTTTCTACTTCATCTCCAAGCCTCTATACGGATCCTACTCGCCATCAGAATTCCTGTACCTTACAGCCGCGTTCTATACGAGTTACCTGATATTCGCCTGCATCGGCTTGGCAATTGCAGCGATGCCCATCAAATTCAGCACAGCCGGGACGCTATTTTCGCTACTTTCATTCCTGATGTTACTTTCCGGCTATTTGGGCACCACACAAGACGAACTGACCCACTGGTCAACGTTGATCAACCCCTTGCACCTGAGCACAAGAATAATTACCGGAGAGATACCACTCACTATTAGTTTTCTGACAGCTTTTGCCATTTCAACAGCGGGGCTCTATGCAACAGGAAAGCTATTCAGAATCCACCCCATATGGAGCCGCTATTAAAATGCACCTTCTCACCATCAAAAACCTGGACTTCTCATACAACAGCAGCCCTCTTTTACAAAACATCACGTTACAGTTGAAAAAAGGAGAGGCCGTAGGCGTACTGGGCAGTAACGGAGCAGGAAAGACCACGCTTTTCGACCTGATCTGCAACATCAGAAAACCAAGCAACGGCACAATCATAAATTCATCCAGACAGCAGGCTTATCTGACTCAAGTACTGACACCACCGCCCTTGCTCAGGATGAGCGAAGTCTACCAACTGATTACACAGTTAAACTCCAGATCAGCACCGGATCACTGCGAGGTGCTTTCACGCCTCTCTGAATGGTCACATTCCCTGTCGAAACGGTATGCTGAAATCTACAAGAAGAAGGCATCTACTTGCAGCTATGGCGAAGTCCGGAGCTTTGTCACACTGACGCTACTGCTCATGGGCAGTGACCTGATCATCCTCGACGAGCCTACTGCGGGGGTAGACCCAGAATTCAGACACCACATATGGCTAGGTATAAAAAACGCGTGCAAAAACGGGGCTAGTGTTTTGATTTCATCTCACTATACCGAGGAAATTGCCACAAACTGCCATCGTTTCTACATGCTCGCTCATCAACACCTCGAGCCATTTGAGAATGCTCATGAGTTTCTCGCTCGCTACCATGCGAACTCTTATGATGAAGCATTCATCAATGCGTCGATGTCGCAGGAAAAAATCGGGGCCGCATCATGACGGCGAAGAACCATGGGAAAGGTGGGGTTGCAGGTATGGCACCGGCTGCGCCGGTGTTCGCGGGCATGCCCGCTCACAGGTGCAGCGCCAAACCTCGAAACAACGCCGTATCTGTAGGAGCGGCCTTGTGTCGCGAAAGGGCCGCATAGCGGCCCCAGCAATTTCAACTTTTGTGCACCAATCCAGGGGCGGTGCAGGCCTCACCTGCTCAGGTCACAACCCCTCCAGCTCAGCCATAAGGTCACTGAGCCGGTCGACTTTATCGTCATCCAGCACACTGCCCTGCAGCCCCCGCACATACACCGCCAGTTCCTCCACCGTGCTGCACTCGAACATCGCCCGCAGCGGCACGTTCAGTTGCAGCTGCTTCTGCACCCGCGAGGCGATTTGCGTGGCCAGCAGCGAATGCCCGCCCAGCTCGAAGAAGTTGTCGTGCACCCCGACCCGCTCGGCCTTGAGCACATCCGTCCAGATACCGGCCAGTACCTCTTCCAGCTCATTGCGCGGCGCCTGGTAGGCCTGGCTGTGCTGGCCACCGACGTCGATGGCTGGCAGGGCCTTGCGGTCGAGCTTGCCGTTGGCGTTGTGCGGCAGGCTGTCGAACCAGCCCCAGTGCAGTGGCACCATGTACTCCGGCAACTCGGCACGCAGGCGCTGCTTGAGCTGTTCCAGCAACGCAGCGTCGGCTGCAACGCCCTGATGCGCCACCAGGTAACCCACCAGGTGCTTGCCATTGACGCCCTCCTGCACGCCAACGGCAGCGTCGCGGATTTCCGGCTGTTCGTGCAGGCGGGCTTCGATTTCGCCCAGTTCGATGCGGTAGCCGCGAATCTTCACCTGATGGTCGATGCGCCCGACATACTCCAGCACCCCGTCCAGGCGCTGCCGCGCCAGGTCGCCAGTGCGATACAGGCGTTCGCCCGGTGCACCATGAGGATGGGGAATGAACGCCAGCGCTGTGCGCACCGGGTCGCCGACATAGCCACGGCCCACGCCGGTGCCGGCCACGCACAACTCACCTGTCGCACCCAGTGGCACCAGTGCCTGGTCCTCGCCGTACAGGTACAGGCGGTTGTTGTCGGTCGGCGTGCCGATCGGCAAGTAACTGCCACGGGTCGAGGCGGCATCGACGCGGAAGAACGCCACGTCATCGGAGCACTCCGCCGGGCCGTAGGCGTTGACCAGGCCGATCTGCGGGTAGCGCTGCAACCACTGCGCCGCCAGCTCCGGAGGCATGGCCTCGCCGGTCGGCAGCATCCAGCGCAGGCCATCGAGGGCCTGGTGGTCGTTGGCCAACATACCCTGGATCAGCGACGGCACGCTCTCCAGCACGCTGATGCCGGTGGCCTGCACATGCGCCAGCAGGCCCTGCGGGTCATGGGCGATGGCATTCGGCACGATCTCCACCCTGGCGCCGAACAGCGGCGCGGCAAGGAACTGCCACACCGAAATGTCGAAGCTCTGCGAGGCCGTCTGGGCGATCACGTCCTGCTCGCCGAGCGCCAGGTACGGCACCTTGCTCAACTGGTTGTTGAGCATGCCGCGCTGCTCGACCATCACCCCCTTCGGCAGGCCGGTGGAGCCTGAGGTGTAGATCACATAGGCGAGGTTATCCGGCCCGCTGTGAATGCCGGGGTTGTGGCTGGCCACCGGGCTGGCCTGGATGTCTTCCCAGACCAGCAGCTGCGGCCGTGCCGCCAACGCAAGCTGGTCCAGCAACTGCCGCCCTTGCCCGGCACAGGCCGCGCTGCACACCAGCACGGGTGTACGGCTGAGCTGGATGATGCTTTGCAGACGCGCCGCCGGCAGGCCCGGGTCCAGTGGCAGGTAGCCGGCGCCGGCCTTGAAGCTGCCGACGATCATGCCCAGCAGCGGTAGCCCACGCTCGGCCAGCAGTGCCACCGGCTGGTCCACGTTCACACCCGCCGCGATCAAGGCATGGCCCAGACGGTTGGCCGCCAGGTTCAAGCCGGCGTAGTCGTAGGATGCGTCCAGGCAGCGGGCCACGGTACGTTGCGGATGCGCGGCCACCTGCGCCTCGAACTGCGCGATGTAACTCTGTTCCAACGGATAGGCGCGCGCGGTGCGGTTGCAGTCTTCCAGCAGGAAGCGCTGCTCTTCCGCACCCAGCAACGGCAGTGCGCTCATCTCCCCTTCAAAGCCTTGCACCAGCGCCAGCAGCAGGCGCTTGAACTCGGCCAGCAGGCGCTCGACGGTCGGGTAGTCGAAATAGCGCTGGTCGAACGACAGGTGCAGGCCAAGGTCATCGCCCGGGTAGCACACTGCGGTCAGCGGGAAGTTGGTGTGGGTACGACCCGAGTCGGAACTGGCATTCAGGTGCTGGGCGTGGTCGAGCACGGCGGTTTCCACCGGCGCGTTCTCGAACACGAACAGGCTGTCGAACAGCGGCTGGCCCTTGGGCAGTTCGCTGCATTCCTGGATGGCCACCAGCGGCAGGTACTCATGCTCGCGCAGCTCCATGTTGTGCTCCAGCAGGCCTTGCAGCCACTGCCGCACGCTGCAGCGCTCACCCGCCACCGGCAATTGCACGCGCAGGGCGACGCTGTTGATGAACAGGCCGACGGTACGCTGCATCTGCGGCATGCTCACCGGGCGCCCGGCCACGGTCACGCCAAAGGCCACGTCGCGGTCGCCACTGTAGCGCGCCAGCACCAGTGCCCAGGCCGCCTGGGCGAAGGTGTTGACGGTGAGCTGGTGGGCCTGGGCCAGTTCGCGCAGGCGCACACCGTCGCTCACCGCCAGGCGGGTGTAACAGTCGCCGACGATCATGCCGCTACCGGCATGGTCGTGGCGCAGCGGGCGGTCGCTGGGGATGGTGGTAGCGCGTTCGAAGCCGGCCAGGTTGGCCTGCCACCAGGCTCGCGCGTCGTCCAGGCCCTGGCGTTGCAGCCAGCCGATGTAGTCGCGGTAGCGCGGTGGCACCGGCAAGCGGGCCTGGCGCCCCTCGCCGAGGGCCTGGTAGATCTCGAAGAAATCGTTCATCAGCAGCGAACGGCACCAGGCATCGATGAGGATGTGGTGGTTGCTCATCATGAACCAGTAGCGCTCGTCGGCCACACGCACCAGGCGCAGGTGGAACGGCGCCTCGCTGAGCAGCGCGAAACCAGCCTCGCGTTCCTGCTTGTGCAGGGCCTGCAGGCGCTGCTCCTGGGCGTCGTCGTCGAGGCCACGCCAGTCCTGATAGTCCACCGGCATGTTGCCCGGTTTGTGGATGATCTGCAGCATCGCCTCGCCGGTGTTCCAGCTGAACGATGCGCGTAGCGCCTCGTGGCGTGCCACCACCGCCTGCCACGCCTGGGCGAAGCGTTCGGGGTCGAGCGCGCTGTTGATGCGGTAGCGGTCCTGCATGTAGTAAAGGCCGGTGCCCGGCTCCAGCAGGGTGTGCAACAGCATGCCCTCCTGCATCGGCGTCAGGGGATAGACATCCTCGATCTGCGCTGCCGGTACCGGCAGCGCGTCGATCTGCGCCTGGGTCAGGTGCGCCAGCGGGAAGTCCGATGGCGTGAAACTGCCGTTGCCATCAGCCAGGCAATGCTCGACCAGCGCCAGCAGCTCCTGACGATAGGCCTCGGCCAGGCAGGCGATGGTCCGCTCGTCGTAGCGTTCGGCACTGAAGGTCCAGCGCAGTTGCAGGGCACCGCCATACACCTGGCCATCGACACTCAGCCAGTTGGGCAGCGGTGCATCGAGGTCGTGGGCCAGGCCGGCCGCGGCGTCCAGCGGCTGGAACAGGGCTGTGCTGTCGAACTGCTGGTCGAACTGGCCCAGGTAGTTGAAGGTGATGCGTGCCTGCGGCAGGGCCGCCATCTGCTCACGCACTGCCGTATCGGCCAGGTAGCGCAGCACGCCATAACCCAGCCCTTTATGCGGCACCTGGCGCAGTTGCTCCTTGATGCGCTTGATCGAGCCTGCCCGCGCTGCATCGTCCTCGCCTGGCAGCGGGCGCAGGCTCAGCGGGTAGGCGTTGGTGAACCAGCCGACGCTGCGGGTCAGGTCCATATCTTCGAACAGCCCGTCACGGCCATGGCCTTCAAGCTGTACCAGCACTTCTTCGTCGCCGCTCCAGCGGCACAGGGCACGCGCCAGCGCGGTCAGCAGCAGGTCGTTGACCTGGGTGTGATAGGCCGCCGGGGCCTGCTGCAGCAACTGCCGGGTCTGCTCCACATCCAGGCCGATGGCCAGGGTACGGGCATGGCAGTGCAGGTTGCCGCCCTGCGGGTGATCGCATGGCAGTTCGCGGCGCACGCCGCCCAACTGGCCTTGCCACCAGCCCAGCTCGTCGCGCAGCGAATCACTGCCGGCATAGATGGCCAGGCGTGCGGCCCAGTCGCCCATGGCGTGGGTCTTGGCCGGCAGCGGCTGGCCTCGGTACAGCGCCTGAAGGTCTTCCAGCAGCACGCGCCACGACACGCCATCGACCACCAGGTGATGGATAGCCAGCAACAGGCGCTGGCCGCCCTGCCCGTCATTAACCAGCAAGGCGCGCAACAGTGGGCCCTGTTCCAGGTCGAGGCTGCGTTGCAAATCGGTGTACAGCGGTTGGCAATCGGCGAAGTCGGCGACCGTGGCTGTCCACAGCAATTGCCCGGTGGCAAGCGAAGCATATTCGGCCTGCCAGCGGCCCTGGGCCTGACTGAAGCGCAGGCGCAGGCTGTCGTGGTGCTGCACCAGGTCGGCCAAGGCTCGCTTCAGTACCCCCTCATCCAGCGGCTTGCGTGCCTCCAGCAGAACAGCCTGGTTCCAGTGCTGCGGCTGTGGCACTTTACTGTCGAAGAACCAGTGCTGGATCGGCGTGAGGCCGGCCTGGCCCTGGCGCAGGCCCTGTTCGATGCTGCTGGCGGCTTCGCTGCGCTGAACGATGGCGGCCAGGGTCTGGATGGTCTGATGCTGGAACAGGTCGCGCGGAGTGAACTGCAAGCCGGCCTGGCGGGCCCGGCTGACTACCTGGATCGACAGGATCGAGTCGCCGCCCAGCTCGAAGAAGTTGTCCTGCACGCCGACCCGGGCAACGTTGAGCACGTCGCGCCAGATCTGCGCCAGTTGCGCTTCCACCTCGTTGCCAGGCGCCTGGTACTGCTGGCGTGCCTGTTCCAGGTCCGGCAGCGGCAGCGCACGGCGGTCGAGCTTGCCGTTGCCCATCAGCGGCAGGCTGTCGAGCAGCACCAGGTGCGCCGGCACCATGTAATCCGGCAGGTGCTGGCGGGCATCGGCTTTCACCGCGTCGCGCAGCATGCCCTGGACCTCGCTGTCGGCAGCGGCCTGCCTGCACACCAGGTAACCCACCAGTTGCTTGCCGCCCGGCAGGTCGAGGGCCAGCACCACAGCTTCGTCGACATCGGCATGCGCCTGCAGGCGGCTTTCGATTTCGCCCAGCTCGATACGGAAACCGCGAATCTTCACCTGCTGGTCGGCGCGACCGACGTACTCGACAAGGCCATCGCTGCCCAGGCGCACCAGGTCACCGGTGCGATACAGGCGCCCGCCTTCGCTGCCGAACGGGTCGGCGACGAAGCGCTCGGCGCTTAGGCCCGGGCGGTCGTGGTAACCCTGGGCCAGGCCGGCACCGCCGACATACAGCTCGCCAACACCGCCTTGCGGCAACAGGGCAAGGTCTTCATCGAGGATGTAGGCCGTGCGGCTACCGATGACGCGACCGATCGGTACGCTGCCCAGCTCCGCCGGCAGCGTCTGTGGTGCCAGGCAGGCCAGCGGCATGACCACGGTTTCGGTCGGCCCGTAGGCGTTGAAGAACTGCTGCGGCGCGAAGGACTGGCGGATGCGCTGCAGGTGTTCGCCGGTCAGCGCTTCACCACCGGTAATGACCAGGCGCACTGGCAACTGCTCGCCCTGCCCGGCCAGGTACTGCGCCAACTGGCTGCCGTAGCTTGGCGTGAAGCCAAGAATGCTCACCTGCTGCTCACGCACCAGCTGGCAGATGTCTTCGGCGCCCCACTGCCCCTGGGCACGCAGTACCACGCGGGCGCCACACAGCAGCGGCACCCACAGGCGTTCGCTGGCGGCGTCGAAATTGATCGAATAGAAGTGCAGCTCGCAGTCATCGCCGCGCATACCGAACGCGTCGATCACCGCCTGGCAATGCATGGCGAACTCGCCGTGGCTGACTACCACGCCCTTGGGCTTGCCGGTGGAACCGGAGGTGTAGATCAGGTAGGCCTGGTGCTGCGGCAGGTTGAGGTTGTCCAGCGGCGCATAGCTGTAGGCTGACAGGCTGGCGCTGTCGTCCTCCAGGCTCCAGTGCGCCACGCCTTCGGGCAGCTGCCCCAGGGTTTGCAGCAGCGCGCGCTGGCTTAGCAGCAGGCCGATGCGGCTGTCTTCGATCATGTAGCGCAGGCGGTCGAGCGGGTATTCGGGGTCGAGCGGCACGTAGGCGCCACCGGCCTTGAGGATGGCCAGCAAGCCGATGACCATTTCCAACGAACGCTCCAGTGCCAGGCCCACGCGCACCTGCGGGCCGACGCCACGCTCGCGCAGGGCGCGGGCCAGGCGGTTGGCCTGCTGGTCGAGTTCGGCATAGGTCATGTGCCGGCCGGCAAACGTCAACGCGCCAGCGTGTGGCGTACGCGCAGCCTGGGCGGCGAACAGGCCGTGCACGGTCTGGTCGAGAGCGAGACCCTGCTCGCCCTGCAACCGGCCAGCCAGCAACTGCTGCTCGGCGCTGCTCAGCATCGGCAGCTCGCACAGGCGCTGTTGCGGGTTGTCGAGCAGGCCCACCAGCAATTGCTGCCAATGCTCGGCCATGCGCGCGATGCGTGGTTCGTCGAACAGGTCACGGCTGTAGGTCAGGCAGCAACCCAGGCGGCCGTCGAGGTCGGTCACCTCCAAGTACAGGTCGAACTTGGTGGCGCTGGCGTCGTTGACCAGGTAATCCACCTGCATGCCGGCAAGCTGACGGCTTTGCTGGAAGGCCCAGCGCTGAACGTTGCACATCACCTGGAACAGCGGGTTGTAGGCGCTGCTGCGCGGTGGCTGCAGGGCTTCCACCAGCTGATCGAACGGCAGGTCCTGGTGCGACTGGCCTTCGATGGCAACCTGGCGTACCTGCTCCAGCAACTGTGCGGCGCTCATCTGGCCGTCCAGCTCGCAACGCAGCACCTGGGTGTTGAGGAACGCGCCAATCAGCCCTTCGCTTTCCGGGCGGATGCGGTTGGCCACCGGCGCGCCAATGCGCAAGTCACGCTGGCCGCTGTAGCGGTGCAGCAAGGCGGCCAGGGTGGCAGTCATGGTCATGAACAGGGTCAGGCCGCGCTGGCTGTTGAAGGCATGCACGCGGGAGACCAGCGCCGGGTCGAGCTCGAAGCGGTACAGCTCGCCACGGTGGCTCTGCACTGCCGGGCGCGGGCGGTCGGCAGGCAGCGCCAGTACCGGGTGTTCATCGCCCAGGCGGGCCTGCCAGTAGGCCAGCTGGCGGGCGCCCTCGCCGCTTTCCAGCCATTGCCGTTGCCACACGCTGTAGTCCAGGTACTGCACCGGCAGCGGCGCCAGCGGCGATTCGCGGTCATCGACGAAGGCCTCGTACAGCTCGCCCAGTTCGCGGGCGAAGATGTCCATGGCCCAGCCCTCGGTGACGATATGGTGCAGGGTCAGCACGAAGAAATGCTCGCGCTCTTCGGCTTTGACCAGGCAGGCACGCAGCAGCGGGCCGCGCTCCAGGTCGAACGGCTGGTGCGCCTGGTCGTCGGCCAGTTGCTGCAGGCGTTGTTGGCGGAGATCGGCGGGCAAGGCGCTGAAGTCTTGCCAGTCGAGGTGCAGGCTGCTGTCTTCGGCCACGCACTGATACGGCACGCCATCGATGCTGGGGAAGGTGGTGCGCAGGGTTTCGTGGCGCACCACCAGCGCCTGCAGCGCTCGCTCGAAGGCATCCACATGCAGGGTGCCGCGCAAGCGCGCCATGCCGCCGACGTTGTACGCCGGGCTGCCCGGCTCCATTTGCCAGAGGAACCACATGCGCTGCTGCGAGTACGACAGCGGCACCGCCTGGCGGCGGTCGACGCGGGCGATTGAACCTTGCAGGTTGCGCTCACCGGCAGCACGAATACGCGTGATCTCGGCACAGAAGGCGCCCAGCTCGCTGGCGTCGAACAGGGCCTTGAGCGGCAGCTCGACATCGCAGGCCTGGCGCGTGCGCGAGACAATTTGAGTGGCCAGCAGCGAATGGCCGCCGAGGGCGAAGAAGTCGTCCTGCAGGCCGATGCGCGGCAAGTTCAGCACCTCGCGCCAGATAGCGGCGACCTGCTGCTGCAACTCGGTTTGCGGCTTGACGTGCTGCCGCTGCTGCCACACCGGGGCCGGCAATGCCTTGCGGTCGACCTTGCCGCTGGGGCCCAGTGGCATCTGCGCCAGCGGGATGAGTTGTGCCGGCACCATGTAGGCCGGTAGTTGTTCAGCCAGCACCGTCAGCAATGCATCAGGCTGGGCGCTGCCACTGTAGTAGCCGACCAGTTGCGCACCTACGGCATCCTTGTGAATCAGCACCAGCGCCTGTTCGACCCCCGCTTGCGCCAGCAGGCAGGCCTGGACTTCCTCGGGTTCGACACGGAAGCCACGCACCTTGACCTGCTGGTCGAGGCGGCCAAGGTATTCCAGCGCCGCGGTCTGCACCTGCCAGCGGGCGCGGTCGCCACTGCGGTACAGGCGCTCGCCATTGCCGTCGGCCCGGGGCACGAAGCGCTCGGCGGTGAGGCCCGGGCGGCCCAGGTAGCCACGGGCCAGGCCTGCACCGCCGAGGTACAGCTCGCCCGGCACACCGGGGGCGGACAGTTCCAGCTCGTCGTCCAGCACACGGCACAGCACATTGCCCAGCGGGCGGCCGATCGGCGAGCGTTCGCCATCGGTGGCCTGGCAGTGCCAGTGGGTGACGTTGATGGCGGTTTCGGTCGGGCCATAGCGGTTGTGCAACTGCACCTGTGGCAGCACCTGCAGCACGCGGTCACGCAGTGCCGCGGACAGCGCTTCGCCACCGGAGAACAGCCGGCGCAGGCTGCCGCAGGCACCCGCCTGCGGCTCCTGGACGAACACCTGCAACAGCGGCGGCACGAAGTGCAGCGTGGTCACGCCATGGGCCTGCACCAACGCGGCGATGCGCTGCGGGTCGCGGTGCTCGCCAGGGCCGGCGAGCACCAGCTTGCAACCGGTCACCAGTGGCCAGAAGCATTCCCACACCGAAACGTCGAAGCTGATCGGCGCCTTCTGCATCAGCACGTCGCTGTCGTCCAGCACATAACTGGCCTGCATCCATTGCAGGCGCTCGGCCAGTGCCGCGTGGGTATTGCCCACGCCCTTGGGCTGGCCGGTGGAGCCGGAGGTGTAGATCACATAGGCCAGGTTGTCGCCATGCAGATGCAACCCGGGGGCATGGCTTGGCCAGCTGTCCAGGTGCAGCTGGTCGAGGGCGATGGCGCTGACGCCATCAACCTGTGGCAGCTTGCCCAGCAGGCTGCTGTGGCTCAGCAACAGGCCAGCGTTGCAGTCGGCGAGCATGTAGGCCAGGCGCTCGGCCGGGTAATCGATGTCCAGCGGCACATAGGCACCACCGGCCTTGAGAATGGCCAGCAGGCCCACCAGCAGCTGCGGCGAACGCTCGATGGCGATGGCCACGCAAGTGTCTGGGCCCACGCCTTTGTCACGCAGGTAGTGGGCCAGACGGTTGGCTTGCTGGTGCAACTCTGCGTAATCCAGGCTGCCACCGTCCCACACCAGGGCGGTGCGCTGCGGGGTCAGGCGTGCCTGTTCATTGAGCTGCTCGACCAGCAGGCGCTGCGGCGGCGCAGCGGGTGCCTCGCCCCAGCTCAGCAGTTGCGCGCGGCCAGGCTCGTCGAGCAGTTGCACCTCGCCCAGCGCCCGCTGCGGCCCGGCACACACCTGCTCGAGCAGGGCCAACAGGTGCTGGGCCAGGCGCTTGACGGTACTGGCATCGAACAATTCGGCGGCATAGTCGAAGGCCAGGCTCAGGCGGCCCTGGTGGTCTTCTTCACTGTGCAGCTGCAAGTCGAACTTGGCTTCGCGACTGTGCCACGGCAGCTCTTCGGCCAGCAGGCCCGGCAGGCGGCGCAGCGCAGACAGGTCACGTTGCTGGTGGTTGAACATGACCTGGAACAGGCCTTGCTCGCGAGCCTCGGGCAGGGCTTCGAGCAGTTGCTCGAACGGCAGGTCCTGGTTGGCCTGGGCATCCAGGGTGGCCTGGCGCACCTGGGCCAGCAACTGGTCGAACGGCAGGCGGCCGTCGAGCTGCGCACGCAGCACCTGGGTGTTGATGAAGAAGCCGACCATGCCTTGGGTTTCCAGGCGCGGGCGGTTGGCGTTGGGCACGCCGACACGGATATCGGCCTGGCCACTGTAGCGGTGCAACAGCGCCTGCCAGCCGGCCAGCAGTACCATGAACAGGCTGGCCTGCTGTTCGCGGGCCAGGCCCTTGAGCGCTTCGGTGAGCCTGGCCGGTACCTTGAGGTTGAAGCGGGCGGCGCGGTGGCCGCGCTGGCTGGTGCGCGGGTGGTCGGTGCACAGGTCGAGCACCGGCAGATCATCCCCCAGACGCGCCTGCCAGTACTGCAGCTGACGCTCGGCTTCGCCTGCGGCCAGCCACTGTCGCTGCCAGGTGCCGTAGTCGGCATAACCCAGGGTCAGCGGTGCCAGGTTGGCCTCAAGGCCCTGGCAGTGGGCGGCGTACAGTTTGGCGAATTCGTCGAGCAGGATGTTCAGCGACCAGCCGTCGGCGACGATATGGTGCAGGGTCACCCATAGTTGATGGTGTTCATCGTCCAGGCGCGCCAGGGTCACCCGCAGCAACGGCCCCCGGGTCAGATCGAACGGCTGGCGAGCTTCGGTTTCACGTTGGGCGGCGACCTGTTCGGCGGCCTGGCCTTCGAGGTCCAGGCGGCGAAGGTCGAACGGCTGCTGCGCCTGGATGCGCTGCAGGGCCTGGCCGTTCTCTTCGGCAAATAGGGTGCGCAGCGATTCATGGCGCGCAACCAGCGCCTGGAAGGCTGTTTCCAGGGCGTTTTCGTCCAGCTCACCGCGCAACTGCAGGCCGGCCGGAATGTTGTAGGCCGCCGACTGCGGGTCCAACTGCCACAGCAACCACAGGCGGTTTTGCGCCAGCGACTGGGGCAGCGCCTGGGTGCGTTCCAGTGTAGCGATGGCACCGACCCGGCCACCGCCTTCGGAGATGATCGCGGCCACGGCCTTGGCGTAGTCAGCCAGTATCGGCGCTTCGAACAGGGTGCGCAGGCCCAGCTCGATGCCCAGTTCATCGGCCAGGCGTGCGGTGGCGTGGGTGGCGGCGATCGAGTTGCCGCCCAGCAGCAGGAAGTGGTCGTCTGCCGCCACCGCCTCGACCTTGAGAATGTCGCGCCACACATCGGCGATGCGCGCCTGCAGTTCATCGCCTGCGCCCACTGAAGCAACGGGCTCGTTCACCTCAGGGAAGCGGGCGTAGCAGTCCAGGCTGCCATCGTCCATGCGCAGGCGGCAGGCCGAACGCTGCAGCTTGCCGCTGGAGGTCTTGGGCAGCGCACCCGGGTTCAGCAGCAGGACCACGGCCGGTGCCTGGCGGCAGGCGTCGGCGATCACCTGGCGCAGGGTCTTGATCAGCTCCTGGGGCTTGATCGCCTTCTGCACGTTGCGGCTGATTTCCACCGCCACGCCAATGCCCTCCTCGCCTTGCTGCTCGACGGCGAACACTGCCACCCGGCCTTTTCGCAGCACATCCACTTCGCGCTCGAGGGTTTTTTCCAGGTCCTGCGGGTACAGGTTCTGCCCGCGCACGATGAGCATGTCCTTCAGGCGGCCGGTGACGAACACTTCGCCTTCGCGCATGAAGCCCAGGTCACCGGTACGCAGCCAGGTCTGGCCGTCCATGTCGACGAAGGTGCGGGCGCTGGCCTCGGGGTTGCGCCAGTAGCCCAGGGCGATGCTCGGGCCGGCGGCCCAGATCTCGCCCACCTGGTTGTCGTCCAGCACCTGCAGGCGTTGTGGTTCGACAATGCGCACGGCATGCCCGGGCTGCGGGTAGCCACAGCTCATCAGCACACTGCCCTTGCCAGGCTCCGCACGGTTGGCGGCGAAGGCTTCGGCGTCCAGCTCCAGCGCGGCGATGCCCTGGCCACGGCGACTACCGCTGACGAACAGGGTCGCCTCGGCCAGGCCGTAGCTGGCGAAGAAGCTCTGCGGGTCGAAGCCGCAGGCCTGGAACTTGTCGGCAAAGGCCGCCAGGCTGTCCTGGCGGATCGGCTCGGAGCCAGAATAGGCCACCCGCCAGCGGCTTAGGTCGAGCCCGGCCAGGGAGGCCTCGCTGACCCGCTCGCTGCACAACCGGTAGGCAAAGTCGGGGCCGCCGCTGATGGTGCCGCCGTATTCGCTGATGGCCTGCAACCAGCGCAGCGGCCGGGCCAGGAAGTAGCCCGGCGACATCAGCACACAGGGCACGCCGCTGAAGATCGGCTGCAGCAGGCCGCCGATCAGGCCCATGTCGTGGTACAGCGGCAGCCAGCTGACGATCACATCGTCTGGGTTGAGGTCGATGCCAAAGCCTTGGCGGATCAGTTGTTCGTTGGCCACCAGGTTGCCATGGCTGACCTGCACGCCCTTGGGCAGTGCTGTGGAGCCGGAGGTGTATTGCAGGAAGGCGATGTCATCACCCTTGAGCGCGGGTTCGCGCCAGTTTGCAGCCAGTGCCGGGTCCAGGCCATCCACCGCCAGCAGCTCGGGGGCGTTGGCCGCTGTCAGGGCCTCCAGGCCCTGCAGGCTGTCGCGCAGGGCCGCGACGGTCAGCAGCAGGCGCGGCTCTGCGTCGTCGATGATCGACAGCAAGCGCTGCTGGTGGTGCTGGCGCGCGGACTCCGGCGGGTAGGCCGGCACCGCAATCACGCCGGCATACAAGCAGCCGAAGAACGCCGCCACATAGTCTGGCCCGCTGGGGAACAACAGCACTGCGCGGTCGCCGAAACCGGCCCGGCTTTGCAAGGCAGCAGCGATGGTGCGTGCGCGCTGGTCGAGGTCCCGGTAGCTGAGCACGGCCTGCTCGCCGGGAGCGTCGGCCAGAAAGCGCAAGGCGACTTTGTCCGGGGTCTGCGCGGCGCGTTGCGCCAGGGCCTGGACCAGCGAGAGCGGGAGTTCGAAGGCGTCCGTCATGGGGTGTTCCTGCCAGTGTCTGGTTGGGTCGGGCCGGCTGCTGCGCGAACGTGGGCGCAGCGGCATGTGGCGGCCTGAGGTGTACACAGGGGAACGGATGGGCGGGGGGAGAAATTAGCGGTGGTGAGGCTTTGGGGGGGCGTGAGGGTTGCCGGGGGTTTGCCTTGAGAGATGTTGCGCCTGGGAGATCGAGCGCCGCCCGCGCGGCGCTTCGCGAGTATTCACCTTGACACTTTCTGCGCCTGTGAGATCGAGCGCCGCCCGCGCGGCGCTTCGCGGGACAAGCCCGCTCACATTTGTTGCAACGTGGCCATGCCTGTGGGAGAGGCGTTGTCAGCTTTGGTACAAGGCTTGAGACAAGTGGGGCGACAGCAATGCCAACTCAGGAATCCAGCCAGCCCAACAAGGCTGGCAACCATGGCCTGTCAGGTTCGGCACGTTGCAACAAATGTGGGAGCGGGCTTGCCCCGCGAAGCGCCGCGCGGGCGGCGCTCGATCTCACAGGCGCTGAAAATGCCCTGACATGCACCTAGCCACCCTCACACCTTAGAACTGAAATCACATGAAACTAATTACATTTCGCATTTGACAATCATTATCATTCTGAATAGCTTGTCGCCCGTCGTAGGAAGCTTCCCAAATTTGGGTGCGTCCTTTCCCCTCTGTGACAAGGTGATTTCCATGGCGGAACAACTATCCACAAGTAAGTGCGATTCACCATTACTGCAGGCCTTCGTCGACAACCGCAGCATTCTGGTCAAGATCGCTGCCCGCATTACCGGCTGTCGATCGCGCGCCGAAGATGTGGTGCAGGACGCCTTTTTCCGGCTCAGCGCCGCCCCGCAGATCACATCGTCGTTCAAGGCGCAGCTGAGCTACCTGTTCCAGATCGTGCGCAACCTGGCCATCGACCACTATCGCAAGCAGGCGATGGAGTTGAAGTACTCCGGCAGCGAGGAGGAAGGCCTTAACGTAGTCGTGCAAAACGCCTCCCCCGAAGCCACCCACATCAACCTTGCCGCGCTGGATGACATTGCCGAGGCGCTGAACGAACTGCCCCAGCGCACCCGCTATGCCTTCGAGATGTACCGCCTGCATGGCGTGCCGCAGAAGGACATTGCCAAGGAGCTGGGAGTGTCGCCGACGCTGGTCAACTTCATGATCCGCGATGCGCTGGTGCATTGCCGCAAGACGGCCAGTCGGCAGGCCTGATCAGGCAGAGTCTGCTTCTTCGCGGGCACGCCCGCGAAGAAGCCACCCCGATATCAAGCCAGTTTGCAACGATCGAAAAACCGTTCCCGCCCCAGAATCATCAACGCCGCACGCTTGTGCGGGAAGTCGAACTCCTTGTCGCAATGGAAGCACTGGTCGTGCATGTAGCCGATCATCTTGCCGTTGTCGGCACGCGGCTCGGCCACCACCCGCTGGGTGCGCGGGTCATCCAGGAACAGGTAGTGCACCAGCGCCGATAGCCAGCTGGCCACCTTGTGCGGCCCGCGGTGGCTCTCCTCCCCCACCAGCATATGGATGCCACGGTCGTAGTCATCGGCCGGGTAGAACGGCGCAATGCGGTCTTCCTTGGCCCAGTACGCCTCGAAGTAGGCAAACGGCTGGTCATCGAAGCAACCGATCAGCGTCAGGGCATGCGGATCGGCCTCGAGCTTGCCCAGGTATTCGCGATGCTGCGCAAGGGTGCCACCCTCCTGCCAGAACGCCTCCACCCGCGGGTTGTTCTGCCAGCGGTTGAAGCGCTCCAGGTCATGCTCGATCTCCAAGGTACGCAGCGATACCCAACTGCCCAGGCGCGTATCGAAGCGCCGGTACACCTCGCCACGAGGCTTGGGCGCGCGGCGTGGGTGGCGCTTGCCGTTGCTGATCTGCATCTGCTGTGGGTAGGCCACGCTGGCCGACTCGCCCAGCCACGGCTGTGGCAGCTGCCAGAACAGCGCCCGCTCGCACAGGTATTGGCCAGGCTGCTCGCCGGCCAGCAGCAGGCCACTGGTCAATGCCTGAGGCAACGGCTCGGGCAGGTGCCAGGCAAGACGCTGGCAGGCCGCATCGCGGGCCAGCAGCCAATAACAGGCGGCCCACAAGGCCACATAGGGGCGCTCGGGGCACAGCCGCTCGAGGTGGACATGCAGAGTAGCACCCATCTCCAGGCGCAACTGGATCAACGCGCGGCCTTCGAGGGACAGGCTCAGCCAGCTGTCCCCCTCCTCGGCACTGAGGCTGCGCCAGCGTGGCGCTGACTGGGGCTGTGATGCGGCATCGAACGGCATGGGCTTGACTCGCGGCAATGAAAGAAAGGCTCACTGCTGAGAACGTTGCCGCATCACGGGAATTTAGTCGCGCGGGGCCGCTACCGTGATGCGGTAGGGCTCGAAGATGCGCGCCAGCTCGCCACTGTCGCGCAGGGCCCGCAGCAGCGCCGCGAACGACTGCTCGCCGATGGGCGCCCCCGGGCGCAACAAGGCGTAGTGATGGTAGACTTGGTCAATGCGTTGCGAGGGCACCAACCGCTCCCGGCTGGCCGGGTTGCGTGCCAGGAAATCGCTGAGGTAGGAACGCGTGACCAGGGCGATGTCGGCGCGGCCTGCCTGCACCATCAGCAGGTTGCTGTCGTGGGAGTAGGTCAGGGTCGCGTTGTAGGCGGTGCGCAGGTATTCGGGGTCGGAGTTGAAGCCGGCGAACGCATAGTGATAGCCATTGAACAACGCCAGGCGCTTGCCGTTCAAGTCGTCGAAGTAATGCGGGTCACCGCCATTGGCTTGGCGAGCGACGAACACCTCGGCGTCTTCCAGGCCCATGTCCACGGTCTTGTGGGGAATCTGCTGCCAGCCCCATTGCGGGTTCTCGAAAATGGCCATGTCGGTACGGCCTTGCTGGAAGTCGCCGAAACGCCGCTGAATGGACGTGGGTACCAGAACGAAGCGGTAGTGCTGCTGCGCGCGGTTGAGCGCGTCGACCAACTGCGGCAGAAGACCGGTGTCGGCACCCTGCTCCGGGCGCACGGTGTAGGGCGGAAAATGCGCCGCGCCAATCTTCACTTCAACGGTACTTGCCGCCCATGCCGGCACCGCCAGCCAGAACACGGCCAGCAGCATCAGGGAAGACAGGGCCTTCAGGCCGGTCGCTGGAGTCAAGACGGACACTCATCACGGTTCATGCCGGGGTCCGCCTAAGCTAGGCGTTTTCCGGGCCGGACACAACTGCCGGTTAGTGGCCCTTTGCGCCAAAGCTGCGGGCAAACTGCCAGGGGATGCCGGATGCCCGGAGTTTCGCTACGCTCTAGCAGGATCTGCAAGGGAGCCTGGTATGGGCCACTGGTTGGTGATCGACCTGGAAGCCACCACCGACGATGGTGGGTGGCCGGTCACAGAGATGGAAGTCATTGAAATCGGCGCAAGCCTGGTTACCCGCGATGGCCGCGAGGTCGACCACTTCCAGCGCTTCGTGAAGCCTCGGCGGCGGCCGCAGCTGACCCCGTTCTGCCGTGAGCTGACCCACATCAGCCAGGCCAGCGTGGACAGTGCCGCGTCGTTCCGCGAGGTATGGGCAAGCTTCGAGCGCTGGCTCGGGCACCACCGCGGGCAGCTTCAGGCCTGGGTCAGCTGGGGCGACTACGACCGCCAGCAGTTGCACCAGGAGTGGCAGCAGCATGGGCTGGACAGCCTGCTGCGGACCCTGCCGCACATCAACCTCAAGCAACGCTTCGCCAAGGCCCGCCACCTGCAGCGCCCCGCTGGGCTGAATGGTGCACTGCAGCTGGCCGGCATGCACTTTTGCGGGCAGCAGCACCGGGCCCTGGAAGATGCGCGCAATACCGCGCGGCTGCTGCCGTTGAGCCTGCCGGTGGACGCTACCTGAAAGCAGATGACGGGGCCCGTGGGCTTGGGCATACTGGCCAGCCCTTTTTCATCCCCCCTTTTCAGGAGTCGCCCCATGTTCAAGGTCAACGAATACTTCGATGGTACTGTCAAGTCGATCGCCTTCGAAGGCACTGAAGGCCCGGCCACCGTCGGCGTGATGGCCCCGGGCGAATACGAGTTCGGCACTGCCAAGCGCGAGATCATGCACGTGGTTTCCGGCGCCCTGACCGTGAAGCTGCCGGGTAGCGACAACTGGGAAACCTTCAACGCCGGTGACAAGTTCAATGTGGCCGCCGACAGCAAGTTCCAGCTGAAGGTGGCGGTGGATACTGCCTACCTGTGCGAGTACCGTGACTAAGCGGTAGCCTGTACCGGCCTCTTCGCGGGTAAACCCGCTCCCACAGGTACTGCACAAGTTTCAGACCTGTAGCGAACCTGTGGGAGCGGGTTCACCCGCGAAGAATCCAGCACTATTGCGACAGGAATGCCGCAACCTCCCACAGGTACTGCGCAAGTTTCAGACCTGTAGTGAACCTGTGGGAGCGGGTTCACCCGCGAAGAATCCAGCACTATTGCGACAGGAATGCCGCAACCTCCCACAGGTGCTGCGCAAGTTTCAGACCTGTAGTGAACCTGTGTGGGTTCACCCGCGAAGAATCCAGCACTATTGCGACAGGAATGCCCCAACCTTCTCAGCCGCCGCCTGCAAGTGCTGCTCATGGCTGAACCCCGAGGCCTTCAGCGGCTTCAGGTCATGGTCCCCCGCCACCAGCCAGCTCACCTCGATCGCCGGCGATAACGCATACCCTGCCACCGCCTCGCGGTTACCCAGCGCATCCCGCTCGCCCTGCACGATCAACGTCGGCGTCTTCAATTCGGCCAGGTGCTCGACCCGTGGCTTTTCCGGTTTGCCCACCGCATAGAACGGATAGCCCAGGCACACCAGTGCATCCGCTTCCAGTTCATCGGCCAGCAGGCTGGCCATGCGCCCGCCCATGGATTTGCCACCCACTGCCAATTTGCCCGCGACCAAAGGTCGCACCTGCCGGTACACCTCGCGCCAGCATTCCAGCAACACCCTCTGCGGGTTCGGCGGCCGCTTGCCGCCGGCAACCCTGCGCTCGGCCATGTACGGGAACTCGAAGCGCACTACCGCTACCCCAAGCGCCGCAAGCCTTTGCGCCATTTCGTCCATGAACCCGCTGTCCATCGGCGCACCTGCGCCATGAGCCAGGATCAGGCAGCCCTTGTAGCCGTCCTTGCCCCGAACGTGCGGGGGATCGCAGCGCAAGCCTGGGACATTTCCGACCTTCGCCCATTGATCCCCGTCAATACCGGCACTTTGCCCATTAATCATGCTTGCCTCGCTGTAAAGCCTGCCAAATAACCGTGGATGGGAACCCATACATGAACACAACCAGCAGTACCGCCTATAACTACAAGGTGGTCCGCCAATTCGCCATCATGACGGTGGTGTGGGGAATCGTCGGGATGGGGCTCGGCGTCTTCATCGCCGCCCAGCTCGCCTGGCCCTCCCTCAACTTCGACCTCCCCTGGACCAGCTTCGGCCGCCTGCGCCCCCTGCATACCAATGCGGTGATCTTCGCCTTCGGCGGCTGTGCGCTGTTCGCCACCTCCTATTATTCGGTGCAACGTACCTGCCAGACCACCCTGTTCGCACCGGGCCTGGCCGCGTTCACCTTCTGGGGCTGGCAACTGGTGATCCTGCTGGCGGCCATCAGCCTGCCGCTGGGTTACACCAGCTCCAAGGAATACGCCGAACTGGAATGGCCGATCGACATCCTGATCACCATCGTCTGGGTGAGCTACGCCATCGTGTTCTTCGGCACGCTGATGAAGCGCAACACCAAGCACATCTACGTCGGTAACTGGTTCTTCGGCGGCTTCATCCTCACCGTGGCGATGCTGCACGTCGTCAACAACCTGGAACTGCCGGTCAGCCTGACCAAGTCCTACTCGGTCTATGCCGGTGCCACCGATGCCATGGTGCAGTGGTGGTATGGCCACAACGCCGTGGGCTTCTTCCTGACCGCAGGCTTCCTGGGGATGATGTACTACTACGTGCCCAAGCAGGCCGAACGCCCGGTGTATTCCTATCGCCTGTCGATCGTGCACTTCTGGGCGCTGATCACCCTGTACATCTGGGCCGGCCCGCACCACCTGCACTACACCGCCCTGCCCGACTGGGCGCAGTCGCTGGGCATGGTGATGTCGCTGATCCTGCTGGCACCAAGCTGGGGCGGCATGATCAACGGCATGATGACCCTGTCCGGCGCCTGGCACAAACTGCGCAGCGACCCGATCCTGCGTTTCCTGGTGGTGTCGCTGGCGTTCTACGGCATGTCCACCTTCGAAGGCCCGATGATGGCCATCAAGACGGTCAACGCCCTGTCCCACTACACCGACTGGACCATCGGCCACGTGCACGCCGGCGCCCTCGGCTGGGTGGCGATGATCTCGATCGGCGCGCTGTACCACACCATCCCGAAAGTGTTCGGCAAGGAGCGCATGTACAGCATCGGCCTGATCAACGCGCACTTCTGGCTGGCCACCATCGGCACCGTGCTGTACATCGCCTCGATGTGGGTCAACGGCATCGCCCAAGGCCTGATGTGGCGCGCGGTCAACAGCGACGGCACGCTCACCTACTCGTTCGTGGAAACCCTGGTGGCCAGCCACCCAGGCTTCATCGTGCGCTTCGTCGGCGGTGCGATCTTCCTCAGCGGCATGTTCCTGATGGCCTGGAACACCTGGCGCACCGTGCGTTCGCCGGCGCTCGATGTCGCCCCTGCGAACGCCCAGCTGGCTTGAGGAGACCTGCCTGATGAAACATGAAGTCATCGAGAAAAACGTCGGCCTGCTGGCCCTGCTGATGGTGTTCGCCGTCAGCATCGGCGGCCTGACCCAGATCGTCCCGTTGTTCTTCCAGGACGTCACCAACAAGCCGGTGGAAGGCATGAAGCCCTACACCGCGCTGCAGCTGGAAGGCCGCGATATCTACATCCGCGAAGGCTGCGTGGGCTGCCATTCGCAGATGATCCGCCCGTTCCGTGCCGAAACCGAGCGCTATGGCCACTACTCGGTGGCTGGTGAAAGCGTGTGGGACCACCCGTTCCTGTGGGGCTCCAAGCGCACCGGGCCGGACCTGGCCCGGGTCGGTGGCCGCTACTCGGACGACTGGCACCGTGCGCACCTGTACAACCCGCGCAACGTGGTACCGGAGTCGAAGATGCCGTCGTACCCATGGCTGGTCGCCCAGCAGGTCGACAACAGCCATACCGACACCAAGATGCGCACCCTGCGCACCCTGGGCGTGCCGTACACCGACGATGACATCGCCGGGGCCCGCGACGCGGTCAAGGGCAAGACCGAGATGGACGCCCTGGTCGCCTACCTGCAGGTGCTCGGCACCGCGATCAAGAACAAGAGGTGAATGCGATGGGAATGGACATCGGCATGATCCGCGGCCTGGGCACCCTGGTGGTGATGATCGCCTTCATCGGCCTCACCCTGTGGGTATTCAACCGCCGCCGCGACCGTGATTTCGCCGAAGCGCGCCTGCTGCCCTTCGTCGACGACCGCCTGCCCTCTGCCGGACAGAAACCTGCTGCAAAAAGGAGTAACGGGCAATGACCACCTTCTGGAGTACGTACATCTGCGTACTGACCATCGGTAGCCTGATTGGCCTGACCTGGCTGCTGCTCGCCACCCGCAAGGGCCAGAGCAACAACACCACCGACCAGACCATGGGCCACAGCTTCGACGGCATCGAGGAATACGACAACCCGCTGCCCAAGTGGTGGTTCTGGCTGTTCGTCGGCACCCTGGTGTTCTCGGTCGGCTACCTGATCCTCTACCCGGGCCTGGGCAACTGGAAGGGCATCCTGCCGGGCTATGAAAATGGCTGGACCGGCGCCAACGAATGGCAGAAGGAAATGGACAAGGCCGACGCAAAATTCGGCCCGATCTTTGCCAAGTACGCCGCCATGCCCGTGGAAGAAGTGGCCAAGGACCCGCAGGCGCTGAAAATGGGCAGCCGCCTGTTCGCCTCCAACTGCTCGGTGTGCCACGGCTCGGACGCCAAGGGTGCCTATGGCTTCCCCAACCTCACCGACAAGGACTGGCGCTGGGGCGGCGAAGCGGAAACCATCAAGGCGTCGATCATGAACGGTCGTCACGGCGTGATGCCGGCCTGGGCCGAAGTGATCGGCGAGCAGGGCGTGGCGGATGTGGCCGCGTTCGTGCTCACCAACCTCGATGGCCGCAGCCTGCCGGAAGGGGTCAAGGCTGACGCCGCCAAGGGCAAGGAGATCTTTGCCGGCAACTGCGTGGCCTGCCACGGACCTGAAGGCAAAGGCACCCCGGCCATGGGCGCGCCAGACCTGACTCACCCGCAGGCGTTCATCTACGGTTCGAGCTTTGCCCAGCTGCAGCAGACCATTCGCTATGGTCGCCAGGGTCAGATGCCGGCGCAGGCGGAGATCCAGGGCAACGACAAGGTGCACCTGCTGGCGGCGTATGTGTATAGCCTGTCGCAGGATGGTGCTGCTGAAACCGTGACTGCCAAGTAATACCGCCCAGGGGCCGCTTTGCGGCCCTATCGCGACACAAGGCCGCTCCTACAAGGGATTGCGTACTTCCTGTAGGAGCGGCCTTGTGTCGCGACGGGCTGCAAAGCAGCCCCATTCCCACCTTGCCCCCGCTCTACCCTCCCTTGCACCCCCTCCGAACAGAACTAAGCTTGTTGCCTCAGTGGGCCTCGCTCCGAAAGGACCGAAGCAGACGCGGCGCGTAGCCTGTCGCCGTCCCGATAAAAAGCTTGACCGATCGATCAGAAAAAGGCGAAAAACGGTACACATTACAAATATTTATTTGTGTACAATCGTCCAGACCCGATCGCTGCGGGACATCAGTGAACGGGCTCGGGCACGGGTCGGCGTACCAAAGTTGCGTTGCAGTAACCCCGGTGGTTATCAATACTGGCGCCGATTTTTCGACCAACAAGAACATCAAAACCGTGGAACCTTAGCAATGAGCACAGCAATCAGTCCGACTGCTTATAACTATAAGGTCGTCCGCCAGTTCGCCATCATGACGGTGGTCTGGGGGATCCTTGGCATGGGCCTCGGCGTCTTCATCGCCTCGCAGCTGGTATGGCCGCAACTGAACCTGGACCTGCCCTGGACCAGCTTCGGCCGCCTGCGCCCGCTGCACACCAACCTGGTGATCTTCGCCTTCGGGGGCTGTGCGCTGTTCGGCACCAGCTACTACGTGGTGCAGCGCACCTGCCAGACCCGGCTGATCTCCGACAGCATGGCCGCCTTCACCTTCTGGGGTTGGCAGGCGGTGATCGTCGGGGCGCTGATCACCCTGCCGATGGGCTACACCACCACCAAGGAGTACGCCGAGCTCGAGTGGCCGCTGGCGATCCTGCTGGCCATCGTCTGGGTCACCTACGGGTTGGTGTTCTTCGGCACCATCGTCAAGCGCAAGACCAAGCACATCTATGTCGGCAACTGGTTCTACGGCGCCTTCATCGTGGTTACCGCGATGCTGCACATCGTCAACCACATCTCGCTGCCGGTAAGCCTGTTCAAGTCGTACTCGGCCTACTCCGGCGCCACAGACGCGATGATCCAGTGGTGGTACGGCCACAACGCCGTGGGCTTCTTCCTCACCACCGGCTTCCTGGGGATGATGTACTACTTCGTACCGAAGCAGGCCGAACGCCCGATCTACTCGTATCGCCTGTCTATCGTGCACTTCTGGGCACTGATCACCCTGTACATCTGGGCCGGCCCGCACCACCTGCACTACACCGCCCTGCCTGACTGGGCGCAGTCGCTGGGCATGGTGATGTCGATCATCTTGCTGGCGCCAAGCTGGGGCGGCATGATCAACGGCATGATGACCCTGTCCGGTGCCTGGCACAAACTGCGCACCGACCCGATCCTGCGCTTCCTGGTGGTGTCGCTGGCGTTCTACGGCATGTCCACCTTCGAAGGCCCGATGATGGCCATCAAGACCGTGAACTCGCTGTCGCACTACACCGACTGGACCATCGGCCACGTTCACGCCGGCGCCCTCGGCTGGGTAGCGATGATCTCGATCGGTGCCGTGTACCACATGATCCCGCGCCTGTATGGCCGCGAGCAGATGCACAGCGTCGGCCTGATCAACGCGCACTTCTGGCTGGCTACCATCGGTACCGTGCTGTACATCGCCTCGATGTGGGTAAACGGCATCACCCAGGGCCTGATGTGGCGCGCCATCAACGATGACGGCACCCTCACCTACTCCTTCGTCGAAGCACTGCAGGCCAGCCACCCTGGCTATATCGTCCGCGCCCTGGGCGGTGCGTTCTTCGCCACCGGCATGCTGCTGATGGCCTACAACGTGTTCCGTACCGTACGTGCCGCCAACCCGGCACAGGCTGAGGAAGCCGCCAAGATCGTCGTCGTGGGAGCGCACTGATGAAGCATGAAGCCGTCGAGAAGAACATAGGCCTGCTGGCCTTCTTCATGGTCATCGCCGTGAGCGTCGGTGGCCTGACCCAGATCGTCCCGCTGTTTTTCCAGGACGTCACCAACAAACCCGTGGAAGGCATGAAGCCGCGCACCGCGCTGGAGCTTGAAGGCCGCGATATCTACATCCGCGAAGGCTGCGTGGGCTGCCACTCGCAGATGATCCGCCCGTTCCGTGCCGAAACCGAGCGCTACGGCCATTACTCGGTGGCCGGCGAGAGCGTGTGGGACCACCCGTTCCTGTGGGGCTCCAAGCGTACCGGGCCGGACCTGGCCCGGGTCGGTGGCCGCTACTCGGACGACTGGCACCGTGCGCACCTGTACAACCCGCGCAACGTGGTACCGGAATCGAAGATGCCGTCGTACCCGTGGCTGGTCGAGCACAAGCTCGACGGCAAGGACACCGCGAAGAAGATGGAAGTGCTGCGCACCCTCGGCGTGCCATACACCGACGCCGACATCGCCGGGGCCCGCGACGCGGTCAAGGGCAAGACCGAAATGGACGCCATCGTCGCGTACCTGCAGGGTCTTGGCACCATCATCAAGAGCAAACGGTGACGCTGATGGATATCGGGATGATTCGCGGCCTGGGCACCGTCGTGGTGATGGTGGCCTTCGTGGGCCTGGCGCTGTGGGTGTTCAACCCACGGCGCAAGAAGGACTTCGACGAAGCGACCCAACTGCCCTTCGCGGATGACCCCGAGGCCTGCCGCCACGTCGAGCAAGAGCACGCAAAAGCTTCTGGGAGCAAAAAACAATGACAACCTTCTGGAGTCTGTACGTTACCGTCCTGACCCTGGGCACCATCTTCTCGTTGACCTGGCTGCTGCTGTCGACCCGCAAGGGCCAGCGCGAAGAGGTCACCGACGAAACCGTCGGGCATGCCTTCGATGGCATCGAGGAGTACGACAACCCACTGCCGAAATGGTGGTTCTGGCTGTTCGTCGGCACCATCATCTTCGCCCTCGGCTACCTGGTGCTGTACCCGGGCCTGGGCAACTGGAAAGGCGTCCTGCCAGGCTACTCATACCTGGATAACGACAAGCAGACCGAGTTTTCCAACGGCCAGCCGGGCTGGACCGGCGTGCACGAGTGGGAAAAGGAAATGGCCAAGGCCGACGCCCGCTTCGGGCCGATCTTCGCCAAGTTCGCCGCCATGCCCATCACCGAGGTGGCCAAGGACCCGCAGGCCCTGAAGATGGGCGCGCGGCTGTTCGCCTCCAACTGCTCGGTATGCCACGGCTCCGACGCCAAGGGTGCCTATGGTTTCCCCAATCTTACCGACAACGACTGGCGCTGGGGCGGCGAGCCGGACACCATCAAGGCAACCATCATGGGCGGCCGCCACGGCGTGATGCCGGCCTGGGCCGAAGTGATCGGCGAGCAGGGCGTGGCCGACGTGGCTGCGTTCGTGGTCAGCAAGCTCGATGGCCGCACGCTGCCAGAGGGCGTGAAAGCCGATGCCGAAAACGGTCAGAAGATCTTCGCCGCCAACTGCGTGGCCTGCCACGGGCCCGAGGGCAAGGGCACGCCAGCCATGGGCGCGCCGAACCTGACCCATCCGCAGGCGTTCATCTACGGCTCGAGCTTTGCCCAGTTGCAACAGACCATCCGCTACGGTCGCCAGGGGCAGATGCCGGCCCAGGAGCAGCTGCAAGGGAATGACAAGGTGCACTTGCTGGCGGCTTATGTGTATAGCCTGTCGCAGCAGGACCAGGCACCGGCCAAGGCCGAGTAAGCAGGCCTGGCCTCTTCGCGGGTAAACCCGCGAAGAGGCCGGTACTGAAAACACATTTGTTGCAGGCCCCATGACCTGGATCAATTGACACCTGCCATAACACGATTCATACCACGAACCCAACGCGACTAAAGGTCGCAGTGCAGCCCCATACTGCCATCAGCGGCGTATCATGGGCCGCAGAGCGCTAGCAGATTGCGCGAGACTGCGGCCGGCATGCACTGGCTGCGGCACTTCTCCACTGCCGTGGGACTTGATGATGAGCAAGCAAATTCCGGTACATGACGTCACCCCGCCTGCCAACAAAGGGAAGGATTCCGTCGACCTCTACGCCTCCCGGGAAAAGATCTACACCCGCGCTTTCACCGGCCTGTTCCGGCGCCTGCGCATGGTCGGCGGGGCTGTGCTGTTCCTGCTGTACTTCGGCACGGTGTGGTTGAACTGGGGTGGCCACCAGGCCGTGTGGTGGAACCTGCCCGAGCGCAAGTTCTACATCTTCGGCGCCACCATCTGGCCGCAAGACTTCATCCTGCTTTCGGGCATCCTCATCGTGGCCGCCTTCGGCCTGTTCTTCATCACCGTGTTCGCCGGCCGGGTGTGGTGCGGCTACACCTGCCCGCAAAGCGTGTGGACATGGATTTTCATGTGGTGCGAGAAGGTCACCGAGGGCGACCGCAACCAGCGCATGAAGCTCGACAAAGCCCCCATGAGCGGCAACAAGTTCCTGCGCAAGTTCGCCAAGCACAGCCTGTGGCTGCTGATCGGTTTCGTCACCGGCATGACCTTCGTCGGCTATTTCTCGCCGATCCGTGAACTGGCCATCGAATTCTTTACCGGCCAGGCCGACGGCTGGGCCTACTTCTGGGTCGGCTTCTTCACCCTCGCCACCTACGGCAACGCCGGCTGGCTGCGCGAGCAGGTGTGCGTGTACATGTGCCCCTACGCGCGCTTCCAGAGTGTGATGTTCGACAAGGACACGCTGATCGTTTCCTACGACCCGCGTCGTGGCGAAACCCGCGGCCCGCGCAAAAAGGACCTGGACTACAAGGCCGCCGGCCTGGGCGACTGCATCGACTGCACCATGTGCGTGCAGGTCTGCCCCACCGGCATCGATATCCGTGACGGCCTGCAGATCGAGTGCATCGGCTGCGCCGCGTGCATCGATGCCTGTGACAACATCATGGACAAGATGAATTACCCAAGGGGGCTGATCAGCTACACCACCGAGCACAACCTGTCCGGGCAGAAGACCCACATGCTGCGCCCGCGCCTGATCGGCTATGCCGTGGTACTGCTGGTGATGATGGTCGGCCTGGCCACCGCCTTCGCCACCCGTTCGCTGGTCGGTTTCGACGTCAGCAAGGACCGCGTGCTGTACCGCGAGAACGCCCAGGGCCGGATCGAGAACGTGTATAGCCTGAAGGTGATGAACAAGGACCAGCGTGACCACGTCTACGTGCTGGACGCCACCGGCCTGCCGGACCTGAAGCTTGAAGGCCAGCGCGAGATCCGCGTGGACGCTGGTGATATCGTCAGCCTGCCGGTGCAGCTGTCGATCGCGCCCGAGAAACTGCCATCGACCACCAACGAAATTACCTTCATCCTCAAGAGCGCCGATGACAGCGACGCCCAGGTTGAAGCCAAGAGCCGCTTCATCGGCCCACAGATCCGCTAAGAGAGATAACCCACAATGCCTGCCACCGCCGCCAGCCCCTGGTACAAGCACCTCTGGCCCTGGATCATCATCGGCATTCTCGCCACCTCGGTGTGCCTGAGCCTGACCATGGTCAGCATCGCCGTGCACAACCCGGACAACCTGGTGAACGACAACTACTACGAGGCTGGCAAGGGCATCAACCGCTCGCTGGACCGAGAACTGCTGGCGCAGACGCTGGGCCTGAAGGCCGGCGTGCACCTGGACGAGCTGACCGGCGAAGTGGACGTGCGCCTGGCCGGCAACAGCGACCCGCGGAGCCTGGAGCTGAACCTGATCTCGCCAACCCAGCCGGAGAAAGACCGCAAGGTGCTGTTGAGCCGGGTCGAGGCTGGGCGCTATGTGGGGCAGCTGGAGGACAAGGTTGACGGGCGGCGCTTCGTTGAGCTGCTGGGTAGCGAAGGTGGCCAGGTTTGGCGCTTGTTCGAGGAAGAGAAAGTGGAGCATGGTGTCACTTTGCAACTGGGTGACGAAGCCATTCAAGGCGCCGAGCACCTGTAGGAGCGGCCTTGTGTCGCGAAAGGGCTGCAGCGCAGCCCCAGCGATTCATGCACCGCTGCTGAAGTCCCGGGGCCGCTTCGCGGCCCTTTCGCGACACAAGGCCGCTCCTACAGGGATGCGCGCCAGCCGGCCGATTTGTGTAAGGCAATGATGTGATGACCCAGCCCACCCCCTGCTACCACTGCGCAATGCCCGTCCCCGCCGGCAGCCGCTTCAACGCCGTGGTCCTCGGTGAGTCCCGGCAGTTCTGCTGCCCCGGCTGCCAGGCAGTGGCCGAGTCGATCGTCACCGGTGGCCTGGAACACTACTACCAGCACCGCAGCGACAACAGCGCCAACCCCGAGGCCCTGCCCAGGCAGCTACAGGACGAACTGGCCCTCTACGACCGCAGCGACGTTCAGCAAACCTTCGTTCGCCATGCTGGCGACCTGGCCGAGACCACCCTGCTGGTCGAAGGCATCAGCTGCGCCGCCTGCGGCTGGCTGATCGAAAAGCACCTGCGCAACCTGCCCGGCGTCGCCGAGGCGCGCCTGAACCTGTCCAACCACCGCCTGCTGCTGAACTGGGATGACAAGCAACTGCCGCTCTCGCGCCTGCTCGCAGAGCTGCGCCAGATCGGCTACGCCGCCCACCCCTATCAGCCCGACCAGGCCGCCGAGCAACTGGCCCGCGAGAACCGCAGCGCCCTGCGCCGCCTGGGCGTGGCCGGGCTGCTGTGGTTCCAGGCGATGATGGCAACCATGGCCACCTGGCCGGAATTCAACATCGACCTGTCGCCCGAGCTGCACACCATTCTGCGCTGGGTGGCGCTGTTTCTCACCATCCCCATCGTGTTCTACAGCTGCGCACCGTTCTTCAAAGGCGCGGCACGCGACCTGCGTACCCGCCACCTGACCATGGACGTTTCGGTGTCGCTGGCCATTGGCCTGGCGTTCGGCGCCGGTATCTGGACCGCCATCACCGGCAGCGGCGAGCTGTATTTCGACACCGTGGGCATGTTCGCGCTGTTCCTGCTCACTGGCCGTTACCTGGAGCGCCGCGCCCGCGAACGCACCGCCGCGGCCACCGCGCAGCTGGTCAACCTGCTGCCGGCCTCGTGCCTGCGCCTGGACGCCGTCGGCCGCAGCGAACGCATCCTGCTCAGCGAACTGCAGCGCGGTGACACAGTGCAGGTGCTGCCAGGCGCGGTAATCCCCGCCGACGGGCGCATCGTCGAAGGCCGCTCCAGCGTCGATGAATCGTTGCTGACCGGTGAATACCTGCCGCAACCACGGCGGGTCGGCGAGCGGGTCACGGGTGGTACCCTGAACGTCGAAAGCACCCTGAACGTGGAAGTCGAAGCCCTCGGCCACGACTCGCGGTTGTCGGCCATCGTTCGCCTGCTGGAACGCGCCCAGACCGAAAAACCACGCCTGGCCGAAATCGCCGACCGGGCCTCGCAGTGGTTCCTGCTGTTCTCGCTGCTGGCCGCCGCGGCCATCGGCCTGTGGTGGTGGCACCTGGACCCGGCGCGGGCGTTCTGGATCGTGCTGGCCATGCTGGTAGCGACCTGCCCCTGCGCGCTGTCCCTGGCCACGCCAACGGCGCTTACCGCAGCCACTGGCACGTTGCACAAGCTCGGCCTGCTGGTGACCCGTGGCCATGTGCTGGAAGGCCTGAACCAGATCGACACGGTGATTTTCGACAAGACCGGCACGCTGACCGAAGGCCGCCTGACCTTGCGCAGCATTCGACCGCTCGGCAGCCTGCCCGCCGACCGCTGCCTGGCCCTGGCCGCAGCGCTGGAGAACCGCTCCGAACACCCCATCGCCCGTGCCTTCGGCCGCACCGCCACGCCTGCTGACGAGGTGCAGACCGTACCGGGCCTGGGCCTGGAAGGGTTGGTCGAAGGCCAGCGCCTGCGCATTGGCCAGGCCACCTTCGTCTGCGCCCTGAGCGGCGCGGAAATCCCCGGAGTGCCAGAGCCGCGCGGCCAGTGGCTGCTGCTGGGCGACCGCCAGGGCCCGCTGGCCTGGTTCGGCCTGGACGACCGCCTGCGCGACGATGCCCCTGCCCTGCTGGCGGCCTGCAAGGCCCGTGGCTGGCGCACGCTGCTGCTGTCGGGCGACAGCTCGCCGATGGTTGCCGAAGTGGCCGCGCAGCTGGGCATCGACCAGGCCATCGGCGGGCTGCGCCCGGACGACAAACTGGACCGGCTGAAGGCGCTGCAGGCGGCCGGGCGCAAGGTGCTGATGCTGGGTGACGGGGTCAACGACGTGCCGGTACTGGCCGCCGCGGACATCAGCATCGCCATGGGCAGCGCCACCGACCTGGCCAAGACCAGCGCCGACGCCGTGCTTCTGTCCAATCGTTTGCAGGCGCTGGTACAGGCCTTCGAGCTATCCCGCCGCACCCGCCGCAACATCCTCGAGAACCTGCTGTGGGCGACCCTGTATAATGGCCTGATGTTGCCGTTCGCCGCGCTCGGCTGGATCACCCCGGTATGGGCAGCCATCGGCATGTCGGTCAGTTCGCTGATCGTGGTGCTCAATGCCCTGCGCCTGACCCGCCTGCCCCCGGCATCGGGTTTGCCATCGACCGAAGCGCCCCTGCCTGGGAGGAAGTCGCCATGCCCGCCCTCTATGTCATGATCCCGGCGGCCCTGCTGCTGGTCGGCGTGGCCGTGTACATCTTCTTCTGGGCGGTGGACAGCGGCCAGTACGACGACCTGGAAAGCCCTGCCCACAGCATCCTGTTCGACGACCAGGACCCGCGCCATCAGGCGGCGGTGAAACCTGACGACAGCAAGGCCGACACCGACAAGGAAAACCCGCCCCGTGCCTGACCTGCTGCCCCTGCTGGGCTCGGCGTTGATCCTCGGTTTGCTCGGCGGCGGCCACTGCCTGGGCATGTGCGGCGGCCTGATGGGCGCGCTGACCCTTGCCATCCCGCCTGAACAACGTGGGCGGCGCATGCGCCTGCTGCTCGCGTACAACCTTGGCCGCATTCTCAGTTATGCCTGTGCCGGCCTGCTGCTGGGCCTGGCCGGCTGGGCCGTGGCCAGCAGCCCGGCGGCGCTGGCACTGCGGGTGGTGGCGGCGCTGCTGTTGATCGCCATGGGGCTGTACCTGGCAGGCTGGTGGAGCGGGCTGACCCGCATCGAGGCGCTGGGCCGGGGACTGTGGCGGCATATTCAGCCAGCGGCGTCGCGCTTGCTGCCGGTGTCCAGCGTGCCTCGGGCGTTGTTGCTGGGGGCGCTATGGGGGTGGCTACCATGCGGCCTGGTATACAGCACCCTGCTGTGGGCGGCCAGTCAGGGCAATGCCGGGTACAGCGCGGCGCTGATGCTGGCGTTCGGCGTGGGGACCTGGCCGGTGCTACTGGCCACGGGGCTGGCGGCTGAGCGAGTAAACCGGTTGTTGAAACGGCGCAGTGTGCGGGTGGCTGGCGGGGTGCTGGTGATGCTGTTTGGTATCTGGACCATGCCGGGGCCGCATCAGCACTGGTTGATGGGGCATTGAGGGGGCCGCTTTGCGGCCCTTCGCGGGCTTGCCCGCTCCCACAGGATCATGTGTACCCCTGTGGGAGCGGGCAAGCCCGCGAAGGGCTGCAGAGCAGCCCCTATGCTCTTGATACAAATCAACACAGATTCCTACAGACGGCCATAGACTCCGGGGCACTGCTGCTCTTTCCGGGGACCACCCTCATGCTCGACGACCTACGTTGGGATACCGACCTGATCCGCCGCTACGACCTGGCCGGGCCACGCTACACCTCCTACCCGACCGCCGTGCAACTGCACAGCGAAGTGGGCTCGTTCGACCTGCTCCACGCCCTGCGCGAGAGCCGTCGGGCCGTGCGCCCGCTGTCGCTGTACGTGCACGTGCCGTTCTGCGCCAACATCTGCTACTACTGCGCCTGCAACAAGGTCATCACCAAGGACCGCGCCCGCGCTGCGCCCTACCTGCAGCGCCTGGAGCAGGAAATCCAGCTGATCGCCTGCCACCTCGATCCCAAGCAGCGTGTCGAGCAGTTGCACTTCGGCGGCGGCACGCCAACCTTCCTCAGCCATGTGGAACTGCGCCAGCTGATGGCCACCCTGCGCCAGCACTTCCACCTGCTGGACGACGACTCCGGTGACTACGGCATCGAGATCGACCCGCGCGAAGCCGACTGGTCGACCATGGGCCTGCTCCGCGAACTGGGCTTCAACCGCGTCAGCCTGGGCGTGCAGGACCTCGACCCAGCCGTGCAGCGCGCGGTCAACCGCCTGCAGAGCCTGGAGCAGACCCGCACCCTGATCGAAGCCGCGCGCACCCTGCAGTTCCGCTCGATCAACCTCGACCTGATCTACGGCCTGCCCAAGCAAACCCCGGAAGGCTTTGCCCGCACTGTCGAAGAAGTGATCCGCCTGCAACCCGACCGCCTGTCGGTGTTCAACTACGCCCACCTGCCCGAACGCTTCATGCCGCAACGGCGCATCGACAGCAATGACCTGCCCAGCGCGGCCGCCAAGCTGGAGATGCTGCACGCCACCATCGACCAGCTGACCGCCGCCGGCTACCGCTACATCGGCATGGACCACTTCGCCCTGCCCGACGACGAGCTGGCCATCGCCCAGGAAGAAGGCACCCTGCAGCGCAACTTCCAGGGCTACACCACCCATGGGCACTGCGACCTGATCGGCCTGGGCGTGTCGGCCATCAGCCAGATCGGCGACCTGTACTGCCAGAACAGCAGCGACCTCAACACCTACCAGGACAGCCTGTCCAACGCCCAGTTGGCCACCCAGCGCGGCCTGCTGTGCAACCACGACGACCGCATCCGCCGTGCAGTGATCCAGCAACTGATCTGCCATTTCGAGCTCGATTTCGAGCCGATCGAACAGGCATTCACCATTGATTTTCGCGGCTACTTCAACGACCTCTGGCCAGAACTGCTGACCTTGCAGCGCGACGGCCTGATCCGCCTGGATGACAAAGGCATCCGCATCCTGCCGGCCGGCCGCCTGCTGGCGCGCTCGGTATGCATGGTGTTCGACGCCTACCTGGCGATGCACAACCGCCAGCGCTTCTCGCGGGTGATCTGAACCGAGTCGTTCAACCGCATGGACAAAGTTCCTTGCCAGGCACACCATGGGCACAGCGAAGGCCCCGGCGCACACCCGCCGGGGCCGGGCCAGCTCGCACCACAACAGCGCACGCTGGCCTACAACCTATGCCGTGAGTTACCCTTACGTCTTATGTGTGCTTTCCCACAAGGATCGAATGAAAATGTCCGAGCCAGTCAAACTGCGCCCACACAACCAGGCCCATTGCAAGGACTGCAGCCTGGCCCCCCTGTGCCTGCCTCTGTCGCTCAACCTGGAAGACATGGATGCACTGGATGAAATCGTCAAACGTGGGCGGCCGTTGAAAAAAGGCGAGTTTCTGTTCCGCCAGGGCGACAATTTCGGCTCGGTCTACGCGGTACGTTCCGGCGCGCTGAAAACCTTCAGCCTCAGCGACAGCGGCGAAGAGCAGATCACCGGCTTCCACCTGCCCAGCGAGCTGGTCGGCCTGTCGGGCATGGACACCGAAGCCTACCCGGTGTCGGCCCAGGCCCAGGAAACTACCTCGGTGTGCGAAATCCCGTTCGAACGCCTCGACGAGCTGTCGGTGCAGCTACCGCAGCTACGCCGCCAACTGATGCGGGTAATGAGCCGGGAAATCCGCGACGACCAGCAGATGATGCTGCTGCTGTCGAAAAAGACCGCCGACGAGCGTATTGCCACCTTCCTGGTCAACCTGTCGGCACGCTTCCGCGCCCGCGGCTATTCGGCCAACCAGTTCCGCCTGAGCATGTCGCGCAACGAAATCGGCAACTACCTGGGCCTGGCGGTGGAAACCGTGTCACGGGTGTTCACCCGCTTCCAGCAGAATGGCCTGATCCGTGCCGAAGGCAAGGAAGTGCACATTCTCGACCCGATCCAGCTGTGCGCGCTGGCCGGTGGAGCAATGGAGGCCTGAGGCCGGCGTTTAGCGGGTATACTTGGGCATTCGTTTTCCCAGGATACCCGCAACAATGCACAGCGACGCCTTCGACCTCAAAGCCCTGATCCGCCCGGTAGTGGACTTCCCCAAACCGGGCGTGATCTTCCGCGATATCACCCCGCTGTTCCAGTCGCCGCGCGGGCTGCGCTATGTAGCCGACCAGTTCATCGAGCGCTACGTCGAAGCCGAGTTCAGCCACATCGGTGCCATGGATGCCCGGGGCTTCCTGATCGGCTCGATCATCGCACACCAACTGAACAAGCCGCTGATCCTGTTCCGCAAGCAAGGCAAGCTGCCGGCTGATGTGCTGAGCGAGGGTTACCAGACCGAGTACGGCGAAGCCTTCCTGGAAGTGCATGCCGACAGCCTGTGCGAAGGGGATTCGGTGTTGATCTTCGATGACCTGATTGCTACGGGCGGTACGCTGCTGGCAGCGGCCAACCTGGTGCGCCGGACCGGTGCGCAGGTGTTCGAGGCGGCGGCGATCATCGATCTGCCGGAGCTGGACGGGTCGCGCCGGCTGCAGGCGGCCGGGGTACCGACTTTCTGCCTGACCGAGTTTTCTCTTAGCGAGTACTGAGTTGGGTTTTGGGGCTGCTTTGCAGCCCATTCGCGGCACAAGGCCGCTCCTACAGGGATCGCGAAATATCCGAAAATTACGCGGCCCCTGTAGGAGCGGCCTTGTGCCGCGAATGGGGCGCAAAGCGGCCCCAACAATTCTGAATCAGAGCGAAATCGGCCGACGCCCTGCAAACGCATGGGCCAAGGTTCCACCATCCACCAACTCCAGCTCGCCACCCAGCGGCACGCCATGGGCAATCCGCGACGCCACCAGGCCCTTCTCGCTCAGCAACTGGGCAATGTAATGCGCCGTCGCCTCCCCTTCCACCGTCGGGTTGGTTGCCAGGATCACCTCGGTGAAGGTGCCCTGCTCCTCAATCCGCGCCATCAGCTGCGGAATCCCGATCGCCTCGGGCCCCAGCCCGTCCAGCGGCGACAAGTGGCCCTTGAGCACGAAGTAGCGACCACGGTAGCCGGTCTGCTCCACTGCATACACATCGGTCGGCCCTTCGACCACACACAACTGGGTATCGTCACGGCGCGTGTCGGCGCATTGCGGGCACAGCTCCTGCTCGGTCAGGGTACGGCACTGACGGCAATGCCCAACCCCTTCCATGGCCTGGGTCAAGGCCTGTGCCAGGCGCAGGCCACCGCTACGGTCACGCTCGAGCAGTTGCAGGGCCATGCGCTGGGCGGTTTTCTGGCCAACACCCGGGAGAATACGCAGGGCGTCGATCAGTTGGCGGATGAGTGGGCTGAAGCTCATGGGAAAGGCCTGACAAATCAATAAGAGGCGGTTTATACCCAGCGGGGGCAGTGGCGTCAAATCAGCCATGCGCACATCGCAAGGCTTGCGCGGTCCCTGTAGGAGCGGCCTTGTGTCGCGATGGGGCGCGAAGCGGCCCCAGGTTATCAGCTTCTCAGCATGGATTGCCGGGGCTGCTGCGCAGCCCTTTCGCGACACAAGGCCGCTCCTACAAAGACCGCGCAGGCTGCAGGAACGCACAAAAAACCGCCGCTGGTATCAGCGGCGGTTTTCGGTAACGCAAATGCCCTTAGAACGGCATCTTGAAGCCCGGCGGCAGCTGCATGCCGGCGGTCATGCTGCCCATCTTGTCCTGGCTGTTCTGCTCGACCTTGCGCACCGCGTCGTTCAGTGCCGCAGCGATCAGGTCTTCCAGCACTTCCTTGTCGTCTTCATCAGTCGACATCAGGCTCTGGTCGATGCTGACACGCTTGACGTCGTGACGACCGGTCATCACCACGCTCACCAGGCCACCACCGGACTGGCCGGTGACTTCGGCGTTGGCCAGCTCTTCCTGCATCTTCTGCATCTTTTCCTGCATCTGCTGGGCCTGCTTCATCAGGCCGGCCATGCCACCTTTCATCATGGGGGTATACCTCGATTGGGTCATGTGATGCGGCCCGGCACCGGGCCGGCCGCATGGTTATCCGTTACTGGCCCTGATTAACCAGGGCTTCTACAGGCTCAATAGTATCCTGCCGCACCTTGGCGCCGAACAACTTGATCATCTGCTGGATCAACGGATCCTGCTCGATCGAGGTGACTGCGTCCTGCTGGCGCTCGGCGCGTTTGCGCGCCGCCGCCTGGGCCGGGGTTTCCTGCTCGGGCAGGATCAACTCGATGCGCAGGTTCAGCGTGCGCCCCAGGTGCTGGTTGAGCGCTTCGTTAAGGCGCCGTTGCTGGGTGGCGTTGAACAGCGCCCCCTGGCCAGGGTCCAGGTGCAGCAGCCAGTCGTCGCCATCGACGGCAATCAACGTACAGTTTGCCGCGATGTTGCCTGTCATCCCGGATACAGGCAACTGTGGGAATAATTCCAGCCATTGCAGGGCCAGGCCGGTGGCCGGCTTGGCTGCGGGCAGCGGTTCGGCTGCCGGCTTGGGTGCTTCTTCCTGGACGTGTTCGGCCAGTTCGTCCAGGTAGCTGAAGCCGACCGGGTCGCTTTCGCCGCCGTAATAGTCCTCGTCCAGGGGCGGTTCGTCGTCGCGATCCATGCCCACGGCGGCATAGGCGGACGGGTCGAAGGGTGGCTCGTCGTCGTGCGCCGGGGCGGCAGGTGCCGGCGTGGGCGCAGCGGCCGGTGCAGGAGCCGGCGCAGGCTCGGCCACTACCGGTGCGGGCGTTGGCGCAGGCTCTTCCCATGGCAGGTCAACCACCTCTGCCACGGGTTCTGGTGCTGGCTCAGGTTCACTGACCGGGGCAGGCTCAGCTGCCACCACAGGCTCGACAACCGGCTGTGGCGCTGGTTCGACCGGTGCGGGCGCCTGCACTTGTTGCTCGGCAACCGGTGCAACCGGCGCCACGACAGCAGCGGCCGGCGGCGCCACGGCAACCGCCGGCGCTGCCACCGGTGTTGCAGGATCAGCTGTGGCCTGGCTGATCCCCATTGGCTTTAGTACCGGCTTCGGCGCGTCGTCGGTGTCGGCGGGGCGGAACGCCAGCATGCGCAGCAGGACCATTTCGAAACCGCCGCGCGGGTCCGGCGCAAGTGGCAGGTCACGGCGGCCGATCAGGCCCATCTGGTAATAGAACTGCACGTCCTCGGCTGGCAATGCCGAGGCCAGTGCCAGCACCCGCTCACGGTCGCCCTGGCCGTTGTCCACCGCTTCCGGCAGCGCCTGGGCAATGGCCACGCGGTGCAGCACATTGAGCATCTCGGCCAGCACGCCAGCCCAGTCCGGCCCCTGCTCGGCCAGGTTGCGCACGGCCTCGAGCAAGGCCCGGGCATCGCCTTCGAGCAGCGCCTGCAGCACCCCGTAGACTTGGCCATGATCAAGGCTGCCGAGCATGGCCCGCACATCGGCGGCCAGCACCTTGCCTTCGCCAAAGGCGATGGCCTGGTCGGTCAGGCTCATGGCGTCGCGCATCGAACCATCGGCCGCGCACCCCAGCAGCCACAGGGCATCCGGCTCGAACGGCACGTTCTCGGCGGCCAGAACATGGCTGAGGTGCTCGACCACCCGCTCCGGGCTCATGTTCTTCAGCGAGAACTGCAGGCAGCGCGACAGGATGGTGGCCGGCAGTTTCTGCGGGTCAGTGGTGGCGAGGATGAACTTGACGTAGGGCGGTGGCTCTTCCAGCGTCTTGAGCAAGGCGTTGAACGAGTGAGTCGAGAGCATGTGCACTTCGTCGATCAGGTAGACCTTGAAGCGCCCACGGCTCGGCGCGTACTGCACGTTATCGAGCAGTTCGCGGGTGTCCTCGACCTTGGTGCGGCTGGCGGCGTCGATCTCGATCAGGTCGACGAAACGGCCTTCGTCGATCTCCCGGCACACCGAGCAGGTGCCGCAGGGCGTGGAGGTGATGCCGGTTTCGCAGTTCAGGCACTTGGCGATGATACGGGCAATGGTGGTCTTGCCCACACCCCGGGTACCAGTGAACAGATAGGCATGGTGCAGGCGCTGGTTGTCCAAGGCATTGATCAAGGCCTTGAGCACATGGGTCTGGCCGACCATTTCGCGGAACGAGCGCGGACGCCATTTACGTGCAAGAACCTGATAACTCATCGAAAAACCATCGCAGCCTGATCGAGCGGAAGATCGCTAATGCTAGCGGAGCGGGGGCAAAATTGCACCCTGCGCAAGTCGTCTAAGCTTTGAAACTGGCGCGCCATCCAGGGAGGATTGCCTTTGCGAACACTGCTGGCCCTGTTGCTGCTGTGGAGCACCTATAACCAGGCTGAACAGCCCGTGGTGCGTTTTTCTGTCGCCGAGAGCTGGAGCATGCCGCTGGTGCGCATCGAAGGCGACCAGCCGGTGGAAGGCATGCTGTACGACCTGATGCATGCCTTGGCCAAGGAAGTGGGCATCCGCCCTGAATACCACGTCATGGCCCGCCTGCGCCTGCAGGAGGCGATGAACAGCGGTGATATCGATGTGCGCTGCTATGTCAGCACCCAGTGGTTCAATGACCGGCCAGGGGATTTTGTCTGGAGCATTCCACTGCTGCACCAGCGAGACCTGCTGGTAGGCCGCGCTGGCGACAGTACTCCGCTGCCCCCGGAACAACTGCCTGCCCAGACCATCGGCACAGTGCTTGGCTACACCTATTCGACCTTGCAACCGCTGCTCGACCAGGGCCGCCTGCACCGCGAGGACAGCCGCAGCCAGTTGCTGGTGCTGCAGAAGCTGCAAGCCGGGCGCTATCGGCATGCGGTAAGCAACCAGCTGTCGTTGCAGTGGTTCAACCAGGGCCTGCCCACCGAACAGCAATTGCAGGCGCTGGCAGTACTGGAAGAACAGGACCTGGGGTGCATGGTACGCAATGACCCGGCGATACCGACCCAAGAGCTGCTGCGGGCGCTGGTGCGAATGAAGCAGTCGGGGGAGATCGAGCGGATGGTGCAGCGGTATGGGGGGATGGCCAACCAAGAACCCATGTCTGTGGCTCGCCCCTGAGCCACGCATACCTGATGAAAGACAAACCCGCCCGAAGCTTGCACGACCGCTGTGGGAGCGGGTTCACCCGCGAACACCGGCAAAGCCGGTGCCATCCATCGCGTCGCGTTCTTCGCGGGTCAACCCGCTCCCACAGGGTTAATTGATATCCCTGCTATCTCTACTTACTCCAAGGCCGACTTCACTGGCTTCTACGCTCAACTGCCAGTGCCACAGCATCCGCCTGCCCCCAGGCAATCTGCATGGCCCGCAACCCGTGCTCCAGCAACTGCCGCGTCTCCTCGTCCTGGATACGCTCCAGCGCACGCCGGCTGTCGCTATAGGCAAACATCAGGTAGTGGGTGACATTCATCAACGCGAACTCCATCGGCACGATGCCTTCGCTGATGGCGCGGGAAAGGGATTTACCTTGGGGAAGCTCGAAAACGTGGGGTGGATCGGGGACCAGTTTTTTCATGGGTTCACCATACCGGGCTGAGAACACCCTTTCGCTTCCACACGTAGGGCGACAGTTGTACGCGGGGTGGAAGACCAGGGGTATGGTGAGCCCGGCAGGCCGGAGGCCTCCCACGTACAACTGTCATGACGACAGCCACCACACCCCAGGCTTCCACACCCGATCGCTGAACCGACAGCGACCGCAAAAGCCTAGTGGGCGGTGATTCCCGGGACAATCAGATGGGAGTCGACGGAGTGCGTAGGATATTTCGACACCTCCTACAGCAAAAGCGGGAAATTGCCCTGACAGCTGTAGGAAGCATCCTGAAAGCAGATCGCATTATTGCTACCGACTGCTCGTCTTGAGGAATGTGTCGCACCCCTCAGGCCCTGCACCTCGCCGCTCTCACACAGCCGCAACCAAACCCGCACTCAAGAACATCCCCACGCCAAACACAAAATGCGTGGCCAGGCTCTTCAGGCAGTTGCGCACAGGCGTCGGCGTCCTCGACGCAAAGAACCCCGCACCCATCGCCGGCTGCATGAAACACAAAGGCGCCACCACCGTCACCACACCGACAACCAGCGCGGGCAACAATGTCGGTGCCAGCAACCAGCCCTCCCCCACGATCATGACCAGCAGCATCGCGAACAGCACGCCGATGGCGTAATGAATCCCCCACCCCAACGCCAGCTCATGCCGCACCGGTTCCGCCTTGGCAATCGCCTGGTGCCGCACACGCCCGTGCAGCAAATGCCCCGCCCAACGCCCGACCATGGCGAAGTTCAGCGTGGCGACACCCATTCGCCTAAGCAGCAGCCCCCACAAGTCCATCACCATCGTGGCACCGATACCAATCGGCAAGGCAGCGGAAAACATCGCAGTAAAGGTCATTGAACAAGCCCTCCAAGATTGACGGTCATCACCATGCCGCGCAGCATAGAAGTTGAAGTCAACTTCAAGTCAAGGGCCCGAAATGGACATTGCCGACGTCGCCAAGCGCACAGGCGTACCCGCCTCGACGCTGCGCTACTACGAGAAGAAAGGCCTGCTCAAGTCACTCGCCGGGCCTGGCCAGCGGCGGCAGTTCGCAGCCGATGTTGCAGACCGGCTGGCGCTGATCGCCCTGGGCCAGGCTGCGGGGTTTTCGCTGGATGAAGTGGGGGCGATGCTGGTGGACCTGCAGGTCGACCGGCAGATGCTGATCGCCAAGGCCGACGAACTGGACGCACGAATCAGGCGCTTGCAGGCAATGAGCAAAGGCCTGCGGCATGCGGCGCAGTGCCCTGAGGAAGATCATCTGGAATGCCCGAAATTCCAGCGGCTGATGAAGCTGTCGGCGGCAGGGCATGGGAAAAAACAGGGCAGTTCAACAGCTACCTTTAAGCGCCCAGGATAAAACCACCATCTGAATGCTTCATCATCTGAATAGAGTAATGGCAATACGATATCAAAACGCCATTGCTCAGTGTAGAGTTACGCGCCTCCGCGCCCAGCCGTGCGCCGAGAACAGTACTCACACTCAGGAAATGTTGCATGTCCACAATTCGAAATCTGACCGCTGCCGCACTGATAGCGCTGACCACTGGTTGTGCTACCGGCCTCAATTCGGCCCAAGAGTCGGAACTTGCCAGCTATCGCGCCAGAAACCTCGCGGTTGAAGAAAAAAGCCCAGGGCTTGCTGCCGGCCTTGGCCTGCTTCCAGGTGGCGGCTCGTTCTATGGTCGTGCATATGGCTTTGGCGTGGTGAACCTGCTGTTCTGGCCGCTTTCCATTCTGTGGGACCCGGTGAGTGGGCATGACGCTGCAGAGATGATCAACTACCAAGCCACCAAAGCCCATGTTGCAACGCTGAAAAAGCACGACATGGACGAACTCGATGCCAAGCTGGAATCCGACTCGATCGACCTCAAGCGCTACACGCTCGACAAACGCAGAATCGATGAGAAATACAACCTGTAAAGGCATCTGCCGCACAGCGCGACGCTCGGCCTTTCAATAGTTGAAGCCATACACGATGTATGGCTTTCGTCTTGCACTACCGGCATCTCACTCAAGGATTATTAAAGTGACCTACTTCCGTGTGTTTCTGGTCTCGGTATTTATTGCCCTTTGCACAGGGTGCGCTTCGCCTGCTCAAATCTCCGGAATGTCCGTGGCATCCGACCAGACCGATGCGCAGTTTTACGATCAACGCCTGCATCGCAATATTCAGGTAACCGAAGTAAATGGCGGAGACGCCACCAACCCGCTCTGGACTTCGGAAATCGACGGCCCGGACTTTGGCGCTGCACTCAAACAATCACTTGCCAGTGCTGACCTGCTTGGCGAAGCACCAGCCGCCTACACCCTGCGCGCCAACCTGCTACGCGTCGACCAACCCATTTTTGGCCTGGACTTCGAAGTTACCTGCGAGGCTGAATATACGTTGACCGAGTCCGCTACAAACACCGTAATTTTCCGAGAGATCATCAGGACGCCCTTTACCGCTGGCGTTGGCGACTCCGTTATCGCGATCAAGCGCCTGCGCCTGGCCAATGAAGGTTCGGCACGCACAAATATCAACACGCTGCTGAAGCGCCTGAAGGAACTCAAACTTGAGACCAGACAGGTTTCTTTGAAGTAATGAACGCCTGCTGATAGCGGCTTTCGATGCGGGTAGGACGACAGCGCCTACTCCGCTGCATCGGCGCGGTCGCGGCAGGACTGGCGGCCAAACCAGAGCGAAGTTGGGTAAAGCGAGAAATCCTTGAGAATTCAAGGACCTGAAATGGAGGCGGCCCCACCAGCCACACCCCGGCACTCGATGTTCCCGCTATGGCTGCTCCCTTCCGGGCCTGCCGAGGTCGCATGCAAGCATGCTGGTAATCAATGCAGACCTTATGGGGCAAGGGTTTCAGGCTGATGGGGCAACCAGAGTTCTACCGGTACGCACACCCAGCATGGGTGCTCAAAACTTGGGTGTAGCCAGCACTGTCACACTTTCCTGTAACACTTTGGTGTCACACCCATGGCCTACATCATCAAGCGCGGGGCGCTCTACTACCTGAATCTCAAGCTGCCAAAGCACCTATTCCCGAGGTGTAACACTTTGCGTTTGAGCCTGAACATACGGCATCGTCAAAGCGCCGTCTTCATTGCCACGTCACTGGTGCAGCGGTTGCATCACCACCTTAGCGAGCACCCTTTTGCAGACCTCCAGACGCTTCGTACGCTGTGTTCACAGTGGCGGGACTCTACACCCACGCCCACTATCCAAACCGCTCCACGGATCGCTACGGCAGTCTCAGCGAAACGGAATAGCGACAGCCCTACCCTCGCTGCACTCTCCAAGCTTTATTTAGAGGAAGGGAAACGGGGAGGCACATGGCGACAGGTCAGCACCGAGGAAGTCGAGCGAGCCTTATCAGACCTTTTCGAGTTGGTGGGTGACATGCCCGCTAAAGCCTTCGATGCGCACCAAGCACGCCTTCTAAAGGAACGGCTCAGCCTATCCCCGCAATATTTCGGCTTACGCCCCGAGTTCAAGGGAAAGACGCTGAGGCAGGTGGTTGACTCAGGAAGTTCTTACAAGACCATTACCGCTGTCACAGTGAACAATCGGCTACGCAAGCTCACTGCCTTCCTGAACTGGTGCAAAACGAATGGGTACGTCACAGACAACCCACTGACGGGCATGAAAGTGATGACAGGATCAGCGAAGGAAGCCCGGCTGTCTTTTGAACGACACGACCTAAATGCCCTGCTGAACCACGATGTACTGCGAAGAGAAGCCCGAAAACACCCGTGGCGTTACTGGCTGCCACTCCTTGGACGAACCACTGGGGCACGACTGGAAGAACTGTGCCAACTGCGTGTCGATGACTTCATTGAGCAACAGGGCGTCCAGTGCATCCGCATCGACGACAGCCGTGAAGGCCAGAACCTTAAGAATGCCAGCAGCCGCCGAGTACTTCCCCTGCACCCTTCACTGATTGTGCTGGGATTGTTGCAGTACGCTGAATCGGTGAGGACAGATGGAGCTGATCGCCTGTTCCCCGAGCTTGAAGCAGTACGCGGTAAACGAGGTCACGCGGCATCTAAATGGTTTGGACGCTACAAGACGAAACTCGGCATCACCGACCCGCGCAAAACCTTCCACAGCTTCCGCCACACCTTCATCGATGACCTGCGTGATGCTGGCGTGCAAGACTCACTGATCAAGCGGATGGTGGGTCATGAAGATAGCTCCGTGACCTTTGGCATCTACGGCAGCAGGACGCCAATCAAGGCGATGATCGAGGCCATGAAGCACATCAAATAACCTCGAATAACCCATCAATAACCTCGGTAAACCTTCCCTTCAGCGGGATGATATCCAGCCGCCTTTCACGCCAAACCCAATGTTTACGGGGCAAAAGGGAGGTCTGAACTAAGCAAAAGGCGTTTCTCTCCCTGAAATTGGTTTTTCGGGAAATCCGTCCTGTCAAGTATTATTAGTTGACAGATGAGCCTGCTAAAGAGTATGATTCTCCCCTACCCAGTAGGTAGACAAAAAATTTAGAAGCCTCCACCGCGACCACCGAATTGGTGCCTTGCAAGGGGGCTTTTTAACGCCTGCGATTTACCAATACCCCAACCGGCACAACTTGAGAGGAATGCCTATGCGATTAACTTGAAAAGGAGACCAATCCCATGATGTACCCGCTCGCCTCAAACTCCCCCAGCACCACCATCTCGACAAACCTGATCACTGTTGACGGTCTCGTAATAGACAAGCTCACAGGGGAGATTCATGGTTACGATGATAAACCATCAGTACTTTCCAGCTCTGTCGACCATCAACCAAGCCTCCGCGACTGTCGAAGCATGGATGATTTTCACCACCATTTGAAATTCGTTGATCGACGCAAGCTGCCAGACCACACTCTGCACAGTTTGAGAGATACAGTGGATCACTGCAGGGGCGAGTGGTCTCGCACTGGAGTTGATTGCCGGGTTACACTGCCTCAACAGCGGTTGCTGGAAGCACTGCATCAACTTGTACTTTACCGTAATGTCATTTACACCACGCAAGCCGATTTGGCGCTTGCACTGGGTACTAAAGAATCAAACCTGATGAAGAAATTGAACGTGCTGACGGGGGCGAACCTGTTGCGCGTCACCACCTCGCGAAGCGGTAATATCCGCACTGGTGAGATCAAGCTTGCCATCAACCCTCGATTGATTTTCAGAGGATCGGACAAGGCCCGCGATCGGTACGTTCAAGATTGGTATCGCCCTACAGACGGGCTGCCTTCAAGACCGGAATCTGCAATGCAGAGTGGTGCTTTTTTCAATGTTGCTGCGTAGCACATGCGTAGATTTTTTAGAAAAGTTACGCAAGAAATGCCTTGCAAGCCAAGAAAATCAAGGGATCTGAAGAACTCTTATTATAGATAGGAATCTTCTCGCATTACCCAAGGGCTACTCTCGGGCAGAAAGTTCTGCACTGGGTAGATTTTGACTCAGGTACTACCCCCTTCCCCTATTGCGCAAGCAATGGGTCGTACACCGGGACAACAAACCACAAAGTTATCCCAAATGAAAACAGATGCCATTTTTAGCTGACCCTAACAACCAAGCGTACTAGTCCAACCAACCAAGAACATGGTTGGACAACAAGACTGCGAGCAGCCACTAGAGCTACGCTCTGATTGTGCAAAACTCAGTCCTGCGGATCGGATGTTGTGCACAGGGACAGCGTCAGCTGTGGATAGTACGGATTAGTAGGTTGGGGGTTTTGGTTGTTTCACCCCCTCTACACCGTTAGGTGTCCACGATCCTGACCTACGGTCATACACAGTGCAATCACTGAAAGCTTGCCGCTTTCGGTGCAAACGCCCAGCGGAGCTGATCAAGGAATTTGCTTTGACGCTCCGCTGAAGGTGCGCAGCATCTACCGTAGGTAGAAGTACAGGAACACTACCACCAACACAACGAAAATCACCCTTCCTTGAAGCACATCAGCATTCAGCTTGTCTGTCTTGATCTGCTGGTGCGTGGCAGCATCGCTCAAGCCCTGAGACTTGTAGTGCATGATCCGGTCGATTTCCCTATCGATCTTCTTGTTCTGACCCTCGTTGCTTCGCATTGTGATGCCCCACACGATCAACCAAAGCCCTCCAGTCAGAACGGTCAGGATCAGGTGCAGGATGTGGTTTGTCTTCTTCTTGCGACTGGTCAGCACGAACAGTTTTTCGTTCATTTCATTGGTCTCTCAGGGCTAGGCGTTCGCTTCCCCAGCGTATGGGGGCCTGAGACAATTGTATCAGTTAGTGTGTCAACGATTGGAGTGTCATCGATCAATGTGTTCACGATCAGGGTGCATCCAACCATCATGCCGGGATGCAGACAAACCAACACCTACGAAAGGCCTTTGGCCAACGAATCCGAAACCTACGCAGCAGCCAAGGCTTCAGCCAAGAAGCGTTCGCTGACAAATGCGGCTTTGTCCGTACTTACATGTCTCGCATTGAGACGGGCACCGCAAATCCCAGCCTTGAAGCTGCCAAGGTGCTTGCTGACGGGCTGAGCATGTCCCTGTCTGAACTGCTTGAAGGTCTGTAGTCACGTAGATCGCCGCTACACTCATGCACGATCCCTTACAGGACTACAGACATGGATGACCGCACTTCAATCACCGCTGACACACTTGAATTGCTGCACCTCAATCAAATCGCCATACGTGCAGCCTTGGAAGAGGTGAGCCTGTGGATCAGTCAACGCGGGTCAACCAACGTGCATGACAATGTATTGAGTGCACTGGCCACTCTCGATGCGAATGTAGAGGGCATCGCCAAGGGCATAGAATCGCTTCGGTCCTAAGCGATAGGTAGGTCTCGCTACTGGCCCGCTACTGACAGTTGATGCCAATATGCCACTTTATCAGGTGCGCCTTGCTGAGGGATTGAGCATGACCGACAAACCATTGGATCACCAAGCAAAGCCGATGACGTCAATCAGAGGCCATCGACAGGCAGGCTTTGGCGCCAAATTTACTGCCGTGGTCACTGCTGTTGGAGTTGGCATTGATGCCATGACTGACAAGGGGAACGGTCTCAGTGTTGGCGGCGTTACGGGTACAGTCTTGGCAGGTGTTGGCGCTTACCTTGTAACCGATGCTATCGACGCATCTGTAGGTGAGGGGGTGGTCATAGGAGCACTGGCTGGTGGGCTAGGCTCATTGACTGCGTCTACGATTGATAACCATCTAGCAACTGAATCAGCTTCAGAGGGGGTCAGCAGACTGGAAGACTTCAGCCTCTTGTTCCCTGTCAGCTCTATCAAATGAGTCTACTTGTTTGGTAGCAAGAGTGCTGGCATGTGCCAACTATCATATCTCTATTGCAGATAGACAAATGATTGCATTATCATTGATCTATCGAAAGAGATATTAAAGGATAGCAAGCCATGAACACCCACAGCCCCAAGGCCTGTCATTTTCAGAAGTCGATTGCACCTAAGGTCAGAAGTCGATTGCACTACTGAGGAAGCCCTCGCTGTTGCGGACTCATGGGCTGGCACGAGAGGATCTCTATAGGTCATGTACATCCGAGCCCCACCCCACCACTCGCAAATTTGTAGGCAAAGGTGTGTCAGGAAAATGAGTAACCTGACGCTAGTCAATCTGGGGTACTGACAGCTATGGCATGCCGCCAGATGGACATTTCATGCTAATAGCGTCTTGCAGGACACGAGTGGTAGCAAATAGACACTAATAGTCGTTGCATAAACTTCCAACATTCAGCATCTTGCAACGGTAACCATGGACGGAGACATTGAGCCGCTTACACCGATGAGCAAGGTTTTTTGGTTGGCAAGCGCGATCACTATGGACGGACTTTCATCGGTTTCCACTTCAGAGCTATTGCCATCGTGCTATTCAATTCTAATAAAAAAAATATCAGCGCCCTGCAACAAACCATCGCCCAGCAAGCCAGTCTGCTCGAAGCCATCAACCGCTCCATGGCGGTAGTCGAATTCGACCTCAATGGCATCGTCCTCCGGGCCAACGACAACTTTTTAAAGACCATGGGCTATCGCCTGGAGCAAGTGCTCGGCCAGCCGCACCGCCAATTCTGCACGCCTGCCTATGCCCGCAGTGGCGAGTACTCACAATTATGGTCCCGTCTCAACGCCGGCCAGTTCGAGTCGGGCACCTTCGAGCGAATTGCCGGCAATGGCCAGACGATCTGGCTGGAAGCCAGCTATAACCCGGTCAAGGACGAGCTTGGTAACGTGGTGAAGGTGGTTAAGTATGCCCTTGACGTCACCTTGTGGGTACAACAGGAGAGTGAAGCCAAAAATAAGTTGCAGGCCATAGACCGGTCCATGGCCATCATCGAGTTCAATCTGGACGGCAGCATTATTGACGCCAACCAGAACTTCTTGGATGTGGTCGGTTACAGTCTGGCCGAACTCAAGGGCAAACATCACAAACTGTTCTGCCGTCCAGCACTGGCCAACGGCAGCGAGTACCAGGACTTCTGGCGACGCCTGAATCAGGGCGAGTTTTTCAGTGGGCAATTCGAACGGGTAGGCAAGCGCGGGCAAACCTTGTGGCTGGAAGCTAACTACAACCCGGTGTATGACGCTAGCGGACGGTTATGCAAAGTGGTGAAGTTTGCTACAGACATCACCGCCAAGATGGAGAAGCATGCGCAGGACGCTCAGAGCGCTAGCGAGGCGTATCACATCTCGGTCGAGACACGCCAAGCGGCTGAACATGGCTCCACGGTGATCCAACAAGCAGCGAGTGAAATGCGGGAGATTGCCTCGAATATCGAAGGTTCGTCAGCCCTCATCACCAAACTTGGCGAACGCTCCGAGCAGATCACCACCATCGTCAACACCATCCGCGGAATTGCCGATCAGACCAACCTGTTGGCTTTGAACGCTGCTATCGAAGCCGCTCGAGCGGGTGAACAAGGTCGCGGCTTTGCGGTGGTGGCCGATGAAGTCCGTCAGTTGGCCGCACGCACCAGTGGCTCGACGGCGGAGATTTCCGGGATGATTGGCATGATCCAGAACGAAACACAGCTAGCCATCAAGAGCATGGAAGGCACCCGTGACCGGGCCACTAAAGGCGTCGACCTGGCGGATCAGGCGGGCGCGGTGATCCAGCAAATTAGCGACGGTGCCAGCAATGCGGTGCAGGCGGTGAGTATGCTGGCCAAGGAGCATGGTCATACCCGGTAGAACTCACGAACAGCCGGATCATCGGCACTGCGCATAACAGACGTGTGGTCAAATCCTATGGGGAGATCTTCATCGTGCTGAAACGTATCGCGGTTACCGAGGTCCGCCTCGGCATGTACATCCATGAGCTTTGTGGTTCATGGATGGACCACCCTTTCTGGAGAGCGCGTTGGTTGCTCCATAGCGAGCACGATCGACAGCGCATCCTCAAATCCAATGTGACGACGCTATGGATCGACACCAGCAAGGGGCAGGACACTGCCCAAGGCCAGGCAAGCAATACGCTCGAAGAAGTTGAGGTTGAAACCGAAGCCCGATTGCTAGCCGTGGACAACACGGCGCTGCCGCCTCTAGCCGGGATGACTGAAGAGCTGTCACGTGCCCTCAAGCTCTGCGCCCGCTCCAAAGTCGCCATTGTCGAGATGTTCAACGAGGCGCGCATGGGCCAAGCTATCAACTTGGAGCACGTCGCGGCGCTGGTGGAGGAAGTTTCCGACTCGGTACTGCGTCACCCCAATGCCTTAATCAGCCTGGCACGTCTGAAGACTTCCGCCGAATACACCTACATGCACTCTGTGGCGGTGTGTGCATTGATGATTGCCCTGGCCCGCCAGCTTGGCCTGTCGGCCGACCAAGTCCGGGAGGCAGGCTTGGCCGGCCTCCTGCACGACATCGGCAAGGTGTCCATACCGGATGCGATCCTCAATAAGCCTGACAAACTGACCGACGCCGAGTTCAGCATCATGCGCAGCCATCCCAGAGCGGGCGGCAGGATGTTGCTGAAAAGCCGCCAGGTCAGCGCGCTCACGCTCGACGTTTGCCTGCACCATCATGAGAAGGTCGATGGCTCCGGCTACCCCTATCGCCTGGTCGGTGAGCAAATCAGTCTGTTCGCGCGCATGGGCGCGGTGTGTGACGTGTATGACGCGATCACGTCGGAGCGCCCCTACAAGAGGGGCTGGGATCCCGCCATAGCGATTCGCAAGATGGCTGAATGGAAGGGACACTTCGACGACCAGGTGTTCCAGGCCTTCGTCAAGTCGGTGGGCATCTACCCGGTTGGCGCCTTGGTGCGCTTAGAAAGTGGGCGTCTCGGCGTCATCATGGAGCAGCACAAGAGTTCACTGCTGACACCCATGGTCAAGGTGTTCTTCTCGACCCGCACGAAAATGCCCATTGCCCAGGAACTGGTTGATCTTAGCAAACTGGCCGGTCGTGACAAGATCGTCGGCCGCGAGTCGGCTAGCGACTGGGGTTTCAAGAACATCGAGGAGCTATGGTCGGGCCTCCCCGCCAGCAAGAGGTCGCATTTCGATTAAACATCGACGGCAATCGCGTCGTGAGGACCAACGCGACAACCGCCTGCTTTGCCTGCCATACCTCACAAAAAGATCACGGCTATGTGTTCAGCCGCTTGCGTGACTGAGGGTGAACCATAATGGACAGAAGGTAAAACAACTTGTCCGTTCGAGCATAAGGTTGAGCGTAATTTAAAAGTCCGGGGTGCCGGTGGCGCCGAGCACCAACCGGTGGTGCAGATGACTATTTGCATTGGAGACCAGATCTATAACGAGCAGTTCTCCTTGAAGAATCAAGGCAAGATGAACTACCCCGTTCTGATCGGGCGTCATACTCTTGAGAATCAGGATTCTGAGCAACTCATTGGGCTCTCTCCAGTAGTTTCGCTCCGTCACGCCGCAGCTCGCCCTTGGGCGAGACATGTCGATAGAGCGTCTGACGGGTAATATCCAGCTCTTCACACAAATCCGACACCTTGGTTTCCGGCTGTCCCATGGCCGCCATCGCTAGGCGTAGTTTGGCAGCGGTCATCTTGAACGGGCGCCCCCCTTTCCTGCCGCGAGCACGCGCCGAGACGAGCCCGGCGACCGTCCGCTCAGAAATCAACTCCCGCTCGAACTCTGCCAGTGCCGCGAAAATCCCGAACACCAGCTTTCCCGCCGCAGTAGTAGTGTCGATGGCCGCACCGTGGCCGGTAAGCACCTTCAGTCCTACGCTACGCGCGGTAAGGTCGTGGACAGTGTTAATTAAGTGGCGAAGGTTACGCCCTAGTCGATCGAGCTTCCAAACCACCAAGGTATCGCCTTCACGCAGGGCCTTCAGACACGCGGCCAATCCGGGCCGATCATCTTTCCGTCCCGAAGCCATGTCCTCATACAGATGTGCAGCTGCCACTCCGGCAGCAATCAAAGCATCTTGTTGCAGAGTAATTGTCTGGGAGCCGTCTGCCTTCGATACCCGCATGTAGCCGATCAGCATACCGCCCCCATTGTCACAAATACGTTCGATTATGTGACAGTTTGCATCGGGATGTCATTTTCAGAAGACGACTGCACCAATCAACGAGACATGAAGCCTGCTGTGCATACGGCTCCTGACAGCCCGATATCAGGACTCCTCTGCACGAAACTCGTCTATGCTCAATACTCGTGTGCACCAAAGCGAGGCGAGCATGGCGACCGATACCGTACCGATTGCCGAGCGCGGCGTAGCCACCCTGTCAGAACAGGCATGGGAGCGTGCTCGCTGCCGCGCGGAGATCATTGGGCCGTTGGCGCAGTCGGAGACGGTCGGGCATGAAGCGGCCGACGCAGCAGCCCAGGCGCTGGGTCTGTCCCGGCGGCAGGTCTACGTCCTGATCCGCCGTGCCCGGCAAGGTTCGGGGCTGGTCACTGATTTGGCTCTTGGACAGTCGAGCGGTGGCAAAGGTAAAGGCCGCTTGCCGGAGTCGGTCGAACGAATCATCCGCGAGCTACTGCAAAAGCGCTTCCTGACCAAGCAGAAGCGCAGCTTGGCGGCGTTCCACCGTGAAGTTGCGCGGGTGTGCAAGCTGCAAAAGCTGCGGATGCCGGCGCGCAACACGGTCGCGTTGCGGATCGCCAGCCTTGATCCACTCAAGACCACTCGACTTCGGGAAGGCCAGGATGCGTCCCGCATCCTGCAAGGTGTTGGCGGTGTTCCTCCGCCAGTCTCCGCACCGCTGGAGCAGGTACAGATCGACCACACAGTCATCGACCTGATCGTGGTGGACGAGCGCGACCGGCAACCGATTGGCCGTCCGTACCTGACCCTCGCCATCGACGTGTTCACCCGCTGCGTGGTTGGCATGGTGGTCACGTTAGAAGCGCCATCTGCCGTCTCGGTCGGCCTGTGCCTCGCACACGCCGGTTGCGACAAGCGCCCTTGGTTGGAAAGGTTGGACGTGGAAATGGACTGGCCGATGAGCGGCAAGCCCGCGCTGCTCTACCTGGACAACGCGGCCGAATTCAAGAGCGAGGCGCTACGCCGTGGCTGCGAGCAGCATGGCATCCGGTTGGACTATCGGCCTCTCGGGCAGCCGCACTATGGCGGCATCGTGGAACGGATCATCGGCACGGCGATGCAAATGATCCACGACGAATTGCCGGGGACGACCTTCTCCAACCCTGACCAGCGCGGGGAATACGCCTCCGAGAAGATGGCCGCCCTGACACTGCGCGAGCTGGAACGCTGGCTCGCATTGGCGGTTGGCACCTATCACGGCTCCGTGCACAACGGCCTGCTCCAACCGCCGGCCGCACGCTGGGCCGAAGCTGTCGCGCGTACCGGCGTTCCAACCGTCATCACTCGCACCACGGCTTTTCTGGTCGATTTCCTGCCCGTCCTCCGCCGCACCCTGACCCGCACTGGCTTCGTCATCGACCACATCCACTACTACGCCGATGCGCTCAAGCCGTGGATAGCTCGGCGCGACCGCCTGCCTGCGTTCCTGATCCGGCGCGACCCACGCGACATCAGCCGCATTTGGGTGCTGGAGCCGGAGGGGCAGCACTATCTGGAAATTCCATACCGTACCTTGTCGCACCCGGCTGTCACCCTCTGGGAACAACGGCAGGCGCTGGCGAAATTGCGGCAGCAAGGGCGCGAACAGGTGGATGAGTCGGCGCTGTTCCGCATGATCGGGCAGATGCGCGAAATCGTGACCACTGCGCAGAAAGCCACGCGCAAGGCGCGGCGCGACGCGGATCGACGCCAGCATCTCAAGTCAACGGAACAACCTGTCAAAACCACGCCACCAGCGGACACGGACATGGCAGACCCGCAGGCGGACAACCAGCCACCTGCCAAACCGTTCGACCAGATTGAGGAGTGGTAGCCGTGGACGAATATCCCATCATCGACCTGTCCCACCTGCTGCCGGCGGCCCAGGGCTTGGCCCGTCTCCCGGCGGACGAGCGCATCCATCGCCTTCGCGCCGACCGCTGGATCGGCTATCCGCGAGCAGTCGAGGCGTTGAACCGGCTGGAAGCCCTGTATACGTGGCCAAACAAACAACGCATGCCCAACCTGCTGTTGGTCGGTCCAACCAACAACGGCAAGTCGATGATCGTCGAGAAGTTCCGCCGCGCCCACCCGGCCAGCTCCGACGCCGACCAGGAGCACATCCCGGTATTGGTCGTGCAGATGCCGTCCGAGCCATCGGTGATCCGCTTCTACGTCGCGCTGCTCGCGGCGATGGGAGCACCATTGCGACCGCGCCCACGGCTGCCGGAAATAGAGCAACTGGCGCTGACACTGCTGCGCAAGCTCGGTGTGCGTTTGCTGGTGATCGACGAGCTGCACAACGTCCTGGCCGGCAACAGCGTCAACCGCCGGGAATTCCTCAACCTGCTGCGCTTCCTCGGCAACGAATTGCGCATCCCGCTGGTCGGTGTGGGCACACGCGACGCCTACCTGGCCATCCGCTCGGATGACCAGTTGGAAAATCGCTTCGAGCCGATGATGCTGCCGGTGTGGGAGGCCAACGACGATTGCTGTTCACTGCTGGCCAGCTTCGCGGCTTCGCTCCCGCTGCGGCGACCTTCGTCGATTGCCACGCTGGACATGGCTCGCTACCTGCTCACGCGCAGCGAGGGCACTATTGGCGAGCTGGCGCACCTTTTGATGGCGGCGGCCGTGGCCGCCGTGGAGAGTGGTGAGGAAGCGATCAACCACCGCACGCTCAGCATGGCCGATTACACCGGTCCCAGCGAGCGGCGGCGGCAATTCGAGCGGGAACTGATGTGAAGCCAGCGCCACGCTGGCCACTGCATCCGGCACCCAGGGAAGCCGAAGCCCTGTCTTCGTGGCTCAACCGCGTGGCCCTTTGCTATCACATGGAAGTGTCCGAGCTGCTGGAGCACGATCTTGGTCACGGCCAGGTTGATGACCTGGACACCGCGCCACCACTGGCGCTGCTGGCGATGCTCTCCCAGCGGAGCGGTATCGAGCTGGATCGGCTGCGCTGCATGAGTTTCGCCGGCTGGGTGCCTTGGCTACTGGACAGCCTTGATGATCAGATTCCAGCCGCATTGGAAACCTATGCGTTCCAGCTCTCGGTACTGCTGCCGAGACTCCGCCGTAAGACGCGATCCATCACGAGCTGGCGTGCCTGGCTGCCCACCCAACCGATACACCGCGCCTGTCCGCTCTGCCTGAACGATCCGGAGAACCAAGCCGTACTGCTCGCGTGGAAGCTGCCCCTGATGCTGAGCTGCCCACTGCATGGCTGCTGGCTGGAATCCTATTGGGGCGTGCCAGGGCGGTTTCTCGGCTGGGAGAACGCCGACGCCGAACCGCGCACTGCCAGCGACGCGATTGCGGCGATGGACCAGCGTACCTGGCAGGCACTGACGACCGGCCACGTGGAGTTGCCGCGCCGACGCATCCACGCCGGATTGTGGTTTAGGCTGCTACGCACGCTGCTCGATGAGCTGAACACCCCGCTTTCGACGTGCGGCACCTACGCGGGGTATCTCCGCCAAATCTGGGAATGCTGCGGGCATCCGCTGCGTGCTGGGCAAAGTCTGTGGCGACCGTATGAAACCCTGAACCCGGCAGTACGGTTGCAGATGCTGGAGGCGGCGGCAACGGCAATCAGCTTGATTGAGGTGAGGGATATAAGCCCGCCAGGCGAGCACGCAAAGCTATTCTGGTCCGAGCCCCAAACCGGGTTCACCAGTGGCCTGCCGGCGAAAGCGCCGAAGCCCGAACCCGTCGATCACTGGCAGCGTGCAATCCAGGCCATTGATGAGGCCATCATTGAAGCACGACACAACCCCGAGACGGCACGCTCGCTGTTCGCGTTGGCTTCCTATGGTCGGCGCGACCCCGCTTCCTTGGAACAGTTGCGCGCCACCTTCGCGAAGGAAGGCATCCCCCCGGAATTTCTGTCACATTATGAGCCTAGCCTACCCTTTGCATGCCTTAGACAGAATGACGGGTTAAGTGACAAATTTTGACGTGCAGAGCTTCCCGATGCAAACTGTCACATAATCGAACGTATATGTGACAGGTACGACATGCTGATAGGCTACATGCGGGTATCGAAGGCGGACGGCTCCCAGGCTACCGATTTGCAGCGCGACGCGCTGATTGCCGCCGGGGTCGATCCAGTACATCTTTACGAGGACCAGGCATCCGGCATGCGCGAGGATCGGCCCGGCTTGACGAGCTGCCTGAAGGCGTTGCGAACTGGCGACACACTGGTCGTGTGGAAACTGGATCGGCTCGGACGCGACCTGCGACATCTCATCAACACCGTGCACGACCTGACTGGGCGCGGCATCGGCTTGAAGGTATTAACCGGGCACGGCGCGGCCATCGACACCACGACCGCCGCCGGCAAGCTGGTCTTTGGCATCTTCGCCGCCCTGGCCGAGTTCGAGCGCGAGTTGATCGCGGAGCGCACGATTGCCGGCCTAGCCTCGGCCCGCGCGCGCGGGCGGAAAGGCGGCCGGCCGTTCAAGATGACCGCCGCCAAGCTGCGGCTGGCGATGGCGGCAATGGGTCAGCCAGAGACCAAGGTCGGCGACCTGTGCCAGGAACTTGGCGTCACGCGGCAGACCCTGTATCGGCATGTTTCACCCAAGGGTGAGCTACGTCCAGATGGCGAGAAGCTACTCAGCCGAATTTGATGCCGGCATGAGGCAACGTAGCGACAGCGTGGTTTGTCTCAATGGGAAGCGCTCATGATCGATCTTTGAAGGCCCGCAGCAGTCGTGTCACAGACAGGACGAACAAACCGGTCAGCGTGAGGGCTGCGATACCCCAGTACTCTCCGATGAACGCGCCGGCCGTCGTGCCGGCCAGCACAATGGCGAGAATCGGCAAATGGCAGGGACAGGTGAGCACGGCCAGCGCGCCCCACAGGTAGCCGGTGATCGGTTTGTGCGTCTCGGACGGCAAGCGCTCGGGGCTGTTCATGGCAGACTCTCCGCGTGCTGTGCCGGCTCGGTCGGCATGGTGGCCAACTGCACCTCCAGATCGGCCAACGCTTCGCGCCGACGCTCGACGAACTGACGCAGAACGGCAAGCTGCGCGGCCGCTTCATCGCCGTCCGCAGCATCCAGCGCCCGGCACAGCCGCGCCAGCGCGTCCAGGCCGATGCCCGCCTCGAAGGCCGCCCGCACGAAGCACAGCCGTTGCAAGGCGGCATCATCGAACAGGCCATAGCCGCCCGGGGTGCACGCCACCGGACGCAGCAATCCGCGCAGCAGGTAGTCGCGCACGATATGCACGCTCACCCCGGCATCAAGGGCCAGCCGGGACACGGTGTAGGCGCTCATTGAAAACCTCCTTTTTTTATCCAGCGCAGCAGGAAAGCTGCTTCACGTCCTTGTTGAAGGTCTGCGCCGCAAGCTTCAACCCCTCGACCATTGTCAGGTAGGGGAACAACTGGTCGGCCAGTTCCTGCACCGTCATGCGGTTGCGGATGGCGAGCACCGCCGTCTGGATCAGTTCGCCCGCTTCCGGGGCCACCGCCTGCACGCCGATGAGCCGTCCGCTACCTTCCTCGATGACCAGCTTGATGAAGCCGCGTGTGTCGAAGTTGGCAAGCGCTCGCGGAACGTTGTCGAGTGTCAGCGTGCGACTGTCGGTCTCGATGCCATCGTGGTGCGCTTCCGCCTCGCTGTAGCCCACGGTGGCGACTTGCGGGTCGGTGAACACCACTGCCGGCATCGCGGTCAGATTGAGGGCTGCGTCGCCGCCGGTCATGTTGATCGCGGCACGGGTGCCGGCGGCCGCTGCCACGTAGACGAACTGCGGCTGGTCGGTGCAGTCGCCGGCCGCGTAGATGTTCGGGTTGCTCGTGCGCATGCCTTGGTCGATAACGATGGCCCCTTGCGCATTGACAGTGACCCCCGCCGCGTCCAGCGCGAGGCTGCGCGTATTCGGTGCCCGACCGGTGGCAACCAGCAACTTGTCAGCGCGCAATTCACCGTGTCCGGTGGTCAGCACGAATTCGCCGTTCACATGGGCGACCTGGCTGGCTTGCGTGTGCTCCAGCACCTCGATGCCCTCGGCGCGGAAAGCGGCTGTCACGGCCTCGCCGATGGCCGGGTCTTCCCGGAAGAACAAGGTGCTGCGTGCCAGGATCGTGACCTGGCTGCCGAGCCGGGCAAAGGCTTGCGCCAGTTCCAACGCCACCACCGACGAACCGATCACGGCCAGGCGTGCGGGAATGGTGTCGCTGACAAGCGCTTCGGTGGAAGTCCAGTAGGGTGACTCTTTCAGGCCCGGAATCGGCGGCACGGCCGGACTGGCACCGGTGGCGACCAGGCAGCGGTCGAACGTTACCTCGCGCTCGCCACCCTCGTTCAAACGGACGACCAGGCTCTGGTCGTCCTTGAAACGCGCTTCACCGTGCAAAACGGTGATGGCTGGATTGCCGTCCAGGATGCCTTCGTATTTGGCGTGCCGCAGTTCATCGACACGGGCCTGCTGCTGGGCCAGCAGTTTGCTGCGGTCAATCGCAGGCACAGTTGCCGCAATACCGCCGTCGAACGGACTTTCCCGGCGCAGATGGGCAATATGGGCAGCGCGGATCATGATCTTGGACGGCACACAGCCGATATTGACGCAGGTGCCGCCGATGGTGCCGCGTTCGATCAGCGTGACCGTCGCGCCTTGCTCGACGGCCTTCAGCGCCGCCGCCATCGCGGCCCCGCCGCTGCCAATGATGGCGATATGCAAACCGGCGCCCTCAAGTGCATCACGGATTTTTGGTTCATCTTTGAAATCACCAACCCGGATCGAGCCTTGATAACCCAATGCGGCGATGGCGGCCAGCAGTTGGTTGTGGCTCACGGCGGTGTCTGCCATGACTTGCGCGCGGCTTTCTGGATAGGACACCACAGCGGCATTCACGCCGGGAATCTTTTCCAAAGCATCTTTGACATGGGTGGCGCAGGATGTGCAGGTCATGCCATTCACGGTGATTTCGGTCATTTTTTTACTCCATTGAATTTCGGGGTGCAGCAGGCATCGGCTTGGCGTTTTCGTTGGATGGCGTAGATGGTCAAGCCGATGAAAATCGCCAGCGCAGGCAGCAGCACATAGTCCAGATAGCCGGTCAGCGCGGACAAGCCGACCACACCGAGCAAAATGACCAGAACAGGGGTGAAGCAACACAGCGCCACGAGGGTTGTGCCAATGATGCTGACCCGCAGCAGTGTCTTCGGGTCTTTCATGATCAGTTCTTGACTGATGATGGGTAGCCCGCATCCTCGGTAGCCTTGGTCAGTTTCTGCACGCTGGTCTTGGCATCATCGAAGGTGACCACCGCTTCGCGCGTCTCGAAGGTCACGTCAACTTTACTGACGCCATCGACCTTGGAAATCGCCTTCTTGACAGTGATCGGACAGGCCGAGCAGGTCATGCCCGGTACGGACAGCGTAACGGTCTGGGTGGCGGCCCACACGGGGGCAACAACGGCAGCGAGGGCAAGGGCGGAAAGCAGCTTTTTCATGGTGAACTCCTGTGATCAATAGAAAAATGGCACGACGTAGGGAAATCCGAGCGCGACCAAAACCAGCACGGCCACGCCCCAGAAAATGAGCTTGTAAGTAGCTCGCACTTGGGGAATCGCGCAAACCTCACCCGGTTTGCAGGCGGCTGACGGCCGGTAGATGCGCCGCCAGGCGAAGAACAACGCCACCAGCGCCACGCCGATAAAGATGGGGCGATAGGGTTCCAACACCGTCAAGTTGCCGATCCAAGCGCCGCTGAACCCCAAGGCGATCAGAACCAGCGGCCCGAGGCAGCAAGCCGAGGCGAGGATGGCGGCCAGCCCGCCAGTGAAGAGCGCGCCGCGCCCGTTTTGAGGTTCAGACATACGTTTGTCCTTTCGAATCTGAATTGGATAGCTTAAGCTTACTTCCGTAGTTATGTACGGAGTCAAGCGATATGGAAAACAATTTGGAGAACCTGACCATTGGCGTTTTCGCCAGGACGGCCGGGGTCAATGTGGAGACCATCCGGTTCTATCAGCGCAAGGGCTTGCTCCCGGAACCGGACAAGCCTTACGGCAGCATTCGCCGCTATGGCGAGACGGATGTAACGCGGGTGCGCTTCGTGAAATCAGCCCAGCGGTTGGGCTTCAGCCTGGATGAGATCGCCGAGCTGCTGCGGCTGGAGGATGGCACCCATTGCGAGGAAGCCAGCAGCCTGGCCGAGCACAAGCTCAAGGACGTGCGCGAGAGGATGGCTGACCTGGCGCGCATGGAGGCCGTGCTGTCTGATTTGGTGTGCGCCTGCCATGCGCGGAAGGGGAACGTTTCCTGCCCGCTGATTGCGTCACTGCAAGGGAAGAAAGAACCGCGCAGTGCGGACGCGGTGTAGCCCGAGGGAACTACGCCTTAGCGTGCTTTATTTTCCGTTTTCTGAGGCGACTCCTTCATCGACCTATGTAAAACGACTCCTTTATCGAAATAGTGCACTCATCGCTCTCCACGGCGATCCCTTCATCGCGAATTGCACCGCCCAAGACGATCTGCACTGAAATCAATACTTTCTGATGCCTCTTGATTAGAGATGCCAGCCATAATAATCTCATCGCCAACGCATACGGCGTTCGGCAGCCAACACACTCTCACTCACTACTGGAAGCTCAGACATGAAAACCATAGGCATTGAAAACTCGAAGTCCAGCGTACAGGCCCACTTAACGCTTGGAACCAAAACTATGGGGCTAGGTATCTATGGCGCGTACTTGGCTCTCGCTATTATTTACTTCTGGTTCGGCGGCATGAAATTTACCCACTACGAGGCCGAGGGCCTGGTTCCACTGGTGAGCAACAGCCCGCTTTTGGGATGGGTGTATAGCATTTTTTCGGTCGACATGTTCTCCAGCCTGCTCGGCATACTAGAGATTTCGATCGGCACTCTGATCGCAGGCCGCATGCTGTCGCCCAAACTATCCGTGGTAGGAGGCGCTCTGTCTGCAGGCCTGTTCTTCACAACCCTTAGCTTTATGTTTTCCACTCCGGGCGTCATTGAGCCTAGTTTAGGGTTTCCGGCGATTTCCGTTGCGCCAGGTCAGTTTCTGCTTAAAGACTTAGGGTTGCTTGCTGTTTCGATATTTGTGGCAGGCCATTCGCTGGTTGAACTGGAAAAACGTAAAATTAATGCATAATTTTTTCAATGGCTTAAGGCAGTAATGCCTTAGGCCTTTTTGCCATCATTTTCCCCCGCCAGATCTTTCAACCAGTCACGAGGGCTCAACCCCGTCTTGCGTCTAAATGCGCGAGACAGCGCCGAAGGACTTTCGTAGCCGACTTGAGCTGCAATCAGCGTAATCGAGCGCCCTTCTCGCATCAGCTTCTGAGCCAGGCTAACTCGCCAACTCAACAAATAATCAGCAGGCGTCTGTCCGATGACACTCTTGAAATGCACGGCATACGCAGCGCGTGACATATTTGACTCACTGGCCAGCTCTGCTATTGACCAGGCATGTTCCGGGGAGTTGTGCATCTGTAAAAGCGATCGGGCAAGCCGCATGTCGGCCAGTCCAGCCATCATTCCGGTGCGCAACTGGTGATGATCGAGCAGGTAACGGAGCAACAGAATGATTAGGAGCTCAAATAAGCGCTCAAGCGCGGCTTCCCTTCCACAATGCACATTTGCCGCCTCGGCAAACATCCACTCCAACGTGTCTGCCAGCATGGGCAGATCATCGAGTGCGAGCACCAAACAGTCCGGTAATGAAGCCGACAAAGGATTATCAATTCCGCCCTCAAACTCCATGGAAGCACACAACAACTTTGCGCCATCGGACTCACCCGCAAACAATTGATGCTTGGCGGGGCGTGGCATAAAAATCAAGCTAGGGCGAGTGAGCTGCAAATCCTTGCGATCGGGACCAAGCAACGTCACGCTGCCGGCCTGAAGCAGATGGATATAACCTCGCCGCTCGGCGCCATCGTAAGATGCAGAGCCGCATAGGTCGCCGTCATAGAACAGATTGGCCCGCACGCCGAACCGCGAGAGCAAATTAGACAAACGATCCATTGGCCGATCCTTGACGAGTCAGAACGCACAGACCATACCATCTGCGTTGTCGTTCAGTGCCTGTAGCGAACATGCCGGCGTAAATCAGCCAACGGATAAAGTGATCACTGAGCAGCTCAGCCTCCCTTTCCAGTTCGGCTGTTAAAAAAACAACACCGTTGTTTGAAAGCACCAGCAAATCAAGTGCTCACTCTTCTATTTTACGGGGTTGTACGCCGGAATCCCAGAAATTTCCGTCAGCCCAGCTCCAGTCCCGCCACGAGCGCATCCAGGTCGATGAACTTGCCGTCAGTCTGGAAGGTGTAATGCCCGTTCAGCAGGATGTGCCGCCAGGCCGCTGGCGACATCTGCGTGATCAACGCCAGCGCCTTGGCATTGCCAGCTGCCTCGTACTTCGTCAGCAGCAGGGACAGGATCGCCGAGTTGTAGAAGATGATCGCGTTGCCGATCAGCCTGGCGCACTGGTTGCTGATCTCGATTTCGATGTCGGTGCGGCCGGTCAATTCCTTCTTCCCACCGACTTGGGCGATGGTCGAGCGTAGCTGGTGATAGGACTCAATGCGGTTCTGCGAGCGGTGAACATTACGCTCCAGTTGCGGGTCGCGCAGGTAGCGCAGTGTGTAGATACTGCGGATGAGCTTGTCGAACTCGAAGATTGCGCGCCGCGTCGGGTTCGGCGCCGTATAGGTGCACAGCTTGCGGATCAGCGTGCCCTGCGTCATTTCCTTCAGGCCCAGTGTGGCGACGATTCGGTCGATGTTCGCCTTCTCACCGACGATGAGTTGCCGGTCGATCTGGCCAGCCGGCCGGATCAGGCATTTCTCGTACAATGCCAGATCATCGGCGCAATACAGCTCCTGCAACTGGTCGTCGAGGTCGGTGAAGCGCGGCTCGAAACGAAGTCCGAACCAGTGCAGGATGGCGAAGTTGGCCTTGTTGATGCTGTGCATGTCGCCGGTGATCGCGCTCGGCACGATGTCCGACGTGTTGCGGTACCAGATGTCGAACACGTGGTGAGCCTCGTACTCGTGTGCGCCTATCAGGTAGCCGTTCAACGGCACGTGATTGCACAGCAGCGTGTAGGCGACGACGCCCTTGCCGCGGCCGAAATATTTGCGCGAGTAGCGCGCCTTCACAGTTGGTCGCTCGACGCCGAATTTCTGCCCATCAACGGCACCGTACAACGAATCGAGGTCGAACGAGTAATGCGGGAAGATCGGCAGTGCGGCGATGGCGTTGCTGATGCAATCGTTGGCCACATGTAGCGTCGCCTGGCGCAGGTACTGCTGGTAGGTACTCTCCAGGACGTGGTACGGGATGTCGCTGGTACGTGCCATAACCTGGTTGCCGTGGTTCATGGCTTGGGCAATGATCACCGCCATCAGACTGTCGGCGTCGGCTACCTTCTTCGCATAGCGTGGCTGCAATGGTGTCAGCGCCGACAGGAACTGGCACTGGCCGTTGACGAAGCGAAACACGTCGGCGACATCGCAGTATGGCAGTTGCTCGTAGAGAGCTTGCTCGCGCGCCTTCTGGTTCTCCCCCTTGGGCTTGCGCCAGGTCAGTCTCTGCGTGTCCTTGTCGTATTCCAGGTGCGTCAGCTTGCCCTGTTTCAGCTCGCGATTGAACGCCACCCATTGCGCACGCAACTCGGTCGCCAGTGCATCGAGCTGGGCACTGACCGGCTGCCGCAGGAAGGGGATGTCCATCTGCGCGAGCACGGCGGCTTTCTCGTCCATCGAAACCAACTCGTCGGACAAATGCCGGTGCTGCAAGCTATCGTCAATGTAGAGCTCGCCCGCCTGGAAGCGTTTCCTGACCTGACGGTAAAGCCAGAATTCGTAACGATCGGCATGCAGGCCTGTCGGCGTGCCTTCGGCATCGAACATCAGCAGGTACGGACGCAAGCGTTTCGGCAGCGTTGCCGCCGGACATTCGTCGAGTGGCCGTTGTGATAGGCGCTGCTGCTTGGCGAACACGCTCTTGGCCCAAGTCAGCGCCGCGAGCCATGGGTTATCGGGGGCCGTGCCGGCGAAGTCGAGCGCGACGTACAGCGGCCGTAGATGGCGTCGAATGCGTTCGGCCAGGCCGTCCACCGCCTGCCAGTGCAGCGCCAGTTTGTTCAGTGGCTTGACGCTCATGCGCTGCGCCGTGTTTTGCAGCAATTCCCTGGACATGATTTTGTAGGCGCGTTGGCGCACCTCGCCGAACGGCGTCGGATCGGCCACGCTGTCGTCCACGTACAGCGACAGCAGGCGGCCAACCTGCGGCGTTTCCTGATGGCGTCGCAGCTGTTCGGCGACAAAGGACTGTTTCGCACCCGTGCGGCTCTCGTCCTCAAGTTTTTTCATGTGGAAGGCCATCGCGTCGACCAGGTTGTCGGTGAGCTGCCGGTAACGTACCCAGGCATAGCACAGCAGGTAGAGCCGGGTCTGCTCCGCCTTCAGGTGGCGCAGGTCATGGACGGTATAGAAGTTCGCCAGGCTCGCGTAGTACAGCAGGTTCTGCTGCGAGATGCCGAGCTTGGGCAGCAGCGCCTTGGCGATCCCGTGCAAGGACTTCAGCGTGGCGCGCTTCTCGCGCTCCCCTGCCATCTGACGCCAGCCGAAATCTTTAGCGTCCTGCTTGAGCGCTGCCAGTTGAGACAGGGTGTCGTCACGCACCAGGAGCTGGCCCAGCGCAGCTTTGGCCGATTCGTCCAACACTTCTGCCAGCAAGCCGCCCAAGCGCCTGCGTTCGGTGGACAGGGCTTCACTGACCAGCTCTTGTAAGGTGGTGTGGCCGGGCCGGATGATTTTGTGCTCGCTGAGCCAAACGATCAGTTCGGCGGCCACGAATCCTGGCATTACGTCGCGCCGCACGATCTGTTCAGCCTGCTGTGCCAGTTGCGGCAGGAAGCTAGCCGCCCACGACCGGTAGCCGAACAGTTCGGCGATCTGACCCCTCTGGCTGTAGTGCTCATGCTTGGTGATCGCCTTGCGTTCGAACGCTTCGCCGTGGAAATAGCGACTCAGCACGAAGGCGCAATCGTCCTCGACCTCATGCCAATCGAAGCGGAAGAAAGCATGCTTGGCCTTGAAGTAGCCGATCTGCAAGACGCAATAGACTTGGGCCTGCAGGCTAGGCCGGCTGCTGGCGAACGCCAGTTCAGATTCGGCCAACGCCAGGTATTCCAGCCGCTGAGCATCGTCGAAGTCCGGTAGGCCGTACAAGGCTTCCTGCTCTGCGTCAGAAAAGACGGTGAGTAGCTTATTCTTGTTGCTCATCGACCGTCCTTCCCGCACCACGCCAACCTGCTCGCGTCAATGTTTCGATCAACGTAGTGCGCTTGACATTGAAGTTGCGGCACACCGCCGCCTTAGACATGCCGCCATCGAGCGCGGCGACGATGGCGTCCAGCTTCTCACCAGTGATCGCCTGCGGCCGGCCGCCGATCCGGCCGCGTTTGCGTGCGGCGGCCAAGCCCGCGACGACGCGCTCCTGAATCAAGGCGCGCTCGTACTGCGCGAGCGCACCGAACACCTGGAACAGGAATTCGCCCGAGGGCGTCGTAGTGTCCAGGTTCTCTGTCAGCGAGCGGAACGCCACCCGCTTGTCCTTGAGCGAAGTCACAATGGCGAGCAGGTGCGACAGCGAGCGACCGAGCCGGTCGAGTTTCCACACCACCAGCACATCGCCGGCTCGAACGAACTCAAGCGCCCGCGCCAAGCCGGCACGGTCATCCTTCGCGCCAGAGGCACGATCCTCAAACAGGTGACGCGGATCGACGCCGGCGGCGAGCAGCGCGTCGCGCTGCAAGTCCGTGCTCTGGCGGTCGGAGTCCGACGACACGCGCATGTAGCCAACCAACATAGGCGGATAACCATCAAAAACAGGTTTCGGGGTTTGGGGAGCAACGGAACAGAAAGTGCACTTAAGCCCTGCCATTTCCTCTCAGCGCCATAATCCAGGACCTTCATCTCCATCTCTCCTTGATTCCGTACTTAACTACGGAGATAGAGTCGGCTCGTGGGTAGAAAACCCGAGAGGAGGCTGTTATGAAATACCTAAGACTACTGCTGATAGTTGGTGCGACTCTGCTGTCATCCACCGTATGGGCCGAGAGCGGGAGCGACCGTTCAATCGAGCGAATCGCCGCTATGCGCGACAAGGCTGAGGCGGCCTTGGTGGCGGAAACCGCCAAGAAGATTGAGCAACTGGGGGCCACGGCGGCTGGCCGGGTCGAGGCGCAGCCCGGCTGTCCGCCTGCAAAGTAGAACATGAGCTGCTGATGCAGTACTAACCTGTGGCCTATGCAAGTGCTCCTTTGGCCATTCAGCGGCGCTCAATGAGCGCCGCTGTTTTGCCAAGCGCAAGCCGACCCCGGAGGTGCCTCACGCATCGGGAAATCCTCGGTTAACGCGCGGAGTCAGCGCAGTTCCTTTTCCCCCTGCAGCGAAACGATCAGCGGACAGGAAACCGTCCCGTGGCTCGCACAACAATCGTGAACCAGCCGCGCCAACACCGACTCGATCCGCCGCAGATCCGCGAGTTTCCCCCGCACATCCTCGAGCTTCTGCTCGGCGAGCACGCGCGCTTCGTCGCAGTGAGCGCCGTCATCCAATCGCAACAGCCCGGCCACCTCATCGAGGCTGAAGCCCAGTCGTTGCGCGGATTTGACGAATTTCACCCGGGCCACGTCCGCCTCGCCGTAGCGGCGAATGCTGCCGTAGGGCTTGTCCGGTTCGGGCAACAGCCCCTTGCGTTGATAGAACCGGATGGTTTCCACGTTGACCCCGGCCGCCTTGGCGAAGGCGCCGATGGTCAGGCTTTCCACAGTGTTTTCCATACTGCTTGACTCCGTACTTGACTACGGAAGTAACCTTAAACCATCGCTCACATGCTCGAAAGGAGAAATGCATGTCTGAACCATCAAACGGGCGCGCCCCTCTTGTCGCCGGGGGGCTTGCGGCGATTCTCGCCTCGACTTGCTGTCTTGGGCCGCTGGTTCTGATCGCACTGGGATTCAGCGGGGCCTGGATCGGCAACCTGACCGTGCTGGAACCTTACCGCCCGCTCTTCATCGGTGCGGCGTTAGTCGCGCTGTTCTTCGCCTGGCGACGCATTTTCCGCCCGGCTCAAGTCTGCAAACCGGGTGAGGTCTGCGCCGTGCCCCAGGTACGCACCACCTACAAGCTGCTGTTCGGGCTGGTAACGGCCTTGGTGCTGGTCGCGCTCGGCTTCCCCTACATCCTTCCCTTGTTCTACTGATCAGGAGTCCGCCATGAAAAAACTGCTTGCATCCTTCGCCCTCGCCACCCTAGTCGCCGCACCTGCCTGGGCGGCCACGCAGACCGTCACTCTGGCGGTGCCGGGCATGACCTGCGCCGCTTGCCCGATCACGGTGAAGAAGGCGCTGACCAAGGTCGAGGGCGTGACCAAGGCCGAGGTGAGCTATGAGAACCGCGAGGCCATCGTCACCTTCGATGATGCCAAGACCAATGTCCAGGCGCTGACTAAGGCGACCGAGGACGCCGGCTACCCGTCCAGCGTCAAGCAGTAGGCGGGCATTCCGATGGCAAACCCTTTCAATTTGTTCACGCGGATCGGTGACAAAGCCGGGTCCGTTGGCGTGCTGATTTCTGCCATAGGCTGTGCCTCGTGTTTCCCCGCCCTTGCCGGTCTGGGGGCCGCGATCGGTCTGGGCTTTCTGAGCCAGTGGGAAGGCCTGTTCATCACCACGCTGCTGCCGTTATTTGCCGGGCTGGCCCTGCTCGTCAATGCCCTCGGCGGGTTCAGTCACCGGCAGTGGCGACGCGCTGCGCCTGGCCTGATCGGCCCGGCCCTGGTGCTGATAGCGGTGTATTTGATGCTGGCTCACGGCTGGCGGAGCGGCTGGCTGCTCTATATCGGCCTGGCCCTCATGTTTGGGGTGTCCATCTGGGATCTCGTGTCGCCCGCCCACCGCCGTTGCTCCCCGACGTCCTGTCCGACTCCGCCAAAATGAAGGAATAACACTATGACCAAACTACAAATCGTCGGCATGACCTGCGCCTCCTGTGTCGAGCATGTGAAAGAGGCCTTGGAGAAGATCCCCGGCGTGCATCGGGCGGATGTTTCCTACGCCAGCGGGAAGGCCGAACTGAAGGTCGACGAGGGCGTAAGCCGTGAACAGATGCAGGCCGCCGTCGAGGCCCTGGGGTATCGAGCGGCGTTCGAAGACGCCACGGCACCTACCCGCTCAGGCCTGCTCGACAAGGCGCGGGGCTGGTTGAGCGGCAGCATTGGCGCCGGGAAAGATGGCGACAGGCTCCACGTGGCGGTCATCGGCAGCGGTGGCGCCGCCATGGCGGCCGCGCTCAAGGCGGTGGAAGGCGGTGCGCGCGTCACCCTGATCGAGCGCGGCATCATCGGCGGCACCTGCGTCAACGTTGGCTGCGTGCCCTCCAAGATCATGATTCGCGCCGCGCATGTGGCCCATCTGCGGCGCGAGAGCCCGTTCGACGCCGGACTGTCCACCACGAGCCTGACCGTCCTGCGCGAGCGGTTGCTCGCCCAGCAACAGGGTCGTGTCGACGAACTGCGCCACGCCAAGTACGAAGGCATTCTGGAGAGCACGCCGGCGATCACCCTGGTACGCGGCACCGCCCGTTTCCAGGACGGCCGCACGCTCAGCGTGGAACTGGCCGAGGGCGGCGAGCGCATCGTCGCCTTCGACCGCTGCCTGATCGCCACCGGCGCGAGCCCGGCCGTTCTACCGATTCCCGGACTCAAGGACACCCCGTACTGGACCTCGGACGAGGCGCTGGCGAGCGACACCATTCCTAAGCGGCTCGCCGTGATCGGCTCCTCGGTGGTGGCGGTGGAACTGGCGCAGGCCTTTGCCCGGCTGGGCAGCAAGGTCACGGTCCTGGCACGCAGCACGTTGTTCTTCCGCGAAGATCCGGCCATCGGTGAAGCGCTGACGGCAGCCTTCCGTATGGAGGGCATCGAAGTGCTGGAACACACGCAAGCCAGCCAGGTGTCCCACGTCGACGGCGAGTTCATCCTGAGCACCAATCATGGCGAGCTGCATGCCGACCGACTACTCGTCGCCACCGGCCGCACGCCCAACACCCAAGGCATGAATCTGCAAGGCGCCGGCGTGAAGCTGGACGAACGCGGTGCCATCCAGATCGACTCGGGCATGCGCACCAGTGCCCCGGATATCTATGCGGCCGGCGACTGTACCGACCAGCCGCAGTTCGTCTACGTGGCGGCGGCCGCAGGCACCCGTGCGGCGCTCAACATGACCGGCGGCGAGGCGAAGCTCAATCTCGACGCCATGCCGGCCGTGGTGTTCACCGATCCGCAGGTGGCCACCGTGGGCTACAGCGAAGCGGAGGCGCACCACGCCGGCATCGAGACCGACAGCCGCACCTTGACCCTGGATAACGTGCCACGCGCACTGGCCAACTTCGACACGCGGGGTTTCATCAAGCTGGTCATCGAGGAAGGTAGCGGACGGCTCATCGGCGTGCAGGCGGTGGCCCCGGAGGCGGGCGAACTGATCCAGACCGCCGCCATCGCCATCCGGGCGCGGATGACGGTGCAGGAACTGGCCGACCAGTTGTTCCCCTACCTGACGATGGTCGAGGGGCTGAAGCTCGCGGCGCAAACCTTCGCCAAGGACGTCAAGCAGCTGTCCTGCTGCGCCGGGTAATGAGCGCGCGAGGTTGAAGCATGAACGACACGGCAAGCGATCTCGGCAGTCGCGACAGCCTGCGCAAGACCTGGCAGGTAATCAGCTTATGGGGGCTGCCTGCCGTCGTGGCGACCATAGCGCTTGTTCTGGCGGATCGACGCCCTGCGTTGTTCCTGGCAGCGAGCGCCGCGCTACTCGTGATGGGCGGCGCCTGCCTGGTCAACGCCGCGCGCTGTCGCCGCCTTCACTGCTACATCACCGGGCCGTATTTCCTGATGCTCGCGCTGGGTGCGCTGCTGGCTTATGGGTTTGCCCCAAACGGCGAGTATCACTCCCGGCTGTGGTTGCTCCTGGCACTAGGGGTTACGCCATTGCTCATCTGGCTACCTGAACGCCTAGCCGGAAGGAAATATCTGAGCGCCCTAGTTTGCGGGGAAGACCGGGAGTGTCGGTGATGAATGCCTACACCATATCCAGACTGGCCGAGGACGCGGGCGTCAGCGTGCATGTGGTGCGCGACTATGTGCTGCGTGGCTTGCTGCACCCCGCGCGGCGCACGGAGAGCGGTTACGGCATTTTCGATGAGCGGTCCCTGGCGCGTCTGCGCTTCGTGCGCGCCGCCTTCGAGTCTGGTATCGGGCTCGACGAATTGGCACGGCTCTGCCGGGCGCTCGATGCGGACGATGGCGCCGACTTGATCGGCTGCGTCGAGTGCCTGCTCCGGCTAGTCACGGCACGGCAGGCGGCCTTAGCCGCAGTGGCAACCCAGCTGGCCGGGCTGACTCATTGCGCCGGCGAAGGTTCTGCCTATGCGTAACGCCGATCACGTTGAGTCAAGCAAGGTCTTCCGCTGGCGTGCTTACACCTGGGGCGTGCTCGCCGCGCTCACCTGCCCTTGCCATCTGCCGGTGCTGGCATTGCTGCTTTCGGGGACAGCGGCCGGCGCGTTCGTCAGCGAGCAGTGGAGCCTCGCGACGCTCGTGCTGGCGGTTTTCTTCATCCTCTTCCTGCGAGCGGCATTGCAGGCCTTTCGGAAGCGACCGTGACCCGCTCGGAGCACGGCGCGACCACCACTGCCGAGTTGGGCAGGGAGGCTGCAGGTCGATCGGCGCTCAGTCACGGGGGGAAAGCGTTGCTAGGTTTTCTTGGACGATGGAGGAACCCCCATCATGAACACAAACAACACCTCCACCATCAGCTGCTGCGAATGCTGCAAGGACATTCCCCTTGACGCCGCACTGACGCCGGAAGGTTCCGAGTATGTCGTGCACTTCTGTGGCCTGGAGTGCTATCAGCGTTTCATGTCGCGAGCAGATAAGAGGGCGGCATCCGAGCCTGATCACCCCTGCACACAAAAGGTCAGTACCCGTCAGGACGGCTAATTCGCGCTGCACCGGAAAAGTGGCTCTTGCTGGTCGCAGAAAGCGTGAGCCCGAGGACTCCGTCAGTCGCAATCCGTCTGAGCTGGAAGTGGCATCGAGTGCGGTGCCCGGCCGATTTCGAACCCAGGCCGTTACACCTACTGGTCGTCGTCCGGATTGCGCAGCGGCCGCAGTTCGCCGCGGGTAACCTCTTCCGGCACCGCGAAGGAGTAACGGCCCAGCATGTTGATGTGCTCGTGGATCAGTGGCGAGAGCCGCGCGACATCCTCCTCCAGCACCGGGTAGCCGTGCTGCCTGAGCCGTTCTACGGCCGCCGTCATGTAGAGGGTGTTCCACAGCACGATGATGTTCACCACCAGGCCGAGGGCGCCGAGCTGGTCCTCCTGGCCTTCGCGGTAGCGCTGGCGCAGCTCGCCGCGTTTGCCGTGGAACACGGCGCGGGCCAGGCTGTGGCGGCCTTCGCCCCGGTTCAGCTGGGTCAGGGTGGCGCGGCGCTTGGACTCGTCGTCGATGTAGGTCAGGGTGTGCAAGGTCTTCTCGATGCGACCGAACTCAGCCAGCGCCTGGGCCAGGCGGGTGGGACGATCCCCTGTTTGCAGGGTGCGCATGATGCCGGTGGCCGGCACTCGGCCGAGCTTGAGCGAGCCGGCCAGGCGTAGCAGGTCGTCCCAGTGCTCGGCGATCAGATCGAGCTTGACCGACTGCCGGGCCAGGCCGTTGAGTTTGCCGTAATCCGCCTCCGGGCGCGTGCGCCAGAAACGGGTACCGCCGACGTCGGCCAGGCGCGGGCTGAAGTGGTAGCCGAGCAGGCGGAACAGCCCAAACACCACATCGCTGTAGGCCCCGGTGTCGGTCATGATCTGCGTCGGCTGCAACTCGGTCTGCTGTTCCAGCACCACGGCCAGCAGCACCAGGCTGTCGCGCAGGGTGCCGGGCACGGTGATGGCGTTGAGGCCGGAGAACTGATCGGAAATCAAGTTGTACCAGGTGACGCCCCGGCCGGTGCCGAAATACTTCGGGTTGGGGCCAGCATGCACGGTGCGCACCGGTACCACGAAGCGCATGCCATCGGCGGAGGCGACCTCGCCGCCGCCCCAGACCTGGGCCAGCTCCAGTTGGCTCTGCGCCCCCACCAGAATGGCGTTTGCCACTGACAGCGTGTCGTCACGGATATAGTTCTGGCTGACCCAGGACAGCCGGTCGCGGCGTAGCGCCTGATTGTCGGTGCGGATCAGCGGCTCCAGGCCGGTGTTGCAGGCCCCACCCAGCAGCACCGCGCAGAGGCTGGTGACCAGGTTGTCGGCCCGCGCATTGCGCTCGGACACATGGGTGAAGGCCTCGGCGAAGCCGGTGCGAGCGGCGATTTCCAAGAGGATTTCCGGCAGATCGACACGCGGCATCAGATCAGCCACGGCTGCTCGCAGTTGCAGCAGCGAGTTCGGCTCCTCCAGCTTGTCCAGTGTGCCGAGCGAGAGCTCGGTCTTGCCCTCGGCGTTCTCGCTCAGCTGGATCGCGGGGTTGTCGGGTAGGCGGGCCGCGACCGCCTGCCAGGTCGCATCCAACTCGGCGCTCAGCGCATCCAAGGTGGTGCCGGCGTCAATGGTCAGGCCCAGCGAGCGGCAGATGATCGGCCGCGCCGCCAGCCATTCGGCACCGTCGAGCAGGCCGAGACGCGGGTCGGCATAGCGCCAACTGGGCGAGACGAACACGTCGCGCCGGCGCAGGGCCGTGCGCAGCGCATCGAGCGTGCAGAACACATAGGCGCCCATGTCGAGGGAGCCATCCTCGCGGGTAATGTGCTTCTGCCAAGCCTTGGCCACGATCTCCTGCGGCGCGTCATCCTCCGGTTTCCGGCGGGGCAGGTTCAGCTGCAACCAATCCAGGCCGGCGACCACGCCTTTGCCGGCCGGGCTGAAGCCGAAGCGGATGTGCTTGAGCAGGTCGGGCAGGAAACGGCGCACACTGCGGTAGCGCGCCTCCAGGGCGAGAAAATACACATCGTCAACCGGGCGGATCAGCGCATTGACATCTTCCAGGGCTTTCTCCAGCGAGGCCCTCGGCAGGTCGTTGAACAGCCGGGCGCGCACGTTGTCATCGCTGATTGAGCTGTCCAGCACGACCTTGCACGCGGCGGCGAGCGTCGCCGCCGAGCGATCCAGGTCTTTCAGGCTGCGCATGCGGGCTTTCTTGTCGGCCTTCTCCGCGTTGCTGAACAGGTCGCGTAACAGCGCTTCCAGGACCTCCAGGGCGTCGTCGTGCGCGGTGGCCTCCAGGCACAGGGCGAACGCCACCAGTGTCGCCATCCGCCGCGACGCCGGCAGCCGGTTGATCGCCGTGACCTTGGCGGTGTTGGCGAAGCGAGCCAGGGCCGCGATACGGCTGGGCGGGATGTGCGCCGCCGCTGGCAAGGCGATGCCGATGCCGCGCACGTCATCAAGCCGGCGCAGCGCCCGAATCAGTGCGGGGCCACTGACCATCACCGGGCCGGAGCGCAGTTGATCCAGCCGGGAACTGCGGTTGCCTTCGGCGACCAGCAGCAAGTCCTGTAGCTGCTGCCGTTGCGCCTCGCTCACACTGCGGCCAAGGGTTAGCCAGAGGCGTTCTTCGACCCGGCTGCGCAGTTGGGCGATGAACCGTTCCAGAACGGTGACGCCGGGCAGTAAAACCTTGTGCGTCAGCAACCAGGTCGTCGCCCGATTGAACAACTCGCCAGGACGATCTGTCCCTGTCCAACAGAGCGCATACAGCCAGCGGGCAAGTCGAAAGCCGACGCTGGAATCAGCAAACACCCGATAGCCGTAACGCTCCTGAATCTCGGCGGCATGACGTTGACGTTGGCGGGTTTCGGCATAGGCCAGGATACAAGTTGGATCGGTAATGCCTAACTGGCGACTGAGCGCTTGCAGCACCTCTTGGGGGACGGCTGAAAAGTCGTCGGGAAAAGTGCCCAGGTAGCGGATGCTGGTCAGTTGGGTGGCGTAGCCAAGGCGGTTGTGCTCGCCGCGCAGCGGTAGGAGGATTTTGTGGTCGTCGTCGCTCAGGTGGAAGTAGCGTTCCAGCTCCTCACGACTGGGGGCATCGACATAGCGGCCAAAACCGTCGCGTTGCTCCTGGGTCAGAAAACCGACCGGCATCGATCACAGCACCTCGGCGCAGAACACGGCGGGCGTGACAATCCGCGTGCGTTCGATGTGCCCGCGTTGCAGCAGGCCGGCGCGGCGATCACCGGTCACCAGGTAGTCCGCATCGCCTGCCAGGGCCATGGCCAGCAGAAACGAGTCATCCGGATCATCGGCTTCGACCTCGATGGTCAGACGCTCCAGTACCACAGCCCGTTGCAGGTTATTGATCATGGCTCCCACTTTGGCGGGCTGAAGGATGGCCTGGAGCTTGGGGTAGCGGCTGGCTCGGCGGATTTCATCGAGCTGCATCCGCGAGGTCACTACCTCGAAACGCGCCGCCCGCCAGGCACGGTAGATCGCATCGGGCGCGCCATGCGGCGAGATCAGTGCGCTGAACAGGATGTTGGTATCCAACACGACCCGCATCAGCGCTTACGTGCCCAGTCGAGCGCTTCGTCAACCGCTTCGGTCAGCTCTGCCTCGCTCAGATGGGCATTAGCGGCCTTGGCCTGTTCGGCCGTCAGTTCCAGGATGTGGGCCCGCACCGCCTCTTCAATGAAGCGCGACAGGTCGCCTTTCCGGCCACCGCCCTGGCTGGCCAGAAACATCCGAAGCGACTGGTCGGTGTCGGCCGAGACGGCGACATTCCAGCGAATCGTATTCATGGCGTTCCCCGCTAGTAGGTGTTTGTGTGTTTATACGCCAATCACAAAGGGCTATGCAATGGTTCAAAAAAACCTTCGTTTTGCCGAACTTTAAGTGGACAGGAATCGGCTGGTTAACCTACCTGCGCTACGGTTCAAATAACTGGTACGCTTAATCAAAGTTCAACTATTACTAACGTAGTCGAGTAAACGGTACTTTTGATGAAGATCGGTTATGCGCGGGTGAGCACTCGGGATCAGAACGCCGACCTCCAGGTCGATGCCCTGAAACAGGCCGGGTGCGAACGCATCTATCAAGACATCGCCAGCGGCGCGAAAAGCGCCCGGCCGGAGTTGGACAAGTTGCTAGCCCATGTTCGAGCGGGCGACACCGTGGTGATCTGGAAGCTGGATCGCCTCGGGCGCTCCCTCAAACACCTGGTCGAGCTGGTCGGCGAGCTGGCAGAGCGCAAGGTCGGCTTGCAGAGCCTGAATGACCCAATCGACACCACCCACGCCCAAGGTCGCTTGGTGTTCAACCTGTTTGCCTCGCTGGCCGAGTTCGAGCGCGAGCTGATCCGCGAGCGGACTCAGGCGGGTTTGTCGGCCGCGCGGGCGCGGGGCCGGATCGGTGGCCGTCCCAAGGGCCTCCCAGCCAAGGCCGAGGCCACCTCCATGGCGGCCGAGACGCTGTACCGCGAGGGCCGCCTGAGCGTCAGCGCCATCGGCGAGAAGTTACACATCTCCAAGAGCACGCTGTACAGCTACCTGCGCCATCGTGGTGTTGAGATCGGCGCACACCAGAAGAGCGCCCAGCCGCGAGGTCAGCAACGCAATGTCGCGTCGCCGGCAGAGCCCGCCGCCGAGCAGGTGGCCACCGTCACGCTGCGCCTGGCGGTGGTGAACAACAGCAAGTTCGTTCGCGGCCGGAAACGGGCCAAGGAAAATATCGAGCGCTACTGCTTGGAGCCCTACAGTATGAAACGGCTGGAGTCGGGCAACTACGAACTGGCCATTCCGTATCGGAGCGACGATGAGCTGGACAAGACCGTGCATGACTTGCTGACCGAGATCAGCCAGGAAGCCGACATGCGCAACTGCTTTATCGAAGCCGATGCCTGGGAAGAAGGCTCTGAACGGCGCTGGTAGGGCTTAAGTGCACTTTCTGTTCCATTGCTCCCCAAACCCCAGTTACAGCTGCTATGATGAATGAGATCGAAAACTGAAATCCCCCACTAGAATTGTTGACTGGAGTCAAAATGAATAAAAAGCGGCCGGTTAATCTTGATATTCGAACCATTCAGCTTCCTCTCACGGCGCTTACATCGATTCTGCACCGGATTTCAGGAATTATGCTCTTTATTTTTCTGGGACTGATACTGTATATGCTGAGCAAATCGTTGGAGTCAGAAAAGGGTTTTAATGAAGTCAAGGAGATTTTTTCTTCACCTTTCGGCAAAGTTAGTTTCTGGTTGGTATACTCTTCATTTATTTATCATCTCGTAGCCGGAATTCGACACCTAGTTATGGATGTGGGTGTTGGTCATACTTTGAAAGGCAGCAATCGCGCCTCTACTATTGTTTTAGTAGTGTCGGGTGTTTTAATGGTTGCTGGCGCCGTATGGATTTGGTAGCTGTGGAGTCGTAATGCGTATTTACAAGGACTAAAAGCGTCCTTTAAAGCTAACTTACGAAAGTATTTATAATCGACGGTTCACGCTTAAACGGTTGAATCCTTTCGGGCTTCCGAATAGCTGTTAGCTGAAAGCTATCATGAGCTAAGTTTTCTGTGCATCATCAAATGTGTTAATGGGAGCGCCATAGTACTAGGTACAAATATGGCTCTAGGACAATGTTAGATGTTTTGGATTTTGAGGCGGATCGCTCTTATCGAAGATCGTCTAATTCGCTCTGAAGCGCAGGTTTTTTGAAACTATCACCTGGTTGGCACACTGTGCGAATCAACATCAGATATGAGAAAGCCAATCAGGTGAACACTACCCTCGAGGGCTCATCTGTCCAGTTAAAGCCTCGAGTCTTTCTGGGTGCGCAAAAGACAAGAAGGTTATATGGGAAAATTATGAGGCCTGGATACCATGCGTCATGGGCGTGCCGATGCTGTGAGTGACAGAGCGAGAAGCAAGTGAAAGTCCCTGAAGTAGGGGCGGGATGCGCCCGAGTGGCATTTTTTGTCTTAAGGTAGATCGCGTAGCTGTTCTTCAGAATAATCTTCAGAGCGTTGACGACAGCCATCGCTGTGCATTCCTCAAGAATAGAATGTGTCGGAAGGGTGGCGTCATTGGTGTTAGTCATCGCTTAGGATTTCTCAATCTGGCTTACACGGGCGCCTGTACCGATATCCCCGCGGATGGCGACGTATCGATGTTGAATTCCTCGCCAGACGAAGTGCAATGAGCTGCGGCTATAGGCTTGCGCAGCCTTAGATAGCCGGCCGTCGCAGGCGCGCCGGTTGGCCGGGATCTTCTTCTGCCCGTCAGGTGTCCGGTCGGAACTCCAGCACGAACGCTACGACCTTTTCGGCGGACATTTCGCACGGCTTCAACAATGTCCTATCTGATGTAACGCGGAAGAGGTTGAAGCTGACAATGTCAGTCCCGTCCAACTCCCTGGCGAACAGACTGTTGCGACGTCCGTCCCCAGATCGCCGGACGATCAAGCTGAAACGCCGGCCTTCATAAGTCCCTTCTCTGTATCCCTCCGCAAGCTTCGCGAAAGCGGCATCGAACTCGGAATGCTCCATGTCATCCATCCTTATTGATAGAACAGAGGCGCGGCGGGTGCGAGACCGCCAGTGCCGGGTCGCGCTAAGGTGCCGGGCAGATTCCTGCAGCCGACGAGGCCCGGGGTGGGCAGGATAATTGAGATGTCGGCGCCCGCATGGCTATCAGCGAAGTCGTCCGTCCAGTCTGCTAGGCAACGTCCACGCCTTTCCAGAAAGCGATGTAATCCCGGATACCCTCGGCATCCGGAGTGGGGGCGGGATAGGTCCAAGCGGCGTTCACGTTGAGCGCGTCACCCGCGCGAACATGAAAGAAGCGCGCGGCGCCTTTGATCGGACAGACAGATGTGTGCGGGCTCATCTCAAGCAGGCTCAGGTCGACTCCTGACGGTGGGAAGTAGTGATTTCCCTCGACGATGACTGTTTCGTCGCTTGTGGCGATAGTAGTGTCTTTCCAGATGGCTGAGACCAACGGACTCTCCTTTTGTATTCATCAACCGGCGAAGGCTCGCGGGCTGGCTGCCCCAAGCCGCACCTCCTCAGGTGGCAGGCGGGTTGCGTCCGAGAAGTTTGTCGAGCTCGCCTCTGACATCGAGCGCGAATAGCTCATCGGAGCCACCGATAAGGGTGCCATTGATGAAGATCTGCGGCACGGAGCTTCGCCCCGACGCTTCCGCCATGGCCTGCCGGTGAGCCGGATCCGCCTCAATATCGAGCTCCTTCCATCGCACGCCCTTTTCCTTGAGGAGCGCCTTCGCTCGGCGGCAGAACGGGCACCAATTCGTGGTGTACAGCAATACATCAGTTGTCATATTGCATCTCCGGCAGTTGCACGCGGATCGCTGTCATGGCGTTGATCTCCAATTCGCGGCGTTCAAAGATGGCGACTGCACCTTGGCCGACATCGGAGCAGATGCTGACGATTGGCCGCTATCCAGGCGACATGGCCCAAAGTGCTTTCACCGCCAGGCAGAGGCCGCACGCGCCTCCTGTAGCGCCGAGCCGATGCTCTAAGGTAACCGAGCCTCGATTGGGACGGAAGCGGTCCCGCTCGAATCGCCCATCATGCTGGTCGAGCATATCAGGACGACGGATAGTGCAGGAACTTTCAAATTGAGCTTGATGTCGAGCCAGGTATCGCGAGCGAAGGCGTTCTAGAGGCCGGGGGGTACGAAGACTGTGTTCGGCAAAACGGTTCACGTTGATCGCCAAAGCTTCCCAGGGCGCACGTCTACGATCGGCGCGACGTGAGATAGCTCGCGCCGCTAGCCCCCGTAGCGCTCCGTCTTGATGATGGAGGCGTCCAAGCCCGCCAGCAGCGCGCTATCGGTTGCGATGTTGACGAATCCGTTAGACCCGCAGACGAACACTTGCGTCGGCTTTCCCTGAAGCCTGGTTAGAATTTCTTGGACCATCATGCCGTCGATCCGTCGCGCAAAGTCCGATGCGCGAACCGGTTTCTCGCGCGTAATCGCGAGCGCCAGGACGAACGCCGGATCGCTGATTTCGATGCAATGAAGTTCTTCTGAGAAGAGAACGTCCTCGGCGGTTCGTGCGGACAGGAGCAACGCTGTCGGAACGGCTTGGGCCAATGCGCGGCGCTGCCGGATCATTGCCATCAACGGCACGAGGCCGGAGCCTCCCCCGATCAACAGAACCGGATCTATGGCAGGCTCAGGCCAAAGGAAATGGCCACCGAGCGGACCGCGAACTTCGATTTCGTCACCAATCGCCGCGATGTCGTGAAAAAACGGCGAAACTTCGGCATCCGGCATGCGCTCGATAGCTATCTCGACGATCGGGGTCGAAACTGCCGATGACGCGATCGAGTAGCTGCGCATTGCACTGTAGCCGTCGGGCGCGGTCAGCCGGATATCGACGTGCTGACCTGCGGTGTGCGCGAACGGCTTGCTCAACCGAAGGAAGAAGCTCTTGATACTCGGTGTTTGCTGGATGATGTCGTCGATCACGCATGATTGCCACGAACGGACTTGCGCTTCGTTTTCAGTCATGGGTGTATCGTTGTTCGCGCCACGGATCGCCGTAGATGTGATAGCCGTGCAGCTCCCAAAAGCCGGCCTCGTCACGCGTCGTGAATTGCAGCGCATTCACCCATTTGGCGGATTTCCAGAAGTAAAGGTGCGGCACTAGAAGACGCGCCGGCCCCCCATGATCGCGGGAAAGTGGCTTGCCCGCATAACTGAGGGCGACCATCGCTTTCCCGGAAAGCAGATCCGTCAGAGGGACGTTTGTCGAATAATTATCGTAGCAGTGCGCCAAGACGAAATCGGTAGGCCGATCAAGCTCTGCATCTGCAAGGATGTCTTCAATGAGTACACCCTCCCAAACGGTATCCAGTTTGGACCAAGAGGTGACGCAGTGAATATCCTTTGTCACCTGGGTCTTTGGTAGAGTGTTGAATTCGCCCCAATTCCACGTTTTGACGGGCTTCGGACCAATTTTGACTGTGAATTTCCAGTCGGAGGGCTCTACCCTCGGCGTAGGGCCGGCCGACAGAACAGGGAAATCCTCCACCAGATGCTGACCTGGCGGAATCCGATCGGACTGGTCGCCTGAACCGCGACCGGTGAAACCTCTGGTGACCATAGTGACCCCTCTTGCTCGATACGGCAGACCGAAGCCGGCCTTCATTTCAGTACTCTGCGTAAAGCATTTGCCCGCACATCCGCCGAATAAGCCAATCGACTAAAAATCAGATACAGATGCTCTATCATCGTAAAAAATCGCGTATCGAACATAGCGTCAGGCCAGCATGATTCCCAATACCCAATGGCTATAGGGTAGATAACCCCAAGGCTGCGTACGCTGATCTGCGGTATGCGGAGCGGAAGTTGCAGGTTCGCTCTCAAACGGATGGGCAGCGTGCAAAGCTCAAGGCTCACCAGCGCATGGTTGCCCAGTTCGCGCTCGCCGGCAGCTTGAGTATATTAAGGACGAAATGTCGATCTGATCTATTCTGGCTTCAGGAAATAGGGAAAATAAGGTCGGACGTTCGCGCACCGTCGCGACGCGCGATCATCCACTAAGCTTCTGTATCGGGGTTGGAGGATCAGATGAACGAGATCGAACGACAAGCGCCTGAGCTGCGGGTGCAAAAATGGATTGGCAAAGATGGGGAAAGTATCGCGCCGTTCAAACTGTCAGATATCGGGCCCGGCCCGAAAATCTTGTTTGCCTTCCAGCATTGGTGCCAAGGTTGCCATTTGCATGGGTTTCCGACGCTACAAAAGTTGCATGCAGCGTTGAGCTCAAAAGACGTGGGGTTCGCAGTGATCCAGACCGTCTTCGAAGGAACGCATGAGAATACCTTCGAGAAGTTGCGCGTGAACCAGCTCAAGTATGAGCTTCCTATCGTTTTCGGTCACGACGAGCAACCGACCGGCTCGCCGTTTCCAACCTTCATGGAAGACTACCGCACACGAGGAACTCCGTGGTTTACGGTTATCGACGCTGGCGGTAGCATTGTTTTCTCGGACTTCCATCTCGACGCGGAGCGACTAGTGAAGCAACTTGAGCAAGGTTAATCGTTGGAAGGTGGGCAATCATCCTGATTGCCACCCATCCCCTGATGCCCACTACAGGCGTTGCGCGCTGTAACTCTGTTGATCAGCGTGCGAAAACCCGGATCCGGATAGGAGGAGCGTCAACGATTGAATCAATCCGTTGGGAGAGGGCGGCTCCGCTCCGTCAGCTCGGCAATAGATAACCCATTCTCGCCGAGCAACTCTCTGATCCGATCGACGATATGAGCCCCTAGCGCCGCTGTCTTGGTCCCCCCCACAGATTCCCAAGATGCGAGTTCACACGCCGATACCTCGTGGTCAGCGCCGAAGTGCTTCTGTCGGTATGTCACCGCCGCCCTTCAATGATAAAGGCGCGGTAACGGGAACCGGCAAAGCGTTGAGCAGCGATGGTTTGGTAGGCGGGACTGTCATACCAGTCGCGAGCGGCCTGCATCGTCGGGAAACGCAAGATTACGGCCCCTTCGATGGGCGGCCCCTCCAAATGCTGGATCGCGCCATAAGCGGCGAGAAAGGTAACGTCGTGACCATCGAACGATGGTCCGACGCCTGCAGAATAGGTTGCGAGTGCATGTGGGTCGCTGGTTTCTTCCCGCGTAAAGACGACGAACGCTTCCATCATTAGGCCTCTCAAAGGTTGGATCTGTTGGCCATTACCACCGGTGATGGCCTCACAGTCGTCAGGCTGGCAACTGGAACCCGATTTTCATGAGTGCCTCGACGCACGCATCCTGATCCTGCTGATAGTTGCCTCCGGAGATGCCTATGCCGCCGATCAACTTCCCATCCTCCAGAATCGGATAACCGCCGCCGACAGCGACCATCCGAGGGCGATAGGCTAGCGGCGCCACTTTTGGATCGTTGGTCACATAGTCGTTCCAGACATGGGTCGGGAACCCAAACGAGGCGGAACTCCAGGCCTTGTCGATGGCAACATCGACGGTAAGGAACGGCGCATCGTCGGTGCGCTCGAACGCGCGCAGGTTACCGGTGGCGTCGACGACGGCGACGGCAGCCGGGATGCCGATGGCACGGGCCGCAGCGAGCGCCGCGTCGATGAGGGCGACTGCGGTTTCGCGGTTGATCGAGGCGGTGGCAATAGATTTGGTCATGGGATTCTCATCGCTGGGGCATAACCCGTTCGGCTTTTTGAGGTTGGACAAGATGTTTGGCGATCGCGGTCGTTAGAAGCCTTCGAGGACGATCTTGCCTTTAGCCGCGCCACTTTCGATCAGTGCATGCACCGTCTTCAGATTGGCGGCATTGATCGGCGACAGTCGCCGGGTCAGCGTCGTGCGGATTTTGCCGTCGTCAACCAGCGCTGCCATCGCATCCAGAATCTCGCCCTGCTCATTCATGTCGGGCGTGCCGTAGATCGACCGCGTGAACATCAGCTCGTGGTGGATCGACACCGCCTTGCGCTTGAAAACCATGATATCGAATGCCTTGGGATCGTCGATCAGTCCGAACCGTCCTTGTGGGGCGATCAGTTCGGCGATGTCGGCGACATGTTGCTCGGTATGTGTGGTCGAAAAGACGAAAGCGGGAGCACCGATGCCGAGTTCGGCGATCTGTGGCGCGAGCGGACGAGAATGGTCGATGACGTGGTGAGCTCCAAGCCCTCTTACCCACTCTTGGGTTTCCGGTCGAGAGGCTGTGGCGATGACGGTGAGGTCCGTGCGCTGTCGCGCGATCTGGACGGCGATCGACCCAACCCCGCCCGCGCCACCGATGATGAGGATCGCCTCCGCCGCACCGGGTACGGGCTTCGCCACGTCCAGGCGGTCGAACATCGCCTCCCAGGCCGTCAACGTCGTCAGCGGCAGCGCCGCCGCTTCCGCCCAGGAGAGCGACGCAGGTTTGTGACCGACAATCCGGGCGTCGACGAGATGGAACTCCGCATTGGTACCGGGCCGTGTGATCGATCCGGCATAATAGACCTCGTCGCCTAACTCGAACTGCGTGACGTCGGGGCCGACCTCGCGCACAATCCCGGCGGCATCCCATCCCAGCACCTTCCAATCGCCATCTGCCGGCGGCGTGCTGTTGCGGACCTTGTAGTCGACCGGGTTGACCGAGACGGCCTTCACCTCAACCAGGATATCGTATCCTGCAGCGACAGGCCGAGGCAGATTGATGTCGACCAGCGCGGCATCCGCGGCGATGGGTCCCGGAACCTTGTAACCAATGGCTTTCATAAATGTCTCCAGCTTGCTTGATCGGATGACGCGAATGCTCGTTAGTCAACTTCTTCTACATTGAGGTCCCGACTCTTGAACTGGGTCGCGGTAGCAGATTTCATCGAACACGTCGATCAACAGGCCCTTATGCTCGGTCGCCGGATCGGTGATCGCGTAGAGGGTGGAGGCGTTATCGCCATCATCACCGCTTCCGAGGCGAAACGCCGCGTCGACGCAGATGCCGCACGGACCGATGGTTGATCCTGGCTCGAGATCGACGAGATTGCTGTCCTTGACGCGCTATTCGCGGTCTTAGCCCTTGGCGATGAAGGACTGAACTGCTTGTAGAGCGTCGGTCAGCTGCTATGTCATGGACGCACCTTCATCTTGAGTTGGATTGGACAAGCTTCCGTATAAGGCCCGCTGTAACCGTCAGATGACGGCGAAGAAAACGATGGGCAGTATTCACAGCCACTTAGCCTTCTTGAAGCGCACAAATAGGAAAACGCACGATATCGCTATCACTCCGAGCACGACAAAGTATCCGTAGGCCGTGTCCAGCTCCGGCATGTGCTTAAAGTTCATGCCGTATATTCCAGCGATCGCCGTCGGGACTGCCAGTATTGCCGCCCAAGCCGCCAGCTGGCGGGTGATCACCCCGTCCTTTGCGCTTCAAGAAGGCTGCTGGCCTCAAAGACCGTGGACAGGACAAGCAGGAGGCCGTCGACCATGGACTGCACGCGGTGGACATGGTCCGCGACGTCGTGGAAATATGGTGTCATTTCGGCGCTGATGCAGGGAAAGTGGCCGCGAACGAGCTTTCGCACCAGCTCGGCCATAGCCCGAGCGTGCGCTGGAACCGCGTGAGTTCGGACCTTAGTTCGAAGATTCGCGCCACCTCTTCTGGCCCGAGGAAATCGTGCAGCGACCGTCGCTCCATCGCCAGGACGTCGTCCTCGATCATTTCGAAGATGGGCAGATACTGGTCGACCACGCGATGCAAGATCGCGTGCAGCACATAGTCGACACCCTTGCCGAACTGCGTCGGCGATGCCTCGAGTTGCTCCCGAAGTTTGCCCAGCGCTCCGGCATTGCCGTGCCGCACGGTGATAAGGTGATTGTGACCGGTGAAGATCGCCATCTTGCCGTAGCTGATCCGGTCGCCGACCAGCTCGGCGGTCTGCGCGACGACGTACAACTCATCGTTGTAGACCTCGAGCTTGGGCGGGCACAGCGGGTGCATCGCGTTGTCGATCGCCAACGGATGAAGATTATATGTCCTTTGGATCGCGAGTAGTTCCTCGGGGGTGGGTTCGCTAAGCGCGATCCAGCAGAAGCCCGAGCGACTCTCGCCCAACTTGACGTGCTCATCGAGCGCGATTTCGCGAACTCGCTTGCCTTCGTTGTAATAATAGGCGGCGATGATGCTCATGCTGGCCTCGCGGGAATGTGGAGGCCACGCTGGACGGCCGGTCGAGCCAGCCCGCGTCCAAGCCATGCGCGGACGTTCGAAAAGCTGCTGAGGCCAAGGATGTCACCCGCAGCGTAGAATTCCACCAGCGCATTCACCCAGCCGAGCGTCGCGATGTCCGCGATCGAATAGTCGTCGACGATCCAGTCGCGGCCTTCCAGCCGGCGATCCAGAATCCCCAGCAGACGCGTGGATTCGTCGATAAAGCGCTGTTGCGGCCGCTTGTCCTCATAGTCCTTGCCGCCAAATCGCAGGAAGAAGCCGAGCTGACCGAACATCGGCCCGATGGCCGACATCTGAAAGAACACCCACGCTAGGGTCTCGTAACGCTGGCCTGGTTCGGTGGAGATGAACTGACCCGTCTTGTCGGCCAGATAGAGGAGGATCGCACCGGATTCCCATAAGGCGATGGGTCTACCGTCAGGGCCAGCCGGATCGATGATCGCCGGTATGCGTCCGTTCGGGTTCAGCGACACGAACGCCGGATCCTTCGACTCGTTGTTCGAGATGTCGATCAGGTGGGGCTCGTACGCCAGGCCAGTCTCCTCAAGCATGATCGAGACCTTGACGCCATTGGGCGTAGGGGCTGCGTAGAGTTGCAGGCGATCGGGATGAGATGCCGGCCAGCGCTGCGTGATCGGAAAGGACGAGAGGTCTGGCATAAATCTGCGATCCTGGTGTTGCGATGGCGACTGACTGGAACGAGCCGTCACTCTGAAGTAGGGTTCGATGACCGCGTCGCTGAACGACGCGGTCACGAAGATTGCGGACCGGATCGGCGCAGTGGCAACGGCAGTGAAGCCTATTCCGCCGCGGTCCCGGCCGCTGGCTGTACGTCGTCAACCTTTTGGCGCTTCGGAAGCACCCAGCCGGGACGGACGAAGTGGCAGGTGTAGCCGCCCGGGCGCTTCTCCAGATAATCCTGGTGATCGGGCTCGGCCTCCCAGAACTCGCCGACCGGCTGGACCTCGGTCACCACTTTGCCATCCCACAGCCCCGAGGCATCCACATCGGCGATCGTATCCTCGGCGACGCGCTTCTGCTCCTCGTCGACATAATAGATGCCCGACCGGTAGGAGAGCCCACGATCATTGCCCTGGCGGTTCAGCGTCGTCGGATCGTGGATCTGGAAGAAGAATTCCAGGATGTTCCGGTAGCTCGTCACTGTCGGGTCGAAGACAATCTCGATCCCCTCGGCATGCGTGCCGTGATTACGATACGTGGCGTTCGGAATATCGCCGCCCGTGTAACCCACACGGGTCGAGATGATGCCGGGCCGCTTGCGGATCAGATCCTGCATGCCCCAGAAACATCCTCCTGCGAGAACAGCGCGCTGATGCATGTTAAGCCTCCTCTACTTGATCGAGATATTCACCGTATCCCTCGGACTCCATCTCGTCGCGCGGGATGAAGCGAAGGGACGCTGAGTTGATGCAGTACCGCAGACCGCCGCGGTCGGAAGGACCATCGGGGAACACATGGCCGAGATGACTGTCTGCGTGTACTGACCTGACCTCCGTCCGGACCATGCCGTGTGCGCTGTCCCGCACCTCGTTCACGTTTGCCGAAACGATCGGCTTGGTGAAGCTGGGCCAGCCAGTACCCGAATCGAACTTGTCCGTCGAAGCGAACAGTGGCTCTCCCGACACTATGTCGACGTAGATGCCAGGCTCCTTGTTGTCGTTGTACTCGCCCGTGAAGGGCCTTTCGGTGCCCGCCTCCTGGGTAATTCGGTGTTGCTCGGGAGTCAGGTGGTCGATTGCTGTCTGTGACTTTTCAAACTTCATTACAGTCTCCAATACTTATCTAGAGGGCCAGGCACGCTACCGCTAATTTTTTATGTCTCCTGATTTGCTCCTACAATGGTAGTGGGATGGCAAACGAGGTTTTACTAAGTGTTGGAAAATTAGAGATTTAAATTTCGCGTCTATTAGTTCTAGCGCAACTGAGTGGTTAAGCAAGTACGTAATCAGTAAATATTAAAAAAATAACACAAAAGCACGATTATATAATACAGTGTCAGTGTTTTATGATAATCAACAACGCCTGTCAAGGCAATCGCATGAAGCTCACCTGAGACCTAATAGTTCAGCCCGATAATCATCAGAGGTTGCAGCAATCAGCCTTCGTGCCTTGATGCCACCCTTGCGCTTGACCGGATCCAACCGGATCAAATTCAATGTAAGTTGCTTGAGAACGGCCATGTTGTGGGCAGCATGCCCGGTTCGGATCCGCATCTGATCGTCACCAAAAATGACATCCATGCACCAGTGGACGCGGTTCTCCACGCCCCAGTGCGCCCTGATGGCATGTGCGATGCGCTCTGCATCCGGAGCAAGACTGCTGATGTAGTAACGGCGCTCCAGGCTGGTCTGGTTGCCCACAGTCCGCTCGGACTCCAGCATCACGAAAGTGCGCAGTCCTGGCCAGCGTTCTGGCTGTGGCAGGCACTGGAGTTGGTCGAAAACATGGCTGCGACGAACCTCCAGCCGGCCATGGTCCTTCTCGACATGCTCGAAGTGCGCATGGGGTACCCGGGCAGGATCGCCGTCCAAAAAGGTGTCAGCGAAGTCATCGATCGCTTCGGCCAGCTTCGGCTGGTTTCCCTTGATGGCCAGCAGATAGTGCGCCCCGCGATCGAGAATGGCCTGTGCAATGTCCGGCTGGGTACCCATGGCATCGATCGTCACGGTGCAGCCCTCAAGCGCCAGTGTGGCCAGCAGCTCAGGAATGGCGGTCTTCTCGTTGGACTTCTGGGAGGTCGCCCTCTGCCCGAGAATCAGCCCTGAATCAGCCGCAAAAGCGCTGACCAGGTGCAACGGGGCCGTGTTTTTCTTGCCGGAGCGGCGACTGGTCTTGCCGTCTAGGGCAACCACTTGCGGAGAAAGGGCCGGTAGGATCGCCGCAACCCAACAGCGGAAGGCCTGCTCGAACTCCTCTGGATCGATCAGGCTGAATAGCCGTCCAAAGGTGTCGTGTGAGGGAATGCCGTGGGGTAGTTTCAGAATACGGCGGAACCAGTCCAGCCGCTGCTCAGCCCAGAGTTCGATTTCGATGAAGGTGTCAGCGCCGGCAAGCACGCCGCAGATAGCCACGACCAGTGTTTCGACCAGGTCGTGACGAATCTTGCCCTGCTGACGGGGATCATTGATGGCGACCAGAACATCGGAGATTGGTATGTGATGCGACATTGCAGGGCATCCTGAGTAGAGAGGCGCTCAGGATGCCCGCTGGGAAAGGACTCATTCAAATCGGCAGGCGTTCATGCGATTGCCCTGCAACGCCTGTTTAGATGCTGGTAGATGCGAATTTTTTGGCGTACAGTCAAAATTTTCTGATGGTTGCTTAGTGTGTTGGCGCTGATGGAAAATTGACCCACCCTGCCGATTGAAATTTGACCCAGGGCGGATTGCTGATTTTGTTACCAGCAACTGTGGATAAGTCTACCAGCGCAGCTGCTGTTGCCCCCACTCCTTCGCTAGCCCAGTTCAGTTGTTTAAGACCTGCCACACGCAGCCATGTAGCAGGCCGTCGTCGCCATGAAATCAGAACGGCTCATCGTCCTCCGGTTCCTGGCCGCCCTTACGCTTTCGCTCCCGTGATTTGATCTTGGCCTGGGCCGCCAAGCTACTGTGTTGCAGGCGATAGGACTCGTTACCGGTTTCGACGATGTGGCAGTGGTGGGTCAGCCGATCCAGCAGGGCGGTGGTCATCTTGGCGTCGCCGAACACGCTCGACCATTCGGCGAAGCTCAGGTTGGTGGTGATCACCACGCTGGTGTGTTCGTACAGCTTGGATAGCAGGTGAAACAGCAACGCACCGCCGGCCTGGCTGAAGGGCAGATAACCCAGTTCGTCGAGGATGACCAGATCCATGCGCAGCAGAGCTTGGGCGATCCGCCCGGCTTTGCCGTCGTGCTTTTCGCGCTCCAGCAGATTGACCAGATCGACCGTGGAGTAGAAGCGCACGCGCTTGCCGTGCCGGGTGATGCCGGACACGGCCAGCGCAGTGGCCAGGTGGGTTTTACCGGTGCCAGGCCCACCGATCAGCACCACGTTCTGCGCGGTGTCGGTAAAGGCCAGACTGGCCAGTTCGCTGATCAAACGAGCGTCTGCGCTGGAGGCGCTGAAGTCGAAGCCGGCCAGATCGCGGTGCATCGGCAGCTTGGCCATGTTCATCTGGTGGCTCACCGAGCGCATGGCGCGATCTGTGTGCTCTTGTTCCAGCAGGTGTTCGAGCAGCCACTTGGACGAGGCTGTGTTCGACTCACCCTGTGCAGTTAACTCCGCCAAGGCCGTGGCCATGCCGTGCAGGCGCAGCTCCTTGAGTTCCGCCATCAAATCACGCATGACCGACCTCCTCGGCCTGGCCACGCAGGCGGTCGTAGCGCGCCGTGTTAGCGACGGGGGCTTCCTTGAGCGACAAGTGGGTTTCGACGCTGGGTGGTGGTTCGGATGCTGTCAGCCGTGCCACGACATTGAGGATGTGTTCGGCGCTCAGGCTGCCGCTCTCCAGTACCAGCTCAACGGCTACCAGCACGGCATCGAGTCCGGCGACCGGTACGGCAGCCAGGACTTGCGCCATGATCCGGTCACCGCCGGCATGACGCCCCAGACCGTGCTTAAGCTGACGCAGCGGCGCCGGCAGATCAGCAAAGGGCGCGCCGTTGCGCAGCGCACCGGGCTTGCGTTCGATCAGCGGGAGGTAGTGCTGCCAGTCATAGCTGACCTGGTCGCGATCCAGCAAGCGGACATGGCTGGCGATCAGCGCGTCGTCAGCCACCACCTCGATTCGCGTCGGATACAAACGGCTGCTGACCCACTTACCCGCGTACTCACACGGCACCGAGTAGCGGTTGCGCCCGACGCTGACCAGGCAGGTGCTGGAGACCCGCGCAGGCCGCTCGACGTAACCGTCGAATGGCGCTGGCACAGGCATCAGTTCAGCGCGCTCCAACTCCAGCACTTCGGCCACACTCAGCCCGCTGTATTGAGGGTGCGTCAGCTCGTTCCAAAGCGCGCGGCAGCGCTGGCCCAGCCAGGCATTGAGTTCCTCGAAGGAGTGAAACTGGCAGTCCTGGGCGTCTAGCCAGATACGCCTGCGGCTGTCTTGCACGTTCTTTTCAACGATGCCCTTTTCCCAACCAGCGGCGACGTTGCAGAAGTCCGGATCGAACAGGTAATGCGCGCACATCACCGCAAAGCGTGCATTCACCGCCCGGCCTTTGCCCTTATTGACCTTGTCGACGGCCGTCTTCATGTTGTCGTAGATGCCCCGGCGCGGCACGCCGCCCAAGGCGCCGAACGAGCGTGTATGGGCGTCAAATAACATCTCATGGCCCTGGCTCGGATACGCCACAAGCCAGAACGCACGGCTGGCACACAGCTTCAGATGTGCCACCTGCATACGCCGGTAAATGCCGCCGACCAGCAAGCCTTCCTCGCTCCAGTCAAACTGAAACGCCTCGCCAAGAGCAAAGGTCAGCGGCACAAAGGCCTGCGACGCCTTGCCCTGTCCCCCTCGCCAGGCACGGATAAACGCGGTGAGCTGGCTGTAGCCACCGTCATAACCTTCGGCTTTGATTTGCGCCAACAGCGCCTTGGCACTGCGCCGCTGTTGCTTGGGGCGCAGCGAATCGGCTTTTAGCGCCTGCTCTAGCGTGGCGTGAAAAGGGCTGAGTTTGTTAAAGATCGCGCGGCGTTGGTACACCGGCTGCTTGGCCTCAGGTGCTCTGACCCACTTGCGAATCGTGTTGCGCGCCAGCCCGGTGCGCTTGGCTATCTCATGCAGCGACAGCTTGTCGCGGAAATACATCCGCCGAATTTTGCCCATCATTTCCATACTGATCACCCTGTGTTCTCCTGCTCAAAAATTGAGCAGAAGCAGTTGAACACCTGGGTCAGTTTTCAGTCGGCAGAACAGCCTCTACTGGGTCAGTTTTCGGTCAGCGGCAACACCCTGGCCCGCTACTCGTCCCCCGAGGGACACCTGATCTGCGACTACCGCTATGGCCTGAGGGAGGCCATTGCCGACGGGGTGTGCCGCGCGCCCCGCATCGTCCTTCTCGATAACCAGAAGGTGAAGCTAACTGAAGAACTGGAGACCGAGAGCACCGTCAGGCTGTTCCCCAGCATCGCCAAGCTGCTTGGTGAATCCCCCGTCACCTTCGAAGAGCTGTTGCGCCATGACGAGGTGATCGACCAACTGCTCGGCCTGGGATGCGCCAAGCTGGATGAGCTTCGCCAGATCAAGCCGGATGCAGCCGGCCTGGTGGTCGCCACCGATATTGAGCACGCCCAGCAGATTGTCCAGGCTCTGGAAGCCAGCGGGGAAGGTTGCCGCGTAGTGACCAACCGGACTCCGAATGCCCAACAGGTGATCAATGCGTTCAGGCACAGTGATTGCCGCTGGATCGTCGCTGTTGGGATGATCAGCGAGGGTACGGATATCCCCCGCCTGCAGGTGTGCTGCTACCTCAGCCGCATCCGTACTGAGCTGCACTACCGGCAAGTCCTGGGGCGCGTGCTGCGGCGGATGGGCGAGTCCGATGATCAGGCTTGGCTGTTCATGCTGGCGGAGCCAACATTGCGGCGCTTTGCGGAGCGCATTGCGGATGATCTGCCGGATGACCTGGCAGTGCTGAGCCGGGTGAAGATGCCCGCTGCCTCTTCTGGTTCGATGGCTGGTGGGATGGGGGCTACCTGCGATATCGATGGCTGCGGTGGAGGCGAGGCCGGGCAAAGTCTTGGTGCAGGTTTGGCGGGTGCCTACTCGCTGGGGGATTTTGCTGCTGAGCCGAGCTATCAGGTCAGTTTTTCTCAGCACTATCGGCAGTTGTTGTTGGCTTGCCTCTGATGGTCGGTAAGCAGTTAGCCCCAACTAGGGTGAGGCTGCCCGAAGTCTGACCGAGCCAACACAGGCCAGTCACCAGCCTTTCACCAATTCCGCGCCGAGCGGCCCAATGCGCTCTCGGGGCGTTCAGCTATTCGCGAAAGGCATCTCTTGGCCGATAGCTGGTCCGCTTTGTGCCACAAGCGGACGTTAAGTCGGTGAGTTATCTGTCTTGGCAAATCGGTTTGGGCCTAAGCCCTCGCTACACAGGAAATGGCGGCAACAACCTGGCCAGCAATAAAAAGCCGCCTTGCGGCGGCTCTATCCCTAAAGCAGTCATGCCCAAACTGGACGGTCAAAGGGAGGATTTCACTAAACAGGCTCTACTTATCGCTCCAGGGTTACCGGGGCCTGCGGGGCAATGTTCACCTTGAGTTCAAAGATGTCCGGCCGGGCATAATGGCCGACGACATCAAAGTCCAAGTTGGCTTGGCTAAGCAGATCCATATTGAGGTCTGCATAGATTTCTGTCTCGCAGTCGAACACCGGCCCTGCCAGTACTTCTCCGAGCGGACTTACAACCATGCTGCCCCCTCGCATCACGTAATCGTCCTCGTTGAACTCCAGGCCGAATGCATCGCGGTGCTGTTGTGGGTATTCACCAAGACGGATTGCCTGGCAGGCTGACAACACATAAACACGCCCTTCAAGAGCAATGTGCACCATGGAGCTGGCCCAGGACGGACGGTCATCTGCTGTCGGGGCGCAGTAGATCTGAACACCCTGGGCATACATGGCCTGGCGTAGTGCTGGCATGTAGTTCTCCCAGCAAATCACGCTCCCCAGGACGCCAAAATCAGTTTCTACAGGCTCGATTGTCGAGCCATCACCGAAGCCCCAAATTAGTCGTTCCTGGCCGGTGGGCATCAGCTTGCGGTGGTAACCGGCAATACCCCGGCCTGGGGCGATGGTGACCGCGGTGCAGTAAAGGGTGCGACCGAAGCGCTCGATTACACCAATCACAGTGGTAACCCCTGTGTGCTCGACACTTTCAGCAAGCAATGCCAGTTCCGGCCCATCCAGCGTCACAGCCCCATCGACATAGCGTTGGTACAGCTCACGCCCGCTGATGCTGCGATTACCCACTACGCTACCGAAAGCTATCCCCTTGGGATATCCGCCAATGAACGCTTCAGGGAATACGGCCAGCCTTGCACCTTGATCTGCTACGCGCCGCAGAATTGTGGAAGCCTTTTCAACGCTGGCTGCAGGATCATAAGGAACAGAGGCGGCCTGGATGACTGCAATTTTGGTCATGAAAAACTCCTGAGGGCAGTAAGAACCTAGAAACGTGTGATGTCGTTGTCGCGGGTTTCCGGCAAGGTCTTCCACAGCACGATGAGGCATGCCAGCGAGACGGCTGCTAGATAGGCGGCAGGGATGTTCGCGTCGCCAGCCTGGCTAATCAGGGCGGCGGCAATGAAGGGGCCTGGGCCTGCGAGTGTCGCCAGGGCCAGGTTGTGACCGAGCGCTGCTCCCGTGGAGCGGATGGACGCTGGAAAGACTTCAACCAGCAGCACCACATCCATCACCGCAGTTACAGCCACAAGTAGTCCCAGAACGATCAATCCTGCGAGGATTGCCACTGGGTTGCCGGTGTTGAGCAGCAGGAAGATTGGATAGGCCAGTACAGAGAGTGCGGCAGCAGCACTGAGCAGCAGCTTGCGTCGCCCGATGCTGTCGCTGAGCCGGCCGATCAGTGGATTGGCAATGACATAGACAACCAGCGCGATGCTGCACAGCCATAGTGCATTGCTTCGTGGTAGCCCAACGGTAGTGACCAGGTGGTTATTGGCGTAGGTGATGAAGTAGTAGAGCGAGACGCCGAACAGCGCTGAGAAGGCGAAAGTAGTGATGAAGGCGCGACGGTGTACAGACTTGCTCGGTGCTTCGAACTGTTGTGAATCGCGTTGACGTACCAGCTCTTCATACACGGGGGTATCACCCAGCTTCCGGCGGATGAAGATGGCGATACCGGTCATCACGATGGAGGCAACGAATGGGATCCGCCAGCCCCAGGACGCCAGTTGCTGGTCATCGAGTGTTGAGGTGAGGCTCGCGGCGGTGAACGTACCAAACAAGAAGGCCAAGCCAGCCGTTCCAGTGATAACGCTGGCTGCCGTCGCGCGGCGGTTGGACGGAGCACTCTCTACGATGTAGATACCTGCGCTAGACCATTCGCCCCCTACCATCATGCCTTGCACGAAACGCATGACGATCAGCAAGACAGGTGCAGCGATACCGATTGCCTCATAGGTGGGCAAAAGTCCGATGATCGTGGTGCACACACCCATACCGAAGACAGTGATGATAAGCACCGCGCGGCGACCGAGGCGGTCACCGATGGGCCCCAGAATCAATGCTCCAAATGGTCGCGATACGAAGCCTACGGCGAACACTGCCAGCGACGACAGCAGCGATACACCTGGGGCGCTAGAGGGGAAGAACAACATACCGATCACGGCAGCGAAGTAGCCGTAGATGGCGAAGTCGAACCACTCCATGAAGTTGCCGATACCCACCGCGATTGCACGCTTGCGAATGTCTGACTGCTCACCCTTGGTATGGATACTGCTTGGATTTACTTTTTTATTAATTGCGTCCACGGTGCTCCCCAGCTTTTCTTAGGTGTGTATGGGCAGCAGACTATGAATCCTCTCGGCCGCAGAGCAAACGATTAGAAAATATGAGCCGGATTAGTGTACGTAATATCTCGAGAATTGATCTGAACCTGCTGCTGACGTTCCACTGCCTGATGACCGAGCGCAGTGCCACCCGAGCCTCGGCCATGCTGCATGTGACCCAGGGGGCAGTTAGCTCGGCGTTGCGTCGTTTGCGTGAGCATTTCGGAGATGAGCTCTTTATCCGCACCGCTTCCGGAATGCAGCCAACCCGTAGGGCGATGGAGCTGGCGCCGAAGATCGCCGAGGCCCTTACGTCTATCTCAGGCGTGCTTGGGGCAGAGCCGGATTTCTCCGCACACGACTCGAGCTACATTTTCAACATCGGTCTGTCCGATGATATTGAGGCCTATCTCGCTCCGCGGATCGTTAACGCCGCAGCGGATCAGGGGCTGGGAGTGAGCTTTTCGTTCCATCAGAGCAACAGCTCACTGTGGAAACAGTCGCTACAAGATCCGGACATGGATCTAGTGATTTGCAGCGAGCCGAAAGACTTCAGCAGCGGGTATTCATCCAAGGTGCTGTTTTCCTCGTCATACTCCTGCTTGTACCTGCCTGGCGCAGACAACGCAGGCACACCTATCGGCCTGGAGGAGTACTTCGAGGCAAGCCATGTGCGAGTTTCCTATGACGGCCGCCGCGGCTTTATCGACGACATGTTCGAAGCGGCGGGCTATTCGAGGCGTGTTATAGCCTCATTCACCCACTTCAGTGGCGCGCTCACCACGTTGATCAGCAGCGGCGCGATAGCCACAATTCCCACGTTCGCCGCCGAGAGCTATTCGGCCATGACTCGGCTAAGTATTTGTCCGGCGCCGATTCCGGTTCCATCATTTCGATGCTTCATGGTTTGGGACATTGCCAAGAACAGTAAGCCTCAGCACGAATGGCTGCGGCTATTCATCGGGCAGCTGACACAGAAGCTTGCTTAGACTTGGTCGCAGGTAGCCAGGAGTTACGGGAAAAAGGGGGCGGATTTATTGGAATCATCGACCGCTTCTGACCGATTTGTGCCGGTCGTCAAGGACCGCTTCGGATCACTCTCAACCGGATCGCGGGCCAGCTGATTTGCTAAAAACCCGCGCCAAACTCAACGAAGGATTTCGCATGATCCGTTTTTTTTGGTTCTTCGCGGAGTCTGGGGGAAGAGCGAGTTGACAGTCAGGGAAGCAGGTAAATTGGCAGTCGCCAAACACACCCTTCACCTGTCCCTGCTGTCGCCGTGCATCCTATTGATCTTGCCGCTTTCTGGCCAGGCTACGACGCCGTTACCTGTCGCCCATCTACCGATAACACCCTCCTCATTGAGCTTGAACCTCAAGCCGGCTCTCTTCCTAAGTGCGGGCGTTGTGGCCAGTTCAGCCCGTTGATTCACGATCGCCGGATTCGTCTGGTGCGTGATCGTGATCTGTTCGATCAGCGCGTCCTGCTTCAACTACCAGTGCGCCGAGTCGATTGCCTGAGTTGTGGGCGGGTGACCGAGCGGATCGACTGGTTGGAGCCAGCATCTCGGCTGACCCAGCGGTTACGGATATGGCTCGAAAGCTTGCTGCGGCTGCTGCCGATCAGCCACGTCAGCCAGCTCACCGGCCTGCATTGGCACACCCTCAAAACGCTCGATAAACGACGCCTTCAAGCCGAGGTAGGCAACTTCGATTCAACCGGTGTCCGCCGCCTGGTGATGGACGAGTTCGCCCTGCACAAAGGGCATCGCTATGCCACGGTCATCATGGATGCCGAGCGAACGCGGGTATTGTGGGTCGGCCACGGCAACAGCCGCGAGGCGGTCCGCCCGTTCTTTGAATTGCTCGGCAAGCACTGCCAGCAGATAGAGGCGGTGGCCATGGACATGAACACGGCTTTTGATTTGGAGGTGAAGAAGCATTGCCCGCAAGCCGAAGTGGTGTACGACCTGTTTCACGTCGTCGCGCGCTACGGTCGGGATGTGATCGACCGTATCCGGGTTGACCAGGCCAACCTCCTGCGCGAAGACAAGCCGGCACGAAAGGCGGTCAAGCAAAGCCGCTGGCTGCTGCTGCGCAATCGCAACAACCTGAAGGACGGACAAGCCGTGCAGCTTCAAGAACTACTCGCGGCCAACCAGCCGCTGGCTACGGTCTATGTCCTCAAGGATGCGCTGAAGGATGTCTGGTTCGCCCCCAGCGTACGAGAGGGCTGGCGCCGCTGGCGAACCTGGTTGCGGCACGCCCGGGACAGCGGCCTCGCGCCGCTACAGCGCTTCGCTCGCAACCTGCGCAAATACGCCCGAGGCATCCTCGCCAGTGCCAACTTCCATATGCATACCAGCGTCCTTGAGGGCGTCAACAACCGCATCAAGGTGATCAAGCGTATGGCCTATGGTTTTCGGGACTCGGAATACTTTTTCCTGAAAATCAAGGCTGCCTTCCCCGGGAAAGCGCGATGAACCTATTTTTTGGTGTCCCAGAAGTCGGCCCAGGTCTTGGGTACGTCCGCGCCTTTGAACGCGTCCGTGCGATACGCCAGCACCGTGGAGTAGCTGATGTAGCCGACGCTGTATTCGTCCTTGAGGCTGTCGGGTATTTGCGCGGCATTGGGAATCAGCGCAAGGTCGAGCTTCTCGAACAGCCCTTCGGCTTCGCCACGGATGCAGTCGCCAGTGGGCAGGTCCACCACGTCCCAGGTGACCTTGCCGCTCTCGACCTGGGTCTTGATGATCGGGTAGGCCTTGGGCGAGCTGTCCTGTTTGAGCGTCAGACCGAGCTTTTTCGCCGCAGGCTCCAGGATCGCCTTGCTCTGGGCTTCCTGATAAGCACCGCCCTGGGATACGAACGTGATGTCCTCGGCCATGGCCTGGGTGGCGCTACCGATGAACAGGGCCAGACTCGCGAGTTGGAAAGCTGTAGTGCGCAATGTGCTCATGGAAAGACTCCGAATGGTTGGCAGATTTTCTTGGGCGAGCTGTAGGTTTTGTTGTCGGTCGCTCTGCGGGACCATGGAGGTCTAATGTACCGGCTTGTCCGTGAACGAAGCGGCTACAAATGCGCGGATGAAAAGTGGTTTATTGCGAAAATGCGAACGGGCACAGTATTTCGTGCGTCGGGTGCGGGCTTGCGCGCCTGTCGCGAGCAGCCCCGAAGCCCCCGGTAGGAGCGAGCATGCTCGCGATGGCGGTGTGTTGGGTGAGTCATAGCCAAGTCATTCAGCCCACCGTCATCCGCCTCACCACGCGCCGAATCATCGGCGCCGCCAGCACCACCACCGGCAACATCGATACCCACGACAGCGCCCACGCGTTCAACCAGCGGCCGGCAAAGGCCAGGTCGAGCGCATGGGGTGTGGTGGCGATGGCGGCCGCGACCGCGCAGGTCAGGCCGGATTGAACGACGCCGAAAACGAAATGCTCATAACGGGCGGGGATTTTCATCGGGGGTTCTCGAGAAAGAGCGGGGGGGCGCGATGCCCGGCCGCTCGGGCACGATCAAGCCGGTTGCAGTTGCGCGATAGTCTCTTCGGTGGTCCACAGCCCGTGGGCGAGGAAGCGGTAATTGATGATGGCCGCCAGGTAGCCGTCGCCATCCGGCAGGCGCGGGCCGGCGGTGGCGTCGCGTACCACGACTATTTCAAAGCCCTGTTCGAGCAGTTCGCGCAGGTGTGATTCCACGCAAAGGTTGGCCGCCATGCCGGCGAGGATGATCTGCGACACGCCTTTCTTGCGCAATTGCAGCGCCAGGTCGTTGGTTTCCGGGCCGTAGACCTTGTGCGGCGAGGCGATGATGGTCTCGCCGTCGAGAATGTACGGCTTGTAGATCTCGAGGAAATCGGCGCCGGAGCCTTCGAAGTTTTCCAGGGTGTTCGGTCCCTTGCGATCGAACATGCAGATGCTGTGCATGACCTTTTCCAGCGGACCGCCAAAATGCCAGTCGTGGTCGTGCGGGTAGTAATAGTGTGGCGACACGGCCACGGGCAGGTCGTGAGCCTTGAAGGCCTTGAACAGTTTTTCCAGGTTTTCGACGGTGTTGTTCTCGACGATGCTCTCACCGAACACCGCCCAACTGGCGCCGGCAGGGCTGAGGAAGTCGTTCTGTGGGTCGATGACCACCAGGGCGGCTTTGCTCAGGTCGAGCTTGAAACCAGTGGCAGGCAGTGCGGGTTCGGCGGGGTCGGCGTACAGATGGCTCATGACGATTTACCTCTTGGGTGCTTGCGTGGATGAGACGTGAATGTTGCTTTATATAAATGACCAGTCGTCTTATTAATGAGGAAAAAAAACTCACTCCAATAGCCGAGGCAAGACCATCGATACGAAACGCTGCAGAGGTGCACCGTCGCGCAGGACCTTGCCGCGCATGACCGCACCTTCCCAGCCTTCGACGATGACACTGGCCAGCGCTTCGGCGTCGTGAGTTTCAGAGAGTTCGCGGCGCTGCTGCGCTTCACGCAGGCAGCTCGCGAGCAAACCTTCCCAGCGCGCCAGCACATCGGCCAGACGCTTGCGGGTTTGTTCGCTGCCATTGGACATTTCCAGGGACAGGTTGCCAATCAGGCAACCCAGGCTGTATTCATGCTCGCCGTGCTCGAGCACCAGGGCCTGGAAGAACTGGCCGATGCGCTCCAGCGGCTTGACCCGGGCGTCGTAGAAGATCGGCCCGTGGCGGGTTTCGATCGAGGTCCAGTATTCCTCGAGGATCTCTGCCGCGAAGTCTTCCTTGCTGGCGAAGTAGTTGTAGAAAGAGCCCTTGGGAATCTCGGCAGCGGCGGTGATGTCCTGGACGCCGCAGCCGTTGAAGCCACGGTTGTGAACCACCTGGCGGCCAATCGACAGCAAACGGGATCTGACTTCGAGGTTGACCGGGCGAGCCATGACAGAGACATCCAGTGATGAGAAAGTTTTAATAAACTAACTGGTCATCTATGTTTCGTCAACAGTCGAATTGACTGCCAATCAGTCCGCCTGCGCCATCTCGATGTACTCGAGCATCTTCTCGTTGCCATCGAGAATGTCACGGCAGATGGCCGCCCGTGCCGCCGCGCCATCGCGGCGCTTGAGTGCGTCGAGCACTTCCCAGTGATGGTCGATGGCCATGCGCTCGTTGAAGTTGCCATAGGCACGGGCGATCAGTGGGCCGGTGCGCATCCACAGGCTATCGAGCAAACCCGCCAGCACCGGCATGCGCGCGATGGTGGTCAGCGCGTAGTGAAATTGCTGATTGCACTTGAGAGCGGCTTGCAAGTCCTGGGCGTTGATCGCGGCGATGTTGTTTTCGATGCAGGCTTGCAGGTCTGCGAGTTCGCTGTCGGTCACCAGCGCGGCGGCCGTCTCCGCAGCCAGGCCTTCAAGCGCCAGGCGGATGCTGCGGATCTCGCCGTATTGCGCGGCGGTGAGGATGGGTACGCGGATGTCACGCGGGGTCTTGAGGATCAGCGCCTGTTCCTTGGCCAGTTGCAGGATCGCGTCGCGCACCGGTGTGACGCTGGTGCCCAGTTGTTCGGCCAGGTCGCGGATGCGCAGGCGGTCATCGGGCTGGAAACGCCCGGTGATCAGTGCCTCGCGCAGCAACTCGTAGATGCCACTGCCCAGGTAAGAGTGATTGAGGGTTTGAATAGGGTAGGGGTTGCTCATTGATCGCTCATCTGCGGCGGATGCCCGGCCCGAATGATGGAAGTTTCCGGCCGGGATTTCCAGATTATTTCAGACGTGCTGACCACCGTTGACATGAATCTCCGAACCGTTGATGTACGACGCGCCTCGGGTGCAGAGGAAATGCACCAGGGATGCGACTTCTTCCGGCTTGCCCAAGCGGTGCATGGGGATCTGCTGATCGACGATCAGTTCGGTCCCGGCAGACAGGATCGACGTCTCGATCTCACCCGGTGCAATCGCATTGACGGGGTTTGGGGAGCAATGGAACCAAAAACCAACGTAAGCTCTGAATCCCACCGTAAAGGGGCTTTCCGATCTCCAGCTCACCCGCCAGGCATTACTCTCTGATCAGTGCCTCGATGATCGGGCAGATCGTTCCGCCGTCTCCCGCATCACATTGCTGCACCAGTTCGCCTAACAGTTGCTGCATGACGACCAAGTCGGCCATCTTCTGCTCGATCAACGCGAGCTTGCGTGCAGCCCGTGCTCGCGTTTCTGTGGGAGGAAAATAAAGTGTCATCCTAACTACAGGACCCTGCAACGTAGCAATTCCTGCAAAAATCCATTTAAAACAATGACTTATTTCAATTCTGCCATCTGCAAGCGTTTTGTGGGGATGGAGGCCGGAATCATTAAAGTATCATCCTAATTTTCGCTCAACCTTGGAAAATGCTGAGAATCGTAAAAATAAAGTTTCATCCTTTCCGCTACTAGTTCAAGGCTTTCCCGCCGCTTTCTTCCGGCCGCCGGCAACAACGCTGCTTGGCTGAGGCGATCCACTTGCGCTACCGCTCACTGATCAGATCGCACTTGAACTCGACGAGCAGCCAACCATCAGGCCGAGCGTGATCGCCAAAAAAAAGGTTCATCGCGCTTTCCCGGGGAAGGCAGCCTTGATTTTCAGGAAAAAGTATTCCGAGTCCCGAAAACCATAGGCCATACGCTTGATCACCTTGATGCGGTTGTTGACGCCCTCAAGGACGCTGGTATGCATATGGAAGTTGGCACTGGCGAGGATGCCTCGGGCGTATTTGCGCAGGTTGCGAGCGAAGCGCTGTAGCGGCGCGAGGCCGCTGTCCCGGGCGTGCCGCAACCAGGTTCGCCAGCGGCGCCAGCCCTCTCGTACGCTGGGGGCGAACCAGACATCCTTCAGCGCATCCTTGAGGACATAGACCGTAGCCAGCGGCTGGTTGGCCGCGAGTAGTTCTTGAAGCTGCACGGCTTGTCCGTCCTTCAGGTTGTTGCGATTGCGCAGCAGCAGCCAGCGGCTTTGCTTGACCGCCTTTCGTGCCGGCTTGTCTTCGCGCAGGAGGTTGGCCTGGTCAACCCGGATACGGTCGATCACATCCCGACCGTAGCGCGCGACGACGTGAAACAGGTCGTACACCACTTCGGCTTGCGGGCAATGCTTCTTCACCTCCAAATCAAAAGCCGTGTTCATGTCCATGGCCACCGCCTCTATCTGCTGGCAGTGCTTGCCGAGCAATTCAAAGAACGGGCGGACCGCCTCGCGGCTGTTGCCGTGGCCGACCCACAATACCCGCGTTCGCTCGGCATCCATGATGACCGTGGCATAGCGATGCCCTTTGTGCAGGGCGAACTCGTCCATCACCAGGCGGCGGACACCGGTTGAATCGCAGTTGCCTACCTCGGCTTGAAGGCGTCGTTTATCGAGCGTTTTGAGGGTGTGCCAATGCAGGCCGGTGAGCTGGCTGACGTGGCTGATCGGCAGCAGCCGCAGCAAGCTTTCGAGCCATATCCGTAACCGCTGGGTCAGCCGAGATGCTGGCTCCAACCAGTCGATCCGCTCGGTCACCCGCCCACAACTCAGGCAATCGACTCGGCGCACTGGTAGTTGAAGCAGGACGCGCTGATCGAACAGATCACGATCACGCACCAGACGAATCCGGCGATCGTGAATCAACGGGCTGAACTGGCCACAACGCCCGCACTTAGGAAGAGAGCCGGCTTGAGGTTCAAGCTCAATGAGGAGGGTGTTATCGGTAGATGGGCGACAGGTAACGGCGTCGTAGCCTGGCCAGAAAGCGGCAAGATCAATAGGATGCACGGCGACAGCAGGGACAGGTGAAGGGTGTGTTTGGCGACTGCCAATTTACCTGCTTCCCTGACTGTCAACTCGCTCTTCCCCCAGACTCCGCGAAGAACCAATTTTATGCGGTGGTACAACAACGAGCACCGACATAGCCGCATCCGGTTCGTCACACCGGCTGAGCGGCATCGAGGGCTGGACCATCAGGTCTTGGCCCGGCGACATGAGTTGTACGAACGAGCCAAGGAAAACAAACCGGAGCGGTGGTCAGGCCGGACGCGTAACTGGGAACCGATCGGCACCGTGTTGTTGAACCAGGATCGAGAGCAACAGAACGAGAAAATGGCGGCATAGTTAGACGGTTGACGCGACAACTACCTTGAAAAATGCCGTCATGGTAGCTAAGCTAGCACCCCACTAACAATATCGCTATCAGCACATACCGCACCCTGTTCGAACTAATGGATTGTGATGGACACACCAAATAACTCACTGTATGAGGCAACCCATGAAAAAGCAATTAAAAATAATTCTGCTCGCGTCCCACCTGGCTCTGTTTGGCGCGGGAGTTGGGCTAGGGATCTATATACTTCCGATTTTGACAGCACAAGAAAACGCCACCATCGCCGAAATTGAAGAAGTGCAAAAGGTGGCAAAGTATAGCGGAGAGTTCAAGAAAGATCAGAAAGGCAGCGACGCCCTTCACTGGGCGAATGGACAACTTTTTGTTACGGATAACGAAATTGTATTTAAAGGTGATGTAGCACCTGGTCCAGACTACAAAATTTACCTGACAAAGAAACAAGCCACCGACAAAGAATCGTTTTTGGACATAAAGAAAGAAGCAATTCTGATTGGCGAATTGAAAAACTTCGGGAATTTCAAGAAAACCATTCCTGCAAGCGTCAACGTCAACGAGTTTACAACGGTCCAAATATGGTGCGAGCATTTCTCTAAGTTCATCGGCTCCGCAAAATATCAGTAAACAAGCTTAAACTTGGATCTTGCCTGTTCACGAATAACATGCGCCTCATGCCAATGGAAATTAAAGTCTTGCCGGGCATGAGGCCTCCCCTCCACGTCTAGATTCTTGAAGTCAAAATTGACCTCAACCGACCCTCAGACACTGACTACGATGCCTGCATACCCTGAAGCGGTTCACCAGATGGGCTTGCGACAGAGATAAGTACGCGCCAACCTCAGATGCCGCTAAGGCTCTATACGCCGCCTTATCGGAATGGGTGGAATTTTGCGCGCGAGCGTCTAATGTTATCCAAGAGCGAGGGCTCTGATTAGTCCCGTCTCCCATGAAGATTCGCAGACTAAGACCCCTATTAAATCTGTAACATTTCGCTAGTTAAACGTTCATAGTGGAGATAAATAAAATGATTTCTTTACTGTGGGGTGAAATTAACCATATCGACAATGTTAGACCCATAGACGATGAGGACCTGCCATGTCTAAATGAAATATTTGAAATATTGAAAAAGCACAACTGCATAGACAGATTTGGCGTGGCACTACTGCACAAACACTTTGATCTACAAGAAGATGAGGTGCTTCTGGAAACAACCGATGTGGATGGGCGCGAACAGTGGATCAGGCCGATTAAAGAAAGTTACTTAAAAGAAAACCGCATTGAAGCGCAAACAACCCTCGTATGTTACTCCGATGCAGGCCTGTCTCGGATGTGTGTTTGCGCGCGAGGGCCTGATGGTCATATAGGAAGACATGCCAGTACTCCAAGCATGGACTAAGTGTCAAAAATAGCTGGCGTGATAAGCGCAATGGAGGGAGCGTGGAGTGGATAAATATTGCCTCGGATGCCGTGAAAATTGGTATGGGAGCGTTGATCGCTGGAATGTTTGGCTATCTCGTCGCGCTGACCAATACTTCGGCAGAGACCAAAAAACTTCATATCACTAAAAAACAACTGCAGCTGGATAAGGTTATAGAAATACTCAATTCATTCCATAAAAATTATGCACACTATAGAGCCAATGTAAGAAATTACACAGGGCGGTTACAGGAGCTGAGTGCAACACGGTTATTGAATTGAAGCTGGAGCATCATGCCGCATAGCCATAGCTTCCTGCATCACCTCGTCCATAACCTCGATCGGACACTTGAAGTCGAAGCGCTTACGGGGGCGCATGTTCAGTTGCAGTGCGATGGCATCCAGTTCCTCCTGGCTATGCACCGACAAGTCCGTGCCCTTGGGCAGGTACTGGCGGATCAGGCCATTGATGTTTTCGTTACTGCCGCGCTGCCAAGGGCTGTGCGGGTCGCAGAAGTAAATCGCCACCCCGGTCTGCTGGGTGATTTCAGCATGCCGCGCCATTTCTCGGCCCTGGTCGTAGGTCATGCTCTTGCGCATCGCCAGCGGCATGCCATTGAGCGCTGCACTGAAGCCTTCCATCGCCGAGGTCGCCGTCGCGTCGTTCATCTTCACCAGCATCAGGTAGCCACTGGTGCGCTCCACCAGCGTACCTACAGACGAGGCGTTGGCCTTGCCCTTGATCAGGTCGCCTTCCCAATGCCCTGGCATCAGTCGGTCTTCGATCTCCGGCGGACGTACATGAATACTGACCCTCTCAGGGATCTGACCGCGCCGATCCACGCCGCCAGAGCGCGGCCTGCGCATCGTCTTGCTTTGGCGCAGGCAGATGATCAGCTCTTTACGCAGCTCGCCGACTGGCAAGGCATAGATCGCGTTATAGATCGTCTCGCGACAGACGTAGGCATCTCTGAGGCTGGGAATATTCATGCTGCGCAGCTTGCCGGCAATCTGCTCGGGAGACAAACGCTCACGCAGCATATGCGCCACCAATTCGAAGCGCTCGCTACCCGGCAACAGCTTTTGCTTCGGTCGACACACCTGACGGCGGGCCTGCATCTGCTGCTGGGCCACGCGGGCCGAGTAGCCGCCACAGGCATCTCGATTGCGGCGCAGCTCCCGGCTGATGGTCGAAGGGGATCGGTTGATCAAGCAGGCGATCCCGCGCAGGCTGAAACCTTGGGCATGACCGATTTGAATGGTGGCGCGCTCTTCAACGCTGAGTTCGGAATAAGACATAGGGACAGCACCGTACCGGAAAGGTCAGGTGTTGCACTCAGTTTTCGCCGCCGCCCCCTTATTATCACTGCGAGGTGAATAGCTTTTCTGCCAATTGATTATGCCAATGCGATTCTCTTCGCCGAAGATTTCGTCCATGAGCATGCCAAGTCTAAATAGTTCCCTATGATCAATACAGATAGCCATAACCCCGCCTGGGGTTAGCATCTCACGCATCATCCAGATTCTGGGTGTCATGAAGCGCAACCATTTGCTGTGCTTGGACCCATCATCTTTAGGAACTACATCGCCGAGATCTGGATCGTTTGGATCCTTGTCCCACTTGTCGTTATAGCGGAAGTCCTCGCCGGTGTTGTACGGCGGGTCTGTTACTACAAGATCAACTTGACCACGATATTTATAGAGCGTGACCATCGCAGAAAGGTTTTCACCGTCCCAGATCTCATTCTCTGACTGGGCGGTTTCCTCTCCAAAGGATACTTTCTTGATAATACGATGCAGCTTCGGCTTGACCTGGCGGATGATCTGCCAGGGAGCAGCCCGCCCGGTGTAACTCATAACGATGCCATTCTTGCCAGCATCGGCAAGCGCCGCATCATGCTCCTGCAGCATACGGACCAAGGCGGCCCTCGGCAGTTGTTCGTAATCCATGCTTGCCCCTTGAATTCGTGCGGCGGCACCGAAAAGCTGAAAATTCTAGTACCGCTCGTGGATGCTTCACCATCCCTAGGGTGGCGAGTGTACTTGTGAACGTATTGATTTGGCTGTTAAACCGTTGAAAAAGACGGATCAACTGAGTTCCAAACGGGCTGCGTACTGGCTGGCAGATGCGAATCCGGCGCACGCCGCTCCCTTCTGGGCTCAAGCCCGCGAAGCGGGCATAAAGAACCCGGCCGAGGCCGGGATCCTTATGGGCTTATGGGCCGGCGTATTGGTCTGCCCAGTCCAAAGCCGGTGCCACGGGAGCTTGCACCTCCTGAGGCCAGGTTTTGGAGCCCACTGCAAATCGCCCGTAACCCATTAAAAGATAGCTGGGCATCCGACGAAAAGAGCACCAAGGCACCATTACCCTTGAGCTACAGCGCCGCTACGGGGCACCAGTTTGATTTCAACGCGGCGATTTTGGGCGCGACCCTCGGCGGTGTCGTTGGGGGCAATGGGCGAGCTGGAGCCTGCACCAAAGGTTTGCAGGCGCGAAGGATCGACGCCATTGCTGCGCAAAGAGAAAAAGGGGACTGATTTATGTGCGCCAGGCAAAGCTTGGTCGCCTGGGAATGACGGCGCAAGCCGTCACGAAATGGCGTAAGAAACCCAGCGGGTATGACCCCCGCCCGGTAAAGGTTAGCCACCGACCGGAAGCGAGTCTTGCGTGGTGACCGGGTAACCGGCGCTGCGAAGCGTAGACAGCAGAAAAGGGGATTTATTTTCCCTACTCTAAAACGGCCGCTGTTGGCCGATTGCTGCCTGTCGTGGACGACCGTTTAACTTCAAAGCCTGACTGGATTGCAAACTGCTGACACGCGTAGATTCTGTTTTCGACTCGTTTAATGCCGTCGATGCCAGGCCATAAACAGAGAGGAAACAACCGCTCGAAAATTCGAGCCATAGACTCTAGAGCCAGTGGGTAGTCGGAGTCATGTTCCTGCAACCATCAAATCCAGATTCTGCACCGCCGCTCCAGCGGCTCCCTTCCCAAGATTGTCAAACACCGCAGCCAACAAAACCTGCCCCGTCTCATCATTTTCACACACCACCAATCGCAAACTATCAGTCCCGTTAAGCGCCTGAGGATCAAGGCACGTCAACCCTTTGGCCTCCTGCATCGACATCACCTGTACATGGTCCGCATCGACGTAGTGCTGCATAAGACACGCATGCAACCGCACCGCATCCACGCCCGGCGCCAACAAGCGAAGTTGCAACGGTATGGTCAGCACGATCCCCTGCCGAAAAGCCCCATAAGCCGGCACAAACATCGGCCGCTCCATCAGACCGCTTTGCTGCTGAATCTCCGGAATATGTTTGTGTGCCAGCCCCAGACCATAAACCTGAAACGCGGGCGCCTGTGATGCGCCCTCTCCCTCATGCTCTTGCACGCCAACGCGCCCTTTTCCGGAATAGCCCGACACAGCATGAATGTTCGTCGGATAGTCCCTGGGCAGCAACCCGGCCTCCAGCAATGGGCGCAGCAGCCCTATCGCCCCCGTGGGATAGCAACCGGGATTGCTGACCCGCCGTGCCGTGGCGATGCGTTGGGCCTGCTGCGAGTTCATCTCCGCGAAACCATAGGTCCAGTCTAGATGGGTGCGGTGCGCCGAACTCGCATCGATCACCCGAACGGCGGGGTTTTCGATGCTCGCTACAGCGTCGCGTGCGGCTTGGTCGGGCAAGCAGAGAATCGCGATGTCGCAGGCGTTGATGATTTCGGCGCGACGTTGCGGATCCTTGCGATGTTCGGGGCTGAGCGTGATAAGCCGCAGATCGGTCCGGTCGCGTAGACGTTGATGGATTTGCAACCCGGTGGTGCCTTGGTCGCCGTCGATGAATATAAGAGGACTTGCCATGGAATGCTCTCGGACATAGGAAATCAGGAGTTCCAATCTTCAGTGAGGGGCTAAGATAGGAAAAGTTGAATTTCTAAACGATGAAATTCAGCTTTTCTGAACAAGGAGTGACTCATGCGCGAAATCAGCCTGGACCGTCTGCGCACGTTGGTGGCCATTGCCGACCTGGGTTCGTTTGCCGAGGCGGCCCGTGTGCTGCACCTCGCGCCACCCACGGTCAGTTTGCATATTGCCGACCTGGAGTCGCGGGTTGGCGGAAAGCTGTTGTCGCGCACACGTGGGCGCATTCAGCCTTCGGCGATTGGAGAAACGCTGGTGGAGCGCGCGCGGCGCCTGTTGGCGGATGCGGAGCAGGCGCTTGAGGACGTGGAGCGTCAGGTGCAGGGCTTGGCCGGGCGTGTGCGGCTGGGTGCCTCCACAGGGGCCATCGCACAGTTGATGCCGCAAGCTTTGGAGACGTTGGGCCAACGCCACCCGCTATCGATGTGCAGGTCGCGGTGCTCACGTCGCAGGAAACTTTGAAGAAGCTTGCCGAGGGCTCTTTGGAGATCGGTCTGGTCGCGCTGCCACAGACCCCGGTGAAGGAATTGCGGATCGAGCCATGGCGGCGGGACCCGGTCATGGCCTTCTTGCCGGCTCGCTGGGAATGCCCGGATGTTGTGACCCCCGGTTGGCTGGCCGCCCAGCCATTAATTCTGAATGACAAAACTACTCGGCTTTCGCGCTTGACCTCGGAGTGGTTCGCCAGTGATGGACGGCAGCCCACGCCGCGTATTCAACTGAACTACAACGATGCGATCAAAAGCCTAGTGGCGGCCGGTTATGGTGCGACGTTGTTGCCGCATGAAGCCTCCACGCCATTGCCCGATACCAGGATCGTCATGCGGCCATTACAGCCCTTATTGTGGCGTCAACTTGGTATTGCCCACCGTGGTGGGGACGTCGAGCGGCCTACGCAACATGTGCTGGATGTGTTGTGGGGGTTGAGTGCGGGCTAGGGCGATGTTGTCAGAGAAAGGACCGCTTTCGACCCGGTCATACGGTGATTGAGGTCCCAGGCGTCAGCTACCGCACCTGAAGCCGTCGTTCATCGCTCCAAAGCCGGTGCCTGTCTCCGTTCGCCCAGGCCAGGGTGTCGTAGTACTTGTGCAGCAGCTCGGTAATGGCGGCGGTGTCGTCGGTCATGGGGTTTCCTTGGGGTTGGCGGTGAGGACTGCCTGGACGCGTGCTTGCAGCGCGGGCAGCACGTCTTGTTGGAACCAGGGGTTGCGCACCAGCCAGCGATTGTTGCGCGGGCTAGGGTGAGGCAGGGGGAACGCTTGCGGCCAGTGCTCGCGCCAGGCTTCGACCACCCGGGTGAGCGGCGTCTTGCCAGTACCGAGGTGGTAGTCCATGGCGTAGCTGCCCAGCACGATGACCAGCGACAGGCGCTCGAAACGCTGCATGAAGGCTTCGCGCCAGGCGGGGGGCGCACTCCGGGCGTAGCGGCAGGTCACCGCTTTTGCCGGTGCCCGGATAACAGAAGCCCATGGGCAGAATGGCGATGCGGGTAGGGTCGTAGAAGGTGTCGCGGTCCACGCCCAGCCAGGCGCGCAGACGCGCGCCGCTGGCGTCGTCGAAGGGCACGCCTGAGGCATGGACCCGGGCCCCCGGTGCTTGGCCGGCGATGAGGATGGGCGCACTCGGGTGAAACTGGAAGACCGGCTGCACGCCGTGTGGCAGATGCGGTGCGCAGCGCGTGCAGGCGCGGACGTCGGTCAGAAAGGCGTCGAGTGTCGGCATGGCGCGCTTCCGGAAAGGGTGGCTCGCGCAGGACGGAGGTGCCATCCTGCGCGAAGCGTAACCCGGCAGCAAGTCAGTGCTGGGTCAGTGTCGGATAGCCCTGGATGAATACGCGGTCGGTCTTGGCCGCCGGCACATGGCAGCCCATGCAGTCGGCTTCGTAGCTGACGGCGACATTCTTGGCGGGGGCGTCGGCCTTGAACAGCGCCCAGCCCCAGCCGTCGCCCCACAAGGGGTTGCTGGCGAAACGGCCTTTGGCGTCCTAGACCATCACGAACCACACGGCCGCATCGGAACCCCAGACCACAGGGTTGCCAGTGGTCATGGCGCTGGTTTCGAGCTTGCGGATCTCTTTCACCAGCGTGGCGCCGTCCAAGAACTTGCCGGTCTTGCGGTAGTGCTCGGCCGAGGCCTTTTCGGTGTACACATCGTGCAAGCCGCGAGAGGCGGATTTTTCGTCCAACACCGCATATGAGCCCAGGTGGACGAAGTTTGTGCGGAAGTCTGTGGGGCGGCTGATGCCGCCCTGGCTGTCCACATAGGGCGAAAAGTCGCCGGCCGTGACGGCCAGTGGCAGGACGAGGGCGCTGGCGAGCAGAGCGCCGGTGAGTGCGATTTTCATCGTGTTCTCCTTATATGCCTATGGAGATCAGACGGCGACCACGGGGAAATCCACCGTGGTGTCGGCGATGTGGTTGGTGTAGTTGGTGAGCGTGTTCAGCGCGACGTTGGCGATCACTTCCAGTATCAGGCCGTCGTCGAGCCCCGCGCGGCGGTAGTTGGCCATGGCGTCGGCCGACACCACGCCGCGTTGCTCGACCAGCGCGCGGGCAAAGCCGGCGATTGCATCGTCAAGTGCGTTGGCCGCCTGGCCGGTGCGGGCCGCGGCGATGGCCTCTGCCGACAGTCCGGCACCTTTGCCGATCAGGGTGTGTGCGCTCAGGCAATACTGGCAGCGATTGGCTTGACCGGCAGCGAGCGCAACGATCTCGCGCTGGGAGGCATTCAGGCGGCCGGTGCCCAGCGTTTCGGACAAGCCGAGGTAGCCATTGAGCGCCGCCGGCGCGTGGGCCAGCGTGGCGAACAGGTTCGGCACCATGCCAAGCTTGGCTTTGACGGCCTTGAGTGTGGCAGCGGTAGCGGCGTCAGCGGTGTCGATGGTCAGGGGGGCGATTTGGGTCATGTCTATCTCCGTAGTGGGTGAGGTGCAAGAGCACGTGGGCATGATCGCCCTTTGTTTGGTACGATATGGCACGTAAAGTATCAAATACGTAACCTATCGTCTTATATGGAGAGTGGAATGGCGGATCGACTGGCCGGCTTGCTCCGGCACTACTCGCTTTCGGCGCGCGTTTTTCACAGCGGCGCCTTCTGTGGGCAGCATCATTACGCGGCGCCGCATGGCTATATCCATCTGGTGCGGCGCGGCCCGATTACGGTGCGTTCGCCCGTGCATGAAGATCTGCTGGTTACCGAGCCGAGCCTGCTGTTTTATCCGCGCGTGGCGTCGCATCGTTTTGTCGCCGCCCCCGGCGATACCGCTGAGCGGTTGTGTGCGGAGGTCGACCTGGGCGCTTCGACGGGCAATCCGTTGGCCATGGCCTTGCCGTCGATGCTGCTGATTCCGTTGGCGGACTTGCCCGGCCTCGGGCCGACGCTAGAGTTGCTGTTTGCCGAAGCCGAGCGCGACCAGTGCGGTCGGCAGGCCGCCATCGACCGCTTGTGCGAGTTGCTACTGATCCAGTTGCTGCGTTATCTGATGGATGGGCGGCTTGGCGCCACCGGACTGCTGGCGGGCCTGGCCGACCCGAAACTCGCGCGCGCCATAACCGCCATGCACGATGCGCCGCAGACCGCGTGGTCGCTCGAGGCGCTGGCGGCGAAGGCGGGCATGTCACGCGCGCGCTTCGCCGCCGCGTTCAAGGACGCGGTGGGCGTCACGCCGGGCGACTATCTGGCCGACTGGCGGATGAACGTCAGTTGCACCCTGCTCAAGCAGGGGCGGCCGGTGGCGGTGGTGGCCGACCGCGTCGGCTACGGCAGCCCGAACGCTCTGGCGCGCGCCTTCCGCGTGCGCATGGGCTGCGCCCCGCGCGACTGGCTGGCGCAGCAGCGCGGTGACGCGGCGCTCAGCGGTTCGTGAGTTTGAGTTCGATTCGCCGGTTCTTGGCGTAGGCGGCGCCGGTGTTGCGCTCGTCGAGCGGGTGAAATTCGCATCACGCCGGAACAACTGGCGGAACTCCAGGTGGCGATCCGTCAACGGCTGGTCAGTCTGTTCGTGCGGCGCGGCCGGCTGGACAAGGCTGAGTCAGTGGCGCAGGTAGCTGGATGACGCTGTCCCGCCCTGAGCCGACGCTCACAGGCGGGGATTTCCAGTGTCGTCATTGTCGGCTATTGGCCGGCAGCAGCCCGTCGTTGCCTGATGGATCCAACCCCTCCGCTGCTATAGTGCAGTCGGCTTCTGACGTTCAGTGCAGCCGTCTTCTGAAAACGACAAGGCCCATCTGTATCTCCGTGCATCTACCAAGGATCAGGATGCGCTTCGTGCCAAGTCGCTACTTGAGGTGTTCGCTGCTGACAAGGGTTTGGCAGTCGTCGGCACCTACAGTGAAAACATTAGTGGCACCAAGCTCAACCGCCCCGAGCTGATGCGTCTGCTCGAAACCGCTCAGAAAGGAGAGGTGTTACTGGTTGAGTCGGTAGACCGACTGAGCCGTCTGTCTCAGGCTGATTGGGAAACGCTCAAGGCCACGATCAAAGGTAAGGGGCTACGTCTGGTCATTGCTGATTTGCCCACAAGCCACATGATGGTTGAAGACAAGGGGATCACGGGCCAGATCATGGAAGTGATCAACAACATGCTTCTCGACCTGATGGCGACAATGGCAAGGCTCGACCAAGAGAAACGCGTGGAGCGGATAAGGCAGGGCTTGGAGAACAAGCGTGCAGCTGATCCTGAGTGGAGACCAACCGGTAAGGGCAAGAACGTTGCAATGTGGGAGAAGGTGATTACCATCATGACCAAGCACCCTACCATGTCAGCAGATGATGTGGCCAAGCTCGCTGAGTGTGGTGTCGCCACTGTCTACAGGATCAAGCGCGAGATGAAGAACTAACCAAGTCATCGATGCCTACAGTTCGTCTCAGTGCAAGCCTCGTCGTACCTAGACGGCCTCTCAACTTATTTACACATTCTTAGCGCTCCCGGTGAGGTGTAGAGCGGGGCGCTTAGCAGTGCAGCGGTTTCTGACTGATTCCGGTACAGACGGCTCAGAGTTATTTTCTGGACTGGCGGACAGATCACCCCCACCCCATGCAATTCCCTGCCGGCGGCGGGGCAGAAAATATCAATCTAGGGAGCTGTGTTTCAGGAAGTGTTCGATCTGCTCAGTCGTCAAACCGTGGTCCTGTGGGATGTATTGCCAACAGAAGGGCGAAACTGCCTTACTCCCTTCATCCTTCGTAATCGAGTCCAGAGCTAGCCGCAGGTTGTCTGCTAGCTTCTCGCCGTCTGGCAAGGAAGATAGTCGTCCAGCCAGATCCGCCTGTGCTGCCATTCCCGCCTGCGTGCCTAGATGCCCCTTTGTGCGGTTGTAGAAGTGGTTCATGCAGAAAAGGGCAATGCTCGCTTTCTCGTAGGCCGGGTCAGGTTCTTCTGTGTAGAAGGCCGCACTTGCGGAGGAAGAGCTGGTAATAGCGATGGCAAGCACTGCCGTGGCAATTTTCATTTAGCTGTCAGCCATGTGACGACAACGGCGATAATTGCTACAGCCGTAGCGAAAAGAGAGAGGTAGATCGCCGTCTGTGCCTTGCTGTTCTCCTCCTCTAATCCCGCGAGTACTGAAGCGAGCATAGGAAAATTGACGCAGCGATTAGCTTCTCCCTCTAGTGGCGTGTAGAAGGCAACTTTGCTGCCGTCATCTCGCCTGTAGCCGTATTTCTCCTCCATGTGGTAATAGAGCCTACCGAAGACAATGTCGGCATCGACTTTCAGCTGCGTGGCTATCAGCTTGCAGTCTATAGGAACGAAGATCTTGCTCTTTCGTCCATTCTCGACGCCAGCCTCCATTGAGAAGTTCTTGAACTCTTCGTAGTAGAGCTTGTAGATGAGTCGGAGGATCACCAAATCAGTAGGCGTTTTCATTTCGACCTCGAATTCAATCTGGGGGTTACAGGTTGCGAAGCGAGCACTGAGATTCAGTGCTCGCCTCATCGCATCTACTTCAGATTGTTCGGGTTTCCTTTAGCGCCCCAGCTCGCCCAGTTCGATACCTCCGAGAGCATGATCCCATCGTCATTATCAATGAACCGTCTGAAGTGATCGCGTAGGTTAGCGGCGGTCGTGTTCACACGGTTGAAGCACCACAGCGATTCCAGAATCCGGACAGCTCTGAAGCTGGCCAATTCGTCGTACAAGGTTTGGTAGTTCCGCTGCTTTCGCAGGTCGTATTCGATGAAATACAGGGCCATGATCGCGTCTCACCCCTTAGCGTTGCTTGTTGGACTGAGAGAGGACGGAGCCAGCGAGGCTTTTGGTCGTCTCGCTGTACTTCTCGGACTGGAGCACCTGAGACGCTTTAGCTTCCATGGCCTTGCCCGTCTCCTTGGTCGAGGACGATTGCGAGAGCACGGATGCTGCTAAGCTTTTTGCGATTGCCGATGCGTTTGGGTCGCGGAGAGTTTCCGAGGCCAGAGTGGCTGCGTTTGCGGATGATTTCTTGGTGTTCATAAGATTTGTTTCTCTAAGGTTGGATGGTTTACCAGCCCTAAGAGGGAATGCCGCCCAGCAGCCAGCGGTTGACGGAGTCGTCAAACTTTGGCCCAATGCACTCCCCCCGGACGCTTTCAGTAGCTACTGTCGGCTTCGGATGGTGCGAGTGGTTGCGCTTCGGTCTCCTACAACTTAGAACGCAATCACTCGCAGACACTTCTTCCTACCTCATTCGAGGTCAGCAGCTGACACGCGCACTATATGTAGTGCCTTCTTCGTGTTCGGGATACAAGATAATGCGGTATTGGGGGCTTTGCAAGGCGAGCGCCTGTGGATAACTTGTGCGTACTTTGTGAGTGAATGGTGGGTATTCGCTGTAGGCCTTGTGCCAAGTGGTTTGCAGTATTTTTCTGCGTCTTGCCGCCCGGAGCAGATTTTTTCGGGTGCGAACTGTAGCGGAATTTGAATCGGCTGCTCACCTTGACGACTATGCCTGCAAGATGATCCGCAGCAATCAAGGTGCGGCTAACCCAGTGGCAGTTTTTGATAGCATCCCGCTTCTGTCGTGGGCCACCTTTGTCATAAACGTCGAATGAACTCCACCCAGAGCCACCCCATTCGCCAACCATTTCTATAGCTCTACTTTGTGCATATCAGCTCACCGAGCACCACACCTCATAACTGAAGTAACCGACAAGCAAAAGCCCAGCCCCCATTCCCAACGCTACGGTTGGTACGAAAAACCACAACCAAACCTTATGCACCTTGACGCTGTAGAGGGACATTGCCGCTTGATACATATCTATCTGATTTGCCCCTCTGGCGATCGTTGTTATCATCTGGTTGGTACGCTTAACGTACAGGCTGCCCCACACCATCTTGATAATTTCCCAAGAAACGAAGAGGAGAAGAGATAGCAACGCCAGCAGACCGCACAGGGCATAAAGCCATTGAGGCAGACGCTCAACCACGGTCGACCATAGCCCAAAGAGCCCCGCATACCCCGCCACCATGATTAGGTTCGTGTAGCTTGAGGCCTGAGTCATCAGCTTCTCGTTGAGCTGCATTAGCGTCCCAATATCCCTATCTCTCTCACAGGCCGCTTGAAATTTTCTAATCTCAGCAATCTCTTCAGCCATGCCATTCACTGCGTCCGCCACATTTTGCTCCCAACTCATTCCACCCCCTCCTGACTGCTTTCGCCGGTAGTGCGTTACGACATGCAAACTACCACCCCTGCATGTACACATATACAGTAGACGGCAGAATGCCACTCAGCAACAGGTGAGGAAGATGGGATTGGCCGGTGGATTGGAGAAAAGCCAGAGACAAGCTAACATGCCGCTTACAGTGCACCACTCAGGTGTACCTAAACGCTGTCACACTTTGAGATTTTGAGCGAGAAAAGCCCTTTAGAATTAAGGACTTACGTAATGGAGGCGGCCCCACCAGCCACACCCCGGCACTCGATGTTCCCGCTATGGCTGCTCCCTTCCGGGCCTGACCAGGTTAACGGGTAATCAATGCGGGGGGACCGATGGGGCCACCACTACAAGGCTCGCTGAACAGCGAGTGGCGCCATTGTACCGGTCTTGGGGGCAGATACAACCTCTGGAGGAGAAAAAGTCATCATTTCTCAATGACTTGTCCGGGCCGGGGTGGCCTGGAGCTGCCAATTCGCGGGTGAACCCGCTCCTACAGGGTTAGCGCTGACAGCAAGACCAGCGCAGGACTTGTGGGAGCGGGCGTGCCGAGGCGTCGAACCGCCGCGAAGCAGGCGCCGCGGTGGATGGCACGGGCTTCGCCCGTGTTCGCGGGCATGCCCGCTCCCACAAGGACTGTGCAAGCAGCAACATCTGCCATTGGCCTGCTAGACAGCGATGCCCTGCTCGCCCAGGAAGGTGACGAAGGCATCTTCATCAAGCACCTTCACGCCCAACTCACTGGCCTTGGCCAGCTTGGACCCCGCCCCCGGCCCCGCCACCACGCAGTGGGTCTTGCCGGATACCGAACCCGCCACCTTGGCCCCCAGGCTTTCCAGCTTTTCCTTGGCGATGTCGCGGCTCATGCGCTCCAGGGTGCCGGTCAGCACCCAGGTCTGGCCAGCCAGCGGCAAGCCTTCGGCCACTTTCTTCTCGCTGCTCCAGTGCATGCCGAACGCCAGCAACTGTGCCTCGATGTCCCGGGCCAGCTTCTGGTTGGCTTCATCCTTGAAGAACTCGCGCACGGCTTCGGCCTGCTTGGCCGCCAGGGCCTGACGCAGGTCGATACCGTCGGCGGCGATGATCTTGCCCAGGCTGTCTAGCTTGGCCACCAGCTTCTCGGCACCGGTCGGGCCAACGGAGGCGATGTCGAGTTTGGCGATCATGCCGGCCAGGGTGGTGCTGGCGGCGAATTCGGCAGCCAGCTCGCCTTCGTCCTGCAGTTGCATGCCGCTGTCGAGCAGCTGCTTGATGACCTTGCGGTTGTGCTCGTCCTCGAAGAAGTTGTGGATCTCGTACGCCACCTCCAGGCCGATGTCCGGCAGGTAGGTGAGCACCTGCGGCAGCGCTTGCTGCACGCGCGCCAGGCTGCCCAGCGAGCGGGCCAGCACCTTGGCGGTCTCCTCGCCTACGTCCGGGATACCCAGGGCGTAGATGAAGCGCGCCAGGCCCGGGCGCTTGCTGGCTTCGATGGCATCCAGCAGCTTCTTGCTGGACACTTCGGCAAAGCCTTCCAGGCCGACGATCTGGTCGAATTCCAGCTTGTACAGGTCGGCCGGCGAGCCGATCAGGCCTTCGTCCACCAGTTGCTCGACGCTCTTCTCGCCCAGGCCGTCGATGTCCATGGCGCGGCGCGACACGTAGTGGATGATTGCCTGCTTGAGCTGGGCGCCACAGGCCAGGCGACCGACGCAGCGGTACACCGCCCCCTCGCTGGTTGTTTCCTTGCCCTTGCTACGCTTGACCAACTGGGTACGCTCGACCTGCGAGCCGCATACCGGGCACTCACTCGGCACCTGCACCGGGCGCGCATCTTCCGGGCGGCGCTCCAGCACCACCTGCATCACCTGCGGAATCACGTCACCGGCGCGGCGGATGATCACCGTGTCGCCAATGCGCAGGCCCAGGCGGGCGATTTCGTCCATGTTGTGCAGGGTGGCGTTGGACACGGTCACACCGGCCACCTTGACCGGCTTAAGGCGCGCCACAGGCGTTACCGCGCCGGTGCGGCCGACCTGGAACTCGACATCCAGCACCTCGGTCAGCTCCTCCATGGCCGGGAACTTGTGGGCAATCGCCCAGCGCGGCTCACGAGCACGGAAGCCCAGTTCGCGCTGGGCGGCCAGGCTGTTGACCTTGAACACCACGCCGTCGATTCCGTAGGGCAGGCTGTTGCGTCGCTCGCCGATGTCGCGGTAGTAGGCCAGGCATTCTTCGATACCGGCGGCATGCTTGAGTTCGCGGCTGATCGGCAACCCCCACGCCTTGAGCTGTTCGAGGATGCCGATGTGGCTGTCGCCAATGCTCGCAGACACCTGGCCGACGCCATAGCAACAGAACTCCAACGGCCGGCTGGCGGTGATTTTCGAGTCCAGCTGACGCAGGCTGCCGGCTGCGGCGTTGCGCGGGTTGGCGAAAGTCTTGCCACCGGCTTCGGCCTGGGCGGCGTTGAGCCGGTCGAAACCGGCCTTGCTCATGTACACCTCGCCGCGCACCTCCAGCACCGCAGGCCATCCCTCGCCTTGCAGCCTGAGCGGGATGTTGCGCACGGTGCGTACGTTGGCACTGATGTCTTCGCCGGTGGTGCCGTCGCCACGGGTGGCGCCCTGTACGAGCAGACCGTCGCGGTACAGCAAGCTCACGGCCAGGCCGTCGAGCTTGGGCTCGCAGCTGTAGTCGACCGCACCGGGCTGGTCGAGGCCGTCTACCACGCGGCGGCCGAACTCACGCAGGTCGGCTTCTTCGAAAGCGTTGCCCAGGCTGAGCATGGGCACTTCGTGGCGGACCTGGCTGAACGCGGCCAGGGCTGCGCCACCGACGCGCTGGGTGGGCGAGTCGGGGGTTACCAGGTGTGGGTATTCGGCTTCAAGCGCCTTGAGCTCGTTGAACAGGCGGTCGTATTCGGCATCGGGCACGCTTGGCTCATCGAGCACGTAGTAGCGGTAGTTGTGCTGGTCGAGCTCGGCACGCAGTTCGTGGATACGGGTTTCGGCGGTCATGGGATTTGTCTTCTCTTGCAAAGCAAAAGAGCAGCCTGGGGGTGGTGCCGGGGGTTTGAGGTATTTATTGCCTGTGCCGGCCTCTTCGCGGGTAAACCCGCTCCTACAGGGACACCACAAACCTCAAGGGCTGTGGTGTCCCTGTAGGAGCGGGTTTACCCGCGAAGGGGCCGGAACAGGCGATAACAACACCCGAACCGACCAGCACGCCCTGAGGCTGCTCTTTCGTCTGGATCTGTCAGCGCTTCTGGGTCAGCGCACGGCGCTCGAACTCGACGATGCGCTGGCGATAGTGCTCGATGGTCTGGGCGGTCAGCACGCTGCGCTGGTCGTCCTTGAGCTCACCGTTCAGTTCGTGCGCCAGCTTGCGTGCCGCAGCCACCATCACGTCGAAGGCCTGCTTCGGATGACGCGGGCCCGGCAGGCCGAGGAAGAAGCTCACCGCGCGGGTGCTGAAGTGGTCGATGTCGTCCAGGTCGAACACGCCGGGCTTGACGGCGTTGGCCATGGAGAACAGCACCTCGCCGTGACCGGCCATGCTCTCGTGACGGTGGAAGATGTCCATTTCGCCGAAGCGCAGGCCGCTTTCCAGAATGTTCTGCAGCAGCGCCGGGCCCTTGAAGCCACCCTCGTCGCGGGAGATGACGCTGATCACCAGCACTTCCTCGGCCGGCGGCAGCTCCTTGACGCTGCTGCTGGCAGGCGCAGCACCGTTGCTGCGGGTATTTTCCGCGGCAAAGTCGTCATCGCTGTCGGCAAACAGGTCGGGCTCGCGTGGCTCGGCGCTGAGGTTCAGGTCGCCCTGCTGTGCATCCGCAGCAGCGGTGGCGCGCTTGCCGCGCTTGGCAGCCTTGGCCGGCTTGGGCTCGCGCTCGCGATCTCGCGCAGAAGCACTGAGCGACGGCAGGTCGCTTTCGTCCAGCTCAGGCTCCTTGTGGGTATCCAGCACCCGCGACGGGCCAAGCACTTCGGCATTGCCCTCTTCGTCCGGCAGGTTGGAATAACTGCGATCCAGACGGAATTTCAACTTGCCTTTCCCGCCGCGCATGCGGCGCCAGCCGTCGAAAAGAATCCCGGCAATGACAATGATGCCGATGACGATCAGCCACTCGCGCAGACCGATTTCCATGTAATCCCGTGCCTCTATAAAAATATGCTTGAAAACAAAGGGTTCAAAGCCCTTTAACACGTGGCGCCAACTCTATGTTCTGACAGGCGTTTTACCCACGCAAAAAACGAGTGACATTAAGCTAGCACGACCAAAGACAACTTTACACCGTCTGTCGCACATGGCGGGGGCATTTCGCTACGGAATATGCCCTTATCGTCGAGCATCAGGCATCGACCATGGCCATGGCCTCCTCCACGTCGACGGCAACCAGACGTGAACAGCCCGGTTCATGCATGGTCACCCCCATCAACTGATCCGCCATCTCCATGGCAATCTTGTTATGGGTGATGTAAATGAACTGCACGCTTTCACTCATTTCCTTGACCAGACGGGCGTAGCGCCCGACGTTGGCATCGTCCAGCGGCGCGTCGACTTCGTCGAGCATGCAGAACGGTGCGGGGTTCAACTTGAAGATGGCAAACACCAGCGCCAATGCGGTCAGTGCCTTCTCGCCGCCGGACAGCAGATGGATGGTGCTGTTCTTCTTGCCCGGTGGCCGCGCCATGATCGTTACCCCTGTATCGAGTAGATCTTCGCCCGTCAGTTCCAGATAAGCGCTGCCACCACCGAAAACTTTTGGGAAAAGTGCCTGTAATCCGGCATTTATCTGATCAAAGGTATCCTTGAAGCGGTTGCGGGTTTCCTTGTCGATCTTGCGAATGACGTTTTCCAGGGTCTCCAGGGCTTCGACCAGGTCGGCGTCCTGGGCGTCCAGGTAGCGCTTGCGCTCGGACTGCTGCTCGTACTCTTCGATGGCCGCCAGGTTGATCGCCCCCAGGCGCTGGATACGCGCCTCGAGCTGCTCCAGCTCCTGTTCGGTACCCTGCTCGCTGGCCTCGGCCTCGAGAGTGGCGAGCACACCTTGCAGGTCGTAGCCATCGGCCAGCAACTGCTCCTGCAAGGTCTTGCGCCGCACATCCAGGCCTTGGCACTCCAGGCGCAGCTGCTCCAGCTGGCCACGCAGCAATTGGGCCTGCTGCTCGGCCTGGGTACGACGCTTTTCGGCGTCACGCAGTTCGCGGTCGGCTTCGTCCATGTGCAGGCGGGCCTGGCGCATTTCCTCGTCGACGCTCATGCGCCGCTCCAACAGCTCTTCCAGCTTCAGGCGCAGTTCTTCCTGCGGGGCCTCGCCCTCTTCCAGGTTCAGGCTCAGTTGCTCCTGGCGCTCGATCAGGCGCGCGGCCTGCTGCTCCAGGCGCTCCAGTGCCTGCCGGGTGGAGTCGTGCTGGGCACGCAGCGAGCCCAGGCGGACAGCCAGCTGGTGGGCGTGATCCTTGTGCTGGCGGGCCTCCTGGCGCACGCGATCGAGGCTTTCGCGCAAAGTGTCGCGGCGGGCCATCAACTGCTCGCGCTGCTCGGTGTCCTGGGCCATCAGCTCCAGGGCCTCCTGCAGCAGCAGGCGGGCTTCGCCCAGTTGCTCATGTTCCAGAGCGCGCTGTTCTTCCAGCTCGGTCAGCTCTTCCTGCAGGCGCCGGCGGCGCAGTTCGACCTGCTCGGCACGTGCGCGGCCAGCCGACAGGTTGGCCTTCAGCTCGCCATGCAGGCGGCTTTCTTCCTGGGTGCGACGGCGCAGTTGTTCACGCTGTTCTTCAAGGTCCAGCTGCTGCTCGCGCAGGGCCTGCAGTTGCTGTTCCAACTGCTCCAGCGCCGCTTCCTGCTCCAGTTGCTCCTGGCCGAGGCGCTCGATCTCCTGGCCGCGTGCCAGCACGCCGCCTTCGGCTTCGCCGCCACGGCGCACCCGCAGGAAGTGTCGGCCAACCCAGTAGCCATCGCGGCTGACCAGGCTCTGGCCTTCACCGAGCGACGCGCGCTGTGCCAGCGCCTGGGCAAGGTCTTCCACGGGTTTGACGTGGCCTAGCCAGGGCGACAGGTCGACACGGCCTTCGACCTTTTCCAGCAGGCTACCAGGCAGCGACGAGCCGGTACCGCTCGCCAGCAGCAAGCGCAACTCGCCCTGCTCCAGGCCGGCAAAATCGAGGTTACCGAGGTCGTCCACCAGTACAGCCTGCAGGTCGGCGCCAAGCACGGTTTCTACCGCAAGCTCCCAGCCCGGCTCAACCCGCAACCCTTCAGCCAGCCGCGGCCGTTGCGCCAGGCCTTGGCCCTGCAGCCAGTCCGCAGCACCTGCACCCGGCTCCAGGGCAGCCTGCTGCAAGGCTTCGAGCGAGGCCAGGCGGCCGCCCAGGCGTTGCAGGTCGCCCTGCGCCTGCTGTTGGGCCTGGGTGGCCTGCTGCAGTTGTTCACGCGCGCCTTCCAGGCGCTCGACCACCTGCTCTTCGGACAACTGCAACTCTTCCAGCAACATTTCGCTACTGGCCAGCTGCTCGGCCAGTTCGAGCATGGCCGCATCCTGCGGGTCGCTGCCCAGCAGCTCGCGCTCCTCGCCCAGCTTGCGTTGGCGCTCGGCCTGGCGTTCCAGGCTGGCTTCCAGCTGCTGCAGACGCGCCTGCTGCACTTCGGCCTGGCGGCGCGGCTCGGCGGAACGGCTGTTGAAGCTGTCCCACTGTTCCTGCCAGCCGTGCATGCCCAGCTCGGCCTCTTCAAGGGCAGCGGCGGCTTCTTCGGCAGCGGCCAGGGTCATTTCCTGCTCGGGTTCGAGCATTGCCAGCTCTTCGCCCAAGGTAGCCAGCAGGGTGCGGTCGTGCCCGAGGTGCGACTCGGTCTCCAGGCGCGTGCGCTCGGCTTCCTTGAAGTCATCCTGCAACTGGCGCAGGCGCTGCTGGCCGTGCTGGATGCTCTGCTCGACCCGGGCGATGTCACCGGCCACCGAGTAGAAGCGGCCCTGCACCTGGTTGAAGCGCTCGGACAATTCGTGATGGCCATCGCGCAAGCGCTCGATGCTGGCATCGGCATTGCGCTGCTCGGCCACCAGCGCCTCATGGGACACATCCTGGTCGCCGATCACCGCCTCGCGCTGGCGCACCCGTTCGTCCAGATCACGCCAGCGCAAGGCCGACAGGCGCGCCTTCAACTGGCGTTCCTGGGCTTTGTATTCCCGGTACTTCTCGGCTGCCTGGGCCTGGCGGTGCAGGCGCTCCAGCTGGCGTTCCAGCTCTTCGCGCAGGTCGGTCAGGCGCGCCAGGTTTTCCTGGGTGCGGCGGATGCGGCTCTCGGTTTCCCGGCGGCGTTCCTTGTACTTGGAAATACCGGCGGCTTCCTCGATGAAGTTGCGCAGCTCCTCGGGCTTGGCCTCGATCAGCTTGGAGATCATGCCTTGCTCGATGATCGAGTAGCTGCGAGGCCCCAGGCCGGTGCCGAGGAAGATGTCGGTGATATCGCGCCGGCGGCACTTGGTACCGTTGAGGTAGTAGCTGTTCTGCCCGTCGCGGGTGACCTTGCGGCGGATCGAGATCTCGGCGTAGGCGGCGTATTCGCCGACCAGGGTGGTTTCGCTGTTGTCGAACACCAGCTCGATGCTGGCCTGGCTGACCGGCTTGCGGCCACTGGAGCCGTTGAAGATGACATCGGTCATCGACTCGCCGCGCAGGTTCTTCGCCGAACTTTCGCCCATCACCCAGCGCACGGCATCGATGATGTTGGACTTGCCACAGCCGTTGGGGCCGACCACGGCCGCCATGTTGCTGGGGAAGTTGACCGTGGTCGGGTCGACGAACGACTTGAACCCGGCCAGGCGAATGCACTTCAGGCGCATCGGTCAGCCTCGGGCCAACGCCGCCAGCACCAGTTCGCAGCTGCGCTGGCCATAGGCGGTGAGCACCTCGCGAATGCGCGGCAGGTCACGGGCGATCACGGCGTCGAGCAGGCGGGCGAACAGGTCCAGGTAATCGATCATGTTGGCCTGGCGCTGGTCCAGCGACAGGTAGTAGGCACGGCTCATCGCCGGCTGCAGGTTTTCCACGGTTTCCTGCAGGAAAGGGTTGTCAGCGAACGGATAGGCCGCCCGCATGACCGCGAAGCTGTCGGCGACGAAGGCCTTGATGTCCAGCTGGTCATGGGCTCGCTGCAGGCGCTGCTGGATCTCCAGGAACGGGCGCAGGTCGGCATCGGTGCGCCATTTTTGCGCAACCGCGTTACCCAGCAGGATGTAGAACTCGCCCATCAGTGCACACAGGCTGCGCACACTGCGCTCGTCGAGCTCGGTCACATGGGCACCCCGGCGCGGCAGGATCGCCACCAGGTGGCGGCGTTCGAGGATCAGCAGCGCCTCGCGCACCGAGCCGCGGCTGACGTTGAGTGCCTGGGTGACCTTCTGCTCCTGGATACGCTCGCCTGGCGCCAGCTCGCCACGGATGATGCGTTCGGCCAGGTAATCGGCAATCTGCTCGGAGAGGCTGTCCGGGGCCTTGAACGTCATGGTTTTCCTTCAAAATCATTGAACTGGGCACAAGGAGCGGATTGTAGCGTACTTGGCCGCTGATCGCGCAGAGGGGCCTGGCGGTTTATTTGACCTGCAAGGCAACCACACGCCCGGCGCGTTCTATGCTTGGAATATGGGCAATGTGTGCGGCCGGGCTTGGACATGAGCAATTTCTTGACCTTTGAGTCAGAAAAATATTGACCAGCTGGACAGCTCTTGCTTAGAGTCCGCCCAACAACAATAAAACCATTGCGAGGCCATCCCCGTGATCCAGTTTCTCGTAAACCAGGAGCTGCGTAGTGAGCATGCCCTGGACCCGAACATGACGGTGCTGCAGTACCTGCGCGAGCACCTGGGCAAACCTGGCACCAAGGAGGGCTGCGCCAGTGGTGACTGCGGTGCCTGCACCGTGGTGGTCGGCGAACTGACCCAGGACGACCAAGGCAACGACAGCATCCGCTACCGTAGCCTCAACTCGTGCCTGACCTTCGTCTCGTCGCTGCACGGCAAGCAACTGATCAGCGTCGAGGGTCTCAAGCACCAGGGCCAGCTGCACAGCGTGCAACAGGCCATGGCCGATTGCCATGGCTCGCAGTGCGGCTTCTGTACACCCGGCTTCGTCATGTCGCTGTTCGCCCTGCAGAAGAACAGCAGCGGCCCCGACCTGCACCAGGCCCAGGAAGCCCTGGCCGGCAACCTGTGCCGCTGCACCGGCTACCGGCCGATCCTCGACGTCGCCGAGCAGAGCTGCCGCCAGCCCTGCCGCGACCAGTTCGATGCCCAGCAGGCACAGACCATCAGCCGCCTCAAGGCCATTGCCCCAACCCAGACCGGCGAACTGAACAGTGGCGACAAGCGCTGCCTGGTGCCACTGACCGTGGCCGACCTGGCCGACCTGTACAGCTCGCACCCCGAAGCGCGGCTGCTGGCCGGCGGTACCGACCTGGCACTGGAAGTCACCCAGTTTCACAAGACCTTGCCGGTGATGATCTACGTAGGCCATGTGGCCGAGCTCAAGCGCATCGAGAAAACCGCCAGCCACCTGGAAATCGGCGCCGCCACACCGCTCACCGACTGCTACGGTGCGCTGAACGAGGAATACCCGGACTTCGGTGCCCTGCTGCACCGCTTCGCCTCGCTGCAGATCCGCAACCAGGGCACCCTGGGCGGCAATATCGGCAACGCTTCGCCAATCGGTGACTCGCCACCCCTGCTGATTGCCCTGGATGCGCAGATCGTCCTGCGCCAGGGCGATCGCCAGCGGGTGATGCCACTGGAAGACTACTTCATCGACTACCGCATCACCGCCCGCCAGGACAGCGAGTTCATCGAGAAAATCATCGTGCCGCGCGCCACCAGCGATTGGGCGTTCCGCGCCTATAAAGTGTCCAAGCGCCTGGACGATGACATTTCTGCCGTGTGCGGCGCCTTCAACCTGAGCATCGAAGACGGCGTGGTCAGCGGTGTGCGCATCGCCTTCGGCGGCATGGCGGCAATCCCCAAACGGGCCCGTGCCTGCGAAGCAGCGCTACGCGGCAAGCCGTGGAACCAGGCTGCCATCGAGCGCGCCTGCCAGGCCCTGGCGGAAGACTTCACCCCGCTCAGCGACTTCCGCGCCAGCAAGGAATACCGCCTGCTGACCGCCCAGAACCTGCTGCGCAAGTACTTCATCGAACAGCAAACGCCGTACATCGAAACCCGGGTGACCGCTTATGTCTAACCATCACGTAGCCAAGAGCCAGGCCGAGATGGCCGAACTGTTCAGCCAAGACCTGACCACCGGGGTCGGCCGCAGCGTCAAGCATGACAGCGCCGACAAGCATGTGTCCGGCGAGGCGGTGTATATCGACGACCGCCTGGAATTCCCCAACCAGCTGCACGTCTATGCGCGCACCGCCGACCGCGCCCACGCGCGCATCCTGCGCATCGACACCACGCCGTGCTATGCCTTCGAGGGCGTGCGTATCGCCATCACCCACGAAGACATCCCTGGCCTCAAGGACATCGGCCCGGTGGTGGCCGGCGACCCGCTGCTGGCCATCGACAAGGTCGAGTTCTTCGGCCAGCCGGTGCTCGCCGTGGCCGCCCGCGACCTCGACACCGCACGCCGTGCGGCCATGGCCGCCATCGTCGAGTATGAAGACCTGGAACCGGTGCTGGATGTGGTCGAGGCATTGCGCAAGAAGCACTTCGTGCTCGACAGCCACACCCACCAGCGTGGCGATTCCGCCGCTGCCCTGGCCAGTGCACCGCACCGCATCCAGGGCACCCTGCACATCGGTGGCCAGGAGCACTTCTACCTGGAAACGCAGATTTCCTCGGTGATGCCCACCGAAGACGGCGGCATGATCGTCTACTGCTCCACGCAAAACCCCACCGAAGTGCAGAAACTGGTCGCCGAAGTACTCGACGTGCCAATGAACAAGGTGGTGCTGGACATGCGCCGCATGGGTGGCGGTTTTGGTGGCAAGGAAACCCAGGCCGCCAGCCCGGCGTGCCTGTGCGCCGTGGTGGCGCGCCTGACCGGCCAGCCGACCAAGATGCGCCTGCCACGGGTCGAAGACATGACCATGACCGGCAAACGCCACCCGTTCTACGTCGAGTACGACGTGGGCTTCGACGACGACGGGCGCCTGCACGGCATCAACTTCGACCTGGCCGGCAACTGCGGCTACTCGCCCGACCTGTCCGGTTCGATCGTCGACCGCGCCATGTTCCACTCCGACAATGCCTACTACCTGGGCGATGCCACCGTGCACGGCCACCGCTGCAAGACCAACACCGCCTCCAACACCGCCTACCGCGGCTTCGGCGGCCCGCAGGGGATGGTCGCCATCGAGCAGGTGATGGACCACATCGCCCGCCACCTGGGCCGCGACCCGCTGGCGGTGCGCAAGGCCAACTACTACGGCAAGACCGAGCGCAACGTCACCCACTACTACCAGACCGTCGAGCACAACATGCTCGAAGAGATGACCGCCGAACTGGAAGCCAGCAGTGACTATGCCGAGCGCCGCGAGTCGATCCGCCGCTTCAACGCCAACAGCCCGATCCTGAAGAAGGGCCTGGCGCTGACCCCGGTCAAGTTCGGTATTTCGTTCACCGCCACCTTCCTCAACCAGGCCGGTGCGCTGATCCATATCTACACCGACGGCAGCATCCACCTGAACCACGGTGGCACCGAGATGGGCCAGGGCCTGAACACCAAGGTGGCACAGGTGGTGGCGCAGATCTTCCAGGTCGATTTCAGCCGTATCCAGATCACCGCCACCAATACTGACAAGGTGCCCAACACCTCACCGACCGCTGCCTCCAGTGGTGCCGACCTGAACGGCAAGGCAGCGCAGAACGCTGCGGAGATCCTCAAGAAGCGCCTGACCGAGTTCGCCGCGCGGCACTACCAGGTGACCGAGGAAGACGTCGAGTTCCGCAACGGCCATGTGCGCGTGCGCGACCAGATCGTCAGCTTCGAGCAGCTGGTGCAGCAGGCCTATTTTGCCCAAGTGTCGCTGTCCAGCACCGGTTTCTACCGCACGCCGAAGATCTACTACGACCGCAGCCAGGCACGTGGCCGGCCGTTCTACTACTTCGCCTTCGGCGCCGCCTGCGTGGAGGTGGTGGTCGACACCCTGACCGGCGAATACAAGATGCTGCGCGCCGACATCCTGCACGATGTGGGTGATTCGCTGAACCCGGCCATCGACATCGGCCAGGTGGAAGGCGGCTTCATCCAGGGCATGGGCTGGCTGACCACCGAAGAACTGGTGTGGAACGCCAAGGGCAAGCTGATGACCAACGGCCCGGCCAGCTACAAGATCCCGGCAGTGGCGGACATGCCGCTGGATTTGCGGGTAAAGCTGGTGGAAAACCGCAAGAACCCTGAGGACACCGTGTTCCACTCCAAGGCCGTGGGCGAACCGCCGTTCATGCTCGGCATCGCCGCCTGGTGCGCGATCAAGGACGCCGTGGCCAGCATCGCCGACTACCGCGTGCAGCCACAGGTGGATGCACCGGCGACGCCGGAGCGGGTGTTGTGGGGTTGCGAGCAGATGCGCAAGGCGGTGGCTGCAGCGCAACCTGCCGAGCCGGAGCTGGAAACCGTCACCCAGTAACTCCGCCGGCCCGCTTTTTGTAGGAGCGGCCTTGTGTCGCGAAAGGGCCGCGCAGCGGCCCCAAAAAACTGTACAGCAACATGGATTTCTGGGGCTGCTGCGCAGCCCTTTCGCGACACAAGGCCGCTCCTACACAAAGCGGACCGCGTTGTCCTGAAGAGGATCTGCATCATGCACCAATGGATCAACGCCCTCGCCGACCATCAGTCCCGTGGCGAAGCCTGCGTGCTGGTTACCATCATCGAGGAGCGCGGCTCGACCCCGCGCAATGCCGGCTCGAAAATGGTCGTCAGCGCCAGCGGCCTGTTCGACACCATCGGCGGCGGCCACCTGGAATACAAGGCCCTGCACATCGCCCGGCAAATGCTCGAAGAGCACCGCACCACCCCGCATCTGGAGCGCTTCAGCCTCGGTGCCAGCCTTGGCCAGTGCTGCGGCGGCGTCACTGTGCTGCTGTTCGAGCCCATGGCCGCGGTGCAGGCGCAGATCGCGGTGTTCGGCGCGGGCCATGTCGGCCGGGCTCTGGTACCCTTGCTCGCCGCGCTGCCCTGCCGGGTGCGCTGGATCGATTCGCGCGAGCAGGAATTCCCCGCCCTGATCCCCGACGGGGTGACCAAGGTGGTCAGCGAGGATCCGGTCGACGAAGTGGCAGAGCTGCCGCCAGGCTGCTACTGCATCGTCATGACCCACAACCACCAGCTCGACCTGGAATTGACCGCCGCCATTCTCAAGCGCAACGACTTCACCTGGTTCGGCCTGATCGGCTCGAAGACCAAACGGGTCAAGTTCGAACACCGCCTGCGCGAGCGCGGCTATGACGAGGCCGTGATGGCGCGCATGCGCTGCCCGATGGGCCTGGCCGAGGTCAAGGGCAAGCTGCCCATCGAGATCGCCGTGTCCATCGCCGGTGAAATCATCGCCACCTACAACGCCTGCTTCGGCCAGCACGACGCTGCCGCCAATGCCGGCCCCATTGCCCAGTTGCTGCCGCCCTCCCGGCGCAGCCAAGCCATTTGACGAGTGTGTTATGACCGTTACCCGCAAAGCCTACCGTGCCGCCATCCTGCACAGCATCGCCGACCCGGCCGAGGTGGGCCTGGAGGCTTCCCATGAATACTTCGAGGACGGCCTGCTGGTGGTCGACAATGGCCGCATCAGCGCCGTAGGCCACGCCGCCGAACTGTTGCCGACCCTGGACGCCGATATCCCGGTCGAGCACTACCAGGACGCATTGATCACCCCAGGCTTCATCGACACCCATATCCATTTCCCGCAGACCGGCATGATCGGCTCCTACGGCGAGCAGCTGCTGGACTGGCTGAACACCTACACCTTCCCCTGCGAAAAGCAGTTCGCCGACAAGGGCCACGCCGACCAGGTGGCCAAGATCTTCCTCAAGGAACTGCTGCGCAACGGCACCACCACCGCCCTGGTGTTCGGCAGTGTGCACCCGGAATCGGTCAATGCCCTGTTCGAAGAAGCCGAACGCCTGGACCTGCGCCTGATCGCCGGCAAGGTGATGATGGACCGCAACGCCCCGGACTACCTGACCGATACCGCAGAGTCCGGCTATACCGAAAGCAAGGCACTGATCGAGCGCTGGCACGGCAAGGGCCGCCTGCATTATGCAGTCACCCCGCGCTTCGCCCCGACCAGTACGCCTGAACAGCTGGCGCTGGCGGGCCAACTGCTCAAGGAACACCCGGGCGTGTACATGCACACGCACCTGTCGGAAAACCTCAAGGAAATCGATTGGGTCAAGTCGCTGTTCCCCGAGCAGAAGGGTTACCTGGACGTATACGACCACTTCGAGCTGCTGGGCGAACGCTCGGTATTCGCCCATGGCGTGCACCTGTGCGATGACGAATGCCAGCGCCTGGCCGAAACCGGCTCGGCGGTGGCCTTCTGCCCCACCTCCAACCTGTTCCTCGGCAGCGGCCTGTTCAACCTGCCCCAGGCCGAGCGCTTCAAGGTCAATGTGGGCCTGGGCACTGACGTTGGCGCCGGCACCAGCTTCTCGCTGCTCAACACCCTGAACGAGGCGTACAAGGTGATGCAACTGCAGGGCGCACGCCTGCACCCGTACAAGTCACTGTACCTGGCCACCCTCGGCGGCGCCCGCGCGCTGCGCCTGGACGACCGCATCGGCAGCCTGCGCCCGGGCAACGATGCCGACTTCGTGGTACTGGACTACAAGGCCACGCCACTGCTGGACTACCGCATTCAGCAGTCCAACAGCATCGAGGAAACCCTGTTCGTGCTGACCACCCTCGGCGACGACCGCACCGTGCGTGAAACCTACGCCGCTGGGCGTTGCGTGCACCAGCGCTAAGGTTCTTTTGCCAGACCCCGGTACAGTGCGCCGCCGATCGCAGCACCAATCAGCGGCGCCACCCAGAACAGCCACAGCTGTTGCAGGGCCCAGCCACCGACGAACAAGGCCGGCCCCGTGCTACGCGCGGGGTTGACCGAGGTATTGGTCACCGGGATCGAGATCAGGTGGATCAGGGTCAAAGCCAAACCGATGGCGATCGGCGCAAACCCCGCCGGCGCCCGGGCGTCGGTAGCGCCCATGATCACCACCAGGAACATCGCCGTCATCACCACTTCACTGACAAAGCCCGCCCCGAGCGTGTAGCCGCCAGGCGAGTGGTCGGCGTAGCCGTTCGAAGCCAATCCCGCAGACAGCTCGAAACCTGACTTGCCGCTGGCGATGAGGTAGATCACACCTGCCGCCAGAATGGCGCCGATCACCTGGGCGATCACGTAGGGCAGCAGCTCTTTGGCCGGAAAGCGCCCGCCCACCACCAGCCCGAACGACACCGCGGGGTTGAGGTGACAGCCGGAGATATGGCCGATGGCGAAGGCCATGGTCAGCACGGTGAGGCCGAAGGCGAAGGCGACGCCAAGTACACCGATGCCGATGGGGGAGCTGGCGGCGAGTACCGCACTGCCGCAGCCGCCAAGCACCAGCCAGAAGGTGCCGACCAGCTCGGCCCCCATGCGTTTACCGAGGGACATGCTCATGAGTCCATTCCTCAAGAAGTTGAACGCAACGAATGCGCAAGCCCAACTGCTTGATGAAGGTTTGCTCACAAGAATTTAGCAGACACCAGGCTAATGGCCAGAAATGGCTGGGCCGCTTCGCGCCCCATTTGCAGCACAAGGCTGCTCCTACAGGGGTTATGCGATGCCTGTAGGAGCAGCCTTGTGCTGCGAATGGGCTGCAAAGCAGCCCCCTTCAGTCAACCAGGCAAACGATCAACCCTTGGCAGAAACCTTGGGCTTTTTCAGCAAGTGCGAGAACACCGCGTGCAGGTCGTCCGAGGCACTCTCCTCGTCCAGGTTCAGCTTGCTGTCGATGTGGTCCATGTGGTGCATCATCAGGCTCACCGCCTGCTCGGCATCGCGCGCCTCGATGGCATCGATCAGCTGCATGTGCTCGTCATACGAGCAATGCGAGCGGTTGCCGCTTTCGTACTGGGCGATGATCAACGAAGTCTGCGACACCAGGCTGCGCTGGAAGCTGACCAGCGGCGCATTGCCCGCAGCCTCGGCCAGCTTGAGGTGGAATTCGCCGGAAAGACGAATGCCGGCACCACGGTCACCACGCGAGAAGCTGTCGCGCTCCTCCCGCACCATCTGCCGCAGCTCGTTGAGCTGCTCGAGGGTAGCGTGCTGCACGGCCAGTTCAGTAATGGCCCGTTCGACCATGCGCCTGGAGAAGAACACCTGACGGGCTTCTTCCACCGTAGGGCTGGCCACCACTGCGCCGCGGTTCGGCCGCAACAGCACCACGCTTTCATGGGCCAGCCGCGACAACGCGCGGCGAATGATGGTGCGGCTGACGCCGAAGATCTCGCCCAGCGCTTCCTCGCTCAACTTGGTACCCGGTGCCAGACGCTGCTCGAGGATCGCCTCGAAAATATGCGCGTAGACGATGTCGTCCTGGGTACCACTGCGGCCAGCCTTGCCGGTACGCGCAGGTTTCTTCAGAGGTTGCAGCTGTTCGTTCATGGGCTCTCGAGGCACGAAGGAAAGTATGGCGCCATTGTACACAGGCTGAGCCGTTTCTGCAGGTGGCCTTTTACCTATATAGCCGTTGTACGACGTATTGCGCACACAAAAGATAAAACATTATTTGCTTTATTTGTACACAAAAGCATAATCCACCGAGCAACTTCTTGACCCACAAGTCAACAAACCGGTCAGACGTCTGCCTTCCCTCGCGGAGCCGCCAAGTGCATTGCGCAGGCCCATGGTTCCAGAACAACAAGAAAGACTTGAGGAGTACTCGCTGTGGAAAGCCGCAAATCCGAAGCCCCTACGCTGGATCTTGCTCCACCGCTCGAAACGAGCTGGCTGGAGCGGATTTTCAAACTCAAGCAACACGGCAGCACCGTCAGAACCGAAATGATCGCCGGCGTGACCACCTTCATCACCATGGCCTACATCATCTTCGTCAACCCCAACATCATGGCCGACGCAGGCATCGACCACGGTGCCGCCTTCGTCGCCACCTGCATCGCCGCCGCGCTGGGCTGCCTGCTGATGGGCCTGTACGCCAACTGGCCGGTGGGCCTGGCGCCGGGCATGGGGCTCAACGCCTTCTTCACCTACACCGTGGTCGGCACCATGGGCTACAACTGGGAAACGGCACTGGGCGCAGTATTCGTCTCGGGTGTGCTGTTCATGTTCCTGACCTTGTCGAAAGTGCGCGAATGGTTGCTCAACAGCATCCCGGTCAGCCTGCGCCATGCCATGGGGGCCGGCGTCGGATTGTTTCTCGGGCTGATCGGCCTGAAGACGGCAGGCATCATCGTCGACAGCCCCGCCACGCTGATCAAGCTGGGCTCGCTGCATGAGCCAGGGCCGCTGCTGGCGGCGGTGTGCTTCCTGCTGATCGCCATCCTCAGCTACAAGCGGGTGTTCGGCGCGATCCTGATCAGCATCATCGGTGTCACCCTGGCCGGCTGGGGTCTAGGGCTGGTCAAGTTTGGCGGGGTGATGTCGATGCCGCCGAGCCTAGCGCCGACCTGGATGGCCATGGACGTGGCTGGCGTGTTCAACGTCAGCATGATCAGCGTGGTGCTGGCGTTCCTGTTCGTGCACATGTTCGACACCGCCGGCACGCTAATGGGCGTGGCGCAGCGAGCCAACCTGGTGGCACCGGACGGGCGTATCGAGAACTTGTCGAAGGCGCTGAAGGCTGACAGCGCTTCGAGTGTGTTCGGTGCCGTGGTCGGTGTGCCGCCGGTGACCAGTTATGTGGAAAGTGCTGCCGGTGTGGCCGCTGGTGGCCGTACCGGCCTGACGGCGGTGGTGGTCGGCCTGCTGTTCATTGCCGCCATGTTCTTTGCGCCATTGGCCGGAATGATTCCGGCCTATGCCACCGCGGGCGCACTGATCTACGTGGCAATGCTGATGATGGGCAGCATGGCGCATATCCACTGGGACGAGGCCACCGACAGCATTCCGGCGATCGTCACGGTGATCATGATGCCGCTGACTTTCTCGGTCGCTGATGGTATTGCCCTGGGCTTCATCAGCTATGTGGCATTGAAGGCAGGTACCGGCAAGTACAAGGAAATCTCCGCCAGCCTGTGGGTGCTGTGCGCAATCTTCATTGCCAAGTTCGTGTTCCTCTGAACCCTCCACATCCAAAAAGGGCGCTCCGGCGCCCTTCTCTTTTATTTAGCCGGTGCTGGTTTTTTCGCGAAGATGCCCGTTCGAGGGAGTTCAGCTGGCGTCACGCCTGAAGGAACGGTTTCCCGCACGCTTACAACCTCAAATGCCGCCGGCAAGATCGCTACTACATCAAATACATCCTTTTTATAACCTACACCGGGGACCAGATTAAGATCCTTGCGCACGAGTACCGGCAGGACAACACCATCGTCGTAGGCATTAGCGTATGTTTTGGCGTGTTCAGGGGTTGGCGCGACATAGAAGCCTTGCCCTTGGGCTTGCCTATGAGGCTCTGAATACACTGGCGATAGCCCCTTAGCCAATGAAGGAATATTTTTTCGGCTCGTCCCGTGCCAGCCTACCAGTTTTGTAAATACCCCCTTGTTAGCAACTGCAGCCAGAACCTCTACTCGCTTGGGCGGCTTTGCAACCCCCATCAGCCTTTTCCAAAGGCTATGACCGCTTGGATCCTGGTAATTCACTGGGTCGCCCTGGCAGTAGGCATACGCGTTCAAACCACCTTGATCGAACGGACTCAAGCTGTCCGGGCTGTTGAACCGCATCAAAGAGGGAATGAATGCTCGATAACCATTACCCAAGTGGTAATGCTCGGTGACTGGGTCCAGTTGTTCACCGTTGAAGCCGAGTACACCCTGATCAGGCAGATGGTAGCCATAGGGCGCATACGCATTTTTTGTGTCCATCAGGCTGGCTCCTCAACTTGGTAGCTGATCATCCCAGATGAACCAAAAAGAGAGTACTGGCAGAAATGTGAGTGATTTGACCTGATATAAAAAACGCAGACGAAAAAAAGCCCGCCAGTGTGAGAGCGGGCCAAAGGACCTACGAAGATTCTTCTAGCGACCAACTAGCTTCCACGATAGGTCGAATAGCTGTACGGCGAGATCAGCAGCGGCACGTGGTAGTGCTCCTGCTGCTCGTCGATACCAAAGCGCAGCACGACGACATCCAGAAACGCCTGGGCCGGCAACTGCACGCCGCGGGCACGGTAGTAGTCACCGGCGCTGAACTGCAGCTGGTAGACGCCGGTACGGTAGTCGTCACCCTGCAGCAGCGGCGCATCGACGCGGCCATCGCTGTTGGTCAGGGCGGTGTTCACCAGCTCAAGCTGCTGGCCTTCGACACGGTACAGCTCGACCTTGATCGAGCTGCCCGGGCAGCCATGCGCGGCATCCAGTACGTGTGTGGTCAAACGTCCCATTGCTTGTCGCCTCTTGTTCAATCTGTGGGCAAAAAATACTCAGCCGTCGCACCAGCATAGCGCCTGCGGCAGGCGGGAATGACGTCATTAAGACATTCCGAGCCAAGATTGTACACAATTTTTTCAACCCATCTGTCGCCCGCAGCGATTCTTGCCCCTGAGCGACCCACCGATCGCAAAGACAGGCCTGGTAACGACACCAACGTCATTAGCTGACCAATCAGGCAGGTTTCTTGCACTGTTTTTCCAGGTCGCTGCGAGGCGACAAAAGGGAAGAAATGCGGAAAAACAGGCTTACAAAAGATTTCAGAAGTTGTATACAATCAGCCCATCCGGTGGTGCGACATCCCGACGCGGTCCGCCCACCCCCGCACAAACGCACAAGAAGGAAGACTGCAGTGAGCGCTGACTACCCTCGCGACCTGATCGGTTACGGCAACAACCCTCCTCACCCGCAATGGCCGGGCAACGCTCGCATCGCGCTGTCTTTCGTCCTCAACTACGAGGAAGGTGGCGAACGCAACATCCTGCACGGTGACAAGGAGTCCGAAGCGTTCCTCTCGGAAATGGTCGCCGCCCAGCCACTGCAGGGCGTGCGCAACATGAGCATGGAATCGCTGTACGAGTACGGCAGCCGTGCCGGCGTGTGGCGCCTGCTGAAGCTGTTCAAGGACAGCGGCGTGCCGTTGACCATCTTCGCCGTGGCCATGGCCGCCCAGCGCCACCCCGACGTGATCCGTGCGATGGCCGAGGCCGGTCATGAAATCTGCAGCCACGGCTACCGCTGGATCGACTACCAGTACATGGACGAGGCCCAGGAGCGCGAGCACATGCTCGAAGCCATCCGCATCCTCACCGAAATCACCGGCGAGCGCCCGCTGGGCTGGTACACCGGCCGCACCGGCCCGAACACCCGTCGCCTGGTGATGGAGGAAGGCGGCTTCCTGTATGACAGCGACACCTACGACGACGACCTGCCCTACTGGGAGCCGAACAACCCTACCGGCAAGCCGCACCTGGTGATCCCCTACACCCTCGACACCAACGACATGCGCTTCACCCAGGTACAGGGCTTCAACTGCGGCGAGCAGTTCTTCCAGTACCTGAAGGACGCCTTCGATGTGCTGTACGCCGAGGGCGCCGAAGCACCGAAAATGCTGTCCATCGGCCTGCACTGCCGCCTGGTCGGCCGCCCGGCGCGCCTGGCCGCACTGAAGCGCTTCGTCGATTACGCAAAAAGCCATGACCAGGTCTGGTTCGCCCGTCGCGTGGACATCGCCCGCCACTGGCACGCCACCCACCCGTACAAGAAAGAGAACGCCTGATGACCGCCTTCAAGACCCTCAAGCCATCCGCCCTGGACCGCGACGCCTTCGTCAAGGCCTTCGCCGACATCTACGAGCACTCGCCGTGGGTAGCCGAAAAAGCCTATGACCTGGGCCAACTGGGCGAACTGGACGAGATCGAGGCGCTGCACCAGCGCATGAGCGACATCCTGCTCAGCGCCAACCACGCCGACCAGTTGGCGCTGATCAACGCTCACCCGGACCTGGCCGGCAAGGCCGCCATCCAGGGCGAGCTGACCGAATCGAGCACCAACGAGCAGGCCGGCGCCGGTATTCACCAGTGCACCGCCGAAGAGTTCGCCCGTTTCACCGAACTGAACGACGCCTACAAGGCCAAGTTCCAGTTCCCGTTCATCATGGCGGTAAAAGGCAGCAACCGGCACCAGATCCTCGCCTCCTTCGAAAAACGCATCCACAACGATGCCGATGCCGAATTCAAGGAAGCCCTGGCGCAGATCAACCTGATCGCCCTGTTCCGCCTGCTGCAGCTGTAAAGCCGCCGCAACGCTTGAGCCTTATCCAGAACAACGAACATAGAAGAGATATCCGCATGCGCACCCTGATGATCGAGCCCCTGACCAAAGAAGCCTTCGCCCCCTTCGGAGACGTGATCGAAACCGACGGCAGCGACCACTTCATGATCAACAACGGCTCGACCATGCGCTTCCACAAGCTCGCCACGGTCGAAACCGCCGAGCCTGAAGACAAGGCGATCATCAGCATCTTCCGCGCCGACGCGCTGGACATGCCGCTGACCGTGCGCATGCTGGAACGCCATCCGCTGGGCAGCCAGGCTTTCATCCCGCTGCTCGGCAACCCCTTTCTGATCGTGGTCGCGCCAGTTGGCGATGCACCTGTATCAGGTTTGGTCCGAGCCTTCCGCAGTAATGGCAGGCAGGGCGTTAATTACCATCGCGGCGTCTGGCACCACCCGGTGCTGACGATCGAAAAGCGGGATGACTTCCTGGTGGTTGATCGCAGTGGTTCCGGCAACAACTGCGACGAGCATTACTTCACCGAGGAACAGATGCTGGTCCTCAATCCCCACCAATAAGAAAAGGTCGGTCATTCAAGGGCATTGCCCGAGCGGGTGACCGGCAAGAGGTACATACTGTGGAAGCACACCTTCACGAATGGCTGAACCTGAGCATTCGCTGGGTTCACATGATCACCGGTGTCGCCTGGATCGGTGCATCGTTCTACTTCGTCTGGCTGGAGAACCACCTGAACCGAAGCAACCCGCGCGATGGGTTGTCGGGTGATCTCTGGGCAATTCACGGCGGTGGTATTTACCACCTGGAGAAATACAAGCTCGCCCCCCCGAAAATGCCCGAGAACCTGCACTGGTTCAAATGGGAGGCCTACTTCACCTGGATGTCCGGTATTGCCCTGCTGTGCGTGGTGTTCTACTGGAACCCGACCCTGTACCTGCTGGCCCCTGGCAGCACCTTGAGCGGTGCCGAAGGCGTGGCCATCGGTATCGGCTCGCTGATCGCCGGCTGGTTCATCTACGACTTCCTGTGCGACTCGCCCCTGGGCAAGAAGCCAGCGCTGCTCGGTGCAGTACTGTTCGTGCTGATCATCGCGGCATGCTGGGGCTTCAGCCTGGTGTTCAGCGGCCGTGGTGCGTACCTGCACACCGGCGCGATCATCGGCACCATCATGGTCGGCAACGTGTTCCGCATCATCATGCCGGCCCAGCGCCAGCTGGTTGCGGCGATCGAGAACAACCAGACCCCAGACCCGGTACTGCCGGCCAAGGGCCTCCTGCGCTCGCGCCACAACAACTACTTCACCCTGCCGGTGCTGTTCATCATGATCAGCAACCACTTCCCGAGCACCTACGGTAGCCAGTACAACTGGCTGATCCTGGCCGGTATCGCAGTAGCCGCGGTCCTGATCCGCCACTACTTCAACACCCGCCACGACAGCAACAAGTACGCCTGGACCCTGCCGGTCGGCGCACTGGCGATGATCTGCCTGGCCTATGTCACCGGTCCGAAACCGATGGCCGTCAGCCCTGAGCAAGCCGCGGCGAAGGTCGAGTACCAGCCACTGCCCGCGACCGCTGTAGGTGGCAAGACCGCCGCCGAGCAACGCGCCGAAGACGCCGCCAAGGCTGCCGCAGCGCCGGCCGCGCCGGCCGAAGCCCCTGCCCAGGCCAACGCCCAGGCTGGCGGCGAGAGCTTCGACAAGATCCACAATGTCATCCAGGAACGCTGCACCGTGTGCCACTCGTCCAAGCCGACCAGCCCACTGTTCAGCGCCGCCCCTGCCGGCGTGATGTTCGACACCCCGCAGCAGATCCAGGCCCAGGCCGCGCGCATCCAGGCGCAAGCGGTCGCCAGCCAGATCATGCCGCTGGGCAACATCACCCAGATGACCACCGAAGAGCGCAAGCTGGTCGGTGACTGGATCGCCAAAGGCGCCCCGGTCAACTGATAGCACCTCGCCAGGCAACCCGTTCCCAAGGGGGATCACCTCCCCCTGTGGGAGCGGGCGTGCCCGCGAAGAGGCCGGCAAAGCCAGCCTCAGGCTTCATGTATTACGCAACAAGCAAGCATCGAGCGTTCGACCTCTAGCGGGAACCCCAGGCTGCCTCCACCGGGCCTGCCGCCTGAGCCCGGCGCTTGGATCCGAGAATAAAAACAAAACTCGAGGTGCTGCATGTCCGAGTCACGCAAGGCGTACATCCCTGTTGCGCCGCCGCGCGAGCCCTTGCCCCTGTTCCAACTGATCCTGGTTGGCCTGCAACACGTTCTGCTGATGTACGGCGGCGCGATCGCCGTGCCGTTGATCATCGGCCAGGCCGCCGGGTTGTCCCGTGAAGAAGTCGCTTTCCTGATCAACGCCGACCTGCTGGTCGCTGGCGTCGCCACCATCATCCAGTCCTTCGGTATCGGCCCGGTGGGCATCCGCATGCCGGTGATGATGGGTGCCAGTTTCGCTGCCGTCGGCAGCATGGTGGCCATGGCCGGCATGCCCGGGGTGGGCCTGCAGGGGATCTTCGGCGCGACCATCGCCGCCGGGTTCTTCGGCATGCTGATCGCGCCGTTCATGTCCAAGGTCGTACGCTTCTTCCCACCCCTGGTTACCGGCACGGTGATCACCTCGATTGGCCTGTCGCTGTTCCCGGTGGCAGTCAACTGGGCCGGTGGTGGCCAACAGGCAGATACCTTCGGCTCGCCGATCTACCTGCTGGTGGCCGGCCTGGTACTGGCGGTAATCCTGCTGATCAACCGTTTCATGCGCGGTTTCTGGGTCAACGTGTCGGTGCTGGTGGGCATGGGCCTGGGCTACATCCTGGCCGGCTCCATCGGCATGGTCGACCTGTCGGGCCTGAACGACGCACCGTGGCTGCAAGTGGTGACCCCACTGCACTTCGGCATGCCGACCTTCAGCCTGGCGCCGATCCTGTCCATGTGCCTGGTGGTGGTGATCATCTTCGTCGAGTCCACCGGCATGTTCCTGGCCCTGGGCAAGGTGACCGATCGTGAAGTTACCCCAGGGATGCTGCGTCGCGGCCTGCTGTGCGATGCCGGTGCGTCGTTCATCGCCGGCTTCTTCAACACCTTCACCCACTCCTCGTTCGCCCAGAACATCGGCCTGGTGCAGATGACCGGGGTGCGCTGCCGCTATGTCACCATCGTGGCCGGTGCACTGCTGATCCTGCTCAGCCTGCTGCCCAAGGCGGCCTTCCTGATCGCCTCGATCCCGCCTGCGGTACTGGGCGGCGCGTCCATCGCCATGTTCGGCATGGTCACCGCCACCGGGATCAAGATTCTCCAGGAGACGGACATCGGCGACCGTCGCAACCAGCTGCTGGTTGCAGTGAGCGTCGGCTTCGGGTTGATCCCCGTGGTACGTCCGGAGTTCTTCGCCCAGATGCCCCAGTGGATGGAGCCCATCACCCACAGTGGCATCGCCATGGCCACGGTTAGTGCCCTGGTGTTGAACGTGCTGTTCAACATCCTTGGTGGTGCCGACCGCGCGGTGCACAACGAAGCCTGTCACCAACATTGAGCCAGACGGGGCGGCGCATGGCCGCCCCGCATTCACACAGGCAGTAAACGCAACACCGTCGGCCCGCCGGAATGGGCCGCCCGGGGCGCCTGCGCGCCAAATAAACCGCCAACAAAAACAATAAGTCCGGGAATCACAACATGAAGCGCATCACCACGTCCCTGTTGCTGGGCAGCAGCCTGCTGGCCACCCTCCCCTCGCATGCAGGCGAATGGCTGCAATGGCACGGCGAAAGCCTGACCTACCTGTACGGCAAGGACTTCAAGGTCAACCCTGATATCCAGCAGACCATCACGTTCGAGCACGCCAACAAATGGAAGTACGGCGACACCTTCATGTTCGTCGACAAGATCTTCTACAACGGCAAGGCCGACGCCAGCAAAGGCGTCACCACCTACTACGGCGAGTTCAGCCCACGCCTGTCATTCGGCAAGATCTTTGACAAGAAGCTGGCCTTCGGCCCGATCAAGGACGTACTGCTGGCAATGACCTACGAGCGCGGCGAAGGCGACAACGAGGCCTACCTGATCGGCCCAGGTTTCGACCTGAACGTCCCCGGCTTCAACTATTTCACCCTGAATTTCTACGTGCGCAACACCGAGGGCAGCCGCCCGGGTGACAACGTCTGGCAGATCACCCCCGGCTGGTCCTACACCATCCCCGTGGGCAGGTCCGACATTCTGATCGACGGCTACATGGACTGGGTCACCGACAATGACCAGACCCGCCGTGGCACCTACCACGCCAACCTGCACTTCAACCCGCAGGTGAAGTACGACCTGGGCAAAGCGCTGAACCTGGGCGCCAAGCAGCTGTACGTGGGCTTTGAGTACAGCTACTGGAAGGACAAGTACGGCATCGACAGCCGCGGCAATCTGGAAAGCAACCAGAGTGTCGCCAGTGCGCTGATCAAAGTGCACTTCTAGAAAACTGACCAAACGCACAAGTTTGTTCCACTCTGCTCCAGGACGGAGCACTTGAGGCAAGGCGCGCAAGCCAGTAATCTGCGCGCCCCCTCGATCAGGGCAGAACGGATTCTGCCTGCGTTTACTGACCGCTCAGTCAATGAATACGGGCGGTTGGCCAACGTGTTGCCAGCCTGAAAGACCCTTTTCATCCGTTCAGAACGAAGTCGAGCAGGAAGGTTTTGCCAGCCCAGGAAAGTTGGCTCAACCCTTGCCAAACAGCTGTGGCCTATCGAAAAAAGCTGACTCAAAAGACAAAAAGCGCCAATAACGAGCGCTGACAACAGATCAATCAAGGGAGCGACATTCGCAATGCGTACCATCAACAGCCTGATCCTCGCCGGCGGCCTGCTGGCCTGTGGCACCACCTTCGGCGGCGACCTGCTGCAATGGCAGAACAACAGCCTGACCTACCTGTGGGGCAAGAACTTCAAGGTCAACCCGTCGATCCAGCAAACCGTGACCTTCGAGCACGCTGATGGCTGGAAGTACGGCGATAACTTCATCTTTGTCGACAAGATCTTCTACCAAGGCCAGAAAGATGAGGGCAACGGCCCGAACACCTACTACGGCGAAATCAGCCCGCGCCTGTCGTTCGGCAAGATCTTCGACCAGAAGATCGGGTTTGGCCCGGTCAAGGACGTACTGCTGGCGATGACCTACGAGTTCGGTGAAGGTGATACCGAGTCTTACCTGATCGGCCCTGGCTTCGACCTGGACATCCCAGGCTTCGACTACTTCCAGCTGAACTTCTACAACCGCACCACCGACGGCAGCCGCGCCGGCGACAACGTGTGGCAGATCACCCCGGTGTGGTCGTACACCATTCCGGTCGGTTCGTCCGATGTGCTGATCGACGGCTTCATGGACTGGGTGGTGGACAACGACGAGAACCGCCGCGGCACCTACCAGGCCAACCTGCACTTCAACCCGCAGATCAAGTATGACCTGGGCAAGGCCTTGCACCTGGGCGAGAAGCAGCTGTATGTGGGTGTGGAGTACGACTACTGGAAGAACAAGTACGGCATCAAGGATTCCGATGCCTTCACCACCGACCAGAACACCATGAGCTTCCTGCTCAAGGTTCACTTCTGATCGGAGCATAGGGGCTGCTGCACAGCCCCTCGCGGCACAAGGCCGCTCCTACAGGTACGGCACAGGTTTCGGAAACTGTGTATTCCCTGTGGGAGCGGGCTTGCCCGCGAACCGGGGCAAAGCCCCGGCCATGCAAATCAGGTGGCCGGCCGAACCGCACGCCACAATTTCCCCGCAATGCCCACCACGGCCAGCACCACCGCACCGGCCACAACCCCAACACCGCCGTTCAGCAGTGCCACGGTCAACGCCCCGCCACGCCCTTCGCTAAATGCCTCGATCGCATGATGCAGAGGTGCGATGCCATGCACCAGGATCCCGCCACCAACCAGGAACATGGCCGCCGTGCCGATCACCGACAGGCTCTTCATCATGTATGGCGCGGCACGCAGAATGCCGTTACCCACCGCCCTGGCCAGGCGTGATGCCTTGCGGGTCATCCACAGCCCCAGGTCATCGAGCTTGACGATACCGCCCACCAGCCCGTACACGCCGATGGTCATGACCACCGCAATACCCGACAGCACGACGATCTGCTGGGTCAACGGCGAGTCGGCAACGATGCCCAGGGTGATGGCGATGATTTCTGCCGACAGGATGAAGTCGGTACGTACAGCGCCCTTGATCTTGGCTTTCTCGAACGCCACCAGGTCGACATTGGCATCGGCCACCGCCTCCTTGAGCGCTTCGTGCTCGGCGTCAGTCTCGGCCTTGCTGTGCAGGAACTTGTGCGCCAGCTTCTCGAAGCCCTCGAAGCAAAGGTAGGCACCGCCCAGCATCAGCAACGGCGTCACCGCCCAGGGAATGAACGCACTGATCAGCAGCGCCGCCGGCACCAGGATGGCCTTGTTCACCATCGAGCCCTTGGCTACTGCCCACACCACAGGGATCTCGCGCTCGGCACGTACCCCGGTGACCTGCTGGGCATTCAGCGCCAGGTCATCGCCCAGCACGCCTGCGGTCTTTTTCGCCGCCACCTTGGTCATCACCGAGACGTCATCGAGCACAGTGGCGATGTCGTCGATCAGTACCAGTAGACTGCTTCCTGCCATGTTTGCCTGCATCCAGAAGAGTGAGTGCCCAGGATTCTAGCCCAAAGCCGCTGCCTTGAGCGCCCGTCGAGCCCGGTGCTACCATGCCCGATCCCTCTTAGAGGTGGCCAGACACGAGGAAGATCCCTGACCATGAGCACCATTCGCGAGCGCAACAAGGAACTGATCCTGCGCGCGGCCAGCGAGGAATTCGCCGACAAGGGCTTCGCCGCCACCAAGACCAGCGATATCGCGGCCAAGGCCGGCCTGCCCAAGCCGAACGTGTATTACTACTTCAAATCCAAGGACAACCTCTACCGCGAGGTCCTGGAAAGTATCATCGCGCCGATCATGCAGGCGTCGACCCCGTTCAATGCCGACGGTGACCCGAAGGAAGTGCTGAGTGCGTACATCCGCTCGAAGATCCGCATTTCGCGCGACCTGCCGCATGCGTCCAAGGTGTTCGCCAGCGAGATCATGCACGGTGCCCCGCACCTGTCGCCGAACCAGGTAGCGCAGCTGAACGAGCAGGCGCGACATAACATCGAGTGCATCCAGCGCTGGATCGACCGCGGGCAAATCGCCCATGTGGATGCGCATCACCTGATGTTCAGCATCTGGGCAGCGACCCAGACCTATGCCGATTTCGACTGGCAGATCTCTGCCGTGACCGGCAAGGCCAAGCTGGCCGACAGCGACTATGACGCGGCGGCGGAGACCATCATCCGCATGGTGCTCAAGGGGTGTGAGCCTGAGCTAGCCTGACAGGGCCAGTGGGGCTGCCTTGCAGCCCTTTCGCGACACAAGGCCGCTCCTACAAGGGATCGCGTACTACCTGCGATCCCTTGTAGGAGCGGCCTTGTGTCGCGAAAGGGCCGCAAAGCGGCCCCAGCCATCTTCAGCCTTACGCCGCTACCCCGGCATCCGCCTTCAACCCCACCTCCTCGATCGCACTGATCGCGCACTGCTCGTCGATATCCGACGTATCCCCGCTGATCCCTACCGCACCCAACACCTTGCCGTCCTGATCACGCACCAGCACACCACCCGGCGCCGGCACCACCGGTCGCTCGCCCAACCCGTTCAGCGCGGCAAAAAATGCCGGCCGCTGCTGCGCGTCCAGCGCCAGCAGGCGCGACCCCTTGCCCAGGGCAATCGCCCCCCAGGCCTTGCCGGTAGCCACCTCCGGCCGGATCAGGCTGGCGCCATCCTCGCGCTGCAGCGCCAGCAAGTGGCCGCCGGCATCCAGCACCGCCACGGTCAGTGGCGCGGCGTTGATCTTGCGGCCCGCCGCCAGCGCGGCATTCACCAGGCTGACCGCGACTTTCAGGTTCAAAGCGTTCATGGAAAGGTCCTCTTCTTGTTGTGAGAAGCCCTGAGGGCAGGTGAAAAACCGATAAGCCAATAGAACACAACTGAATCTTTTTTTGTATACAATAAATTGAAACGATCGTATGCGAGATTGCAAACGCCCGTTTTCACGGGCGCTTGAACGAAAGCGGCCTCGTCCGACGAAAACCCGTTGACCTGAGCGGCCAGCCGTGAATACACTCTGGCACAAAGCAAGTTGTATACAATTACAAAATCGATGAGGCACAAACCATGAGCAAAATGAGAGCAATCGATGCAGCCGTTCTGGTCATGCGCCGTGAAGGTGTAGATACCGCGTTCGGCATCCCGGGGGCTGCCATCAACCCGTTGTACTCGGCCCTGAAGAAAGTCGGTGGCATCGATCACGTCCTCGCTCGTCACGTCGAAGGCGCCTCGCACATGGCCGAGGGTTACACCCGTGCCAACCCGGGCAACATCGGCGTGTGCATCGGCACCTCCGGCCCAGCCGGCACCGACATGGTCACCGGCCTGTACAGTGCCTCCGCCGACTCCATCCCGATCCTCTGCATCACCGGCCAGGCCCCACGTGCCCGCCTGCACAAGGAAGATTTCCAGGCTGTCGACATCACCAACATCGTCAAGCCGGTCACCAAGTGGGCCACCACCGTTCTGGAGCCAGGCCAGGTGCCTTACGCCTTCCAGAAGGCCTTCTATGAAATGCGCACCGGCCGCCCAGGCCCGGTACTGATCGACCTGCCGTTCGACGTGCAGATGGCCGAAATCGAATTCGACATCGACGCCTACGAACCGCTGCCAGTGCACAAGCCGTCCGCCACCCGCGTACAGGCCGAAAAAGCCCTGGCCCTGCTCAATGACGCCGAGCGCCCGCTGCTGGTAGCCGGTGGCGGCATCATCAACGCCGACGCCAGCGACAAGCTGGTCGAGTTTGCCGAACTGACCGGTGTACCGGTAATCCCGACCCTGATGGGCTGGGGCACCATCCCGGACGACCACGCACAGATGGTCGGCATGGTCGGCCTGCAGACTTCGCACCGCTATGGCAACGCCACCCTGCTGAAATCCGACCTGGTGTTCGGTATCGGTAACCGCTGGGCCAACCGCCACACCGGTTCCGTCGACGTCTACACCGAAGGCCGCAAGTTCGTGCACGTGGACATCGAGCCGACCCAGATCGGCCGCGTGTTCACCCCGGACCTGGGTATCGTTTCCGACGCTGGCAAGGCACTGGACGTGTTCCTCGAAGTGGCCCGCGAGTGGAAAGCCGCTGGCAAGCTGAAGTGCCGCAAGGCCTGGCTGGAAGACTGCCAGGAGCGAAAGGCCACCCTGCAGCGCAAGACCCACTTCGACAACGTGCCGGTCAAGCCGCAGCGCGTCTACGAAGAAATGAACCAGGTATTCGGCAAGGACACCTGCTACGTCAGCACCATCGGTCTGTCGCAGATCGCCGGTGCGCAGTTCCTGCACGTGTACAAGCCACGCCACTGGATCAACTGCGGCCAGGCCGGCCCGCTGGGCTGGACCATCCCTGCCGCCCTCGGTGTGGTCAAGGCCGATCCGAAGCGCAAGGTGGTCGCGCTGTCGGGTGACTACGACTTCCAGTTCATGATCGAAGAGCTGGCGGTGGGCGCACAGTTCAACCTGCCGTACGTGCACGTACTGGTGAACAACGCCTACCTGGGCCTGATCCGTCAGGCGCAACGTGGCTTCGACATGGATTACTGTGTACAACTGGCGTTCGAGAACATCAACTCGACCGACGCCGCCACCTACGGTGTCGACCATGTCGCCGTGGTCGAAGGCCTGGGCTGCAAGGCCATCCGTGTATTCGAGCCGGCCGAGATCGCCCCTGCCCTGCTCAAGGCACAGAAAATGGCCGAAGAGTTCCGCGTACCGGTGGTGGTCGAAGTGATTCTCGAACGTGTGACCAACATTTCCATGGGCACCGAGATCAACGCGGTCAACGAGTTCGAAGACCTGGCCCTGGTCGGCAACGACGCGCCAACCGCCATCTCGCTGCTGGACTGATCGCCTGACGCCCCCGTGCCGGCCCCTACCTCAGGGCGCCGGGGGCCTTCATCGCTAGGAGACACAACATGCCTCGCTTCGCTGCCAACCTGTCCATGCTGTTCACCGAACAGGACTTCCTGGCCCGCTTCAAGGCTGCCGCCGATGCTGGTTTCAGCGGCGTAGAGTACCTCTTCCCGTACGATTTCAGCGCTGCCGAGATCAAGCAGCAGCTGGACGCCAACGGTCTGACCCAGGTGCTGTTCAACCTGCCGGCGGGCGATTGGGCCAAGGGTGAGCGCGGTATCACCTGCCACCCTGACCGCGTCGAGGAGTTCCGCGCCGGTGTCGACAAGGCCATCGAGTACGCCAAGGTGCTGGGCAACACCCAGGTCAATGCCCTGGCCGGCATTCGCCCACAAGGCCCGGACTGCGCCACCGTGCGCAAGACCTTCGTGGAAAACCTGCGCTACGCCGCCGACAAGCTGAAAGCCGCCGGGATCCGCCTGGTCATGGAAATGATCAACACCCGCGACATCCCTGGCTTCTACCTGAACACCACCAAACAGGCCCTGGAAATCCAGGCCGAGGTTGGCAGCGACAACCTGTTCCTGCAGTACGACATCTACCACATGCAGATCATGGAAGGTGACCTGGCTCGCACCATGGAAGCCAACCTGAAACTGATCAACCACATCCAGTTGGCCGACAACCCCGGCCGCAACGAGCCAGGCACCGGCGAGATCAACTACCGCTTCCTGTTCGAACACCTGGACCGCATCGGCTACCAGGGCTGGGTGGGCGCGGAGTACAAGCCACTGACCACCACCGAAGCGGGCCTGGGCTGGCTGAAGACCCATAACGCTATTTAAGGACCACACGCTCCTACACGGGGCCGCGTTGTCTGCTCCATCGAGATTCAACAAATACAACGAGGTAATCTCTCATGGCTAAAATCGGTTTCATCGGCACCGGCATCATGGGCAAGCCCATGGCTCAGAACCTGCAGAAAGCAGGTCACAGCATCTTCATTTCCACCCACCACGACGCTGCCCCGGCCGACCTGATCGCCGCCGGTGCCGTGGCCCTGGCCAACCCGAAGGAAGTTGCCCAGGAAGCCGAGTTCATCATCGTCATGGTCCCCGACACCCCGCAGGTCGAGAGCGTCCTGTTCGGTGACAACGGCGTGGCCGAAGGCGTGGGCCCGAACAAGGTCGTGATCGACATGAGCTCGATCTCCCCTACCGCTACCAAAGCCTTCGCCGAGAAGATCAAGGCTACCGGCGCTGCCTACCTGGATGCCCCGGTGTCCGGCGGCGAAGTCGGTGCCAAGGCCGCGACCCTGAGCATCATGGTCGGTGGCTGCCCGAAAGCCTTCGAGCGCACCCTGCCGCTGTTCGAAGCCATGGGCAAGAACATCACCCGCGTCGGTGGCAATGGCGACGGCCAGACCGCCAAGGTGGCCAACCAGATCATCGTTGCCCTGAACATCCAGGCCGTTGCCGAAGCCCTGCTGTTCGCCGCCAAGAATGGTGCCGACCCGGCCAAGGTACGTGAAGCCCTGATGGGCGGCTTCGCCTCGTCGAAGATCCTCGAAGTGCACGCCGAGCGCATGATCAAGGGCACCTTCGACCCAGGTTTCCGCATCAACCTGCACCAGAAGGACCTGAACCTGGCCCTGCAAGGCGCCAAGGAACTGGGCATCAACCTGCCCAACACCTCCAATGCACAGCAAGTGTTCAACACCTGCCAGGCCCTGGGCGGCGGCAACTGGGACCACTCGGCGCTGATCAAAGGCCTGGAGCACATGGCCAACTTCTCGATCCGCGACGACAAATGATCTAGATCCGGGGGCTGCTGCGCAGCCCTTTCGCGACGCAAGGCCGCTCCTACAACGGATCGCGGTCCCCTGTAGGAGCGGCCTTGTGTCGCGAAAGGGGCGCAAAGCGCCCCCAAAATCTCAGATCCAACACCTTTGAACCTGCGACCACAGCTTCAAGGGTGGCACCGAGCAACACCCGCCCCTGGTTCGGCCTGCACGGAGGCAGTTCCAGGGGCGTTTTTGATTCTGCAGAACAACAATAATTGGGAGCCTGCCATGTCGGTCGATCCGCAAAAACTTCTCCGCGAGCTGTTCGACACAGCCATCGCCGCCGCCCACCCTCGTCAAGTCCTCGAACCCTACCTGCCCGCCGACCGCAGCGGCCGGGTCATCGTCATCGGTGCCGGCAAGGCCGCAGCCGCCATGGCCGAAGTGGTCGAGAAGTGCTGGCAGGGCGAAGTCTCCGGGCTTGTTGTCACACGGTACGGTCACGGTGCCAACTGCCAAAAGATCGAGGTGGTCGAAGCCGCCCACCCGGTCCCCGATGCCGCCGGCCTGGCTGTGGCAAAACGCGTGCTGGAACTGGTCAGCAACCTCAGTGAAGACGACCGCGTCATCTTCCTGCTGTCCGGCGGTGGCTCAGCACTGCTGGCCCTGCCCGCCGAAGGCCTGACCCTGGCCGACAAGCAGCAGATCAACAAGGCACTGCTGAAATCCGGCGCCACCATCGGCGAGATGAACTGCGTGCGCAAGCACCTCTCGGCGATCAAGGGCGGCCGCCTGGCCAAGGCCTGCTGGCCGGCCACGGTGTACACCTATGCCATTTCCGATGTCCCGGGCGACCTCGCCACGGTGATCGCCTCCGGCCCTACCGTGGCCGACCCGAGCACCTCGGCCGATGCCCTGGCCATCCTCAAGCGCTACAACATCGAAGCGCCCAAGGCCGTTATCGACTGGCTCAACAACCCAGCCTCGGAAACCGTCAAGGCCGACGACCCGGCCCTGGCCCGCAGCCACTTCCAGCTGATCGCCAAGCCCCAGCAGTCGCTCGAAGCCGCCGCGGTCAAAGCCCGCCAGGCCGGGTTCAGCCCGCTGATCCTCGGCGACCTGGAAGGCGAATCACGCGAAGTGGCCAAGGTGCACGCCGGTATCGCCCGGCAGATCGTCCAGCACGGCCAGCCGCTGAAAGCGCCCTGCGTGATCCTGTCCGGCGGCGAAACCACCGTGACCGTGCGCGGCAATGGCCGTGGCGGGCGCAATGCCGAGTTCCTGCTCAGCCTCACCGAAAGCCTGAAAGGCCTGCCGGGCGTGTACGCCCTGGCCGGTGACACCGACGGTATCGATGGCTCGGAAGAAAACGCCGGCGCCTTCATGACCCCGGCCAGCTACGCCCGTGCCGAAGCCCTGGGCCTGTCGGCCAGCGACGAACTGGACAACAACAACGGCTACGGCTATTTCGCCGCCCTGGATGCGCTGATCGTCACCGAGCCGACCCGCACCAACGTCAACGACTTCCGCGCCATCCTGATCCTCGAGACTGCCCAATCATGACGCCTGATAAAAAAGTAAAGATCCTCGCCACCCTCGGCCCTGCGATCAAAGGCATCGACGACATCCGCCAACTGGTAGAAGCCGGGGTGAATATCTTCCGCCTCAACTTCAGCCACGGCGAGCATGCCGACCACGCCCTGCGCTACCAGTGGATCCGCGAAGTCGAGCAGCAACTGAACTACCCACTGGGTATCCTCATGGACCTGCAAGGGCCGAAGCTGCGCGTCGGCCGCCTTGCCGACGGCAAGGTGCAGCTGCAACGCGGCCAGGCCCTGCGCCTGGACCTGGACAACACCCCGGGCGACAGCCGCCGGGTCAACCTGCCGCACCCCGAGATCATCGCCGCCCTCGAGCCGGGCATGGACCTGCTGCTGGACGACGGCAAGCTGCGCCTGCGCGTCACCGCCAAGCACAGCGACGCCATCGACACCGAAGTGCTGGCCGGTGGAGAGCTGTCCGATCGCAAGGGTGTCAACGTGCCGCAAGCGGTGCTCGACCTCTCCCCGCTCACCGAGAAAGACCGCCGCGACCTGGCCTTCGGCCTGGAGCTGGGCGTGGACTGGGTGGCCCTGTCGTTCGTACAGCGCCCCGAAGACATCACCGAAGCACGCCAGCTGATCGGTGACCGTGCCTACCTGATGGCGAAGATCGAAAAGCCATCGGCAGTCGAACAGCTGCAAGCCATCGCGGAGCTTGCGGATGCGATCATGGTGGCCCGTGGCGACCTGGGCGTGGAAGTGCCGGCCGAAAGCGTGCCGCAAATCCAGAAACGCATCATCGGCACCTGCCGCCAACTGGGCAAACCGGTGGTGGTGGCCACCCAGATGCTCGAATCCATGCGCTTCTCGCCAGCGCCGACCCGCGCCGAAGTCACCGACGTGGCCAACGCCGTGGCCGAAGGTGCCGATGCGGTGATGCTGTCGGCCGAGACTGCCTCGGGTGAGTACCCGCTGGAAGCCGTGCAGATGATGAGCAAGATCATCCGCCAGGTGGAGAACGGCCCGGACTACCAGGCCCAGCTCGACGTTGGCCGGCCGAAGGCCGAGGCCACCGTATCGGACGCCATCAGCTGCGCCATCCGCCGTATCAGCGGCATTCTGCCGGTGGCGGTGCTGGTCAACTACAGCGAGTCGGGCGCCTCGACCCTGCGCGCGGCACGCGAGCGGCCACGGGCACCGATCCTCAACCTCACCCCGAACCTGGCCACCGCGCGTCGCCTGAGCGTGGCGTGGGGCGTGCACTCGGTAGTCAACGACCGCCTGCGCCAGGTGGACGAGGTTGTATCCACCGCACTGGAGATTGCCCAGGCACAAGGCATGGCCAGCCGTGGCGACACGCTACTGATCACCGCCGGTGTGCCTTTCGGCAAACCAGGGTCGACTAACACGCTGCGGATCGAGACCTTGATCTGAGATTTCGGGGGCGCCTTGCGCCCCATTCGCAGCACAAGGCTGCTCCTACAAAGGGACCGCGAAAACCTCCCGCTGCGCGGTCCCTTTGTAGGAGCAGCCTTGTGCTGCGAATGGAGGGCAAAGCCCTCCTCGTACACAGAAACACCACAACTGCGGAAAACCCGAGGCCCAAAGAGGCCCACCGCGCCCCATCAACCTCACTGACTGCCCCGATGTACACCAAAAATTTCGTCAACCCGTGCCCTGACTGGGCCACGGCGTTACTCAACGGCTTCAGCCAGGTGCTGCTGCTGCGCAACCCTCTGTGCGGCCTGTGCTGCCTGCTGGCCATCCTGCTGACCGCCCCCGGCCTGGTCGGTGGCGCCCTGCTCGGCGCCCTGGCCGGCCTGCTCACCGCCCAGGCTCGTGGCTACGACCGTGCCGACCGCCAGGCAGGCCTGTACAGCTACAACGGCGTACTGATCGGCATCCTGATCAGCGCCGTGCTGCCCTGGTCGGTCATCCTGCCGCCACTGATCATCGCCGCTGGCGGCCTGTCCAGCATCATCACCCACCAGTGGCGCAAGCGCGGCGGCAAGCTGCTGATCGCCTACACCGCACCCTTCGTCCTGCTTGGCTGGGCCGTATTGCTGATCGCCAGCCCCTCGCCCAGCGGCTTCGTCGAAGCCGACCCGCTGTACGCGTTGGCGCGCGGCGTGGGCCAGATCTTCCTGCTCGACCAGCCCCTGGCCGGCCTGCTGATCAGCATTGGCATGTTCATCGCCAACCCCTATGCCGCAATGTGGGCGGTGATCGGTTCGGCCATCGGCGGCGGCGTGGCACTGTTCGCCGACCAGGCGCAAGCCGCCTGGCTGGGCCTGTACGGTTTCAACGCTGCACTGGCAGCACTGGCGTTCAGCAGGCAAGGTGAGAAGCCGTGGGTGACGCTGCTGGCCATCGCCCTGGCCCTGCTGCTGCAACCGCTGTTCAAGCTGCTACCGGTGCCCGGCCTGACCGCGCCCTTCGTCGTCGCCTGCTGGATCCTTGGCGTCGGACTGGCTCGGTTGAAACAACATTCATCGAATCAAGACTTGACGCTACATAGCTGAAGTTTACTCATTCTGCTACGAGCGTCTGATCCCGGCCCCTGCTGCGACCGGGTCGGCGACGTAAAGGTTGCTGTTCCGAGGGGGATGGGGATTGTCTTCGCCCTCGGATTCGTCGCTCGATGCTCCTGTGTAAAAGGTGCTCAAGTAGCCGTCAAGATCGAACCGGATCAATTCAAAACCAGCCCTCTTGAGCCCCTTGACTGCTTCGGGGGGAACAGTCCGCTCCGGGATATACAACTCGCCGAAGCGATAAAAATGCTCGGTGCCCAGGAAACTGTTCATGCCGGAATAATTGGCGTCTAGTTTTTCACCGGTGATCTTCGCCGCCCCTTTGAACACGAATTGTTCGAAATCGGCATTCTTCGTGGCTCGAAATACGATACGTTTCTGCTCGAAATTCTCGGGTCGACCCAGCGGTTTAAGATAACCCCGTAGCGGCCGCTTCGGCAGCTTTAAATCTTTCAACAGCTTGGTAAGGCCAGTCCTGGCACGGCCAGAAGGGTCGCGAAAATTAACGGGATCGCCAGAACAGTACACATAGCAATTGACTCCGCCCGCAGCGAATGGGCTCAGGCTGTCAGGGCTCAGGAACCGCATGATGGCCGGGATATACAACCTGAGCCCGTTGCCCAGGAAGTAACCCTGTACTACTGGGTCGAACCACTGCCCCACGAACCGCAGTGCGCCGACAGCCTGCTGCGAGGAAAGCTGTCCGTAGGGCAGAAAAGACCATTCCCCTTGGCGCGAGCCTCGCTCGGCGACGATACTACCAACCTCATCAACCTGCAGCAGAGTTGTCTTGCCCGGACTCAGCAGCGAAAGCGGGACATCGGACATAGTGTTCGCTCCATACTCGATCGATTTTGCGCCCAATGATGCCCACTGGCGTAACTGAGGAAAACTATCAGTTCTATCAGGTCTGCCATGTGCCCCCACTCCCGTTACTTACCAAGACCCTCTAGGCTTGGCATTTTTTACCCGCGGAACCCGAGCCCATGTCCACCCCACAATCCCTGCGTGAACGCCTCTACATAATGGTCTTCCAGACCGACACCGTAGCCGGCCGGCGCTTCGACAAGATCCTCCTGCTGATCATCCTGGCCAGCCTGGTTACCGTCATCCTCGACAGCATCGACGAAGTGCACCAGGGCTACGCCGGCCTGCTGGCCGGCATCGAGTGGGGCTTTACCGCGATCTTCCTGGCCGAGTACCTCACCCGCCTGTACTGCTCGCCCAAGCCTTTGCGCTACGCATTCAGCTTTTATGGCCTGGTCGATCTGCTGGCGATCGTGCCGGGGATCATCGCGCTGTACTACATCGACGCCCAGTACCTGCTGATCATCCGCGTGATACGGATGCTGCGGATCTTCCGTGTGCTCAAGCTCAGCCCGTACCTCAAGCAGGCCCATTACCTGATGGAGGCGCTGCGCGGCAGCAAGCAGAAGATCATCGTGTTCCTGGTGACGGTATCGACCCTGGTTACGGTGTTCGGCACCTTGATGTATGTGATCGAAGGGCCTGAGCATGGCTTTACCAGCATTCCCAAGGGCATCTACTGGGCCATCGTTACCCTGACCACGGTGGGCTTCGGCGACATCGTGCCGAAGACCCCGCTGGGGCAAGTGCTGTCGTCGCTGGTGATGATTACCGGTTATTCGATCATCGCCGTACCGACCGGGATCTTTACCGCCGAGCTGGCCAATGCCATGCGCGGGGAGCAGCTGCAGCATGATTGCCCGACTTGCAGCAAGAAAAGCCATGAGCATGGCGCGGCGTTCTGTTCGCGGTGCGGGAATGTGCTGTTTCCCAAACAATGATTCCGCCTGTTCCGGCCCTGTCGCCGGCAAGCCCGCCCGCACAGGATCACCACAGGCCCGAACCCTGCGCTGTCTCTGTAGGAGCGGGTTTACCCGCGAAAGGGCCGGCACAGGCAGAAGCATAACCAAAGTGTTTTTTGTTCTTTAACCCCCACAAACCCACCCGCTATAGTCGCAGGCAAACTGCCAACACCTTCTCGATAACAAGGAAGCAACGTGAAAAAACTCTTCACCGCCTCGCTGCTCGCCGCAGGCCTTGCCCTGGGCAATTTCGCCCAGGCTGCCCCCACCCTGCTCAACGTTTCCTACGACGTGATGCGCGACTTCTACAAGGACTACAACCCGGCCTTCCAGAAGCACTGGGAAGCCGAGCACAACGAGAAGGTCAACGTGCAGATGTCCTTCGGCGGCTCGAGCAAGCAGGCGCGAGCGGTGATCGATGGCCTGCCGGCCGATGTCATCACCATGAACATGGCCACCGACATCAACGCCCTGGCCGACAACGGCAAGCTGGTGCCGGACAACTGGGTAACCCGCCTGCCGAACAACAGCGCGCCGTTCACCTCGGCCACTGTGTTCATCGTGCGCAAGGGTAACCCCAAGGCGCTGAAAGACTGGCCCGACCTGCTCAAGGATGGCGTACAGGTGATCGTACCCAACCCCAAGACCTCGGGTAACGGCCGCTACACCTACCTGTCGGCCTGGGGCTATGTGCTCAAGCAAGGCGGTGATGAAAACAAGGCCAAGGACTTTGTCGGCAAGCTGTTCAAGCAGGCGCCGGTATTGGACACCGGTGGCCGCGCCGCCACCACCACCTTCATGACCAACCAGATCGGCGACGTGCTGGTGACCTTCGAGAACGAAGCCGAGATGATCGCCCGCGAGTTCGGCCGCGACCAGTTCGAAGTGGTCTACCCGAGCGTGTCGGCCGAAGCCGAGCCGCCGGTCAGCGTGGTCGACAAGGTGGTGGCGAAGAAAGGCACCCAGGCAGCGGCCGAGGAATACCTGAAGTACCTGTGGTCGCCAGCCGCACAGGAAATCGCCGCACAGAACTACCTGCGCCCGCGTGATGCGACGGTACTGGCCAAGTACACCGACCGCTTCCCGAAAGTGGACTTCCTGTCGGTGGAGAAGACCTTTGGTGACTGGCGCACCGTGCAGAAGACCCACTTCAATGATGGTGGGGTGTTTGACCAGATCTACACCAACAATCAGTAATTGATGCATGCAGGTCCGGCCCTATCGCCGGCAAGCCAGCTCCCACAGGGACTCCACAGTACTCAAGACCTGTGCAGTACCTGTGGGAGCGGGCTTGCCGGCGATAGGGCCGGTACAGGCAACATCAGACCTGGCGGAATACCAGAGCCTTCAAGCCCCCCGCCGGGTCCACGTCAGGAAACTCCGGCGGGTTCTCCAGCCGCTCGACAAATGCCAGCGACGGCGCCTGCTCCGCCATCCCCTCGATCAGAAACTCTGGCCCGATGCCCGGGTCGTTCACGCATGCCAGCACCGTCCCGCCCTCGCTCAACAACTCCGGCAAGCGCCGCAGAATCTTCGCGTAATCCTGGGTCAGCACAAAACTGCCGCGCTGGAAGGTCGGTGGGTCGATGATGATCAGGTCGTAAGGCCCGTACTTGCGCACCTTGCCCCACGACTTGAACAGCTCGTGCCCCAGGTAGGCCACCCGCGACGCATCGTGGCCATTGAGGCGGTGGTTGTCGCGGCCCCGGGACAACGCCGACTTGGCCATGTCCAGGTTAACCACCTGCTGGGCGCCACCGGCAATCGCCGCCACCGAGAAACCGCAGGTGTAGGCAAACAGGTTCAGCACGCGCTTGCCCGCCGCCTGCTCGCGAACCCAGCGCCGACCATAGCGCATGTCGAGGAACAGGCCATTGTTCTGCCGCACGCCCAGGTCCAGCAGGTAGGCCAGCCCATCCTCGACCACCTCGCGCTGCTGGCACGGTTCGCCCAGCAGCCACTGGCCCGGGCTGTCGGGCAGGTAGCGATGCTGGAGAAGGATGGCTTGACCAGTCCACTGTGGACGCTCGGCGAGCGTGAGCAGCATGGATTCCAGTTCGGCTAGCTGGCCGTCAGGCGGCTCACGGAACAGGGCGACCGACAGCACGCCTTGCAGCCAGTCCACGGTGACCTGCTCCAGGCCCGCCCAGCAGCGGCCGCGGCCGTGGAACAGGCGGCGGGTTTCCTGCGGGGCAGGGTCGAGGGCGGCGAGCAGGTGTTGCTCCAGAGTCTGGATCGGCGAAGTCATCATGGGTCGCAAGCTGGCAAAAGCGGCATTCTACCTCCAGAGGGCGCTTCGCGCCCTATCGCCGGCAAGCCAGCTCCCACAGGTCCTGCGCAAGCTTTGAGAACTGTGCATTACCTGGGAGCAACTTGTACTGCCTGTACTGGCCTCATCGCCGACAAGCCAGGCTCCTATAGGTACTGCGCATGGCTCGAGCCCGATGCGGTCGAAGTGGGAGCTGGCTTGCCGGCGATAGGCCGCAAAGCGGCCTCAATGGCCCTTGACCGCTATCGTCCTGGGCCGGAACCACCACCCCTGCTGCATCCCCGCCGCCGCCAGCAGGATCAACGCCACCCCCAGCCACTGCAACGGTGCCAGCCGGTGCCCGAACGCCACCCAGTCCACCAGAATCGCCGCAATCGGGTAGATGAACGACAGCGCCCCGGTCAACGCCGTGGGCAAGCGCTGGATGGCGCTGTACAGCAACACATACATCAAGCCGGTGTGCACCATGCCCAAGGTCACCAGGCTGGCCAGCGCCGGCACTTCACCCGGCAACCCGCCAAGCTTGACCCACGGCGCCAGCAACAGCGCACCCGTGGCCACCTGGATCAGCGCGATCAGGTGCGGTGGCGTGCCACTCAGGCGTTTGATGATCAACGCCGCGATGGCATACAGGAAGGCCGCCCCCAGCGCCAGCGCAATGCCCAGCAAATAGTCCTCGCCGCCACCCTGCCCCGCGCCATGGGCACTGACGATGGCCAGCATGCCGAGGAACGCCACGCTCAGCCAGGTGACCTTGGCCAGGGTGATCTTCTCGCCCAGGAACACCGCCGCCAGCCCCACCAGCATGAACGGCTGCACGTTGTACACCGCCGTGCCGATGGCAATCGATGCCCGCGAGTAGGAGGCGAACAGCAACACCCTGTTGCCGACAATGGCCACACCGCTGGCAATCGCCAACAGGAACGCCGTACGGCTTATCGCGCCAGGCCGCAGAAAGCCGAACCCCGCGCAAATCGCCAGCAAGGTCACGGCACCGAACACGCAACGCCAGAACACCACCTCCAGCACCGGCTGGCCAGATACCAGCACGAACCAGCCGATGGTCCCGGAAATCAGCATGGCGGCAACCATTTCCAGCGAGCCACGACGCAATGAACTGTCCATCTCAAACCTCCTGTTGACGATGGCAACAGTATGCAAAGGTTGTCGGCGAGCCTTCCAGCGCATAACGAAGGAAGATTGGCCAGTTTGCCTTTACTATCAAGGCAAATAACGCGAATAACCTGATTGAGGTGACCATGACCGATGCCATCGACCAACTGCTGATCAACGCGCTGATGGAAGACTCGCGCCGCTCGCTCAAGGCCCTGGCGCAGATCAGCGGGCTGTCTTCACCCAGCGTCAGCGAACGCCTGCGTCGCCTGGAGGAACGCGGCGTGTTGCGCGGTTACACCGTAGAGGTCGACCCACGCGCCTTTGGCTACCAACTGCAGGCCATCGTGCGCATCCGCCCGCTACCCGGGAAGCTGCAGGAGGTGGAACGGCAGATCATCGCCATTCCCGAATTCACCGAGTGCGACAAGGTAATTGGCGAAGACTGCTTCATTGCCCGCCTGCATGTTCGCTCGATGGAGCAACTGGACACCCTGCTCGACCGCCTCTATACGGTGGCCGAAACCAATACGGCGATCATCAAGAAGACACCGGTCAAGCGGCGGTTGCCGCCGATGGATTGAATCTGCCTGTGCGGGCCTCTTCGCGGGTAAACCCGCTCCCACAGGATTTCGACCGACCTGAATGCTACGGGGTACTTGTGTGCGGGTTTACCCGCGAAGAGGCCAGCACAGGAAAAAGTTGACCAATTTTTGTACACAAGAATGTCACCTTAAGTGCCGTTTTTGTGTGCACTTTTCAAGATTGCGCCCCAATAGGTTACACACTTCCCACAAATTATTCTGACCAAACGATCAACAAAATTACCTTCGGGAAATTTAAATCTGTTCATTTGGTCAACTTATACTCTCTTCATTTCATGAACTTACAACTCAACAAGGTAAGTTCAAAATGATGGCCAACTGAAGTTTGCTTTTTCCTTGGCATGGAACTCGCTTTTGCGTGTTCGTGTTTTGTATACAAACCAAGCAAAACATAAATACACAAGAACCCGCGACGCCGACCCAACATCGGCCGCCGCGCCCCAAACCCTGAGATGCCAACGCTGCACCGACGAGATGGCGAGCCCGTGCGCATGCCCGCTCATCGCAGTCCACGTGCATCAGGAGCCCGCCGGAATGAGTACCAGCTTCGACCTTGCCCCTGAACTATCCGTCGCCAGCACCCACCCCGCGTCCACTCTCGCCGGCAGCCAGCCGGAACTCGCCCTGAGCCCGCGCCTGCATAACCGCGACCTCGCGCCGACGCGCATCGAAGGTCGCCGCTGGGGCGGCTACAGCATCTTTGCGCTGTGGACCAATGATGTGCACAACATCGCCAACTACTCGTTCGCCATGGGCTTGTTCGCCCTCGGCCTGGGTGGCTGGCAGATCCTGCTGTCGCTGGCCATCGGCGCGGCGCTGGTGTACTTCTTCATGAACCTGTCCGGCTACATGGGGCAGAAGACCGGCGTACCATTCCCGGTCATCAGCCGCATCGCCTTCGGCATCCACGGCGCGCAGATTCCGGCGTTGATTCGTGCGGTCATCGCCATCGCCTGGTTCGGCATCCAGACCTACCTGGCTTCGGTGGTGCTGCGCGTGCTGCTCACCGCTGTATGGCCGCAGATGGCAGCCTATGACCATGACAGCATCCTCGGCCTGTCGAGCCTGGGCTGGGTGTGCTTCGTGTCGATCTGGCTGGTGCAGCTGGTGATCCTGGCCTATGGCATGGAGATGGTGCGCCGCTACGAGGCCTTTGCCGGCCCGGTGATCCTGCTGACCGTCGCCGCCCTGGCGGTGTTCATGTACTTCAAGGCCGACGCCCGCATCGCCTGGTCGGTGGCCGAACCGCTGGCCGGCTACGAGATGTGGCGCAACATATTTGCCGGCGGCGCGCTGTGGCTGGCGATCTACGGCACCCTGGTGCTGAACTTCTGTGACTTCGCCCGCTCCTCGCCATGCCGCAAGACCATCCGCGTCGGCAACTTCTGGGGCCTGCCGGTGAACATCCTGGTGTTCGCCGTGATCACCGTGGTGCTGTGCGGCGCGCAGTTCCAGATCAACGGCCAGATCATCGACAGCCCGACCCAGATCGTCGCGGCCATCCCAAGTACAGCGTTCCTGGTACTGGGCTGCCTGGCCTTCCTGATCGTGACGGTGGCGGTGAACATCATGGCCAACTTCGTCGCCCCGGCCTTCGTCCTCAGCAACCTGGCACCGCGTCACCTGAACTTCCGCCGCGCCGGGCTGATCAGCGCCACCCTGGCGGTGCTGATCCTGCCGTGGAACCTGTACAACAGCCCACTGGTGATCGTGTATTTCCTGTCCGGCCTGGGTGCCCTGCTCGGCCCGCTGTACGGGGTGATCATGTCCGACTACTGGTTGCTGCGCAAAGGCTGCATCAACGTGCCGCAGCTGTACAGCGAAGACCCGGCTGGCGCCTACCACTACACCAAGGGCATCAACCTGCGCGCCGTGGCCGCCTTCGTGCCGGCCGCCCTGCTGGCCATCGTCCTGGCCCTGGTGCCCAACTTCCATGGCGTGGCGCCATTCTCCTGGCTGATCGGTGCCGGCATCGCCGCCGCACTTTACCTGCTGATCGCCCCACGCAAACACCAATACCAGGACGTCAGCGGCGAATGCATCGCCGTGGACCACAGCAGCCATTGACCAGGGAGGACTACCCATGCGCATTCTGATCGCCAACGTCAACACCACCGAAGCCATCACCGAAGCCATTGCCGAACAGGCCCGTGCGGTGGCAGCGCCCGGCACGGAAATCATCGGCCTCACCCCATGGTTCGGTGCCGAGTCGGTGGAAGGCAACTTCGAAAGCTACCTGGCCGCCATCGCGGTGATGGACCGGGTACTGGCCTACGAAGGCCCTTATGATGCCGTGATACAGGCGGGTTACGGCGAACATGGCCGCGAAGGCTTGCAGGAACTGCTGAACGTGCCGGTGGTGGACATCACCGATGCAGCCGCCAGCACGGCGATGTACCTGGGCCATGCCTACTCGGTGGTGACCACCCTGGACCGCACCGTGCCGCTGATCGAAGACCGCCTGAAGCTCTCCGGCCTGTATGACCGCTGCGCATCGGTGCGGGCCAGCGGGCTGGCGGTGCTGGAGCTTGAAGCCGACCCACAGCGCGCCGTGGAGGCGATTGTCGAGCAGGCGGAACGCGCCGTGCGTGACGACAAGGCCGAGGTGATCTGCCTGGGTTGCGGCGGCATGGCCGGTTTGGACGAGCAGATCCGCCAGCGCACCGGCGTGCCGGTGGTGGATGGTGTGAGTGCGGCGGTGACCATGGCCGAATCGCTGGTGCGCATGGGCTTGAGTACCTCCAAGGTCCGTACCTATGCCACGCCACGGGTGAAGAAAGTGGTGGGTTGGCCGATGCGGTTCGGGCGCTAACCTTCTATTTGCCTGTGCCGGCCCTTTCGCGGGCTTGCCCGCTCCCACAGGCCCCCACCGCTCTCAAGGGCTGCGCTGTACCTGTGGGAGCGGGCAAGCCCGCGAAGAGGCCGGTACAGGCAAACCATCACCAGCGGATCAGGTCGGGCAACTATGCGCACCATCATTCAGGCCCTGACGCACGTTGCGGCTGAGCAGGCTGGCCTTGCCGTCGTGCCAGGTCAGGGTCAGGACGTAGAGGGTGTCGAAGTCGTCGCCGCTCCAGTCCTCGGTGATCACCCGCTTTTCACCGAGGGCCTTGCCAGCCACGGCATTGATCAGGTCAGGGAGGTAGCCATGCGACCAGGCGGTGTACACGGTCGCGTTACGGTACTTGTCGCGCAGCAGCTCTTCGGCCAGCGCGTCGGTGTCGTTGGCGCCATAGTCGATGTTTACCGGCAGGCCCAGGCGAATGGCGCTGGGGCTGATGGTCATCAGCGGGCGAATGTAGCTGTAGCTTTGGTCCTTGCTGCCTTCCTCGACATGCCGCGAGGGGTTGGCAGCGAACACGTAGTCGGCCTTGCCAAAGCGCTCGGGGAGCAGGGTAGCCAGGTCCAGCGCACGGTTGAGGCCCTGGCAGTTCAACTGGCCCAGCCCCTCGCCCGGCTTCTCGGCGTGGCGCAGGAACACAAGGGTCTGGGTGCCATCCACCGGTTGCGCCCGGCTTTCGACTGCTTCCAGCGCCAGCGGTACGGCTATGGCTGTAAGCGTCAGGCTCAGCAACCAGTGACGACGACGGCGGAAGAATGTTGGCAACTTCATCAAAACAGGCCCATGTGGCAGAAAGAATCGGGTAGACCCGCCACATCACCCCGCCAACAGCACCGCGGGGCATCCTTGTAGTGAATGCCATCCTTGGCAACGAGTGAGGGTGAGAGTGCCCTGAACCCGTTTGGTTCCTCCCTGGAGGTGGATGCCGTTCCCTAGGCAAGGCTTAGATTAGAGGATGGGTGTTGCTGAAATGTGTCCGTTCGTTACTCGTTGCTCTCGCTGATTACCGTTACGGTGGCCCAGCTGCTTGTTCCATAGAGACAGAGTCGAGAATGGTTACATCAAATACCTGCTCGATAACCTGCTTTGGGCCTTGATTCAGACTCCAGGTGAAGAACACCAGAAAGCCCAGCAAGAACACGAAGAGAATCGAGCCCACGAGACTTTGTGCCACACCCGACCATATGGCTCTTACCCTTTGCGCAGGCGGGAATACGCAGCCTCGAATGCTGCCTTCAGTTCCGAACGGGTCTTTCGGGAGTTGGTAACCACACTCGCCAGTTCGCGTGGTAACGAGATTTCCATTCGCGCGCCTGATGCCACCAACAGCGCGTTCGCTTTGCGTACCACCCGTGAGGAAAAATGCGATTTCATGGATAGGCTACCCTCTTCACTCAGTGAGTCTGCAAGGTTAGCCGTACCCGGGAGGCACCTCAATCAGACACTGGCCGACAGCGCGTGTAGTCCTTTTCCTCAATCATCCCGTGTCAGCACTTCCAGCAATTCGATCTCGAAGGTCAAATCCGAATTCGGCGGAATCGCCCCCACGCTGCGTTCGCCATAGCCCAGGTGCGCCGGTACCAGCAACTTGCGCTTGCCGCCAACGCGCATACCCATCAGGCCTTGATCCCACCCCTTGATTACCCGACCAGTGCCGATCACGCACTGGAACGGCTTGCCGCGCGACCAGGACGAGTCGAACTCGCTGCCGTCGGCCAGCCAGCCGGTGTACTGGGTGGTGATCAGGGCGCCTTTGACGGCGGCTTTGCCATCCCCCTCCACAAGGTCGATGATCTGCAGTTCTTGGCTCACGGGGCATACTCCAACGCTGGAAACAAAGCCGCCCTTTTCTCAGGAATGCAACGGTTTGGCAAGTTCGCGTGGCGTTTCGTGCTGGCGCATCGATCACAGCACGCCGCCTGAATCAGCCGAGCTGCTCGAAGGCTTCCTGGCCAGTCAGTTCCTTGGTCTGGTTGGCGAAGCAATACCAGGCGGGTTTCTGTTCGACGAAGATCTGCAAGTCAAAATGCCATTCCTGGTCGCCGTCGAGCAGGCCGACCGGCACGGCGTGGAAGTCATTGGCCTTGAGCCGGTAGTACAGGTGCGTGCCGCACTGGCCGCAGAAGCCGCGCTGGGCCCAATCGGAAGACTCATAGATGCTGGGCGCGCGCCCTTCGATCACCGGTGGCTGGCTGCAATGCACCACCAGCAATGGGCCGCCGGTCCATTTGCGGCACATGCTGCAGTGGCAGGCGCTGATATGGGTATTGTCGACGGTGACCTTGAGCCGGGTGGCGCCGCACAGGCAGGTGCCGTGTTTTTCCAGGGCCATGGCTGGCTCCTTGAGCGGAAGATGGGCCAGCAAGTATAGATGCCTGTACCGGTCTCATCGCCGGCAAGCCGGCTCCCACCCCGACCGCGCCGTTCTAAGGCCAGTGCAGTACCTGTTGGAGCTGGCTTGCCGGCGATGAGGCAGGCACAGGCAGCAAAAGACAGTTGCCCAAGGTCAGATGTACACCGTACCGCGCAGGTACAACGCCGCCCGCCCGCTGATGATCACCCGGCCGTTACCCGGCACTTCGCACTGCAGCTGCCCTTTGCGCACCCCACCCTGCTCGCAGCTCAGCACGTTCCTACCCAGACGCTCGGCCCATATCGGCGCCAGCGAGGTGTGCGCCGAGCCAGTCACCGGGTCTTCGTTCACGCCGACCCGCGGGCCGAACCAGCGGGTGACGAAATCAAAGCCACGGCCTGCCGCGGTAACGGCGATACCGCGCACATCGAAGGCCAACAGCGCAACGAAATCCGGCTTCAGGGTGTCGAGCAACAGGGCGTCATCGATCACCACCACATAGTCGTCACTGCGGTACAGCGCCTGTGCCTGGCCCAGGCCCAGCGCCTGCAACAGGCCCGGCAGCATGTCCACGGCGACCGGCTGCTTGGCCGGGAAGTCCATGGCCAGCAGCCCGTCAGCGTTGCGGCTGACCCGCAGCTCGCCACTGCGGGTGTTGAAACGCAGCACCTGCGCCTGCTCGCCCAGCTGTTCGAACAGCACATAGGCCGAGGCCAGGGTGGCATGGCCGCACAGGTCGACTTCCACGGTCGGGGTGAACCAGCGCAGGTCGAAGGTTTCGCCGTTGCGCACGAAGTAGGCGGTTTCCGAGAGGTTGTTCTCTTCGGCAATGCGCTGCAGCACGTCGTCCGGCAGCCAGCTTTGCAGTGGGATCACTGCCGCCGGGTTGCCCCCGAACGGCTCGGCGGAAAACGCATCGACCTGGAAGATTTCAAGTTGCATGCACACACTCCTTGTTGCCCGATCGCTGCCAGGCAGATGTATGAAAAGGGTTACTGGCGTACCGGAGTCAATACGGCTTCGCCGGCAAAGAACGCCTGCAGGTTGCGCAGCACCAGGGTCACCGTATCGCGCGCCGCCTCCGGCGACTGGCCGGCCACGTGGGGGGTGAGCACGGTGTTGCCAAGGGCCTTGAGAGCATCGGGTACAGCCGGCTCGTCGTCGAACACATCCAGTGCCGCACCAGCCAGCTGGCCATGCTGCAGCGCGGCCACCAGGGCCTGGGTGTCGACCACGCTGGCTCGGGCGATATTCACCAGGTAGCCCTCGGCCCCCAGGGCCTCGAGCACCTGTGCATCGACCAGGTGACGAGTGTTGGCTCCCCCGGGGGTTGCCACCACCAGGATGTCGACGGCGTCGGCCAGGTGCTGCGGGCTGTCGTACCAGGTGTAGGGCACATCCTGGCGCGGCGTGCGGCTGTGGTAGCTGACGGGCATGGCGAAGCCCAGATGGGCGCGCCTGGCGATGGCCAGGCCCACCGCACCAAGGCCGAGAATGCCAAGGCGCTTGCCACTCACCGAGGGGCTGATCACCCGGTTCCATTCGCCCCGGCGGGTACTGGCATCGGCGCGGGGAATGTCGCGCAACAGCGCCAGCAGCAGGGCGAGGGTGTGGTCGGCGACCGCTTCGGCATTGGCCCCGGCGCCGTTGGTGACAGTGATGCCGCGCGCAGCGGCCGCGGCCAGGTCAACCTGTTCGTAGCCAGCACCGATCACGCAGATGATCTGCAGTTTGGACAGCGTGTCGATTTCGCTGGCAGTCAGGCCCAGCGGGCCGCGGGTGAGCACAGCATCTACTTCATGGGCATGGCGCTGGATGGCCTCGGCCCGCAGTTGCGGCGAAGGGGCACGGATCAAACGGTAGCCGGCCTGCTCCAGCATGGGCAGGTAATCATCGACGGTTTCCACCAGCACCAGGACTGTCTTGTGCATGCCACCTCCGGGTCAGTTCGAGGCGACATTATGCGGAGTCACCGGCCAGTACAGTCAACCGAAATAAAGAGGTGAAACTGCACTGTTCTGCTTAGCTCTGCTCTGCTCTGCTCTGCTCTTGCTCTTGCTCTTGCTCTTGCTCTTGCTCTTGCTCTTGATCTTGATCTTGATCTTGATCTTGATCTTGATCTTGATCTTGATCTTGATCTTGATCTTGATCTTGATCTTGATCTTCGCGACTTCAGGAGGCCGAGCAGAGGTCTTGCGGAGGGAGGTGACGGGCATGGATGCCCGTCAAGCGCTGAGGCCCCATGGATGGGGCCTGCAGCGCGTACTCCCGGGAGCAAGACCGGCGCGAGGGAACCCCGGAGCGCAGCGGAGGGGCCGGATGATGGGAGCGCAGCGTTTTTTGGTTACTTTTTGCCGCGTTTGGCAAAAAGTGACTCGCCGTAAGGGCGAAAAGGTGAGTATGCGTCGCCATCGTAAATGGACTATGCGCGAGATCAAGACCAGTACTTTTCCGCTCTTCGCTCTTCGCTCTCCGCTCTCCGCTCTCCGCTTTCAAGCGTGGGCATCAACAACAAGGTTAACATTCATTTTCGAAGGTGGCGCTTATTCACCTTTCCGCCCTTACGGCGGGTCACTTTTTGTCAAACGCGACAAAAAGTAACCAAAAAACGCTGGCTCCTATCATCCGGCCCCTACGCTGCGCTCCGGGGTTCCCTCGCTACGGGCCTGCTCCCGGGAGTACGCGCTGCAGGCCCCATCCATGGGGCCTCAGCGCTTGACGGGCATCCATGCCCGTCACCTCCCTCCGCAGTCCCTTCGCTCGGCCTCCTGAAGTCGCAATCGGTGGCGCCTGGACTACCGCGCGCTTAAAAGCAAAAGCAAAAGCAACGGCAACGGCAACGGCAACGGCAACCTTGCAATTATTGGGCGAACGCACGCCCCAGACCACCCGGCACACCGCTGCTGTCAGTCTCCTGCCACGGTCCATCCGGGCTCAGCGACCAGCTCCAGCCGTTGTTGAAGCGGTAGTAGGTCCGCTGGCGGTAGAAGGTATTGGGCTTCTTCTCCAGCACATACACACCCAGCTTCGGGTCCCAATGGCTCGCCCCGCCAGGCGGCGGCGCGAAGCTGGCCGAGGTGCGTGGCATCGGCTTGGGCGTGGCCGCAGGCTTGCTCGGCGCGGGGGCCGGCTGCCTGTCCGGCAAGGGCTTGACCGCCGGCCCCGGCGGCGGCAGGCGCTCGATCGGTGGTTCGGGCTGCTCGTACGGCTCATGCACCGTACACGCAGACAAACCCAGGGCCAGGGTGATCAGGGTCAGGCGGACGATGCTGTGCATGGCATTGCTCTCTTACGGGTCGGGGCTGTCGATGGTCAGGTGCTGGATGGCCTGGGTGGCGCTGGGCAATGGCGTGCCCTGGCCAATCCACTCGCCATGGGTTGGCTGGCCAGCGCGTGATACACGTGCAACGAGTTGGACTTCGGCAAAGTCCGACAGTTTCATCTGCGGCATCATGGCGTCAGCATCGGACAGTTCCACCTCGATCGGCAACTGCGCCACAGTCACCCGCTTGGCCGCCAGCGGCATGGGTGGGCCATTGCTGGCGCGGGCGAAGATGAATACCGTGTCGTCCGGCTTGACCTTGTCCTTCAAGGCCGCAGCCAGTTCCACGCGCACCTTCAAGCGAGCCGCCACGGGCGCCGCAGCCTGCCCCGGCGAACCGCCCAGGCGCTCGGCAGCGCGGTCGATACCGCCCTGTAGCGCCGCACGCGAGGTATCACCTTCCGGCAGTTGCGCCAGCAGGCGCTTCCAGTAATCGATGGCTTCCTGGTAACGCTCGCCCTCGAAGGCAGCGATACCACGCAGGCCCAGGCTGGTCACTTCGTTGGGGTCGGCTTTCAGCGCCTCGTCAGTCAGCGCCTGCAGCTGCGGGCTCCATTTCTTGTCGGCAGCGAAGTACAGCGCCTGTGCCCATTGCCCGAGCAATTCGGGCTGGCGACCGGCCAGGGCCACGGCGCGCTCGAATGTACGCGCGGCATCGGCGGGGCGCTGCTCGGCCATGTAGGCTCGGCCCAGGAAGTACACGGCCTCGGCCGAATCCGGCTGGGCCTGCACCACCCGCTCCAGGCGGGCAGTCATTTCTTCCATCGATTTGGGCGCTTCGGCAAACTCCTGGGTCAGCTCAACCTTGTCGGCCGCGCCGAAATGCAGGTACAGCCCCAATGCCAGCAGCGGCACCAGCAGCGCCGCCAGCAACGGCAGGGCCTTGCCCAAGTGGCCCTGACGCGGGGCCTCGGCACCTTCGGTATCCGCCAGCAGCTCACGGGCGGCCTCGTCACGGCCTTTGGCCATTTGCGCCTCATCGAGCACACCGGCGGCCTGCTGGGCAGCCAGTTCGGCGACGCGTTCCTGGTACAGGGCCACGTTCAGGGCGGTGCGGTCTTCTTCCTGCTGGCGGCCACGGCCACGCAGGATCGGGATCAGCAGGAAGCTGAGGGCAGCGAGCAGCAGCAGGCCCGCGCTAAGCCAGAATTCAATCATGGGTCTGTTCTTTTTCCAGCAATTTGGCGAGACGCTCGCGTTCTTCGGCGGACAACTCATTGGCGCCCTGCACGGCCGCACTGCGGCGCCGGCGCACGATCAGCGCCAGCACCACGAAACCACCAGCCAGCAAAATCCCCGGGCCGAACCACAGCAGCCAGGTACGCCCGCTGAGCGCCGGCTTGTAGCGCACGAAGTCGCCATAGCGGTCGACCATGAAGTCGACGATCTGCTGGTTGCTCTTGCCCTCGCCGAGCATGCGGAAGATTTCCCGACGCAGGTCGGCGGCAATCGGCGCGTTGGAGTCGGCGATGTCCTGGTTCTGGCACTTGGGGCAGCGCAGCTCTTTGGTCAGCTGCTGGTAGCGCTCACGCTCGGCATCGTCGCGGAACTGGTAGGTGTCGATGGCCGCCTTGGCCACGCCTGCCAGGCTCAACCCCATGAAGAGCCCCAGCACCGCAGCTGCCAGCCCCCGCTTCATGGCCTGGCCTCATCGACCAGGCCCTGGTACAGCGGCGCCAGCTGCTCACGCCAGACCGTGGCATCGACCACGCCCACGTGCTTGTAGCGGATGATGCCCTTGGCATCGATCAGGAAGGTTTCCGGCGCGCCATACACGCCCAGGTCCAGGCCCAGGCTGCCCTGCTCGTCACGAATGTCCAGCTGGTACGGGTTGTGGAACTCGGCCAGCCACTTCAGGGCCGCCGCATTGTCGTCCTTGTAGTTGACGCCGTGGATCACCACACCCTGCTGGGCCAGCTGGTTCAGGTACGGGTGCTCTACCTTGCACGACGGGCACCAGGTGGCCCACACGTTGACCAGTGCCGGGCGGCCCCGCAAGTCGGCCTCGGTCAGGGTACGGTCGCCCTGGGTCGAGGCCAGGGAAAACGCCGGGAACGGCTTGCCGATCATTGCCGAGGGCAGCTCGTCGGGCTTGAGGAACAGCCCTTTGTAGAGGAACACCGCCACCAGCAGGAATACCGCCAGGGGGACTACCATGATCCAACGCTTCATGCAGCTGCTCCAGACACGCCCAGGGCATCACGCACCCGGGTCTTGACCTTGACGCGATAGCGCCGGTCGAGGGCCGCCAGCAACCCGCCCAGGCCGGTCAGCAGACCGCCCAGCCAGATCCAGCGGACGTAAGGCTTGATATGCACGCGTACTGCCCAGGCGCCGTTCTCCAGCGGCTCGCCGAGGGCGACGTACAGGTCGCGGGTAAAGCCGGCGTCGATGCCGGCTTCGGTCATCATCGACTGCTGCACGGTGTACAGGCGCTTCTCCGGGTGCAGGGTGGTCACTTCACGGCCATCGCGGCTGACCACCACGGTGCCCTTGTCGGAGATGAAGTTCGGCCCTTCGAAATGCCTGGCCCCCTGGAACAGGAAGTGGTAGCCGCCCAGCTCCACGCTCTCGCCCGGAGCCATGCGCAGGTCGCGTTCAGCGCTGTTGTTGCTCGACAGCACCACGCCCAGCGCGCACACCGCCAGGCCCAGGTGCGCCAGCTGCATGCCCCAGTAGCTGCGACCCAGGCCAGGCAGGCCCTTGAGCAGGCCTTTGTGACGGGTCTTGTCGAGAATGTCGCGCAGCCCGCCAAGCACCACCCAGGCGGCCAGGGCGAAGGCGGTCAGGGTCGGCCAGTCGAAGTCGTCGACGATAAAGCCTGCCACCGGCGCGAGGATGGCGCTGCCGAGCAGCACCGGGGTCATCATGCTGGCCAGCCATTTGCCGGGGGTGTCTTTCCAGCGCACCACCACGCCCACGCCCAGCACCACCATCAGCAGTGCCATCAGCGGCAGGAACAAGGCATCGAAATACGGTGGGCCGACCGACAGCTTGGCACCGGTCAACGCATCGAGCACCAGCGGGTAGAGGGTGCCGAGCAGAATCATCGAGGCCGCCACTACCAGCACCAGGTTGTTGGCCAGCAGCAGCGTCTCGCGCGACCACAGGGCAAAGCCGACCTGACTCTTGACCACCGGTGCGCGCAAGGCGAACAGAGTGAGCGAACCACCGACCACGAACAGCAGGAAGATCAGGATGAAAATGCCCCGCGACGGGTCGGCGGCAAACGCATGCACCGAGGTCAGGACACCGGAGCGCACCAGGAAGGTACCCAGCAGGCTCAGCGAGAACGCGGCAATCGCCAGCAGCACGGTCCAGCTCTTGAATACCCCGCGCTTTTCGGTCACCGCCAGCGAGTGGATCAGCGCCGTACCCACCAGCCAAGGCATGAACGAGGCGTTTTCCACCGGGTCCCAGAACCACCAGCCACCCCAGCCCAGTTCATAGTAGGCCCACCACGAACCCAGGGTAATGCCGACACCGAGGAAGGCCCAGGCAACGATGGTCCAGGGCCGCGACCAGCGCGCCCAGGCGGCGTCCAGGCGGCCACCGAGCAAGGCGGCGATGGCGAAGGCGAAGGCCACCGAGAACCCGACGTAGCCCATGTACAGCATCGGCGGGTGGACGATCAGGCCAAAGTCCTGCAACAGCGGGTTGAGGTCGCGGCCATCGGTCGGCACCTGCGGCAGCAGGCGCTGGAACGGGTTGGAAGTGATGATCAGGAAGCTCAGGAAGCCCACGCTGATCATGCCCATTACCGCAAGCACGCGGGCCAGCATCACCTGCGGCAACTGCCGCGAGAACACCGACACGGCGAAGGTCCAGCCGCCGAGGATCAGCGCCCACAGCAGCAGCGAACCTTCGTGCGCCCCCCACACGGCACTGAACTTGTAGTACCAGGGCAAGGCGCTGTTGGAGTTGCTGGCCACATAGGCGACCGAGAAGTTGTCGGTCATGAAGGCATGGGTCAGGCAGGCGAAGGCAAAGGCCAGGAAGGCGAACTGCCCCCAGGCAGCCGGTCGCGCCAGGCTCATCCACAGGCTGTCGCCACGCCAGGCGCCGAGCAGCGGCACGCTGGCCTGCACGGCAGCAAAGCAGATGGCCAGGATCATCGCCAGCTGGCCGAGTTCGGGGATCACCAGCGCCGCGTTCATGGCCTGGCCTCCCCGCCGGTGGCGGCCTGGCCGCTTTCCTTCAGGGCCTTGGTAACCTCGGGCGGCATGTACTTCTCGTCGTGCTTGGCCAGTACTTCATCGGCCACCACCACGCCATCGGCGTTGAGCTTGCCGAGGGCGACGATGCCCTGCCCTTCGCGGAACAGGTCGGGGAGGATGCCACGGTAGGTGATCGGCACCGACTTGTTGAAGTCGGTGACCACGAAACGCACGTCCAGCGAATCGGACGAACGCTGTACCGAACCTTTCTCGACCATGCCGCCGGCGCGGATGCGGGTGTCCAGCGGCGCTTCGCCGTTGGCGATCTGGGTCGGTGTGTAGAACAGGTTGATGTTCTGCTGCAATGCGCTCAAGGCAAAGCCGACGGCAACCCCGACGCCGACCAGCAGGCCGACGATGAGCAACAGGCGTTTCTTGCGCTGCGGATTCACTGGTTGTTCTCCCGGCGCAAACGGCGCGCCTCATCTTGCAGGTAGCGACGGCGGGCCAGCACGGGCGTGGCGACATTCAGCGCCAGCACCGCCAGGCAGATGCCATAGGCCGTCCACACGTACAGGCCATGGTGGCCCATGGCGAGAAAGTCACCGAAGGTGGCGAAACTCATTGTGCGGCCCTCCGCCCCAGGCTGTTCAATACTTCATCCTTGACCCAACTGGCGCGCGCTTCGCGCTTGAGTACTTCAAGGCGCATGCGCAGCAACAGCACCGCGCCGAAGAAGCAGTAGAAGCCCAGCGCCGTGCACAGCAGCGGCAACCACATTTCTGCGGGCATCGCCGGCTTTTCGGTGAGGGTGAAGGTGGCGCCCTGGTGCAGGGTGTTCCACCACTCCACCGAGTACTTGATGATCGGGATGTTCACCACGCCGACGATCGCCAGTACCGCACAGGCCTTGGCTGCACTGTCACGATTACTGATTGCCTGGCCCAGCGCAATAATGCCGAAGTACAGGAACAACAGGATGAGCATGGACGTCAGCCGGGCATCCCAGACCCACCAGCTTCCCCAGGTGGGCTTGCCCCAGATGGCCCCGGTGACCAGTGCCACGGCGGTCATCCAGGCACCGATGGGGGCGGCGCATTGCAAGGCGACGTCGGCCAGTTTCATCTTCCATACCAGCCCCACCACCCCGGCCACTGCCAGCAGCACGTAGCAGGACTGCGCCAGCATCGCCGCCGGTACGTGGATGTAGATGATGCGGAAGCTGTTGCCTTGCTGGTAGTCCTGGGGGGCGAAGGCCAGGCCCCAGGTGATGCCGACCAGCAGCAGGAGCACGGCAGCGCCGGCAAGCCACGGCAGCATGCGGCCGCTGATGGCATAGAACCATTTGGGGGAGCCCAGCTTGTGGAACCACGTCCAGCTTATTTTCATCAGGGTACATCCAGGGTATTGGCCGGGCTTGGAAGCCCGGGACTCGTTATTCGCCGACGCTGATCTTCAGGCCGGCCGCTATCGCAAAGGGTGCCAGGGTCACGGCCAGGGCCGTCAGGCTGGCGAGCCAGAGTAAGTGGCCGGTTGCCGGCATATTCTGCAACGCCGCTTGCAACGCACCACTGCCCAGGATCAATACAGGGATATACAACGGCAGAATCAGCAATGCCAGCAGCAAACCGCCGCGTTTCAGACCGACTGTCAGCGCCGCGCCCACCGCGCCCAAAAGGCTCAGCACCGGCGTACCCAGCAGCAGCGAACCGAGCAGCACCGGCAGGCAATGGCTAGGCAGCCCCAGCATCAGCGCCAGCAGCGGCGCCAACAATACCAGCGCCAGCCCGGAAAAGATCCAGTGTGCCAGCACCTTGGCCAGCACCAGCAGCGCCAACGGGTGCGGCGACAGCACCCACTGTTCCAGCGAGCCGTCCTCGAAATCGCTGCGGAACAGGCCGTCCAGCGACAACAGCACCGCCAGCAGTGCCGCCACCCAGACCAAGCCTGGCGACAAGGTTTGCAACAATTGGCTTTCCGGGCCGACTGCCAGCGGGAACAGCGCAACCACGATGGCGAAGAATACCAACGGGTTGGCCAGCTCGGCCGGGCGGCGGAACAGCAGGCGCGCTTCGCGGCGCAACAACAGGATGAATACGCTCATGCCGCCCATTGCCCCAGGTTCAGTTCACGGTAACCGGAGGGCTTGCGTTCCAGCGTGTGGTGGGTGGTCAGCACTACGGTGCCGCCCTGCTCGCAGTGGGCCGCCAGGTGCGCCTCGAGCTGCGCCACGCCCTGCTTGTCGAGGGCGGTGAAGGGTTCGTCGAGGATCCACAGCGGCGGGCTGGCCAGGTACAGCCGGGCCAGGGCCACGCGGCGCTGCTGGCCGGCAGACAGGGTGTGGCAGGGCACGTCTTCGAAACCACGCAGGCCGACGGCCGCCAGTGCCGCCCAGATCGCCTCGCGGCTGGCCGGCTGGTGCAGGGCGCACAGCCAGGTGAGGTTCTCCTCGGCGGTGAGCAGGTCCTTGATGCCCGCTGCATGGCCGATCCACAACAGGATGCTGGCCAGGGCGTGGCGCTGCTCGGCCAGTGGCTTGCCACCCAGCAGGATCTGCCCGGCCGTCGGCTGCATCAGGCCGGCCAGCAAGCGCAGCAGGCTGGTCTTGCCGCTGCCGTTGGGGCCGCTGATCTGCAGCATGTCGCCGGGCCGCAGCTCGAAAGCGAGGTGCTCGAACAGCAGGCGCCAGTCGCGCTCGCAGGCCAGGCCCGCGGCTTGGAGGTGAAGGGTCACGGTTTCGCCTTATCTTTGTAGGGCTCCGGAGCGGTGTCGCCTGCTTCGCGGGCACGCCCGCTCCCACAAGGTTTCACGCAAGGCTTGAAAGCTGCGCAACCCCTTGTAGGAGCGGGTTCACCCGCGAAGCAGGCGACACGGCCCTGGAGCCCTGTATCTCAAGTCGCCCCCCTCGCTGCCGTTATACTGGCAACGACGGACGGTCGGCATTATTACACGCGCCGCCGCGCTGCCAAGAGGGCGGGTTCGACAGGTTGTATACAATCATGACTGAAATCAATAGTCTCGGCGCACAAACCGCAATCAGCCCCCAGGCCATCAAGGCGGGCATGACCGGCGAACTGCTGCGCCTGACACAACCGCAACCCGGCTTGATGGCCCCCGGCGAGACCGCCCAGGCCGAAGTCATGTCGTTGCGCCAGGTGGGCCAGGATTTTCAGCTGGTGCTGCGGCTGATGCAGGCCAACGGCACCCAGACCCAGCTGCAAGCCAGCGCCAGCCAGCCCCTGCCCCAGGGCAGCCAGGTCACGGTCAGCCAGACCGAAAGCAACCGCCTGGCGATCATGCTGCAGCAGGCCAGCGCCAGCCAGGTCGCCACCCTCACCCGCCTGGACACCAGCAAAGTGCCGGTCGGCACCCTGCTGCAGGGCAAGGTCCTGACCAACCAGGCGCTGGCCCAGGCGCCCGGCCAGCCAGCCGTCTACCGGGCGCTGGTCAGCCTGCTCAACAGCGCCCAGGCCGGCGCTACCCTGAGCGTGGACAGCCCGCGCCCGCTGGCCGTTGGCAGCCTGCTCAGCGCGCTGGTGCAGGGCGACCAGTCGCTGCGTTTCGTACCGCTCAGCGGCCGCCAGGACCAGCTCAGCATTGCCCAGCAGCTGCTGACCCAACAAAACCGCCAGGCTTCGCTGCCCGGCCTGCTCAATGCCCTGCAACAGGTGGCCCGCGACCCGGGCGCCGATGGCGAATTGCGAGCCAGCGCCGAACGCCTGCTGGCGAGCCTGCCAGAAGCCCGGCAACTGGGTGATGCCAAGGCAGTGGCGCAGGCCCTGAACAACAGCGGTGCCTTTCTCGAAGCCAAACTGCTGGGCGGTTTCCCGGCCAGCGTCGCCACCGACCTCAAGGCCCACTTGCTGCGGCTGATCACCATCACGCCGGCAAGCGTACCCGGGGCGCCCAACCTGGCGCCCGCCAGCCTGGCCGTTACCATGCCGGTCCTGGCCCGCAGCGCGCTGGGCATGCTCGAACGGGTCAGCCCCAAGCCGCAGCCGGGCGCATTCCCGCTGCCGTCGCGCCTGCTCAAGGCCATGGAGGACGAAGGCGACCTGCAACAATTGCTACGCCTGGCCGCCGCTGCCGTATCGCGCCTGCAAAGCCATGCCATGAGCAGCCTGCAACAAACCGGTACCCTGGAAAACGGCAACCTGCAGACCACCTGGCAAACCGAAGTGCCGATCCGTCACGGCCAGGAGTTCATCCCGTTGCAGGTCAAGCTGCAGCGCGAGGAAACGCCACAACAGCAGGCCGACCGCCAGCAGGAGTCAGCCGACCCGCTGCAAGCCCTGTGGCGTATCGAGCTGGCTTTCGACCTCTCGCCCCTTGGCCCGGTGCAGGTCCAGGCACAACTGAGCCAAGGCCGCCTGGGTGGCCAGCTTTGGGCGGAACGCGAGGCGACAGCCCGGCTGATCGACAGCCAGCTCGGCAGCTTGCGCGAACGCCTGTTGGCGCGGGGCCTGGATGTGGGTGATCTGGAATGCCATCCTGGTATCCCACCACAAGGCCCGCGTACGCGGGTAGAACAACGTTGGGTGGATGAGAACGCATGACGCACCAACCTGCACGCCAGGCGATTGCCCTGTTCTACGACGGGCAGCAAGCTCCGACCCTCACCGCCAAGGGTGACGATGCGCTGGCCGAGGCCATCCTGGCATTGGCCCGGGAACACGAGGTGCCGATCTACGAAAATGCCGAGCTGGTGCGTCTGCTGGCGCGCCTGGAGCTGGGGGACCAGATACCGGAGGCGCTGTATCTGACCATCGCCGAAATCATCGCCTTTGCCTGGCACCTGCGGGGCAAGGTGCCCGCGGGCTTCGATGACGAACCTGCCGCCCCAGGGCCTGTGCCACCGCTCCTGGGAAGGCTGCTGCCAGAAGGCGAAGGCACCTGACCACCTGGTATTCATGCAAATTGCCTTTTTGCGCCATATTGGTAACGTGCCGCTCAAGGTCAGGCGCTTGGCGATGTAAGGAATACTGTAATGCGTACCATCTGGTTCTTGCTGCTTCCGGGCACCCACATCCTTGATCTCGGCGGCCCGTTACAAATCATGGCGAGCCTTGAAGAACTCCAGCTGGCTCCGGTCAACGTACGTTGCATAGCCGCCAGACAACAAGTCAGCAGTTTTCAGGGCGTGACACTGAGTGGCCTGCACCAGTTGCCTGACCGGCTGGCACCGCAGGACTTGCTGTTCGTGGTGGGCAACAAGCTCTCTGCGACACCCGCCGATACCGCGATATTGACCGCCACAGCCCGGTGGCTGGCGCAGGTGGTCAGGCAAACGCCGGATATACAACTGTGCTCCATATGCACCGGTGCGTTTCTGCTGGGCGAAGCTGGCTTGCTGGATGGCCGGCAATGCACCACGCACCATCGTTACGTCGACTTGCTGCGAACGCGCTACCCAGCAGCCAAGGTGCTGGAGAACCGCCTGTTCGTCGAGGATGATGGCGTGTTCACCTCGGCAGGCGTGTCCAGCGGAACCGACCTGGCGCTGCACATCGTCAGCCTGCAATTTGGCAAGGTAGTAGCCAACCAGGTGGCGCAGGAACTGGTCATCTACCGTCGCCGCGCCGGCGAAGATGTGCAACTGCGCGCGGCAGACCTGGCGCGCAACCACATCCACCCGTTGGTGCATGCAGCCCAGGACTACATGGATGCACACCTGGGTACCAACTTCAGCTTCGAACAACTGGCCAGCCAGTTCAATGTGAGCTACCGGCACCTGGCGCGGCTGTTCCGCGATAATACCGGCCAAACGCTGCAGAACTACCTGCGCGCCCAACGCATCGACCTGGCCCGTGAGCTTTTGCGCGGCAGCCATCTCAACGTGGAACAGATCGCCGAGCGTTGCGGCTACGGCAGCAGCCATGCCTTTCGCCTGGCATGGCGCCAGGAAATGCCGCAGCCGCCACTGCAGTTTCGCCATGCTCTGGCTAACGAGGGCGCCTAGATCTTTGTGCTGCTACCGCTCGCTTATCGCAGTCGGGGCGAAGCTTTCGGTGAAGAACTCCACCACGGCCCGGCGCGAAGCGTCGCGCGCTGCCGGGTCAGGTGCCGAACGCCCCACGCCTCCCTGGCCACGGTGCAGGAACGGGTCCTGATACTCCTGTGCAGCCTCCAACCCATTGAAGCCGTGCTCTGCGCCGGGGTACACCAGCACCTGCGCCCGCGCCTGGTCTTCGCTGGGCAGGTTTGAAATCAACGACGAACAGGCACGCGGGTCATCGTCGTACTGGTCGTTTTCGCCCACCAGCACCAGCAAGCGCGCCGGGGCCAGATGCTTGAAGGTATAACCTGGCACACGGTTGTAACCCCAACACACGGGGTAGAACGCGGCCATCGAGATGGGACGAACACCTGAGGCTTTCTCCAGTTCGTCATTGATGGGAGCAGAGGCGGCGAGCATGGCCTGTACGCCACCCCAGGAAAACCCGAGCACGCCCACGCGTTTGTCATCGACACCGGGTTGCTTGGCCAGGTAAGCCAGGGCGCCTGCCAGGTCCGGCAGGGTATCGTGCACACGTGGTGGCCGCCCTTGTGCACCGCCCGCAAGCCTGCGCGCGCCCCACATATCCAACTCCAGCGTAGCGATGCCGCGGGCATTGAGGTCGCCGCCATGCAACGGGCCGCGCGAATCCATGCCCGCCGAGCCATGCAGGATGATCACCGCCGGTACCGGGCCCGCACCGTTGGCCGGCAGCGACAATACAGCCGGAACCCGAATTGGTATCGCCTTGCCGGCGGATGGCAGGGGCTGACTATAGAAAGAAACCAATCGTTTGCTGACAGTGGCAACGGTGCCGCTATCGGTGGCGGCGACCTCAGCCCGGGCCGTTGCGAACGGAAGCGCACAGCCCAGCACCAAGCTGATGGCCATTACTTTGAACATCTGGTTACCCCTGAACGTCATGAGCGGGTGTTGAACCTTCACCCGTTATCGAAAATTGGCGGCGCCTGGCATCAGCCGCACATCGTCATTACTGCCAGGCCATCGACATGCCATTGGGTGAATGCCAACGGGTCGAGCATCGCCATGCCTGTCATCACGCAACTCGCCAGCACAAAAGCCACGGCATAAAAACGCACTTCCTTCGCGCAGGCCGTGCCATATACCGCGATCAATGCAAGGATCTGCACCCCCACGGCGAACACGCCGATGCCGAATCCTGAAGCGAGCAGTTCAGCCATTGAACACCGCGTTCCAGGGACGGCCGGCCGTCGCTGCCATGGACCTTTGCGAGGACACGGCCCGGAAGGCCTGTTGCAGGTCGGCCTTGATATCGTCAACACGCTCCAGGCCGACACACAACCTGATCAAACCATCCGTGATACCCGCCTGTTGGCGTGCCTGTGCGTCCAACCGCCCGTGTGTGGTTGTGGCCGGATGCGTGACCATGCTGCGGGTGTCGCCGATGTTGGTACAGCGCGCCACACAACGCAGTTCGTCAATCCATTGCCAGGCTGCGGCCTGGCCCCCGACGATCTCGAAAGCCAATAGCCCGCCATGGCCGTCCTGCTGGCGGCATGCCAATGCATGCTGGGGGTGGTGTTCAAGGCCGGTGTAATGGACTGCAGTCACCAGGTCCTGATCCATAAGCCAGCGTGCCAGCTCAAAGGCGCTCTCCTGCGCCCGCATCATTCTGACTTCGAGGGTTTCCAGGCTTTTGAGCAGCAGCCAGGCGTTGAACGGGCTGCAAGAAATGCCCAAGGTACGCAGAACACCCCGCAACACCTGCAGGAGGCTTTGCGAACCGGTCACGACGCCCGCCAATGCACGCCCCTGGCCATCCATGTACTTGCCAGCGGAGTGGATGACCAGGTCCGCTCCCAGTGTGTGTGGCCGCTGAAAAACAGGGGTCAGCAAGGTGTTGTCCACCACCAGCAATGCCCCTTTTTCATGTGCCAGCATGCTTATGGCGCGGATATCACCGATTTTCAGCAGCGGGTTGGATGGCGACTCCAACACCACCAGGCGGGTCCTGCCGTCAATTGCTGACTTCCACTGCGCCAGGTCTGTCAAATCGACGAATCGGGCCTCGATCCCGAAGCGGGCCATGTAGTAGCTGAAGGCATTGACCGTAGTGCCGAACACGTCCCGGCTGCAGACGATGTTGTCGCCTTGCTGGAGAAAGGCGTGACAAAGCGCGGTGAAAGCGCCCATACCAGAAGCGAACGCCACTGCGCTTTCAGCGCGTTCGAGCGCTGCCACACGGCTTTCAAACGCTTGGACGGTCGGGTTGGTGAACCGGCTGTATACATTGCCTTGCTGCTGGCCGCTGAAGCGCTCGCATGCCTCTTTGGCTGAAGCGAAGGTATAGGCGGACGTCATGGCCAACGGCTCACAGAACACATCGGACAGGTCGCTGGCCCGGTGAGCATGCAACGCCCTGGTTGCATTGAAATCAGTTGCGTTGAAATCATCCAGGCCAATCACGGTCGATTGCATGGTTATGCGCCTCCTTGTTTGCATTGAACAATGCGCAATTGATCGGTGGACTATTCAGGTTCGGCGAGTTGAGTGGCCAGGGTTTCGCTTGAAGGGCGAACCGCTACCAGCCACAAGGACGCCAGGGCAGCCACCGCCGTGGCCGTGGCCAGGCCGGCCAAGGTCAGCTGGTAGCTTTGATGCCGGTCGAAATCCAGTGCGCCCAGCTGCGTGGCTACCAAAGCGCCAAGTTGGTGTACCAGGAACAGCATCCCAAACACCTTGCCTTTGATTTCGGCGCCATACAGCGCGAAGCAGAAGGCAGACGTGAGCACCACCGTTCCGAGGTAACTGGCGCCAAACAGCACAGCGAACACGTACGTTCCGAGGGGCCCGGGCGTGGTCAGCAGCACGATGACCGCAGCGGTTCGCAGCAGGTAGAACATCATCAGCAGCAGGCCCTTGTTGTAGCGGGTGGCCAACCAACCCGCCAGCAGGCCGCTGACCAGTTCCAGCACACCCAGCAGGCTCAGGCCGCTGGCCTGCACCGAACTGGGCAGCGCCTCACCCTGCCAGAACGACACCAGATGAACATCGATGAACGCCATGGTGGCACCACAACTGGCGAAACTGAGCGCCAGCACGAAGAAGCGCGGGTCACGCAGCAGAAACATCGCCGGATGCCTGACCTTTGCCGCCTGCGGGTCGGGCTTCAGCGGCACGGTGCGGGATACCCAATACAGCGCCAGGCTCAAAGGCACCAGGAAGATCAGGCCAACCCAAGAGAACACCGACTGCCAGGGCACGCTCTGCTGCAGCATGATCCACAACGGCGACAGCACGATGAAGCCGATGGACGTGCCGTTGGTGACGAATGCGAAAGCGAAGGCCTTGAACCGTTCGGCGACCAGGCGATCGACCAGAATACCCATGGGTACATAGGTCATCGCCGCAAGGGCAAAGGCTCCAAGCAGGCCATACACCAGGGTGAACACCAGCAGGTGCGTGCCGGCGAAGGTCACGCCCAGCAGCACCACCCCGCCGCTGAGACTGCCAAGGGCCACCGTGCTCAAGGGGCCAACCCGGTCGCTCAGCCACCCCACCACGGGCGACACCAGGCCAATGGTCAGGACGAACAGCGATCCTGCGGTGGCCAAGGCTGCGCGCCCCTCGCCAAAGTGCGAGGCCAGGTCGACGAAGTAGACTTGGTACAACCCTTTCAATGCGCTGGACAGAAACATCACCACGAAGCCGACTACCAGCACCGAGACGATCAAGGTAGAGCTGAATTTCTGTTTCATGGCCAATCCTTATCGTGTGGGCATTACACCGCCTCGGCTTGCGGAGCTCGGCAATAGGCCTGGTACATGTTTTCGTACATTGCGTAGAACAGCCGGCATGTGTGGTCTACCGCCTGCAACGCCTCTTCCTGCATCTGCGCGGTGGTGCACAACTGCGAGACAAGGTCCAAGCCTTCATTGACGTGGCCCACGTCTTCCTTCTGGTGCACCGAGAAGAACAGCAGGTCCTGTTCGGTCAGGCCATAGGCTCGCCCCAGCAACACGTGCCGTGCATCTCCAGCGACGGTCTCGAGGTTCTGCCCCTCGCTGGCGATCATCACTGCTGCTGCACCAATGTGATAACGCGCCGGGTCCCGTACCGCCTGCAGGCGGAAATCGATCAACTCCCGGGTGGCTGGCAGCGGTTGCTCGGCATCACGCTCGGCATCGGTGATACCCAGCGCCCGCAGGAAGTTCTGCATGAGCACGACATGGTTATCGGTGCGCGAAAGCCGGCCGGTTTCTTCTTCGAAGCAATTGGTGATCAATGCCCGCTTGTGGGCGGGCAGCGGGCAATGAAAGAACAAGTGCTCGACATAAGTCAGGAAATACTTGGTGAGCTGGTAGCCTTGCAGCGCGACCTTGCGCAGCAGCAGCCGGTTGCCCTCGGGCGCAAGCAATTCCTCGAATATCGGGTGGGACAAGGTCAGATGGTGGTGCAGTTTCTGCTCCAACTGATCGCGAAAATCTGCAGTAGATAAGGCCATTGGGGCGTTCCTTGGGTGAATGAGCAGTTGCCGTTGACGGGGATGACCGCAGGCGGGGTCAATGAAGGGCAATTCAGTGCAGGTTGAGTCGCAGCGCAAGGCTTTCCACGGTCTGGGCCATGTAATGGCCGCGATGCTTCACGCCATCGACCCGCGCGTAGTCGTCAAGCACGCCGTAGGTCTGAAACCCGAAGGATTGCCATAACCGGTGTGCACGAGTGCCCTCGCGCACATCCAGGGTCAACAGCTCGATACCTTGGGCCTGGGACAAGCGCACGACTTCGCAGAAAGCCCGTGCCACCAGGCCGGACCCGCGATAGGCCGGATGCACCACGCCCTTGCTAAGGTCGGCAATATGCCGGCAGTTCGGCATGCTGCTGCGCGAAAGGATGACCAGGCATGCCGGCCCTGCCATTGCCTGGCCGAGCAGGACGTGGGTATCGCCGCCACGGATGCGCTCTTGCAGCGAGGCCGTGAATTCGACGCTCTGCCCGGCAGACATCTCGTGCTCGTAACCCAGAACACCGCCATCGCCAACCGTGCTGTTGATGAGTTGCATGATGGCTGGCGCGGTATGGCTGTCAGCCTGGCGCAACCACTGCAACTGTGGTTCGCCGGGGGCCAACTGCTTTGAAGAGAGGGTGTTCATTGCGTAAATCCCTTGTGCGTACAGGCAGGGATTTAAACGTTTAAGTAAGACCCCGGGTAAGAAGGGAACCGGACAGGAAGCGGAAGGATAGTGACATACATGCAAAATGCCATCAGCGACCGTGGCCAGGTGCGATGAGAACGGTCAGGTCCTGTACCGAAATATCTACCACCGTTTTCCCGCGCCCCTGTTTCAACCTTGCCGACCTCATCTCAGCGCAAGGTATACCCCCCATGCATTCGACCCGCATCAACGTGATGGGCACGCATTACGTTATAGACCACCTTGGCCATGTACCCCGCCCCGATCGTGAGGCCAACCGCGCCATCCGCCAATGGCTTGCGCAGCAAGGCCATGACCTGGACCCGGACCAGCTCGACGTCGTTACCCTCCACTACTGTTCGGATGGCGCAGGTGGCCAGCTGGCCGCGATCAGCCAGCGCACCAGCCTGACCCAGGCACTGCTGGGCAACTGGCAGGGCGAGTCGGCCAGTGACGTGTTCGGCAAGCTGCTGCAAGCACCATGGGCCGGTGCGTTACCCGCAGGTCCGATACGGTTGGTGGACACCCTCCCGGCCCCCGCCTTCAATCACTACGGGGCACCCTTCGAGGTATTCAACGGACTGTTCCGGCGCACTACCGCGCAACGCTACGACGCTTCCACCCATTTGCCGGTAAGCGCCGAAGCCTTCCAGCAGTTCATCAACAACCTGGACTTCCAGCAGCCTTTCAAGGCGGCGCTGGATGTCTACTGGCGTGACCATCTGCACAGTCACAGGCTGGCGCTGAAGCTCAACTTCATCGCAGCCTGCAACAGACAGGTCAGCGAGGGCAGCCTCAGCGAACCTGCACGGCAACTGGTCTGGCAAGCGGCCGGGCTGATGCCACGGCGCAACAGGCTGCGACGCAGCACGTTGAGCATCTACGGCTATGCAGCGACCGACCTGCTGTACCTGAACGACCCCGCCACCGACCTGACGGTGCTGTACGTACCTGGCAACAGCTCACCGTTGCTGACGTTCAGCAGCGAACGAGAATTGAAGGCCTGGGTCGGTGAACAATGCAAAGACCCGACCAGGCGCCAGGCCCTGAAACAGCACTTTCGCCTGGCAGATTGTCCGCAAGGCCTCGACTTCAGCGGCCTGGACACTGCCATGGAGGGGCTGGGCGCCTACCCTGAACGGCACCTGCTGCCGCCCGAACACGGCTATTTCAACGACGACGGCACCTGGCCGCCGCAGACCTATGTCAATTATCGACCAGCCAAGTACAACCCCAAAATCAAGGGCGACCTGTTCCAGGCACTGGCCGAGCGCCAGCGTCAGCGCAGCTACGACGATGCCGCGTTTCTGATCACGGCTGACAGCGAAGTCATCAAGGCCAGGTGGCGTGGCTACCTGGCCACAACGCTCAATCTGCTGGCGCCACTGTGCCTGGTAGTACCCGGCCTGGGGCCGCTGCTGGCCGTCGGCGGTATCGCCCAGCTTGGCCTGGGGCTCGACCAGGCAATCAACGACAAGTCACTGCAGCAGCGTCAGGAAGGCATCGGCAACATCACCTGGGGCCTGTTCAACGCCTTGCCCCTGGCGGCAGGCGCTGCCGCAAGGGCCCAGGCGTTGTTCGAATTCAAGGTCGAAGGTTTCGCGCCGCCGACGCGGCTGAATGAACAGATCGGCTACCCCCTGAGCCCGCTCTCGCCACCGCGCTTCCCGGAGCCCGAGGGCGCAAGCTACTTCCATATCACCGACCCGATAGAGCCACTGGAGGACGCTGACCAGGCAGTTGCCGACGCCGTCATTCGTACACCCCAGTACGATGGTGAGCCAGACACCCTGGCAGCGAACATCGATGGCTACAACGCCAAGGTGATCTACGACATGGAGCGGGACGTATTCATTCGGGCCGAAGACCTGAACCAGGTCGACCCTGTCGGCTTCGTGGCGGTACCCGGCAGCCGGAACCTGCGCCCCGCACCACAAGGGCGCGTGGTTACCCATGCGATGCGCAGTCGTACCCTGCGGGCGCTGGGCGTGGACCTGCCATTGCCGCTACAGGTGCCGGCCAGAGCGCCAGGCAGTTGGCCAATACCCAAGCACATCTCCTGCCTGTGGGTCGGTGACCAGATCATCGGCCCGGAGCTGCTGGCCAACTTGGGCCAGAACGCAGCGCGGTTGCAAGGTAGCGAATACAGCATGCGGTTGTTCCTTTCCAGCACTGCCCGGCAGGCCTATGCCGAAAACCTGGAGCTGCTGGCCAGTCATGCCCCGGGTTTGCAGGTGCTGCCCTTGGAAGAGCAGGCCTTCTTCAGGGCTTTCCGCCAAAGCAGGTACTACGCGCAGTACGACGCTGCCCTGGATGGCAACGGCGGCGTTGCCCGCAACTATGCATCGGCATGCGATGTGCTGCGCTACCCGATGCTGCACCACGAAGGTGGCCTGTACATGGATGTCGATGACACCTTGCTCGCGCCAGGCGAATACTCATTGATCATCGACGGCCAACCGGTAGGTGCCGCCGGTGAACCCATCGATCAGGTCGATTTGAGCACGGACGCCAATGGGCTGCTGCTGGTACCGCCCATGTCCAATGAAAAGATGAGCATGAACAGCCTCTACAACTCCAGCCTTATCGGCAGCCACCCCGGCAACCCCACCCTGGAGGCCATTTCCGAAGAGATGTACGCACGCTACCAGCTCAATCGCGACTTCTACGACAGCAAGCCCAGCCTGGCTGAAGACCCGGGGAATTTCTATGAGTATGCCAGCCGCCTGAGCTACCTCACCGGCCCTGCCCTGCTCAGCGACGTGGTCGATCGGCAACTGCCGAGCCTGCGCATCCTGCGCCAGCTCACCAATCTTTATGGGATGCCGCGCATCAATGCCTACCGGTTCGTCGATCTGCCACGCATGCGCGATTCGGTGCGTACACTCCTGCCCCTGAACCGCTTCGCCACTGTCGGTGGCAACCATTCCTGGAGCCGAACATGAACCCGCGCCAACCTGTGGTCGGCGCAGCCGGCCAAGACTACGTCAAGGCAATGCTGGGTTCCGTGCCTCGCCCTGACCGCAGTGCCAGTGCAGCCATCCGCGAATGGGCCAGCCAGCAGCGGCTGGACGTGGAACCCGACAACACGCTTGCAGTGACCTTGCATTGCAAATTTGTTCCCAAGCGGGGCTGGCTGGCCAAGATCGTCCAACAAATGAGCCTGACCGAAGCGCTGCTTGGCAACTGGCAGCAAAGCGGCTACTCCAAGGTTGCCGAGCAAACCGCGCAGCTGCTGCTAAGAGGCGGGACGGCCACCGTCGACCTGCTAGGTGTACTGCCAGAGCTTTCCCTGCCACACGGTCGAGCGCCCTGGGCCCAGGCCTTCAGCAATGGCCAGGTGACGATCGTCGATGAATTGCCAGGAAGTGGCCTGGACCACGACATCGATGTGCACACCGAATTCCATGGCCTTTTCCGCCAGACCGCACCCATGCGCTACGACGCCAGCACTTATGTGCAGTTCGACGCCACGACCTTCCAGTCCTTCATCTGGCAACTCGACTTCCAGGGCGTATTCAAACGCCAGCTCGATGACTTCTGGGCCCATGCCGCCAGCCAGTACAGCGTCAGCGCGTGCATCGCATTCCTCGCTGCCTGCAACAGGCAGGCATTGCGGGGCAACCTCAGTGAACAGGGGCGCAGCCTGGCGTGGCGGGCGGCAGGCGTGGAACGCTGGCACCACGGCGCCAACCTCAGTGACAACGGGGTAGAGGCCAGGCTGCTGAACATCAATGGCTACCCATCGAGCGACATCCTCTGCCTGAGCGATATGCGCAGCCGCCTGACCTTGCTGTACATACCGGGCAATGCGGCGCCGTTGCATGAGTTCGCCAACCCAGGCGCCATGCGTGCGTGGCTTGCCAGGCAGTGCCGCGACGCCGACAAACGGGCAGCCCTGCTTGCCCACTTCAGGGCCTGCGATATTCCGGACAGGATTGGCCGCTCGGGGTTGCGTCGGGTACTTCAGGGCATGGCCGATTTCCCGCCCCGCCAGATCATCCTGCCTGCAACCAGCGTGTATCGCCTGGCCAGGGTTTGGAACCCGCACACCCTGATCAACTACAAGGCAGACACCTCCAGCCCACGCATCGAATACAACCTGTTCGAGGCATTGACGGTGGCACAACGTCAACGCAGCCAATCCGACGCCGACTTCCTGATCACGCGCGACAGTGAAGTGACCAAGGCCGCATGGCGCAGCTATTTCTACCTGACCATGAACCTGGCCACACCGTTTCTGCTGGTGGTTCCCGGACTGCTACCCCTGGCTGCCGTGGCCGGGGTGGCCCAATTTACAGTAGGCCTGGACCAGGCGCTGCACGGCAAGGATGTGAACCAACAGCTCGAAGGCGCGGAGCAGGCCGTGTTCGGCCTGCTGAACGCAGCCCCGGGGCTGGCGCGCGGGGTCAAGGCGAGCAAGGCGCTGTTCGGCCAACGCCCCATTGGCTTCATCAAACCGGTGAGGCTCAATGGCCGCATAGGCTACCCGCTGAGCCCGGTCTCGCCGCCACGCTGGCCCGGGCCTGCGATGACACCCTATTTCCAGGACTTGGCAGTAGCGGGTGACCAAGTAGCCACCACCTTGCCCGGCGCAGACTCACACGTTGCCCGCTGCGTAACGCGGCGCAAGGCATTCGGCACAGGTGACGAACTGATCGGCGATGCGGGGAATGGCCCACACCCGCTGTACTACGACGCCCGACAGGACAGTTTCGTGCTCAAGTACCCCAACGGCACACGCGGCGCCCAGCACTATGTGGCCAGCGCCGATCCGCTGCAGCCCTCGATCAGCCGACTGCTGCCCGATACGGACCCGTTGCGGGAAATCAGCCCGGCATCGCGCTCGCGCACGCTGCGGGCACTGGGTATCGATCTGCAGCTGCCCATCGACCTCGATGCGCTGGGGACTGCACCAGGCATACCCGTCCCCAGGCAGGTATTTCACATCTGGCTGGGTGACAGGACGATCGCCGGTGATTACCTGGCCGCGCTCGACAACAACGTGCAGGCACTGCGCAACAGCGATTTCACGCTCAAACTCTACCTCTCCAACGCCAACCCTCAGGCATTCGAACGTAACATGACCCTGCTGCAGCCCCGCATCGACAGGGGATTGAAGGTTGCAGTACTGGAGCAGCAGACTTTCTATCATCAATTCGCGGCAAGTGAATACTTCGACCAGTACCAGGCTGCGCTGGAAGGAAATGGCGGTGTGGCCAGCAACTTCTCCTCGGCCTCCGATATTTTGCGCTACCGCATCCTGCATAGCGAAGGCGGCATCTACCTGGATATTGACGACCATCTGCTGGTCGAGCCGGACGCAACCGGGCAGCTGCGGGCAAAGATCGACAGCGTACCGCTCACCACGCCCCTCGACGGGCTGCTGTTGAGGAGCCCGGTGTGCAATGCGCAATTGGGCATGTATACCAGCTACAACACCAGCATGATTGGCAGCCGTGCTGGCAATCCGGTGCTGAACGCCATTTCCGACGAGATCCTGGGCCGTTACCTCACCCCGGAGGGCCAGGCGTTCTACGAGGCTCCCAAACCGCCGCGGCAGCATGCGGCGGCATTCCAGGCCTATACCGAAAGGCTCAACACGCTGACCGGGCCCGCGGTGCTCAACCATGTAATCGACCAACGTCTACCTGAGCTCTACACCTTCAGGCAGGTGGCGGACCTGGCAAACATGCACACCCTGAACTACGACGCGCTGCTGGATGAAGCAGCACAACGGCGTGCAGAGCTGCGGTTGCTACCCCTGGAAGAGGTCGCAATGGCAGGGAACGCTCAGGGTTACTGACGGCCGGTCGGGCTTGCGCGGCCGCTGTGCCTGGGGCCGCACAAGACTCATGGCAATCAGTTGCCGCGATGCAGCTTGCTCATCAGTTCTGCCTCGGCCTGGGTCAGGCCGCAGCTTTCGGTCAGCTCGGCCACGCTGGCGCCCATGCCCACCAGCTTGGCCGCTTGGGTGAAGGTGACGTTGTGCGGGTCGCGCTGCTCCAGTTGCTGGATCTTGTCGGGCAGCGGCGCAACCGCCACGCGCAAGTCATGCAGCGCCTCGCCCATGCGCACGGTACCGTTCTGGTAATCGTCCAGGCGCTTGGCCAGGTCCTTGATGCGCTGGTCACGCAGCGCGTCACCCGCTGCCTGCTGCGCAGCCAGCTCGCGCTGGCGCTTGCTGTAGTTGAGGAAAAACCACAGGCTCAGCGCCCAGACCAGCGCCAGGAAGATGACAGCAACCTCTAGGATCAACTCAGATGTTCTCCAGCTCGGACCACTCTTCCTCGGTCATCATCTTGTCCAGTTCGACCAGGATCAGCAGTTCGCCGTTCTTGTTGCACACGCCCTGGATGAACTTGGCCGACTCTTCGTTACCCACGTTCGGTGCAGTCTCGATCTCGGACTGGCGCAGGTAGACCACCTCGGCCACGCTGTCGACCAGGATACCGACCACTTGCTTGTCGGCCTCGATGATGACGATACGGGTGTTGTCGGTGACTTCAGTCGGCATAAGGCCAAAGCGCTGGCGAGTGTCGATCACGGTCACCACGTTGCCGCGCAGGTTGATGATGCCCAGCACGTAGCTTGGTGCACCCGGCACCGGGGCGATCTCGGTGTAGCGCAACACTTCCTGCACCTGCATCACGTTGATGCCGTAGGACTCATTGTCCAGACGGAAGGTAACCCATTGCAGGATCGGATCTTCGGAACCTTGTGCAGACGACTTTTTCATTCCCCTACCCTCAAAATCCGCCACAGGCGGTGTGTTCGGTGTCATTTCTGTTTGGCGTGCATCTGCTTGACCGCACCACTGGCGATCAGCTCGGCCAGTGCAGCGACGTCGAGCAGCGCACACATGTGTTCAATAACCGTGCCGGCCAGCCACGGGCGCTGGCCACGCTGGCTGCGCCACTTGATCTCGGACGGGTCCAGGCGCAGCGAGCGGCTGACCTGGTGTACGGCCAGCCCCCATTCGTAGCCCTGCACGGAAATCACGTACTGCAGGCCCTGGCGAAAATCATCGCGGTAGCGATCGGGCATCACCCAGCGCGCGGTGTCCAACACCTTCAGGTTGCCGGCCTGGCAGGTCAGGATGCCGAGAAACCAATCCGGCTGGCCGAATAGTGGTGTCAGTTCCTGGCCGGCCAGGGTGTAGATCGAGCCCAGGCACACCAGCGGCACCGCCAGGGTCAGGCCCGCCACGTCGAACAGCAGGCATTCGAACGGCTCGGCGGCCCAGGCCGGGCGGCCATCGACCGTGGCCGGGGGCACGGGTACCTGCGGCGCCGGCAGGTGTACGTCCACCAGCGGCACTGCCGGCTCCACGGTCTGCTCCTCGACCAGCACCGGGATGCTGGCCTCGGCCACCACCGCCCGCTCGACCACCGTCACTACCGGTGCCTCCACCGGCATCACCTGTGGCAGCACCGCCAGCCTGGGCTCGGCGAACGGCCGTGGTGCGGGGCTGACGGTTGCTTCGGCTGACGCCGGCCTGGCTTGCTGCAAGGCATCACGCACCTGCTCTTCGCGCACCGCTTCGGCGAACTCGTCCGCCGCCGCTGGCGCCTCGAACAGGTCTTCGGCTTCGGTGGCGTCCTGCAGCAGGCCGTCGAGGTACGACTGCAGGGCCATCTGTGGCCGGGTACTGGTTTGCCGGGTCTGGGTCATCAGGCCACCTGCGCCGCAGTCTTGTAGGTCAGCAGGTGCTTGAGCAGCGCCCTGTAGGCAACCAGCCCGCGGCTCTTGCTGTCGAATTGCGAGGGCGTGACGCCCTTGCGGCTGGCATCGCGCAGGCGCGTATCCACCGGGATGTAGCCCTGCCACACATGCTGGCCGTAGGTGTCACGCAGCAGCTTGAGCGTGGCCAGCGAGGCCTGGGTGCGGCGGTCGAACAAGGTCGGCACGATCTGGTACGGCAGCGCCTGCTTGCGCGAGCGGTTGACCATGGCCAGGGTCCCGACCATGCGCTCCAGGCCCTTTACCGCGAGAAATTCGGTTTGCACCGGAATCACCAGCTGCTGGCTGGCTGCCAGGGCATTGACCATCAGCACACCGAGCAAGGGTGGGCTGTCGATCAGGGCATAGTCGAAATCCTGCCACAGCTGCGCCAGACTCTTGGCGATCACCAGGCCCAGGCCGTTCTGCCCCGGTGACTGGCGCTCCAGCACCGCCAGCGCGGTACTCGACGGCAACAGCGAGATGCGTTCGTCACTGGTGGGCAGCAGCAGTTGCCCGGGCAGGCCCTCGGGCACCGCGCCCTTGTGCAGGAACAGGTCGTAGCAGCTGTGCTCCAGGGCATCGGGGTTGTGCCCGAAATAGCTGGTCATCGAGCCGTGCGGGTCGAGGTCGACGACGACCACACGCTTGCCGGCCTCGGCCAGCAGGCCGGCCAGGGCGATGGTAGTGGTGGTCTTGCCGACGCCACCTTTTTGATTGGCTACTGCCCAGACTCTCATCAAGCAAACTCTATCTATTGATTTGGCAGGGACACTGCTGGGGCAACTGTCTTGCTCAACATCGGAAAGCTGGCGCGATCCCTGTGGGAGCGGGTTTACCCGCGAACACCGGCGCAGCCGGTGCCATGCACCGTGTCACCTTCTTCGCGGGTGAACCCGCTCCCACAGAGGACCGCGCTACATTCAACTACTTGGCAGCGTCGGGGAATTGACGAATCACTGCCCCGCCACCGTTGCTGGCGTTGCCGGTGCACTTTGTGTGCCAGCCCGACGCAATGCAGCATCCGGCGTGGCATTGGCACTGCCCGAGCCAGTCAGGCTGCGGCGCACTTCGAGGTTGCGCGAAATCACCAGCACCACGCGGCGATTGCGCGCACGGCCTTCGGCAGTGTCGTTGCTGGCAACCGGCTGGTACTCGCCATAGCCGACCGAGGCCATGCGTGCCGGGTTGACCCCCTCCATGGCCAGCAGGCGCACGATGCTTGCCGCCCGAGCCGAAGACAGCTCCCAGTTGGTCGGGTACTGCGCAGTGCGGATTGGCAGGTTGTCGGTAAAGCCTTCGACGTGCACCGGGTTGGCGAACGGCTTGAGAATGCCGGCCACCTTCTCGATGATCGCAAATGCCTTGTCGCTGGGCATGGCATCGCCACTGCCGAACAGCAACGAGGAATTGAGCTCGATCTCGATCCACAGCTCATTGCCGCGCACAGTCATCTGGTCGCTTTTGATCAGGTCGCCAAAGGCATCGCGCACGTCATCGCTGATGGTTTTCAGTGGGTCGATACTGGTCGCCCCAAGGCCCGCATCGGTCTGCTCGCTGTCCTTCACCAACGGCTCGGCCGGGCGCACGCTCAGCGGCCGCTCTTCACCGATGGGGATCGGCTTCATGCTGCGCTCGGGGTCGTTGAACACCCCGAGCAAGGCCTGGGAAATGACCTTGTACTTGCCCTCGTTGATCGAGGAAATCGAGTACATCACCACGAAAAAGGCGAACAGCAGGGTAATGAAGTCGGCGTACGACACCAGCCAGCGTTCGTGGTTTTCGTGCTCCTCGGTATGACGACGGCGACGCATGGGTTACTCCATGAAGCCTTGCAGCTTCAGCTCGATCGAGCGCGGGTTCTCACCCTCGGCAATCGACAGCAGGCCCTCTAGCAGCATCTCGCGGTAGCGCGACTGGCGCATGACGATGGCCTTGAGCTTGTTGGCGACCGGCAGCAGCACCAGGTTGGCGCTGGCCACCCCGTAGATGGTCGCGACGAAGGCCACGGCAATGCCGTTGCCCAACTGCGACGGGTCGGCCAGGTTGCCCATCACGTGAATCAGGCCCATCACCGCACCGATGATGCCGATGGTCGGCGCGTAGCCGCCCATGCTCTCGAACACCTTGGCGGCCTGGATATCACGGCTTTCCTGGGTCAGGAAGTCGACTTCGAGGATGCTGCGGATGGCCTCCGGCTCGGCACCATCCACCAGCAGTTGCAGGCCCTTGCGCGCATAAGGGTCTGGCTCGCTGTCGGCCACCCCTTCCAGGCCCAGCAGGCCTTCCTTGCGCGCGGTCAGGCTCCAGTTGACGACGCGGTCTACCCCGCCCGCCAGGTCGACCCGTGGCGGAAACAGGATCCAGCGCAAAATCTGCAAGGCACGCTTGAACGACGACAGCGGCGACTGCAGCAAGGCCGCCGCCAGGGTGCCGCCCAGCACGATCAGTGCCGCCGGGCCATTGATCAGGGCACCGACATGGCCGCCTTCGAGGAAATTGCCACCGACGATGGCAACAAAGGCGAGGATCAGGCCGATCAGGCTGAGCACGTCCATCAGACGCACGCCTCCACCAGGTGCTTGCCGATTTCGTCCAGGCTGTACACCGCGTCGGCCAGGTTGGCCTTGACGATAGCCATGGGCATGCCATAGATCACGCAGCTGGCTTCATCCTGGGCCCACACCGTACTGCCGCCCTGCTTGAGCAGGCGCGCACCTTCACGGCCATCGGCGCCCATGCCGGTAAGCACCACCGACAGCACCTTGTCGCCATACGACTTGGCCGCCGAGCCGAAGGTGATGTCCACGCACGGCTTGTAGTTCAGGCGCTCGTCACCGGGCAGGATCTTCACCGTGCCACGGCCGTCGATCATCATCTGCTTGCCACCTGGGGCCAGCAGGGCCAGGCCCGGGCGCAGCATGTCGCCGTCTTCGGCTTCCTTGACGCTGATGCGGCACAGCTTGTCCAGGCGCTCGGCAAAGGCCTTGGTGAATGCCGCCGGCATGTGCTGGATCAGTACGATCGGCGCCGGGAAGTTGGCCGGCAGCTGGGTCAGCACCCGCTGCAGGGCGACCGGGCCGCCCGTGGAGGTACCGATGGCCACCAGTTTGTATGGCTTGCGCTTGGGTGCCGGCGAATGCGCTGGGGCCGCTGCACGGGCAGGCGCAGGCGTGCGCACCGCTGCCGGGCTGGCGAAACTGCTGGCAGCAGCGTGACCGCTGCCTGCCGGCGCGGGTACGGGTGCGGCAACCGGCGCATGGCTGGCGTAGCTGCCAAAACGGCGGTTGCTGCGGGAAATGGTATGCACCTTCTCGCACAGCAGTTGCTTGACCTTGTCGGGGTTGCGCGAGATGTCCTCGAAGTTCTTCGGCAGGTAATCCACCGCACCGGCATCCAGCGCATCGAGGGTGACACGGGCGCCTTCATGGGTCAGCGACGAGAACATCAACACCGGCGTCGGGCAGCGCTGCATGATGTGCCGCACCGCGGTGATGCCGTCCATCATGGGCATTTCGTAGTCCATGGTGATGACATCGGGCTTCAGCGCCAGCGCCTGGTCGATTGCTTCCTTGCCGTTGGTCGCGGTACCCACTACCTGGATCGTCGGATCCGCCGAGAGGATTTCCGAGACGCGGCGGCGGAAGAAACCGGAATCATCCACCACCAGGACCTTGACTGCCATAAACACTCCATTAGGCGGCGCAACCCGCCAGGGTGCGCCACCGAAATCAAATACGCCGCGCGGCGTAACGCTTGAGCATGCTCGGGACGTCGAGAATCAACGCGATGCGACCGTCGCCGGTGATGGTGGCCCCGGACATGCCCGGGGTGCCCTGCAGCATCTTGCCCAGCGGCTTGATTACCACTTCTTCCTGGCCAACCAGTTGATCGACGACAAAGCCGATGCGCTGGGTGCCGACCGACAGGATCACCACGTGGCCCTCGTGCTGCTCTTCGTGCACCTGGCCCTGGACCAGCCAGCGCTTGAGGTAGAACAGCGGCAGCGCCTTGTCGCGTACGATCACCACTTCCTGGCCGTCGACCACATTGGTGCGCGACAGGTCGAGGTGGAAGATCTCGTTGACGTTGACCAGCGGGAAGGCAAACGCCTGGTTGCCCAGCATCACCATCAGGGTGGGCATGATCGCCAGGGTCAGCGGCACCTTGATGACGATCTTCGAGCCCTGGCCCTTGGCCGAGAAGATGTTGATCGAGCCGTTGAGCTGGGAGATCTTGGTCTTCACCACGTCCATGCCCACACCGCGGCCGGACACGTCGGAAATCTCGGTCTTGGTCGAGAAGCCCGGGGCGAAGATCAGGTTGTAGCAGTCCGACTCGCTCAGGCGATCGGCGGCATCCTTGTCCATCAGGCCCTTTTCCACGGCCTTGGCGCGCAGGATGTTGGGGTCCATGCCCTTGCCGTCGTCGGAGATCGACAGCAGGATGTGGTCGCCTTCCTGCTCGGCCGACAGCACTACGCGGCCGGTGCGCGCCTTGCCGGAGGCTTCACGCTCTTCGGGCATTTCCACGCCATGGTCGACAGCGTTGCGCACCAGGTGCACCAACGGGTCGGCCAGGGCCTCGACCAGATTCTTGTCGAGGTCGGTCTCTTCGCCGACCAGCTCCAGGTTGATTTCTTTCTTGAGCTGGCGGGCCAGGTCACGCACCAGGCGCGGGAAGCGGCCGAAGACTTTCTTGATCGGCTGCATGCGGGTTTTCATCACCGCGGTCTGCAGGTCGGCGGTGACCACGTCGAGGTTGGACACGGCCTTGGACATGGCCTCGTCACCGCTGTTAAGGCCCAGGCGCACCAGACGGTTACGCACCAGGACCAGTTCGCCGACCATGTTCATGATCTCGTCCAGGCGCGCGGTATCGACCCGCACGGTGGTTTCCGCTTCGCTGGCGCCATGCTTGTCGGCGGCCGGGGCCGGGGCGCGGGGTGCTGCGGCAGGTTTGCTGGCAGGCGCCGGCGCCGGTGCCGGAGCAGCAGCTGCTGCTGGCTTGGCCACAGGCGGGCTGTCGGCCTTGGCCGCTGCTGGCGCTTGCACCTTGGTTGCAGCCGGGGCTTCGACGGCGGCCACGTCGCCGCCGAACTTGCCTTTGCCGTGCAACTGGTCCAGCAGCGCCTCGAACTCGTGCTCGCTGATTTCATCGCTGGCTGCACTGGTGTCAGTTGCAGCAGGCGCCAGCGCCTTGGCAGCGGGCAAGGCATCGGCCTGGAAGGTGCCCTTGCCATGCAACTGGTCCAGCAGCGATTCGAATTCGGCGTCGGTAATTTCGTCGCTGGCCGGTTCCGGCGCGCCGGCAACCGGCTGCGCGGCAACTTCGGCGCTGAACTGGCCTTTGCCGTGCAACTGGTCGAGCAGCGACTCGAACTCGGCGTCGGTGATTTCGTCACCTTCACCGCTCACGGTCTCGCCCTGCATCTGCTCGTCGGCCGCAGCTTGCGCCTTGACCGCATCGAGCGAATCGAGCAGCTGTTCGAACTCGCTGTCGGTGATGTCCTGCTCCTCGGCAGGCGCTTCGGCAACCGGTGCCGGTGCCGCGGCGGCAGGCGCTTCAACGGCCACGGCGCCCCCCGGCTCGGCCAGGCGCGACAGCGCCGCCAAAAGCTCGGGGGTAGCCGGGGTCACTTCGGCGCGCTCGCGCACCTGGCCAAACATGCTGTTGACCGTGTCCAGTGCCTCGAGCACCACATCCATCAGTTCCGCGTCGACCCGGCGCTCACCTTTGCGCAGGACGTCGAACACGTTCTCGGCGATATGGCAGCACTCCACCAGCTCGTTCAGCTGAAGGAAGCCGGCGCCCCCTTTTACAGTGTGGAAACCGCGAAAGATCGCATTGAGCAGGTCGGCATCGTCGGGCCGGCTTTCCAGCTCGACCAGTTGCTCGGACAGTTGCTCAAGAATTTCGCCGGCTTCTACCAGGAAATCCTGGAGGATTTCTTCATCGGCGCCGAAGCTCATCAAACGTGCTCCTTAAAAACCCAGGCTGGACAGCAGATCATCGACATCGTCCTGACCGGACACGACGTCTTCACGCTTATCGGCATGAATCTGCGGACCTTCACCCCGAGTCGGATGTTTTTCTCGATCTTTTTCTGCACGCAGTTGATCGTGGTCATGCTGGATGCCCGCAAAGCGGTCGACCTGGCTGGCCATCAGCACCAGTTTGAGCAGGTTGCTTTCCACCTCGGTGACCAACGTGGTGACGCGCTTGATCACCTGGCCGGTCAGGTCCTGATAGTCCTGGGCCAGCAGAATGTCGTTGAGGTGGCCGGCGACCTTGCGGTTACCTTCGGCGCTGTGCGTCAGGAAACTGTCGACGCGCTTGACCAGGTCACGGAACTCCGGCGCAGCCACTTCGCGGCGCATGAAACGCTGCCAGTCGGTGCTCAGTGCCTGGGCCTCGCTGGCCAGGTCGTTGAGCACCGGGGTGCTTTCCTCGACCAGGTCCATGGTGCGATTGGCCGCGCCCTCGGTGAGCCTGACGACATACGACAGGCGCTCGGTGGCGTCGGTTATCTGCGACACCTCCTCGGCCTGCGGCATGGTCGGGTCGATCTGGAAACTGACAATGGCACTGTGCAGCTCGCGGGTCAGCTTGCCGACTTCCTGGTACAGGCCGCGGTCGCGGGTCTGGTTCAGCTCGTGAATCAGCTGCACCGCCTCGCCGAAACGGCCCCGCTCCAGGCTTTCGACCAGCTCCTGGGCATGCTTCTTCAGGGTCGATTCGAACTCGCCCAAAGACGTTTGTGATGAATCCATGGCGCGCCCCCTGACGTGACTCAGCCGTTGACGCGTTCGAAGATCTTCTCGATCTTTTCTTTGAGCACCTGGGCGGTGAACGGCTTGACCACGTAGCCATTGACGCCGGCCTGGGCCGCTTCGATGATCTGGTCGCGCTTGGCTTCGGCGGTCACCATCAGCACCGGCATGGTTTTCAGGCGATCGTGGGCACGCACCTTGCGCAGCAGGTCGATGCCGGACATGCCAGGCATGTTCCAGTCGGTCACCAGGAAGTCGTAGTGGCCGTTCTCCAGCATCGGCAGCGCCGTGGTGCCGTCATCGGCTTCTTCGGTGTTGGTGAAGCCCAGGTCACGCAACAGGTTCTTGATGATCCGCCGCATCGTCGAAAAGTCGTCAACGATGAGGATTTTCATGTCTTTGTTCAAGTAGACCTCCAAGCAGTCTCAAACGCGCTCGGCCCCGAGCGCGCATTCACAATTCGGTACAACGTAGAAAACGACTGCAACGACAGCGGGCTCAACGCGCCCGCCATTCCCCCAGGCGGCTGCGCAGGCGCGCGGCACACTGGCTGTGCAACTGGCTGACCCGCGACTCGCTGACCCCCAGCACCTCACCGATTTCCTTGAGGTTCAGCTCTTCGTCGTAGTACAGCGCCAGCACCAGGCGCTCACGCTCCGGCAGGTTGGAGATGGCCTCGGTCAGGGCGGCCTGGAAGCGCTCGTCCTCCAGGCCGCGCGCAGGTTCTACCTGGCCACTGGCGCCATCCTCATGCAGCCCTTCGTGCTCGCCGTCCTGCAACAGGTCGTCGAAGCTGAACAGGCGGCTGCCCAGGGTATCGTTCAAGATCCCGTAGTAATCATCGAGACTCAATTGGAGTTCGGCAGCAACTTCATGATCTTTAGCGTCACGGCCGGTTCTGGCTTCAACCGCACGCATCGCGTCGCTGACCATGCGGGTGTTGCGGTGCACCGAACGCGGTGCCCAGTCGCCCTTGCGCACTTCGTCCAGCATGGCCCCGCGGATGCGGATGCCGGCGTAGGTTTCAAAGCTGGCGCCCTTGCTGGCGTCGTACTTGTTGGCCACTTCCAGCAGGCCGATCATGCCGGCCTGGATCAGGTCCTCGACCTGCACGTTGGCCGGCAGCCGCGCCAGCAGGTGGTAGGCGATGCGCTTGACCAGCGGGGCGTAGCGTTCGATCAGCTCGTACTGGGCGTCTTTCGACGCTCGGCTGTACATCTTGAAACCGCTGGCGTTCATAGCACTGGACCCGCGCTGGTGGGTTGCACCAGACGCTCGACAAAGAACTCCAGATGGCCACGCGGGTTGGCCGGCAGCGGCCAGCTGTCGACCTTCTGGGCTATCGCCTTGAAGGCCAGCGCGCATTTGGAGCGTGGGAAGGCTTCGTACACGGCACGCTGCTTCTGCACCGCCTTGCGCACACACTCGTCATACGGCACAGCGCCCACATACTGCAGGGCAACGTCGAGGAAACGGTCGGTGACCTTGGTCAGCTTGGCGAACAGGTTACGGCCTTCCTGCGGGCTCTGCGCCATGTTGGCCAGCACGCGGAAACGGTTCATGCCGTAGTCGCGATTGAGCAGCTTGATCAGGGCGTAGGCATCGGTGATCGAGGTGGGTTCATCGCATACCACCAGCAGCACTTCCTGGGCGGCGCGGACGAAGCTGACCACCGAATCACCGATACCGGCCGCAGTGTCGATCACCAGCACGTCGAGGTTGTCGCCGATTTCGCTGAACGCCTGGATCAGCCCGGCATGCTGGGCCGGGGCCAGGTGAACCATGCTCTGCGTGCCCGAGGCAGCCGGCACGATGCGCACACCACCGGGGCCCTGCAACATCACGTCGCGCAGCTCGCAGCGCCCTTCGATGACATCGGCCAGGGTCCGCTTGGGGGTAAGGCCCAGCAGCACGTCGACATTGGCCAGGCCCAGGTCGGCGTCGAGCAGCATGACCCTGCGGCCAAGCTCGGCCAGCGCCAGGGACAGGTTCACTGAAACGTTAGTCTTGCCGACGCCACCTTTGCCACCGGTCACGGCGATCACCTGTACGGGATGCATGCTACCCATGTCTGTTCTTTACCTTGTCTCGCTGGGACTCAGGCCACACGTAGGGCAATTCTGCGTACCCCTTGGCATAGCTACCTTGCACACATTTCATCATCAACCCGCTCGCCGTGGGTTGTGATAGAGATCAGCGAACATATCGGCCATGGCCTCTTCGCTGGGCTCGTCCTGCTGCTGCACATTGACCGCGCGGGAGACCAACTGGTGCCCCCGAGGCAGGTGCAGGTCGTCAGGAATGCGCGGCCCGTCGGTCAGGTAGGCCACTGGCAGTTCATGACTGATGGCAAGGCTCAGCACATCGCCAAGGCTCGCCGTTTCATCGAGTTTGGTCAGGATGCAACCGGCCAGGCCGCAGCGCTTGTAGCTGTGGTAGGCGGCGGTCAGCACCTGCTTCTGGCTGGTGGTGGCCAGCACCAGGTAGTTCTTCGCGGCAATGCCACGCCCGGCCAGGGTATCCAGTTGCATGCGCAGGGCCGGGTCGCTGGCCTGCAGGCCGGCGGTATCGATCAGCACCACGCGCTTGCGCAGCAGCGGCTCCAGCGCCGCAGCAAGCGACTGGCCCGGGTCGACGTAGGTCACCGGCACGTTGAGGATGCGGCCCAGGGTCTTGAGCTGCTCCTGGGCGCCAATGCGGAAGCTGTCCATGCTCACCAGCGCCAGGTTCTGCGCGCCGTACTTGAGCACGTAGCGGGCGGCCAGCTTGGCCAGGGTGGTGGTCTTGCCCATGCCGGCCGGGCCGACCATGGCAATCACCCCACCCTCTTCGATCGGCTCGACCTCGGGGATTTCGATCATCCGCGCCAGATGCGCAAGCAACATGCGCCAGGCCTGGCGTGGCTCGTCGATCTCGGCAGTCAGGTCCAGCAGCTCACGGGCGATCGGCCCGGACAGGCCGATACGCTGCAGCCGGCGCCAGACGGTGGCCTGCTGCGGCTTGCTGCCTTGCAGCTGGTTCCAGGCCAGCGAGCCGAGCTGCACTTCCAGCAGCTCGCGCAGGCCCGACAGCTCGGAGCGCATGGCATCGAACAGGCGCGGGTCGACCGGCGCCGACGCAGGCGCTGCAGCAGCCTCGGGAACATCGACATGCGGTTCGATCAACGGCTCGGCGGCGGTCAGCGACTGCCCGGCGAACAATTGGCGGTTGTTGTCGCTGCTATCCTGGCGGTGGCCCAGCTCGGCCTGGGCAGTGGCGATGCGCGTATGGGTCTTGCGCAGCTCTTCTTCCAGTTCGGCGTTGGGCACACGGGGGGCCAGGGCGGACAGCTTGTAGTCCAGCGCGGCCGTCAGCTCGACACCGCCGGCGATGCGACGGTTGCCGATGATGGCGGCATCGGCGCCCAGCTCATCACGGACCAGTTTCATGGCCTGACGCATATCGGCGGCGAAAAATCGCTTAACTTGCATTATCCCCTACCTCAGCCGTTAGGGCCCACGGTGGCAATGATGGTGACTTGCTTGTTGTCCGGTATTTCCTGATACGCCAGAACATGCAAATTCGGTACAGCCAGGCGGCCGAAACGCGACAGCATGGCGCGGATCGGGCCGGCGACCAGGAGGATGGCCGGCTGGCCCTGCATTTCCTGGCGCTGGGCCGCCTCGATCAGCGAACGCTGCAGCTTCTCGGCCATGCTCGGCTCCAGAAGAACACCGTCTTCCTGACCTTGCCCGGCCCTTTGCAGACTATTGAGCAAAATCTGTTCCAACCTTGGCTCCAGGGTAATCACTGGCAGCTCCGACTCAACGCCGACAATGCTTTGCACGATGGCGCGACACAATCCGACGCGCACCGCCGCCACCAGCGCGGCGGTATCTTGACTCTTGCCGGCGTTGTTCGCGATCGCCTCGGCGATACTGCGGATATCGCGTACGGGTACCTGTTCCGATAACAGCGCCTGCAGCACCTTGAGCAGGCCCGACAACGAAATGACACCCGGCACCAGCTCTTCTGCAAGTTTAGGCGATGCCTTGGCCAACACCTGCAGCAGTTGCTGGACCTCTTCATGGCCGATCAGCTCGTGGCAGTGCTTCTGCAGAATCTGGTTCAGGTGGGTGGCCACCACGGTACTGGCGTCGACCACGGTGTAGCCCAGCGACTGCGCCTGGGAGCGCTGGCCGACATCGATCCACACGGCTTCAAGGCCAAACGCCGGGTCACGCGCGGCAATGCCGTTGAGGGTACCGAACACCTGCCCCGGGTTGATTGCCAGTTCGCGATCCGGGTAGATCTCGGCTTCGGCCAGGATCACCCCCATCAGGGTCAGGCGATAGGCGCTGGGCTGCAGGTCAAGGTTGTCGCGGATGTGCACGGTGGGCATGAGGAAGCCCAGGTCTTGCGACAGCTTCTTGCGCACACCCTTGATCCGCGCCAGCAACTGGCCACCCTGGTTGCGATCGACCAGCGGGATCAGCCGGTAGCCGACCTCCAGGCCAATCATGTCGATCGGTGTGACGTCGTCCCAGCCCAGCTCCTTGGTTTCCAGCGCGCGTTGTGGCGATGGCAGCAGGTCCTGCTGGCGCTGCGCTTCCTGCAGCGCCTGCGCTTTGGCCTTCTGCTGTTTCTTCCACACCAGGTACGCGCCACCCCCGGCCAGCAGGCCAAGGCTGAGGAAGGCCACGTGCGGCATGCCCGGCACCAGGCCCATAACGATCATCAGCGCGCCGGACACCGCCAGGGCCTTGGGCGAATCGAACATCTGCCGGTTGATCAGCTTGCCCATGTCCTCGGAGCCCGAGGCGCGGGTAACCATGATCGCGGCAGCGGTCGACAGCAGCAGTGATGGCAATTGCGCCACCAAACCGTCACCGATGGTCAGCAAGGCGTACACCTTGCCGGCATCGCCAAAGCTCATGCCGTGCTGCAGCATGCCGATCAGCATGCCGCCGATCAGGTTGATGAACAGGATCAGCAGGCCGGCGATGGCGTCACCGCGGACGAACTTGCTGGCACCGTCCATCGAACCGTAGAACTCCGCCTCCTGCGCCACTTCGGCACGACGGTGCTTGGCCTGGGCCTGGTCGATCAGGCCGGCGTTGAGGTCGGCGTCGATGGCCATCTGCTTGCCGGGCATGGCGTCGAGGGTGAAACGCGCGCTCACTTCCGAGATACGCCCGGCACCCTTGGTCACCACCACGAAGTTGATGATCATGAGGATGGCGAACACCACGGCACCGACCACGTAGTTACCGCCGATCACCACCTCGCCGAAGGCCTGGATCACCTTGCCGGCGGCGCCGTGCCCCTCCTGGCCATGCAGCATCACAACCCGGGTGGAGGCCACGTTCAGGGCCAGGCGCAACAGCGTGGCCACCAGCAGGATGGTGGGGAACGCGGCGAAGTCGAGCGGGCGCAGGGCGTAGACGCAGACCAGCAGGACCACGATCGACAGGGCGATGTTGAAAGTGAAGAACACATCGAGCAGGAACGGCGGTATCGGCAACATCATCATTGCCAACATCACCAGCAGCAACAGCGGCACACCCAGGTTGCCCCGACCGAGCCCGGCCAGGTTGTTACGGGCGTTGCTGATTAACTGAGTGCGATCCACCGCGAGTCCTCTTGATGCAAAACTTTGACGCACAGGGGGCGCCTGGCGCTGGCATTGCAAGAAGCTTTCCAACTTTGCTCGATGGTGTTCACCCTGAGGGTTTTATCGCCTGCGAGATCGAGCGCCGCCCGCGCGGCGCTTCGCGGGTGTTCGCCTTGACGCTTTCTGCGCCTATGAAATCGAGCGCCGCCCGCGCGGCGCTTCGCGGGACAAGCCCGCTCCCACATTTGTTGCAACGTGGCCATGCCTGTGGGAGAGGTGTTGTCAGCCGGGGTGCAGGGCTTGAGATAGGTGATGCAGCAGCAATGCCAACTCAGAAATCCAGTCATCCCACCAAGGCAGGCAACCATGGCCTGACAGGTTTGGCACGTTGCAACAAATGTGGGAGCGGGCTTGCCCCGCGAAGCGCCGCGTGGGCGGCGCTCGATTTCACAGGCGCTGAAATGGCATGGCGAACACCGGTCAACTATCGCGACGCAGGTCCGGCGGAATCGGCAGGTCGTCCTTCAGCGGCTCTGGCCGCTTGCCCTTGCCAGCCCTGTACTGGCGGATCTGGAACACATAGGCCAGCACCTGCGCCACCGCCAGGTAAAGCCCGGCAGGGATTTCCTGCTCGAGCTCGGTGGAGTAGTAGATCGCCCGCGCCAACGCCGGCGATTCGAGGATCTGGACCTTGTGCTCCACCCCAATCTCGCGAATCTTAAGGGCAATGAAATCCGTCCCCTTGGCCAGCAGCAACGGCGCTGCCCCGCCTTTCTCAGGGTCGTATTGCAAGGCCACCGCATAATGCGTCGGGTTGGTGATGATCACGTCGGCTTCGGGGACAGCCGCCATCATGCGCCGCTGCGAAGCCTCACGCTGAAGCTGGCGGATACGCTGCTTGACCTCGGGCTTGCCTTCGCTGTCCTTGTATTCGTCCTTGATTTCCTGCTTGGTCATCTTCAGCTTGTTGTGCGTCTGCCACAGCTGGAACGGCACGTCCGCCGCCGCAATCAACAGCAGCCCGGCCGACATCCACAACGCGCTCCAGCCCACCACCTGCAGGCTATGGATGATCGCCTGCTCCAACGGCTCATTGGCGATCGCAAGCAGCGCCTGGCGGTCGTTGACCAGCACCACCACCGCCACGACCAGGATCACGAAAAACTTGGCGAGCGCCTTCAATAGCTCGGTCAAGGCGTTCATCGAGAACATGCGCTTGATCCCCGACAGGGGATTCATGCGGCTGAATTTCGGCTGCAGCAGGCTACCGGAGAACAGGAAACCGCCCAGGACTATCGGCGCGACGAAGGAAATCACGAACAACAGGATCAAGATCGGCTGCACCGCCCAGATGGCCATCTTGCCCGAGGCCAGCAGGAAGGCACCCATGGCACGTTCATCGACGATGAAGTCGCGGGTCAGGCTGAAGTTCATGCGCATGATCGCCAGCAGTGTCTCGGCCAGGTGGCCGCCGAACGCCAGCAGGCCACCGGCGCCGGCCAAGGTCACCGCCACCGTGTTCAGCTCCTTGGAACGCGCGATCTCGCCTTTCTCGCGGGCATCGCGCTTGCGCTTGTCGGTGGGTTCTTCTGTCTTGTCCTGACCGCTTTCGCTTTCCGCCATGCTCAGCGCGCCCTTGCCAGATCACGCAGCCATTGCAGCGCTTCGCTGGCCAATGCCTGGTAATGGGAAAGTATGTCGGCCAGGCCGACCCAGAAAATGAACATGCCCATGACCAGGGTCAGCGGAAAACCGATGGAGAAAATGTTCAACTGCGGCGCGGCACGCGTCATTACGCCAAAAGCGATGTTCACCACCAGCAGCGCGGCGATAGCCGGCAGGATCAGCAGCAGGCCGGCACCGAACACCCAACCCAGGCGCCCCGCCAGCTCCCAGAACTGATTGACCACCAGCGCGTTGCCTACCGGCAAGGTGGTGAAGCTTTCGGTCAGTACCTCGAACGCCACCAGATGGCCGTTCATCAGCAGGAACAGCACACTCACCAGCATGGTCATGAACTGGCTGATCACCGCGACGTTGACGCCGTTGGCCGGGTCGACCATCGATGCGAAGGCCATACCCATCTGCACCGCGACGATCTGGCCTGCGATCACGAAAGCCTGGAACAGCAACTGCAACGACAACCCGAACAACGCCCCGACGATGACCTGCTCGGCACACAGCAGCAGGCCGCGCAGGCTCAACGGGTCGAACTCGGGCAAGGGCGGCAGGGCCGGGACGATCACCACCGTGATGGCCACTGCCACGTACAGGCGCACCCGCGCCGGCAGCATACGGGTGCCGAAGATCGGCATGGTCATCAGCACCGCCGTCACCCGGAACAACGGCAGGATGAAGGTCGCGACCCAGGTGCCGATCTGCGTGTCGGTCAGCTCCAGCATCGGCGCGTCAACCGATCAGCTGAGGAATGTTGGTATAGAGACTGGTGAAGTACTCCATGAACTTCTGCACCAGCCACGGCCCGGCGATGATCAGCGTGACCAGCATTACAAGCAGGCGCGGCAGGAAACTCAAGGTCTGTTCGTTGATCTGGGTGGCGGCCTGGAACATGGCCACCACCAGGCCCACCAGCAGGCTGGGCACCACCAGTATGGCGACCATCAGGGTGGTCAGCCACAAGGCATCACGGAACAGGTCGACAGCGACTTCAGGTGTCATCGGCGGCTCTCCTTGACGGCGTCAGACGCCGCCGAAACTGCTGGCCAGGGTACCCATGATCAGCGCCCAGCCATCGACCAGCACGAACAGCATGATCTTGAACGGCAGCGAGATGATCAGCGGCGACAGCATCATCATGCCCATGGCCATCAGCACGCTGGCTACCACCATGTCGATGATCAGGAACGGGATGAAGATCATGAAACCGATCTGGAACGCGGTCTTCAGCTCGGATGTCACGAACGCCGGCACCAGGATCGTCAGCGGCACCTGGTCCGGGCCGGCGATGTCGGTACGCTTGGACAGGCGCATGAACAGGTCGAGGTCGCTTTGCCGGGTTTGTGCCAGCATGAAGTCCTTGAGCGGCCCTTGGGCCTTGTCGATGGCCTGCTGGGCGGTCATCTGCTCCTTCAAGTACGGCTGCAGGGCGTCCTGGTTCACCCGGTCGAACACCGGCGCCATGATGAACATGGTCAGGAACAGCGCCATGCCGGTCAGCAGCTGGTTCGACGGCGTCTGCTGCAGGCCCAGGGCCTGACGCAGGATCGAGAACACGATGATGATGCGGGTGAAGCTGGTCATCAGGATGACGAACGCCGGGATGAAGCTGAGCGCTGTCATGATCAGCAGGATCTGCAGGCTGACCGAATACTCCTGCTGCCCGTCCGCGGTATTGGACAGGGTAATGGCCGGGATCGACAGCGGGTCGGCACCCAGGGCCAGCGGCGCAGCCAGCAGCAGCGCCAGAGTCAACAACACACGCAGCGCGCCACTCATCACTTCTTGTCCTTAGGGTCCTTGCCCATCAGCTCCATCAGCCGCTGGGCAAACTCCGGCGTCGCCTGGCGGGCGTTTTCAGGCACTTCCACGGGTTCGGCCAGCACATGCAGGGCCTCGATGCTGCCAGGGGTATGGCCAATCAGGATCTGCTCCTTGCCCACTTGCACCAGCAGCAGCCGATCACGCGGGCCGATGGCCCGGCTGCCGACGATCTCGATCACCTGCCCGCCCTTTACCGCCGTGCTTTGCATGCGCCGCAGCAACCAGGCCAGGAAGAAGATCAGGCCGACCACCAGCAGCAGGCCGAAGACCATCTGCGCCAGCTGCCCACCCAGGCTGCCAGGCGCGGTTGCCGGGGTTGCCGCCGGCGTGGCCGCTGCCAGGCAAGCCTGGCTGGCGAGCAGCGCGGCAGCCGCCGCGATGGCGCGCATCGTGCCCTTCACTCAGCGCAGCTTCTTGATACGTTCGCTGGGGCTGATCACGTCGGTCAGGCGGATGCCGAACTTCTCGTTGACCACCACCACCTCGCCATGGGCGATCAGCGTGCCGTTGACCAGCACGTCAAGCGGTTCGCCGGCCAGGCGGTCGAGCTCGATCACCGAGCCCTGGTTGAGCTGCAGCAGGTTGCGGATGTTGATCTCGGTGCTGCCCACTTCCATGGAAATGTTCACCGGGATATCCAGGATCACGTCCAGGTTAGGGCCTTCGAGGCTGACGTTTTCGTTCGGCTTCGGCGAGCTGGCGAACTCCTCCATCGGCAGGCGGCCCGCGCCGCCGGTGCTGCTTCCGGTGTCACCACCCAGCAGTGCATCGATATCGGCCTGGCCGGCTGCACCGGTTTCTTCCAGTGCCGCAGCCCATTCATCGGCCAGTGCCTGGTCCTCTGCGGAGGTGATCTCGTTTTCGTTAGCCATGGTTTCCTCGACAGGCATTCAATTCGTTATGTGCGACCGGCACGCCGTCAGCGGCGTTCGATCGGGTCGATGATCTGCAGCGCCAGGTTGCCCTTGTGCGAACCCAGGCGCGCCTTGAACGACGGCACGCCGTTGGCACGCAGCACCAGGTGCTCGGGCAGCTCCACCGGGATCACGTCGCCAGGCTGCATATGCAGGATGTCGCGCAGCTTCAGCTGGCGCCGGGCTACGGTGGCGGTCAGCGGCACGGCCACGTCCAGCACGTCCTCGCGCAGGGCCTTGACCCAGCGCTCGTCCTGGTCGTCCAGGTCGGACTGGAAACCGGCGTCGAGCATTTCCCGCACCGGCTCGATCATCGAGTACGGCATGGTCACGTGCAGGTCGCCGCCACCGCCGTCCAGCTCGATGTGGAAGGTGGACACCACCACCGCCTCGCTGGGGCCGACGATGTTGGCCATGGCCGGGTTGACCTCGGAGTTCATGTACTCGAAGGTGACCGGCATGATTGCCTGCCAGGCTTCCTTGAGGTCGACGAAGCACTGGTCCAGCACCATGCGCACCACGCGCAATTCAGTGGGGGTGAACTCGCGGCCTTCGATCTTGGCATGGCGGCCATCGCCGCCGAAGAAGTTGTCCACCAGCTTGAACACCAGCTTGGCATCGAGGATGAACAGCGAAGTGCCGCGCAGCGGCTTGATCTTGACCAGGTTGAGGCTGGTCGGCACGTACAGCGAGTGCACGTATTCACCGAACTTCATCACCTGCACGCCACCCACCGCCACGTCGGCGGAGCGGCGCAGCAGGTTGAACATGCTGATACGGGTGTAACGGGCGAAGCGCTCGTTGATCATTTCCAGGGTCGGCATGCGACCCCGCACGATACGGTCCTGACTGGTCAGGTCGTAGCTTTTGATGCTGCCAGGCTCGGATGCACTCTCGGTCTGCACCAGCCCGTCGTCGACGCCATGCAACAGGGCATCGATTTCATCCTGGGACAGCAGGTCCTGTACGGCCATTGCGGACTCCTACTGCAATACGAAATTGGTGAACAGCAACTGGTCGACGACCGGCTTGCCGACTTCCTTCTGCGCCACTTCCTGGACCACTGCAGTGGCCTTCTGGCGCAGCATTTCCTGTCCCACCGGGCTACCGGCCAGGGTGTCGAAGCCTTGCCCGGAGAACATCATCACCAGGTTGTTGCGGATGACCGGCATGTGCACCTTGAGCGCATCCAGGTCGGCCTGGTTGCGCGCTTGCAGGGTGATGCTCACCTGCATGTAGCGCTGGCGACCGTTCTGGTTGAAGTTGACCACGAAGGCCGGGGCCAATGCTTCGTAGATGGCCGCTGGCTTGACGTTGCTGGCTGCAGGGTCGGCGGCTGGGGCTGGCTCGCTCTTGTGCATGATGAACCAGGTAGCGCCCACCGAAAGGCCGATCGCCAGCAACAGGCCCACTACTGCCAGCAGGATCAGCTTGAGTTTGCCTTTAGTGGCGGGGTCTTTGACTGCTTCGCTCTTCGCCATGCCAATAATCCGTCGTCCATCGGGGGTTCAAGGGAGGATGGCTTGGCTTGAGCAAGTGTTATGCCAGAATGGAACTGGAATGCCTGAACCGACCTCTTCGCAGCACAAGGCTGCTCCTACAGGGAACGCATTCCTTTGTAGGAGCAGCCTTGTGCTGCGAAGAGGTCGGTTCGGAAAAAAGAAACATCAGGCGTAATAATCGACCGCACTGTCGCCAACAACCACCTGCTGCTCCACAGGCCGGGCGCTATCGACTGCCTCTGCCCCGCCCTGCTCGGCCCGGCGCGCCGCCACCCCGGACAGGTTGCTGCCCTGCGCCTGCCCCTGCTGCTGTTGCTGCTGCCCGCGCGACTGGTCGGCCACGTTGACATCCGGCTGTGCCAGCCCCTGCTGGGCGAACAGCTCGCGCAGCCGGTGCACCTGGCTGTCGAGGGCGTCACGCACGCCGGCGTGGCCGCTGATGAAGGTGACCTGGGTCGACTGGTCCGTCGCAACATTGACGCGAATGTCCAGACGGCCCAGTTCCGCTGGCTCCAGCTGGATATCCGCCGACTTGAGGTTCTGGCTGGACAGGTACATGACCCGGTTGACCAGGCCCTCGGCCCAAGCGTTCTGGTTCATCGGCAGCGGTTGGCGCAACGGGCTGGCGTTGGCCGGCACGGCATTGGCGGTCTTGGCCGTCGCGGCCTGGGTCAGGCTGGCCAGGCGGTTGGCGAAATCGTCGATGCGCGTATCGCTGCCAGCGCCCTTGGTGTCCTTCAGACCATCTTCGAGCAAGGCAGCAAAGGCCTTGTCGCCAGGCTCGCCCGTTTCACCCTCGGCATTCTCGACCAGATTCGCCAAGGTATTGACGGCGGCCTGACCCTCCTCGCCCTGAGCCTGCGAAGGATCCAGGGCATGTGCCGAGGTCGCCCCCTTGGCCTGGGCACTTTGCTCCAGCGCCAGGCGCAAGGTCGGCAGGTTGGCCAGAGGGTCGGCGTCGGGATCGAAGGCTTCCTCGGCGGCCGGCTCCTCGGGCAGCTCGGCGGTGACCTGCGCTGCGGCGGCCTGCAACACCGGCGCCACCGCCTCGGCCTGCGCCTGGATCAGCTGAGCGCCAGGCTGGGCGTCGGTTACCTGGCCGGCCACCAGGCTGGCATCGCGCAAGCCGGTGTCGGCCTGGGTCTGGTCGTCGGCTGGCAATTGTTTGCCGTCATCGGCAACCGCGGGTTTGTCGGCAGCGCCTTTCTTGCCGCCCTGTGCCGCTTCAAGCTTGTCCTTGGGCTTGGCCTGAGCGACCTTGTCGTCCTGCCCCGCGGCCTTGTCGCGGCCCTGCCGGGCCATCACCTGGCCAAAGCCGTCGCCCTTGTCGCCCGGCGCCTGCAGCGGCTTGTCGGCCTGTGCGGCGGCAGAACGCGAGGTGTTGGCAATGGCGTTGCCTTGCAACAATGGGTTGGGTGCGACAGGCATCGAGCGGTCTCCGCGCCAGAAACAAAAAAATCATCCAGCCAGAGACAGGCAAGACTCGCGCCAAGTCGTGTATCAACCCGCCGAAATGCGTTGCTGCTCACCTCGGTAGAAGCGCTGCACCTCGACGAACTCCAGGTCGATGCGGTTGATCAGGTCCTCGATGCCATACAGCGGAGGCCGCCGCGCGCGCTCCTCCAGTTGCTGACACAGGCTGGCCAATGCAATCGCGCCCATGTTGCTGCTGCTGCCCTTGAAACTGTGGGCCGCAGAACCGAGCTCTTCGGCACTTTTGGCCGCATGCAGCTGGCCCAGGCGCCGTTCGGAGTCGTCAAGAAAGGTTTGCACCAACTGCAGGTAGCCATCTTCCATGACCTCACGCAGGTCGCTGAGTACCTTATGGTCAATATGCATGTCAGTCACTTGTTCACTCCTTGATCAAGCCAGATTATGCCCGAGCCAACCCGTGGCTCACCAGACGAACTCCACATGCGCGCAACGCCCGCCCTCACTCCAGCAAGCGCTGCTGGCCAGCCGCCTTACCAAATTCAGGCCACGCCCACTCAGCCCCTGCTCCAGCGTGGGCCGCGACAGCACGCGCTGCACATCGAACCCGGCACCACTGTCACGGACCTCGATCATCAGACGCCCGCCGTCGGCATGCGGTTCAACCTTGAAATCGATGCGCACGTAACCGTCGGTCAGCACCCCAAGGCGCCGGGCGCGTTCCTGATAATAGTCGGCAAAGCCTTGTCTATCGCGCTTGAGCTGCGAGTCCAGACCCAGCACGCCATGCTCCAGGGCGTTTGAATACAGCTCGCTGAGCACACTGTGCAGGTTGCCGGTGCGCGCACGCAGGCCGTGAATCTCTTGCAAAAACTGCACCAGATACGGCACCGGGTTGAAGCGCTTGAGGCTCTCGCCCCGCACTTCGAACCCCAGCGACCAGTCCAGCGGGCTGGAACGACCGCTATCAGAGTAGATCATCGGCGCCGGCACCCGCTCCTCGGCACTGAACATACGAATGTCGCACAGACTGATGTCATCGCGCGGGCGCCCGCCAAAGCGCTCCAGAGCCTGCATCACTTCGTCGAACAGCCGCGCCGGGTCACGGTTGTCGGCCAGCACCCTGTGCAGGCGCTGCACACCGAACAGGCGCTCCTGGTCGTCGGCCGTGTCGAGCACGCCGTCCGACAGCAGCAGCAGGCGTTCACCCGGCGCCATCGGCAACACTTCGGTACTGTCATCGAAACGCTCGGCGTTCAGGATGCCCAGCGGCAGGTGCCGCGAACCCAGCGCCGACAGCACCTGGCCATCTACTGCCAGGCGATAGCCATCAGGCATGCCGCCATTCCACACCTCCACCGAACCGCGCTGCATGCTCAGGTTGAGCAGCAGCGCACAACAGAACATGTCCACCGGCAGGATGCGCTTGAGCTTGGCGTTCATCTCGCGCAGGACCTGCGCCATGCCGTAGCCCTTGGCAGTCATGCCGTAGAACACTTCAGCCAGCGGCATCGCCCCTACCGCCGCTGGCAGGCCGTGGCCGGTAAAATCGCCGAGAAGCACTCGCATGTCACCGGACGGAGTGAACGCGGCCAGCATCAGGTCGCCATTGAACAGCGCATACGGCGATTGCAGGTAGCGGATGTTGGGCGCGGCAAGGCAGCCGGAATGGGCCACCTTGTCGAACACCGCCTTGGCAACCCGCTGCTCGTTGAGCAGGTGGTGGTGGTGCCGGGCAATCTGGTCACGCTGCTCCATCACGGTGGCCTGCAGCCGGCGCAGGCGGTCCATGGCGCGGATCTTGGCGCCGAGAATCACCGCACTGTAGGGCTTGGCCATGAAGTCGTCGCCCCCTGCCTCCAGGCAGCGCACCAGGCCTTCCTCCTCGTTCAATGAAGTCAGGAAAATGATCGGCACCAGCGCTTCGCCGGCCAGGGCCTTGATCTGCCGCGCCGCCTCGAAGCCGTCCATCACCGGCATCAGCGCATCCAGCAGCACCAGTTGCGGGCGCCGCTCGACGAACAACGCCACCGCCTGCTCGCCGTTTTCCGCGGTAAGTACCTGATGACCTTGACGGCGCACGATCTGCGCCAGCAGCAGGAGGTCGGCGGCACCGTCTTCAGCCACCAGCACGGTCAACGCCTGTTCGGCCGGCATGTCGGCGCTCAACTGATATCGAAGAGCTTTTCGAAATTGGAGATGGCGAGGATCTTGCGCACGTCGGAGCTGGCATGCACCACACGCACATCCGACTCATCGCCGCCCGCATGGTCACGTAGCAACAGCAGCATGCCGAGCGCGGAACTGTCGAGGTAGGTAGTGTCCTTCAGGTCGACGACCACCGAATCTGGCCGGTTGGGCTGGCGTTCGTAGGCGTCGCGAAATTCCTGGTGCTTGCCGAAATCGAAGCGCCCCTTGATCTTTATTGTCAGCTTTTTCCCGTCCTGCGAAAAATCCGTCTCGACTGCCATGCTAGCGATTCCTTCGATGATGGCGGATGCAACTCCTTAAAGGTTTAGCAGGCGATGCCGGGGGTGGCAAGCATGCCATTCCCACAGGCGGTGCACCCAGTGTAGGAGCGGCCTTGTGTCGCGAAAGGGCCGCAGAGCGGCCCCGGCGATATTTGCTGCGAAGCTGAAATCCTGGGGCCGCTGCGCGCCCCTTTCGCGACACAAGGCCGCTCCTACAGGGTACCGCGCAAGCCCAATGGGCAGCTTAAAGGTGATTCTGCCGCGGCAGGCGTTGTGACAGCTCGTCAAGCAAGCGCTGCTCGCGCTTGTCTTCGGCCCGCCGGGCTTCCTCCAGATAGCGCTGTACCAGCTTGCGCAGGCCTTCCACCCGGGCATAGGCCTGCTGCCAGGTGCCTCGGGCGTTGTTGAGGTTGTTCTGGTGCCAGACCAGGCTCTGGCGCTGCTGGGTCATGGCCGTTTCCAGCTGCCCGAGGAAGCGCTGGTAATTGACCAGCCAGCTACCGTTTACCCCCTGCCCGCCGCGGTTGATCCACTGCAACTGGTAATCCTCGCGAAACCGCTCGAGCTCGGCAAGCTTGGCCTGGGCCGCGGCCACCTGCTGCTGGAACTGCCCAAGGCGCTGGGCCGCCTGGCGCTCGGCCTCTTCGGCCATGTCCACCACCGGCGCCAGGCGCGCGGCACGTCCGGGCAGCGCCATGGCCTATCAACCGCCCGCCGGGGGCGCAAAGATCGCCCCCAACTGTTCGCGGCTTTGCGCCATGCCCACGCTCTCGCGCAGGCCCTGGCGCAAAAACTCCACCAGCTTCGACTGCAGGGCAATGGCCAGATCGGTTTCCGGGTCGCCACCCGCCACGTAGGCCCCCACACTGATCAGGTCACGGCTTTGCGACAGGCGCGACCACAGCTGCTTGAACTTTTGCGCCTGGCGCAAATGGTCGGCATCGACCACCTGAGGCATGACCCGACTGATCGAGGCTTCGATGTCGATAGCCGGGTAATGGCCTTCCTCGGCCAACCGCCGCGACAGCACGAAGTGGCCATCGAGCACACCACGCGCCGCGTCGGCAATCGGGTCCTGCTGGTCGTCGCCCTCGGACAACACGGTATAGAACGCGGTGATCGAACCACCACCTGGCTCGCCGTTGCCGGCCCGCTCCACCAGCTTGGGCAGCTTGGCGAACACCGACGGCGGGTAACCCCGGGTGGCCGGCGGCTCGCCGATGGCCAGGGCGATTTCACGCTGGGCCTGGGCGAAACGGGTCAGCGAGTCCATCAGCAACAGCACGTTCTTGCCCTTGTCGCGGAAGTACTCAGCAATACGTGTGCAGTACATGGCGGCGCGCAGACGCATCAGCGGCGCATCGTCGGCGGGCGAAGCGACCACCACCGAGCGCTTGAGGCCTTCCTCACCCAGGATATGCTCGATGAATTCCTTGACCTCGCGACCCCGCTCGCCGATCAGGCCGACGACGATGATTTCGGCTTCGGTGAAGCGGGTCATCATGCCCAGCAACACCGACTTGCCCACACCGGTACCGGCGAACAGGCCCAAGCGCTGGCCGCGACCGACCGTGAGCAGGCCATTGATGCTGCGAATTCCCACGTCCAGCGGCTTGCTGATGGGGTCGCGGTTCAACGGGTTGATCACCGGGCCGTCCATCGGCACCCAGTCCTCGGCCTTCATCCCGCCCTTGCCATCCAGCGCGCGACCGGCGCCGTCGAGCACCCTGCCGAGCATGCTCATGCCCATGGGCAGGCGGCCGCTGTCATCCAGCGGCACCACCCGCGCGCCGGGGGCGATGCCGACAATGCTGCCGACCGGCATGAGGAATACCTTGGGCCCGGCAAAGCCCATGACTTCGGCCTCCACCTGCACCGGGTGGTAGCTGTCGTCGTTGATTACCAGGCAGCGGCTGCCGACTGCAGCGCGCAGGCCTTCGGCTTCCAGGGTGAGGCCAACCATGCGCAGCAGGCGGCCTTCGACGATGGGCTGGGCCGGCAGTTCGATGGCCTCGGCATAACTGCCCAGGCGTTTGCCGAAGCTGGTGCGTTCAAGATGCATCCGGGCTACCCACGGCACGCTCTGGCAGGCTGTCCAGGTCTACCGACATGTCCGGCGCTGCCGGGTGCAGCGAATGGTCGTGCAACTGATCGAACAGTTGCGCCACGGCTTTCTCGATGCGGGTTTCCATGGTCGCGTCGATGCGGCTGTGCGCGGTCTCGATACGGCAGCCGCCCGGCAGCAGCGCGCTGTCTTCTAGCAGCCGCCAGCTTTCCTCATGGCGCTCGCGCAGGGCCTTGGCCAGCTCGAAATCCTGCGGGTTGAGATGGATGCGGATATTGTCAGCGCCCATGGGCAGCAGCTTGAGCGCTTCGCGCAGTACCTGGGTGATCTGGCTGGAATCACTCCGCAGTTCGCGACCGATTACCTGGCGGGTCATGTGAGCGACCAGGTGGACCAGTGCCTTCTCGATCTGCGTGTCCTGCTCGGCGATCGGTTCCATCAGGTTGGTCATCAGCCGGTCGAGGCTTTCCAGCTTGGTCTTCAGGGCCTCTTCGGCTTCCTGGCGGACCTTGAGCTGGGTGCTATGGAAGCCCTCGCGCTCACCGGTGGCAAAGCCTTCGTTGTAGGCTTCCTGGCGGATGGCCTCGAGTTCTTCCAGGGTCAGCGGCTGGACTTCTTCCAGCGGCACTTCCTCGACTTCTTCCTCGACTACCTCGGGTTCCGGCTCCGGTTCGGGCTCAGGCTCGGGTTCCGGGTCGAAGCTGGGCAGCGCCCATACGTCCACGCCCTCGAGGTCGCGGGCGCGGATCAGGTCGCTGGGGTGATGTTCTTTGGTGGGCATGCTGTCATGTTCTCAAACCATGTTCAGCCGACACGGTCCTTATGGAAGCGGGTTTACCCGCTCCCACAAGGGGCGGCGTCGGCCTTCAGATCGCGAATACCTCAGATCATTTCCTCGGCGCCCTTGCCGCCGAGCACGATCTCGCCGGCCTCGGCCATGCGGCGGGCGATGGTGAGGATTTCCTTCTGCGCCGTTTCCACATCGCTGACCCGTACCGGCCCCTTGGCCTCCAGGTCGTCGCGCAACAGCTCCGAGGCACGTTTGGACATGTTCTTGAAGATCTTGTCCTTGACCCGCTCGTCGGCGCCCTTGAGCGACACCACCAGCACATCGGACGAGACTTCGCGCAGCAGTGCCTGGATGCCACGGTCGTCGACATCGGCCAGGTTGTTGAAGACGAACATCAGGTCTTCGATCTGCTCCGACAGGTCGCTGTCGATTTCGCGGATCGCGTCCATCAGTGCACCTTCCACCGAGCTGTCGAGGAAGTTCATGATGTCGGCGGCGCGCTTGATGCCACCCAAGGTGGTACGCGCCGCGTTGGAGTTGCCCGAGAACTGCTTCTCGAGGATCTGGTTCAGCTCCTTCAGCGCCGCCGGCTGCACGGTGTTCAGCGACGACACGCGCAGGACGATGTCCAGGCGCACCTTATGGTCGAAGTTGCTCAGCACTTCGCCAGCCTGGTCGGGGTCGAGGTAGGCAACCACGATGGCCTGGATCTGCGGGTGCTCGTAGCGGATCACGTCGGCAACGGCGCGCGGCTCCATCCACTTCAGGCTGTCCAGGCCGCTGGTGTTGCCACCGAGCAGGATGCGGTCGACCAGGCCGTTGGCCTTGTCCTCGCCCAGGGCCTGATTGAGCATCTTGCGGATATAGGCATCGGAGCCCACGCCCAGGCTGGTCTGGTCGCCGACGATTTCGACGAACTCGCTCATCACCTGTTCGACCTGTTCACGGTGCACATTGCCCATCTGCGCCATGGCCACACCCACACGCTGCACTTCCTTGGGCCCCATGTGCCGCAGCACCTGGGCGGCATCGGTCTCGCCCAGCGAAAGCAGGAGGATCGCCGCCTTGTCGACGCGGCTCAGCTTGGCGGTAACGGCTCGGTTATCACTCATCGGCGTTGATCCACTCTTTCACGACCTGGGCAACGCGGCCCGGGTCTTCGGCCACCAGGCCTTTGATTGCGTTGAGCTGTGCCTCGTAACCCTCGTTCGGGCTAGGCAGCAGAATGCTTGTCGGGCCACCCAGAGTGACGCGGTCGTTGGCCAGTTCGCCATCCAGACCCATCATGCCGCCCAGCTCCATGTCGCTATCCGAGGCAGCCTGCTTGCCGCCCCCTGTAATGTTGTTCAGCACCGGGCGCAGCACACCGAACACCAGCACCAGGATGAACACCACGCCCAGCACTTGCTTGACGATGTCCCAGAACCACGGCTGCTGGTAGAAGGCGATATCGGCGATCTCTTCGCCACGGTCGGCGGCGAACGGCACGTTGATCACCGTCACACTGTCGCCACGGCTGGCATCGAAGCCGACCGCGTCCTGTACCAGGCGAGTGAAGCGTGCCAGGTCCTCGGCGCCCCATGGCGCACGGGTGGCGTCGCCGGTGGCCGGGTCGATCTTGACCTGGTCGTCCACCACCACCGCCACCGACAGGCGGGTCATGCGCCCCTGCTGCTGGCGGGTGTGGCTGATGGAGCGGTCCAGCTCGAAGTTCTTGGTACTTTGCTGGCGCTTGTCCGACGGGTACGGCGCGAGCATCGGCTGGCCGGTGGCCGGGTCCATGATCTGCTGGCCGTTGGCATCCACCAGCGGCTGGCCAGGCTGGATGGCCGCGGCCGGGGTAGCGGCACCACCGGTGGTCTGCGGTGCCGAGGCCGGGCCTGGCGGCTGGTTGCTCAGTGCGCCGGGGACACCTTGCGGCCCCTGGCTGCTGGCACGCTGTTCGTCGACCGACTGCTCGCTGCGCAGTGCCGGCTGGTCGGGGTTGAACTGCTCGGAGGTGGACTCGACCGCACTGAAGTCGAGGTCGGCAGACACTTCGGCCTTGTAGCGGTCATTGCCCAGCACCGGCTGCAGGATGTTGTGTACCCGCTGGGTGAGCATGCTTTCTACCCGGCGGCTGTAGTCGAACTGCTTGCCTGCCTGGGTCAGGGCGGTGTCCTGGATCTGCTCGGACAGCAGGTTGCCCTTCTGATCGACCACGGTGACCTGGGACTTGTCCAGTTCCGGCACGCTGGTGGCGACCAGGTTGACGATGGCCATCACCTGCCCGGCTTCCAGGGCACGGCCCGGGTACAACTCGACCAGTACCGAGGCGCTGGGCTTGCGTTCGTCACGCACGAACACCGAGCTTTTCGGGATGGCCAGGTGCACGCGCGCGCCCTTGACGTTGTTCAGGCTGGACACGGTACGCGCCAGCTCGCCTTCCAGGCTGCGACGGTAACGGGTGGCTTCCATGAACTGGCTGGTGCCCAGGCCCTGCTCCTTGTCGAGCAATTCGAAACCGACGTTGCCATCGCTTGGCGCCACGCCGGCGGCCGCCAGTTTCAGGCGCGCACGGGAGAGGTCGTCGGCCTTGACCAGCAGAGCCCCGGAGTTGGGCTCGACGTTGTAGGGGATGTCGGCAGCGGCCAGGGTATCCATGACCTGCTTGGTGTCCATGCCCGCCAGGCTGCCGTACAGCGGACGGTAATCAGGTTGTTGCGACCACAGTACCACGGCAAAGCCGATCGCCACGCTGGCGGCCAGGCCGACCAGAAGGCCGATCTGACGCAGCATGGGCATCTGCGCGATATTTTCCAGAAACGCCATGCCGAACAGCGGCGGCTTGGCCGCGGGCGGGCCGCTCTTGGCAGGGGCGTTGTCGACGACTGCTTCAGCCATGGTTTACGTCCGTCCTCAAACCGGCATCTGCATGATGTCCTGGTACGCCTGGACCAGCTTGTTGCGTACCTGGGTCAGGGCCTGCATCGACACGCTGGCCTTTTGCGAAGCGATCATCACATCGGTCAGGTCGACACCACTCTTGCCGATCTCGAAGGCGTTGGCCAGCTGGGTCGAAGCCTGCTGAGTCTCATGCACCTTGCCGATGGCCTGGCCGAGCATGTCGGCAAAGGTACTCTGCCCCGGTGCCAGCTCGGGAGCGGCGGCCACCTTGGGCAGCGACATGGCATCGGCCTGCATGGCCCGCATGTCCAGCATCAGACGATTGAATTCAACACCTTGGCTCATGACCCTTCTCTCTCCTGCGGCCGCATTTTTTTGACAGTGATGCGGCGGATAGCCAACCTAAAGCAACAAAGGTGCCAGCCTTGGCACGCGCACCTTGGTTCACTGTAGGAGCAGCCTTGTGCTGCGAAAGGGGCCTTTGATGCAACAGACCACCTTCTGCCTTGCTGGCCTCTTCGCAGCACAAGGCTGCTCCTACAAAGGCTGCGCAAGCTCTGAGGTTTTTGTCAGCCGAACAGGCTGGCCTCGACGTCAAACCCGGCATCGCGCATCTGCGCCAGCTTGTAGCGCAAGGTACGCGGGCTGATCCCCAGGCGTTCGGCCGCCTCTTTGCGGCGGCCGCGCTCGGCGCGCAGGGTGTCGATGATCATCTGGTACTCATGACGACGCATGTCATCGCCCAGCCCGCCAGGCTCGGCCACCACCTCGGGTGATGGCTCGATGCCGGCTGACAATGGAATGGCGCCTGCCAGACAAAAATCCGCCGCCTCGATCACCCCGCCCTGCTGCAGGATCAGCGCCCGCTGCAGGGCGTTGTCCAGTTCGCGTACGTTGCCCGGCCAGGCATACGCCTGCAGGCAGGCCCGGGCCTGGGGCGACAGGTGCACCGGGGCGTGCTTCATCTTGGCCACGTGACGCGCCAACAGGCGCTCGGCCAGTTGCAGGATGTCACCCGGGCGTTCGCGCAGTGGGCGCCAGGCCAGGGGGAACACCGAAAGGCGGTAGTAGAGGTCTTCACGGAAACGCCCGGCCGCCACTTCGCCAGCCAGGTCACGGTTGGTAGTAGCCAGCACACGGATATCCAGGCTGATCGGCTTGCGCCCACCCACCCGCTCCACCTCGCGCTCCTGCAACACCCGCAGCAGCTTGGCCTGCAAGGCCATCGGCATCTCCGAGATCTCATCAAGCAGCAAGGTGCCACCCTCGGCCTGCTCGAACTTGCCGGCCTGGGCGGCAATGGCGCCAGTGAAGGCACCCTTTTCGTGGCCGAACAGCGTGGCCTCGAGCATGTTGTCGGGGATGGCAGCACAATTGATCGCCACAAAGGGCTGCGCCGCCCGCGACGATTGCTGATGAATGAAGCGCGCCAGCACTTCCTTGCCGGTGCCGGACTCGCCCGAAATCAGCACGGTCGAGTCACTGCGCGCCACCCGCGCGGCCAGCTCCAGCAACTGTCGACTGGCTGGTTCGCAGGCCACCGGGCCTTCTTCTTCAGCCACGCGCCCGGCGGCATGCCGCTCGACCAGGCTGAGCAACGCCTTGGGCTCGAACGGCTTGACCAGATAGTCGGCGGCGCCTTGGCGCATCGCCTCGACGGCACGCTCCACCGCGGCATGCGCAGTCATCAGCAACACGGGCAGTTGCGGTTGCTGGCGGCGCAGCTGGACCAGCAGTTGGTGCCCATCCATGCCTGGCATGTTCACATCGCTGACTACCAGGCTGAAGGCCTCCTCCAGCACCGCTTCCAGCGCTTCTTCGGCACTGCCCACCGCCTGATAGGCGAAGCCGCCGATTTCCAGGGTATCGCCCAGCGCCTGGCGCAATACGCGGTCGTCCTCGACCAGCAGCACCTTGATCGTCATTACATGCCCTCCGCCAGCTGCCCGTCGATCAACGGCAGCTCCACCCGCACACAGGTGCCACGGCCAACCCTGGAGCGCAGGCGCAGCGCACCTTGGTGCGCGCGCACCACGGCCTTGACCACGGCCAGGCCCAGGCCGGTGCCAGTGGCCTTGGTGGTCAGGAACGGCTCGCCCAGGCGGCCGAGCAGGTCGCCATCGATGCCACTGCCGGCGTCGCTTACACACAGGTGCAGGCTGCGCTCGCGACGGAACAGGTGCACCTTCAGTCGCGCCGGGCCGTCGCTGGCTTGCAGCGCATTTTCGATCAGGTTGAGCAATGCACCAACCAGGGTGTCGCGGTTGCACAGCAGCTCACCCAGGTGGCTGTCGCACTGCCAGCGCACGGCGTGCCCTTGCACATGCGCCTGGGCAGCCTGCTGCAGGGCCTGGAACAAGGCTTTTGGCGTGACTCGATCATTCAGCGGCAGCTCGCCCCGAGCGAATACCAGCATGTCGCGCACCTGGTGTTCCAATTCGTGCAGGCGCTCTTTCAGGGTCCCGGCAAAGCGCTGGCGGGTTTCCGCGCTCAGGTCTTGTTCGGGATCAGCCAGGTGGCTGGCGTAGAGCATCGCCGCCGACAGTGGCGTGCGGATCTGGTGCGCCAGCGAGGCGACCATGCGCCCCAGCGAAGACAGGCGCTCGTGGCGAGCCAGCTGGTCTTGCAGGCGACGGGTTTCGGTCAGGTCGTTGAGCAACACCAACTGGCCAGGCTCGGCATCCAGCGAGCGAGTGGCAATGGACAGACGGCGGCCGTCGCGCAGCGAGACTTCGTGACCGTCATCCTTGCGCGGGGCAAAGCTGCGAGCGATCACCTGGCGCCACAGCTGGCCGACCAGCGGCTCGCCGAGCAATTCGCAGGCGGCCGGGTTGGCTTCGCGTACCAGGCCCTGGCCATCGATCACGATCACCCCGCCGGGCAGCAGGTCCAGCAGGTTCTGCAGGCGGTTGGCCAGGCGTTCCTTTTCGCTCAGTTCATCGATGCGCTGGGCGCTGACCACCGCCAGCTCGCCCTTGAGTTCGCTGACCCGGGCTTCCAGCAGGCTATAGGACTGGCTCAGCTGGCTCGAGACCTGATTGAACAGAGCGAAGGCCTGCTCGACACCCTGGCGGCTGTCCTGCTCGATCGGGGGCTGCCCCTGCGGACCGGGGGCTAGGGATATGTGGGCGGCCTGGGGCATGTTGCTCTCTCGCATGGCTGACCGTCATAAAAACGGTGTGTTGCCAGCGGTGTAGCAATAGCCGTGCCGGAGATGGGGTTTAATGCAGGGTTTGAGATTTTGGTGGGGCGCATATCGTGCGCCGCCGCGGGTATATACGCCTTGACACTTTCTGCGCCTGTGAAATCGAGCGCCGCCCGCGCGGCGCTTCGCGGGACAAGCCCGCTCCCACATTTGTTGCAACGTGGCCATGCCTGTGGGAGAGGCGTTGCCAGCCTTGGTGCAAGGCTTGAGGCAATGGGGCGGCAGTAGTGCCAACCCAGAAATACAGCCATCCCACCAAGGCTGACAACCATGGCCTGACAGGTTCGGCACGTTGCAACAAATGTGGGAGCGGGCTTGCCCCGCGAAGCGCCGCGCGGGCGGCGCTCGATCTCACAGGCGCAGAAAGTACAACGGCAAACACTCGAGAACCGCCGCGCGGGCGGCGCTCGACCTAACAGACACCATCAACGCCAAGCCGAACGCCCCGCCCCAGCCGTCAATCCTCCGCCTGTTCCTCGCCGCCCTGGCGACTCATGCCATACTTGCGCATCTTCTCGACCAAGGTGGTGCGGCGAATGCGCAAACGTTCAGCCGCACGCGCAACGATACCGTTGGCATCGTCCAGCGCTTGCTGGATCAGGCCCTGCTCCAGGCTGCCCAGATAGTCCTTCAGGTCCAGGCCTTCAGGTGGCAGCATGGCGTGGTTGCTGAAGTTCGGCGTATGGCCATTGATCGCCACGCGCTCTTCCAGGTCGCTGCGCAGGCTGTCGACCATCTGCTCGTCTTCGTCATCGACGTAACGGAATTTCTTCGGCAGCTCGGAAACGCCAATCACCCCGTACGGGTGCATGATCGCCATACGCTCGACCAGGTTGGCCAGCTCGCGCACGTTACCCGGCCAGCCGTGGCGACACAGCGACATGATCGACGCGGAGTTGAAGCGGATGGACCCGCGCTTCTCGTGCTCCATACGCGAGATCAGCTCGTTCATCAGCAGCGGGATGTCTTCCACCCGCTCACGCAGCGGCGCCATCTCGATAGGGAACACGTTCAGGCGGTAGTACAGGTCTTCGCGGAACGTGCCCTCCTCGATCATGGTCTCGAGGTTCTTGTGGGTCGCGGCAATGATGCGCACATCGATGCTCTGGGTCTTGTTGCTGCCCACGCGCTCGAAGGTACGCTCCTGCAGCACGCGCAACAGCTTGACCTGCATCGGCAACGGCATGTCGCCGATTTCGTCGAGGAACAGGGTACCGCCGTTGGCCAGCTCGAAGCGCCCGGCACGGCTGGTGATCGCCCCGGTAAAGGCGCCCTTCTCGTGGCCGAACAGTTCGCTTTCCAGCAACTCGGCCGGGATCGCGCCGCAGTTGACCGGCACGAACGGCGCCTCGCGGCGTTTGGAATGGTAGTGCAGGTTGCGCGCGACCACTTCCTTGCCGGTGCCGGACTCACCCAGGATCAGCACGCTGGCATCGGTATCGGCCACTTGCTGCATCATCTGCCGCACGTGCTGAATGGCACGGCTGGTGCCGACCAGGCTGCGGAACAGGTTGGGTTCGCGCTGGCGACCACGCTCGCGCGCCTGGTCGTACATCTCGCGATAGACCTGGGCACGGTGCAGCGAATCCAGCAGCTGGCTGTAGCTTGGCGGCATTTCCAGGTTGGAAAGCACCCGGCGGCGAAGGTCTTCCGGGAACTCCGCAGAAGAAATTTCACCTAAAAGCAGAACCGGAAGGAACTCATCCCACCCAGTCACTGTCTTAACGAGCCCAAGCACACTGCCCGGGGCATTTACAGTGCCAATAAGCACGCACAGCACTTCGCGACTCGAAGACAACGGCTCGACCACTTGCTGCCAGTCCTGGCTGGAGCAAGCGAGGTTTTCTTCGCCGAGGAAGTTAAGCACCACCGCCAGGTCGCGGCGGCGTGCGCTGTCGTCGTCGATCAGCAGAATCTTGGTTTCACGCCACATGCAATAGCAACTTCCCTAGTCATATCGGCGCCCGAGGGCGTGCTCGACATCATTCCGACTGAATGGTCAGTGTTCGGACGTCTGAAATTCGAAAACAGCCACTAGTAAAGTCAAAAAACACCAGCCAGTCAAATTAATGGCGCATGGCTTTTGGCAACATCTGTGGTCAGGTGAACAAATGGTATACCTTTGCCGCGTTCTTCGCCTGACGGATTTTCGTCATTTCATCCACCAAGGATTGACGTTCGCCACTTGCAACATCGATTAGTTGACGGTATACGGCCAACAACTGCTCAAGGCTGGCACTGACATCGGCCTCATTGCCCTTCGCCTCACTGACCATGTCACCGATGCGCAAGCGGCATTCCAGGTCCAGCTCCCCCACCGCTTCCCAGTTGCGCTCGGCCAGCGCCGCCAGCAGCATTTCCCGGGTCTGCTCGATCCGGGCGATTACTTCGCTCATGTCATCCTCCTTTATCAGGAAGCCGACGACTGATCGCCGATTGCGTCCCAACCTTCCTTCACAGTGATCAGCAGGCGCGCGACCTCGTCGATGATGGCCGGGTCACCCTTGACGTTGGCCTCGATCAGGCGACGGCTCATGTACATGTACAAGCTGTCCAGCTCAGCCAGGCTATCGGCATGGTTTTCCAGGTCCAGGCCTTCACGCAGGCCGCCGATGATGTCGATGGCCTTGCCGATGAGGATGCCCCTTTGCGCGATGTCGTTGCGGGCAATGGCGCCCTTGGCCTGCGCCATGCGATCAAGGCCGCCCTGCATGAGCATCTGCACCAGGCGGTGCGGGCTGGCTTCGGACGTCTGCGCTGCGCCGTTGACTTTCTGGTACTGCCGAAGGGCCAACATCGGGTTCATGGATCTGCCTCGTTGCTGCGGTAAAAAGTTGCTTGTACCTGCTGTATCGCCTGTACGTCAAAAAACTTTAGGGGAAAAGCAAAAAGCCCGGGACGTCTCGCGGACGCCGCCGGGCTTTTGGCATGCTCAGCCGATCAGGATTTCTTGGCCTGGGCGTTGATCGCTTCGAAGATCGAGGTGATCTGGTCGGCCTGGGCTTTCATCTTGCCCAGGGCGGTGTCCAGGGCCACGTACTTCTTGGTCAGCGATTCGGTCAGGGACTCGGTGCGGCGATCAAGCGCGGCCTGCTGGTTCGCCAGCTCCGAGACCGCCTTGTCGAGGTTCGACTTGCGCGTTGCAAGGCTGCCATCGGTCTTGTTGTAAGGATCGATGGCCTTGTTCATGCGCTCGAAGATGCCGTCGGTACCGGTGAACAGCTCCTGCACTTCCGGGCCGAGCTTCTTGTCGTTCATCGCGGCGGTGAACTTGCTGCTGTTGAATTCGAGCGTGCCATCCTTCTGGGTGTTGATACCCAACTGGCTCAGCGTGGTCAGCTGGTCGCCGGCCCCTACCTCACTCAGTACCTTGCGCACATCACCCAGCAAAGAGCGGGTGGTAGGGTCGTTGGTGAGCGGGCCGAGCACCAGCTTGTCATCGTCATCACGGCTGGTCGACGTCAGCGAAGTGATCGCCTTCTGCAGCGTATTGTAGGCATCGACGAAGCTCTGCACCGACTTCTTCAGGCCATCGTTGTCCGCTGCAACGGTGACCGCAGTCGGCGTACCAGTGGTAGCTCCGCTGGCCTTGGGGCTGACCCCGGTCAACTCCAGGGTCATGCCGCTGATGGCGCTATCGAGCGTGTTGGAGGCACTCTTGACCTTCAAGCCATCGATGGTCAGTTCGGCATCCTGGGCCTTGGCAGTGATGAAGCCCGCACCGGTCCCGGACATCTGCGTGGTGCCATCGATTGCCAGCTCGGCGATACCGCTCAGGGAGATGTCAGTCCCCGCACCTGTGGTGGTAGAGCTGAGCACCAGGCGCGAGCCGCCTTCCTCGTTGACGATGTTGGCGGAAATGCCGTTCGCGCTCATTTCCTTGTTGATCTGGTCGCGCACACTTTGCAGCGTCGCACCACTGGCCACGTCCAGGTTGTAGGTCTTGCCGTTCTGGCTGATGGTCAGCTGGCCAGCACTGATCGGGCTGGTGGCCCCACCGCTGAACTGCTGGCTGGCCACTTTCGAGCTGGTGGCCAGCTTGTCTACCACGATGTCATAGCTACCCGCTACCGCCGAGTTGCTCGACTTGATCTTGACCACCGACTCGTTGGCCGAGGTCGCTGCATAGGCGTTGAACGACGGTGCATCCTTGTTGTTGAGCGCCTTCATGGCGTCCTGGAATGCCGTGAGGGCACTGCGCAGCGAGCCGATACCCGAAATCATCGCAGTGTTGTTGCTGGTTTGCCGAGTGATCTGCGCCTGCTTGGCGGATGTATCGGCCTTGACCAACGCGGTCACGATCTCGGTAATGTTGAGACCAGAACCCAGGCCTGTACTGGAAGTAATCGGGCTTGCCATGCTGTAGTCCCTCTCATCAACGCGTCAACCCGCTCCTGCGGGACAGACATGCATCACTTCATTGGTGTTCGCCGCCAACTATACCTTGGCGTCGAACAGAACACTTTTGACATCGCTCAGGCTGTGAGCGATCCGCAGGGCCTCTTCCGAGGGCAACTGGCGAATCAGTTCACCACTGTCGGTCGCGATGACCTTGACCACGATCTTGCCGGATTCTTCATCCGTGGAAAATTCCAGATTACGCTGCGACGCCTTCAGGAACTTTTCGATCTCCGAAACGGCATGTTTGACCTTGTCGGCATCCTGCACCGCCTTGGCGTCTTTCTTGTCGTCTTCGGGTTTTACGTTTTCCGTCGACCGGGCAACCGGTTTTTCGGCAACCTGCTCGGCCGGACGTGCGGCCGGATAAGACAGGTTCAGCTTGACGCTCATGTCCATGCCCACCACCTCGCAATGAAAAGGCGGGGAAGTGCCTTACCAGCACTTCCCCGCCAGCAACCAGGCAGATTAGCCCAGCAGCTTCAGTACTGCCGACGGCAGCTGGTTGGCCTGGGCCAGAACCGAGGTGGAAGCTTGCTGCAGGGTCTGCTGCTTGGTCAGCTGGGCAGTTTCAGCAGCGAAGTCGGTGTCCTGTACACGGCCACGAGCAGCTTCGGCGTTTTCGTTGATGTTTTGCAGGTTGTTGATGGTGCTGGTCAGACGGTTCTGCGCGGCACCCAGGTCAGCACGGTTGCTGTTGATGGTTTGCAGAGCGGCGTCGATGGCCGAAACAGCAGCGCTGAAGTTGGCTTCGGCGGTGGTGGTGTCGGAACCCTGAATGTTGATCGAGGAGGTAACGCCCAGGTCCGAAGCGGTGAACTTGGCGCTCAGGTCGATGGTGATCTGGTTGGCGGAACCGGTGTTGGAACCAACCTGGAAGGTCATGACCGAAGCCGAACCGTCCAGCAGGTTCTTACCGTTCAGCTGGGTGCTGTTGGCGATACGGGTCAGTTCCGAAGCCATCGACTGGAATTCTTTGTCCAGAGCGACACGGTCGTTGGTGCTGTTCGAGTCGTTTCGGGACTGAACGGCCAGTTCACGCATACGCTGCAGGATGTTGGTCTGCTCTTGCATCGCGCCTTCAGCGGTCTGGGCGATGGAGATACCGTCGTTGGCGTTTTTGATAGCCATGGTCTGACCACGGATCTGCGAGGTCATGCGGGTAGCGATCTGCAGGCCGGCGGCGTCGTCTTTGGCGCTGTTGATTTTCAGGCCGGAGGACAGACGGGTCATCGAGGTGCTCAGCGCATCGGAAGCACGGTTCAGGTTTTTCTGAACGCCCAGAGAGGTGGTGTTGGTGTTAACAGTCAAAGCCATGACGAATTCCTCGTTGGATTGGGTACTACGGCTTCCGGCCTTGGCAATTCGCCGGGTGTGGCACAGAGAACCTTCGTAATGTTTATCGTCGTCAGGGCAGTTTGCTTTAGGGCGTTTTCTCACTTTTTTTGCTGGCATCCGGCCATCCCAATGAAATCAAGGGTTTGACGCCAGATTACAGGCGCACTCGCTGCGCAGCAGAGAAAAGAAAACGCCGCCCTGAAGCGGCGGCGTCTTGTAATCGATGAGGGCCGGTCAATCACAGCGCTCGATGATTGCCGAACCCCAGGAAAGGCCTACGCCGAAACCGCTCAGGGCAACCCGCTGGTGCTGCGAACCCAGCACATGCTTTTCCAGCAACAACGGAATGCTCGAAGAGACGGTATTGCCGGTCTCGACCATGTCCTTGACGAACCGCTGCCTGTACTCGCCCTCTACAAAGCGCGCCGACACCGCGTCGACGATTGCCGCGCTACCTTGGTGGAGGCAATAAAGGTCGATGTCGCCGGCCTTGAGGCCGCTGGCATCGAGCAACTGCTGAAGGTGAGCAGGCACCTTGACCAGGGCAAAGTTATAGACCTGACGACCATTCATGAAGAACTTGCCGTCGGTAGTACGCAAGTGCTCGGCCCCTGCTCCGTCGCTGCCAAACAGCGACTTGCCAAGCTGCCATACCGCGCCCTCTCCCATCCAGGTTGCAGTGGCGGCGTCACCAAACAGCATGGTGGTATTACGGTCTTCGGGGTCGACAATCTTCGAGTACGGGTCTGCGGTGATCAACAGGCCGTTTTTCAGCCCTGCCGCTTCCATGAAGCCCTTCATGGCATACAGGCCGTAGACATAGCCCGAGCAGCCCAGGGAGATATCGAAAGCTGCGACCTGGGTGGTCAGCCCCAGCTTGTGCTGCACGATGGCAGCGGTATGCGGCAAGCCTTCGGCGTCGCCGTTCTGGGTCACGACGATCACGACATCGATGGACGCAGGATCAAGACCAGGATTGGCAGCAAACAGGTTTTTTGCTGCCTCCACGCAAAGATCAGAGGTTTCCTGGGAGGCTTCCTTGCGCGGCAGGAAGGTCGAACCGATCTTGCCGAAGATGAAATCCTGGTCCTTGCCGAATTTCGCGCCCTGCGCGTAATTGTCGACGCCCTCGACAGGTACGTAACTGGCGATGCTTTTGATGCCAATCATTGTGGCTTCCCGATAGATATGGCGAAAATTCGCGGGCTTTCGCGCCGGGTTCAGATACCTCGGGTGAAAAGACGACGAGACTGCCCGCAGACTCGATAGCTTAGAGATGCACGTTTCGACTGCCAAGTCACGGTTGTTCATACGATCGGCCAATCGCCCGACAAGATCAATGCCCCTCGTGCGCAACCATGACCCGGCGTGCGCTGCCAGGCACCCGCATCGCGCGGGCACCCGGCATACGACCGTGACTCAGGCCAGCCAGGCCCGGCGCCACGCCTCCAGGCGCTCCCCCTGAAGCAGCCAGTTCGCCCGGACGGCATTCTGCAAGGCATCACCCAACGCTGCCGACGCGTCGCGGTCGTCCAGATGCAGACGAATGACCCGTAGCCAGTCAGCCGTCTGGTTTTCCACCCTCGACAACGGCAAGGTATCTGCGCCAGCGAAACCGGCGACTCGGCTACAGATCACAGGATGTGCGCAAGCAGCGTGCTGGAGCACCCGCAGATCGGCTGAGCAGGCGCTGCCCAAGGTCTCGGCCATCGGCACCAGCGCCAGGTCGAGATTCAGGGCAGCGAGGCTATTGCCCAGCATTTCGCCAGTGACCTGCGGGTGGTGCTCTCGGACGAACGGCCGCAGCGCTTGCGGGCAGTCGCCCAGGACGATCCAATCGACCTCATGCGCCATCGCCGGAACCACCTCGGCCAGCAAGGCAGCATCCTTGTTGCCGATCCAGCCCAGACGCGGCCTTTGCGCCATGCGCCGCAAACCTTGCAACTGGCCCCAGGCAGCAGGTAGCGCGCTTTCAAGCAAGCGCACGTCATCGTGCTGTCCTTGCAACAGCTCCGCCAACGCCGGGGCAGCAACGACCACTCTGTCTGCCTGCATCAGCCCATGGCTCATGCGCTGCAGTAATTCATCCGCACTCAGGCCGGCGTCGAACCCCAATTCCGGGATATAACCGTCCAGCTCATACACCTTGAATGCCTGGGAGAATGCGCGCAGACGACGCAAGGTCTGCAACCCCGCATCCGCCAGCGGGCGCTGCAAGACAATACTCGAGGGCGCATAGCGCTGGATATCCACCAGGGTCAGAACCCCCATGGTTACCGAACCATCGATCAAGCCGGCGTTGCGCATCGCCATGAGGGGCTGTATTACGCGGGCCTGCCCGGCCGCCTGCTGGTCGGCAGCGAAGGCCAGCACCGTCGGAGCAATGCCTTGCAATGGCCGCCAGCACAGACCGTTGTCCTGCCGCGCATGGCTGTGGCCGGCGAGCAATGACTGGTTGGCGTTGTAGGAGGGATCGCTGACCAGTTGCGGCAACCAGCGAGCGTAAAGCGCATCCTCCTGTTCAGCACTGATCGCAGCAGCGGGAGCTGCTTCCAGCAGCAGCCTGGCGCGTGGCGTCCAGACATTCAGATAGCCGGCCTGCTGCAGGCGCAGGCACAGGTCGGCTTCAGCCCAGGGCGCCAATAACGGGTCGACGGAGAAACCACCCGATTGAAGGAAGGTTTCACGCCGCACCATCAGACAACGATCCCCCACGGCTACACCGTTACGCTCGGTCACCAGCGCCGACAGAGCACCCTCATCGCCGAGTACATGCCCGGCGAATGCAGGACCGACGCTGCCACCCAGCCCAAGTACCAGACCTGCCTGCTGAATCACCCCATCGGCGCTCGCCAGCATGCACCCCACAGCCCCGACCTCAGGGCGCTGTGCATGGTTTAGCAAGGCTGGCAGCCAATCACCATCACTGACCATGGCGGTAGCATCCAGCCATAGCAAAAACTCGCCCTGCGCCTCCTGCGCCGCGGCGTTGCGCATGGCCTCACGAGGCTGCCCCGGCATGAAACGCAATACCTGGACTCGTCCTGGCTCAACCTGGCTCAGCATGTCCAGCCACTGCAGCAGCACCGGATCGTCATTGCCTGGTTCTACCAACAGCACTTCATGCGGGACAACTGCCGTGTTCTGCAACAACTGTTCAAGGCAGCGCTGCAACCGTGACAGGTCGCCTTCGATGTAGAGGATCACACTCACCGAGGCTGGCCGCGAATGCCCATAGTCGATCTGGTAGCAATTCGCCCCTTGCTCGATCGAACGAACCTGCGCATCAGGATAACCACGCTCCAACAGATGCTTCTGGATGACCGTGCGCTCATCGTCGCATACAGTGAGGTCCGGCAGACTGGAGATCAACAGCGGCTCGCTGATATGACCCACAACCCCCAGGCCATGGTCGACAATCAATCGCAGCTGGTAGGCCAATTCGAAGCCCCCCCCTGCAGCCGGGTCGAACCCACCCTGCTGCACGAGCGTGCGCATGTGGTACAACCAGTGCCGCGACAATGCGGCCGGGTGCGCCAGCAACATGTCCAGATTGAGGTCGGGTCGCAGACGGGCTTCAACGCTGTCATCGGCGCCTCGCACGGCCTCGTCGGCAAACACCGCACCAAACGTCACCGGAGCCTGTGCCAGGTCGAGAGCCGCCACCAGCAGGCCACTGGCGGTAAATTCCACGCCCGCGTCTACCAGCATGCACCAATCACAGGGGCTGCTCTCCAGCAGGCCATTGATGGCGGCCAGCGGCGCTCGAGCATCAGCTGGCAACCACTGCACGTTCGGGCGACGCGGCTCCACCGCACCCAGCACACAGACCTGGATGCGTTGGTACAGTAAGTCGTCCAGGCTGCCCAGGGTACGCGCCAGGGCTCCCGGGTCGCCGTGATCCCGCACCAAGACGGCGATCGAGGGCGCATCGGGCGCCACCAGCCGGTCCTGCATCAACTGTAACTGCTGCGGCAGCGGGTAACGCTGACGCAGCCATGCCAGCATACCGCTGTGATTGCCGGCCGCCTCGCGACGGGCTGCAAACTGGGTCTTGGCGATGAACACCTCGAGGTGTTGCCAGAAGGGTGCCGTTCTTTCCACATAACGCTGCAGGGCACCTTCCAGCCCTGCGCTGGCACGCTCGAATGCGCCGGGCCGATCGAGCATGGCGAAACCCTGGCTGCCGATGAAGCTGGCCTCAAGAAACTGCTCGTCGATGCCGTGCCCTGGAATGAAGATCACCGGGCAGCCACAAAGGACCGCGATCACGCAGGTCATCGACCATTCGTGGGTATAAAGCACTTCGGCCTTACGCAGCAGCACTGCCAGCTCGGGTAATGTCAGGGCATTGGCCATGCTCAGCAGCTGGATATCGTCAGGCAACTGCGAATAGTCGATCTGCTCCAGCGGGTGGCGATTCTGGTAAAGGTACTTACCTTCCCGCAGCGTGCCCGGTGCCGGCGCGCTGAACAGCTCGACATCGATCGTCGGCAGGCACAGCAAGTCGCCATCCGGATAGCCATGCCGTGCGGCGATCAGGGCGCCGGAATAGAACAACAGGTCTCTGCCAGCGGCCTGCATGCTCTGGCCGGTAAGAAAACCCTCGAAGTTCAGCAGGAAACGCGCCACCACATCGCAGCCAAGCGGGTTGCCCACCACCACTTCCGGATAGACAGCTATCGGCACCTTGCCTTCGGCCTGATGCCGCTTCTGCGTCAGCGGGTCCAGCAATGGCGTTTTTAGGTCCGGATTGACCACCTGACCGCCACAGATATAAGCCTCGCGCCCGTTCAGGTTGAGCACGTGGCAAAGATAGTGCAGCGACGCGACGCCCGAGGAGGTTTCCCGGTAGTCGGGTGCCAGGATGTAGTACGGATGCTCCGGCTTGGCATACATCAACCTCAGGCGCGTCAGTGCCTGGTCGAGCGAATGGGCGTCAACCCCGGCAGAATTGGGCATCGCTTGGAAACTCCAGAATCAGGAAAATACAGGCAAGCCGGCCTCAGACAGCGCGAGGCTCGGCAAAGAACTGGGCGATTGCTGCGCACACTCGGGCAACCTGGCGAGCAGTCATGTCCGAGTAAAGTGGCAAGCGCACCAGACGCTGGGCAACATCACAGGTTACCGGCAGCTCTCCGATGCTGCGGGAATACCGCAGGCCGGCAGGTGAATCGTGCAGCGGTACGTAGTGGAACACTGCATGGATATCCCGTTCACGCAAGAACTGGATCAGCTCGCTGCGTTCCTGGTTGTTGCGCATCAACAGGTAGAAAATGTGCGCATTGGCTGGCCGCCCCCCTGGCGTACGGGGAAGCTGGAAAAAGCCATCGGCTTCCAGCGCCTGCAACTGATTGTAATAAGCCTCGTACAAACCACGCCGATGAGAGTTGATGCTTTCGCCCTGCTCCAGCTGTGCATAGAGGAAGGCGGCCGTCAATTCGCTGGGAAGGAACGAAGAGCCGACATCGACCCAGGTATATTTGCTGACTTCACCCCGGGCGAACGCCTTGCGGTTGGTCCCCTTCTGCCAGATGATTTCTGCACGCTCGATCAGTTTCGGGTCGTTGATCAGCAACGCCCCTCCCTCACCACTGATGACGTTCTTGGTTTCATGGAAACTCAGGCAACCGAGGTGCCCGATGGTACCAAGTGCACGGGTCTTTTCCCTGGCGAGAATCGCCTGAGCAGCGTCTTCGATAAGCATCAGGCCATGGTTGTTGCAGATACGCAGCAGCGCGTCCATGTCACAAGGCTGCCCTGCATAATGCACCGCCACGATCGCCTTGGTTTTCTCGGTGATCGCGGCTTCGACCAGACGCTCGTCAAGGTTGAGGCTGTCCGGGCGTATGTCCACGAATACCGGAACCGCACCGCGCAGCACGAAAGCATTGGCGGTAGATACGAACGTGAACGACGGCATGATGACCTCATCCCCCGGCCCGACATCAGCCAGGATCGCCGCCATCTCCAGCGCCGCGGTACAGGAATGGGTCAGCAGCGCCTTGGGGCATCCCAGGTTGTCTTCCAACCATTGCTGACACGATTGAGTGAACTGTCCGTCGCCAGCGATGCCGCCGTTCATCACTGCCTGGGCGATATAGAACAATTCCTTGCCAACGACGAAAGGCTTGTTGAAAGGTATGACCTGTTTGCTCACGTTCGTATTCTCCAGCACGTGGTCAGGTGAAATCGCTCAGCGGCAGGTAGCCGCCAATGAGCGCATCGAGAAACTCGACCTGTACTGCCTTCTCAAGGCCGTTACGGGCAAAGAAATCCCTCGCGCGCTGGTAGTAGTGGCCCTCGAGCGCCTGGTCGGCATCGGTATGCCCCGCGTCATAGCCATGCTGGGAAAGCGCCGAACATTTGACTGCCGCGTATTTGCGGCAGCACGCTTCGACCGAATCATCAAGCATTGCGCGCCGATGTGGCCGGGTGTATTCGAAGTACGCACGCGCCTGGGGCGAGAGCTGCACCCCCTGCAACAGCGCCGCCAGGTTGTCAGCCAGCCAAGGCGCAAAGTGATAGCCATCCCGCCGCGTACCGGTCGCAATGAATGTGTTGTCATTGAGCTGGCCGATTACCGGATAGCCATCCAGGCTCACCGGTCGATAGCCGAAGTTGTATCGCACGAAGCCGCTGGCACGGTGCATCTGGTTGACCTGATTGATCGCACCATTTATCAGGGCCGCCACGGACTCGGCACGTGGGACCTGTTCATCGACAGTGGTGATCAGGTTTGTCGCCCCTACCACGAACAGATCGTCCTGATAGGGCGCATGGTAGATACCACAGGCGCCGCCACGATTTGGCGTGCGAAGCACGTAACGACCCTGGATCCCCGGGTTCTTCAGAACAACAGTAGCGCCGACGCCGTTGATGACCCGAATGCAGTCGTCTTCGGCCCACAGCCGGGTCGCCTTGCTGCCATTGGCGAGGACCACACGCTCCGCAGCCAGCACCCGACCATCGGCCAGGCGAGCCCCGCAGGTTCGGCCACCGATCTTGTCGAGAGACTCCACCACACCCTCGACAAAGCGTACACCGCGCCTTGCCAGCGTCTGTTGCAGGGCCTGGATGACACCATCTGGGTTGACCACGCCTTCGCGGGGCAGGAAGAGGGCATTGCGACTGCGATAGGCCGAAGCCGGTGAATAGGCCGGTTCCAGGGTCGGCTCGATCCGCTCATACGGCTCGGCAAACTCTTCGAGATAATCGGCGATGGCGTCGAACGCCTGGTCCTCGAACCTGTTGGAGGCATTGTTGTTGACCAGCACGGTACCCAAACGGTAATGCTCGGCGGGTATCTCGAACTCTTCGACAAACGCCCCCCACAACCGCGCGGAAGCCTGGCTCAACTCGAACTTGAGGCGGTCTCGCGGTTTGTCCAACGCACCCGGCTCCAGCTCCGCGAACGAGTTGAGCATGGCTGCAGCAGCCATCGAGGCGCTGTAGGGCCGCGACATCGGGCCTACCACTGTAATGCGCTCGGCGGGTACCGAACGGGAAAGGCCGGCGGCGATCGCCAGGCCAACCATGCCGTTACCAATGATCAGGAACATGGCATGCCCTCTTACAGCACTTTGACGATGCACAGGGACGGGTAGGTCTGTGAGCGCTTGATCTCGTGACGAACCTTGCCCAGCACTTCAGCTACGTAGGCGTAACCCTCGCCTGGCAGGAAATCACGCTGCAACTGGAAGAACACCAGCTGCGAACCCGGCACACAGCGCGGCAGGATCTGTTCCAAGGCAAACCGGGTCGGCCCTTCCAGGTTCATGTCGAAAAAGGCCAACGCCACCAGCAGATTGCGATTCTCCTCGATGAAACGTGGCAAGGTATCCTTGATATCGCCCTCGACCACCTGATGGCCGCTGGAAACCTGTGGCAAGGCATTGATGCTCTCGTGCAATGCAAGCAGATGGCGCAGGTAATCGGCATAACCGCTGCCGGTATCGTAGCAACCGTCCTGGAAATTTTCGTTGGTCACTTTGCTGTCGCTGGCGTGCGATTTGTAGCCAGCGAAGGTATCGAATGCCGCAATGCGTCGCTGTTTGTTGAACGGCTCGAATATGGCCCTCAGATTCTCGCAGAGCACGGCGTTCTGGCCGCGCCAGGTGCCGAAGTCGAGCACCGAGCCGGGCAGCGAGACGATCTCGCGGTACAGGTCGGAAATCGCCAGCATCCGCGCAAGGGAGGCCGAGCGGATGAACAGGCCGAGGTTGCGCTCCTTTTCGGCGTCATCGAGCGGTGCATTGGCAAAGGACTGCCAGAGTCGTTCCCGTGCCTCTAGCTGACTGTCGCTGGACTGGGTAACGGAAGTAGAGCCTTTCTTGAGCATGGATATCTCCAGGAAACAGGGAAGTCGAATGGCAGGTCACGGGGCCTTGCGCACGAGGAGGGTGAATTCGTACAAGCCATAGTCGTGCAAGAGTGCCACCTGCCTGGAGTAGGTTCTTTTGCACAGATCAAAGTAGAAGCACGGGTCACCGTAATACAGGTAGTCGCGCATGAATGGCGCGTCGGAGTAGCTGGTAAGGCAGTTGAAGGCAAAGCCTTTGGTCGAGCACGCATCCATGGTGCGAAGCACCTCGGCAATATATTCTTCCCAGGCTTCCCGTGGCGTCTGCTGGGACACGTTGAAAATGCCGCTGGCTACCGCGTAATCGGCCGTCCGGGTGGGCCGGTCGGCGACCTCGAAACAGGTGAACTGGTCCTCACCATGCGTGGCGCGGGCCGACGCAATCATTTCGGGTGACAGGTCATAGCCGTGATAGTCCACTACGCCGCCGCGTTCGCGCAGCCAGTCGAGCAATGCCCCATAACCACAACCCACGTCGACCAGGCTGAAACCCCGCTGCCATTCTTCCTGCGACACCAGTTTGAGCAGCTGTTCGAAGCGCAGATGCTGGGAAGCAGTACCGTTCCAGTCAACCCCTTCCGGAGTGGCGCCATGCTCGCGAATACGCGAGGAATAGTACTGTTCCACTTCTCGCAAAATGGTCGTGCTCATGGTCGCCGCTCCAGGAAGGCAGGCGCGTCGGCGCCGGTGTTGAACAGCAGGTCGATGACACTCAGCGCGTGCTGAAATTCGCCGTACAGTTGCGGGTATTCGAGATAGCCGTCATAACTCATGTACGAAAGGCCAAGCCCGGCAGTAGCGAACGCGGCCTCGTCCAGGTAACAGCTGGCTGCCGGTCCCGACAGGTAATGCGTACCACCTACTGCTTGGCATAACTGGATCAGACGCTCATTCTTGCCGGTTGCATGGCCCAGGTTTTCGGAACGATAAAGCGGCGTTCGTATACCCAGCAGGGGGCACAGGCCGGCGATGAACAGGTGATTGATACGCGAAAGATGAGTGAGCTCGGCGGCCTGCTCGAAGAGCGCCCTGACAGGCCCTTCCATCTGCTGGAAGCAGGCCGCGCGACGGTAGCTCATTTCGATGGTCTTCCAGTGGGCAGCCGCCCAGCCAGGCTCACTGATCTCAACTTCGTTGATCAATTGGTCGTAGCGCCCCTTGTTTTTCACCGGGATGCTCAGCCAATGCTCTCCGTGGGCAGTCTTGATCTTGTTGCGGTTACGCCAGTCGCGGCGCGTGTACTGGACATCATCGAAGAGGATGAACGCATCGACGCTGCCGATGAGGTCGAAGTACCCTTTCCAGGGAATGTAGTTGGACTGCAGCACAGCCACTTTCTTTTGCATTCACAACCTCGTCCACACCACGTGAAACCAGGCGCCACGCCTGTCAATTATTTGCCGCCAGGCGCAAAAAAGCCGGGCTCCTGCCCGGCTTTTGCAATTCCCGCGCCAGCTACTTGAACGGGGTCAACCAGCCCGCCTCGGCACCAGCCCACCGGCCATCGACTGCCACTTCACGGGTAAACGCGCTCGGCCACTTCGCCAGCAACCCCTGTACCGCCTCGGGGGCTGGAGCAACTGCACCATCAATCATCAGTTGCGCCTGTGGAGTCCATACCACCAGGCTGCCAGCAGCGGTGGCGGCAAGGCAAAGATCGACATCGGCCGCCATTCCGCCCTGCAACCCGTCGCAGTGCTCGAACACGCCGGTACGTACCATCAAGCAATCCCCCGACACAGCTGGGCAACCGCGCACAACGCAAGACCAGTGATCCTGGCTGGCGTGCTCCCCGGGCAGGCCGGTCCAGGGCGCATGCAACCGCGGCCCTGCAAGCAAATCGTAACCGGCATGCGCGAGACTGCCATCGGCGCCAACCAGGCGCGCGCCGACCACCCCAACCTCCGGCCGTTGTGCCTGGTTGAGCATCGCCTCGATCCAGGCCGGGGAGATCACCTGGCAACGTTCGCTCAGCAACACCAGGTATTCACCGCGCGCATGTCGTGCAGCCTGATTGAACAGGTTCTCTCCCACCTCGGTCACGATCAGACGCAGACGGCCGGCGAACGATCGAAGCGCGTCGGACAGCAGGCCATGTTGATCCTGGGTACAGGCCAGCACGATCTCGTAGCGAGGGTAGCGAGTACGCTGGAACAGACTGCTCAGGCTGCGCTCAAGCGCAGAGCGGTCGCCCTCATGAACCATCAGGATGCTGACCAGCGGCGTCGAGTTGTGCCGGAAATCGATGGTCAACCCGGCAGCACCCTGATCGCTGACCTGCCCCCGATAGCCCAGTCGCTTCAGGTGGCGGTCGAGAATGTCCAGCGCTTCGGAACGCATCGGCTCCGGCGCCTGTCCTCCGATCACCAGATACTCATCCATGTGCGCCATGCCGCCGACCCCGCGCTCTTCCACAAGACGCAGCAACAGATCGTATTCGAGCGCGTGGCCAAAACGGCTATCGAAGCCACCCAGGTCAAGCACAGCCTGGCGGCGAAGCAACCAGTGACGCGACATCAGGGCCGGCTGGCTACGCAACAGGTCGAGATCGCTACCGGGGCGCATGATCCCCAGCAAACGCCCCTCTTCATCGCGTTGTATCTCGTCGGCACAAATGGCATCGCAGGCCGGAGACTCACCCAGCTCCAACTGCAGACGCAGCAGGCCACCACCGGCAAGGATGTCTCCTGCCTGCAGCAACATCATCCATTCACTCGGCAACTGGCGCAGCGCCTGATTCAGGTGTGAAACCCAGTTACCCGGTTCCACCTGGACAAAATGCAAGGTGTCCCGCGCCGTCGTGATAGCCGGTGGTTTCCCGGCCTTGAGGACTACCAGCTTGAAATTGCGCAGCCCGGTAGCCAGCAGGCTGTCGAAGGTCGCCTGCAGGGCAAGGTCATCGTCCTTCAAGTCCGCGACCACGAAACCGATTTGCGGGCCGGGCCGCTTGGCCAGTTGCGCAAGCACGCGTTGACGCACCTCAGACCCTGGCGTTGCATCCGCCAACACCTGCAACAGCCGGCCCGAGCCGGTAGTTGCCAGCCACCCGGGCACATCCTGACCCGGAATGCTGTCGAGGCGCTCAAGCCAGGCACTCAATTCGCGGACTTTTTCCGCGTGCACTTCGACCTCCAGGGTTGCCAGCAGACGCTCGCAGACCTCGCGGCTGAACAAGCCCAATGCCAAGGCCTGCCAATAACGCTGCTGCAGGCTCTCTTTGGTGTCGTTGGGGTGCACTTCGAGCAGTTCACGCTGACGCACCCAGGTGCCTTCCAGTGCATGACGATGCTCCCGTCCGGTTGGCCAGCCGTGGCAAAGAAATTCAAACTGCGCCAGGCGCTGGAACAGGCCCTTTTGGTAGTAAGGCATTTCCATGTACTGCCGGGGTTCGAACTGGCGGTCCGGGTCGCCGATCACACTGGTCCAGCGCGAGGTGAACAGCAACGTCGGCTCGCCTGCATCGTAGCTGCCACGCACCAAGCGGTTGAGCACGACAAAGCCCGCGTCGCCGGCGCATACACCATGGCGTTCGGCGTCCCACGCGCGCAACAGACGCACAGTCCGCACCAGTTGCTCTTCCCGGGCTGTCAGCGACAAAGTGCGCGGCGCCAATTCACAGAGGACGTCGGTCTGGTCGAGCTGGATGATGGCCCCGTCGGCCAGCAACGCCAACGACAGCGCAACCCGCCAACTGGCGAAATCCAGATCCTCCGGCAAGTCGGCCAGCACCGAACGCAGCCTCTCGACCCTGACCACGGCGCGCCAGGCCGGCTGGTTCGCCAACGCATGCGACCGAATGCGCGCCGAGGCCCCCTCTCCCTCCAGCGCCGGAAAAGGGTGGCCCAACTTGTAGTAGGCCACCTGACCATTACCCGGAACGTACCCCAAGGCATAGCCTTGGGCACCGAGCGCCAGCGGATTGGCGCTCAGGCATTCAGCAGCGCTGTCCAGTGCCGGTGCCTGCACGAAGTCAGCATCCAGGGCCATATTGACCAGCGGCGTGGCAACCTGCTGCAGCGCCTGACTCAGGCGTGCGCTGCACAGAGCGCCCGGACTATGGGTCTCAAGGGCCTCCAGAGCCAGGCAGGCAATGCCCGCCTGACGGTAGTAGTGCAACGCTCGCTCACGATGAGCGGCCTGATTATGCCCCAGCAACACTACCGTAACGTCACTGCGCGATCCGCTTGCGATATCGACCATAAAGCACCTTCGAAGGGAGAGTTGGGCGCCCGCTCGCAACGAACGCGAAAAAAATCAATCCGCCAGCCAGGCATTCGCCCATTGCTGCAAATGTTGCGGCATCAATACGTAGTCCCGCAGCACCGCCTCACGCAGGGCATCACCCTGGCGGTAGCTGGCCTGGGGGTCGGCCAGGTGCATGCGGATCGCATCCAGCCACTGTTCCGAGGTGTTGTTGCGCACCCGTGTGCAAGGCAGGTAGCCGTCATAGGCCTTGGTGTCGGTGCAGATAACCGGGAAGCCGCACGCACCATACTCAAGCAGGCGCAAGTTGCTCTTGCAGTCGTTGAACAGGTTCTGTTCGAGCGGTGCCAGTGCCAGGTCGAGGTTGAGACTGGCCAGCTTCTGCGGGTACAACGCCAAGGGCACGCCTTTGTGGAATTCCTTCACATAAGGCCTCAGGGCATCCGGGCACATGCCGAAGAATACCCAGTCGACCTCGTCGGCCAGGGTCTTGATGACGTCCAGCAACAGCTCAAGATCGCCCCGGTGGCTGGTGCCCCCCGCCCAACCCACACGCGGCCGCGCGCTAGTCTGGCGCTCGCTGGCCAGCCCGGCCCACAGCGGGGCGGCGAGCATGTTGGGGACTACCCGGATATCGTGGTGCATGCTCGACAGTGCATCGGCCAACGGCTGGGTCGACACCACCACGCGGTCGCACAAGGCAATACCCTGGGTGACCAGCTCGCGCATGTTGGCCGGTATGTTCCGCGCATGGGCGTTCTTTTCCGGCACCTCGATGATGTAGTCGTCGATCTCGTAGATGCGCCGGGCGTTCGACAGGCGCTTGAAGCGCGTCATTTCATCGATCGAATTGACCGTGTAGCGACACTGCAAGATCATCACATCGGGCTTCTCGCGCTCGATCTCGATCATCTCCGGGGTACTGTAATCAAGCCGCCCCTGGATCCAGCCAGCGCGTTCCAGCTCGGTGAACGGCTGTGCCACCCGGTAGTGACCAACCGCCGAGGTGTTGATCGGCAACGCCAACACCGACGGCAGCACACGGCTGATGAACGGGTCCCAGCCACTACGCTGTCCGGCATCAAGGTTGAAACTGGCCATCTTCAGGCTCAGGTTGCGGTTGTAGGCGGGGTCGCGGGCAACCTTGGCCAACCAGCGTTCATGGAAGATGTCCTTGTCCATTACCTTGCGCTGGCTGTTGGTCCGCACGTCGCGGGTCGAAGCGAAGCGAACGAGCACCGCATGGGGCGTCCACACCGCCAGATAGCCTTGTTCGCGGATGCGCAGGCAGAGGTCGGCGTCCTGCAGGCCGCCCTTGAGGCCCTGCACATCGAAACCGCCCAGCGTGGCGAACAGCTCGCGGCGCACCAGCAGGCAGTCCAGGCTCAGCGCGCTCCAGTTCTGCACGGCATTGAGCCGGAGCATGTAGCCGCCGCTGTCGGCCGGCATGCCAACGAACGGGCTGCTGACGCCGCCATGCAGCCCCAGGACCAGCCCGGCGCCAAAGATCTCGCCGCTTTGGGTACATAGTTTGGGCGCCGCCACGCCGACCTCCGGGCGCTGGGCCTGGGCCATCAACTGCTCCAGCCAGGACCGGTCGAAGGCGGCGCAGGCGCTGTCGAGCATCAGAAGGTAGTCGCCACGGGCAGCCTCGCTGGCCTGGTTCAACTGCGCCAGCTGGCTGCCGCTGTCCACTTCGATCACCCGCAATTGGCTGCTGCCCAGCCCCTGCATGGCCTGCAGCCATTGACGCAGGTCGGCAGGCGTATCCGGCGAGGCGATCAGCAGCACCTCGAAATGGCCATACCGGGTGTGTTCGAACAGAGACTCGACACAACGCATCGCCGCGCTCAGATCTTCCCCGAGCGTAACCAGGATCGAGACCAGGGCTTGCTCCGGGTGCCGGTACGCCACCTGGCACAATGACATGCCTTCGGCACCGACAACCTCGGCATCGACGCCCAGCCGCTGCAGATGGGCCCGCACCACGCGTGGCGCCTGCTGTGTGCAGCGCGGGTCGTGCAGCCACTGGCCAAAGTCGTGCTGGCAATGCACCAGAAGTTCGTCGATGTGCTCGATGACCTGCAGGCCCTGGCGTTCCGCCAGGCGCCACAGCAGGTCGTGGGGTGCAAGGGTATCGAAGTCCGGGTCGAAGCCGCCGACCTCGCGCAGAGCGGCACAGTTGAATGCCAGTACGCGCCCTACATACGGCAGGCTGCGCATCAGGTCGAGGTTGAAGTCCGGCTTGAAGATGGGTGTTGTCGGGCGCAGCCCGTCATGGCTACCTTCGTCGACATAGATGCAGGCCCGCTCGCGAAGTGCCATGCGCTCGCCCATGATCGCCAGAGCATGGGGCACCAGGCGGTCGCCAGCGCGCAGCAGCAGGATCCAGTCGGCATCGTCGGCACGCGCCAGGCGCGCCTGCAGCTGGGCCAGGCCATTGCCCTGCACGAGCATGCGTTCAACCGCGACCGGGTGGCCCACCAATTCCAGCGCCGCCGGCGCCAGCAGCCAGCAGCCGGCCGCGGACCAGGACTGCGCAGCAAGGCTGTCGAGGGTCGCGCGCAGGGCCAGTTCCTCACCCGCCTCGGCCCAGATCACCGGCACGATACGCGGCTGCCGGGGCCACTGCTCGAAGCGCTTGGGCAACGCCTTGAGCTGTGCAGCCGACAGGTCACGGCACTCCAGCCACTGGGCATATACCTCTTCAAACGACAGGCAGTCAGTGCCAACCTGCTGCGCCTGGCGGGCCTGCTGAGCCCCGTACAGGCGGTTGAGTTCGTACTCGTCCCACGGCGCGCCCTGCTCGCCCTGGTATCGCTCCAGCGACAGATAGCGCACCCAGCCACTGGCCGGAGCGGCCTCGCTTGCCCGCGCGGCCAGCATTGCCTTTATCCAGTCGGTCTCGATGGGGAAGGCCAAGGTCATGCCTGCCTGGTGACTCAGGCGCGCAGGGTGCAGGCGCTCCATGCTGAGAAAGCGTGACAGGTGCCCCAGATTGCCTCGGCGCATGAGGCAAATGTACAGCGCCATGTCCAGGCGCGCGGCGAACCCGCTGCCCTCCTGCACCAACGCCGGCAGGAACTCGGCCACCAGGTCACGGCGCATCAGTGCATGGCTGAGGCCGCCGAACAGGTTGGGGGCGTTCGTCTCCAACGCTTCCAGCAAGTCGCTGCCCTTGACTACCGCATCCTCCGGGCACATCACCGCATTGAGCATGCGCGGCGGTAGCAAGGCATCGTCGGCCGCGCACAGCATGCGCTGGCAGATGGTCATGCTGACATCGGCATGCTGTTCCATGACCGCGGCCTGCAGGCCGACACATTCGGGGAACAGTCGGTCGTCGTCACAGAGGAACTTGATCAGCGGCCCTTCAGCATGCTCCAGGCACGCCAGCACGTTGCGGGCGAACCCAAGGGTCTGTGGGTTGCGCACATAGCGCACCGGCTTGCCGGTCTCGCGCACCACCTCGTCGACGATACGCTGGATCTCCAGGCCCCGGCTGTCATCGCAGACCAGCACCTCCAGCGTCGAGTAATCCTGGTTGAGCGCGCTGAGCAAAGTGGCGCGGAAGAACTCGGGGTTGAAGGCTGGGATGGCGATGCTGACGAGGGTCTGTTGATTCACGGCGAAGACCTTGAAGAGGTGGCGTGGCCAGCACCGAACGGGCTGGCACACACCGGATGACGCGAGAGGGGTGGAATCAGATGTAGTTGACCAACGACAAGCTGGCGACCTTGGCATAGGCTTGCAGCGAAGCTTGCAGCATGTTGGTCTGCATCTGCAGGCGCAGCATCACTTCAGCCGGGTCGCTTTCGCGGATCGAGCTCTGGGTCTTGGTGTTCTCGGTGCTCAGCGCCTCGTTGGTTTCGGACTGCACATCCAGCGCCTGGCCACGGCCACCGATCGCACTGACCGACGACGACACCTGGTTGGTGGCGCTGGCGATGTTGCCAACGGCCGAATCCAGCGCGGCGAGGAAGTTCTGCCGTGCCACTGGGTCGTTGTCGACCGGGCTGGTCAGCGCGGTACGCAGCTTGCCGATGGTGTCGAGGATGTTCTGGGTCTGGTGGGTATCGACCTTGACCGCGAACGAGTCCCCGGCATTCGGTGCGCCGGACAGCTCGAAGCTGACCCCTGCCGCGGTAGCGGTGGTGCCGTTCGGCCCGCCCAGCGCACCCGATGCCACCGGACGGCTGTCAGCAGTGACCGGTGCGGCGTACAGCTCGAAGGTGCTGCTGCCGGTGAACTTGAGCACCGCGCCACCGCCCGGGAAAGCGGCCTTGTAGGCAGCCTGATCGGTGATGGTCGCGCCCGTCACCTGCTCGGAGGAGGTATTGCCAGGGCTGCGGGTGCCGGAAACCTCATCGGCCTTGGAACTCAGGTTGAACGTATGCCCTGCGATAGCGGCATCTTCATTACCCTTGTCGCCGTCCTTGAAGGTGATGTCCAGGCGCAGATCGACACCGCGGAAGCTGATGCTGGTGTTGTCGCCATTGGGGTCGAACTTGCCGCCCTGGCTGGCCTCGAGCGTGACGTCATTGCCGTCGACATCGGTGATCTTGTATTCGGTGCTGCTGAGGAATTCGATGGTGTATGGCTCGCCACTGCGGAAGCGATCGTTGTACAGGCTGTTGCCGGAGACCTGGCCGTTGGACAGGCTGACGCGGCCATCGTCGGTGGCCGGCGCGGTCAGGCTGGTCTGGCTACGGCTGGTGTTGAGCGCCTGCTCGAAGGCGTCGTAGCCGGTTTCATTGGCCGCCAGGCTGAGCATGTCACCCACCTGCAGGTTGAGCTTGCCCTGGTCGCCCTGGTAGCTGTAGGTGCCATCGGCATTGCGCGCGTAAGGCGGGGTATCGCCCTTGGAGCCAGAGAAGATGTACTTGCCGTTCTCGTCCTTGCTGTTCATCAACGAGAACAGCTGGTCTTCCAGCGACGCCAGTTCGTCGGCGTTGGCCTTGCGGTCGGCATCGGTGAACGTACCGTTGCCAGAGCTCACCGCTAGCTCGTTGACCCGCTGCAGGATGGTGCCGATGGAGTTCAGGGTGCTTTCGGCAGTGCCCAGGGCGTTACGTACGTTGACGATGTTGCCGCTGTACTGCTTCAGCATGTTCTGCTGTTGTTCCAGTTGCAGCAGACGCGCCGCACCCACCGGGTCATCCTTGGCCGAACGCACGCGAATGCCATCGCTTGCCTCCTGCTGGCTCTTCACCGTCTTGGCGAAGTTGCTCTGGTAGTTGGCCTGGTTGGTGTTGTAGAACTGCGAAGTAGAGATGCGTACGCTCACGATCTACGGCTCCTTAAAGACTGTTGATCAGGGTGGCGAAGGTTTCCTGGGCCGCCTTGATGATCTGCGACGACGCGGTGTAGTACTGCTGGAACTTGACCAGGTTGCCGGTCTCTTCATCGATCGACACACCCGACAGGCCGTTGCGGCTTTCCACTGCCGAGGCATGCAGGGCAGTGGTGGCATCGCTGTCCATCTGCGCCTGGCCGGCCTTGCCGCCAACATTGGAGACCAGCTTGGCGTAGGCATCGGTGAAGCTGATGCCCTTGCCGTTGGCGCCAACCTCGACCGTGGACTTGGTCTGCAGGTCGATCACCGACAAGGCGTTGCGGTTGTCCGCCGAACCTGCGCCGCTCAGCGCCACGGTATAGCTGTCGCCGTTCTTCGGCGCGCCGGAAACGCTCATCTCGAAGGTGAAATTGCCACCCAGCGAATTGCCGCTGCCATCGACCATCGGCACCGACAGCTGCAACTTGTTCTCCTGCCCCGGCACGATGGTGCCACTGCCGATTTCGGTGCCCTTGGCGTCGTACATCTTGTAGGCCTGGGGCGAACTGGTGTCATCGCCGAACACCAGCTTGACCGGGGTCGAATACTTCAGTCCAGTCTGCAATTGCGAACGCTGGGCGGCATCGTAGATGTCCATTTCCGAGGTCAGCGTCGGCTGGGTGATGACGCCGGTACCTTTGTTGCCCGATCCACTGGTGGCGGTCAGCGGCGAAGCCAAGGCCAGGCGCTTCGGGTCGGTCAGGACAGTGTCGATGCCTGCGGCGGCATTGCGGGTCGGGGTGATCTTGAAGCTGTCGCCAGCACTCAGGCCGCCACCATTGAGCGACAGGGTGAACCCGTCGATCACCGGAGGCGGCGTGTCGGTAAGGTCGAAACTGCCCATGTCGGTGCCTTCCGGCAACTTGCGCACGCTGTAGCCAGTGGCGCTGGTGAAGGTCACCTGGTAATCGCTGGTGCTCAGCTTGCCGGTGTCCTTGATGGTCACATCGAGGTTGCCGGAGCCGGCGCTGTTGCCGGTCTTGGCGACACTGCGCTGGCTGATGGCAGCGGCGCTGTTGATATCGCCGAACAGGGTGGCACCGAAGTCACCGTTCTTGTCGATGCCCTGGGCCAGCTGGCTGTTGATCGCATCGGCTACTACCAGGGCCACGCGACCGAGCTCGTTGAGCGCCGGGTCGAGGGTATCCTTGCGGTAGCGGATCAGGCCGCCAAGTTCACCACCGGTAGTGGTGCTGGTGATGTCCATCTTGGTCGAGCCGCGATTGAGGATCAGGCTCATGCGGGTCGGGTCGGTGGCGCTCGGCTGCACGCCGATGGTCTGGGTGGTGTTGCCCAGCACCAGGGCCTGGCCGTTCTTCAGGTAGATGTCGTAGTTGCCGTTCTTCTGCTCCACAACGTCGGCACCGATCAGCGCCGACAACTCGCGCACCGCGCCGTCGCGCTGGTCGAGCAGGTCATTGGGCTGGCCATTGACGGCCGTCATCTTGGAGATCTGGCCGTTGAGGTCGGCAATCGACTGGGTCAGGGCGTTGACCTTGTCAGCGATCGACGCCATGTTGGCATTGATGTCGCTGTTCTGCTGGTTGAGCTGCGCCGACAGGGTATTGAAGCGCTTGGCCAGGGACTGCGCGCTGGTCAGCAGCAGTTGGCGCGAGGCGTCCTCGCTCGGCTTGGCCGCAGCATCCTGCATGGCGCTGAAGAAGCTTTTCAGTGCAGCGGTGATACCGGTGTCGCTGCTCGACAGGGCGGTATCCAGCGGCGTGATCTGGTTCAGGTACGAGGTGGCATCGCTGCTCAGCGAGGTGGTGCTGCGCAGCTGGTTCTCGAGGAACGCGTTATAGACCCGGCGCACATCCGCCAGGGTAGTACCGCTGCCGATGAACACCTGGCCGACTTGTTGCCCGCCCTTGGTCTTCTGCACGTTCTGCTGGCGCGAGTAGCTTTCGACATCGGCGTTGGCGATGTTGTTACCGAGGGTGTACATCCCCGATTGCGCGGCGCCAAGCCCCGACATACCAATGTTGATCAGACTCGCCATGGTTCCATGCCCTTAAAGTTTCGTTGCGGTACCGAGCATTGCGTAGTGCTCGTACGACTTCATCTGTCTTGCGATCTGCGAGATCTTGCTGGCGTAATTCGGGTCGGTGGCGTACCCGGCCTTTTGCAACTCTTGCACGAACTGCTCTGGTTTATCGGCGGCCTTCACCGCATCTTGATAGCGCGAATTGTTCTGCAGCAGGCTGACCAGGTCGTGGAAGCTGTCCTGGTAGGAATCGTAGGAGCGGAACGCCGCCGTCTCCTTGACGAACTGGCCATCGCGGAACTCGCTGGTGATCGCCCGCGCCTCGCCACCTTCCCAGTTGCCGGTTGCCTTGATGCCGAACAGGTTGTGGCTGCTGCTGCCATCGGTGTTGCGCATGACCGATTTGCCCCAGCCGGTTTCCAGGGCGGCCTGCGCCACCAGGTAGCGTGGGTCGATACCGATGCGCTTGGCCGCCTGCTCGGCCATCGGCAGCATGGTGGCGACGAACTCGTCGCAGTCGGCAAAGGCCTTTTTCGGTGCCAGCGGTGGCTGGGCCACGGCGCGCCCGAGGATGCGCAGGCCGTTGTCCGGCACGGCGAAGGCCTTGGCCACTTGCTGGCCGTCACGGGCCGGCACGGCTGCGGTATTGGTGCTGGCCGCCGACGGCACGATGCCGGCCATCAGGCGGTCGGTGAGCTTGCTCGGCAGCGCCAGGCGTCGCGAATTGAGCGCGGCGACGTCGTTGCGGGTGGCGGTCGACTGGGCGGCATGCATGGGCTCGGCCACCTTGTTGCCCCACAGCGTCGGGGCATTGCCCTCGATGCGCGGAAACGGGCTGGTGTTGGCCGGCGTGCCCTTGTTCTTCGACAGCTGGCGCACCAGTACGTCCTGCAGCCCGATACCGCCGCCTTCGCGAGACATGCTCACGGCCAGTTGCTGGTCGTACATGTCGCGGTACTGCTTCACCGTTTCGGTGTTCATCGGGTTGTCGTCGGCCAGCACGTCGCTGGCCTTGCGCGAGGCCTTGAGCATTTCGCTGATGAACAGCGACTCGAACTCCTGGGCCACCTTGCGCACGTTGGCGTCGCTGTCGCGATCGCCATGCTTGAGCGAGCTCAGGCGGTTGAGGTCGGTGTAGGCGCCGCTGTCGGCGCTGCCGGAAACCAGGCTTTTGCTGTTCATCCGCGCCGTCCTCAGATCACGATCAGGTCGGCCTGCAGGGCGCCGGCCTGTTTCAGGGCTTCGAGGATGGCCATCAGGTCGCTGGGCGCTGCGCCCACCTGGTTCACCGCACGGACGATTTCATCCAGCGTGGTGCCCGGGCCGAACTTGAACATCGGCTTGGCTTCCTGCTCGGCGTTGACCCGCGAGCGCGGCACCACGGCGGTCTGCCCATTGGAGAACGGCCCCGGCTGGCTGACGATCGGGTCTTCGGTAATGGTCACGGTCAGGCTGCCGTGGGTCACCGCGGCCGGCGACACCTTGACGTTCTGGCCAATGACGATGGTGCCGGTGCGCGAGTTGATGATGACCTTGGCGACCGCCTGGCCCGGGTCGATCTCGAGGTTCTCGAGGATCGACAGGTAGTCCACGCGCTGGCTCGGGTCCATCGGCGCAGTGACCCGTACCGAACCGCCGTCCACGGCCTGGGCCACGCCCGGGCCGAGCAGGTCGTTGACCTTGTCGACGATGCGCTTGGCAGTGGTGAAGTCGGGGCGGTTGAGGTTCAGGGTCAGGCTGTTGCCCTGGTTGAAGCCGCTCGGCACTGCACGCTCGACGGTAGCACCGCCAGGGATACGACCGGCCGACGGAACGTTGACGGTGATCTTCGAACCGTCACGGCCCTCGGCATCGAAGCCGCCCACCACCAGGTTACCCTGGGCCACGGCATAGACGTTGCCGTCGATACCCTTGAGCGGGGTCATCAGCAGGCTGCCGCCGCGCAGGCTCTTGGAGTTACCGATCGAGGACACGGTAATGTCCACCACCTGGCCTGGCTTGGCGAACGCCGGCAGGTCGGCATGCACCGACACTGCCGCAACGTTTTTCAACTGCACGTTGCCGGAGCCGGCCGGCACCTTGATGCCGAACTGCGACAGCATGTTGTTGAAGGTCTGCAGGGTGAACGGCGTCTGGGTGGTCTGGTCACCCGTGCCATTGAGCCCCACCACCAGGCCGTAACCGATCAGCTGGTTGGAGCGCACGCCAGAAATGCTGGCGATGTCCTTCAGGCGCTCGGCCTGGGCGCCGAAGGCACAGGACAGGAGCAGGGTTGCGGCAATCAGCTGCCTCACGTTGAACATGGTCATCCGTACTCAGAAAGGCCAAAGCGGGCTGATGAAGAAGCGGTCCAGCCACCCGGGCTGGCTGGCATCGGCGAACGAGCCGGTACCGGAATAGGTGATGCGCGCGTCGGCCACGCGAGTGGACGGCACGGTGTTGTCGGTGGCGATGTCGTCGGCGCGGATCATGCCGGCGATGCGCACCAGCTCTTCGCCGGTGTTCAGGGTCAGCCATTTCTCGCCGCGCACGGCGATGATGCCGTTGGGCAGCACTTCGGCCACGGTCACGGTGATGGAACCGGTCAGGGTGTTGCCCTGAGTGGCCTTGCTGTCGCCCTTGGTGGCGCGCTCGCCGCTGTAGCCGGCCTCCAGCGACAGGTCACCACTGCCGAACGGGTTGTTGGTGTTCGGCGTAGTGCCGAACAACGATGTCAGGCCGATGTTGGCGTTGCTGTTTTTCTGGATCTGCGAGCCGGCGTTCTTGCTGGCCGATGTGCGCTCGTTGAGGGTGATGGTGATGATGTCACCCACCCGGAACGCCTTGCGGTCGCTGTACAGGTTCTGCTCGAAGCCGGCCTGGTAGATCGAACCGTTGTTGGCCGCTGCCGGCAACGGGGTGCGCGGCAGTACCGGCGCGTAGTACGGGTCGTTGGGCTTGGGCGTCGGCGCGACGCAACCTGCCAGCAACACCGCCCCCCCCAGGGCGAAAACGGACAACAGACGATTCATGACGCTTACCTCACGGGTGCAACGGAGTGACGGGGTTAGAGCTGCCTGCTTCAGAGCTGTTGAGTAACGAACGACAGCATCTGGTCAGCCGTGGAAATGACCTTGGAGTTCATCTCGTAGGCACGCTGGGTGGTGATCATGTTCACCAGCTCTTCCACGGTGCTGACGTTGGAGTTTTCCAGGGTCTGCTGCAGGGTGGTGCCGAAACCGTTCAGGCCCGGGGTGCCGACTTGCGGCGCGCCACTGGCGGCGGTTTCGAGGAACAGGTTGTCGCCAATCGCCTGCAGGCCGGCCGGGTTGATGAAGTCGGCGGTCTGGATGTTGCCGATCACCTGCGCAGCCGGGTTGCCCGCGGTGGTGATCGACACGGTGCCGTCCTGGCCGACGGTGAAGGTCTGCGCGTCGTTCGGCACGACGATGGCAGGTTCCAGGGCGAAACCGTTGGCGGTGACGATCTGGCCGTCGGAGTTCAGGTGGAAGGTACCGTCACGGGTATACGAAACGGTGCCGTCCGGCTGCAATACCTGGAAGAAACCACGGCCGTTGACCGCCATGTCCAGCGGGTTTTCCGTGGTTTGCAGGCTGCCGGTCTGGAAGTTCTTCTGGGTGCCGACGATGCGCACACCAGTACCGACCTGCAGGCCGGAAGGCAGCTCGCTGTCCTGGGTGGACTGCGCGCCCGGCTGGCGTTTGATCTGGTACAGCAGGTCCTGGAACTCGGCGCGATCACGCTTGAAGCCGGTGGTCGAGACGTTGGCCAGGTTGTTGGAGATGACCGTCAGGTTGGTGTCCTGGGCGGACAGGCCGGTTTTAGCGACCCAAAGAGCCGGAAGCATGTAAGTTCTCCTCGTGCGCCTGTTTTACGGCACTCGTTCAAAAGTGATTAGCCGATTTGCAAAACACGCGCCATGGCTTCGTCGCCTTCCTTGGCCGCGTTCATCATCTTCACGTGCAGTTCGAATTGACGGGACAGCGCCAGCACCGAGGTCATTTCTTCCACGGCGTTGACATTGCTGCCTTCCAGGAAGCCCGACACCACCCGCACGTTGACGTCGGCGTCTGCCGGCTGGCCGTCGCGGGTATGGATCAGGCCATCCAGGCCCTTGGTCAGGCCTTTGGTATCGGGGTTGACCAGCTTGATGCGGTCGACTTCGGCCATCACGCGCGGGTCTTCCCCCATGGAGCGGATGCTGATGGTGCCATCGGCGCCGACTTCGACCTTCTGCTCTGGCGGAATCGCAATCGGGCCGCCGTTGCCGATCACCGGCATGCCGTTGCCGGCACGCAGCACACCAAGGGCATCGATGTTCAGGCTGCCGGTGCGTACGTAGGCTTCACTGCCATCGGGCGCCTGCACGGCGATGAAGCCCTTGCCGGTCACCGTCACATCCAGATCGCGGCCGGTTTCCACCATCGGACCTTCGCTGAAGTCGGTGGCCGGGCGCTCGGTCATGGCAAAGGCGCGCGACGGAAAGCTGTCGCCGAACACCGGCATCGAGCGGGCCTGCTCCAGGTCTCGCTGGAAACCGTTGGTGGAAATGTTCGCCAGGTTGTTGGCGTGCGCCTTCTGGGCCAGCGCATTCTGGCTCGCGCCGGTCATGGCCACGTAAAGCATCTTGTCCACAGTCATCCTCCATTGCACTGGCGGTCGTTTGCCGCTCGCCGTTGCTATGCGAGCTAGAAAGCAAGTTCCGAACCAACTTTGCGAAATCATGAAAAAGCCCGTGGATACGGGCTTTCGAGGGGGCAGTCGACGTGTTGGACGCCGGTTATCCGGCGCTTGGTTGCCGATGACGGCAAACCTGTACCGGCCTCTTCGCGGGTGAACCCGCTCCCACAGGCACAGCGCGACACCTGTGGAGCGGGTTTACCCGCGAAGAGGCCAGTACAGGTTTATTCAAGGCTCGCGGCAAGCGCCGTTGCTGTAGGGGCCGGCGAACTTCTTCCAGCCATCCCCCGGCGGCCATTGCGAGCAGACCAGGCGCCCGTCCACCTGGCTTTCCCAGCGCCACCAGGGCGCGGTACCGGCCTGGGCCTGGTACAGGCAGAAAGCAGCGACCAATGTGACAACCAGCCTTTTCATGACTCCTCCGGCAAAGACGACGAACCCCTTCATGACAAAGGGGTTCGCCCACATACACTCAGCCAGCAACCATCAGGCCATCTGGATGACGGTCTGCATGATGGTGCTTTCAGTGGAGATAGTCTTGGCGTTCGCCTGGTAGTTGCTCTGCGCCTTGATCAGCTCGACCAATTCCTGAGTCAGGTTCACGTTCGAGCCTTCCAGCGCGTTGGACTCGACGCTACCCAGGGTACCTGTCTTCGGTGCATCGATGCCTGGGATGCCGGAGGTGTAGGTTTCGGTCCAGCGGGTACCACCAATCTGCTGCAGGCCCTGCTCGTTGGCGAAGCTGGCCAGGGCCACCTGGCCAATGGCGCGGGATTGCTGGTTGCTGAAGCTGGCGAACAGCACACCCGTCGAGTCGATGCTCAGGCTCGACAGGATACCGGTCGCGTAGCCGTCCTGAGACTGCGACATGCGCGCGGTCTCGGTGTTGTAGGAAGTGGTGCTGTTCATCGCCAGGCGCATGCCATCGGCATTGCCTACCGCGCCATTGGAGATCCAGTTACCCGCAGAATCCTCCACCGCCGGCACCCAGCCAGTCATGGTGAAGGTGTTGTTGGTCACGGTGAACGACGAGCCCGCCGGGTGCCCGGTATTGTCCGCAGTCATGCTCTTGACCGAGCCATCGCTGTTGAAGCTGATGGTGCCAGTCAGCGGCACGGTGGAGGATGGGGAAAACGGGTTGCGCCCATCGACCAGGGTGTACATGGTCCACTCATTGGTGCCAGTCTTGCGATAGAACTGCTCCATGGTGTGCTCGTTACCCTGGCTGTCGTACACCTTGGTCGGGAAAGACTTGGTGTAAGTCGTCTGATCGGAAGGATCGAACGGCAGGTTCGGCACCATCACGCCAGTGCCATCGTCCACTTCCAACGGGATGTCGGCGGCCGAAGAATTCAGGTTGATGCCCTGGTCGATCAGCGATGTTGCCTTTGGCTGCAGCGCCGACGTATCGATCTGCAAATCGGTCAGCACGCCCTTCTGGATCTTGCCAGTCGAGTCGGCGGCATAGCCCTGCAGGCGCAGGCCGTCCGAGGTAACCACGAAGTTGTCCTTGCTGGCCTGGAAAGCACCCGCACGGGTGTACACGCGCGAGCCGTTATCGGACAGCACGAAGAAGCCCTGCCCCTGGATCCCCATATCCAGCACGTTGCCGGTGGTGTTGACGTCACCCTGGGTGAACTGCTGGGAAACCGCTGCAAGGCGCACGCCGTTACCCACCTGGTTCTTGCCAACACCCAGGCGGTTGGAACCTGCATAGACATCGGCGAACTCGGCACGCGACGACTTGAAGCCATTGGTGTTGACGTTGGCGATGTTGTTGCCGGTGACATCCAGTTGCTTGTTTGCTGCGTACAGACCGCTAAGGCCGATATTGAAAGACATGAATTCGCTCCTTTTGCCGCTCTAGCGGGCCTTAGATACCGATGGTTTGCACGTCGGAGAGGGACACTTTGCCAACACCGGCGAGGTTGAGCACCATTTCGCCGGCGGCACTGAAACTGACGCTGGTCACCTTGGCTGGCAACAGCGTGTTCATCTGCACCGACTTGCCATCCACCGTGGTGGTGGCAGTGAAGGTGTAAGTACCAGGATCGACTTTCTCACCACTGCTGTTGGTACCGTCCCAGATGAAATCGGCGTAACCGGCTTTCTGCTCGCCCAGCTCGATGGTCTTGACGGTATTGCCGTCCTTGTCCTTGATGGTGATCTTCGCTTCGCCGATGGCTTGCGGCACGACGAACTGCGCATTGAAGCTTTCTGCGGTGTCGACCACGGCCTTGTCGTTCTGCACTACCACCGAACGCCCGACCAGCGACGACGCCTGCAGGGCCTGGGACGAGGCCATGGCGCTGGTGATGGAGTTGACCGATTCGTTCAGCGAAGTAATGCCTTCCAGGCTGCTGAACTGCGCCAACTGGGCAACGAACTCACCGTTGTCCTGTGGGTCCAGCGGGTTCTGGTGCTGCATCTGGGTGACCAGCAACTGCAGGAACGCGTCCTTGCCGAGCGAGTCGTTGCCGGTCTTGGATGCGGTGTCCGTGGTCTTCTTGGTGCTGGTGCCTACACCAGACGCCGCGAGCACGTCGTTGAGGTTCACACCGTTGGTATCGATTGCCATGCTCTGGTTTCCTTATCACTGACCGAGGGTCAGGACCTTCTGCATCATGGCCTTGGCCGTATTCATCAGCTCGGCGTTGGTCTGGAACGCGCGGCTGGCGGAGATCATGTCAGCCATCTCTTCAACCACGTTGACGTTCGGGTAGTAGACGTAGCCGTCCTTGTTCGCCGCCGGGTGGTTGGGCTCGTAACGGGCCTCCAGATTGCTCTGATCCTCGACGATGCCTTTTACCTGCACGCCCTGCCCTGCTTCGCCCTGGTCTTCGAACAGCGACTGGCTGCCGCCGGCCTGTGCGTCCTGGAAGGTGGTGGCGAACACCGGGTGGCGGGCGCGGTAGGTCTGATCGATGCTCGAAGATACGGTCTCGGCGTTGGCGATGTTGGAAGCAACGGTGTTCAGGCGCGTGTTCTGCGCACTCATGCCGCTACCGGCAATGTTGAAGACGCTGGAAAGGGACATGATCATTCTCCCCGCAGGGCCGAAACCAGCCCTTTGAATTTACTGTTGAGCAAGGTGAAGCTGGCCTGGAAGCCGACGGCGTTTTCGGTGTAGTTCGATTGCTCGATCTGCGCGTCCACGGTGTTCTGGTCGATCGACGGCTGCGTTGGCGTACGGTACTTGAGGGTATCGTCGGCCATGGCCAGGCCCTCGGCCTCGATATGGCGGCTGTTGGTACGATCGAGGCTGAAACGGCCGCCGCTCTGCTGCTTGTCGCTCTCGGCAGCGAGCACCGATGCGAAATCCATGTCGCGCGCCTTGTAGTTGGGCGTGTCGGCGTTGGCGATGTTGTTGGCCAGCACTTCGGCGCGCTGGGCGCGGAAGCCCAGGGCCTTTTCGTGAATACCAAGCGCCTTGTCGAAGCTGATGCTCATGTCGGGGAAACCTTCGGAGGTTGACCGGAATATCGTTGGGCAAGGTATAGCAAGGGCTGTGCCAACCAATAGAAAGCCCGGAAATACGGGCTTGCAGGGCAAGGTGCTGTCAGAGTGATGCCAGAAAAGCGGCAAAGGCCTTCCGCCTTCGGGCGCGAAAGCGGCAATTGCCGGGCGGCAAAAGCGGCAAAACAAAAAATTGACGTCAGTGTTTTGCGATAGAGGTGTTGCGCCTATGAGATCGAGCGCCGCCCGCGCGGCGCTTCGCGGGACAAGCCCGCCCCCACATTTGTTGCAACGTGGCCATGCCTGTGAGATAGGCGTTGCCCGCCTTGGTGAAGTGTTTGAGACTGGCGAGACGGCTGTAGCGCCAGCCCGGAAACCGCGTCAAGGCAACAAGGCTGACAACCATGGCCTGACAGGTTTGGCACGCTGCAACAAATGTGGGAGCGGGCTTGTCCCGCGAAGCGCCGCGCGGGCGGCGCTCGATCTCACAGACGCAACAAACCTTGACCCCGCCCCTACTTCGCCTGGTAGATGATCCCCGGACTGCACTGCACCATCTGATAATGGTCCGGCAACCCGTTCAGCGCCTCGGAAGCCCCGAGGAACAGATACCCACCCGGCTTCAAGGTACTGTGGATACGCAACAGGATGTCCTTCTTCACCTGCGCCGAGAAATAGATCAGCACGTTACGGCAGAACACCACATCGAACTTGCCCAGGCTGGCATAGCTGTCGAGCAGGTTGAACGAGCGGAACTCGACGCGGCTGCGAATCGCCGGCTTGACCGCCCAGCGCCCCGGCCCCTTGGTGTCGAAGTAGCGCTGCAGGCGCTCCTGGGACAAGCCACGGGCAATCGCCAGGCTGTCGTACTCGCCGGTCTTGCAGTTGGTCAGCATGGTGCCGGACAGGTCGGTGGCAACGATCTGCGCGCCCATTTTCAACTGGCCGAGGTTGCTACGCTCGAACTCGTCGATGGCCATCGAGATGGAATACGGTTCCTGCCCCGATGAACAGGCCGCCGACCACATGCGCAGGCGCTGGCCGGGGTTGTTGCGGATGAACTCGGGGATGACCTTGTTCTTCAGCACCTCGAACGGATAGGTATCGCGAAACCACAGGGTCTCGTTGGTGGTCATGGCATCGACCACTTGCTCGCGCAAGCCGCCGCGCGGCTGGGCCTGGATGCGCTGCACCAGCTCGCCCAAGCTCTTGATGCCCTGTTGCTCCATCAGCTTGTTGAGACGGCTGGAGACCAGGTACTGCTTATTCTCGCCCAGCAGGATGCCACAGGCTTTCTCCAGGAAGACCCGGAACTGTTCGAAATCCAAATTACCCGTAGACACTACTGCCGCCTCTTTTAAATCACTGGTGCCGGGGGCCTGCCCCCGGCTGCTTCAATGCGTTGCCTTGATCCGGTCGACCACCCGCTGGGCCAGGTCGTCCGGCTTGAACTTGGCCAGGAAGTCATCGGCACCGACCTTCTTGACCATCGCCTGGTTGAACACCCCGGAAAGCGAAGTATGCAGGCAGATGTGCAATTTTTGCATGCGCGGATCGCTGCGGATCTCCGCCGTTAGCGTATAGCCGTCCATTTCCGGCATTTCAATGTCCGAGATCATCATCAGGAACTCTTCTTCCGGCTTCTTGCCCTCATCCACCAGCTGGCGCAGGTAGTTCAGGGCCTGACGACCGTCATTGAGCGCCACCACCTCGACCCCCACGGTCTGCAGGCAGCGGCTGACCTGCTTGCGCGCCACCGACGAATCGTCGACGGTGATCACCCGAAGCAGCACGGCCTTGTCCTGCACCTCGGCATCGATCACACCGGCCGACACCGACTCGGAGGACGGCGCCACTTCGGCCAGCACCTTCTCCACATCGATGATCTCGACCATGCGGTTGTCCACCCGGGTGACCGCGGTCAGGTAGTGGTCGCGGCCGGTGCCCTTGGGTGGCGGATGGATCTCTTCCCAGTTCATGTTGACGATCCGCTCCACCGAATGCACCAGGAAGCCTTGGGTCTTGGTGTTGTACTCGGTGATGATCACGAAACTGTTGCGCGTGTCTTCCTGAAGCGGCCGCAACCCGGTGGCCATCGACAGGTCGAGGATCGGGATGGTCGCCCCGCGAATATTGGCAACACCACGCACCACCGGGTGCGCCTTGGGCAGCAGGGTCAGCGCAGGGCATTGCAGCACTTCCCTGACCTTGAATACGTTGATGCCGTAAAACTGCTCGCCATTGAGGCGGAACAGCAGCAATTCCAGGCGATTCTGCCCCACCAGCTGCGTGCGCTGGTTGACCGAATCCATAACACCTGCCATGCCAGACTCCTTTATGTTTCAGCCTTTCGTTGCAACTCAGGTAGCGAGTCGGCACGGGCTTTGCTTTTTTGAGCGCCATGTACACGAAAACGACATTTTTCCGACGATTGACGCGCCTGCTGACTGGCTCGCTGGCCATGCTGTGCCTTCTGGTGCCCGGCGTTCGCACGGTAGCGGACGCGTTTACCTTGCCTGAACAGCTTATCGGTGTCACTCAAGGGTTTCTTGAATTCAGCGTCGAAGATTATCTGGCCACCACCCAGACCGCCGGCCGTTACGAGATCCAGGTCAATCCGCTGGACCCGCGCCTGCGTATGCCGCTGTGCAGCCAGCAGCTGGACGCCTCGCTGGAAAGCCCGGCTCAGCCGTTGGGCCGCGTCACGGTGAAGGTACGCTGCGAAGGCTCAGCGCCCTGGACCGTGTTCGTGCCGGCCACCGTGCGGCTGTTCCGCGACGTGGTGGTGGTGACCCGGCCGCTCAAGCGCGACAACGTGGTGGGCGAAGGCGATGTGGCCCTGCGCGAGCGGGATGTCGGCACCCTGGGGCAAGGCTTCCTGACCGAACTGGAACAGGCGGTGGGCATGAAGATGCTGCGCCCCACGGTGATCGACCAGGTACTCACCCCGCAACACCTGGAACAGGCCGAGGTGGTGCGCAAGGGTGACCACGTGGTGATCATCGCCCGCAGTGGCAGCCTGAGTGTGCGCATGCCCGGAGAAGCCCTGAGCAAGGGTGGCCTGAGCGAACAGATCCGGGTGCGCAACCTCAATTCCAAACGGGTGATCAAGGCCAGGGTGACCGGCCCTGGGCAGGTCGAGGTAAGTATGTAGCCAGCCCACTGATTTGCGCTGGCGGTGAGGAACCGCTTTTCCTAAACTGTGTCAGAAAACGGGTTCGCGAGCTTGCTGACAGGCGGCTATGCATTTGTGCCTAAAGTTTCTTTCGGGTTGGCCGAAAACAAGGCAAGCGTCCAAATACCCAGAGGTTTCTGATCATGGTCATCGACTTCAGTCGTTTGAATAACTCTCCGTCCGTCACGGGCGGCGTGCGCGGCAACACCGCGTCCGGCAGCGCCGAAAAACCGGCAGCCAGCCAGGAAGCGGCAACCGCCACCAGCGCCAGCGGAGAAGCGGTACACCTCAGCCAAGAGGCCCAGCAGTTGCAGAAGATCAGCGACAAGCTGCGCGACGAGCCGGTGGTCAACAGTGCCCGTGTGGCCCAGTTGAAACAGGCGATCGCCGACGGCAGCTACCAGGTCGATGCCGGCCGGGTCGCCAGCAAACTGCTCGATTTCGAAGCCCAGCGCTGACCGTTCGGCGCGCTGACTTCACGGACGCTAGAAAAGCCAAGAGTTAGCCATGCACGACACCACCTTGCTGCAACTGATCGAAGATGACATTGCCCCTATGCAGGAACTGCTGGACCTTCTGCAAAAGGAAGCGGTCGCCCTGCATGGCCGCGACATGGCGCCACTGGAGAATATCCTGGCCCGCAAGCAGTCTTTGATTGTGCTGCTGGAGCAGCAAGGCCTGCGGCGCAACAACTTGCTTGCCAGCCTTGGCCTGAGCCCTGATCGCGCCGGAGTGGAGGCCGTGGCGGCACAATCGCCGAACGGTGAACTGCTGCTGCAGCAACTCGATGTGATCAGCCAGCTGATGCAAGCCTGCCAGCAGCTCAACGAGACCAATGGCCGGATCATCCAGGTGCAGCAGCACGTCACCAACAACCAGATCCGGATCCTCATGGGCGGCGATTCTCCGTCGCTCTACGACAGCCGCGGCAGCACCTCGCCGCTGGCCAAGCCACGGGCGCTCAGCCAAGTGTGATTTTTCTATCAAGGCACGGAACATACTGGCAAAATGCCGTTAATTGCGTGTGTCGCTTTTGCCTGGAGAACGATAAGCCGTGTTCAATGAATCCGATGCCCCGCAGCCGCCAAAGGTGCTGAACACCCCTTTGGAGATTGCGGCCAACTTGCGGCAGCTGCAGGAAAGCCACGACCCCCTGATCATCACCTTCCACGACCGCAGCCAGCGCTTCCAGAGCTACGTGGTGCACGTGGACCGTGAAAGCAATACCCTGGCGCTGGACGAAATGATCCCGCGCGACGGTGAGAAGTTCATCGAGAACGGCGAACACTTCCGCGTCGAAGGCTTCCACGATGGTGTGCGCATCGCCTGGGACTGCAACCACGAGTTGAAGATCAGCGAAGTCGACGGTCACCGCTGCTACCGCGGCGCCATGCCCCTGGAAATGACCTACCACCAGCGCCGCAATGCCTTCCGCGCCGCGCTGAAGCTGTCGCAGCTGGTCGATATCATCCTCGATGGCACCCACCTCAAGGGCAACGGCGCCCTGCGTGGCAAGCTGCTGGACATCTCAGCCACCGGCTGCAAACTGCGGTTCGAGGGCAATGTCGAGGATCGCCTGCAACTGGGCCAGGTGTACGAGCGGTTCAAGGCGGCCAACCCGCTGGGCCTGGTCGATACCATGGTCGAGCTGCGCCACCTGCACTATGAAGAGCGGATCAACACCACCTTTGCCGGCGTGCGCTTCCATAACCTTACCGGGCAGGCGCAGCGCAAGGTCGAGAGCTTTGTCTACCAGCTGCAGCGTGAGGCACGGCGCTTCGACAAAGACGATTATTGAGTGCAGGCCCACTGTGCGGGTGTAGCGCACAGCACCTGGGCGTGGTGCGCTTCCAGGTTACCTATGGCTCCGCGGCTGCTTAGTGTACTTGTACCCAAGCGACCGCCGAGGAGCCCACAATGATCCAAGCCAATTTCACCGCCGAACTCCACTGCCAGCATGGCCAGGTGGGAGTGGTCGACACCCCGCTGTACGTTCACCCCCTATTCTCCCTCGATCAGGATGGCTGGCTATGCACAGAGCACCAGCGCGGGGACAGCCCGAGCTTCAAGCCCATCACTTTCGCGTTCCGTTTCCTGAAGCACCAGGGCGAGCGAACGCACTATGCGATCAACGGCGCCGAGACCTGGGAATATTTTGGTTCGAGCCTGGAGCGCAACCGCAATGGCTGGGTAGGCTTTTATGCGACGCATATCGTTGGCCGGATCATCGGCAACGCCAATCTCGCAGAGGCTTTCTATGAGGCCATAGAGGGCAAAGGGCAATGGAAGATCGAAACGCTCAGCCCCTGGGACGGCCGCCTGGAAACAGCCGAAGAAGTGCCCTTCTACCTGCGTGACCTGAACGGTTACCGGGTGGCGCTGGCCAGGTCCACCTATACCCGGGACAAGGTCAAGCGCCATTACTGGTTCCTCAATGCCAGTACCAAAGAGGGCGAGATACTGGTCTTCAACCTGAAGAACATAAAGCCAGCCTGACTCGCCAGGGGCACCGGACATGACCGGCACCCTTCGAGGGGCAGGCCAACAGGCCGTCAGACCGCAGAGTTGATCTCGGCCTGGGGCTTGCCCTGCTCCTCATTCTGGCGGGGCTCGTCTTCGGTATCCTCCGCCGCCACCGGTGCCTGCATCACCTCCTGTACCGTCTGCTCATCCACCCGTGGGTCCAGCGCCGCCGACAGTGGCGAACCGGCAGCCGGCATCGCAACGTGGCCCAAAGGCGCATCCTGCACCTGGTGCAGCCCGGTGACCGCCTTCGGCCGAATGCGCCACACCAGCACCAGGGCAAAGAACACGAAGAAGGCATACAGCATCTGCGGGCCCAGCACCTTCATCAGCACGCCTGCCGCCAGCGGCCCGATACACGCGCCCACACCGTAGGTCACCAGCAGCATCGCGGTCAGCGACACCCGCCGCTCGCTTTCCACATGGTCGTTGGAAAACGCCACCGCCAGCGGGTACAGGCAGAACTGCAGCAACGAAATCACGAAGCCTATGCCGAACAGCAACTCCAGCGGAACGCTGGGCAGCATCGCCAGTGGCGCCGAGGCCAGCGCAAGCCCCACGGCCACGCTGCGGATCAGCACCGCCCGATCGTAGCGGTCAGACAACCAGCCCAGCGGCCACTGCACCAGCAGGCCGGCAAAAATGCAGCTACCCATGAACAGACCGACCTGCTCGGTAGTCATGCCCTGACTGGAGGCATACAAAGGCGCCAGACCATAGAACGAGCCGACGATAAGCCCCGAACCCAGCACCGTGCTGAGCGACTGCGGCACCCGCTTGATGAAGAACTTCGGCTCCATCGGTGCCGGGCGCAACGGTGCGGGGTGAATGCGCCGGGTCATGGCCACCGGCACCAGGCACAGGGTGAAACACATGGCCACCAGCATCAGCAGCTCCAGGCCAAGCTGTGGGTGCACCACCAGGATCAGCTGGCCGAGCACCAGGCCCAGGTAAGAGGCGATCATGTAGCCGCTGAACACCGCGCCGCGGTGCTTGACGTCGGCCTGCTCGTTCAGCCAGCTCTCGATGACCATGTACTGGCACATCATCCCCAGGCCGACGATCATCCGCAGCCCGACCCAGGCCGGCAACCAGCTGGTCAAACCATGGCCGAGCACCGCCGCACCGACGATGCCAGCGCAAGTGGCGTAGGCGCGAATGTGCCCTACCCGGCCAATCAACCGGTGGCCGACCTTGCCGCCGACCGCCAGGCCAAAGTAGTTGGCCGCCATCAAGGCACCCACCCACAGGCTGTCGACATGATCGGCTGCCAGGCGCAGGGCCAGGTAGGTACTGAGCAGGCCCGAGCCGATCAACATCATCAGCGCGGCGAAATACAACGACTGAAACGGCTTCCAGATATTTCGCATAAGTCCCTTGCGGCTCCCGGGTCAGGTGGCGATGGGTTGCAGACAAGCATAAGGGCAAATGCCAGGGAATGAGTGCGGTGGCGAGTAAAATGCTGTTGCCGGGGCGCGTCCGGTGCAGGTCATGTCGCGATCAGGCCTGTACAGCAGGCTGACAGGCACCCTCTTCCGTTGGCTGAAACGCATCCATGTCCCAAGTCGACAGGCAGTGCCTTAGCCTGGGCTACCGCCTCAGCAATCATCGGAGACTTACATGATAAGGGCCAATTTCACCGCTACACTTCATAACGTCCACCGTGGCCAGATCGTTGTTGCAGACAACAACGTACACCCAGTGCTTGGCCTGGATGAAGACGGCTGGCTGTGCACGACTGCCGCGCGCAGGAGCGTGCCACGCAGTGCGGATGAATTCCAACGACTTGCATTCCATTTCGAATTCATCGAGCACCGTGAAGACCGCACGCACTACTACATTACCTGCGCAGAACACTGGGCCTATATTGGCGCCAGGCTTGAAAGCAGTTCCAATGGCTGGCTAGGCCTGTATGGTACGCATGTGGCCGGGCGGGTCCGGGATGTGCTCAACGCCCCACATCCGTACAACCTGCTACGTACCCGGCCCTACTGGAAAATCGAAACGCTCCAGCCATGGGACGGCACAGTGGAGAGCGCCGGCTTGGTTCCCTTCTACCTGCGGGACATGAACGGCTACCGTGTTGCGGAGTCGCTCTCGGACAATGTCCCGGTACTTGACCTGGGCCGCCAGTACTACCTCAACGCCGGCGAGCGTACCGGTGACGTGCTCGAATTCTTCCTGCGCGATATTCAGCTGACCTGACCAGCAAGTGCAGTACTCGGACGGCTACTCCCGCAAGGTCATGCCATTGGCCGGCAGCGGCAAGGCCGTCTTGTAGCGCACCTGCTTCAAGGCAAAACTGGAACGGATGTTGGCCACCCCTGGCAACCGCGTCAGGTAATCCAGGAACCGTTCCAGCGCCTGGATGCTGGGCAGCAGTACCCGCAACAGGTAGTCCGGATCGCCGGTCATCAGGTAGCACTCCATCACCTCGGGCCGTTCGGCAATCTCTTCCTCGAATCGATGCAACGACTGCTCGACCTGTTTTTCCAGGCTCACATGGATGAACACGTTCACATCCAGCCCCAACGCCTCGGGTGACAGCAAGGTCACCTGCTGGCGTATCACCCCCAACTCCTCCATGGCCCGAACCCGGTTGAAGCAGGGCGTGGGAGACAGGTTCACCGAGCGGGCCAGTTCGGCGTTGGTGATGCGGGCATTTTCCTGCAGGCTGTTGAGAATGCCGATATCGGTACGATCGAGTTTGCGCATGAGACAAAATCACCGGTTTTTTGTGTTTATGCGGAATGTTTATCTGCCCTGCTCGGCAAAGGCAACCAACTTGAGAGAAAAATTCTCCTGCCGGACCACTAAGATGTAGGGGACGCTGACCTACCAGTCACAAGCCGGTACTCAGCGGCGGCCGCTTCAGAGCTCACAAAAACAAATACCCGAGCGAGCGTAAAAAGCATGAACGAGTACGCCCCCCTGCGTTTGCATGTGCCCGAGCCTACCGGCCGGCCAGGCTGCCAGACCGATTTCTCCTACCTGCGCCTGAACGATGCAGGTCAAGCCCGTAAACCCCCAGTCGATGTCGACGCTGCCGACACCGCCGACCTGTCCTACAGCCTTATCCGCGTGCTCGACGAGCAAGGCGATGCACAAGGCCCGTGGGCCGAAGACATCGACCCGCAGGTTCTCCGCCAGGGCATGCGTGCCATGCTCAAGACGCGGATTTTCGACAGCCGCATGGTGGTCGCCCAGCGCCAGAAGAAGATGTCCTTCTACATGCAGAGCCTGGGTGAAGAAGCCATCGGCAGCGGCCAGGCCCTGGCGCTGAACCGCACCGACATGTGCTTCCCCACCTACCGCCAGCAAAGCATCCTGATGGCCCGCGACGTGTCGCTGGTCGAGATGATCTGCCAGTTGCTGTCCAACGAGCGCGACCCGCTCAAGGGCCGCCAGTTGCCGATCATGTATTCGGTGCGCGAGGCCGGTTTCTTCACCATCAGCGGTAACCTGGCGACCCAGTTCGTGCAGGCGGTCGGCTGGGCCATGGCCTCGGCGATCAAGGGCGATACCAAGATCGCCTCGGCGTGGATCGGCGACGGCGCAACCGCCGAGTCGGACTTCCACACCGCCCTCACCTTTGCCCACGTGTACCGCGCCCCGGTGATCCTCAACGTGGTCAACAACCAGTGGGCGATCTCCACCTTCCAGGCCATCGCCGGTGGCGAGTCGACCACCTTCGCCGGCCGTGGCGTGGGTTGCGGCATTGCCTCGCTGCGGGTCGATGGCAACGACTTCGTCGCCGTGTACGCTGCCTCGCGCTGGGCCGCCGAACGCGCCCGCCGTGGCCTGGGCCCGAGCCTGATCGAGTGGGTCACCTACCGTGCAGGCCCGCACTCGACCTCGGACGACCCGTCCAAGTACCGCCCGGCCGATGACTGGAGCCACTTCCCGCTTGGCGACCCGATCGCCCGCCTGAAGCAGCACCTGATCAAGATCGGCCACTGGTCCGAGGAAGAACACCAGGCCACCACTGCCGAACTGGAAGCCGCGGTGATCGCCGCGCAGAAGGAAGCCGAGCAGTACGGCACGCTGGCCAACGGTCACATCCCGAGTGCAGCCTCGATGTTCGAGGACGTGTACAAGGAAATGCCCGACCACCTGCGCCGTCAACGCCAGGAACTGGGGGTTTGAGATGAACGACCACAACAACAGCATCAACCCGGAAACCGCCATGGCCACCACTACCATGACCATGATCCAGGCCCTGCGCTCGGCCATGGATGTCATGCTCGAGCGCGACGACAATGTGGTGATCTACGGCCAGGACGTCGGTTACTTCGGCGGCGTGTTCCGCTGCACCGAAGGCCTGCAGAACAAGTACGGCAAGTCCCGTGTGTTCGACGCGCCGATCTCCGAGAGCGGCATCGTCGGCACCGCCGTGGGCATGGGTGCCTATGGCCTGCGCCCGGTGGTGGAAATCCAGTTCGCCGACTACTTCTACCCGGCCTCCGACCAGATCGTTTCCGAGATGGCGCGCCTGCGTTACCGCTCGGCCGGCGAGTTCATCGCCCCGTTGACCCTGCGCATGCCCTGCGGTGGCGGGATCTATGGTGGCCAGACCCACAGCCAGAGCCCGGAAGCGATGTTCACCCAGGTGTGCGGCCTGCGCACTGTCATGCCGTCCAACCCGTATGACGCCAAGGGCCTGCTGATCGCCTCGATCGAATGCGATGACCCGGTGATCTTCCTGGAACCCAAGCGCCTGTACAACGGCCCGTTCGACGGCCACCACGACCGCCCTGTCACCCCCTGGTCGAAGCACCCGCAAAGCGCCGTACCCGATGGCTACTACAGCGTGCCGCTGGACAAGGCAGCCATTACCCGTCCCGGCAATGACGTGACCGTGCTGACCTACGGCACCACGGTGTACGTGGCCCAGGTGGCCGCCGAAGAAACCGGCGTCGACGCCGAGGTGATCGACCTGCGCAGCCTGTGGCCGCTGGACCTGGAGACCATCGTCGAGTCGGTGAAAAAGACCGGCCGCTGCGTGGTGGTACACGAAGCTACCCGCACCTGCGGCTTCGGCGCCGAACTGGTGTCGCTGGTACAGGAACACTGCTTCCACCACCTGGAGGCGCCGATCGAGCGCGTCACCGGTTGGGACACCCCCTACCCCCACGCACAGGAATGGGCTTACTTCCCAGGGCCTTCGCGGGTAGGTGCGGCATTGAAAAAGGTCATGGAGGTCTGAATGGGCACGCACGTCATCAAGATGCCTGACATTGGCGAAGGCATCGCGCAGGTCGAGTTGGTCGAGTGGTTCGTCAAGGTCGGCGACATGATCGCCGAAGACCAGGTGGTGGCCGACGTCATGACCGACAAGGCCACCGTGGAAATCCCTTCGCCGGTCAGCGGCAAGGTGCTTGCCCTGGGTGGGCAGCCCGGTGAAGTGATGGCGGTCGGCAGCGAGCTGATCCGCATCGAAGTGGAAGGCAGCGGCAACCATGTGGATGTGCCCACCAAGGATGTGCAAAAGCCCGAACAGGTCGAGGCCCCCGCGGCCCCGGTAGCCGCCAAGCCAGAGCCGCAGAAGGAAGCAAGACCGGCCGCTTGCCAGGCGCCTGTCAACCACGAAGCAGCCCCGATCGTGCCGCGCCAGCCAGGCGACAAGCCGCTGGCCTCGCCGGCGGTGCGCAAGCGTGCCCTGGATGCCGGTATCGAACTGCGTTACGTGCATGGCAGCGGCCCGGCCGGGCGCATCCTGCACGAAGACCTCGACGCCTTCATGAGCAAGCCGCACAGCGCTGGCGGGCAAGCGCCGAGCGGCTATGCCAAGCGCACCGACAGCGAGCAGGTACCGGTGATAGGCCTGCGCCGCAAGATCGCCCAGCGCATGCAGGACGCCAAGCGCCGCGTCGCGCACTTCAGCTATGTGGAAGAAATCGACGTCACCGCCCTGGAAGCCTTGCGCCAGCAGCTCAACAGCAAGCACGGCGACAGCCGCGGCAAGCTGACCCTGCTGCCGTTCCTGGTGCGCGCCCTGGTCGTGGCACTGCGCGACTTCCCGCAGATCAACGCCACCTATGACGACGAAGCCCAGGTCATCACCCGCCATGGCGCGGTGCATGTGGGCATCGCCACCCAGGGTGACAACGGCCTGATGGTACCGGTACTGCGCCATGCCGAAGCTGGCAGCCTGTGGAGCAATGCCGGCGAGATCTCGCGCCTGGCCAACGCTGCTCGCAACAACAAGGCAAGCCGCGATGAGCTGTCCGGTTCGACCATCACCCTGACCAGCCTGGGCGCACTGGGAGGCATCGTCAGCACGCCGGTGGTCAACACCCCGGAAGTGGCGATCGTCGGCGTCAACCGCATGGTCGAGCGGCCTGTGGTGATCGACGGCCAGATCGTCGTGCGCAAGATGATGAACCTGTCCAGCTCGTTCGACCACCGCGTGGTCGATGGCATGGACGCCGCGCTGTTCATCCAGGCCGTGCGCGGCCTGCTCGAACAACCCGCCTGCCTGTTCGTGGAGTGAGCATGCAACAGACTATCCAGACTACCCTGTTGATCATCGGCGGTGGCCCTGGCGGCTACGTGGCTGCCATCCGCGCCGGGCAACTGGGCATCCCCACCGTGCTGGTGGAAGGCCAGGCACTGGGCGGTACCTGCCTGAACATCGGCTGCATCCCGTCCAAGGCGCTGATCCACGTGGCCGAGCAGTTCCACCAGACCTCGCGCTTTGCCGGCCCGTCGGAGCTGGGCATCAGCGTCGCCTCGCCGCGCCTGGACATCGGCCAGAGCGTGGCCTGGAAGGACGGCATCGTCGACCGCCTGACCACCGGCGTCGCAGCCCTGCTGAAAAAGCACGGAGTCAAGGTGATCCATGGCTGGGCGAAGGTGCTCGACGGCAAGCAGGTCGAGGTCGATGGCCAGCGTATCCAGTGCGAGCACCTGTTGCTGGCCACTGGCTCCAGCAGCATCGAACTGCCAATGCTGCCGCTGGGCGGGCCGATCATTTCCTCGACCGAAGCCCTGGCGCCGAAAACCCTGCCGCAGCACCTGGTAGTGGTGGGCGGCGGCTACATCGGCCTCGAGCTCGGCATCGCCTACCGCAAGCTGGGCGCCCGGGTCAGCGTGGTGGAGGCGCGCGAGCGCATCCTGCCAACCTACGACAGCGAGCTGACCGCCCCGGTGGCCGAATCGCTGAAGAAGCTGGGCATCACCCTGCACCTGGGGCATAGCGTCGAAGGTTACGAAGGCGGCTGCCTGCTGGCCCGTGATGGCCAGGGCGGCCAACTGCGCCTGGAAGCCGACCAGGTGCTGGTGGCCGTGGGCCGCCGGCCACGCACGCAAGGTTTCAACCTGGAGTGCCTGGACCTGAAGATGAACGGCGCCGCCGTCGCCATCGACGAGCGCTGCCAGACCAGCATGCGCAACGTCTGGGCCATCGGCGACGTGGCCGGCGAACCGATGCTGGCGCACCGGGCCATGGCCCAGGGCGAGATGGTCGCCGAGATCATCGCCGGCAAGGCGCGCCGTTTCGAACCCAGCGCGATCGCCGCGGTGTGTTTCACCGACCCGGAAGTGGTGGTGGTCGGCAAGACCCCGGAGCAAGCCAGCCAGCAAGGGCTGGACTGCATCGTCGCGCAGTTCCCGTTCGCCGCCAATGGCCGGGCCATGAGCCTGGAATCGAAAAGCGGTTTCGTGCGGGTGGTGGCGCGCCGTGACAACCACCTGATCCTGGGTTGGCAGGCGGTTGGCGTGGCGGTTTCCGAGTTGTCGACGGCGTTTGCCCAGTCGCTGGAAATGGGCGCGTGCCTGGAAGATGTGGCCGGCACCATTCATGCCCACCCGACACTGGGTGAGGCGGTACAGGAAGCGGCGCTGCGCGCGCTGGGCCACGCCCTGCATATCTGACACTGAAGCGGCCGAGGCCGATTTGGCCCGCAGCGCCCCTGGCGTTGCGGGTCTTTTTTCAGGGGCGAGTCAGTGCCGGCCTCTTCGCGGGTAAACCCGCTCCCACAGGTGCGCCACTGCTCTCACGGGCAGTGATGTCCCTGTGGGAGCGGGTTTACCCGCGAAGAGGCCGGCACTGACTACTCGGCAATGGCGTTCTTGCCGCTCCCCTTGGCCCGGTACAGCGCCTTGTCGGCACGCGCCAGCAGTGCATGCTGGTCCTCCCCTTCCTCCCGTTGCACCACACCGTAGCTCATGGTCAGCCGGCAATCGCCCACCGGCTCTATCTGCGCCATCGCCTGGCGCAAGCGTGCAGCCACCTCCAGTGCCTCGCCCAGCGACTCCTGCGGCAATACGATGACGAACTCGTCCCCACCCCAGCGCGCCAGCAGGTCCTGCTCCCGCAGGCAGGCACGCAGGACGTCGACCACCCGCAACAGCGCCGCATCGCCATGGGCATGGCCATAGCGGTCATTGATCGGTTTGAAGTCATCCAGATCCATGGCTATCAGCGACAACGGCTGGCGAAAGCGCTGGGCACGCTCGCACTCCAGTTGTAACGCCTTCTCCAGCCGATAGCGATTGGCAATGCGGGTCAACGCATCACGCTCGGCCAGCTCGCGGTTTTCGTCCAGCTGCCGCTGCAACTGCTGGTTCACCCAGGACAGCTCGCGAGTGCGTTCGGCCACCTGGCTTTCCAGCGACTGGTTCCTCTGCTGCAGTTGCGCCACCAGGCGCTTGTTGGCGTCAATGTTGCGGTGGGCACCAAGCATGCGCGCCACCGAGCCGTCCTCGTTATGGGCGATGATGTAACCGCTGTCTTCTATCCACAGATAGCTGCCATCCTGGCAACGGCAGCGGTATTCGACCTGATAGTGCTCGTTACGCTGGTTGATGTACGCCTCGAAATGCGCCATCACCCGTGGGTAGTCCTCCGGGTGGATCACGCTTTCCCAGGTGAGCACCGAGTTGGCCATGGAGTGGCTGGGGTAGCCAAGCATGGCGTACCAGCCCGGGTTGCGATAGACGTAGCCGGTATTGGCATTCCAGTCCCAGATACCATCGCTGATAAGATCGAACAACGTACGCAACTGCTGCTCACTGAAGCCGGCAGGTACCGGCCGGGTTTCCTGACTCATTGACGCTCTCCCTGACGGCTGGCGCACCCGAACAGAATAGCCCCGACGCCCTGTTTTTGCGGCGCTGTGAAAGCAGGCATGGATCTAGGACGCTCAAGCCAGATGCAACAGCGCCTCCTCCACCGCGGCAACCACCTGGTTGCCCTTGGCACCCGGCAGCCGCCATGCGGCGATGGTCACACCCAGTGGCACAGCGCGGTCGATGGGGGCGACCAGTTCACCGCTGTCCAGGTAGCGCTGCACCAGGCTTTTGCGCCCTATCAGCACCCCGGCGGCCAGCAAGGCTTGCTGCAGGGCGATCGAGTACAGGGAAAAACCCGGCCCACGGGCAACGAACTTGTGCCCGGGCATCACCGCCCCCGTCCACACCGCCCAGTCGTTCCAGCCCACGTCAGCGATGCAACGGGCGTCGGCAAGGTCCTCGGGCTTGGTGATGCTGGTGGCCAGGGCCGGCACGCACACGGGCAGGATTTCTTCCGTGGCTATCCTGCGTTGCCAGCGCTCGGGCTTTTCGGTGTAGAACAGGCACAGGTCGAACGGGCTGCGCTTCAGGTTGGGCGGCTCATCCACCGCAGTCACCGAGATCTCGATGGGTGCCAGCAAGCGGGTCAGTTCCGGCAGGCGTGGCCCGATCCACAACTGCGCCAGAGCAGGCGATGTGACGATATGCACCCGCTGCGGTGCCGCCAGGCGGCGCAGTGCGCGCGCAGCGGCTTCCACGGCGTCGAATGCCTCGGTGAACTGGCCTTTCACGCTTTCGCCCAAGGGCGTCAGCCGTACGCCTTTGGCATGGCGCTCGAACAAGGCCGCGCCGTATTCGTTCTCCAGGGTCTTGACCAGGGCGGCGATGGCCCCCGGTGTCACCTTCAGTTCGAGTGCGGCACGGGCAAAACCGCCCAGGCGGGCTGACGCTTCGAAGGCACGCAAGGCATTGAGCTGCAGCGAGTGCCGGGTAGGGGTGTCGAGGTACACGGTTTCAGGCCTATTTTTTTTAGGCCTACTATTTCAGAAATCTGACGTTGTGGCCAACTGTCGCGCGCATTAACGTGGACGTGCCGCCCTTGTACCGCCTGCACACTTTCAAGGATTTCAAATGCCGTATCCAAGCGCGCCCCAAGCGTTCAGGCAAGGTGCCCACAGCGCCCTGCCATTGACCTCCGGCATAGTGCCCTTCGGCCTGATCACCGGGGTCACGGCGATCGGCATGGGCCTGTCGCCAACCGATGCCATCGGCATGACCTTGCTGTTCTACTCCGGTTCGGCGCAGATGGTGGTGATGCAGTTGATGCAAAGCGCCGCCCTGCCGGTGACCATGGTAGTCACCGCGCTGGTGATCAACCTGCGCTTCCTGATGTACAGCGCCAGCCTGGCCCCGCACCTGGGCCAGTTGCCCCGCCGCCGCAAGTGGCCGATGGCGTACATGCTGTCGGACCAGTCCTTCGCCCTGTGCATGCTGAAGATGGGCACGGGCGGGCTGGGACAGTATGCCTACCCCTACTATGCCGGTACGGCAATCACCATGTTCTTTGGCTGGAACCTCTCGGTGCTGGCGGGCATGTACCTGGGCGCGAGCATTCCTGAAGACTGGTCGCTCGGCTTTGCCATTCCCTTGTCGTTCCTGGCCCTGTTGATACCCGGCATTCGCAATGCAGCCACGCTTGGCGCAGCGCTGACCGGCGGTGTGCTCGCCGTACTGGCCGTCGACCTGCCCTACAACCTCGGCCTGCTGGCTGGCGCGCTGGGCGGCATCATCGCCGGGCTGGCCATCGAGAACTGGCAAAAACAGCAAACTGCGGCAGAAGCCAATACCGAGCAGGAAGCATCATGAGCGAAACGACCCAGTGGATGACCTTCATTCTGATCGGCCTGGGCACCTTCGCCATCCGCCTGTCGTTCATCGAGTTGCACACGGTGTTGCGCATCCCCCCACTGTTTCGCCGCGCCCTGGCGTATGTGCCAGCCAGCGTGTTGGCCGCATTGGTACTGCCGGCCGTGGTATTCCCGGACCGGCAGGCGGGGTTCGACTGGATGAACCCACAGATACCAGCGGCGATACTTGCCGCGCTGGTGGCGTGGCGTACGCGCAGCACGATGCTGACGCTGATTGTAGGCATGGGAGTGCTGTGGGCCTTGAAGCATCTGGGGATGTAGGAATACGCAGCTTCAAGGCTTCCCGATTTCGCGTCACCAACACCGGGTGAACGCGGTAAGGGAACGAAAGGAAATGGCGTCCCAGGCAGGAATTGAACCTGCAACCTTCCCCTTAGGAGGGGGATGCTCTATCCAATTGAGCTACTGAGACGCAAGTGCCGGCAGCGAACGCTGCATAGCAGGACGGCCAGCATGTTAACCAGCATGCTGGCGTTTGTCATGCCTAAAGCGGGCTTTTTCGCGTAATCCTTTTCTGCCAATGCTACACCTGCGGCAGCACACCTTCATCATGCAGCAGCGTGAACAATGCCGCGACTGCGGTTTCCAAAGTGGTGGAGTTGTCCAGCACATGCAGCGACGGATCAGCCAGCGCCTGCAAGCGTGCATTACGTGCCAGGCGCTGCTCGATTTCCTCTGCGCTTTCCCGGCCGCGGGCCAACAGGCGCTCGCGCAGCACTCCGTGCCTGACCTCCACCAGCACTGCCAACAAGTTCGGGTAGCGCCGGCGCGCCTCGGCGAGATAAGCCCGCGAACCATTCACCAGCACCGACCTGCCCGCCGCCAGCCACTGATCCACCTGCAGTGGAATGCCGTAATCCAGGCCATTGGCGCGCCAATGCATGGCGAACGCGCCCTGTGCTCGCATTGCTTCGAACTGTTCGGCCGTTACGCCATGGGCGGCTTCGCCCTTGGCTTCAGCCGAACGGGTAATGACGCGACGAGCGATTTCCACCCCGGCGGCTGAAAGCCGCTGACGGGAAGCGTCAATCAGGGAATCTTTCCCGGAACCCGACGGTCCTATCAGATATATCAACCGGCCTGTGCCTGATTGGCGGTCGCTTGCATCATGTTGCATAGCCACTATGCTCTATGGAGGAAAACCCGCACATTCTAGGGATATTCCCAGCCTTTTGCTGCGTTTTACCAGTTTTTGACGGCAAGAGTCTGACGATTGGGCAAGCCGGTGCATGTAAAACTTTTCAAACCAGTACTCATTTCTGATAATTGGTACTGGCACAAAGCCTTTATCCGGCTCACTATTTGTCACAGAATTGACGCCAAGGAAACGGCGACCATGAGGCAAGATGAGCATCCATTTTTCACAGACGGTTGAACATTTCGTCGTCGCCACGGTCGTACTACCACCCCGTGCGGCCAATTTGAGAACCGCTTCCCCTGAACCAAAATCCGGTCAATTTATATGCGCCCAATGAAACAGGCTATTTATTCGAGCCGCACCGCTGACAAGTTCGTCGTCCGCCTGCCCGACGGGATGCGTGAGCGCATTGCCGAGGTAGCGCGCAACCATCACCGCAGCATGAACTCCGAAATCATCGCGCGCCTGGAACAGAGCCTTATCCAGGAAGGTGCGCTGGGTGACGATTTGAGCATGCGCCTGGACAGCCCCGAACTGTCCCTGCATGAACGCGAGTTGCTGCAACGCTTCCGCCAACTGTCGCACCGCCAGCAGAACGCGCTGGTGGCCCTCATCGCTCACGATGTGGAAATGGCTGCCGACGCCTCCTGAGGTTTGCAGCCGAACACAAAAAAGCCAGCGTAAGCTGGCTTTTTTGTAGGTGGTGTCCCTGCAAGAGACGCGATCCGCGGGTTACAGCAGAAACACTGTCGCCAGCCCGAGGAAGATGAAGAACCCACCACTGTCGGTCACCGCGGTAATCATCACGCTGGAGCCCATCGCCGGGTCGCGCCCCAGGCGTGTCAGGGTCATCGGAATCAACACCCCCATCAAGGCCGCCAACAGCAGGTTCAAGGTCATCGCCGCAGTCATCACCAGGCCCAACGACCAGCTGCCATACAACCAGAACGCCACCGCACCGATCACCCCGCCCCAGATCAGGCCGTTGAGCAGCGATACCGCCAGCTCCTTGCGCATCAGGCGGCTGGTGTTGCCCGGTGACACCTGGTCCAGCGCCATGGCACGCACGATCATGGTGATGGTCTGGTTACCGGAGTTGCCGCCAATGCCTGCCACAATCGGCATCAGTGCGGCCAGGGCCACCAGTTTCTCGATCGAACCTTCGAACAGGCCGATCACTCGCGAGGCAACGAAAGCGGTAATCAGGTTGATGGCCAACCAGGCCCAGCGGTTGCGCAGCGAACGCCAGACCGAGGCGAAGATGTCTTCTTCCTCGCGCAAACCGGCCATGTTCAGCACTTCGCTTTCGCTTTCCTCACGAATCAGGTCGACCATTTCGTCGATGGTCAAGCGGCCGATCAGGCGTTCGTTCTTGTCCACAACTGGCGCAGATACCAGGTCGTAACGCTCGAAGGCCTGCGCCGCATCATAGGCATCTTCCTCGGGGTGGAAGGAGACCGGATCGGTCGCCATGACCTCCGCCACCTTCTTCTCCGGGTCGTTGACCAGCAGGCGCTTGATCGGCAATACGCCCTTGAGAATGCCGTCATAGTCGACCACGAAGAGTTTGTCGGTGTGGTTCGGCAGCTCTTTCAGGCGGCGAAGGTAGCGCAACACCACTTCCAGGCTGACGTCTTCGCGGATGGTGACCATCTCGAAGTCCATCAGCGCACCAACCTGCTCCTCGTCGTAGCTAAGCGCCGAACGCACGCGCTCGCGTTGCTGTGCATCGAGGGTTTCCATCAGCTCGTGAACAACGTCACGCGGCAGCTCTGGAGCCAGGTCGGCCAGCTCGTCGGCGTCCATTTCCTTGGCGGCGGCGAGCAGCTCGTGATCGTCCATGTCGGCGATCAGCGATTGCCGCACGGCGTCGGACACTTCCAGCAGGATGTCGCCATCGCGATCCGAGCGCACCAGCTGCCAGACCGTCAGGCGGTCTTCCAGGGGCAATGCTTCGAGTATGTAGGCGATGTCGGCGGGGTGCAGGTCGTCGAGTTTGCGCTGCAGCTCGACGAGGTTCTGGCGGTGGACCAGGTTTTCCACCAGGTCGTGGTGGGCGCCTTCCTGACGGTGGGTCAGGTCTTCTACCACGCGCTGGCGCTGCAGCAGTTCGACCACCTGGGCCAGGCGGTCCTGCAGGCTTTCCTGCGCTTTTTTTACTTCTACTTCAGTCATAGGCGAACTCCACTCCCAGCAGCGGAGCACGCCGGGAGAATCAATCGGTCAGATCTTTCTGTATGAATCTTGTTAGCGAGTAACTACTGGGTAAGTCCATGGTGGTTTTCCACAAGCCCCGGCGGGGCTGACGGGCGCAATCATACACTGCTAAAGCTGTCAGATCGCTTAAAATTTTTGGCCAGAACAATCGTTTGCGTGATAAAGCTGGGACAACGCTCGAAGCTATCAGTGCGACGGTGGGTCTGGCGGTTAAAGCACATTTGTTGTGTGCCTGGATGTGTATGCGATACCTGATCGAATTCGGGGCTGCTTTGCAGCCCTTTCGCCGGCAAGCCAGCTCCCACAGGGACAACACAGTCCAGAGAGCAGCGCGATACCTGTGGGAGCTGGCTTGCCGGCGATGGGCCGCATGGCGACCCCAAGCTACACCACAATCATTACAGAAGAGCGTAGATCGACATCAGCAACAATTCATTGGCGTAGAAAAACAAAAAGCCCGCTCAACTGAGCGGGCTTCTTGATTTGGTGTGGCGGACTCAGGAGGATTCGAACCTCCGACCGCTCGGTTCGTAGCCGAGTACTCTATCCAGCTGAGCTATGAGTCCGTGGTGGTATTTTTAGACCAGATTACCACTGGTTGGTTGAAGTGCCTTTGCAAGCAGAGCCACTTCAAAAAGTGGCGGACTCAGCAGGATTCGAACCTGCGACCGCTCGGTTCGTAGCCGAGTACTCTATCCAGCTGAGCTATGAGTCCGCGATGGTAGTTTTAGACCAGATTACCACTGGTTGATTGAAGCAGCCTTGCAAGCAAAGCCACTTCAAAAGTGGCGGACTCAGGAGGATTCGAACCTCCGACCGCTCGGTTCGTAGCCGAGTACTCTATCCAGCTGAGCTATGAGTCCGCGATGGTAGTTTTAGACCAGATTACCACTGGTTGATTGAAGCAGCCTTGCAAGCAAAGCCACTTCAAAAGTGGCGGACTCAGGAGGATTCGAACCTCCGACCGCTCGGTTCGTAGCCGAGTACTCTATCCAGCTGAGCTATGAGTCCGTGTCTTGCCGCGCATTATAGGTCGCTGAAACATTTTTGCAAGAACTTTTTCGTTTAAAATCAACTACTTAGCGTTCTTACCGTTTACAGCGCCCTAAGCGAATAATGGCGGTGAAGGGGGGATTCGAACCCCCGATACCCTTATGAGGTATACTCCCTTAGCAGGGGAGCGCCTTCGGCCACTCGGCCACCTCACCGCAACACGAGGCGAATATTAAACAGGCTCTTCCTCGTTTGCAACCCTTTTTTTGAAAAAAACTTCAAAAAAATTAAAGGCTTGGCTCCTCGTCCTTCTCTTTCTTGATCCGCAGGTAGATTTCCTCGCGGTGTACAGCCACTTCTTTCGGGGCGCTGACGCCAATACGCACCTGGTTGCCTTTTACGCCGAGCACCGTCACGGTGATCTCGCCGTCTCCAATGATCAGGCTCTCGGCGCACCGACGAGTCAGAATCAACATAGCTTTCTCCTTACGCAGAACATTCAGGGGGTAACAGTCTTGGGTGTCGCGGCCTGGTCGTGGACGACGACCTGGGCCTGGTTGATCGCCACACAGGGCAGGACGGGCCTGCGTGGCGAGCAGAAACGCGAAGGGCGCGGCAAGCCGCGCCCTTCCAGGCAGCGTATTACTCGCTCTGTCGTGCCGGGGCGTCGAGCTCGAACGCGGTGTGCAGCGCGCGCACGGCCAGCTCCAGGTACTTCTCTTCGATCACGACCGAAACCTTGATCTCGGAGGTGGAGATCATCTGGATGTTGATGCTCTCCTTGGCCAGGGCTTCGAACATGCGGCTGGCAACACCGGCGTGCGAACGCATGCCGACGCCGACGATCGAGACCTTGGCGATCTTGGTGTCGCCGATCACTTCACGGGCACCGATTTCGCGGGCAGTGTTTTCCAGCACGCTCTGCGCCTTCTCGTACTCGTTGCGGTGCACGGTGAAGGTGAAGTCGGTGGTGTTATCGTGGGCAACGTTCTGCACGATCATGTCGACCTCGATGTTCGAGGCACTGATCGGGCCGAGGATCTTGAAGGCCACGCCCGGGGTGTCCGGCACGCCGCGAATGGTCAGCTTGGCTTCATCACGGTTGAAGGCGATACCGGAAATGATCGGCTGTTCCATGGATTCCTCTTCATCAATGGTAATGAGGGTACCCGGACCCTCCTTGAAGCTGTGCAGCACGCGCAGCGGAACGTTGTACTTGCCGGCGAACTCCACCGAACGGATCTGCAGCACCTTGGAACCGAGGCTGGCCATTTCCAGCATCTCTTCGAAGGTGATCTTCTCCAGGCGCTGGGCCTGCGGCACAACACGCGGGTCGGTGGTGTAGACGCCATCGACGTCGGTGTAGATCTGGCACTCGTCAGCCTTCAGCGCAGCCGCCAGGGCCACACCCGTGGTGTCGGAGCCGCCACGGCCAAGCGTGGTGATGCTGCCGTGCTCGTCGACGCCCTGGAAGCCTGCTACCACGACCACGCGGCCTTCCTTGAGGTCGGCACGAATCTTCTGGTCGTCGATCTGCAGGATGCGCGCCTTGTTGTGTGCGCTGTCGGTGAGAATGCGCACCTGGTTGCCGGTGTAGGACACCGCTGGCACACCGCGCTTGATCAAGGCCATGGTCAGCAAGGCAATGGTGACCTGCTCACCGGTCGACACGATCACGTCCAGCTCACGCGGAACCGGCTGATCGGTGATCTGCTTGGCCAGGTCGATCAGGCGATTGGTTTCACCGCTCATTGCCGACAGCACAACCACCAGGTCGTCGCCCGCTTCACGGTGTTTCTTGACCTTATCGGCTACCTGCTCGATCCGCTCGATGGAACCGACAGAGGTGCCGCCAAATTTCTGTACGATCAACGCCATTTCAATGGTGCCTCAGCCCATACAGGGCCCCAAAAAACAATCCAACATGAAGAGGCCGGCGACTAGACCGCCGGCCCCCTCATCTCAAAGTCCCTGCTCTGCGAATGGCACGGCCAGCGCCAGGGCCTGGTCCAGTGCGGCGACGTCGACGCCGCCACCCTGAGCCATGTCCGGACGACCACCGCCCTTGCCACCCACCGCCGCAGCGGCTTGTTTCATCAGATCGCCAGCCTTGAGTTGGCTGGAGAGGTCCTTGGTCACGCCGGCCACCAGCACAACCTTGCCCTCATGCTCGCTGCCCAGCAGGATCACTGCGTGGCCGAGCTTGTTCTTCAGCTGATCGACCAGCGCCAGCAGTGCCTTGCCGTCCTGTCCATCCAGGCGGGCGGCGAGCACCTTGGCGCCCTTGACCTCAACGGCCGCGTTGGAGAGATCATCCCCGGCGGCGCTGGCGGCCTTGGCCTGCAGCTGTTCCAGCTGCTTCTCCAGCTGGCGGTTGCGCTCGAGCACAGCCGACAGCTTGTCGATCAGGTTGTCGCGGTTACCCTTCACCAGCTGCGCGGCTTCCTTGACCTGCTCTTCGGCAGCGTTCAGGTAGGCCAGCGCAGCAGCGCCGGTGACCGCTTCGATACGGCGCACGCCAGAGGCCACGCCGCCTTCGCTGATGATCTTGAACAGGCTGATGTCACCGGTGCGCTTGGCGTGGATACCGCCGCACAGCTCCACCGAGAAATCGCCGCCCATGCTCAGCACACGCACGGTGTCGCCGTACTTCTCGCCGAACAGCGCCATGGCACCCTTGGCCTTGGCGGTTTCGATGTCGGTCAGTTCGGTTTCCACCGCAGTGTTCTTGCGCACTTCACGGTTGACGATGTCTTCCAGGGCCTTGATCTGCTCCGGTTTCACCGCCTCGAAGTGGCTGAAGTCAAAACGCAGGCGCTGGCTGTCGACCAGCGAGCCTTTCTGCTGTACGTGTTCGCCCAGTACCTGGCGCAGCGCTTCGTGCAGCAGGTGGGTGGCGGAGTGGTTCAGCGAGGTGGCGTGCTGCACGTCGGCATCGACCTTGGCCTCGACCGGGGAGCCGATCACCAGCGCACCGCTGGCAACCACGCCGTGGTGCAGGAAGGCACCACCGGTCTTGGTGGTGTCGCGCACGTCGAAGCGCGCAGCGCCAGCCTGCAGGTAGCCGGTGTCGCCCACCTGGCCACCGGATTCGGCGTAGAACGGCGTGCGGTCGAGCACGACCACGCCCTGCTCGCCTTCACCCAGCTGGTCGACGGCCTGGCCGTCCTTGTACAGGGCGATGATCTTGCCCTGGCCTTCGGTGGCCTCGTAGCCGAGGAACTCGGTGGCGCTGTCGACCTTGACCAGGCTGTTGTAGTCCATGCCGAAGGCGCTGGCGGAACGGGCACGTTCACGCTGGGCGTCCATCTCGCGCTCGAAACCGGCTTCGTCGATGGTCAGCTCGCGCTCACGGGCGATGTCGGCGGTCAGGTCCATCGGGAAGCCGTAGGTGTCGTACAGCTTGAACACCACGTCGCCCGGCACCACATCACCCTCGAGCTGGGCCAGGTCCTGCTCAAGGATGCGCAGGCCCTGCTCCAGGGTCTTGGCGAACTGTTCTTCTTCAGCCTTGAGCACGCGCTCGATGTGCGCCTGCTGGCTGTTCAGTTCCGGGAAGGCCTCGCCCATTTCAGCGACCAGCGCGGCAACGATCTGGTAGAAGAAGCTGCCTTTGGCGCCCAGCTTGTTACCGTGGCGGCAGGCGCGGCGAATGATGCGGCGCAGCACGTAGCCACGGCCTTCGTTGGACGGCAGCACGCCGTCGGCGATCAGGAAGCCGCACGAACGGATGTGGTCGGCGACCACTTTCAGCGAGGCCTGGCCCTCATTGCTGCAACCGATGGCCTTGGCCGCGGCCGACAGCAGGTTCTGGAACAGGTCGATCTCGTAGTTCGAGTGCACGTGCTGCAGCACGGCGCTGACGCGCTCCAGGCCCATGCCGGTGTCCACAGACGGCGCTGGCAGCGGGTGCAGCACGCCGTCGGCGGTGCGGTTGAACTGCATGAAGACGTTGTTCCAGATCTCGATGTAGCGATCGCCGTCTTCTTCCGGCGAGCCGGGTGGGCCGCCCCAGATGTCCGGGCCGTGGTCGTAGAAGATCTCGGTGCACGGGCCGCATGGGCCGGTGTCGCCCATGGTCCAGAAGTTGTCGGAAGCGTACGGGGCGCCCTTGTTGTCGCCGATGCGCACCATGCGCTCGGCCGGCACGCCGACTTCCTTGGTCCAGATATCGTAGGCTTCGTCGTCAGTGGCGTAGACGGTGACCCAGAGCTTTTCCTTGGGCAGGTTCAGCCATTTTTCCGAAGTCAGGAAGGTCCAGGCGAAAGTGATCGCGTCGCGCTTGAAGTAGTCACCGAAGCTGAAGTTGCCCAGCATTTCGAAGAAGGTGTGGTGACGCGCGGTGTAACCGACGTTTTCCAGGTCGTTGTGCTTGCCACCTGCGCGCACGCACTTCTGGCTACTGACGGCACGCGTGTAGGCACGCTTCTCCGCACCGAGGAAGCAGTCCTTGAACTGGTTCATGCCGGCATTGGTGAACAGCAGGGTCGGGTCGTTGTTCGGGATCAGCGAACTGGAGGCGACTCGGGTATGTCCCTGCTCTTCGAAGAAGCGAAGGAAGGCTTCACGGATTTCTGCGCTTTTCATAGGTTCTTCCACGGAAACGGCGGCCGTTTGGGCTAATACGTCGAATCGACGAAACGACGGCAAAGGGCGCCATTATATCCAGCCTGAACGGGAGATACAGTGTGTTTGTACACCAGAACAGCAATCGGCGGATGAAAAGCCGTTCATTAGCACGACCAGGGCGGAAAAGCAGACCTGCGGGCCCACCCATGCGGTACATAAGCAACACCTGACCCGGGCAGTGGAACGGGATCCTGCCGACCCACCCTCGCTACCGGAGCACTCCATGCCTGAGCTGAACATATCCAAACTCCACTCGGACCCGCATCCGCTACCCCACGGCATCATGCAGACCAACCCGAGACCGATCTACTACATCGACGCCCGGGAACCCGGCCACTCGCAAACCGCCTTCGACAATAACGAAGACAACCCTCGGCAGCAGACCGAGGTCAAGTACATCCAGGCCGACGAAAATGTGCGAATCACCCTCGAACGCGCCTATCCATTGGGCCGGCGCTATCGCCGCAGCACCCCGAACAGCGAGTTGCTGGTCTTCAACGTGGCCCCGCGTGCGCTGCGCGCGAATGAACAGCAAAAGCGCGTACGTATCGCCCCGCGCGAATGCCTGCTGGAAGTTACCATCAACGATGCGGTATTCATGGTCCCCGCGCATACCGCCCAAGCCATTGCCATTCGCCTCACCGATGGCAATCACCACGTGGTCATCGCCCCGGAGGTGAAGAAGACGGTGCTGATCGACATGATAGGGACCGGCAACAGGATCGAGACCGGCGCAGGTATCGTCCACATCGACGCCCATACCGGCACGCACCAGATTGTGGTCGGTAGCGGCCCGGTACTCATCGACAAGGGCGACGCGGTTGTCAACGTCACGGGGCACCGCCTGCTTGGCCGCGAGTCCTCCAGGGTCGAGCTCTACCGCAATGCCGAAAACGATGCACGACTGGCCCGGCCCGTGATGGACGAACATCAGGCCCTGGGCAATATCGGCGTGCAAGTGACGGGTAGCGACCAATTCAGGCAAGCGGCAGAGGACGCGCTGGAACTGCTGCGCAAACTACCCTGTGGCCAGGCGCTACTGGCGGCCCTGGATAAAAAGGCCGGGCAGTCCGGAGCCCCGATCAGCGTGATCGAAGCAGCCAGACACCAATTCACGACCTATACACCCAGCGACCACGAAGAAGATGAAGACGAAGGCCACTTCATCATCGACGAAAACCAGAGTAGCTGGGGATACAGCGGCGGCACACTGGCATACAACCCAGGCTGGTCGACCGCTGCGCAACTGCCACTGCTCGACCTGTACCGCTGCCTGTGCCAAGGTTGGAACTCGATGTCAGGCACCGTGTTTCCGGGCCAGACCGAGGTTCAAGGCAAAAACGGCGCCTATCCGGTGGACAACCTGCTGCTACAGAGCATCGGCTTGCCCACCGATTGCAGGTTCACATTCGGCGGCAGCACCGCCCTGAACACCAACCCACCCGCCTTCACTGAAAACGGGCTGCGTCAGGCGTTGCAACTGGAGCTGCGCACACAGCCGTGAACCCAGGCTATCGGGGCCAGCTCAGCCTAATCGCTGGCCGGAGTCGGGAACGATCAGAATCCCCGCCCTGAGGCCATTCTTGACCTTGGGGTTGGGGAAGATGATGCGCGCGCCCTCCTCCTCGACCACCCAACGCGTCTCGGCCAGGTCCTCGGCCAGCAAGTAGCCCTTGCTCAGCTCGGAGAAGTTCTCGATGTCTGCAGGCAGGTGCAGGTGGAAGCTGTCGCTGTGCTTGATGATCTCGCGGGAAACGCTGAACAGCTGCAGGCCATCCAGCGAACCTTCGCCTTCGGGCTCGGTGTTTTCGATGATGCTGATCAGCCGCTCCTCCAGCTTGTCGAGGTTGACCTCCTCGTTCTGGCCGAACGGGCGGGCCTTGCCCAACTCCAGGGTGAAGGCTTCTGCCTCCAACTGCTCATAGGTGAAGGCGCTGAAAGTGATGGAAGACTTGCTCTGCAACAACACCGCCTCCATGCCCGCCGCCGCCAGGCGTGCCAGCTCGCGACGGGAATGCTTGCGCCCCTCTTTATAAGGGTACAAGGCGAACTGCTCGATCTTCGAGCCGCGGATGGCGGTATGCAGGTCGTAGTGCAGGCGGCTGCGCCCCGCCTTGCTGAAGAACACCCGGGCGAACTGTTCCAGCTCGGCGGCACGCAATGCCTCGAAGCCACTGGACAGCTCGTGGCGGCCGTTGAACAGGCGGTTGATGTCCTGCTCGATGAAGCGCTCGCCCTTGCGGATCGCTGCGGGGTTGCCAAACAGGAAAAGCACCCGGGCCTTGGGTTTGATCTTGCCGTTGGCCACGCCATGCAGCAGCCGCTCGAGCAACTCGATCGGTGCCGTTTCGTTGCCGTGGATGCCGGCGGACAGCAGCAGGTCCAGCCCGCAATCCTCGTTTTCGGCCGGGCGCACTTCGAGCGCGCCCTCCCCCAGCCAGCGCAAACGCGCGCCCTTGGGTGTCACTTGGGTCTTCTCGGCCGGTTCGTGATCGGTGAGGGTCAGCTCAAGCAATTTGCCAAGGGCGAGCATAGGTACTTCCTTAGTGGTGGTGGCCGCAATCGGGGCCATGGACGTGATCGTCGTCTTCGCCGACCTCCGCCGGTTCCATTTCCAGCTGCAGGCTGACCAGGTTGGTGGCCATCGGGCGCAGCAGCAGGTTGGCGTACTCGGTGTCGTCTTCCTCGACATCCACGCCGATCAGCAGCTGGCCACGACCATCCTGCTGAATCCACACTTCCTTGCCTTGCCAGACAACGGCAAAGCGGGTGCAGGAAGTTTCCAGCTGAGTGCCGTCTTCATCTTCCAGGATAAGGCGCAGGGCGTCGGTCATTGCAAAGTCTCTCTTCAAGGTTGGCGTTGGAACGGATACACCGAGCCCAACTTCAGGATCTGGGTCAATTCGTCCAGTGCCGTACGGCATTCCACCAGCAATTGCGGGTCGGCCAGGTCCGCCTCGCCAAGGCGATCGCGGTAATGCTTGTCGACCCACTGCAACAGGGTGTCGTACAGCGAGGCGGTCATGATAACGCCTTGGTTGACCGCTGCCAGTTCCGTTTCCTTCAACGCCACGCGCAAACGCAGGCAAGCCGGCCCACCGCCGTTCTGCATGCTCTGCTTGAGGTCGAACACTTTCACCTCCCGCACCGGGCCGCCCTGGCTGGTCAACTGGCCCAGATAGGCCCAGACCCGCTCGTTGTTGCGGCACTCTTCCGGCACCACCAGCAGCATGGAGCCGTCGTCGCGGCTGAGCAACTGGCTGTTGAACAGGTATGAACGCACTGCGTCCTCTACCGTCACCGCCGCCCGCGGCACGCAGATGGCCTGGAAGTTGCCACCCTTGCTGGCCAGTTTAGCTCGCAGCTGGCCAAGTACCGCGTCCGTCTCAAGGAAAGCGTCCTCGTGGTAGAACAGCACCTCGCCGTTGCCCACCGCAATCACATCGTTGTGGAACACGCCCTGGTCGATCACCGCCGGGTTCTGTTGAGCGTAGACCACGCCGTCATCGCCCAGACCATGCAGCCGGGCCACGGCCTGGGAGGCTTCCAGGGTCTGCCGGGCCGGGTACTTCTGCGGCGCCGGGTAGCGGCTGTCGAAGGCGCTGCGGCCGTAGACGAAGAACTCCACGCCGGCCTCGCCATAGGTACGGCAGAAGCGCGTGTGGTTGGCCGCCCCCTCGTCACCGAACTGTGCCACGGCAGGCAGTGCCGCGTGGTGGGCAAAGTGCTTGTCGTTGCTGAACATGGCCCCCAGCACGCGGCTGGTGGTCGGGTGCTCGATGCTGCGGTGGTACTTGCAGTTGAGGTTGGCAGCAGTGAAATGCACGCGGCCATCGGCAGTGTCGGCACTGGGGCTGACCGTGGCGGCGTTGGCCACCCACATGCTCGAAGCCGAGCAACTGGCCACCAGCAATGGCATGGCCTCCTTGGCGGCACGCTGGATCACTTCGGCATCGCTGCCGCTGAAGCCCAGGCGGCGCAGTGCAGCCACGTCCGGGCGCTCCTGCGGCGCCAGCACGCCCTGCTTGAAGCCCATGTCGGCCAGCGCTTTCATCTTCGCCAGGCCCTGGCGCGCGGCTTCGCGCGGGTTGGAACCCTGCTGGCTGTTGCTCTGCGAAGCCACGTTGCCGTAGGACAGGCCGCCATAGTTGTGGGTAGGCCCCACCAGGCCATCAAAATTCACTTCGTAGGATTTCATCGGCTAGGCTCCGTGACCTGTTGTTATAGGGTGACGCCCGGCGTCAAGGTTGCCGGCAAGGCAAGGCTGGCGGTCTCCAGCGAAGCCACGGGGTAAGCGCAGTAGTCCGCTGCGTAGTAGGCGCTGGCGCGGTGGTTGCCACTGGCACCCACGCCGCCGAACGGCGCACTGCTGGCGGCACCGGTCAGTTGCTTGTTCCAGTTGACGATGCCGGCGCGGCTGCGCAGCCAGAAGTACTGGTAACGGGCGTGGGAGTCGGACAGCAAGCCGGCGGCCAGGCCGTACTGGGTGTTGTTGGCCTCATCGATGGCGGCATCGAAGTCGGCATAGCGGATCACCTGTAGCAGCGGGCCGAAGAACTCTTCGTCCGGGCGCTCGGCCACAGCGGTGACATCGACAATGCCCGGGGTCAGCAGTGCGGCATCGGCCTGTGGCTGGGTCATTTCCAGCAGCTTCACGGCGCCCTTGGCGACCAATTCGGCCTGGGCCGCAATCAGCGCCCGCGCCGCCTGCAGCGAGATCACCGAACCCATGAACGGCGCCGGCTGCTGGTCGAACGCCCCGACCGTGATGGATCTGCTCACCTCGACCAGGCGCGCGATCAGCGCATCACCCCAGGCGCCTTGGGGCACCAGCAGACGACGGGCGCAGGTGCAGCGCTGGCCGGCGGAAATGAACGCCGACTGGATAATGGTGTACACCGCCGCATCGAGGTCCTTGACCTCGTCCACCACCAGCGGGTTGTTACCGCCCATTTCCAGGGCCAGGATCTTCTCCGGGCGGCCGGCGAACTGCTGGTGCAGCAGGTTGCCGGTGCGGCTGGAGCCGGTGAAGAACAAGCCATCGATACCTGGGTTGGCGGCCAGCGCCACACCCGTTTCGCGCGCACCCTGCACCAGGTTGAGCACACCCGCCGGCAGCCCGGCGGCAATCCAGCAATTGACGGTCAGTTCGGCCACCTTGGGCGTCAGCTCACTGGGCTTGAACACCACGCAGTTGCCAGCCAGCAGCGCTGGCACGATATGGCCGTTGGGCAGGTGACCAGGGAAGTTGTACGGGCCGAACACCGCCACCACGCCATGGGGCTTGTGCCGCAGCACGGCCGTGGCATCGGCCAGCGGGCCGCTCTTCTCGCCGGTGCGCTCGCGGTAGCTCTGCACCGAGATCCCGACCTTGTTGATCATGCTGGTGACTTCGGTCGCCGACTCCCACAGGGGCTTGCCGGTTTCCTCGCCGATGCACTGGGCCATGGCTTCGGCATGCGCTTTCAGTTGCGCGGCGAACTTCTCCAGCACATCGATACGCGCCTCCAGGCTCAATTGCGCCCAGGCCGGGAAGGCCTGACGCGCAGCCTGCACGGCGGCACCCACCTGGCTGGCGTCAGCGCCCTGCCCCTGCCAGACGACGGCTTGCGTCACCGGGTTGAGCGACTGCAGGGTTTCGCCCTGGCCAACCTGCCAATTGCCTGCGATGTAATGCGTGGTCATTTACTGGGCCTCCCGGCTTGCCGACAGCGGCACGGCGCGCACGTTGTCGCCGGCGCCCATGCGCAGGCGTTTGGCGGTCAAGGGGTCGACCACCAGGGTACCGGCAGCCAGCCGCGCAGGTGCGGCCGTGATGCGGCAGTCGTCGCGCTTGCGGTTGTGGATGATGTAAGGCGTCGCGTCATCGCCCGGCGTGCCCACCGCCAGCACCAGGGTCTGGCTCTCGCGCACGGCGCGGATCCTGGAGGTGTCGCACTCGATGGCGGGGCCGGCGTCGAAGATGTCGACGTAGCCCTGGTAGTTGAAGCCTTCCTGCTTGAGCATGGCCAGCGCCGGCTCGGTGTCCTTGTGCACGCGGCCGATCACGTTGCGCGCCGCCTCGGACAGGAAGCAGGTGTACAGCGGGAACTTCGGCATGAGTTCGGCAATGAACGACTTGTTGCCCACGCCGGTGAGGTAGTCGGCCTGGCTGAACTCCATCTTGAAGAAGTGCCGGCCCAGGCTTTCCCAGAACGGCGAGCGGCCCTGCTCGTCGGACATGCCGCGCATTTCGGCGATGATCTTCTTGCCGAACAGCTCGGGGAACTCGGCGATGAACAGCATGCGCGCCCGCGACAGCAGGCGGCCGTTGAGGCCGGAGCGGTAGTCGCTGCGCAGGAACAGCGAGCACAGCTCGGAGTTGCCGGTCAGGTCGTTGGCCAGGAACAAGGTGGGGATTTCGCGGTAAATCTTCAGCTCCTGCGAGGCGCTGACGGTCAGCCCGACCCGATAGTTGTACCAGGGCTCGCGCAGGCCGACGGCACCGGCGATGGCACTGATGCCCACCACCATGCCTTCGTCGTTTTCCAGCACGAACAGGTAGTCGGTGTCGCCACGCTCGGCTTCGCCGCGGAAGCTCTTCTCCGCCCAGCCAACGCGATGCCCCAGGCGCTCTTCGTTGGCCGGCAGCGTGGTCAGCCCGGTGGTACCGGTGCTGCGTGCCAATTCGATCAACGCAGGCAAATCGCTGCTGCGTACAGGACGAACGATCATGCTATCTCCTTTTGCGGCGGCGGCGGCCGGCGCGAAACTCTTCTAACGCATCAATCCCGAAACGTCTGTTGCCAGACCTCAGACCGCAACCAGGCGCACGCTGGCACCCTCGCCCACCCCCAGCGCCTCGGCGGCTGCCGGGCTCAGGCTGACCGGCTTGCCGGGCACCCAGTCCAGGTCCAGCAGCACCGCGCGGTAGTCCTGCAACTGGCCGTTGCACACCAGGTACGGGCGCCCGCCCTTGACCGGGGCTTCCTCGAGCCTCACCGGCACAACCCGGCTCTGGGCGATCGAGCGGATACCCGAGGTACGCGCATGCAGGGTCGGGCCACCGTCGAAGATGTCGATGTAGTGCTCGGTCTCGAAGCCTTCGCGCATGAGGATGTCGAAGGTAATCTGCGCCCGCGGGTGCACCTGGCCCATGGCTTCCTGAGCCAGGTCAGGCAGCAGCGGCACGTAGATCGGGTAGTGCGGCATCAGTTCGGCGAGGAAGGTGCGGCTCTTCAGGCCGCACAGGCGCTCGGCGTCGGCGTAGTTGAGGTCGAAGAAGTTGCGACCGATGGCATCCCAGAACGGCGATTCGCCCTGCTCGTCGCTGTAGCCGACGATCTCGGTCACCACCGAGTCGGCGAAACGCTCCGGGTGAGCGGCCATGAACAGCAGGCGGCCACGCGAATTGAGCTCGGCCCAGCCACTGTTCACCAGTTCCGGCAGCACATAGAAGCTGGTCAGCAGGCTGTTGCCGGTCAGGTCATGGCACAGCGACAGCACATGGATCTTGTTGTGGATCTTCAGCTCGCGCGAGGCGTGCACGAAGGTCTCGTTACGAAAGCTGTAGAACGGCTCGGAGTAGCCCGCTGAAGCGACGATGGCCGAGCAACCGGCCAGCTTGCCGGTTTCGCTGTCCTCGAGCACGAAGAAGTAGCTTTCTTCACCGTTGAAGCTGACCTCGGCGGCGAAGGAAGTCTCGGATGCGGCGATCTTGTCGCCCAGGCGAGCGGTGTCGTCCGGCAGCGAGGTGACACCAATGGGGCTGTCTGCAGCCATGCGCTGCACTTCGTTCAGATCAGCCATTTGCGCGGGGCGCATCACCAGCATGGTGTCACTCCTTTGGAATACGGGCCGCTCACGGCGGCACGGAAAAACGGCAGATGCACTGGCACCTGCACTGGGATCGGGTATCACCGGCCCGGTACAGACTCGGGCTGAGCCTGCACCGTGGCCGGCAAAGGGACCGCGGGCGGATCAGCCCTTGGTCAGGGTGGCCACGGCGCGCTCGAAGCGGTCCAGGCCTTCGTCGATGTCGGCGTCTTCAACTACCAGGCTTGGCGCGAAGCGGACCACATCCGGGCCGGCCTGCAGCACCATCACGCCTTCTTTCTCGGCGGCGTTGAGCACGTCCTTGGCCTTGCCTTTCCAGGCCTCGGTCAGCACGCAGCCCAGCAGCAGGCCAACGCCACGCACCTGGCTGAACAGGTTGTACTTCTGGCCGATCTGCTCCAGGCGGCCCTTGAAGCGCTCATGCTTGGCCTTGATACCGGCCAGGGTTTCCGGGGTGTTGACCACGTCCAGCACCGCGCAGGCGACGGCGCAGCCCAGCGGGTTGCCGCCGTAGGTGGTGCCGTGGGTGCCGACAGCCAAGTGCTTGGCCAGCTCGGTGGTGGTCAGCATGGCACCGATCGGGAAACCGCCGCCCAGGCTCTTGGCGCTGGTCAGGATGTCCGGGGTAACGCCGTAGTGCTGGTAGGCATACAGCGAACCGGTACGGCCAACGCCGGTCTGAACTTCGTCGAAGATCAGCAGGGCGTTGTGTTCGTCACACAGTTTGCGCGCGCCTTCCAGGTAGGCCTTGTCGGCCGGCACCACGCCGCTCTCGCCCTGGATCGGCTCGATCACCACGGCGCAGGTCTTGTCGGAAATCTGTGCCTTCAGCGCTTCCAGGTCGTTGTACGGCACATGGCTGATGCCGGTGATCTTCGGGCCGAAACCATCGGAGTACTTCGGCTGGCCACCGACGCTTACGGTGAACAGGGTACGGCCGTGGAAGCTGTTCACGGTGGCGATGATTTCGTGCTTTTCCGGGCCGAAGCGGTCATGGGCAACACGACGGGCCAGCTTGAAGGCGGCCTCGTTGGACTCAGCGCCGGAATTGCAGAAGAACGCACGGTCGGCAAAGGTGGCGTCCACCAGCTTGTGGGCCAGGCGCAGGGCCGGCTCGTTGGTGAACACGTTGGATACGTGCCAGAGGGTATTGGCCTGCTCGGTCAGGGCCTTGACCAGTGCCGGGTGGCAGTGGCCCAGGGCGTTGACCGCGATGCCACCGGCAAAATCGATCAATTCGCGACCCGACTGGTCCCAGACACGGGAGCCCTCGCCTCGCACAGGAATGAAGGCCGCCGGAGAATAGTTGGGGACCATGACCTGGTCGAAATCGGCACGTTGCACCGGGGCTTGCTCAACGGACATCTGAGTCTCCTGAAGAGGAACGCTGGCCTGGAAGTGGCGAGCGATGGGGGGATTGTAAGGACTGATCCGCGCCTGTCCTTGCGGCCAAGCGACAACTTGTTACAGCGCAAAACCCAGTTTTGACAAGGCTTTCGGCAATGCGACAAACACTGTCGCAATCGCGCAGTGTACGGGAGAGAGGGGGGCTGGGTGAACGGGTGTACACGAAGGTTTGTGAGGGGCCAGGGAGGTTCGGCGAAACGGGGGCGGCGCCTGTGAGACCGAGCGCCGCCCGCGCGGCGCTTCGCGGGACAAGCCCGCTCCCACATTTGTTGCAACGTGGCCATGCCTGTGGGAAAGGCGTTGCCAGCTTTGGCGGAGAGTTTGAGACTGGCGAGACGGCGGTAGCGCCAGCCGGGAAATCGCGTCAAGGCAACAAGGCTGACAACAATGGCCTGACAGGTTCGGCACGTTGCAACAAATGTGGGAGCGGGCTTGTCCCGCGAAGCGCCGCGTGGGCGGCGCTCGATTTCCGCCGCACCATCAAACCCAAGGCATACGCCCCAAACCCCCTCGAAATATCAGCCTTTTTCGGCAGGCGCCGAGCTCAGTTCGAACGGGCTGCTGCTACGCCGCTGGTTGCGATCCTCCCGCGGCGTTGCGCCAAAGAAGTTGCGGTAGGCGCTGGAAAAATGCGGCCCCGAGGAGAAGCCGCAGGACAGCCCGATCTGGATGATCGACTTGCTGGTCTGCATCAGCATCTGCCGCGCCTTGTTCAGCCGCAGCTCCAGGTAATACTGGCTCGGCACACGGTTCAGGTACTGCTTGAAGATGCGCTCCAGCTGCCGGCGCGACACGCACACGTGCTGGGCAATTTCGTCGGTGGTCAGCGGCTCTTCGATGTTGGCTTCCATCAGCAGCACCGCCTGGGTCAGCTTGGGGTGGCTGGAGCCCAGGCGGTTCTGCAGCGGAATACGCTGGCGCTCGCCACCCTCGCGAATGCGCTCGACCACCAGTTCCTCCGACACCGCCCCGGCCAGCTCCGCCCCGTGATCACGGGCCAACACTGCCAGCAGCAGGTCGGTCACGACCATGCCGCCACAAGCGGTCAGGCGATCGCGGTCCCAGTCGAACAGGTGACTGGTGGCGATAACCTTGGGGAAGCGCTCGGCAAAATCATCCTGCCAGCGCCAGTGCACCGCAGCCCGGTAACCGTCGAGCAGGCCCAGCATCGCCAGAGGGTAGACCCCGGCCGACAGGCCGCCAATCATGCAGCCACTGCGCGCCAACTGCTTGAGCGCCGTAGACAACGCAGCCCCCACCGCCGGCGGCTGCTCGTCAGCCAACAGGAACAGCTTGTGACACCCCTCCAGGCGACCGTTCCACGGCTCGCCCGGCAAACGCCAGCTACCCTCTTGCGCCGGCTCCGCCTGCAGAAAGACCAGATCGTAGACCACCTCCGGGTGCACCCGCTGCGCCACCTGCAACACTTCCTCGGCCAGCGCCAGGGTCAAGGGCCGGGTGCTGGGCCAAATGAGAAAACCGATTCGCTGGGTGGTCATAGGGTGCGGTCCGAAACCTGAGGTCGTTCGAGTCTGTGCGCCGGGTCAGGCTGCGCTCGCCGCGCAGCATGCCCTATTCTGGTGCAAAAATGCAGCTTTTACTTCAGGCTGCCGGAGAGGAACTGCTTCAGGCGCTCCGACTGCGGGTTGGCCAGCACTTCGCGCGGGCAGCCGGTTTCTTCCACCAGGCCCTTGTGCAGGAACACCAGCTGGTTGGAAACCTCACGGGCAAAGCCCATTTCGTGGGTCACCACCACCATGGTGCGGCCTTCCTGGGCCAGCGACTGCATCACCTTGAGCACATCGCCCACCAGTTCCGGGTCCAGCGCCGAGGTCGGCTCGTCGAACAGCATGACCTCCGGCTCCATGGCCAGCGCCCGGGCAATTGCCACACGCTGCTGCTCGCCGCCGGACATGTGCCCCGGGAAGGCGTCCTTGCGGTGGGCGACTCCGACCTTGGCCAGGTAGTGCTCGGCCTTTTCCAGGGCTTCCTTGCGGTTCACGCCCAGCACATGCACCGGCGCTTCGATGATGTTTTCCAGCGCGGTCATGTGCGACCACAGGTTGAAGTGCTGGAAAACCATCGACAGGCGCGAGCGCATGCGCTGCAGCTGACGCGGGTCGGCTGCCTTGAGCGCACCATCCTTGCCCGGTACCAGCTTCAACTCTTCGTTGTTGAGCAGGATCTTGCCGGCGTGCGGTTGCTCCAGCAGGTTGATGCAGCGCAGGAAGGTCGACTTGCCCGAACCGCTGGAGCCGATGATGCTGATGACATCGCCTGCCTTGGCCGACAGGGACACGCCCTTGAGCACTTCATGGCTGCCGTAGCGCTTGTGCAGGTCTTGGACTTCGAGTTTGTACATGCTGTCGATTCTCACAAAGCGGTCAGTGCTTGCGCGGCGCCAGGTAGCCGAGCCAGCGGCGTTCGGCCATCTTGAACAGGCGCACCAGGATGAAGGTCAGGCACAGGTAGAACACGCCCGCCGTGATATAGGCCTCGAAAGGCAGGTAGTACTGGGCATTGACCGTGCGCGCAGCGCCAGTGATGTCGATCAGGGTAACGATCGACGCCAGGCTGGTGGTCTGCAGCATCATGATCACTTCGTTGCTGTACTGCGGCAGCGCCCGGCGCAGGGCCGACGGCAGCAGGATGCGCCGGTACATCTTCATGCGCGACATGCCCATGGCCTTGGCCGCCTCGATTTCGCCATGCGGCGTGGCCTTGAGGCTGCCGGCGATGATTTCGGCGGTGTAGGCACTGGTGTTGATGCCGAACGCCAGGCAGGCGCAGAAGGTAGCGCTGGACAACAGCGGCCACAGGAAGCTTTCGCGCACCGCCTCGAACTGCGCCAGGCCGTAGTAGATCAGGAACAGCTGCACCAGCATCGGCGTGCCGCGGATCACGTAGGTGTAAAGCCACGCCACGAGATTGACCGCTGGCTGCTTGGACACCCGCATCAGGCCCAGCGGAATGGCCGCCAGCAGCCCGAAGAACAGCGAAATCGCCAGCAGCTTGAGGGTGGTCAGCAGGCCGCCGAAATACATCGGCAGTGCCTCCCAGACGACGTTGTAGTCGAAGATCATAGTTCAGCCACCTTGACGCCAACCGAGTAGCGGCGCTCGAGATACTTCAGGGCCAGCAGCGAGATGCTGGTCAGCACCAGGTACAGGGCCGCCACCGCCAGGAAGAAGGTGAAAGGCTCGCGGGTGGCATCGGCCGCCTGCTTGGCCTTGAACATCATGTCCTGCAGGCCCACTACCGAAATCAGCGCGGTGGCCTTGGTCAGCACCAGCCAGTTGTTGGTGAAGCCCGGGATCGCCAGGCGAATCATTTGCGGCACCTGGATGCGGAAGAACACCTGGCGGTTGCTCATGCCATACGCCACGCCGGCTTCGGCCTGGCCTTTCGGAATACCAAGGAACGCACCGCGGAAGGTTTCCGACAGGTAGGCACCAAAGATGAAGCCCAGGGTACCGATACCCGCGATCAGCGGATTCAGGTCGATGTAGTCTTCATAACCGAGCAGCGGCGCAACCCGGTTGATGATGTCCTGCCCGCCGTAGAAGATCAGCAGGATCAGTACCAGGTCCGGAATACCACGAATCACCGTGGAATACAGATCGCCCAGCCAGGCCAGCCAGCGCACCGGCGACAAGCGCAGTGCCACACCGATCAGGCCGAGCACGATGGCCAGGGCCATCGACGACAGGGCGAGCTGAAGCGTCAGCCACGCCCCGTCGAGGATGACTGCCCCGTAGCCTTTCAACATGATGAGGTCCTCGACCTAGAGAATGAAAAATGGTGCAAACCTCAGAGCCTCTGCTGTTTGCACCATTGCACAGGTGAAACTCGACGTCTTATTTCGAGTCTGGACCGTAGATATCGAAGTTGAAGTACTTCTTCTCGATTTCTTTGTACTTGCCGTTGGCACGAATGGCGTCGATGGCCGCGTTGATGCGGTCGACGTTGGCCTTGTCACCTTTGCGCACGGCAATGCCGATGCCGTCGCCGAAGTACTTGGCGTCGGTGAAGGACGGCCCTACGAAGGCGAAGCCCTTGCCGGCGCCGGTCTTGAGGAAGCCATCTTCCAGCAGGGTGGCGTCGGCCACGGTGCCATCGAGGCGGCCAGCCGCCACGTCCAGGTAGATTTCGTTCTGGGTGCCGTAAGGAACCACGGTGGCACCTTTGGCGCCCAGTACTTCCTTGGCGAAGCGGTCGTGGATCGAACCGCGCTGCACACCAATCTTCTTGCCCTTGAGCTCATCCAGGCTGTCGCTGACGGCGGTACCTTCCTTCATCACCAGGCGCGCCGGGGTCAGGTAGTAGCGCTTGGTGAAGTCGACCGATTTCTTGCGGTCTTCGGTGATCGACATGGACGACAGGATGGCGTCGATCTTGCGCACTTTCAGCGCCGGGATCAGGCCGTCGAACTCCTGCTCGACCCAGGTGCACTTGGTCTTCATCTCTTCGCACAGAGCGTTGCCGATGTCGTAGTCAAAACCGGCAATGCTGCCGTCTGGCTGCTTGAAGGCGAAGGGTGGGTAGGCGGCTTCGATGCCGATTTTCAGCGGTTTTTCATCGGCCTGCGACACCAGGGAAAACACGGACAGCGCCAGGGCGCCAAGCAGTGCGAGCTTCTTCATCAGGTAACTCCATCGGTACAGGGCAATACAAGGCAGGTAACGGCTGCCCGATATGCGAATGGGTACAACGCGAGCCGCGCAGGGTTCGACCAAGGCCGCAGACCACGAGCGAGTGAGTGGCATTTTAACGACAGCCCGGTAGTCGATATTTCTTCAAAGCGACAACTACTTACAGAAGCGCTTGAAACGGCAACGGGCGATGTTGACAGCCATTGCAAAATATGCAAGAGCGCAAGAAATAGAACCTATAGTACTAGCAATTCCCGGGCCTATTATTGGCAAAGCCTTGTATTACGGCAAGTGCAGCGTGCCGTGTCGCAAAAAAGGCTGCGAAAACGCACCGAAACAGGCCGGATTTGTTTCCTGGCGCCCCGATATTGTGCGACGCCGGTGACAGAACAGTTACCGATGAATGTCGGGTAACAGTAAAGCAAAAACCCCGCCGGTTGCCCGGGCGGGGTTCTTGTTGGCGGCACAGCTCCTGTAGGCGCTCCCACAGCCCCCTACAAAATGTGCGACGCGGCTATCAGGCCGAAGCCAAGCTCATGGCCTTGTGGGTATCGATCAGGTGTTGCACCACACCCGGGTCGGCCAGGGTCGAGATATCGCCCAGGGCATCGTACTCACCCGTGGCAATCTTGCGCAGGATGCGGCGCATGATCTTGCCCGACCGGGTCTTCGGCAGCCCCGGCGCCCACTGGATCACATCCGGCGAGGCGATCGGGCCGATTTCCTTGCGCACCCAGTTCTTCAGCTCCAGGCGCAACTGCTCGCTGGCCTCGATACCGGCATTGAGGGTGACATACACATAGATGCCCTGCCCCTTGATGTCGTGTGGCACACCTACCACCGCGGCCTCGGCCACTTTCGCATGCGCCACCATGGCACTTTCGATCTCGGCAGTACCCATGCGGTGACCGGAGACGTTCAGCACGTCATCCACGCGACCGGTGATCCAGTAGTAGCCATCCTCGTCGCGGCGCGCACCGTCGCCGGTGAAGTACATGCCACGGAAGGTCTTGAAGTAGGTATCGACGAAACGGTCGTGGTCTCCGTACAGCGAACGCGACTGGCCCGGCCAGGAATCGAGGATCACCAGGTTGCCTTCGGCAGCGCCCTCGATCAGGTTGCCCAGGTTGTCCACCAGCGCCGGCACCACGCCGAAGAATGGGCGGGTTGCCGAGCCCGGCTTGAGGCCGGTGGCGCCCGGCAGCGGGCTGATCAGGATGCCGCCGGTCTCGGTCTGCCACCAGGTGTCGACGATCGGGCAACGCTCCTTGCCCACGGTCTTGTAGTACCAGTTCCAGGCTTCGGGGTTGATCGGCTCACCCACCGAGCCCAGCAGGCGCAGGCTGGAGCCATCGGCACCTTCGACTGCAGCCTGCCCTTCGGCCATCATCGCGCGGATGGCGGTTGGTGCGGTGTACAGGATGTTGACCTTGTGCTTGTCGACGATCTTCGACACGCGCGTGATGTCGGGGTAGTTCGGCACGCCTTCGAACAGCAAGGTAGTAGCGCCGTTGGCCAGCGGGCCGTAGACGATGTAGCTGTGGCCGGTGACCCAACCCACGTCGGCGGTGCACCAGTACACCTCGCCCGGGCGATAGTCGAACACGCGCTCATGGGTGAGCGCGGCGTACACCAGGTAGCCACCGGTGGTGTGCAGCACGCCCTTCGGCTTGCCGGTGGAGCCGGAGGTATAAAGGATGAACAGCGCTTCCTCGGCACCCATCTCTTTCGGCGCGCAATGGCTGGAGGCGACTTTCATCAGGTCTTCGTACCAGATGTCGCGGTGCTGGTGCCAGGCAATGTCGCCACCGGTGCGCTTGCACACGATGATCTTCTGCACGCTGTTGGTTTCAGGGTTGGTCAGCGCCAGGTCGACGTTGGCCTTGAGCGGGGTACGCCGGCCACCGCGTACGCCTTCGTCGGCGGTAATCACGACCTTGGACTTGCAGTCGATGATACGACCGGCCAGCGCCTCGGGCGAGAAGCCGCCGAACACCACCGAGTGAATCGCACCGATACGGGCACAGGCCAGCATGGCGACCACGGCTTCGGGGATCATCGGCATGTAGATGGTGACCACGTCACCCCGGTGCACATCCTGGCCACGCAGGGCGTTGGCGAACTTGCAGACCTGCTCGTGCAGTTCGCGGTAGGTGATGTTGCGGTGTTCGGAAGGGTCGTCGCCTTCCCAGATGATGGCCAACTGGTCACCGCGCTCTTCGAGGTGGCGGTCCAGGCAGTTGGAGGAAACGTTCAGAGTGCCGTCGGCGAACCATTTGATATCGACGTGATGGTCGTCGAAGGAGGTCTGCTTGACCTTGGTGAACGGCTTGATCCAGTCGATGCGCTGGGCCTGCTCGCGCCAGAAGCCGTCCGGGTTGATCACCGATTGCTGGTACATGGCCTTGTAGGTGGCCTCGTCGGTCAGGGTGGTGGCCGCAACCTCGGGACGAACGGGATACAGTGGAGCCGCACTCATCTGTGTTACCTCGGTGTAATAGTTGTTTTTGTATGGAACCGTTTGTAACTGTACCAGAGCGACAAAAGCCATTCGACGTTGGTAGTAATTTGGTACGCCCGTTCAGACAAAGCGCTCTGGCACGCACCTTACAGCCCAGGCGAGAAATTACGGGCGCGGTTTACCAGAGGATTGTTACAGATTCTGTCAAAACACTTTATCAAAAGACCCACTGTTTCGGCCTTGGCCCCAGCCATAAAATTCACCTCGCCAGCAACGGCAAGGCGATTAACAACTGGTAACAGCCCCCACGAAGGCAAGCGTTAATCCCCCTCCAAACCTGATAGTTAAAACTAGCAATACTCGCGGCGCCATAAGCGCCGCGTGCCCCCTCACGACCTTAGACAGGTAAATTGAAAATGAAAGCTTTACTGGTATTGGTACTTGGCAGTCTTTGCGGCGCGGCGATGGCCGGCGAAGCCAAAGATGCCGAGCAGATTCCGGTTGAACAGTACAGTTACTCGCAGCACCTGGACATTGCCCGCGTCATTTCCATGAGCGAAGTGCCCAATGTGTGCGAAGTCGTGCCAGCCCGCATGACCTACGAGGACTCCAAGGGCCAGAAGCACATTCTCGAATACCGCGTGATGGGGAACGGCTGCTCGAACGGCTGATACCTTGTGAATTGGGGCCCTGCGGGCCCCTTTCGCGACACAAGGCCGCTCCTACAGGTACTGCGCAGACTTCAAACATTGCGCAGTACCTGTAGGAGCGGCCTTGTGTCGCGAAAGGACTGCGCAGCAGTCCCGCCTTTTATAAAGGCGGATTATTCTGCAGACTTGCCAAGTGAATAATCCCTCAACTTGTTGGCAATAGTCGTATGCGAAACACCCAGTCTTTTACCTAAAGCCCGACTACTCGGGAATTCCCCCATCAAACTTTCCAGTACCGCTTTTTCAAAACGTCCGACAATCTGCGAAAGATCCCCATCCAGCGAAAATTCACCCAGCGGTTGGCGCACGCCGTAATCCGGCAAACGTATATGTTCACTTTTGACCACGCCGCCTTCGCATAACGAAACCGCCTGGAACAACACGTTTTCCAACTGCCTTACATTACCCGGCCAATGGTACTGGCCGAGTTTGTCCATCGCCGCTGGCGCCAGGCGCGGCATGGCGCAGCCGATCTGCCGGCTGGCCTGGTCGAGAAAGTGCTGCACCAGCCCTTCCAGGCCATCCATGCATTCGCGCAATGGTGGAATGTGCAGCGACAACACATTGAGCCGGTGATACAGGTCCTGACGAAACTCGCCCCGGGCACACAATTCGGACAAATCCACCTGGGTCGCGCAGATCACTCGCACATCCAGGTACACCTCTTCATCGCTGCCTACGCGGCGGAAGCAGCCATCTTGCAGAAAACGCAGCAGCTTCACCTGCAAGCGTGGGCTCATCTCCCCTACCCCGTCGAGAAACAGCGTGCCACCGGCGGTCAGCTCCAGCAGCCCCAGCTTGCCCTCGGCCCGCGCCCCTTCGAATGCCCCAGGGCCGTAGCCGAACAGCTCGGTCTCGGCCATCGACTCGGGCAACCCGGCGCAGTTGAGCGCCATCAACGGCGACTGGCCGCGCGGGCTTGCCAGGTGGCAGGCACGCGCCAGCAACTCCTTGCCGGTGCCGGTCTCGCCCTCGATCAGCAAAGGCGCGTCCAGCGGCGCCATGCGCCGCGCCTCGCGCACCACCGCAGCCATTACCCGCGAGCTCTGGAAGATACTGTCGAAACCGCGCAGCTCCTGCTTGCGCACGTTATAGATGCGCTCACCGATACGGTCGGCGCGGTGCAGGGTCAGCACCGCGCCGGCCAGCGCCTCGCTGTCGTCGTGCTCGGACTGCAGCGGCGCGATATCGGCCAGGAACACATCGCCCTTGACCTTGATGCGCAGGCCGTTGATGCGCGACTTGTTGGCGCGCACTAGCTCTGGCAGGTCGAAGTCCTCCACATAGCGCGCCAGCGGCATGCCCGGCACCTCGTCCACCCGCACCCCCAGCAGCTGCGCAGCGGCACGGTTGGCGGCGACGATGCTGCCGCCCATGTCGATCGACAGTACCGGAAAGTCCAGCGCACCCAGCAACGCATTCAGCTCCATGTGTCGGCGCTCGCTGGGCATCAGCCCCACGCGCTTGACACCGAATACCCCGGCAATCGCCTCGAACTTCGGCCGCAGCGCCTGGAACTGCAGATTGATCAGGTTCGGGCAATGCAGGTAGATGGCGTTGCCATGGTCACCGCCCACCTCGCCGCGCAGCACGTTGATGCCGTACTCCACCAGCAGGTTGAGGATGTCGCGCAGGATGCCAATACGGTTCTGGCAATGCACTTTGATACGCATGAGGGCTCTCGAAGCGCCAATGTTTTTCAACATCGCGCGGAAAAGTCGTAAAGATAAGCTGACAAAAACAGCCGAAGCTTCAGCCAGATGCCTCGGATTTTCCGACACCTACGCCTTTTTGTAAAATTATCGTTACGAAAACATCGCCGAATGCCGGTCCCGCTCACTGGCCCACCCCGTGCAAAGTGGCCAGCGAAGGGATATTCATTAGGCATGTCCTGCACATAACAAGAAAAGCCCTCACCAGGAGAGCCACATGAAACAGACGCAATACGTGGCACGCGAGCCCGATGCGCATGGTTTTATCAATTACCCGCAGCAAGAGCATGCGGTATGGAACACCCTGATCACCCGTCAGCTGAAAGTGATCGAAGGCCGCGCGTGCCAGGAATACCTGGACGGCATCGACCAGCTCAAGCTGCCCCATGACCGTATTCCGCAACTGGGCGAGATCAACAAGGTGCTGGGCGCCACCACCGGTTGGCAGGTTGCTCGGGTCCCGGCGCTGATCCCCTTCCAGACCTTCTTCGAACTGCTGGCCAGCAAGCGCTTCCCGGTAGCCACCTTCATCCGTACCCCGGAAGAGCTGGACTACCTGCAAGAGCCCGATATCTTCCACGAGATCTTCGGCCACTGCCCGCTGCTGACCAACCCTTGGTTCGCCGAATTCACCCATACCTACGGCAAGCTCGGCCTGGCCGCGACCAAGGAACAACGCGTGTACCTGGCGCGCCTGTACTGGATGACCATCGAGTTCGGCCTGATGGAAACCGCGCAGGGCCGCAAGATCTATGGCGGCGGCATCCTCTCGTCGCCAAAGGAGACCGTCTACAGTCTGTCTGGCGAGCCCGAGCACCAGGCCTTCGACCCGATCGAGGCCATGCGCACACCGTACCGCATCGACATCCTGCAGCCGTTGTATTTCGTGCTACCGAACATGAAGCGTCTGTTCGACCTGGCCCACGAAGACATCATGGGCATGGTTCACAAAGCCATGCAGCTGGGCCTGCACGCACCGAAGTTTCCACCCAAGGTCGCTGCCTGAGCGACCTTGCCGATAACAACTCGAACCGGAAAACACCACATGAATGCCTTGAACCAAGCCCATTGCGAAGCCTGCCGCGCCGACGCACCAAAGGTCACCGACGAAGAGCTGGCCGAGCTGATTCGCGAAATCCCGGACTGGAACATCGAAGTACGTGACGGCCACATGGAGCTGGAACGCGTGTTCCTGTTCAAGAACTTCAAGCACGCCCTGGCGTTCACCAATGCCGTGGGCGAGATCGCCGAGGCCGAAGGCCACCACCCGGGCCTGCTGACCGAGTGGGGCAAGGTCACCGTGACCTGGTGGAGCCACTCGATCAAAGGCCTGCACCGCAATGACTTCATCATGTGCGCACGCACCGACAAGGTGGCGGAGACGGCTGAAGGCCGCAAGTAAGCACTGAAAGAATGGGGCCCGATGGCCCCATTTTTTATGGAAAACATGTCCGCTGTTCGCCCGCAATACCGACAAGCGACCGCCAAAAAATCCAAACTGTCATCCAGACTTGTGTATCCTGCCCCAGCTTTGCGAAGCTTCAAACGCGCCTGGCGCAGACTTTTCACTCACACTTGCGAGGAACGACGAGATGCATGAAATCCCGAATCTTCCCTTCCCAAGCCTGAACCCAGAAGAGCCAACCGTGACCGTTCACGCCGAACCGGCAGCTGCCGTCGAGCAGGATGGTGACGATCAATCAAGCGCTGACCAGGAATAACCGCGCATCCCCCGACTGTGTGAAAACGGCTGACCTGCGGGCTACCCCCGTCATCACGTTTTCACACCGTCCAGAACCCACGTAGGCCCTCATGCCCCACTCACCGCGCCCTCTTGCGGTCACCCTGCAAGTCGTCTCCATCGTCCTCTTCACCTTCATCGGCTACCTGAACATCGGCATCCCGCTGGCCGTATTGCCCGGCTATGTGCACAACGACCTGGGCTTCAGTGCCGTGGTCGCGGGCCTGGTGATCAGCGTGCAGTACCTGGCCACCCTGCTCAGCCGCCCCACCGCCAGCCGCATCATCGACAACCACGGCAGCAAGAAGGCGGTCATGTATGGCCTGGCCGGCTGCGGCCTCAGCGGGGTTTTCATGCTGGCCTGCGCCTTCCTCACCCACCTCCCCTGGCTGAGCCTGGCCTGCCTGCTGGTCGGCCGCCTGGTACTCGGCAGTGCGGAAAGCCTGGTGGGCTCCGGTTCCATTGGCTGGGGCATTGGCCGCGTAGGTGCTGAAAACACGGCCAAGGTCATTTCCTGGAACGGCATCGCCAGCTATGGCGCGCTGGCCATCGGCGCTCCGTTGGGCGTGCTGATGGTCAAGAGCCTGGGCCTGTGGAGCATGGGCGTGAGCATCATCCTGCTGTGTGCGCTCGGGTTGCTGCTGGCCTGGCCCAAACAGGCCGCACCGATCGTCAGTGGCGTGCGCCTGCCGTTCCTGCGGGTGCTGGGCAAGGTGTTCCCGCACGGCTCGGGACTTGCCCTGGGCTCGATCGGCTTTGGCACCATCGCCACCTTCATCACCTTGTATTACGCCAGCCGTGGCTGGGCCAATGCGGCACTGACGCTGAGCCTGTTCGGCGCCAGCTTCATCAGTGCGCGACTACTGTTCGGCAACCTGATCAACCGGCTTGGCGGGTTCCGGGTGGCGATCGCCTGCCTGTCGGTGGAAACACTCGGGCTGCTGATGCTGTGGCTGGCGCCCAGCGCCGAACTGGCGTTGGCGGGGTCCGCACTGAGCGGGTTCGGCTTCTCGCTGGTGTTCCCGGCACTGGGGGTGGAGGCGGTGAACCAGGTGTCGGCGGCCAACCGCGGGGCGGCGGTGGGGGCTTATTCGCTGTTCATCGATTTGTCGCTGGGGGTGACCGGGCCGCTGGTGGGCGCGGTGGCGGCGGGGTTCGGGTTTGCTTCGATGTTCCTGTTTGCGGCGGCAGCGGCGGCTTGCGGGCTGGTATTGAGCCTGTATCTGTATCGGCAGGCATCATCTTCAAGGCATGCACGGGACTTGTAGGAGCAGCCTTGTGCTGCGAAGAGGCCATTACTGCCGAAGAAAACCTATTGGCTCTACCAGCCTCTTCGCAGCGCAAGGCTGCTCCTACAGGGACGGCGTAAACCAGGGGGCTGCAAGGCAGCCCCGAGGCCCTGATGGTCAGCGCTTGGCGTACTGCAGCACCACTTCCAGCGGGTGGCGCATCTGCCGCTCGGTCATGCGCTTGACCTGGCTGCGGCACGAGTAGCCTGTCGCCAGCGGCTCGCCTTCCTTGTCCAGCTTGGTCGCCCACGACTGCTCGAAGATGGTCCGCGAGGTATCCTGATTGCGCGCCTCGTGCCCATAGGTACCAGACATACCGCAGCAACCAGTCGCCTCGGTCACCAGCTTCAGGCCCAGACGGGCGAACACCTGCTCCCACTGCTTGGTGCTGGCCGGCACGTTGGTCTTCTCGGTGCAGTGCGCCATCAGGCGGAAATTGCCCGGCGCAGTCGGTGCCTGCTCCGGCAGCACGTCCATCAACCACTCCTGCGGCAACAGCACCTGCGGGCAGCCATCCAGGCCCGGCACTTTCTGGTACTCCTGGCGATACACCAGGGTCATCGCCGGGTCCAGGCCCACCAGCGGCACGCCGCAGTCAGCCAGGGCCTTGAGCTGGGTCGCATTACGGACAGCCGCCTTGGCAAACGCACCGAGGAAGCCCTGAACGTGGAGTGGCTTGCCGTTTGCACTGTACGGCGCCAGGAACACCCGGTGGCCCAGGCGGTGCGCCAGGTCGATGAAGGCCGACAGCAGCGGTGTCTCGAAGTAACGGGTAAATGCATCCTGCACCAGCACGATGCTGCGCTCGCGCTGGGCCGGGGTCAGCTCACGCAGTGCCGGCACGCTGGCCACGCCGACGCGACAGCGGGTCAGGGTAGCCTGGAAGTTGAAGCGACTGATCAGCGGGCTGTCGACCATGCCGACCTTGTCGGCCAGCAGCTTGCTCACCCACTTCGAGCCCATCACCGCGTTGTACAGCCCTGGCGCGTGGGCCAGGTACGGGATGGTGAACTCCAGCGAACCGATCAGGTAGTCACGCAGCGGGCGCTGGTAGCGGCCGTGGTACAGCTCGAGGAAGCGCGAGCGAAAGTCCGGCACGTTGACCTTGATCGGGCACTGACCGGCGCACGACTTGCACGCCAGGCAGCCGGCCATGGCGTCGTACACCTCATGAGAGAAGTCTTCCTGGCCCTGGCTGCGCGCGCGGTTGTTGCGCAGGCGTGCCGGCAGGCCCTTGAGCCACGACACCTTGTTGCGTGCCGCCGCCAGCACGTCGATGTTGGCCTCGCCCTGCAGGCGCAGCCATTCGCGCATCAGCGAGGCACGGCCCTTGGGTGAGTGCTGGCGGTCGCGGGTGGCCTTCCACGACGGGCACATGGCGTCGTTGGGGTCGTAGTTGTAGCAGGCGCCGTTGCCGTTGCAGTGCACGGCGCTAGGGAAGTCCTGCCACACGCGTTCGTCGATGGTGCGGTCGAGATCGCCGCGCAGGGTTACGCCATCGACCGGGGTCAGGCCTTCGGCACTGCCCAACGGGGTGCAGATCTTGCCCGGGTTGAGCTGGTTGTGCGGGTCGAAGGCGCCTTTCAGGCGCTGCAGCGCCGGGTACAGCTCGCCGAAGTACTCCGGCACGTATTCAGAACGCAGGCCCTTGCCGTGCTCGCCCCACAGCAAGCCGCCATAGCTTTTGGTCAGCGCCGCCACGGCGTCGGAAATCGGCTTGACCAATGCGGCCTGGGCCGGGTCCTTCATGTCCAGCGCCGGGCGCACGTGCAGCACGCCGGCATCGACGTGGCCGAACATGCCATAGGCCAGGCCGTAGCCATCGAGCAGTGCACGGAAGTCGGCGATGTAGTCGGCCAGTTGCTCCGGCGGTACCGCGGTGTCTTCCACGAACGGTTGCGGGCGTACTTCGCCCTCGACGTTGCCCAGCAGGCCCACCGAACGTTTACGCATGGTGTAGACGCGGGTCACCGCCTCGGCACCCTCGGCCAGGGTATGGCCCAGGCGCTCGACGCTGGTGTCGCTCTGCAGGTGCTGGATGAACGCTTGCACCTTGGCATTGACCTCGGCCGGCTCGTCGCCGCAGAACTCCACCAGGTTGATGCCCAGGGTCGGGCGCTCGGGGTCTGCCGGAAAGTATTCGGCGACGCTGTGCCAGACGATATCCTTCATCGCCAGCATCAGCACCTTGGAGTCGACGGTCTCGATCGACAGCGGCTTGTGCGCCATCAGCGCGTTGGCATCACGCAGTGCATCCATGAAGCTGGTGTAGCGCACGTTGACCAGCACGGCGTACTTGGGGATCGGCAGCACATTGAGCTTGGCTTCGACCACATAGCCCAGCGAGCCCTCGGCACCGCACAGCACGCTGTTGAGGTTGAAGCGGCCCTGCTCGTCGCGCAGGTGGGCCAGGTCATAACCGGTCAGGCAACGGTTGAGCTTGGGGAAAGTGGCTTCGATGAGATCGGCCTGGGTTTCCTGGATCTCCCGCGCCATGCGGTACACCTCGCCGACCCGGCCGGGCGCGGCACAGGCCTGTTCCAGCGCAGCATCGTCGATCGGCAGGCTGTGCAGGCGCTCGCCACCGAGCAGCACGCTGTGCAGCTCCAGTACGTGGTCGCGGGTCTTGCCATAGGTGCAACTGCCCTGGCCACTGGCATCGGTGTTGATCATGCCGCCGACAGTGGCACGGTTGGAGGTGGACAGCTCGGGGGCGAAGAACAGCCCGTGCGGCTTGAGCGCAGCGTTGAGCTGGTCCTTGACAGTACCGGCCTGCACCCGCACCCAGCGTTCCTCGACGTTGATTTCGAGGATCTTGTTCATGTGCCGCGACAGGTCGACGACGATACCGTCGGTCAGCGACTGCCCGTTGGTGCCGGTACCACCACCGCGTGGGGTCAGCTTGACCTGCTGGAAGCGCCCCTCGGCCATCAGCGTGGCGACCCGCGCCACATCGTCGGCGTCCAGCGGGAACACCGCCGCCTGTGGCAAGCGCTGGTAGATCGAGTTGTCGGTGGCCAGCACCGTGCGGGTGCCGTAGTCGGCACTGATCTGGCCACGGAAGCCGCTGTTGCGCAGGGCTTCGAGGAATTCGGGGTAGTTGGCGCTCGGGGCAACGGTCGGCAGCTGGGCGATCATCGAAGGATGGCCTCTTGATATTGGCTAATTCACGGGATTCCTGTCGTTCCGGCATGGGTGATGACATGCGGAGGTGACGTGCAGGCCAATGTTCCTGTAGTTTCGCTTCAGGGGCAAACGGATAATCCTGCCGCTATTAATGACTTTCATGAATGAATTACCGCCATCTCACCCCGTCCATGTCGCTGCTACTGGCTTTTGAGGCTGCCGCCCGGCATGAAAGCTACACCCGAGCCGCCGCCGAGCTGTCGCTCACCCAGAGCGCGGTCAGCCGCCAGGTGCAGGCGCTGGAGCAGCAACTGGGCCTGACCCTGTTCCGCCGCGAGGGGCGCCAGGTGCAGCTGACCGATGTCGGCCGCCTGTACCAGCGCGAGCTCAGCGAAGCACTGGGGCGCATCCGCAGCGCCACCTTGCAGGCGTTGGCCTACCAGTCGGGGGTAGGCACCTTGCGCCTGGCCACCCTGCCCACCTTCGGTTCGAAATGGCTGCTGCCGCGGTTGCATGCCTTCTACAGCGCACACCCGGGCATGCTGGTGCACATACATTCACGCATCGAAGCCATCAACTTCGACACCAGCGAGATCGATGCCGCCATCGGCGTGGCCAGCCACGACCTGCCGGGGTTGATCTGCCATCGCCTGCATGCCGAGGAACTGGTGGTGATATTGCCGCCTGAGGCTGGTGCGGACAGCCAAGGCTGGAGCCCTGCACGCATCACTGAAGAGGTGCTGCTGAATGTGGCCAACAACCCGCATGCCTGGGGCGAGTGGTTCTCGCACCATGGCCTGGCGCACCGGGCGATGCGCCTGGGGCCGAGCTTCGAGCTGACCTCGCACCTGATCCAGGCGGTACGGGCCGGGATCGGCATCGGCCTGGTGCCGCGCATACTGGTGGAGGAAGAACTGGCCAAGGGTGAGCTCTACAGCCCAGGGGTGGCATTTGCCAGCCAGCGCAGTTATTACCTGATCTACCCGCCGCGCAATGAGGCGTTGCCGTCGCTGCGGGCGTTTCGCAGTTGGTTGCTGGAGCAGATCTGATTCTTGCCTGTGCCGGCCTCTTCGCGGGTAAACCCGCTCCCACAGGTATAGCGCTGCTTTCAGGTCAGGTGATGTCCCTGCGGGAGCGGGTTTACCCGCGAAGAGGCCGTTACAGGCAATAAAAAACCCGAAGCCAGTTCCTGACTTCGGGTCTTTTGTACGCTACCTGCAGCGCCTTACTTGGCCACGCTACCAGCAGCCCCAAGGGCCTGCGCCTTGCGACGCGGCTTGACCATGTAGACCACGAACATGGCGAACAGCCACACCGGGATCGCATACACGGAAACCTGGATACCCGGGATCATCGCCATGATGCCCAGAATCAGCACCACGAACGCCAGGCAGATGTAGTTGCCATAGGGGTACCACAGCGCCTTGAACAGCGGCTTCTGGCCAGTGCGGTCCAGGTGCTGGCGGAACTTCAGGTGCGAGTAACTGATCATCGCCCAGTTGATCACCAGGGTAGCCACCACCAGCGACATCAGCAGCTCCAGCGCGTTTTGCGGCATCAGGTAGTTGAGCAGCACCGCGATCAGCGTCACGCCTGCCGACGCCAGGATCGAGCGCACCGGCACACCGCGGCTGTCGACCTTGGCCAGCGACGCCGGAGCGTCACCTTGTTCGGCCATGCCCAGCAGCATGCGGGCGTTGCAGTAGGTGCCGCTGTTGTACACCGACAGCGCTGCAGTCAGGACCACGAAGTTCAGCAGGTGCGCGGCCACGTCACTGCCCAGCAGCGAGAACACCTGCACGAACGGGCTGCTGCCATAGCTGCCACCGGAGGCATCGATGCTGGCGACCAGGTTGTCCCATGGGGTCAGCGACAGCAGCACCACCAGGGCACCGACATAGAAGATCAGGATACGGTAGATGACCTGGTTGATCGCCTTGGGGATCACGGTCTTCGGCTTGTCGGCCTCGGCTGCGGTGAAGCCGAGCATTTCCAGGCCACCGAAGGAGAACATGATGAAGGCCAGGGCCATCACCAGCCCGCTGACACCGTTCGGGAAGAAGCCGCCGTGCGACCACAGGTTGGCCACGGTTGCTTCCGGGCCGCCGCTGCCGCTGGTCAGCAGGTAGGCACCCAGGCCGATCATGCTGACGATGGCCACCACCTTGATGATGGCAAACCAGAATTCGGCCTCACCGAAGAACTTCACGTTCATCAGGTTGATGGCGTTGATCAGCACGAAGAACGCTGCCGCTGTGACCCAGGTGGGGATCTCCGGCCACCAGTAGTGGACATACTTGCCGACCGCCGAAAGCTCCGACATGCCCACCAGGATGTACAGCACCCAGCAGTTCCAGCCCGACAGGAAGCCGGCGAAACCACCCCAGTAGGTGTGGGCGAAATGGCTGAACGAGCCGGCCACCGGCTCTTCGACGATCATTTCGCCGAGCTGGCGCATGATCATGAAGGCGATGAAGCCGCAGATGGCGTAGCCAAGGATCATCGACGGGCCAGCGGATTTCATCACGCCTGCCGAGCCGAGGAACAGGCCGGTACCAATCGCACCGCCGAGGGCGATCAACTGGATATGGCGGTTCTTCAGGCCCCGCTTGAGCTCGCCTGAATGCATGTTTTGTCCACTCATGAACGAAGTCACCTGCATTGTTTTTATCTGTGACGGAATCGGACCCACCGCGCTCGTGGCGCAGCGGAATGGGCAAGGTGGTTACCTTGGGTTTCCTGACCTCAGGGGCCGCCGGAGCGGGTCAACCAGGCGTGATCAAGAGTGCGCGGTACGCAAAGGAGTCACAGGTAAAACGCGGCGCACTGTATACCCCTGCAAACGCGCAGGCGTCAACGCGTTGCATCGTTTCCTCGGGAAAAAACGCAGCGATCCTGTGGTGTGGGCCTTGAAAGGCGAAGTGATCGGCGTACATGGCGCCTCCATTTGTTGTTTTGTCAGCCTGGCTCTGTGGACAGGCTTTTGCACACGGCAATGGCGGCTATAACACCGTGGGGCGGGGCTTTGGGCAAGGGTGGGCGGGGCTTGGCTGGCTGTTTTGATGGGGAGTCGGCGGCAAGGTTTGTTTACACGATTCGACCTAATCTGAAATCCGGGCTGAAACCGACTACATTCGTACAATTTTCTTTACAGGGTGGTTCGGGAACTTGCCAGTCGTCCGAAAATTCTTTTTGTTCAATATCTTGGGGCCGCTTTGCGGCCCATCGCGACACAAGGCCGCTCCTACATGGACCGCGTCAATTTCAAATATTGCGCGGCCCTGTAGGAGCGGCCTTGTGTCGCGATGGGCTGCGCAGCAGCCGCAAATTCTCACAGCCATAAAAAAACCAGCCCGAAGGCTGGTTCTATTTCAACGCAAAGGCCAATCAGCCACGCGGTTTGCCGCGGCCACGCCCTGCCGGCTTGTCACCTTCAGGCTTGGCCGGACGCTTGCGCATCTCGCTCGGGCGTTCGGCCACGGTGCTGCCACGGCCGGTCTTGCGCGGGGCCTCTTCACGCGCCTGGCGCGCCGGGCGTTCGCCGGCAGCAGCACCTTCGTGGGCCGGGCGCAGGCTGCGCACGCGCTCGCCACGGCCCAGCGGGCGGGTCGATTTGCGCTGCAGGCGCTCCATCTTGTCCTTGGCCTTGAGCTTCATGGCTGGCAGCGCCACCGGCTGCAGGCCCACTTCAGCAGCGAGGATGTCGATTTCGCCCTGGGTCATTTCACGCCAGCGGCCCATCGGCAGGTCGGAGTTGAGGAACACCGGGCCGAAACGCACGCGCTTCAGGCGGCTGACCACCATGCCCTGGGACTCCCACAGGCGACGCACTTCACGGTTACGGCCTTCCATCACCACGCAGTGGTACCAGTGGTTGAAGCCTTCGCCACCGGGTGCCTTCTGGATGTCGGTGAACTTGGCCGGGCCATCTTCCAGCATCACGCCGGCCTTCAGGCGCTCGATCATCTCGTCGTCGACCTCACCACGCACACGTACCGCGTACTCACGGTCCATCTCGTAGGACGGGTGCATCAGGCGGTTGGCCAGTTCACCGTCGGTGGTGAACAGCAGCAGGCCGGTGGTGTTGATATCGAGGCGGCCGATGTTGATCCAGCGGCCTTCTTTCGGACGTGGCAGGCGGTCGAACACAGTCGGGCGGCCCTCCGGGTCGTCACGGGTGCAGATTTCGCCATCGGGCTTGTTGTACATGATCACCCGGCGGGTGGCCTCGGCGGCCTCTTCGCGCTTGATCAGCTTGCCATCCACGGCAATGGCGTCGTGCAGGTCGACGCGCTGGCCGAGGGTGGCCTCGACGCCGTTGACCTTGATGCGGCCCTGGCTGATCCAGGCCTCGACGTCACGGCGCGAGCCAACGCCAATGCGCGCCAGCACTTTCTGCAGCTTTTCGCCGGATGGAGGGGTGATCTCGGTATCTTGCAGGTCTTGCTCACTCATCTGGGCACCTCCCGGTGTAGGAATGAAATAAGGGTTCTGGCGACGAACGCGCCAAAAGGCCGCGCATCATACGCGGTTCGGCGTGGGAACGCACTGGAGGGTAGAGGGTTTTGTGGGCTTTGCGAGGGGTTTCTGCCTAATGGTTATGTATTGGCATGGCCGGCCCTTTCGCGGGCACGCCCGCGAAAGGGCCGGTACAGGCAACAAAGGAATCAGGGCAGTGACTTGCCCTCTTCTTCCACCGAGGCCTCAGGCTCTTCCTCGCGCAAATCATCGAAATCGGTCTTCAGCCCCTCTTCCATGGCATCCAGCTCCACCAGCAGGCTACGGAAGCTGGTCTCCTCCTTCGGCTCGACAACCTCTTGCTCTTCCCCAAGGCTGGCATCCGCCAATGCCTGCAGGTGCGCCGGCACTGGCGCATCATCCGGGTCGAGCAGCGGCTCGGGCTCCATCTCCCGCAGCTCGGCCAGGGCCGGCAGCTCGTCCAAGCTCTTGAGGTTGAAATGGTCGAGAAACGCCTTGGTGGTGGCGAACATCGCCGGCCGCCCGGGCACTTCGCGGTAGCCGACCACGCGGATCCACTCGCGCTCCATCAGGGTCTTGATGATGTTGCTGTTCACCGCCACGCCGCGCACATCCTCGATTTCGCCACGGGTGATGGGCTGGCGGTAGGCGATCAGGGCCAGGGTTTCCAGCAGCGCGCGCGAGTAGCGCTGCGGGCGTTCTTCCCACAGGCGCCCGACCCACGGCGCAAAGTCCTCGCGAATCTGCAGGCGGTAACCGCTGGCCACCTCCTTGAGCTCAAAGGCGCGGCCGTTGCACGATTTGCCCAGCAGCTCCAGCGCCTGCCTGAAGACCTTGGGCTCCGGTCGCTCGGCTTCCTCGAACAGTTCGTACAGGCGCTCCAGGGATTGCGGCTTGCCCGAAGCCAGCAGGAAAGCCTCGATCAGCGACGCCAGGTCGCGGGGTTCATTCAGGTTCATCAGGGTCTTCAACAAGCGCCGGGCGAAGCCGCACGTGGATGGCGGCGAAGGGTTCATTCTGCACCAGTTCGATCAGCGATTCCTTCACCAGCTCGAGAATCGCCATGAACGTCACCACTACGCCCAGCTTGCCCTCCTCGGCGGCGAACAGCTCGACGAACGGCACGAAACCGCCACCCTTCAGGCGTTCCAGCACCTGGCTCATGCGTTCGCGGGTGGACAAGGTCTCGCGGGTGATCTGATGGCTTTCGAACAGGTCGTTGCGGCGCATCACCTCGGCCATCGACACCAGCAGCTCTTCCAGACTGACCTGGGGCAGCAGCTTGCGCACCTTGGCCTGCGGCGCCTCCAGGCGCGGCACCACCACCTCGCGGCCGACCCGTGGCAATTCATCGATACCTTCGGCGGCAGCCTTGAAGCGCTCGTACTCCTGCAGCCGGCGAATCAGTTCGGCGCGCGGGTCACCCTCCTCCTCCTCGACCTCGGCCGAGCGCGGCAGCAACATGCGCGACTTGATCTCGGCGAGCATGGCAGCCATCACCAGGTATTCGGCGGCCAGCTCCAGGCGCACGCTCTTCATCAGCTCCACGTAGCCCATGTACTGGCGGGTGATTTCCGCCACCGGAATGTCGAGGATGTCGATGTTCTGCTTGCGGATCAGGTACAGCAACAGGTCCAGCGGGCCTTCGAAGGCTTCGAGGATGACTTCCAGAGCGTCCGGCGGGATGTACAGGTCCAGTGGCAGTTCGGTCAGGGCTTCGCCATAGACCAGTGCCAACTGCAGCTGCCGAGGCGTTTCGGCCTGTTCGGCCGGTGCCTCGGGCGTTTCCACCTGGCTCACGCGTTGACCAGGAACGGCGTGGGGTCGCCGCAGCCTTCACGGACCAGTTCCGGTTCATCACCGGACAGGTCGATGATGGTCGATGCCTTGAGGTCACCGAAACCGCCGTCGATCACAAGGTCGACATGGTGCTCCAGGCGCTCGCGGATCTCGTAAGGGTCGGTCATCGGCTCGAAGTCGCCTGGCAGGATCAGGCTCACACTCATCAACGGCTCGCCCAGTTCGGCCAGCAGGGCCAGGGTAATGGCATGGGCCGGCACCCGTAGCCCGATGGTGCGCCGCTTATCGTGCAACAGCAGGCGCGGCACTTCGCGCGTGCCGTTGAGGATGAACGTGTAAGGCCCCGGCACATGTGCCTTGAGCAGCCGGAAGGTGCCGGTATCGACCTTGGCGTACAACCCCAACTGCGACATGTCGCAGCACATCAGGGTGAAGTTGTGCGTCTTGTCCAGCCCGCGCAGGCGCCGCACCCGTTCGATGGCCGCCTTGTCACCCATCTGGCAACCCAGTGCATAGGCCGAATCCGTCGGGTACACCACCACACCGCCCTTGCGGATAATCTCGACGGCCTGCTTGATCAGGCGCTGCTGCGGGTTCTCCGGATGAATCTGGAAAAATTGGCTCACGTAGTCGTCCTGTTCATACCGCCAAAGGCTGTTCATGGCTGAATCGGCGCCACAGAGGTGGCAGGTCCTCGGGCAAAGGCCGGTAGGCACCGATCTCGCCCCAGGTGCCGGGGCCGTGGAAGTCACTGCCAGCGCTTGCCAGCAGGCCGAACTCACGGGTGAGGATGGACATGGTGCCCACCTGCTCGGCAGGCATCATCCCGTTGACCACTTCAAGCGCCTGCCCGCCTGCCTGAATATAGTCGGCAATCAGCCTTCTGCGCTTGCTGCGGGTCAGATCGTAGTGCATGGGATGCGCCAGGCTCACCCAAGCGTTGGACTGGCGCAGGGTCGCGACGGTTTCATCAAGGGTCGGCCAGTGCTGCTTGACGTCCCCCAGCTTGCCGGCGCCCAGCCATTTGCGAAACGCCTCGCCGCGATCCTTGACGTGCCCGGCACGCACCAGGTACTCGGCAAAATGCGGGCGCGCCGGGGCGTTGCCGCTATCGCCCAGTTCGTGCTGCACGGCGCGAGCACCGTCGAGGGTATCGGGCATGCCCTTGGCCGCCAGCCGTTTGTCGATTTCTTCGGCGCGCAGCCAGCGGCCACGGTGCAGCGCTTCGATCGCCGCCAGCAGGGGCGGTGCGTCGAGCGGGAAGTCATAGCCCAGCACATGGATGGTCGCGCCACCCCAGGTGCACGACAGCTCCACCCCGCTGACCCAGTGCATGCCCTTGTCGCGGCACGCCTGGCGCGCCTCGGGCAGGCCTTCGATGGTGTCATGGTCGGTCAGTGCCAGCGTTTGCACCCCATGCTCATGGGCCCGGGCGACCAGTGTCGAAGGCGACAGGGCGCCGTCGGAGGCCGTGCTGTGACAGTGCAGATCAACATTCATGGAGGAGCGCTTTCGCTGGAATCGATGTTTGTTATTATGCCGTCACATCCCGATTCTGGCTGCCATTGTGAAACAATTCATCGATTTCATCCCGCTGCTGCTGTTCTTCATCGTCTACAAGCTCGACCCGCGCCCCATGGAAGTCGCCGGCCACAGCTTCGAATTCGGCGGCATCTACAGCGCCACGGCCATGCTGATCATCAGCTCGCTGGTGGTCTACGGCGCGCTGTTCCTGCGCCAGCGCAAGCTGGAAAAGGGCCAGTGGCTCACCCTGGTGGCCTGCCTGGTGTTCGGCGGCCTGACCCTGACCTTCCACAGCGAAACCTTCCTCAAGTGGAAGGCACCGGTGGTGAACTGGCTGTTCGCCCTGGGCTTCGCCGGCAGCCACTTCATCGGCGACCGGGTGCTGATCAAGCGCATCATGGGCCACGCCCTGAGCCTGCCCGATGCCATCTGGACCCGCCTGAACCTGGCCTGGATCGGCTTCTTCCTGTTCTGTGGCGCGGCCAACCTGTTCGTCGCCTTCACCTTCCAGGACTTCTGGGTCGACTTCAAGGTGTTCGGCAGCCTGGGCATGACCGTGATGTTCCTGGTAGCGCAGGGCGTGTACCTGTCGCGCCACCTGCACGACGACCCTTCTACCTCCAAACCCAAGGATTGACATGCTCTACGCCATCATCGCCAGCGACGTCGCAAACTCCCTGGAAAAGCGCCTGGCTGCCCGCCCGGCGCACATCGAACGCCTGCAGCAGCTGAAGGCCGAGGGCCGCGTGGTACTGGCCGGCCCGCACCCGGCCATCGACAGCAACGACCCTGGCGAAGCGGGTTTCAGCGGTAGCCTGATCGTTGCCGAGTTCGACTCCCTCGCCGCGGCGCAAGCCTGGGCCGATGCCGACCCCTACATTGCCGCGGGCGTGTACGACAAGGTGGTGGTCAAGCCGTTCAAGCAAGTGCTGCCTTGATCTGAGACCGCGTGGGCTTCTTCGCGGATAAACCCGCTCCCACAGAGACGGCGCAGGCTTCAAGCTTGCACTGCTCCTGTAGGAGCGGGTTTACCCGCGAAGAAGGCCACGCGGTACCAGCAGTTATACTGTTGCCATCAGTCTGCGGTATCTTTGCCACTGGCGGGCCGAATAGCCGCCGTCAATGGTTGAATTGAGTGAGTCATGAGCGAGCTGTTACTGATAGATGATGACCAGGAGCTGTGCGAGCTGCTCGGCAGCTGGCTGACCCAGGAAGGGTTTACCGTGCGCGCCTGCCACGATGGCCAGAGCGCACGCCAGGCCTTGGCCACGCATGCCCCGGCGGCCGTGGTGCTGGACGTGATGCTGCCCGACGGCAGTGGCCTGGAACTGCTCAAGCAGTTGCGCAGCGAGCATGCCGAACTGCCGGTACTGATGCTCTCGGCCCGCGGCGAGCCGCTGGACCGCATTCTCGGCCTGGAACTGGGCGCCGACGACTACCTGGCCAAACCTTGCGACCCGCGTGAACTCACCGCTCGCCTGCGTGCCGTGCTGCGCCGCAGCCACCCCACCGCCACCACCAGCCAGGTGGAGCTGGGCGACCTGGTCTACAGCCCTGCCCGTGGCGTGGCCAGCATCGATGGCCGTGAAATGACCCTGACCCTGTCCGAAAGCCGCATTCTGGAAGCGCTGCTGCGCCAACCCGGCGAGCCGCTGGACAAGCAGGAACTGGCGCAGATCAGCCTGGGCCGCAAGCTGACCCTGTACGACCGCAGCCTGGACATGCACGTCAGTAACCTGCGCAAGAAGATCGGCCCCCACGCCGATGGCCGGCCACGCATCGTCGCCCTGCGCAGCCGTGGCTATTACTACTGCCTCTGAACATCTTTACCGAGCCTTTACCATCCGCTGACCGCGCTTGACGGTGATCTCCCTAGACTGTGCTCATCCGGTAACCACCGGCCCATGAAAGGAGAGACACCATGCGCAAGACCCTTATCGCCCTGATGTTCGCCGCCGCCCTGCCGACCGTGGCCATGGCCATGCCTGAAGGCGGCATGCGCCACGACGGCCCACATCATCGCGGTGATGCGCCTTTCCACCAGCTGGACCTGAGCCGTGACCAGCGCCAGCAGATCGGCAAGCTGATGGGCGAGCAGATGAAACAGCGCCGCGACATTACCGAGCGCTACCTGTCCAAACTGCCGGCCGCCGACCAGAAGGCGATGAAGGACGAACTGCAGGCCAACCGCGACAAGACCGACAGCGCGGTCCGCGCCCTGCTCAAGCCTGAGCAGCAGAAGAAGTTCGACGAACTGCAGAAGGAACGCGCCGCACAGAAAGCCGAGTGGCAGGAGTTCCAGGCCTGGAAAGCTGAAAAAGGCAACAAGGCCCAGTAAGCTGTCCGCCCGATGCCCGGCCCGCCTCAGTGCGAGCCGGGCTTTTCTTGTTTGCAGGAGGTGCACTTGCGTTCACTGTTCTGGCGCATCCTGGCCAGTTTCTGGCTGGCCATCACCCTGGTTGCGGGCCTGTCGATCCTGCTGGGCCACATGCTCAACCAGGACGCCTGGATCCTCAGCCGCCACCCGGGCCTGAATACCCTGGCCAGCAAGTGGGCCAAGCATTACGAACAGGAAGGCCTGGCTTCGGCACAGCATTTCCTGGAACGGCGCAAGGACCGCTACAAGATCGACGTGCAGGTGCTCGACGACAGTGGCGAAGCCGTGGTGCCCGGCACCTTCCCGCGCCGTGCGGCGGCCTTCGAGGCACGCCAGCACAATGACCAGCGGCGCCTGCCGTGGCGCCGGTTGACCGAGGAATACACCAGCCCCGACACCGGCCAGACGTACCTGCTGATCTACCGCATCCCCCACCCGGCGCTGGATGCCTGGCACCGCGAAAGCCTGCTGTGGCCGCTCAGTGCGCTGGGCATTGCCCTGGTGGTGCTGACCCTGTTCAGCCTGCTGGTGACCCTGTCCATCACCCGCCCGCTCAGCCGTCTGCGTAGCGCCGTGCATGACCTGGGCCAGACCACCTACCAGCAGAACAGCCTGGCGCAGCTGGCGGCGCGGCGTGACGAATTCGGCGTACTGGCCAAGGACTTCAACAAGATGGGCGCTCGCCTGCAAAGCACCATCGGCAGCCAGCGCCAGTTGCTGCGCGATGTGTCCCATGAATTGCGCTCACCGCTGGCCAGGCTGCGTATCGCCCTGGCCTTGGCCGAGCGCGCCGAGCCTGAGCAGCGTGAGGCGCTGTGGCCACGCCTGACCCGCGAATGCGACCGCCTGGAAGACCTGATCAGCGAAATTCTCGCCCTGGCACGGGTCGATGCCGAACAGGCCCATGCCGAGCCGGTGGACCTCAACGCCCTGCTCGGCAGCGTGCGCAAGGATGCCCAGCTCAGCGCACCAGAGCAGGACGTGCGCCTGGATGCACAGCCAGGGTTGACCTTGCAAGGTTGGCCAACGCTGATCGAGCGTGCCGTGGACAACCTGCTGCGCAATGCCCTGCGCTTCAACCCGCAGGGCCAGCCGATCGAAGTCAGCGCCGCGCGCGAGCAGGACCGTATCCTGATCAGCGTGCGTGACCATGGGCCGGGGGCGGCGGCGGAGCACCTTGCACAGTTGGGGGAACCGTTCTTCCGTGCGCCGGGGCAGGAAGCGCCGGGGCATGGGCTGGGGCTGGCGATTGCACGCAAGGCGGCGGAGCGACACGGTGGCAGCCTGGTACTGGAGAACCATCCACAGGGGGGCTTCGTGGCGCGGCTGGAGTTGCCTGTGACTGAAGCGACAGGCAGTTGATTTGATGTAAATGCTCCCGGCCTCTTCGCGGGTAAACCCGCTCCCACAGGTAACCGTGCAAGGCCTGAAACTTGCGCCACACCTGTGAGAGCGGGTTTACCCGCGAAAGGGCCGGATGCCTTGATACGGCAATCAGCCCCAGGCCGCGCTATTCACCCCAGGCACTGACGAAATCAGCAGTTTCCAGAATCGGCGCGGTGCGCGGCTCGGTCAGCGGCGTACCCACATACAGGTAACCGATCAGCTCCTCGTTCGCAGCCAGCCCCAGGCCCTTGTGCACATGGGCATCGAAAGCCATGTCCCCGGTGCGCCATACCGCACCGATACCTTGCGCATGCGCCGCAATCAGGATGCCGTGCGCGGCACAGCCCGCCGCCAGCCGCTGCTCGGACTTGGGCACCTTGAAGTGGTCCTGCAGCTTGGCAATCACCACGATCAGCAACGGCGCCCGCAGGGGCATGGCGCGGGCCTTGTCCAGGGCAGCCTGGGTGGCATCCCCCTTGTGCTGCAGCGCTTCGGCGAACAGCTCACCCAGCTTCTCGCGGCCCTGGCCTTCGATGGTGAGAAAGCGCCACGGCCGCAGCTGGCCGTGGTCCGGGGCGCGCAGGGCGGCCTGGAACAGCGCCTCGCGCTGGGCGGCATTGGGCGCCGGGTCGGTCAGGCGTGGCACGGAAACACGGTTGAGCAATGCGTCGAGAGCCTCCATCGGCTACCCTCCTGGCAGGTAAATGTGCGGCCATTCTAGCGTTTACATCACCAGACCCATAGGTAGAATGGCGCCCTTCCGTTTAGAGTCAGAGCAGATCACATGGCGTTGCCGACCTTAAGGATCATTGGTTTCATCATCGGCATCTTCCTGATTACCCTCGCCGTCAGCATGGCCGTGCCCATGGCGACCCTGGTGATCTTCGAACGCACCCGTGACATGCCGTCGTTCCTCTGGTCGAGCCTGATCACCTTCATCGCCGGCCTGGCCCTGGTGCTTCAGGGTCGCCCCGAGCATGTGCACCTGCGCCCGCGCGACATGTACCTGCTGACCGTCAGCAGCTGGCTGGTGGTGTGCGTGTTCGCCGCCCTGCCTTTCCTGCTGACCCAGCACATCAGCTACACCGACGCCTTCTTCGAGAGCATGTCGGGCATCACCGCCACCGGTGCCACCGTACTCAGCGGGCTGGACAACATGTCACCGGGCATCCTGATGTGGCGGTCGATGCTGCACTGGCTCGGCGGCATCGGCTTCATCGGCATGGCGGTAGCGATCCTGCCGCTGCTGCGCATCGGTGGCATGCGCCTGTTCCAGACCGAATCATCCGACCGTTCGGAGAAGGTAATGCCGCGCTCGCACATGGTCGCCAAGTCGATCGTGGGGGTATACGTCGGCTTCTCGATCCTGGGCGCGCTGGGCTTCTGGTGGGCCGGCATGAGCCCGTTCGATGCGATCAACCACGCCATGTCGGCGATTTCCACTGGCGGGTTTTCCACCTCCGACCAGTCGCTGGCCAAGTGGGATATCCCGGCCGTGCACTGGGTCGCGGTGGTGGTGATGATCCTCGGCAGCCTGCCCTTCACCCTTTACGTGGCGACCCTGCGCGGCAACCGCAAGGCACTGATCCGCGACCAGCAGGTGCAGGGTTTGCTGGGCATGCTGGTGGTTACCTGGCTGGTGCTCGGCACCTGGTACTGGGCCACCACCAACCTGCACTGGCTCGACGCCCTGCGCCACGTGGCGCTGAACGTGACCTCGGTGGTCACCACCACCGGCTTCGCCCTGGGTGACTACAGCCTGTGGGGCAACTTCTCGCTGATGCTGTTCTTCTACCTGGGCTTCGTCGGTGGCTGCTCCGGCTCGACGGCTGGTGGTATCAAGATCTTCCGCTTCCAGGTCGCCTACATCCTGCTCAAGGCCAGCCTCAATCAGCTGATCCACCCACGTGCGGTGATCAAGCAGAAGTACAACGGCCACCGCCTTGACGAAGAAATCGTGCGTTCGATCCTGACCTTCTCGTTCTTCTTCGCCATCACCATCTGCGTCATGGCGCTGCTGCTGTCTTTGCTTGGCGTGGACTGGATGACCGCCCTGACCGGCGCTGCGGGTACGGTTTCGGGTGTGGGGCCGGGCCTGGGTGAAGTGATCGGCCCATCGGGCAACTACGCCACGCTGCCGGATGCTGCCAAGTGGATTCTCGCCAGCGGCATGTTGCTCGGCCGATTGGAAATCATCACCGTGCTAGTGTTGTGCATGCCGGCGTTCTGGCGCCATTGACCACCTCCGGCTCGGCGCCCAGGCGGGCGCGGTACTCACTGGGCGTGACATGGAACCAGCGGCGAAACGCACGGTAGAAATTGCTGGGGTCGGCAAAACCCAGCAGGTAAGCGGTTTCCAGCAGGGTCATGCCCGGCTGCGCCAGGTACTGTTCGGCCAGTTCGCGGCGGGTGTCGTCAAGCAGGGTCTGGAAGCTGGTGCCCTCCTCCTGCAGCCGCCGCTGCAAGGTGCGCTGCGACAGGTGCAGGGCCTGGGCCAGGGTTTCGCGCTTGGGCTCGCCCTGCGGCAGGATGCGGCACAGTACCTGGCGCACCCGGTGGGTGACCCGGCTTTCCGAGAAACGCGCCAGGTATTCGCCGGCAAAACGGTCATGCAGTATCGCCATGGCTTCATTGGCGGTGGGCAGCGGTGCCTCCATGTCGGCGCGCTCGAACACCAACGCATCGTGCGGCGCACCGAACACCAGCGGCGAATGGAACGCCACCTTGTAGGGTTCGATATTCTTTGGCTGCGGCCCTTGCACCAGCACCCGGCGCGGTTGCACCGGGCGACCGCTCAGCCAGCTGCACAGCGCCAGCGCACAGGCCAGCGATGCTTCGGCGCTGTGCCGGGTCGGTGGCAAGTGGTCGCCGTGTACGGTCAGGATCAGCGAATAGCCCTCGGGGCCGAGGACGAAGCTGAGGTCGGAGCTTTCGGCAATGATGCGCTGGTAACGCACCAGGCGCTCGAAGCCTTCGGCCAGGGTGCGGCTGGACATCAACGCATAACCCACCACATGGAACGATGCCGGGCGCACCACCCGCGCCATGTTCAGGCCTATGGCCTCGTTGCCCGACAGCTCTACCGCCAGTTGCCACAGCCGGGTCATGGAGTCCTGGGGGAAGCGCGCGTCGGGGTCGTCGAGGGCAGCGAAATCCAGCCCCAGCTGCTTGAACATGGCCCGGCAGTCCAGCCCTTCCAGTTCGAGTGCCTTCACGATCCCTGATGCCCAGCTGGCTGACGTGGTTCTTTCGCTCATGACAGGCTTCTTATGCTGACCGCTCCTGCGGTGAACCCCAAGGATATTCAATTGGCGCCTATTGTCACTGATAGGCTTCGCCAGTCACTCTAGACTCGAATCAGGCTCCACGCCGTGCATCTTGTCCAGAAGTGTTAATCCCGGAGCACTGTCATGAACCGCACAGCGCAGTTTCGCAGTTTTGCCGAGTTCTACCCTTACTACCTGGGGGAGCACAGCAACCCCACCTGCCGCCGCCTGCACTTCGTCGGCACCAGCCTGGTGATAGCCCTGCTGGCCTACACCATCGGCAGTGGCAAATGGTTGTTGCTGCTGGCCTTGCCCGTGTTCGGCTACGGCTTTGCCTGGGTCGGGCATTTCTTTTTCGAAAAGAACCGGCCTGCAACCTTTACCCATCCGCTGTATAGCCTGATCGGGGATTTCGTGATGTTCAGGGATATCCTGCTGGGCAAGATCAGCCTGTAGATCTTTTGGGGCTGCTTTGCGGCCCCCAGGGCCCTCAAGCCCTACGCCGGTTCGCGCACCGCCGCCGCTGCTTGCGCCTCCCGCGCCTGTGCCTCGGCCAACCGGTACAGCTCGATCGTGCCATCCCAATGCTCGATCAGCGCCGTGCACGACTCCACCCAATCCCCGCAATTGAGGTACTCCACTTCCCCCACCTGGCGAATCTCGGCATGGTGGATATGCCCGCACACCACCCCATGAAAACCGCGACGGGTGCACTCGTGGGCAATGGCATCCTCGAAGTCGCTGATGAAGTTCACCGCGCCTTTGACCTTGTGCTTCAGGTACGCCGACAGCGACCAATAGCCGTATCCATAGCGGGCACGCCAGCGGTTGAGCCAGCGGTTGAGCACCAGGGTGAATTCGTAGGCACGGTCACCGAGGAACGCCAGCCAGCGGTGGTAACGGGTAATCACGTCGAACTGGTCGCCATGGATCACCAGCAGGCGGCGGCCATCGGCGGTAAGGTGCTCGGCCTCGTCCACCAGTTGGATGTTGCCGAGTATCAGCCTGGAGTAACGGCGCAGGAATTCGTCATGGTTGCCGGTGACGTAGATCACCTCGGTGCCCCGCTTGCTCATGGTCAACAGGCGGCGAATCACGTTGGTGTGGGCTTGAGGCCAGTAGATACCACCGCGCAGCTTCCAGCCATCGATGATATCGCCCACCAGGTAGATACGGTTGGCCTGGTAGCCCTTGAGGAACTGCGACAGGTGTTCGGCCTGGCAGTCGCGGGTGCCCAGGTGCACATCGGAAATCCACAGGGTACGCACGCGTTGCTTGCGCGAGGGACGTGACAGTTCGGCATGGGTCATGGGCAGGCTCCGACGCAGTTTGCTGGAGACTGGCAGGCGCGAATGACAGATCGGTGGCAAAACCGTTACGAGTGATGGACCGCGAGGAATGAGGCACAATGCGCCTCTGCCCTGCGAGGACGCCTCTCCCCATGACCGCCGGCCCGATCCTCTCGCTGCGCCATTACCGCGACAGCCTGATCGCCCACAGCCACGAACACCCGCAACTGGTGTTCGGCCTGCGCGGTCGTCTGGACTTCGAGGTGCAGGGACATGGCGCCGGGATCGATCGACAGGGGTTGATCGTGGTACCGGCGGGCGCCCATCACACCTGCGCCAGCGATGGCGGCAGCGATTGCCTGGTGCTGGATGTACCAGGGGACCATTGGTTGCGCGAGCAACTGGGCGAACATGCAGATGCCAGCCGCCGCCTGCTCGACCGCCCCGCCGCCCTGGGCCTGGATGAGCGCCAGCAACAGTTGGTGGACTGGCTGGCGACCAGCCCCATGCACGACCCGCTGATTGCCCGACAAGGGGCAGCGCTGCTGCTGGCCAGCCTCAACCCCACGGCGGCCGCCAGCGTCACAGCCAGCCAGCGTCTGCCCTATGCCGCCTTCGACGCACATATCGAGCGGCATGCCGCCTACCCGCTGCAAGTGGCTGACCTGGCGCGCATCGCCGGGTTGTCCAGCGCCCGCCTGCATGCGCGCTTTACTGCGGAATGCGGGATGACGCCGATGGACTACATTCGCCAGCGGCGCTTGCTCAAGGCGCGACGGCTGGTGATGCAGACCTTGCTACCGATGGGGGAGATTGCGGCGCAGGTGGGGTACAGCTCGCAAAGTGCGTTTTCGGCGGCGATGTTGCGGGCGTTCGGGTGTACGCCGCTGGCTTTGCGGCGAGAGTCTGGCGACAAACCACACTAGCCTTGCGACAGAATGCATTCTCCTGAGCCTATACACTTGGCCTGTGCCGGCCCTTTCGCGGGTAAACCCGCTCCCACAGGTACTGCAAAGGCTTCGAAAGCGGTGCAGTAGCTGTGCGGGTTTACCCGCGAAGAGGCCGGCACAGCCAGTAGAGATCTTGAGCAAGGACCACCCATGAACCACCGCACCGCCCTCGGCGCCCTGCACATCGGCGCGCTGTTCTTCGGCCTCACCGGCGTCTTCGGCAAACTGGCCGCCAGCGCCAGCCCGGCGATCATCGTCTTCGGCCGCGCCGCCTTCGCCGTGCTCGCCCTGGCCCTGTTCGCCAGCCTGGCCGGCCCGGGCTGGCAACGCCTGAGCGGCCAGGACACTCGCCGCCTGCTGCTCGGTGGCGTGCTGCTGGCCGGCCACTGGGTCAGCTTCTTCATCGCGGTAAAGGTTGCCGGCGTGGCCATCGCCACCCTCGGTTTCGCCAGCTTCCCGGCCTTTACCGTGATCCTCGAGGGCCTGCTGTTCCGCGAACGCATCCGCCGCAATGAGGCTTTGCTGGTACTGCTGGTCAGCATCGGCCTGGTACTGGTCACGCCGGCATTCGACCTGGCGAGTGAAGCCACCGGTGGCCTGCTCTGGTCATTGCTGTCGGGGCTGCTGTTCTCCCTGCTGTCACTCACCAACCGCGCAGGCTCCGGCCGCCTGCCTGCAGTGCAGGCGGCGCTGTGGCAGAACCTGGTAGTGGGCCTGTGCCTGCTGCCGTTCGCGGCGCCGGACCTGGCCGGCGTAACTACCATGGACTGGCTGTGGATCGCCCTGCTCGGCATCTTCTGCACCGGCGTGGCGCACAGCCTGTTCGTCGCCAGCCTGTCGGTGATCAAGGCGCGCACCGCCGCCGTGGTATTCGGCATGGAGCCGGTCTACGGCATCGCCGTGGCCTGGGTGGTGTTCGCCGAAACCCCCACCCTGCGCATGCTGCTGGGCGGTGCACTGATCATCTTCGCCATCGTGCTTTCCAGCCGCCTGGCCGCCGAACAACCGCCCAGGCAGCGGCCACTGGCCGAAAGCGCCTGATTCAGCGGTCGTTGTGACCCAGGTCACGCTGCGGGTCGATCTGGTCGCGCACCCGCTGCTTCAGCACCTTGGCTTCGGGGAAGCCACCGTCGGCTTTGCGCTCCCAGATCTGCACGCCATTGCAGGTAATGCGGAAGATACCGCCGGTGCCAGGCTCCAGGGCCACTCGGCCGAGGTCGTCGGCAAAGGTGCTGAGCAGTTCCTGGGCCAGCCAGGCGGCCCTCAGCAGCCATTGGCACTGGGTGCAATACGTGATGACAATTTCCGGTTTGCTGTCGGCCATGGTGAGGCATCTCCAGATGAGTGGCCGCTTATACTAGCGGTCTTTAGCCCACGGTTTGAGACTCACGATGCGCCGTTTGCTGTTCTGTTTCCTGCTCACCCTCTCCTCCTTCACAGCATTCGCCGCCGAACCGGCCAGGCCCAAGGTTGGCCTGGTGCTGTCGGGGGGCGCGGCCCGCGGCCTGGCCCATATCGGTGTGCTCAAGGCCCTGGAGGAACAGGGGGTACGCATCGACGCTATCGCAGGCACCAGCATGGGGGCGGTGATAGGCGGCCTGTATGCCTCTGGCTACAGCGTCGAAGAGCTGGAAAAGCTTGCCACCACCCTCGACTGGCAACAGGCGCTGTCCGATGCCCCGCCGCGCAAGGACGTGCCGTTCCGGCGCAAGCAGGATGACCGCGACTTTCTGGTCAAACAGAAGCTCAGCTTTCGCGACGACGGCAGCCTGGGCCTGCCGCTGGGGGTGATTCAGGGCCAGAACCTGGCGCTGCTGCTGGAAAGCAAGCTGGCGCACACCGCCGACACCCGTGACTTCGACAAGCTGCCAATCCCCTTCCGCGCCGTGGCCACCGACATTGCCAGTGGCGAAAAGGTGGTGTTCCGCCGTGGTCACCTGCCCCAGGTGATCCGCGCCAGCATGTCGATCCCGGCGGTGTTCGCCCCGGTCGAGCTGGACGGCCGGCTGCTGGTGGACGGCGGCATGGTCGACAACATCCCGGTGGACGTCGCCCGCGAAATGGGTGTGGACCTGGCCATCGTGGTCGACATCGGCACGCCGCTGCGTGACCGCAAGCAGCTGGCCACGGTGGTCGACGTGCTCAATCAGTCGATCACCCTGATGACCCGGCGCAACTCGGAAGAACAACTGGCCAGCCTGCACCGCGACGACATTCTCATCCAGCCACCGCTGACCGCCTTTGGCGTCACCGACTTTGGCCGCGCCAGGGAAATGATCGAGGCCGGCTACCGCGCCACCCGCCTGCTCGACCCGCGCCTTGTCGCCCTGCGCCAGCCCGAAGGTGACAGCAGCCTGGCCGTGGCCCGCTCGCCACGCCAGCGCACGCCAACGATAACCGCGATCAGGATCGAGAACGACTCCAAGGTCAGCGACGAGGTCATCCGCTCGTACATCCGCCAGCCGATCGGTGCGCCGCTGGAGCTAGGCCGCCTGCAGACCGACATGGGCACGCTGTACGGACTGGACTACTTCGACCGGGTGCAGTACCGCGTGGTGCACAAGGGCGACGACAACACCCTGGTGATCAACGCCCGGGGCCGACGCGGTGGCACCGACTACCTGCGCCTGGGCCTGAACCTGTCGGACGACCTGCGCGGCGACAGCGCCTTCAATCTGGGCGCCAGCTACCGGGTAAACGGCATCAACAGCCTCGGCGCCGAATGGCTGACCCGTGGCCAGATCGGCGACCAGCAGGAGTTGTACAGCGAGTTCTACCAGCCGCTGGACGTGGGCTCGCGCTATTTCATCGCACCGTACCTGGACTTCAGCTCGCAGAACATCGAAGCCACCCTGGACAACGACCCGGTAGCCGAGTACCGCCTGGAGCGTTACGGTTTTGGCCTTAACGTGGGGCGGCAGATCGGTACCAACGGTGAAGTGCGCCTGGGCGTGGGCAAGGCCTGGGGCGAGGCCGAGGTGCGCATCGGCGACCAGGACCTGCCCAAGGTCAGTTTCAACGAAGGTTTCTACGAGCTGAAGTACTCGTTCGACACCCTGGACAATGTGTACTTCCCGCACAGCGGCGAGGATATCGGCCTGACCTTGCGCAAGTATGACCAGTCTCTGGATTCTGACCAGGATTACCGGCAGTGGATGTTCAACCTGGACAAGGCCATCAGCAGCGGGCCGAACACCTTCGTTCTGGGCGGGCGCTACGGGCGCACGCTGGATGATACCGAGGTGGTGACGTCGAGCTTCGTGCTGGGTGGCGCGCGGGAGCTGTCAGGCTTTCGCCAGGACTCGGTGTCGGGGCAGAACGTGAGCCTGATGCGCATGGTCTACTACCGCCGCCTGACGCCACGGGCCTACGTACCGCTGGACTTCCCGCTGTACATCGGCGGGTCGCTGGAGCGAGGGCGGGCGTGGAACAACGACAACGAGTTCGACAGTGGGTACATCAATGCGGCGAGCATCTTCCTGGGGCTGGAGACGCCGCTGGGGCCCTTGAACTTCACTTATGGTGCCAACAGTGCGCATGAGCAGGCGGTGTACCTGAACCTTGGGCATACCTTCTAGGGCCTGCACTGAACCTGTAGGAGCAGCCTTGTGCTGCGAAGAGGCAGGTTTGACAGAAGATGTTCTGTGCCTGGAATGACCTCTTCGCAGCACAAGGCTGCTCCTACAACGATCGCGGGTGCAGGTTGATCAGGATTTCTCCAGGTTGGCCAGGATCTTGGCATGCACCCGCATGCACACCTGCAGCTCCGCCTCATCCACCCCGGTGAACAGCTCTACCCGCAGTTGATTGGCAATGGTCTCGATCTGGTCGATCAGCGGCTTGGCCGGCGGGCACAGCACAATTTTCTTCGCCCGTCGGTCCTCCAGCACCGCCTGCCGGCGTACCAGCCCCTGCGCTTCCAGGCTATCGAGCAGGCGCGCCAGGGTCGGGCCTTCGACGCCCACGCTCTGGGCCAGCTCACGCTGGGTCGGGGCCTCTTCGAAACGGGCCAGGTGCAGCAACACCAGCCAACGTGCCTGTGACAGGTTGAGCCCGGCCAGGCGGCGGTCCAGCTCGGCACGCCAACCCCGGGACATCTGGGCCAGCTGCATGCCGAAGCGGTGTTGGTTGTCGGTCAGGGGCATAAGCAACTCATTGAATAGATCTAATTATTAGGCAGCTAACCATGGCCCGCCCCACGAGGCAAGGCTCGGGCACCCTGGAATATTCGATAATCGTCAAAAAACATGACAAAGGTCAGCAGATGGCAGTTCTGCCTCCGATCCTGTCACCACTTACAGCTCGAACTCGGCCGCCAGCGCAGCCCGCACGCAGTACAGCACGCCCTCCGGCACCCGCCCCCCGAACAGCGGCACGATCGCAGACACCGGTGGCAGCTCGCCCTCGCCATCGAGGAAGGCATCCTGCACTTCCATCAACAGGTCTTCCGGCAGGTCCAGGGCCTGCTCGAGGCTCAGTTCCTGGCGGCCCAGCGCCTCGGCCAGCAGGCTGTAGACGTTCTTCTCGCTGCAGTTGAGCTGGCCGGCGATCTGCGCCGGGGTCATGCCGGCGCGTGCCAGGCTGACCAGTTCGTGGCGCAGGTCGAGCACCACTTTCGGTGCTTCTTCGGTGCCACCGCTATTGTTCAGCACCTCGAGGAAGGCCTGGCCATAACGCTCCAGCTTGCGCGCACCCACGCCGCTGACCTGGGCCATGTCGCTGAGGCTGACCGGCTGGCTGCGCAGCATCTCCAGCAGCGTCGAGTCGGGGAAGATGACATAGGGCGGCACGCTGTGCTCCTCGGCCAGCTTGCGCCGCAGGGTACGCAGTGCTTCCCACAGCTCGCGCTCTTCGGCACGCACCAGCTGGCTGGCCGGGCTGCCGCCACTGGACGACGACGTCCTGGCGGTGGTCTGCGGCTTGAGGTCACGGCGCAGCTGCAAGGTCACCTCGCCCCGCAGCAGCGGCCGGCAGCTGTCGGACAGGCGCAGGCCACCGTAGCCTTCCAGGTCGATGTCGACCAGGCCGCGCGCCACCAGCTGACGGAACAGCGAACGCCACTCGACCTCGGCCAGCCCCTTGCCGACGCCAAAAACCGAGAGTTTTTCGTGGCCGAAATTGCGCACCTTTTCGGTGTCCTTGCCCAGCAGCACGTCGACCAGGTGCCCGACGCCGTAGCGCTGGCCGGTGCGGAACACCGCCGACAGCGCCTGGCGGGCAGGCTCGGTGGCATCCCAGGTCTGCACCTGGTCGACACAGTTGTCACAGTGCCCGCACGGTTGCTCGAGGGTTTCGTCGAAATAGGCCAGCAGTGACTGGCGGCGGCAGCGGGTTTCTTCGCACAGGGCCAGCATGGCATCGAGCTTGTGCTGCTCGATGCGCTTGTGGCGCTCGTCCCCTTCGGAGTTCTGCAGCATCTGCTTGAGCATGACCATGTCCTGCAGCCCGTAGGCCATCCAGGCATCGGACGGCAGCCCGTCACGGCCGGCACGGCCGGTCTCCTGGTAGTACGCCTCGAGCGACTTGGGCAGGTCAAGGTGGGCAACAAAACGCACGTTCGGCTTGTCGATGCCCATGCCGAAGGCAATGGTGGCGACCATGATCAGGCCTTCCTCGTTGAGGAAACGGTGCTGGTTGGCCGCGCGCGTCTCGGCTGCCAGGCCGGCATGATACGGCAGCGCCGGGAAGCCCTGGTCACAGAGGAAGGCAGCGGTTTCGTCGACCTTCTTGCGTGACAGGCAATAAACGATACCGGCGTTGCCGCGGCGTTCGCCGAGGAAGGCCATCAGCTGCTTGCGCGGCGCCTCCTTGGGCACGATGCGGTAGAAGATGTTGGGCCGGTCGAAACTCGACAGGAAGCGTTCGGCGCCTTGCAGGTGCAGGCGCTGGACGATCTCTTCACGGGTGCGCATGTCGGCGGTGGCGGTCAGCGCTATGCGCGGCACATGCGGGAACAGCTCGGCCAACTGGCCCAGTTGCAGGTATTCGGGGCGGAAATCGTGGCCCCATTGCGACACGCAGTGGGCCTCGTCGATGGCGAACAGCGAGATATCCAGATCACGCAGGAAGTCGAGCATGCGCGGCTGCACCAGGCGTTCCGGTGCCAGGTACAGCATCTTCACTTCGCCACGGCGCAGGCGCCCGGCCAGGTCACGCTGCTGCTCGGGGGTCAGCGTGGAGTTCAGCGCGGCAGCCGGCACACCCAGTTCGTCGAGCGTGGCGACCTGGTCGTCCATCAGCGCGATCAGTGGCGAGACCACCACTGTCAGGCCCGGACGCAGCAGCCCCGGCACCTGGAAACACAACGACTTGCCGCCGCCGGTGGGCATCAGCACCAGGGCATCGCCGCCATTAGCCACGCAGTCGATGATCGCTGCCTGGCGCCCGCGGAAACTGTCGTAGCCAAAGACGTCCTTGAGAACGCGCTGAGCCTGTTCGAGCATGTGCAACTCCACAAATCGCCGTACCATCCCGGATACAGGCTGGACGAAAAACCCGCCCCGCACACGCCAAATGCGTAAGCGGTTTTTGCCAGGCGGCCGGCAAATCCTGCCCCTGGATGAAAAATCGCGGAGTATACCGCAGCACCGCCCCGCGCAGGGCACCACGGCGATAGACGTTCCCTTTACCCCGCTGCCGTCGCAAGGTGCTAGAATTCGTTATCGTTTATTCCCCAAGGTAGCCCTGTAATGTCCTTCGCCGAGCAACTGACCCGCCTGCAAGCCTTCCTCGACGCCGACGAGCTGCACGAAGAAGCGCTGGACTATGTCGCCGCCCACGGCTACCTCACCGCCCTGTCGATCAATGCCGAGGAAGTGCCCGAGCGCGAATGGATCGACGCCCTGTTCGCCGAAGAGCCGCACTACGCCAGCGACGCTCAGCGCACCGAGATCGAGGCCACCCTGGTAGCGCTCAAGGCACACATCGCCCGCCAGCTGGCCAGCGACGATGAATTCGAGCTGCCGTGCGACCTCGACCTGACCGAAGAGCCGGACGATTCCGACCTGCGCGGCTGGTGCATCGGCTTCATGGAAGGCGTATTCCTGCGTGAAGAGGCCTGGTTCGAAAACGCCGAGGAAGAAGTCAGCGAGATGCTGCTGCCGATCATGGTCGGCTCGGGCCTGTTCGACGAGCAACCGGAGTTCGCCGACATCGCCAGCAACGCCAACCTGCAGGACGACATGATCGTACAGATCCCCGAAGCACTGACGGCGCTGTTCCTGCTGCTGCATGCCCCTGACGAAAAGCCGGCACTGCTCAAGCCACGTCACCACTAAGTCGCCTGTGCGCTACCTGCTGCTGGCCACCGGCTGGCTCAGCGTCGCGTTGGGGGTGTTGGGGATATTCCTGCCGGTATTGCCCACCACCCCGTTCCTGCTATTGGCGGCTGCCTGCTTTGCCCGCAGTTCGCCGCGCTTTCACCACTGGCTGGTTCATCACCCCAAGCTCGGGCCATGGATCCGTGACTACCTCAGTGGTGAAGGTATCCCCCTCAAGGGCAAGGTCTACGCCATCGGCCTGATGTGGGCCAGCATCGGCCTGTCGTGCTATCTGGTGCCCCTGTTCTGGGCACGCATCTTCATGTTGTCCAGTGCCGTCCTGGTAAGCCTGTATATCCTCAGCCAGAAAACCCTGCACAAGCCAAAGTGACAATATTCTGTCGCCAAATATCACTTTCGCCTAATTCGTGCTTCCCTTATCCGAAATGATTCTGGAAGTCGGTTAAAGCCCTGTATTCATTGGCCTTAATGGAGCTTTACGCCGCCATTTCCAAGGTTCAACTGCGAGCCTGTTAGATTATTTAATTAGATTATGGCAATTTGATATGAATAAATCTTCTTGTCTATCGCGTTGAATGTACTTAGCTGTGTTATTAAAAACCTGCAACACTATATGAAATAACTTTATCGTCATTTTTTTGGCGAATAGCAGGATCAATTCCAGGATCAGGGAGATGTACCATGCGCGTTTTGAACCCCATCACCAGTGCATTACTGTTGGCCCTGGCGAGTGCCAACGTACAGGCGATGTCGATCACCGAGGCTGTCCAGAGCGCCGTGGACTACCACCCGCAGGTCAGCTCCAACCGCAACAGCAAGCTGTCTGCCGATGAAGATGTTAAGTTTGCGCGTGGTGGCTATTACCCTTCCGTGGATCTGGTCGCAGGCTATGGCCGCCAGCGTTCTGACAACACCACGACGCGTGCCGAGGGCAACCACAACAAGGAAACCCTCAACTACACCCAGTCCGAGCTGCGCCTGCGGCAGATGATCTTCGACGGCTTCAACACCTCGAATGAAGTGGGCCGCACCGAAGCGGTCTCCACCTCCCGCGCCTACTACACCCAGGCCGTTGCCCAGGATGTCGCTCTGCGTGCAGTCGAGGTGTACCTGGAAGTGCTCAAACGCCGTGAACTGGTGACCCTGGCCAGGAACAACCTGCAAGCCCACCTGCGCGTCAACGACCAGATCGGCCTGCGCAACGAGCGCGGCGTCGGCAGCACCGCCGACCTTGACCAGTCCCGCGCACGTCGCGCCCTGGCGGAAAACAACCTGGACACCGCCGAAGTCGACCTGGCCGATGCCGAAGCCAACTTCTTCAGCGTCGTCGGCCGCATGCCGGACGAGCTGGAAAGCCCGCAGTCCATCAAGGGCGAGGTGCCTGGCACCCTCGATGAAGCCCGCGACGGCATGCGTCAGAACAACCCGTACATCAAGTCTGCCCAGGCTGACGTCAATGCTGCCGAGCAGCAATACGAAGTGGCCAAGTCGACCTTCTACCCACGCTTCGACGCCATTCTGGCTACCGGTGCCAACAACAACACCGGTGGCGAGAAAGGCCACAACAACAACGACTGGCAAGCCGGCGTGGAGATGAACTACAACCTGTTCCGCGGCGGCAGCGACAAGGCTCGCCTGCAGTCCGACGCGCACAAGATCAACCAGGCCCTGGACATCCGCAATAACGCCCTGCGTGAGCTGACCGAAAACCTGAGCCTGGCGTGGAACGCCATGAACAACGCCAGCAAGCAGCTGCCGACTGCGCGTGAATACGCCGAGACCACCAAGCGCGTGCGTGCCGCCTACCAGGACCAGTTCGGCCTGGGCCAACGTACCCTGCTCGACGTGCTCGACAGTGAAAACGAGCTGTACAACGCCGACCGCCGCTACACCGAGGTGCGTTATACCGAGGAGTTCTCGCGCTACCGCGTGCTGGCGACCATGGGCGAGCTGTTGACCAAGCAACGTATTTCGCTGCCACCGGAAGCGCTGGCTACCACCGAAGTACGCACCGAGGCACGTTTGCCTGATATGCGTTGATCGGGTTCGAGATAGCCGGGGCCGCTTTGCGGCCCATTCGCAGCTCAAGGCTGCTCCTACAGATGTTGCGCGCTTTCCTGTAGGAGCAGCCTTGTGCTGCGAATGGGCTGCAAGGCAGCCCCCAGCCCCTACTCGCTGCCATGGTTGCGCCGGAACGTCTCCTCGCCCATGGCCCTGATCTGCCCTTCGATCAATGCCTCGAACGGCGCCAGCAATGCATCGAAACAGGCCGGTTGCTCAAGCGCATTGAGCGCCCCCACCACCGCCTCGATAGTCGACAACGCCCCCGCCTCCGGCGCCTTGCGCAAGCGGTAGCGTGAAGGCGCGACAGCCCCCAGCGTCACTCGCGGCAACGCCTCCAGCAATGGGTTCAGGTACAACAGCTTGCGTGCCTTGCGCCAGGTGCCGTCGGGTACGATCAACAGCAAGGGTTTGTCGTCCGTCTTGCCATAGGCCACCAACCTCTGGGCGTCGTCGCCCGGGAACAGCAGGGCCGGCCGGTAACCGGGGGTCGCCAGCAATTCGTTCAGGTCATCGAATACCTCGCCTACCCGCAACTCGGCGTTGTTCAGGCCAAGGGCGGCCAGGCGGGCGGTATTCAGGGCATGGGCGGTTTCACTGGGGTGCTGCAGCAGGATGACGCGGGTACGGCTGTCGAGCGCGGGGATCAGTGGGCAGAGGCAATGGTCGAGCGGGCGCTGGCAGCGCTCGCAGCGGGGTCTGGGCATGGGGTTCTCCTTGGCGGGAACAGTTTGCCACAGAACCGGGGCCCGCTTTGCGGGCCTTTCTCCGGCAGGCCAGCTCCCACAGGATCACCACAGGCCTGAGCCTTGTGCAATACCTGTGGGAGCTGGCTTGCCGGCGAAAGGGCCGCAAAGCGGCCCCGGCGATCTCAACGGTTGAACCGCTCTGCCAGGCTATGCAGGTATTCCGCCATGCGCTCCAGGTCCTGGCTGATTTCCGCGCCCTGCCTGGCCTGCCCGGCACTCTGGTCGCATAGGTGGGCTATGCGCACGATCTGCTGGTTGATGTCCTCGGCCACATGGCTCTGCTGCTCCGACGCCGTCGCCATCTGCTGGCTCATGCCGGTGATGCGGCTGACCGCCTGGGCAATCCCGCTCAACGCTGCCTGCACCGCCTCGACGCTGTGCACGCTGTCCCGCGAGATCTGCTCGCCGCGGCTGGCGGTGCTGACCGCGCGCGCTGCCCCGGCGCGCAACGAGGCGATGATCTGGTGGATCTCCTCGGTCGAGGCACGGGTGCGCTGGGCCAGCGAACGCACCTCGTCGGCCACCACGGCAAACCCGCGCCCCTGTTCGCCGGCACGCGCCGCCTCGATGGCTGCGTTGAGCGCCAGCAGGTTGGTCTGCTCGGCGATCGAGGTAATCACATCGACCACGCTGCCGATCGACTGGGTCTGCTCAGCCAGGGCATTGACCGCCTGGCCGATGTCGTTGACCGCATTGCTCATGCTGCCCATGGCTTGCAGGCTCTGCATCGCCAGCTCGCTGCCCTGTTGCGCCAGCTGGTCGGCATCGCCCGCTGCGTGCGCCGTGCTCTGCACGTTGTGGGTAACCTGCTGGATGGTCGCCGCCATCTGCGCGATGGCGGCGGCGGACTGGTCGGTCTCGTTGCGCTGGCGGTCGAGCATCTGTGCCTGGGCATCGGACAAATCGGACGACTGCGCTGCCCGCGACTTCACCCCGACCCCGGCATCCACCAGGCGGGTCAAGGCCGTTTGCAGGCGTGCTTCTTCACTGATGATGGCAAGATCCAGCTGGCCCTGCAGGCCTGGGTTATCACTGTAGGTCAGTGCCACCAGTGGGCTGGTGAAGGCCTTGGGATGCTCGGCCAGCGTGCGCCGGACCGCCTGGTTCTGCCGGTGCTCGACCAGATACCAGGCCAGCAGCAGGCTGGCCATCAGCACCCCGAGCGCCGCGTAGGGCGGTAGCCACAGGTAGCCCGCCGCCGACAGCAGTCCCGCACCTATCAATGGCCAACCGTGGCCCAGGCCATGCAGCAGGCGGGCCGCCCACGGCACCGGTGTGCGGCCGGCCCGCAGGCGCGCATACAACGCCTCGGCGCGACGGATCTGCTCGCGAGTGGGCACCGAGCGCACCGACTCGTAGCCACTGATGCGGCCCTGCTCGTAGATGGCCGTGACGTAGGCGCTGACCCAGTAGTAATCACCGTTCTTCGCCCGGTTCTTGACGACCCCCATCCACGGTTTGCCTTGCTTGATGGTTTCCCACATGTGGCCGAACACTGCCGGCGGCATGTCCGGGTGGCGCACCAGGTTGTGGGGTTGGCCGACCAGCTCGTCGTAGGTGAACCCGCTGATCGCCACGAAAGCGTCGTTGCAGTAAGTGATGCGGCTGTTGAGGTCAGTGGTGGAAATCAGGCGTTGATCGTTGGGAAAGGTTCTTTCGTGCTCAGTGACGGGCAAATTCATGCGCATCTTGGGCAATCCTTGCAGGATGAAAGGGAGGTAGACAGCAGCACACGCAAATTTGATATATAGCAGGACGCCATTATGTTGTCGGTCGACAGCACCAACAATTTAACGGGTGCCGACGAAATACAGCATATGCCGGGCTTCAGCCCACGTTGAGCTGGCTTTTGAGGAGGTCGCGGAAGGTCTGGATCAATGGCTCACGGCTGCGCCCGCGGCGAATGATCAGCGAGAACGGTGCCTGGTAGCCGAAGGTCGACGGCGACAGCACGCGCAAGTCGCCCTTGTCGACCCAGGCCTGGGCATAGTGCTCGGGCAGGTAGCCGATGTAGGCCCCGGACAGGATCAGGATCAACTGCGCCTCCATGCTCTCCACCGTCGCCGCGCTGTGCTTGAAGCCATGCCGGGCCAGTTCGGCCTGGCTCCAGTAGCCACGCCCGACCATGCGCTGCTGGGTCACCACCTGCTCGGGGATGCGCCGTTCGGCATACAACGGGTGGCGGCTGCTGCAGTACAGCCAGTGCTGCTCACGGTACAGCGGCTGGTAGAGCAGCCCGCTCATGCGCGAGGAGAACGCCCCGATCGCCAGGTCCAGACGGTTGTCCTGCACGCCCAGTTGCAGCTCGTAAGGGCTGGATACCGACAAGTGCAGGTGCACCGCCGGGTGTTCCTGGCTGTAGGCGCCAATGGCTTCGGCCAGCGGCAAGGCCCTGTCACCGACCGTGGAATCGATCACCCCCAGGTTGAGGGTGCCACGCAACTCGCCCTTGAGGGCGGCGGCGTACTGTTCGAAGCCGTCCAGCTCGGCCAGCAGGCGCAGGGTTTCCTGGTGGAACAGCTCGCCCTTGCTGGTCAGGCTGAAGCCGCCACGGCCACGGTGGCACAGCACGATCCCCAGGGCACCTTCCAGCTGGCTCATGTAGGTGCTGATGGCCGAGGTCGACAGGTTCAGCTCGCGCTGGGCATTGGCAAAGCCCTGGTGGCGCACCACGCTGACGAAGATGCGCAGCAGTTTCAGGTCGGGCAAGGTCGAGGCCATGGTGCAACGGTTCCGCAGGGGGTATTAGCGCGCAGTCTAACCGCTCTGCCGCCTTTAGTTCAGAAATTCCTGAACTAAGTATTTGCCGGTAGCGATTTTTCCCCGGCACTACCTTCAGCAGACTTGGCCGAAATGTCCCTGCCCGCCGGCAAGACCACACCTGGAAGGCGCGCGGCGGCACAGGTTCGAACAAACAGAACAATCGACCGACTGATGAGGCCCACCGTGGACAAGATCCTCCACCAACCACTGGGCGGCAACGAAATGCCGCGTTTCGGCGGCATCGCCACCATGCTCCGTCTCCCCCACCTGCAAAGTGCCCAAGGCCTGGACGCCGCCTTCATCGGCGTGCCACTGGACATCGGTACTTCGCTGCGCTCCGGCACCCGTTTCGGCCCGCGTCAGATCCGCGCCGAATCGGTGATGATCCGCCCGTACAACATGGCCACGGGAGCTGCACCGTTCGACTCGCTCTCGGTGGCCGACATCGGTGACGTGGCGATCAACACCTTCAACCTGCTGGACGCCGTGCGCATCATCGAAGAAGCGTATGACGAGATCCTCGAGCACAACATCATCCCGCTGACCCTGGGTGGCGACCACACCATCACCCTGCCGATCCTGCGCGCGCTGCACAAGAAGCACGGCAAGATCGGCCTGGTGCACATCGATGCCCACGCCGACGTCAACGACCACATGTTCGGCGAGAAGATTGCCCACGGCACCACCTTCCGCCGTGCCGTGGAAGAAGGCCTGCTCGATTGCGAGCGCGTGGTGCAGATCGGCCTGCGCGCCCAGGGCTACACCGCCGATGACTTCAACTGGAGCCGCCGCCAGGGCTTCCGTGTAGTCCAGGCCGAAGAGTGCTGGCACAAGTCGCTGGAACCGCTGATGGCCGAAGTGCGCGAAAAGGTCGGCGGTGGCCCGGTGTACCTGTCGTTCGACATCGATGGCATCGACCCGGCCTGGGCTCCCGGCACCGGTACCCCGGAAATCGGCGGCTTGACCACCATCCAGGCGATGGAGATCATTCGCGGCTGCCACGGCCTGGACCTGATCGGCTGTGACCTCGTCGAAGTCTCCCCGCCTTACGACACCACCGGCAACACCTCGCTGCTCGGTGCCAACCTGCTGTTCGAGATGCTCTGCGTGCTACCGGGCGTAGTGCGTCGTTAATACCGCTATACCCCGGCAGGAGCCATGAGGGAGGGCCACAGAGGCCCGCCAACAACACGACAAGACCGCCGGGCGCCGTGAACCCGCCCGCGTGGTCGATCTCGCCATAATAAAGATAATCGGGAGACCCCCAATGGCCTTGGACATCATTGTTGTAATGATCTATACCGCCGGCATGCTCGGGCTTGGCTGGTACGGCATGCGGCGCGCGAAAACCCATGAGGACTACCTGGTGGCCGGGCGCAACCTCGGCCCGGTCCTGTACATGGGCACCATGGCCACCACCGTACTCGGTGGCGCTTCCACCGTCGGCACCGTACGCCTGGGCTACGTCCACGGCATCTCCGGCTTCTGGCTGTGCGCAGCCCTGGGCCTGGGCATCATCGCCCTCAACCTGTTGCTGGCCAAACCCTTGCTGCGCCTGCGCATCTTCACCGTGACCCAGGTGCTGGAACAGCGCTACAACCCGGCCGCACGCCAGGCCAGCGCCGTGATCATGCTGGCCTACGCACTGATGATCGGCGTTACCTCGACCCTGGCCATGGCCACCGTATTGCAGGTGCTGCTCGACCTGCCGTTCTGGGCCTCGCTGCTGCTGGGCGGTGGTGTGGTGGTGCTGTACTCGACCATTGGCGGCATGTGGTCGCTGACGCTGACCGACATCGTCCAGTTCGTGATCAAGACCGTCGGCCTGATGTTCATCCTGCTGCCTGTGTGCCTGTACAAGGCCGGTGGCTGGGACACCCTGGTGGCCAAGCTGCCGGCGGCCAGCTTCCAGCTGACCACCATTGGCTGGGACACCATCATCACCTACTTCCTGATCTACTTCTTCGGCATCCTCATCGGCCAGGACATCTGGCAGCGGGTGTTCACTGCCCGTGACGAGAAGGTCTGCCAGCGTGCCGGCACCACCGCCGGTGTGTACTGCATACTGTACGGCCTGGCCTGCGCCGCGATCGGCATGGCTGCGCATGTGCTGATGCCCGACCTGGCCAACCCGAACAATGCCTTTGCCGAGATGATCAAGACCACGCTGCCCGATGGCATCCGTGGCCTGCTGATGGCAGCGGCGCTAGCCGCCATGATGTCCACCGCCAGCGCCGGCCTGCTGGCTGCGTCCACCACCCTGACCGAAGACCTGCTGCCCAAACTGCGTGGCGGCAAGGCGTCGAGCCTGGGCGTCAGCCGCCTGTTCACCCTGCTCACCGGCCTGGTGGTGCTGGGCATTGCCCTGGTGGTGAACGATGTGATCAACGCCCTGACCCTGGCCTACAACCTGCTGGTCGGCGGTATGCTGATCCCGCTGATCGGGGCGATTTTCTGGAAGCGCGCTACCACCGCCGGGGCTATCGCCAGCATGTCGCTGGGCTTTGCCACCGCGCTGCTGTTCATGTTCAAGGATGGGCTGGAGGCCAATACGCCGATCTACTACAGCCTGGCGGTTGGTCTGGTGAGCTTTGTGGTGGTCAGCCTGATATCGCGTAAATCGGTGGCGGCGGTTAAGCTGGCCTGATAGGTCCCGGCTGCCTTTACTGGCCCTTTCGCGGGTAAACCCGCTCCTACAGGAATATCACAGGCCTCGAGTGCTGTGGGGTACCTGTGGGAGCGGGCAAGCCGGCGAAGAGGCCGGTACAGGCAACACACAACTGGCAGACACTAAAAGGCCACTGCACCCACCCAGGTGCAGCGGCCTTTGTCTGTATCAGCGACGACGCGGTTGGCGTTTGCGCTGCTCTTCATCAGTCGGGATCGGCACCGGCTGCAAGGGTGGTGGAATCAGCCCCAAGGCGACAGCCAGGTCATGGAGCCAGTTGGACAGTGGTTTATTCATAATGCCCCCTTGACGGGTCAGCCTCACGGCAATTCAATCCTGCGATGTTTCATACAGATCATAGCCCTATGTCCTGTATTACGCATGCCTCTAAAGCTACAGATACGGGCCATTTTGATACGGATCAAGCCGTAACGGCGCATTCCGACGACTGGTTAATCGTTTCGCTTTGTTGCAGGTCGATCCAGGCCTGCAAATTTGCCCCGCGCATGCCCTGGCGCCACATCAACCAAGTGACCGCCTGATCGAACGGTGCCTGCAGCTGGTGCACCCGCACCCGGTCGCGCCCGGGCAGGCTGTCGAGCATCGACCTGGCCATCATCGCCACACCCGCGCCAGCGATCACGCAGGCCAGCATACTCTGGTACGACTCGATCTCCATCACCCTGCCCATGGGCGTATGGGCATGGGCATACCAGGCCTCCAGGCGCATACGGTACGAGCAGCCCTGGCGGAAGGTGAACACCGCCTTGCCGGCCACATCCTTGGCAGTGTGTACCGCAGGGTGCTCGGGGCTGGTGATCAGCACCAACTGCTCATCGCAAAGCGGCACGCCATCCAGCCCGGCCAGGCTCGGTGGCCCGTCCACCAGGGCCGCGTCCAAGGTGTGGTTGAGCAGGCCTTCCAGCAACTCGCCACTGGGCGCCGCACGCACCTGCAAGTTAACCGCCGGGTAGGCCTGGTGATAACGCGCCAGCAACCCCGGCAAATGGGTCGCCGCCGTGCTGTACATGGTCCCCAGCACGAAGTCCCCGGCCGGTTGGCCGCCCCGCACGGCGGCCAGCGCCTCGTCGCGCAAGGCTGACATGCGGTTGGCGTAATCCAGCAGCACCTTGCCCGCGGGCGACAGCTGCAGGCGCTGGCGCTCGCGCAGGAACAGCTCGACACCCAGTTGCTCTTCAAGCTGGCGCAAGCGCGTCGACAGGTTCGACGGCACCCGATGCAGGCGCTCTGCGGCGCGGGTGACCGAACCTTCCTCGGCCACGGCCTGGAAGATACGCAGTTGGCTGAATTCCACGGTATTCTCCAAAACAGAACAACTTGATCATCATTATTCAATTTTATTGAAAAAGAAACCGCCCTAACCTGCCAGCCATCGCTTACATCCGTGCAGGAGACTTGTCATGTCGCCACTCATTCAACTGCTGGCCAGCGCCGTGGCGCTGATGATGGCCATGGGCATCGGCCGTTTCGCCCTGACCCCGCAGCTGCCGCAACTGATCGCCGAAGGCCAGTTCGACCTGACGGTCGCCGGGCTGGTGGCCGCAGCCAACTACCTGGGTTACTTCATCGGCGCGGTAGATGCCATGTTCGCCCGCTCGCCGGGCCAGGTGCGCCTGCGCCTGCACGGCGGGCTGTGGCTTTGCGTACTGCTGACTCTGGCCTCATGGGCCGCAGACGGGTTCTGGAGCCACCTGCTGCTGCGCTTCGGCACCGGCGTGGCCAGCGCCTGGGGGCTGGTGATGATCACCAGCCTGAGCCAACAGGTGGCCAATGCCGACAACCGCCAGCGCCTGGGTGCCCTGGTGTTCGCGGGGCCCGGCCTGGGCATTGCGCTGACTGGTTTGCTGGCGCTGGTGGCGCATTTGTGGGGGCTCGGCTCGGCAGCACTGTGGCTGATCTATGCCGTGGCCGCGCTGGTGATGCTGCTGGCGGTGCGGCCTTGGCTGCCCAGGGCGCTGCAAGCCGCGCCGGTATCGCCCGCTGCACACCTAGGCCCGACCCGAAGTGTCGGCATCGGTCGCCTGGGGCTGGTATATGCGCTGTATGGCGTAGGTTACATCCTGCCGGCCACCTTCCTGTCGCAGATGGCCAACCAGCAGTTCCACGGGCAGTGGCTCGCAGACCTGTTCTGGCCGGCATTCGGCCTGGCGGCGGCGCTGGGGGTTCTGCTCGTGAGCCTGCGGCGTGGCGCCCGAACTGCGACCTGGCTCACCGCCACCCTGTGGCTGCAGGGGCTGGGTGTGCTGGCCTGCCTGATGGGCGGAGGTGTCGGGCTGGCGTTGGGCGTGGTGCTTTGTGGCGGGCCATTCCTGGCCTGCATGCAACTGGTGATGCAACGTTCGCGGGAGCTGGCGCCGCATGCCACGCAGCGCAATGCCGGGCTGCTGACAGCCTGCTTTGCCCTGGGGCAGTTGAGCGGGCCGCTGCTGGCAGCGGTCAGCAGCCATTACAGCGGCGGGTTGCAGCCCGCGCTGATGGTGGCCGCGGGTGGGTTGGTGGTGGCTGGGGGGCTGGTGCTGTTTGGCAGCTCTGCACAGCAGGGCAACGCCTGTCAGGCCAAGGCTGCATCCTGAATCGTGACTGTCTGTGCCGGCCTCTTCGCGGGCTCGCCCGCTCCCACAGGGGCCGCAAAATCTTCAAGACCTGTGCAGTACCTGTGGGAGCGGGCAAGCCCGCGAAGAGGCCGGTACAGGTTATCGATCATCCCACAATCCGCCGCAATTGCTGCTTGACCCAAGGCTCGGCACTCACCAGCACCACCCCCAGCAGCACCATCAACGCACCAACCACAAAGTTCAGGCTAAGCGGCTCATCCAGCAACAAAACGCCAAAGGTCACCCCGAACAGCGGGGTGATGAACGAGAACACTGCCAGGTTCGACGCCAGGTATTTGCGCAGCAACCAGAACCAGGTCAGGTAGCTGATGAACGACACCACAATCCCCTGGAACAGCACGCTGCCCATCGCCAGCGGCGTCAGCGTCACCGCGCCGATCTGGCCGCTGAGCAAGGCAATCAGCAGCAACCCGGCAAAGCCCACCGCCAGCTGATAGAACAGGGTCAGGGTCGCTGGTGCTTCCGACAGCCGCGAGCAGCGCACCACCACCGTGGTCGCCCCCCAGGCCAGCCCGGCGATCACGCCAAAGGCATCCCCCAGCAGGGTGCGGCCATCCATGTGCTCGAACGACATGCCGCCGGCAAACGCCATGGCAATACCGCCGAAGGCCAACAGGATCCCAAGCCATTGCAGCAGCCGCAGGCGTTCGCTGGGCAGCCTGAAATGCAGGCCCAACGCGGTGAACACCGGCGCGGTATAGAGGAACACCGACATGTGCGCCGCCGAGGTCAGCTTCAGCCCCTCGGCAATGAACAGGAACTCCAGGCCGAACAACCCGCCCGCCACCACCCCGGCACGCCAGGTGCTGCCGACCTGCTCCCAGCCCCCGCGCCAGCACAGCATCAGGCCCACCAGGACGGCGGCGATGCCGTTGCGCAGGGCCGCCTGCATCACCGGCGCGATATCGATGGCAGCAGTCTTGATCAGGACCTGCTGGCAGCCCCAGATCAGGCACAGCCCCAGCATCACCTGAAAGGCAAAGGCATCAGGGTTCTTGCGGGCCGCGCTCATGAGCGGGCCTCTGCGGTGGTCATTGGCATGGGCGAGGGCTCGGCAGTTATTCAGGAACTACCGATTATCGGGTTTCCATGGCCGCCCTTGCCAGCCTCAAAACGACCTCAGGCGATCTGTGCCTTCGCCGACACCTGCTCGAAGGTGGTTTCATCCAGCGCATCCTCCTGCTCGTCCAGCACCTGGCGCGGGTGCTCGAAGCCGGGGATGCTGCTGTCGATCAGGCTCATCAACCGCGAGCCTCGTTCGGTCAGCACGAAATTCTCGCCATTGCCGCCATCTTCTTCGGGTCGGGTTTCGATGAAACCACGCTCGAACAACAGCCTCTCGTACTCGCAGGCACGGGTTTTCAGGTGGTCCAGGTCGCCCACCGGCTCCCCCTTGGCAGCCAGTGCCGCAGCGTGCTGCTCGGCATAGGGGCGTGGCGTGAAGCTGTGACCGGCGCCGTTCTGCACCTCGTGCAGCAAACGCTCGATCAGGTCCCAGTCGTAGGCGATGCTCATGGCTACGGGCTCCTGCTGTGGACGGAAGGTGTACACAGGTTGGGACCTGCCGAGGTTGCCCGGCGTTCCGAAATATCTCAGCGCTGGCGTTGATGTGCTTGCATGTACTGGCGCAGCAACTGGCTCACAAGGCCAGGTCAGTTGCCCAACTGGGGACAGGCTGACCATGAAGTGCCACCGGTCGAAGGCGCTGAACTAACGGCCAGGCACATGCCTCCACCGGGCATCACCACCGCCGGAGGTAGAAGAATGAAACTGCTGCTGCCCATTGCCTGTGCCACTGCCCTGTCCTGCGCCCTGCCCGCCTGGGCCTGCACACCGGAAGAAGCAACGCAGAAACGCGAAGAGCTGGCCGGGTTGGTCACCCAGTTGACCGAGCAGAACCCGCAGAAGGCCAAGGAGATCAATGACGAGCTTCAAGGGATGGAGCTGGGCACGGCTAGCAAGGATTTGCCCGACAAGTGTCAGCTGATCGACAAGCGGATCAAGGAGTTGAAAGAGGCGGAGAAAAAGGCTGAATAGAGGTCGCCTGTGCTGGCCCCTTCGCGGGCACGCCCGCTCCCACAGGGATAACACAGCCTTCGATATCTGTGATTATCCTGTGGGAGCAGGCGTGCCCGCGAAGAAACCAACAGCGCTACTGAAGGTTACTCAGCCGCAGGCTTGCGCTTTTTCAGCGGCGCCAGGCCGTCGGCGCTGGCCAGCGGTGCATTGGCCTTCGGCTTTGCGGTTGGCTTGCGCTTGGCGGCCGCCTTCTTGTCACCGGTCTTCTTCTCGACCTTTTTCTTCTTGCTGCCAGCCGCCTTGCCCGAGGCCTTGACCTTCTTAGGCCCGTTGTAGGTGCCCTTCACTTCCTTGATCACCCGGCGCTCGAACTGCTGCTTGAGGTAGCGCTCGATGCTCGACATCAGGTTCCAGTCGTTGTGGGTGATCAGCGAGATCGCCAGGCCTTCGCCACCGGCACGGCCGGTACGGCCCACGCGGTGCACGTACTCGTCACCGCTGCGCGGCATGTCGAAGTTGATCACCAGGTCCAGGCCGTCGATGTCCAGGCCACGGGCCGCAACGTCGGTAGCCACCAGCACCTTGGAGCTGCCCTGCTTGAAGCGGTCCAGGGCCAGCTTGCGGTCCTTCTGGTCCTTCTCGCCGTGCAGCACGAAGGCCTTCACGTCCTTGGCCACCAGGTGGCCGTAGATGCGGTCGGCCAAGGCGCGGGTGTTGGTGAAGATGATCGCCTTGTCGAAGGTTTCGTTGGCCAGCAGCCACTGCACGATCTGCTCTTTGTGCTGGTCGTGGTCGGCGGTGATGATCTGCTGGCGGGTGCCTTCGGCCAGCTGCGAGACGCTGTTGAGCATCAGGTGCTCTGGGTCTTTCAGCACCTTGCCGATGATGTCGCGCAGGGCCGCACCACCGGTGGTGGCGGAGAACAGCAGGGTCTGCTGGCGGTTCTCGCACTCCTTGCACAGGCGCTCCATGTCCTCGGCGAAGCCCATGTCGAGCATGCGGTCGGCTTCGTCGAGGATCAGCACCTGTACGTGGGACAGGTCGAGGTTGCCGGCATTGAGCTGCTCGAGCAGGCGGCCCGGGGTGCCGATCAGCACGTCCGGCACCTTGCGCAGCATGGCGGCCTGTTCCTTGAAGTCTTCACCGCCGGTAACCAGGCCCGACTTGATGTAGGTGAACTGCGAGAACAGCTGTACCTGCTTGAGGGTCTGCTGGGCCAGCTCACGGGTCGGCAGCAGGATCAGCGCGCGGATCTCGACGCGGCGTTCGCGCAGGTCGACCAGGCGGTTGAGCAACGGCAGCACGAAGGCCGCGGTCTTGCCGCTGCCGGTCTGCGCGGTCACGCGCAGGTCACGCCCTTGCAGGGCCAGGGGGATGGCCGCGGCCTGCACCGGGGTTGGCTCGACAAAGTTAAGCTCGGCCACGGCTTTAAGCAGGCGTTCGTGCAGGGCGAATTGGGAGAACACGGAGGTAACCTCAGGCAAGTGCGGAAAATTCAGTTGCATAGGGTAACGTTTTCTGCCGCCTTAGCCGAATTTCTTTTGGCAACTTTGTCGCCATCCGCGCTCTAATGGCGCTTCGTTTGGCAACAAAGACTGTACGCAAGCCCATGGATATCCAACGAATCTGGCGCGACTCCCTCGACCTGTGGGGCACCCTTGACCAACATCCGATGCTGCACGCGGCCATCGGCCTGGCGGTGCTGCTGCTCATTTCCCTGGTCATCGGCCGCCTGGCACGCTTCCTGGTGTTGCACGGCGCCCGCCTGCTGGCCCGCCAGCCAGCGCTGAAGTGGCTGGACGACCTGCGCAACAACAAGGTTTTCCACCGCCTGGCACAGACCACGCCGTCACTGGTGCTGCAGTTCGGCCTGAAACTGGTGCCCGAGCTGTCCGACACTGCCCAGCACTTCCTCGGCAATGTCGCCCTGGCCTTTACCCTGCTGTTCATGACCATGGCGCTGTCGTGCCTGCTGGATGCCCTGCTCGACATCTACGCCCGCACCGAACACGCCCGCACCCGCTCGATCAAGGGTTACGTGCAACTGGCCAAGATGATGCTGTGGATCTTCGCCTCCATCGTCATCGTCGCCACCCTGATCGACCGCTCGCCGCTGTTGCTGCTGTCGGGCCTGGGCGCCATGTCGGCGGTGCTGCTGTTGGTGTACAAGGACACCCTGCTGTCGTTCGTCGCCAGTGTGCAGCTGACCAGCAACGACATGCTGCACGTGGGCGACTGGATCGAAATGCCCCAGGTGGGTGCCGATGGCGATGTGGTGGACATCACCCTGCACACGGTGAAGGTGCAGAACTTCGACAAGACCATTGTCTCCATCCCCACCTGGCGCCTGATGAGCGAGTCGTTCCGCAACTACCGCGGCATGCAGCAGTCCGGTGGCCGACGCATCAAGCGCAGCCTGTTCATCGACGCGGCTGGCGTGCGGTTCCTGACTCGCGAGGAAGAACAGCGCCTGAGCCAGGTCAGCCTTCTGCGCGACTATCTGGCGGGCAAGCGCCAGGAACTGCAAAGCTGGAACGAAGCCCTGGGGCCAGTGGCCGAGCTGTCGGCCAACCGCCGCAAGCTGACCAACATCGGCACCTTCCGGGCGTTCGCCCTGGCCTACCTGAAGAACCACCCCAACGTGCACCCGAACATGACCTGCATGGTGCGGCAGATGCAGACCACCGCCGAGGGCGTGCCGCTGGAGATCTACTGCTTTACCACCACCACCGTGTGGGCCGATTACGAGCGGATTCAGGGGGATATCTTCGATTATCTGCTGGCGGTGTTGCCGGAGTTTGGCTTGAGCCTGTATCAGCAGCCAAGTGGCAACGACATGCGGGTGGGGTTGAGCGGGCGTGTATCGCAAGAGCCTGTGCCGCGTCGGCTGGAAGACATGAGCGAGGCTTGAGATTGCCTGGGCTGCTTCGCAGCCCATCGCCGGCAAGCCAGCTCCCACAGGTACTGCACACGTCTCGAATTTTGCGCGGTGCCTGTGGGAGCTGGCTTGCCGGCGATGGGCCGCAAAGCGGCCCCTTTCCGTGTCAGGGCCGAGTCAGGGGTGCGCATTCATGGTTGTCGAAAGCCGGTTGCTCTCGCGCCCATGGACCATGCAGTACAGCGCACCGGCCAGGATCAACCCCATCGCCCAACTGATATCCGCCCCCAGCCACTCGGCCACGAAGCCCGTGTAGAACGACAGTTTCATGAACGGGATGGTACCGATGATCGACACGGCGTACACCGCCAGGCTTCGACGATTGAAGCAGCCGTAACGCCCCTTGGAGTCATACAGCGCCCCCACATCATAGTGGCCTCGGCATACCCAGTAGTAATCCACCAGGTTGATCGCGCTCCATGGGATCAACAGGTACAGCTGGCCGATCAGGATGTCGGCAAAGAACGTATCGAAATTGTATTGGGTGGCGATGGCGATCAGCGTTGCCGCTGCGGTCAGGCCAGCCATTACCAAGGCCTTGGCCGTCGCGGTCACGCGCCGGATGGTCTTGAAGGCACCAAAGATGGTGACCGACGACATGTAGGCGCTGTACAGACACAGCACGTTGTACTGGATCACCCCCAGCGCTATCACCGCCAGCGCCAACGGCGCCCACGGGCCGAACAACGCGGCAATGGCTGTGGCCGGGTCATGCCCCAGTGCCGACGGCAATGCCACTGCCACCAGCGCGCCCAGTGCCATCATGGCGAAGGAGCCCAGCGCACAACCGCAATAGGTGGCCCAGAACGTGGCGCGTGGGTTGACGTTGGCCGGCAGGTAGCGCGAGTAATCGGCTACATAGGGGCCATACCCCAGCGTCCAGGAGGCCGACTGGGCCACGATCAGGTTGAAGGCGGTGAACGAGAAGCCGGTACTCACTGCCGTCGTGGTTGCCATGTCGCCGGGGTGCAGCAGGATCAGCACCAGGGCGCCGGCAAAAACCAGTGTGGACAACAGGCTCATCCACGCGCCCAGGCGGTGGATCAGCTCGTAGCCGACAAAGCCGATGACAAAGGTCAGCAAGCCGACCACCACGATCGCCTGGTCATCGCTCATGGGCACCAGCGCCTGCAAGGCATTGCGCATCAGCACGCCGCTGGCGGCGAGGAACAGGACTGCGGCCATGACCATCACCAGCAGAGGGAGCGCGGCACCATGGACACCGAACTGGGCCCGGCTCTGGATCATCTGTGGCACGCCCAGGTGAGGCCCCTGGGCAGAGTGCGCGGCCATGAACACGGTACCGATGAGGTTGCCGACCAGCAGGCCCAACAAGGTCCAGCCAAGGCTTAGCCCCGATGCAATGCCCAGGGTGCCGACCATCAGCGCGGTTATCTGGAAGTTGGAGCTGAACCAGATAGTGAACAATCGTTTAGGCGTGCCATAACGCTCTGCGTGTGGGACAAATTCGATACTTCGCGTTTCTAGCTTCACGCCGGTCTCCCGATTTTGTTTCCCTGATTATCGGGTAGGGACCGGCGGAATTTGGGTTCAGTAACGAACGCGTCATAGCTGACTGCGCCATGGCTTGCTTGATAACGTCAGGGTACCCAGGCGGCTCATCCACACCGACGCCAGGATCACCGCCGCGCCGATGAACAGCCTGCCCAATGGCTCGTCCTGGTTCCAGATCAGCAGATTGAGCAGCAACCCTACCGGCACATGCAGGTTGTTCATCACCGCCAGCGTCCCGCCCGAAACCATGCATGCGCCCTTGTTCCACCAGTACAGCCCCAGCGCCGTCGGGCACAGGCCCAGGAACAGCAGCACCAGCCACTGCACATCGGTGGTCGGCAGGTGCTGGGCGTTGCCAAACAGCAGGAAGGCCGGCAATACCACGATCAACGCGCCCAGGTAGAAGTAGCCAAAGCGCTTGTAGTGCGGCAGGTCGCTGGGGTGGCGTGCGACCAGGTGGCGATAAAGCACCTGCCCGGCGGCATAGGTGAAGTTGGCCAGTTGCAGCAGCAGGAAGCCGATGAAGAACTCGCCGCTGATGGTATCGAAGCGGATCACTGCAGCACCGGCCACCGCCACTAGCGCTGCCACCAGGGCCCAGGGGTTGAAGCGCCGGTTCATGGCGTCTTCGATCAGCGTCACGTGCAACGGCGTGAGAATGGTGAACAGCAGCACCTCCGGCACGGTGAGCACGCGAAAGCTCAGGTACAGGCAGACGTAGGTGATGCCGTACTGCAGCGCGCCGATCAGCAGCATCGAGCGCATGAAGCGCGGCTCGACCTGGCGCCAGCGGGTCAGCGGCAGGAACACCAGGCCAGCCAGCACCACGCGCGCGAGCACGGCAAAGTAGCTGTCGACGTGCCCGGCCAGGTACTCGCCGATCAGGCTGAAGGAAAACGCCTGGATCAGCGCGACGATTATCAGGTAGCCCATGGTTGCCTCTCGTGGATCAAGGCCGCGACCTTAGCGGGTTGCGGCAAATGAGTTCAACCATGAGGAATGTAAGGGCTGTGCCGGCCTCTTCGCAGGCTTGCCCGCTCCCACAGGGATATCACAGTACCTGAGACCTGCGGTGTACATGTGGGAGCGGGCAAGCCCGCGAAGAGGCCGGCACAGGCACCTACAAAATTTCTGGCATAAAAAAGCCCGGCCATGCAGGCCGGGCAGGTACACCCAAAGGAGCAACAACAGGTGTCAGGGTTGGGAATTCGCTAAGCCTCAGGCCACCGCCGCCAGCTTGGCCTTGGCCTGGTTGACGCCCTTCTCGTGGAAGTCAGCGCTCATGTTCAGGCCTTCGGCATGGATGAAGTCGACATCGTGGATGCCGATGAAGGCCATTACCTGGCGCAGGTACGGTTCCTGGTGGTCGCTGGTGGCACCGGCGTGGATGCCGCCACGGGCAGTCAGGACGATGGCGCGCTTGCCGGTCAGCAAGCCCTGCGGGCCGGTGGGAGTGTACTTGAAGGTGATGCCGGCACGCAGCACATGGTCCAGCCAGGCCTTCAGGGTGCTGGGGATGGTGAAGTTGTACATCGGCGCGGCCATCACCAGCACGTCGGCGGCGAGCAGTTCATCGGTCAGTTCGTTGGAGCGGGCCAAGGCGTCCAGTTCCGCCGCACTGCGCTGTTCTTCGGGCTTCATCCAGCCACCCAGAAGGTTGGCGTCCAGGTGCGGCACCGGGTTCACGGCCAGGTCGCGCACACTGATCTGATCGGCCGGGTGGGCGGCCTGCCACTGCTGGATGAAATCACGGGTCAGCTGACGGGAAACGGAATCCTGCTGGCGGGCGCTGCTTTCGATGATCAGTACGCGGGACATTGGGGTGCCTCCATCGGCAAAAAGGGTTGCGATTCGATGGAGGTGAGATTACGGGTTGACCTATCGATAAAAAAGCGTAAAAAATGGGTTCAATCTATCGATTTATCAGTTTATTCTGCACTGCAGTTCAAGGCGATCCGAAGTTTGATGATCTGTCGGTTGAACTTGGCAGTGACATCGACGCTTTTACCGGCCGGTACGTTCACCCGGCGCACCCTTGGTGCCTCGGGGCCATTGCGGAAGGTCACCTTGCACGCGGCCGGTACCTGCCCATAGTTGTTGAGGGTGATGGCGCCAATGTCATAAGCCGTGTCATAGGCGGTGTAGTCGAGCTTTACCCCGGTCAGTTCCTTCTCAACGTCGATGGGATAAGCCATGGCCCCGAGGGGCAGGCACATCAGTATTGCCGCACAACATTTCTTCATGGGCCGCTCTCCTTGAAAGAGCGCAGCTTAGGACAACAGGAGCGAAAGATGAAAGCGCCGCGCGTAACCCTTGACCAGTGGCGAACCCTGCAGGCAGTGGTCGATCACGGCGGGTTTGCCCAGGCCGCCGAGGCACTGCACCGCTCGCAGTCATCGGTCAGTTACACCGTGGCCCGCATGCAGGAGCAACTGGGCGTGCCGCTGCTGCGTATCGACGGCCGCAAGGCGGTGCTCACCGAGGCCGGCAGTGTGCTGCTGCGCCGTTCGCGCCACCTGGTCAAACAGGCCAGCCAGCTCGAAGACCTTGCCCACCACATGGAGCAGGGCTGGGAAGCCGAGGTACGCCTGGTGGTCGATGCCGCCTACCCCAGTGCCCGCCTGGTCCGCGCCCTGGCCGCGTTCATGCCGCAGAGCCGTGGCTGCCGGGTGCGCCTGCGTGAAGAAGTGCTGTCTGGCGTCGAGGAAGTGATGCACGAAGGCATCGCCGACCTGGCCATCAGCAGCTACAGCATCGGCGGCTACCTGGGCGCCGAACTGAGCGCGGTAGAGTTCGTCGCTGTCGCCCACCCCGAACACAGCCTGCACCGCCTGGGCCGCGAACTTACCTTCCAGGACCTGGAAAGCCAGTTGCAGGTGGTAATCCGCGACTCCGGCCGCGCCCAGCCGCGCGATGTCGGCTGGCTGGGTGCCGAGCAACGCTGGACCGTCGGTAGCCTGGGCACTGCTGCTACCTTCGTCAGCAGCGGCCTGGGCTTTGCCTGGCTGCCCCGCCACATGATCGAGCGTGAGCTACGCGAAGGCGTGCTCAAGCCGTTGCCGCTGGATCAGGGTGGCAGCCGCCACCCACTGTTCTACCTTTATTCGAGCAAAGAGAAGACCTTGGGCCCGGCTACGCAGATTCTCATCGACCTGCTGCGCAATTTCGACACCGCGCCACTGGACGTGCCCTTCGCTGCCCCCCCGCAAGCCTGAGAGGACCGCGCCCATGGCCTATTTCGAACACGAAGGATGCACACTGCATTACGAGGAATACGGCCAGGGCGAACCCCTGGTATTGCTCCATGGCCTGGGCTCCAGCTGCCAGGACTGGGAGCTGCAGGTGCCGGTGCTCAGCCGCCACTACCGGGTAATCCTCATGGACATCCGCGGCCACGGCCGCTCCGACAAGCCACGCGACGGCTACCAGATCGCCACCTTCAGTGCCGACCTGCTGGCCCTGCTCGAACACCTGCACACCGGCCCCGTGCACATCGTCGGCCTGTCCATGGGTGGCATGGTCGCCTTCCAGTTCGCTGTCGACCACCCGCAGTGGCTGCGCAGCCTGTGCATCGTCAACAGCGCCCCCGAGGTCAAGCGCCGCACTCGCAGTGACTGGGTATGGTGGCTCAAGCGCTGGGGCCTGGCGCGCCTGCTCAGTGTCGAAACGGTCGGCAAGGGCCTGGCCGAGCGGCTGTTTCCCAAACCGCAGCAGGCCGAACTGCGGCACAAGATGGCCCAGCGCTGGGCACGCAACGACAAGCGTGCGTACCTCAAGAGTTTCGACGCCATCGTCGACTGGGGCGTGCAGGAACGCATCGGCCAGGTTCACTGTCCTACCCTGGTGATCGCCGCCGACCAGGATTACACCCCGATACAACTGAAAGAACGCTACGTCGCCCTGATGCCTCACGCCAGGCTGGTGGTCATCGACGATTCCCGGCACGCTACACCCCTCGACCAACCCGAGGTCTTCAACCAGACCCTGCTGCAGTTCCTTGCAGCCGCTTCCACCTCTCAAGGATCTTTGAGCCCATGCTGAAAAAACTCCTGCTCACCGCCTGCTCGGTCGCCTTCGCCACCAGCGTCATGGCCTCCGACAAGACCCCGCACGTACTGCTGGACACCAGCTTCGGCCAGGTCGAAATCGAGCTGAATGCCGAGAAGGCACCGATCAGTACCAAGAACTTCCTCGAATACGTCGACAGCGGCTTCTACAACAACACCATCTTCCACCGTGTAATCCCGGGCTTCATGGTCCAGGGCGGCGGCTTCACCGACCAGATGGTGCAGAAGAACACCCGAGCCCCGATCACCAACGAAGCCGGCAACGGCCTGCAGAACACCCGTGGCACGCTGTCCATGGCCCGTACCCAGGACCCGGACTCGGCCACCAGCCAGTTCTTCATCAACGTGGCCGACAACGACTTCCTCAACCCTGGGCGTGACCGTGGCTATGCCGTATTCGGCAAGGTGACCAAGGGCATGGAAGTGGTCGACCAGATCGTCAATTCGCCGACCACCATCAAGAAAGGCATGCGCGATGTACCGGCCGATCCGGTCTACATCAAGTCGGCCAAACGCATCGACTGACCGCAGGCTTCACAGGGACGTGAAACCGCCTGAGGGTCGGATGAAACAGGAGTGTCGTCACCCATGCTGTACCGCCGTTTCGAGCAGTTGATCGATATCTTCCGCGACGCGCCCAGCGAGTCGCCACCCGGCCAGGTCTGGCCGTTCTACCTGTACTACCTGCGCCAGGTGTGGCCAAGTTTTGTCGCCCTGCTGGTGGTGGGCCTGGTCGCCTCGCTGATCGAGGTGGCGATGTTCAGCTACCTCAGCCGCATCATCGACCTGGCACAGGGCACGCCCAATGCCAGTTTCTTCAGCGAACACAGCGGCGAACTGATCTGGATGCTGGTGGTGATCCTGCTGCTGCGCCCGGTGTTCTTCGGCCTGCACGACCTGCTGGTGCACCAGACCATCAACCCCGGCATGACCAGCCTGATCCGCTGGCAGAACCACACCTATGTACTCAAGCAGAGCCTGAACTTCTTCCAGAGCGACTTCGCCGGGCGCATCGCCCAGCGCATCATGCAGACCGGCAACTCACTGCGAGACTCTGCGGTGCAGGCGGTGGATGCGCTATGGCACGTGCTGATCTACGCCATCACCTCGCTGGTGCTGTTCGCCGAGGCCGACTGGCGCCTGATGCTGCCGCTGCTGCTATGGATCGCCGGCTACATCGCCGCGCTGTTCTACTTCGTCCCCCGGGTGAAGGAGCGTTCGGTGATTTCCTCCGATGCCCGCTCCAAGCTGATGGGCCGCATCGTCGACGGCTACACCAACATCGCCACCCTCAAGCTGTTCGCCCACACCGACTTCGAGCAGCAGTACGCGCGCGAAGCGATCCGCGAACAGACAGAGAAAACCCAGCTGGCCGCGCGCGTGGTCACCAGCATGGACGTGGTCATCACCACCCTAAATGGCCTGCTGGTGGTCGCCACCACAGGCCTGGCGCTGTGGCTGTGGAGCCAGTCGCTGATCACCGTCGGCGCCATCGCCCTGGCCACCGGCCTGGTGATCCGCATCGTCAACATGTCGGGCTGGATCATGTGGGTGGTCAACGGCATCTTCGAGAACATCGGCATGGTCCAGGACGGCCTGCAGACCATCGCCCAGCCGGTCACCGTCACCGACCGGCCCAACGCACCGGCGCTCAAGGTCAGCCGCGGTGCGGTGCGTTTCGATGATGTGGACTTCCATTACGGCAAGGCCGCCAACGTGATCGAAGGGCTCAGCCTGGACATACGCCCGGGCGAGAAGATCGGCCTGATCGGCCCGTCGGGGGCAGGCAAGTCGACCCTGGTCAACCTGCTGCTGCGGCTGTATGACGTGCAGGGTGGGCGCATTCTCATCGACGGCCAGGACATTGCCGAGGTAAGCCAGGCCAGCCTGCGCGCGCAGATCGGCATGATCACCCAGGACACCTCGCTGCTGCACCGCTCGATCCGTGACAACCTGCTGTATGGCCGCCCCGATGCCAGCGAGGCCGCGCTTCATGAAGCGGTGCGCCGGGCCCGCGCCGACGAGTTCATCCCGCAGCTGTCGGACGCTCAGGGGCGCACCGGTTTCGATGCCCATGTGGGCGAGCGCGGGGTCAAGCTGTCGGGCGGCCAGCGCCAGCGCATCGCCATTGCCCGGGTGCTGCTGAAGAATGCACCGATCCTGATCATGGACGAGGCCACTTCGGCGCTGGACTCGGAGGTAGAGGCAGCAATCCAGGAAAGCCTGGAGACGCTGATGCAGGGCAAGACGGTGATCGCGATTGCCCACCGGCTTTCCACCATCGCCCGGATGGACCGGCTGGTGGTGCTGGACAAGGGGCGGATTGTCGAGAGTGGCAGCCACAGTGAACTGCTGGAGCAGCAAGGCTTGTATGCCCGGTTGTGGCATCACCAGACCGGGGGGTTTGTCGGGGTCGACTGATTTCCTGTGCCGGCCTCTTCGCGGGCTCGCCCGCTCCCACAGGATCACCACATGCCTTGAAAACTGTGCCGTACCTGTGGGAGCGGGCAAGCCCGCGAAGAGGCCGGCACAGGCAATATGAATGGATCAGTCCCGACGATAGGGCAACATCCCCCTGGCCTCCTCGGCATACGCCCGCACCCCTTCCCGTTCCTGCGCCAGAAAATCCTCCACCGCCCGCCGCAACCCCGGGTGCAGCAGGTAGTGCCACGACCGCGTCAGCACCGGCTCGAACCCTCGAATCAGCTTGTGCTCCCCCTGTGCCCCGGCATCGAAACGCTGCAGCCCTTCGGCAATGGCAAAGTCCATGCCCTGGTAGAAACAGGTTTCGAAGTGCAGCCGGTCGAACTCGTCCAGGCACCCCCAATAACGGCCAAACAGGCTGTCGCCCCCCACCAGGCTCAGGGCCATGGCCACATCACGGCCACCCTGCCGCGCCATCACCACGCGCAACGCTTCGGGCATGCGCTCGGCAAGCAGGCTGAAGAACTCGCGTGTCAGGTAGGGCGCACGGCGGCGCACCGCGTAGGTATTGGCGTAGCAGCGATAGACGAAATCCCACTGCGCCTCATCCAGTTCATCTCCACGGTACCAGCGGAACTCGATACCGTGCCCGGCCACCTGTTCACGCTCCTTGCGCATCTGCTTGCGCTTGCGCGAACTCAGGCTGTCGAGAAAATCCTGAAAGTCACGATAGCCATGGTTGCGCCAATGAAACTGGCAGCCCAGGCGCTCCATCCAGCCCGGCAGGCCGGCCAGCTGCTCGTCCAGCGCCGGCTCGGTGAAATTGATGTGCGCGCCAGACAGCCCGCCCTTGGCCAGGTACTCCGGCAAAGCCTGCAGCACCAGCAGGCCATCGGCTGGGTCGGCGGCGAGCAGGCGCGGGCCGCTGACCGGGCTGAACGGCACGGCACCGAGCAGCTTGGGGTAGTAGGCAATGCCGGCCCGCTCACAGGCATCGGCCCAGCCATGGTCGAACACGTACTCGCCAAACGAGTGCCATTTGCGGTACGCCGGCAGCAGCGCCCGTACCCGCCCGTCACGTTCCAGCACCAGGTGCTCGGCGGCCCAGCCGGTGTTGCGCGCCACGCTGCCGCTGTCCTCCATGGCGCTGAGAAACGCATGGCGTAGAAACGGTTGGCCAGCGGGCACCAGGGCATCCCAGGTGGCCGCCGGAAGATCACGCAAATGAGCAAGGCTGTACAGGCTGGTCACGGTTTCGGCTCGCTGTTTCAAGGTACCCAGTATCCCCAAGGAAGGCCCGCCACTCAAATCACGATAGCCGGGACAGATCCTTTTATTCTCAATTACTTAACCGCAGTGCCACCAATTCGACATTAATCTGTCATTCGCCCCCGCAATACTTGCGCCTGTTTTCCGGAACCCCAGAACCTGTCTATTCAGGCCCTTTCCGAAGACATGCCAACACAGGGGCGGGCGCTTGAGCCTCCCCATCTTATTCAACAGGGAGAACCTTATGCGTCTTGTTTCTACACTTACCGGAGTGAGCCTCACCGGCATGATGCTGGCTCTGAGTACTCCGGCCAGTGCAGCTGTCGACGCCAAGCTGCTCGAAATGCTCCGCGCCAATGGCTCGATCAACCAGGCGCAGTACAACGAACTGCAGGCGGACCTGGCTCAAGAAACCAAGGAAAAGGCCGCTCAGAAAGCTCAGTCCGAACGGATGAGCTCCTTTGAACAGAAAGTGGCATGGGCCGCCAAGACCCAGGTCAAGGGTGATGTGCGCCTGCGTTACGAAGACGTCAACGTCGACGACCCGAACAGCAGCAGCGGCAACCAGGACCGCCAGCGCGTGCGTGCCCGTGTCGGCTTCTACAGCGAAATCAACCCGCAGGTCGACGCGGGCATCCGTATCGCCACCGGCAGCAGTGCCGACCGCCGTTCGACCAACCAGAGCTTCGACAACTACTTCGACAAGAAGTCGCTGTGGGTCGACCAGGCCTACCTCGACTGGCACCCGACTGCAGTTCCCAACCTGCACCTGATTGGCGGCAAGATGGCGCAGCCATGGGTGAGCATGGGCGACATCATCTGGGACAGCGACATCAACCCGGAAGGCGTGGCAGCCACCTACAAGACCGACCTGGGCGGGGCCGAGGTGTTCGCCAGCGCCGGTCAGTACACCCTCAAGGACAACGTAGATGGCGACGGCGTGCAATACAAGCATGACGCACAGGTCTATCACGGCCAGTTGGGCGCCAAATTCGCCCCGGCAGACGTGCTCAAGCTGACCGTAGGTGCCAGTATCTATGGCTACGACAACGACAAGGAAGCCACCATCCTGCAGTCGTTCGGCAACACCACCAACGAGTTCAACCTCGTGGAAGGCTTCGGCCAGCTGGACTTCACCGGCTTTGCCATCCCGCTCTCTGCTTACGGTCAGTATGTGAAAAACACCGAAAGCACCGATGGCGAAGACCAGGCCTGGTTGGCGGGCCTGAAAACCAAGGTCGGCGCCTGGAGCCTGGACTACAACTACCGCGACGTGCAGCGTAACGCCGTGGTCAGCCTGTTCACCGACTCTGACTTTGGCAACGGCTTCACCGGTTCGCGCGGGCACAAGTTCAAGGTCGGATATGAAATCGACAAGAACTTCTCCCTGGGCGCTGCCTACCTGATGGCCAAGACCGACCTGTCGCAGTTGCCCAACAGCGATGCCGATGTAGATACCCTGCAGGTAGACCTGGAAGCCAAGTTCTAAGCGAAACCCTGCACTGCTTCACCTGAAGCGGGAAATGCCGACCCCATCCGGCATTTCCCGCTTTTTTTGCCTGTGAAATTGCAGGGGGCTGCCATGCAGCCCATTCGCAGCACAAGGCTGCTCCTACAGGGGAATGCGAACCCTGCAACCGGCGCGTTCTCCTGTAGGAGCAGCCTTGTGCTGCGAATGGGCCGCAAAGCGGCCCCGATATTTCGAAGCAATCAGCGCTTGCGCAGGATCACGCTACCAATCGAATACCCCGCACCAAACGAGCTCAACACCCCCAGCGAGCCCTTGGCCAAGTCGTCCTGGTACAGGTGGAAGGCAATCACCGACCCCGCCGAACTGGTGTTGGCATAGCGATCGAGAATCACCGGTGCATCCTCTTCGGCCACTTCACGCCCCAGCAGCTTCTTGACGATCAGGTGGTTCATGCTGAGGTTGGCCTGGTGCAGCCAGAAGCGTTTCACATCGCTTGGTTGCAGCCCGTTTTCCTGCAGGTGCTCACCGATCAGCTCGGCCACCTTCGGGCACACCTCGCGGAACACCTTGCGGCCTTCCTGGATGAACAGCTTGTCCGCCGCGCCCTCGCCCTCTTCCGCCGCGCGGTTGAGGAAGCCGAAGTTGTTACGGATGTTGTTGGAGAACTCGGTCCACAGCTTGCTGCTGACGATGTCGAACTGGTGCGCCGAGGTGGCCTTGTCGGCACGCTCGAGCAATACCGCAGTGGCAGCATCACCAAAGATGAAATGGCTGTCGCGGTCACGGAAGTTCAGGTGGCCAGTGCACACCTCCGGGTTGACCATCAGCACCGCGCGCGCCTGGCCCAGGGCCACGCTGTTGGCGGCGGTCTGGATGCCGAAAGTGGCCGACGAGCAGGCCACGTTCATGTCGAAGGCAAAGCCCTGGATGCCCAGCGCCTGCTGCACTTCGATGGCAATGGCCGGGTACGGGCGCTGCAGGTTGGAGCAGGCGACGATCACCCCGTCGACATCGGCCGCCGTGCGACCGGCGCGCTCCAGGGCCTGGCGGGCGGCGGCCACGGCCATTTCGCAGAGCACCGAAGGTTCGTCGTTGGAGCGCTCGGGCAGACGCGGTTTCATGCGCTGCGGGTCGAGAATGCCGGCCTTGTCCATGACGAAGCGGCTCTTGATGCCCGAGGCCTTTTCGATGAACGCCGCATCGGACAGCGGCGCCGCCTCGACTTCACCGCGCTCGATGGCGGCGGCGTTGTCCTGGTTGAACTGCTGCGACCAGGTGTTGAAGGACGCCACCAGTTCTTCGTTGGAAATGCTCTGGGCCGGGGTGTACAGGCCGGTGCCGCTGATCACGACGTTATGCACGGTCGTTCCTCTGGTCAAAGGCCATCGCCACGGGGCGCTGGCTGGGAAACATGACAGGTTAATGGCACTTTAGTGCCAATTTAAAGGCGAGGGCTGCGCCCGCGAAGGGCCGCAAAGCGGCCCCAAATTGCATCAATATTGCCACAACTGTGGAAGTTTAGCCTTCCACCTGGCTCCATTGCTTGCTCAATCGCTTGTCGGAAATCGGCACCTTGGTCCCCAACTGCTGGGCAAACAGCGAAACCCGATATTCCTCCAGCCACCAGCGGTACACCGTCAGTTGCTCATCACGCTTGCCTTCCTGGGCATGCTTGTCGGCACGTGCCTTGTACTGCGCCCACAGGTTGGCCAGCTCACCGCTCCACACCCGGTCCTTCTGCACCTGCGAACCCAGCTTCTCCAGGCGCAGCTCCACCGCCTTGAGGTAACGCGGCAGCTCCTTGAACCAGGCCCCGGGGGTTTCACGCACGAAGCCTGGGTACACCAGGTTGCCGAGCTGTTGCTTGATGTCGTTAAGCGCCACTGCCTGGCTCAGGTCGATCTTGCCCTTGAAGCGCTTCTGCAGCCCATGCCACAGCTTCAGCACTTCCAGGGTCTGCCGTGCCAGGCGCTCGGCATGCTCGGCCCAGCTGCCGCGCTTGCGCTCGGCCAGGCCAGCCAGGGCCGCACCATCGCGTGGCAGCGGCTGTTCGCCTTCAAGGATGCAGCTGTCCAGGCTGGCCAGCAGAATGTCCTCGACCAGCGCCTCGACCCGGCCCATTTCACGGTACAGCAGGCCCAGCTCGGTCAGCCCCGGCAGCTTGCCGCGCAGGTACTTGGCCGGTTCGGCCAACTGCTGCAGCAACAGGCGCTGCAAAGCGCGGCGGTGCTGGAACTCGGCCTCGGCCTGGGTCGAGAAACGCCCTTCGCGCACGGTGCCGCCCTCTTCCACCAGTGCCGGGTACACGGTCATCGACAGGCCGGCAATTTTCTGCTGCGCGGTCTGCTTAACCTCGCTGAAAGCCTTGGCCTGCACCGGCTGCTCGCTCTTGGCGTCACGCGGCACGGCCAACGCTGCCTGGCTGGCTGCAGCAAAGCGTGCGGTCAGCTCGGCCAGGTCGCGGCCTTCACCCAGAAACTTGCCCTGGCCATCGACAACCTCGATGTTCATGCGCAGGTGGCCTTCGACCAGGTTGACCGACTCGTCCCATGCCTCGTCGGGCACACGGGCGCCGGTCATGCGCAGCAGTTCCTGGCCCAGGGCCTGCGGCAATGCGCCCTGGCCGAAGGTCATGCGCGCCAGAGAGGCCTTGACGAAGTCCGGCACCGGCACAAAGTTCTTGCGCAGCGCCCTGGGCAGGTTGCGCACCAGCGCCACGCACTTGGCTTCCAGCAGGCCGGGCACAAGCCATTCCAGGCGCTCGCCCGGCAAGCTCGGCAGCAGCGGCGCTGGTACCCGCACGGTCACGCCATCGCGGGGGTGCCCGGGCTCGAAGTGGTAACTCAGCGGCAGGCGCAGCTCGCCCACCTGCAAGCTGTCGGGGTACTGCGCGGCGGTGACTTCGCTGGCCTCGCGGGCCAGCACGTCTTCCTCGCGCATGATCAGCAGGTTGGCGTCCTTCTGGCTGCCCATGCGGTACCAGCTGTCGAAGGTCGCCGTCTGGTGGATTTCCGCCGGCAGACGCGCTTCGTAGAAGGCATACAGCGTCTCTTCGTCGGCCAGGATGTCACGGCGGCGGGCCTTGGCCTCCAGCTCGTCGAGCTCCTCCAGCAGGCGCTTGTTGGCCGCCAGGCACTTGGCCCGCGACTGGATTTCGCCACCCACCAGGCCTTCGCGGATGAACAGCTCGCGCGATGTGACCGGGTCGATCGGGCCGAAATGCACCGGCCGACGGCCGACCAGGATCAGGCCGTACAGAGTGATCTGCTCGTAGGCCACCACCTGCCCGCGCTTCTTCTCCCAATGCGGTTCGAAGTGGTTCTTCTTGACCAGGTGGCCGGCCAACGGCTCGATCCAGTCCGGCTCGATCCTGGCCACCATGCGTGCGTACAGCTTGGTGGTTTCGACCAGTTCGGCCGCCATCACCCACTGCGGGCGCTTGCGCCCCAGGCCCGACGACGGGTGCACCCAGAAGCGCCGCTGACGGGCGCCCTGGTAGTCGCCCTCTTCGGTCTTCTGGCCGATCTGGCTGAGCAGGCCACTGAGAATGGCCTTGTGCATTTTCGGGTAGTCGGACGGGTCCTTGTTTACCGTCAACTGCAGGTCACGGCAGATCAGCGCCAGCTGGCGATGGGCATCGCGCCATTCGCGCAGGCGCAGGTAGTTCAGGAAGTTTTTGCGGCACCAGTTGCGCAGCGGGTTGGCGGTCAGCGCCTGGCGCTGTTCCTCGAAGCCACGCCACAGGTTGACCAACGCGGCGAAGTCGGAATCCACGTCCTTCCATTGTGCGTGCGCCTGATCGGCGGCCTGCTGGCGCTCTGGCGGGCGTTCGCGCGGGTCTTGCACCGACAGCGCACTGGTGACGATCAGCACTTCCTGCAGGCTGCCCAGGCGGGCGCCTTCGAGCAGCATGCGGCCCAGCCGCGGGTCGATCGGCAGGCGCGCCAGTTGGCGACCGATCGGCGTCAGCTGGTTTTCGCGGTTGACCGCCGACAGCTCCTGCAGCAGGTTGAAACCATCGCTGATGGCCTTGCCATCCGGCGGCTCGATGAACGGGAAGGCGTCGATTGCGCCCAGGCGCAGGTGCAGCATCTGCAGGATCACTGCCGCCAGGTTGGTGCGCAGGATCTCCGGGTCGGTGAACGCCGGCCGGCTGTTGAAATCCTCTTCGCTGTACAGGCGAACGCAGATACCCGGCTCGACCCGGCCACAGCGACCCTTGCGCTGGTTGGCACTGGCCTGCGACACTGCCTCGATGGGCAGGCGCTGCACCTTGGCGCGGTAGCTGTAGCGGCTGATGCGCGCGGTACCGGTGTCGATCACGTAGCGGATGCCCGGCACGGTCAGCGAGGTTTCCGCGACGTTGGTGGCCAGCACCACACGGCGCCCGGTGTGTGGCTGGAAGATGCGCTGCTGCTCGGCCGGCGACAGGCGCGCGTACAACGGCAGGATCTCGGTGTGGCGCAGTTGCGCCTTGCGCAAGATCTCGGCGGCATCACGGATCTCGCGCTCGCCCGGCAGAAAGATCAGCACATCGCCGGGGCCCTTGCCCTCACTCCGCTCGTGGTGCGCCAACTCATCCAGCGTGGCGAGGATGGCCTGGTCGACGGTGAGGTCGTCCTCGATCTGGTTGCCCTCCTCGTCCTGCTCGCTGGTCAGCGGGCGGTACCAGGTTTCCACCGGGAAGGTACGCCCGGACACCTCGATGATCGGCGCGCCATCGAAGTGTTTGGAGAAGCGCTCCAGGTCGATGGTCGCCGAGGTGATGATCAGCTTCAGGTCCGGGCGGCGGTGCAGCAGGGTCTTCAGGTAGCCGAGCAGGAAGTCGATGTTCAGGCTGCGCTCGTGGGCCTCGTCGACGATGATCGTGTCGTAGCGCTCGAGGAAACGGTCGTGCTGGGTTTCGGCCAGCAGAATGCCGTCGGTCATCAGCTTGACCAGGGTGTTGGCGTCGCTCTGGTCCTCGAAGCGCACCTGGTAGCCGACCAGCCCGCCCAGCGGCGTGCCCAGCTCTTCGGCGACCCGCGCGGCAACGCTGCGGGCGGCGATCCGGCGAGGCTGGGTGTGGGCGATCAGGCCATGGCTGCCACGGCCCAGTTCGAGACAGATCTTCGGCAACTGGGTGGTCTTGCCCGAGCCGGTTTCGCCGGCGATCACCAGCACCTGGTGCTCGGCCAGGGCCTTCTTGATTTCGTCACGCTTGGCAGCGATTGGCAGGCTGTCGTCGTAGCGCACGGTCGGCACGCTCTGCTGGCGCGCGGTGACCTGGGCGCAGGACGCCTGGACCTTTTCCACCCACTGCGCCAGCTTCGCCTCGTCGGGGCGCTTGCGCAGTTCGTGCAATTGCCGGCGCAGGCGATGGCGGTCGGCGATCATGGCGTGGTCGAGGTTTTGCAGCAGTTTGTCGATGGCGTGGTCAGTCATGGGGCTTTTTAGTGATGCAGGTGGGCCTGCTTTTTCATGATCGGCATTCGAAGGATGCGCGATTGTCGCAGATTTGGGCCTGCTTTGCTGTCCAGGCTGGCGCTGCCCCTGTAGGAGCGGCCTTGTGTCGCGATGGGCTGCGGCAGCAGCCCCGGCAATTTGTGCTGGAGCGAAGATCCTGGGGCTGCTGCCGCAGCCCATCGCGACACAAGGCCGCTCCTACAGGGATCGCACGGCGGCGGAAAGTTTAGCAAGGGCTTATGTAAAGGTTGCCATTCACTGCTTTAATCAACCTTACGCCGCATGTGAGTATCAAAGGCATGACTCCCGTCCAGCCCATCGCCCCACCGTCGTCCCGCCCTTCGCAAGCGAAGGCCCGGCGCCGTGCCGGTGAGAATCCGCTGGTCCACATCATCCTCGCCTTCTGGGCCCTGTGGCACTGCCGTCACGCACGCCCACCGGATTTCTCGCTCACGCCTTTGTGACCAAACCCGGCCGTCGTCTGGCCGCTTGACTCAGCCGGGCCGCCTGCATGCACGGTGGCCCGTGCGCCCCGTGAGCGAATCCATCATGAACTTTGCACCTGTAGAGCACGCCAGCCGTTTTCTGGCCGACAACCCCGATATCGAACTGTTCGAACTGTTCATCCTCGACGCCAATGGCGTGCCGCGCGGCAAGCTGCTGCACCGCGACGAACTGTTGGCCGTGTACCAGACCGGCCGGCCGCTGCCCAGCACCATTCTCGGCCTGACCCTGAACGGCGACGACGTGGAAAACTCCGGCCTGGTGTGGGACGTGGGCGATATCGACTGCCGCGCCTACCCGCTTGAAGGCAGCCTGGTGCGCCTGCCCTGGCGCCGGGTGCCGACCGCCGCGGTGCAGGTGAGCATGCACCCGAACGAGGGCCTGCCGGCCAGCATCGCCGACCCGCGCCATGTGCTGCTGCGTACCATCGAGGCGTTGAAGGCCGACGGCTACCATCCGGTGATGGCCTGCGAGCTGGAGTTCTACCTGCTGGACCAGCAACCTGATGCCCAGGGCCGCCCGCAACCGGCACTGGACAATGACGGCGGCCGCCCACGCACCACCCAGGTGTATGGCCTGCGCGAACTGGAGCAGATCGAGCCGTTCCTTGCCGACCTCTACGCCGCCTGCAAGGCCCAGGGCATCCCGGCGCGCACGGCGATTTCGGAATACGCCCCCGGCCAGGTGGAAATCACCCTCGAGCACGGCGACGCTCTGCAGGCGATGGACCAGGCCGTGCGCTACAAGCGCCTGGTCAAAGGCATTGCCCATGCCCATGGCATGCAGGCCTGCTTCATGGCCAAGCCGTTCGCGCAACTGGCCGGCACCGGCATGCACATGCACCTGAGCCTGGCCGACAGCGCCGGCAACAACCTGTTCGCCAGTGAAGACAAAGCCGGTACCCCGCTGCTGCGCCAGGCCGTGGCAGGCATGCTGCGACACCTGCGCGACTCGCTGCTGCTGTTCTGCCCCAACGCCAACTCGTTCCGCCGCTTCCAGGCCAACAGCTATGCCCCGCTGGCGCCAACCTGGGGCGTCGACAACCGCACCGTGAGCCTGCGCATACCGGGCGGTCCGGCCAACAGCCGGCACGTGGAGCACCGCATCTGCGGCGCCGATGCCAACCCCTACCTGGCCGCTGCGGCGATCCTTGCCGCCAGCCACTGGGGCATTCGCCAACAGCTGGACCCGGGGGCACCGGTGGAAGGCAATGGCTATGCCCAGGCCACCGAACACCTGCCCACCGACTGGCTGACTGCCCTCGACGCCCTGCAGCATTCGAGCTGGGCTCGCGAAGCACTGGGCGAGGACTTCCTTGGCGTATACCTGAAGGTCAAGCGCCCCGAGTACCGCCAGTTCATGGCCGAAGTCAGTGAGCAGGACTGGCGCTGGTACCTGCACCAGGCCTGATCCCCGGATAACAAGGAACACCCATGAATGCAGCATTGAACAAAGGGCCGGCGCAACGCGCGCCGTCCTACTACAGCGCCACCCTCAACGACCACACCGAGTACCCGCAGCTCAAGGGCACGGTACAGGTGGATGTGGCGATCATCGGCGGCGGCTTCACCGGCGTGGCCACGGCGGTGGAGCTGGCCGAGCGTGGCCTGAAGGTGGCCATCGTCGAAACCAACCGCATCGGCTGGGGTGCCAGCGGGCGCAACGGCGGCCAGGTCACCGGCAGCCTGTCGGGCGACGAAGCCATGCGCTCGCAGATGCGCAACCGCCTCGGTACCGAGGTCGATGACTTCATCTGGCACTTGCGCTGGCGCGGGCACCAGGTGATCGAGCAGCGCGTGGCACGCTACAACATCGACTGCGACCTCAAGCGCGGCCACCTGCACGCGGCCATGAAGCCCTCGCACATGGACGAGCTGCGCGCATTCGAAGCCGAGGCCCGGCGGCGCGGCATGGGCGAGCAGGTACAACTGCTGGACCGCGATGGCGTGGCCGAGCACCTGCAAAGCCCGCTGTACCTGGGCGCGCTGAAAAACCTGCGCAACCTGCACCTGCACCCGCTCAACCTGTGCCTGGGCGAGGCCCGTGCTGCCCATGGCCTGGGGGCGCTGATTTTCGAAAACTCCGAAGTGCTGGACATCGTCCACGGCCCGCGCCCGGCGGTAGTCACCGCCCACGGGCGGGTCGAGGCGCGCCAGGTGATGCTGGCCGGCGATGTGTACCACAAACTGGAAAAGCGCCAGCTCAAGGGCAAGATCTTCCCGGCCATGGGCGGCATCGTCACCACCGCACCGCTGGGGGAGCTGGCCGAACAGATCAACCCGCAGGACCTGGCGGTATACGACTGCCGCTTCGTGCTCGATTACTACCGCCTGACCGCCGACAAGCGCCTGCTGTTCGGCGGTGGCGCCAACTATTCCGGCCGTGATTCACGGGATATCGAAGGCGAACTGCGCCCGTGCATCGAGCGCACCTTCCCGGCGTTGAAAGGCGTGCCGATCGAGTTCCAGTGGAGCTGCGCCATGGGCATCGTGGTCAACCGCATCCCGCAGCTGGGCAAGCTGTCGGACAACGTTTGGTATTGCCAGGGTTATTCGGGGCACGGCATTGCCACCAGCCACATTATGGGCGAGATCATGGCCGAGGCGTTGACCGGGACGCTGGAGAAGTTCGACACCTTCGCCCAGTGCAAGCATGTGCGGGTGCCGATGGGGGATTTGCTGGGCAATCCGCTGCTGGCGGCGGGGATGTGGTACTACCAGATGCTGGAGAAACTGCGCTGAACCTGAGGCCTGCGCAACCTCTGTAGGAGCGGCCTCGTGTCGCGATCGGGCCGCGAAGCGGCCCCAGCAATTTCAGCATCACGGCTGAAAACCTGGGGCCGCTTCGCGACCCGATCGCGACACAAGGCCGCTCCTACACAGACCGCGCTGGCTGGGCGTCAGGCGATCTTCTTCAAGCCCTGTTTCTTCAGCTCTTCATCGCGCAGTTCGCGGCGCAGGATCTTGCCAACGTTGGTGGTCGGCAGCGCGTCGCGGAACTCGATCTGGCGCGGGACCTTGTAGCCGGTGACGTTGGCGCGCATGTGCTCCATCACCTGTTCCTTGGTCAGGGTCATGCCCGGCTTGACCACGATGAACACCTTGATCACTTCACCGGACTTCTCGTCCGGCACGCCGATGGCCGCGCACTGCAGCACGCCCGGCAGGGCCGCCAGCACATCTTCCAGCTCGTTGGGGTAAACGTTGAAGCCCGAGACCAGGATCATGTCCTTCTTGCGGTCGACGATGCGCATGTAACCATCTGGCTGGATCACGGCGATGTCGCCGGTCTTCAGCCAGCCATCGCTGTCGAGAATCTCGGCAGTGGCCTCCTCACGCTGCCAGTAGCCCTTCATCACCTGCGGGCCCTTGACGCACAACTCGCCCACCTCGCCCAGCGGCAGCTCGTTGCCGTTGTCGTCGATGACCTTGCACAGGGTGGACGGCACCGGAATACCGATGGTGCCGACCTGGTTGGCCTCCGCCGGGTTCACCGCAGCCACCGGGCTGGTCTCGGTCATGCCATAGCCTTCGCAGATGGCGCAGCCGGTCACGGCCTTCCAGCGCTCGGCCACGCTCAGTTGCAGGGCCATGCCACCGGAGAGGGTGATCTTCAGCGCCGAGAAGTCCAGGGCACGGAACGCCTCGTTGTTGCACAAGGCAACGAACAGAGTGTTGAGGCCGACGAAGCCGCTGAACTTCCACTTGCCCAGTTCCTTGACCATGGCTGGCAGGTCACGCGGGTTGCTGATCAGCACGTTGTGGTTGCCGATCAGCATCATTGCCATGCAATGGAAGGTAAAGGCGTAGATGTGGTACAGCGGCAGCGGGGTGATGAGGATTTCGCAGCCTTCGTGCAGGTTGGAGCCCATCAGCGCCCGGCACTGCAGCATGTTGGCCACAAGGTTGCGGTGGGTAAGCATCGCGCCCTTGGCCACGCCGGTGGTGCCACCGGTGTACTGCAGCACCGCCACGTCGTTGGCCTGCGGGTTGGCCTCGGTCACCGGCTGGCCCTTGCCCTGCGCCAGAGCGTCGTTGAAGCGTACGGCACGCGGCAGGTTGTAGGCCGGCACCATCTTCTTCACGTACTTGATCACGCTGTTGATCAGCAGGCGCTTGAGCGGCGGCAGCAGGTCGGCCACTTCGGTGACGATGACGTGCCTGACCTGGGTCTTGGGCACCACCTTCTCGGCCAGGTGGGCCATGTTGGCCAGGCACACCAGGGCCTTGGCGCCGGAGTCGTTGAACTGGTGTTCCATTTCCCGTGCGGTGTACAGCGGGTTGGTGTTGACCACGATCAGCCCGGCACGCATGGCACCGAATACCGCCACCGGGTATTGCAGTACGTTAGGCAGCTGCACTGCAATGCGGTCACCCGGCTTGAGGTCGGTATGCTGCTGCAACCAGGCGGCAAACGCCCCCGACAGCGCATACAGCTCGCCATAAGTGATAGTCTTGCCCAGGTTGCTAAAGGCCGGTTTGTCGGCAAAGCGTTGGCAGGATTGCTTGAGTACCGCCTGGATATTGGGGAATTCGTCAGGATTGATTTCCGCCGTAATCCCGGCTGGGTACTTATCCTTCCAAAAATGTTCGATCATGGAAGCCCACTCCTTCAGCAACAGCGAAGTTCGATTCACGCGTCGATGCGCTTATTATTGATATGAGATGACGGCTCGTTGCAAACCGGATCATCTGAAAGCGGGCCGAGAGTAACAGCTTTGCCTGGGGTCGCCTAGAGGCCAAAACAGGCCTCACGGTCACAAAAATGACTCAATGAACAATACAGGTCACTTTTAGAGTAATTATCCAAAATGTCGCAGATCGTGCTGTAAACAGCCTGCTAGAGCGGTTTGAAAGCATTCGCGGGTGAACCCGTTCCCACACAGGTACTGCACAGGCCTTGAGAACTGCAAGCCCCCTGTGGGAGCGGGTTCACCCGCGAAGAATCCAACTCGGCCTCAAGCGATATCCCGCAGCTCCCGCCGCAGGATCTTGCCCACTGGCGTCATCGGCAACGACTCGCGCAGCACGATGTGCTTGGGTACCTTGTAGCCGGTGAAGTTGGCCTTGCAGTAGGCCTTCAGCTCATCCACGCTCAGCCCGCCCTCGCGCGGCACCACGAACAGCTTCACCGCCTCGCCGGAGCGCTCGTCCGGCACGCCGATGGCCGCGCAGTTGGCAACCTTGGGATGGCCCATCACCACATCCTCGATCTCGTTGGGGTACACGTTGAAACCCGAGACGATGATCATGTCCTTCTTGCGGTCGACGATGCGGGTGAAGCCGTCCGGGTCGATCACCGCGATGTCGCCGGTCTTGAACCAGCCTTCCGCATCCAGGGCCTGGGCCGTGGCCTCGGGCTGCTGCCAGTAGCCTTTCATCACCTGCGGGCCCTTGATGCACAGCTCGCCCCGCTCGCCCAGCGGCAACTCGTTGCCGTCATCGTCGATCACCTTGAAGGCGGTGCCGGCCACCGGGATGCCCACCGTGCCCAGGCGCGCCAGCTGGCCATAGGGGTTGGTGCTGGCCACTGGCGAGGTTTCGGTCAGGCCGTAGCCTTCGACGATGCGGCAACCGGTAAGCGCCTCCCAGCGCTCGGCCGTGGCCTTGACCAGCGCGGTGCCGCCGGAGTTGGTGACCTTCAGCGCCGAAAAGTCGAGCTGGCGGAAGCCCGGGTGGTCCATCAGTGCGACGAACAGCGTGTTCAGGCCCAGCAAGGCGGAGAAACGCCATTTGCCCAGCTCCTTGATGAAGCCGGAAATATCCCGCGGGTTGGTGATCAGCACGTTGTGGTTGCCGGTGACCATCATGCACATGCAGTTCGCGGTAAAGGCATAGATGTGGTACAGCGGCAGCGGCGCGATCATCACTTCCTGGCCGTCCTTGATCAGCTTCTGCCCGTCCGGCCCGTGCTGCGAGAAGCAGGCCAGCACCTGCAGCATGTTGGCCACCAGGTTGCCGTGGGTGAGCATGGCGCCCTTGGCCAGCCCGGTGGTGCCACCGGTGTATTGCAGCACCGCAGTATCGTCCAGGCTGAGCGGCACCGGCTTGTGCGACAGCTCGCGGCCCTGGCGCAACACCTGCTTGAACGACACCGCCTGGGGCAGCTGATAGGCCGGGACCATCTTTTTCACCTTGTCGACCACGGTGTTGACCAGCCAGCCCTTGGCGGTGGGCAGCATGTCGCCCATCCTGGCCTCGATCAGGTACTCGATGCCGGTATCGGGCAACACCTCCTGCACGCGCTTGCCGAACATGTTCAGGTACACCAGCGCACGCGCGCCGCTGTCCTTGAACTGGTGGCGCATCTCGCGCTCGGTGTACAGCGGGTTGGTGTTGACCACGATCAGGCCTGCGCGCAGGGCACCGAACACAGCGATGGGGTATTGCAGCACGTTGGGCATCTGCACCGCGATGCGGTCGCCCGGCTTGAGGTCGGTGTGCTGCTGCAACCAGGCGGCGAAGGCCGCCGAGTGGCGCTCCAGCTCCGCGTAGGTCAGGGTCACGCCCAGGTTGCTGAAGGCCGGGCGGTCGGCGAAACGTTTGCAGGAGCGCTCGAACACCTCGACGACCGAGGTGTAGGCATTGATATCGATGGTGGAAGGCACGCCCGCCGGGCGCTTGTCATTCCAGAAGTCGGCTTGCATTTATTATTGTTCCTCTGCCTGGACCTGCTGTAAGTCCTGTAGTCCTTTCACCTGCCCGCTCGAAAGCGAAAAGGCGTTGATCCGACGTTAGCAGGTAAGCCCAAGGCGGCATATACGCCAAGTGCCGCCATTAACATTGTGAATCTTATTTGTGCCCTTCCTGCAATCCGGTCGGTTGTGCATACACTGTTCGGGTACCTGTGCGCACAAGGACCCGCCATGCCTCACGACGCCTTCTGGCTGCCCGCCAGCGAGCACTGCAGCCTGTACGTGCACCAATGGTTGCCGGCCACACCGGTAAAAGCCGTGGTGTTGCTGGCCCATGGCATGGCCGAGCATGCCGGGCGCTACCAGCACCTGGGCCATGCCTTGAGCGAGGCCGGCTTCGCCCTGTTCGCCGCCGACCAGCGCGGCCATGGGCGCACCGCCGAACTGGGCAACCTCGGCCTGTTCGCCCGCCATCATGGCTGGAATGCCGTGGTCAACGATCTCGGGCTGCTGGCCCAGCACATCGGCCAGCAATACCCGTGCACGCCGCTGTTCCTGTTCGGCCACAGCATGGGCAGCTACATCGCCCAGGCCTACCTGCTGCACCACAGTGGCAGCCTGCATGGGGCGATCCTCAGCGGCTCCAACTACCAGCCGGCGGCGCTGTACCACGTGGCGCGGCTGATTGCCCGGCTGGAAGCCTGGCGCCAGGGGCCGCTGGGCAAGAGTGCACTGATCGAGTGGTTGTCGTTCGGCTCGTTCAACAAGGCCTTCAAGCCCAACCGCACGGCGTTCGACTGGCTCAGCCGCGACCCGGCGCAGGTCGACCTGTACGTCAACGACCCGCTTTGCGGCTTTCGCTGCAGCAACCAGCTGTGGCTTGACCTGCTGCAAGGCTTGGCGCAGATCAGCCAGCCGAGTAACCTCGCGCAGATCGATCCGAACCTGCCGCTGCTGGTGATCGGTGGTGAATGTGATCCGGTCAGTGCCGGCAAGCGTCTCACCCACCTGGCCGACGCCCTGCGCGCGACCGGCAATCGACATGTACAGCTGCGCGTCTATCCTGAGGCGCGGCACGAAGTACTCAACGAAACCAACCGTGACGAGGTCACCGCCGATATTCTCGGCTGGCTTGAACAGGCGCTGGCTCTTGGCCGCCCTGTGCGCAGTGAATGACAGCCGCCCTCGCCTACCGCTTAAGGAAGCCCCGATGTCCCAGGTCACCAACACGCCTTACGAAGCCCTCGAAGTCGGCCAGAAGGCCGAGTACAAGAAGTCCGTCGAAGAACGCGACATCCAGTTGTTCGCCGCGATGTCCGGTGACCACAACCCGGTACACCTGGACGCCGAGTTCGCTGCCAAGAGCATGTTCCGCGAGCGCATTGCCCACGGCATGTTCAGCGGCGCGCTGATCAGTGCTGCAGTGGCCTGCACCTTGCCTGGCCCTGGCACCATCTACCTGGGCCAGCAGATGAGCTTCCAGAAGCCGGTGAAAATTGGCGATACCCTGACCGTGCGCCTGGAAATCCTGGAGAAGCTGCCTAAGTTCAAGGTGCGCATCGCCACCAATGTGTACAACCAGAATGATGAGCTGGTGGTCCAGGGCGAGGCCGAGATCCTCGCACCGCGCAAGCAGCAGACCGTCGAGCTGGTGTCGCCGCCGAATTTTGTGGCTAGCTGAAGATTGATGCAGGCAGTACCGGCCCTTTCGCGGGTAAACCCGCTCCCACATGGACCTCACAGCATCAAGCCGTGACGCAATCCTGTGGGAGCGGGTTTACCCGCGAAGAGGCCAGTGCAGCCAACATCATTCGATAGCCTGCAACCGCCGCTCGATATGCCTGCGCTCCGGCTCCTGCCGGGTCAGCGCCAGCGCCTGCCGCCAGGCCGCCCGGGCCTCTTCCATATGCCCCAACTGGTAATGCAGCTCGCCCCGCGTCGCATGCGCCAGGTGATAGTCCAGCAACTCTCCCCTCGCCAGAATCCCTTCCACTTCCCGCAGCCCAACCTCCGGCCCATCCCGCTTTGCCAGCGCCACGGCCCTGTTCAGCTCTACCACTGCTGACGGCCAATGCCGCTGCAGCACGTCATACAGCCCGACGATCTCCGCCCAGTCGGTCGCTTCGGCTGTCGCCGCTTCGGCATGCACCGCCGCAATCGCCGCCTGCACGGTATAGGCACCGAACGCCCGACTTTGCAGGGCTTGGCGCACCAGTTCGCAGCCTTCGGCAATGCGTTGCCGGTCCCACAGGCTACGGTCCTGCTGCTCGAGCAATACCAGGTTGCCCTGGCCATCGGTACGCGCCCGCTGCCGGGACGCCTGCAGCAACATCAGAGCCAGCAGGCCGACCACCTCCGGGTCGGGCAGCAACTGCACCAGCAGGCGCGCCAGGCGAATGGCTTCATCGCTCAGCTCCTGCTGCAACAGCGCCTCGCCCGACGACGCCGAATAGCCCTCGTTGAACACCAGGTAGATCACCCGCAGCACACTCTCCAGGCGCTCGGGCAGTTCGCTCAGCTCCGGTACCTGATAAGGGATGCCGGCATCGCGGATCTTGGCCTTGGCGCGCACGATACGCTGGGCAATGGTGGCCGGGCTCTGCAGGAAAGCGCGGGCGATCTGCTCGGTGGTCAGGTCGCAGACTTCACGCAGGGTCAGCGGCACCTGGGCATCGGCGGACAAGGCCGGGTGGCAGCAGGTGAAGATCAGCCGCAGGCGGTCGTCGGCCAGCAGTTCTTCCTCGCTGGGGTCCTGCGCCTGGCCGTCGAGCAGCATGCTCAGGTCCGCCTGGGAACGGTCGAATCGGGCGCGCCGGCGCAGCGCATCGATGGCCTTGAAGCGGCCGGTGGACACCAGCCACGCCCGCGGGTTATCGGGGATACCGTCGCGCTGCCAGCGCTCGACGGCGATGAAGAAGGCATCGTGCATGGCCTCCTCGGCCAGGTCGAAATCACCCAGCAGGCGGATCAGCGTCGCCAGGATGCGCCGTGACTCGCTCCGGTAGACCGCCTCGACCTCGGCGCGCACCTGCGCCAGTGCCGTCATCAGTCGGGCATCCGCTGGGTCACCACCTCCACCAGGCGGTCCAGGCTTTCTCCCCAACCCTGATGGAAGCCCATTTCCTCATGGGCGCGGCAATCGGCGGCATTCCAGTGCCAGGCGCGGGCGGTGTAGCGGGTTTTGCCCTGCTCCTCGTCAAAACTGATCACGGCAGTCATGAAGGCCTTGTCCGAAGGTACCCAGCCTGGGCCGAAGGCATCGGTGAACACCAGCCGCCGCGGCGCGGCGATCTCCAGGAACACGCCCTGGTTCGGGTACTCGCTGCCATCCGGCGCCCGCATCAGGGTGCGGAACAGGCCACCGATCCACAATTGCATCTCGCACTCCGGGGTGGTCATGCCGTGCGGCCCCCACCACTGCATCAGCCACTGGGGCTCGGTCCAGGCGCGGAACACCTTGGCCGGTGGCGCGTCGATCAGGCGGCTGATGGACAACTCGTGTTGCGCTTGCGCGGGGTGTGCAAGGCTCATGCTGGTAGGTCTCCATTGCTGTCAGGGTTGCAGTTCGCGCACCGGCCGCACCTCGACACTGCCGACCCGTGCGGCGGGGATGCCCTTGGCGATGTTCAGCGCCTCGTTCAGGTCGCGGGCTTCCACCAGGTAGAAGCCAGCCAGTTGCTCCTTGGTCTCGGCGAACGGTCCGTCGGTCAGGCTCATGTGCCCGTTGCGCATGCGCACTGTGGTGGCGGTCTGCACCGGCTTCAGCGCCTCGGCCGCCAGCATTCGCCCGGAGCCTTGGATGGATTCGGCATACGCCATGCATTCGGCGTCTTCCGGGCTGTCGGGCAGGCTGTGCAACAGCCCCTCGTCACAATAGACCAGGCACAGGTATTTCATGGTCGCCTCCAGGGCATTGGCAAAGTGCGTTTGGCGATAACAGCTCAGGGCTTGAGATCGAACAGGGCTTTCTGGGTTTCCATGTCGAATGGCGCCGACCAGTGTTCGTGGATTACCTGCCACTGGCCACCTTGACGACGATAGCCCACGGTGGCGCGCATGAAGCCGCACTGGCTTTCGTTGTCCGCGGGGCCACAGCGGTTAAGCCAGTGGGCCAAGGCCAGGTCGCCAGCGGCATGCACGGTAAGTTCGGCTAATTCGAAAACCATCGGGCCGGGGCACATGCCCATGCACATTTCCCAATGCGCCTGGTAGGTTGCCTTGCCTTTGAATTGCAGGGCCTGGATGGCATCGAAGGCGACGATGTCGTCGGCATAGGGAGCGACGATGTTGGGGATGTCGCGGTCGCGCACGGCCTGCATCCAGCGCTCGATCAATTGGCGAATCTCGGTTTCGGCTGCGGTGCTCATCGGGGGTTCCTCCGACAGGTCATGGGTGATTGGGCACGGGGGTGCAACGTGCTCTCACCTATTGGTCGAACGGGAACTGGAGGAATCGACAGGCAACGGAAACTATTCTGCATGAGTAATTGCAGAATACCCGCGAGAAACAACGAAAGCAGGCTTGTTCAGGCCATTGCGGCTTGTTCGAAGACCTCGTCGGCCCACTGGTTGAGGCTTTTGCCGGCAGCACGGGCAGCAACACTCGCGGCAGCATGAACTTCGGGCCGGATACGCAGCATTACTTTGCCCGAGGCAGGTTTTTCCGGCGCAATGCCCTGCTCTGCGCAATCGGCCAGGTAATCTTCCAGCGCATCGCGAAACGCCTCATGCAGCTCGGGCACCGAGCTTGCGTGAAAACTGATGATGTCACGCATACCAAGCACACGGCCGACGAAGATATCGTCACGCGCGTCGTACTCGATACGGGCAGCGTAGCCTTTGTAGCGCATGCAACTCATATCCTGACTCCTGCCCGCAAGAGGAATTCACGGGCTTCTTCAATCTGATACCGCTTGGCTTCCTTGCCTGGATGAGGCCGATGACATCTCCAGCATTGGCCACCCAGCACCAGCTTGACCCTGGAGCCTTGCCGCTCCAGCACCTCACCGCCCAGATGGAGTACCAATGCCTCGATCTCGGAGAAAGCCAACGACGCCGTGGTCGGCGTTCGGAAAATTGCGTCGAGGATTTTGCGGTATCGAGTGTTCATCAAAAAATGCTATCAAATTAAGATAGCACTTTTTCCTCGATATTCATTCAGGATTTTTCTGTTGCCCGAACTGCAAGACGGTTGATGGCCCCGTCACCCGCAGGCCAGCGAAAGGGCCATCAACACAGGCAAGAGCCTGATCAACCCTGCTGGCACCCCTCACCCATGGCTCGGTACTGGATGGTGTGCACCTGGCCCTGGTGGTCTTCGTAGGTCATGGTCGCAGGTACCACTTCGCAGACGTTGGGGATGGTCGACAGGTTGATCACCCGCTTGATGTCCAGGTTCATGGAGTAGTCGTACTGCTGGGCGACGGGCTCGCTGGAGACGGGTCTGGCCTCATCGGCGAGGGCGAACGAGGACATACCGACCAATGCAAGAATCAGTAATGGTTTCATGTGAGTTTGCCTTTTGAGCATTCAAGCTGATCGATTGACTTCTATTGCCGTGCCCGGCGCGGAGAAGTTGCCATCTGCGGTGAAGATGGCACGAAGTACCGATCCCGCTTCGTACTGCCAGTGGGGATGGCTAAAAGTCTACTCCCGGCCTGGAATAGTTGAACCCCGAACTCGGACATTCACCCTTGCCAGATATGCAACAATCTGCGACAAGTTCACCGCAAAACATCAGGCCAGAGCCTCTGGCCACCTTTCAGGGCAGGGCGCGCAATTTCTGAAAATTTGTACTGTTCGAAACTTTCGGCCCCGGAACGCCGGCTGCTGGACCACTTTTACCGCCAGCATGGCTCACGCATGCGTGCTGCGGGCGATGCAGAGCTGTGGGTGGCGCGGGGCCCCGGCATCATCGCAGGCTTGAGCCTGAGCCCGGTGGGCGATGGCTTGTGGCTGACCGGGTTGTTCGTCGACCCGCAGCGGCGCAGCCAGGGCGTGGCCGGGCGGTTGGTCGAGGCGGCGCTGGCGCAGGCTGGCGGGCCCACCTGGCTGTTCTGCCACCCGGACCTTGCGCCCTTCTACCAGCGCCTGGGCTTCGACATGGCTCTGCAACTGCCGGAAACCCTGGCTGGCCGCCTGCAGCGCTACCAGCGCAGCAAACGCCTGGTGGCACTGCAACGGGGTCAGTCGTCGCTGGCGTCGAGCCCGGGGAACAGCACCTCGGTGTAGCCGAACCGGGAAAAGTCCTGGATGCGTGACGGGTAAAGCCGGCCGATCAGGTGGTCGCATTCATGCTGCACCACCCGCGCATGGAAGCCGTCGGCAAAACGGTTGATCGGGTTGCCCTGGGGGTCGATGCCTTCATAGCAGATGTGCTTGAAACGCGGTACCACACCGCGCAGGCCGGGCACCGACAGGCAGCCTTCCCAACCGTCCTCGATCTCGCTGGATGTGGGCGTGATGACCGGGTTGAGCAGGATAGTCTGCGGCACCGGTTCGGCATCCGGGTAACGCTCGCTGCGCTCGAAGCCGAAGATCACCAGTTGCAGGTCTATGCCGATCTGCGGTGCGGCCAGGCCGACACCGCCCACATGGCGCATGGTTTCGAACATGTCGTCGATCAGTTGCTGCAGTTCGGCGCTGCCGATCATGTGCTCGGGCACTGGCGGGGCGATGCGCAGCAGGCGTTCGTCGCCCATCTTGAGAATGTCACGGATCATCTGGGGTTCGGCTCTGAAGATTGGTGCTCGCTCGGAACGGGGTGCTCATGGCCCAGCACGGTAATGGTTTCGCGGGGCTTGTGCTCATCGACGTCCTTTTCGCCAGGGTTCTTGCCCTCGCTCGACATGTGCTCGATCACTGCGTTCATCTCCGCGCCCAGCAGCAAAACGGCAGCGGAGATATAGAAATACAGCAATAGCACGATGATTGCACCGATACTGCCGTACATGGCGTTGTAGTCGGCAAAAGTCTTCACGTAGTAGGCAAAGCCCAGCGACGCCAAGATCCACACCACCACCGCCAGCACCGAACCCGGGGTGATGAAGCGGAACTGCTGCTTGACATCGGGCATCACGTAGTAGATCAGCGCCACCGCCACCATCATCAGGATGATGATCGCCGGCCAGCGCAGGATGGTCCACACCGTGACGATCACCTCCTGCATGCCTACCTGGGCGGCAATCCACTCCATCACCTGCGGGCCCAGCACCATCAGCGCCGCTGCCACCAGCAACATGCCGGCAATGCCCACGGTATAGATGATCGACAACGGAATGCGCTTCCACACCGGGCGGCCCTCGGGCACATCGTAGGCGGCGTTCATCGCGCTCATCATCAGGCGCACACCGGCCGATGCGGTCCACAAGGCAATCACGATACCTACTGACAGCAGCCCGCCCTTGGACTGCTGCAACTGGTCGATCACCGGGTTGACCTGCTCCAGCGCCTGGGGTGGCAGCACCAGTTCCGATTGCAGGCGCAGCCAGGAGAAGAAGTCCGGCAGGTGCAGGAAACCGATCAGGGCGATCAGGAACAGCAGGAACGGGAACAACGAGAACAGCATCTGGTAGGCCAATGCGGAAGCGTAGGTCGACATCTCGTCGTCGAGGAATTCCTTGACGGTGCGTACCAACACGCGGTGCAGGGGCAGGCCGCGCAGGTCGGGGAAAATCATAGCGTCTCCTTTCGCCGCTTGATTCGTGGGTACCACGGGTAAGTCTAATAGACCATGCCGCTGCTGTGCTGATCCCGGCCATGCTGCAAGAATTTGCTTACGCCAGTAGCGGCCTCTTCGCGGGCACGCCCGCTCCCACAGGTACCGCACAGTGCTTGAAATCTGTTCAGTACCTGTGGGAGCGGGTTTACCCGCGAAAAGGCCGGGACAGGCCAGTCACATCAAGGTTTTTTCACCGCGTCCTTCACATTGCCCTTGATCTGTTGCCCCTCGCCCTTGAGCTCCTGCGCTTCACCCTCGGCCCGCAGCCGCTCGTTGTCGGTCACTTTGCCGACACCCTGCTTGACGTTGCCGATCGCTTCGTTGGCCAAGCCTTTCGCTTTGTCTTTGGTACCGCTCATGGCAAAACTCCTGCAATTGGGGGCACGTGGACCGTGCCGACAGTCGGTGGACCCGACGCCTTCGCCAAGCGTTCCAACAGTTTTTTCGCCTTCGAACCGAGCGGCAAGGCGGTTGGCAAACCTTGCTCCGCTACCCGCCACCCCTCACAATGCAGGCCTTCATAGCGTCAACCCGCAGGAACCTGCATGAAACTCGACAAACCCGCCGCCATCGCCCGGCGTAACGAAGCACTGGCCCGCCCGGTGCTGACCAGCAGCAACACCCTGTTCGCCATCCTCGACCGCAAGCGCAACCTGTGGTGGTTCGAGGTGCCGGTGGCGCTGCTGCGCAAGGGCCAGCCCGACTGGGTCAACCTGCTGCTGCACACCCCGGAAAGCGACGAGCTGCAGCACCTGAAGGTGCCGACCAACTTCCTGCGCGCTCACCAGGAACAGATGGAAGTGCGCAACCCCGGCAAGCGCCGCTCGACCATCAGCCTGGCCCTCAGCGCCGACCGCGACTCGCTGCTGCGCGACACCCGACCGGGTGGCGAGCAGCTGGACTTCCGTACCTTCGTGCAGGCCTGATCAGGCCTTTTCGATGCGATCGTCATGGATGACGATGCGGCCCTGCTTGAACAGCCCGCCAATGGCCTTCTTGAAGTTGCCCTTGCTGACGTTGAACAGCTTGCTGATCAGCGCCGGGTCGCTCTTGTCGCACACCCCCAGCACCCCACCTTCGGCCTCCAGGCGCGCCATGATCTGCTCCTGCAGGCTGTCGGCCAGGGCAGCACCCACCGGTTGCAGGCTCAAGGCGATCTTGCCGTCCGCGCGCACTTCCTTGATAAAGCCCTTCTCGTGCATGCCCGAGCGCAGGAACTTGAACACCTCGTTCTTGTGGATCAGGCCCCAGTGGCGGTTGTTGATGATCGCCTTGAATCCCATCGGTGTCTCGCCGGCCACCAGCAGCTCGACCGGCTGGCCCACCTGGTAGTCCGCCGGGGTACGGTCCAGGTAGCGGTCCAGGCGTGAGGTGGCGGTGATGCGGCGGGTGCGCTTGTCGAGATACACGTGTACCACGCAGTAGTCGCCGATTTTCAGCGGCCGCGCCTCTTCCGAGTACGGCATCAGCAGGTCCTTGGACAGGCCCCAGTCGAGGAAGATGCCGGCACCGTTGATATCCTTGACCTTGAGGCTGGCGAACTCGCCAACCTGCACCTTGGGCTTCTCGGTGGTGGCGATCAGCTGGTCTTCGCTGTCCAGGTAGATGAACACGTTCAGCCAGTCATCCACTTCGGTTTCGGCGTTTTTCGGGATGTAGCGCCCGGGCAGCAGGATCTCGCCGTCGGCGCCGCCGTCCAGGTACAGGCCGAAGTCCACGTGTTTCACGATTTGCAAACTGTTGTAACGCCCAAGCAGAGCCATTTCCGATGTTCCTCAAGACAAGGCGGCTATTCTACACCTGAAGCCAGCGCGCCGCCCGACCGCTGATGCAGTGGAACCGTCAGCGTTCCTCTTGCGTCTACCGACGGGCAAGCACCCGCAAGGAGCAGCCCATGCCGCTACGCCTGTCCAAAGCCCTGCTCGTCGCCATCGGCTGCGCCCTGGCCCTGGCCGCCTGCAGCCGTATCGACCTGGCCTACCGCAACCTCGACCGCCTGGTGCCGTGGTCGCTGGGCGACTACCTGGCCATGAACAGCGAGCAGAAGGCCATGCTTGACGACCGCCTGCGGGAGCACCTGGCCTGGCATTGCAAGACCCAGCTGCCTGGTTACCTCGACTGGCTGGACCGGGTACGCGGCATGGTCGCCGACGACCAGGTGACCGACCAATCCCTGCAGCAGCGTACCCGCGAAGCCCGCGAGGCGATTGGCCGGGTAGCCGAGGAAATCACCCCTTCGGCCACCGAGCTGCTGCGCGGCATGAGCGATGCCCAGGTGGCGGAGATGCGCGAGGCGTTCCGCGAAGACATCAGCGAACGGCAGAAGAAGTATGTGGATACGCCGTTGGACAAGCAGATCGCCCGCCGTACCGAACGCATGGAGAAACGCCTGACGCCGTGGTTTGGCGAGCTGACCGCGGTACAGAAGCAGCGCGTGCAGGCCTGGTCCCAGGCGCTGGGCGACCAGAACCGCGAATGGATCGCCAACCGCGCGCACTGGCAGCAGCAATTGCTGCTGGCGATGAACCAGCGCAACGACGCCAGCTTCGAGCCGCGCCTGGCAACGCTGTTGCAGCGCAAGGAGAGTTTGTGGACGCCGGAGTACCGGGCGGCGTATCAGAATACCGAGCAGCAGGCGCGCAGCTTGCTGGTGGACCTGGTGCACCAGAGTACCCCGCAGCAGCGGCGGTACCTGCTGGAACGGTTGAGCAAGGTGCGTACCGATTTCAGTGAATTGAAGTGTTTGAAGGGGTAATTGGGAAAAGCAGGCCCGGCCTCTTCGCGGGCTTGCCCGCTCCCACAGGAACCCACTGCCCTCGAGAGCTGTGATGTACCTGTGGGAGCGGGCAAGCCCGCGAAGAGGCCGGGCCTGCTAAAGCACAGTCACCGCCCCTTGCGCCTATACGGAAACACATCGATCACCTTCCCGTCACGAATCGCCGCCTGCAGCCCCTTCCAGTAATCCGCGTCGTACAACTCCCCATGCAGGCGGCTGAACAAGCGCCGCTGGCCGATATCGGCAAACAGGAACGGCGGAAACTCCTCGGGGAACACGTCATGCGGCCCGATCGAGTACCACGGCTCGCCCGACATCTCGTCCTCCGGGTAACGCGGCGGCGGGATATGGCGGAAGTTCACCTCGGTCAGGAAGCTGATCTCGTCATAGTCATAGAACACCACCCGGCCATGGCGGGTTACGCCAAAGTTCTTCAGCAGCATGTCGCCAGGGAAGATATTCGCCGCCGCCAGCTGCTTGATGGCCAGGCCGTAATCCTCCAGGGCCTCCAGCACCTGGCCCTCGCTGGCGTGTTCCAGGTACAGGTTCAGCGGCGTCATGCGCCGCTCGGTCCAGCAGTGGCGGATCAGCACCGTGTCACCCTCCAGCGCCACGGTCGATGGCGCCACCTCCAGCAGTTCGGCCAGGCACTCCGGCTCGAACTTGCTACGCGGGAATCGAAAATCGGCGAACTCCTGGGTATCGGCCATGCGCCCGACGCGGTCGACGCTTTTCACCAGCCGGTACTTGTCTATCACCGTGGCACGGTCGACCGTCTTCGACGGTGAAAAACGGTCCTTGATGATCTTGAACACGGTGTTGAAGCCCGGCAGGGTGAACACGCTCATGACCATGCCGCGCACCCCGGGCGCCATGACGAAGCGGTCGTCGCTGCTGGCCAGGTGGTTGATCAGCGCCCGGTAGAACTCCGACTTGCCATGCTTGTAGAAACCGATGGAGGTATACAGCTCGGCAATGTGCTTGCCCGGCAAGATGCGTTTGAGGAAGTTGACGAACTCCGCAGGCACCGGCACATCGACCATGAAGTACGAGCGGGTGAAGGAAAAGATGATCGACACCTCGGCCTCGTCGGTGATCAGCGCATCGGCCTCGATACCGTGCCCTTCGCGGTGCAGCAGCGGGATTACCAGCGGCCATTGCTCATCGCTGTTGAACAGACGGCCGACCAGGTATGCACCCTTGTTGCGGTAAAGCACCGGCACAAACAGCTCCAACGCCAAGGTCGGATCCTTGCATACCCAGTCCGGCAGGCAGTCGCGCAACTGATCCTCCAGGCGCACCAGGTCGCCCTCCAGGTCGCCGTACGGCACATCGAACGGGTAATCGCTGAACACCGCCCGCAGCAGGCCCTTGAGCCCACCGTCAGGCCGATAGGTACGGGTTTGCGCGGCGCGCTCACGGCTGCGCATGGACGGTCGGGTGGTGTGGATGAACATGCAGCCGTCGCTGATCAGGTCGTGGCTGAACAGGCTGCAGAACAGCGAGTTGTACCAGGTCTCGGACAGCTCGTCGTCCAGCCTTGGGTCGATCAGGTGGATATAGGCGTTCTTCACCAACGGCCATTGCTCCACATCCAGCAGCACGTCCTCGGCAAAGCTCTGGCGCAGCCAGCCGTTGACCTCGGCGACCTTCTCTTCATAGAGATTGATACGGGCGGCGGCGGCACGCTGGATATCCTGCCAGCGCGCCTGCTCGAAGCGCTGGCGGGCACCGAGGGTGATGCGCTGGAAGTGGTCGCGGTAGTCGTCGAAGCCGGCAAGGATCGTCCGGGCGATTTCGACAGCGGGCCAGGGCTGGGGCATGCGAGGACCTCGGTGCGGTGTTGAGTTACAGAGCTTAGTCGCCTCTTGGTTTTTGCGGAGCCTGTGCCGGCCTCTTCGCGGGCACGCCCGCTCCCACAGGATTACCACAGGGCCGAGCATTGCAGAGAACCTGTGGGAGCGGGCGTGCCCGCGAAGAGGCCGGCACAGGTTTACACCGCAAAAAAGCACAAGAATCCCCAACCCCCCTGGCGTACACTCGCGCCCCTGCCCTGCCTCCGGAGACCGTTGTGAGCCCCATCGCCCTAGCCCGCCTGCTGACCCTTGCCGCCGTCTGGGGGGCGAGCTTCCTGTTCATGCGCATCATCGCCCCCGAACTGGGCACGGTGCCGACGGCGTTCTTCCGCGTGTCCATCGCCTGCCTGGGCCTGGTTGCACTGCTCGCTGCCGCCCGCGTGCGCTGGGACTTCCAGGGCAAGCTCGGGGCCTGCCTGGTGCTGGGCATGATCAATTCCGGTATTCCCGCCACGTTCTACTCCGTGGCCGCCCAGGTGCTGCCCGCCGGCTACTCGGCAATCTTCAACGCCACCACACCGCTGATGGGTGTGCTGGTCGGCGTGCTGTTCTTCCGCGAACCGATGACCCTGGCCAAGCTCTGCGGCATCTTCCTCGGCCTGTTCGGCGTCGGCATCCTCAGCGGTGCCGGCCCGGTGGCCCTGGACCTGGCCCTGCTGCAAGGCGCCCTCGCCTGCCTGGCGGCCACCACCTGCTACGGCTTTGCCGGCTTCCTCGCCCGCCGCTGGGTCAGCGGCCTGGACAGCCGCCTGTCGGCACTGGGCAGCATGCTCGGCGCCACCCTGATGCTGAGCCCGCTGTTCGCCTGGAGCGCGCTGAGCCAGCCACCCGCCAGCTGGGGCGGCTGGCAGGTGTGGCTGTCGCTGCTCGGCCTGGGCCTGCTGTGCACAGCGTTCGCCTACATCCTGTACTTCCGCCTGCTGGAGGAGATCGGCCCGGTCAAGGCCAGTACCGTGACCTTCCTGATCCCGGTATTCGGCGTATTGTGGGGGGCATGGCTGCTGGACGAGCCGCTGTCGATGGCGCACCTGTACGGTGGCCTGCTGATTGGCGTGGCATTGTGGCTGGTGCTGCGTCCGGCGCGCAGCTGAAGCGGGGTACACGATGAACGACGCGTACAAGAAGGTCCTGTTCCGCCTGGAGCAGGACGAAAACGGCTACCCGCCCGCCTCGGTCGAGGGCCTGTGGGCCAAGGCCGTGGAAGGCGGCTATGCCGTCGACAACATTCCCTTCCATGTCTACGGCATCGCCCCGGGCGACGTGATCGGCACCCGTGAGGAAGCCGGCGAAACCTGGTTCGCCGAACTGCGCCGCAGCAGCGGCAGCTCGGTGTTCCGGGTGATCGTCAAGCCCCCGGAAACCCTGGACCAGGTACGCGCGGCCTTGCACGACTTCGGCTGCAACTGCGAAACCGAGCAGGCGGTGAAGATGCTGGCGGTCGAGGTCCCGCCGCAGCGCTCGCTCGACACCTTGCTCTACTACCTGCTCACCCAGCGCGAAGCCGGCCTGCTGGACTTCGAGGAAGGCGTACTGCGCCACGCCATCCCCGAAGAGTTCCGCTAGGGCCTACGCCTCGGCCAGGCGCGCGGCGGGCTTGCGGAACACGAACAGCAGGCCCACCACGATCAGCCCCATGCCCAGCAGGCTGAGCGGCGCCAGGCGGTTACCGAAGATCAGCAGGTCCATCACCGCGGTCACCGCTGGCACCAGGTAGAACAGGCTGGTGACATTGACCAGGTTACCCTTGGCGATCAGCCGGTAAAGCAGCAGGGTCGCCAGCAGCGAGACCACCAGCCCCATCCACAGCAGCGCGCCGACGAAACCGCCAGTCCACGCCACATGCAGCGGCTGCAGCGGCGCGAACAGCGCGCACATGGCAAAGCCGGCCAGGTACTGCAGCGGCAGCGTGCCCATGGGGTTGTCGGTGATGCGCTTCTGCAGGATCGAGCCGAAGGTCATGCTGGCCAGCGCCAGCAAGGCGAACAACATCCCCGCCAGCGATACCCCGCCCAGGTTGATGCCCTGGTAGACCACCATGATCAACCCGCCAAGCCCCAACCCGAGGCCGAACAAGCGGCTCCAGGAGCGCTGGCGCTCCATCAGCACCACGGTCAGGATCGGTTGTACCCCCATCACCGTGGCCATGATGCCGGGGGTGACATGGGTATCGAGCGCCAGCAGGTAGAAGATCTGGTAAGCGCCGAGCAGCACACAGCCAGTGCCCAGGGCCCGCAGGATGGCCCCGCGACTGCGCGGCCAGCGCAGCCCCAGCAACGGGCCGATCAACAGCAGCCCGGCCAGGGCCAGCGCCGAGCGCAACAGCAGGAAGGCAAACGGGCTGGCATGCGCCAGGCCGAGCTTGGAGACGATCGCCCCGCTGCTCCACAGCAGGACGAACAGGCTGGTAGTGGCCGCCGAGGCCACGGATGCTTTGCTAAAGACAGACATGTATTGCCACCTGATTCAAGGCGAATAAGCCAGACGGACGGCGTGCGCTTCAGCGTGGGAAGTCGCCGACCGTGTTCAGTAGGTTGCGTGTGCGAAGGGATGCGGCCAGAAGCCGATCAGCCCAGCACGACCACGCAAGGAGGCGGAGCTACGCCGCCTACAACGCCACTGACAGGTGGTGGTGGATAGTGACTGATCATCGCCGGCTGCTGGCAGCCACGCACGACCATGCCCGCGACTGGCGCGATGGCAAAGCTTGTGGTGGATGGGCTGGCTGGCATGAACAGGTCTTCGGGAAAAGAACAGTGGGCTGGACTATAGCCCGGTGTTTCCTGGCTGGCAACTACCCCGCCGGCCACAATCCCGTGTAGGAGCGGCCTTGTGTCGCGAGGGGGCGCGAAGCGGCCCCAGTTCTTTGCATCCACGCCGATATTGCCGGGGCCGCTTTGCGGCCCATCGCCGGCAAGCCGGGCTCCCACAAGTACGGCGCAGAACTCAAGATTTTCGCAGTCCTTGTGGGAGCCTGGCTTGCCGGCGATGGGCTGCGCAGCAGCCCCAGTGACGTTAACTGGCTGGTAAGGGGGCGCGTGTGTATTGGTTAATTTCTCACCACCCCGATTCGTCTGAATGCGAAACGCAGCCCGCATTCACCCGTTTCGAGGACCACCGATGAACGTATCCGCCTGGCTCTACCGGCCAGCCCAGATCACCTGCCTGCTGCTGGTCAGCGCCTACGCCCACGCCGCCAAGCCCGGCGACGTGTTCAAAGACTGCAAGGACTGCCCCGAAATGGTCGTGCTGCCCGCCGGCAGCTACGTGATGGGGGCCCCTGACGACGAAGTCGGCCGCCAGCCCGACGAGGGCCCGCTGCACACCGTGACCTTCGCCAAGCCCTTCGCGATGAGCCGCTATCAGGTCACCGCCGGCGAACTGGACGCCTATATCAAGGCCACCGGCACCGTCATCAAGAGCGGCGACGACCGCCCCGACCGCTGGTGCGAAGCCAGCAAGCCCAGCTACAAGCAAGGTCCCCGCCAGCCGGCGGTATGCATCGACTACGACGAAGTACAGGCCTACACCCGATGGCTGGCTGAAACCACCGGCAAGCCATACCGCATGGTCAGCGAAGCCGAACGCGAATATGCCGCCCGTGCCGGTTCCAGCGGCCCGTTCCCCTTCCCCTTCGACGAACCGGGCAAATACGAGATCAGCAAACACGCCAATACCTATGGACCCAAGGACGGTTACACCTTCACCGCCCCGGTGGGCAGCTACCCGCCCAATGCCTTCGGCCTGTACGACATGCACGGCAACGTCTACGAATGGGTCGCCGACTGCTACCACGACAGCTACGAAGGCGCCCCCACCGACGGCAGTGCCTGGATCCAGGACCCCAAGTGCATCCGCGCGCACATGCGCGGCAACGACTGGGGCGAGCCCCCGATCTTCTCCCGCTCGGCCAACCGCAACGACCGCCTCAAGACCACCCGCGGTGACTTCCTCGGCTTTCGCGTAGCACGCGAACTGTGAAGTTGTGACGCGGTTAACGCAGCATCGCCCAAAAAAATCGCCAATAAGAATCGTTCCGGTTTTTCACAGGTGCTGCGTCATATAGCTGACATAGAAAAAAACCCTCTGCCAACGAGACCGCAATAGATGTCCAAGTCCCTCCCCGGCCCGCTCAACCCGCTTGCCAAAGCATTACTGATCCGTCATTCCCTTCGTCCCCAGCGCGCGCTCACACGCATCAGCCTGGGCCTGGCGATATCCGCTGCGATGGTTGCCCAGGTGCAGGCGCAGGAGTGGACACTGGATATTCCCGCGCAGTCGATGAACTCGGCGTTGCAGGCACTGGCCAGGCAGACCGATACCCAGTTGCTGTACAGCCCGGAGGACATCAGTGGGCTGCGCTCCACGGCCCTCAAGGGCCGGCATGACCTGCAGTCTTCGTTGCGGACATTGCTGCAAGGCACCGGGCTGCGTTACCAGATCGATGGCAACACCGTGACGGTGACGGCCAGTTCGGGCGCACAGGCCGGCCAGGTCGAGCTTTCGGCGACCAACGTCAATAGCGTGGGCCTTGGTGCCACTACCGAAGGCACGGGCTCCTACACCACCGGTGTGACCAACACCGCCACCAAGATGAACCTGTCGATCCGTGAAACGCCCCAGTCGATCAGCGTGATCACCCGCCAGCGCATGGACGACCAGCAGCTCAACAGCGTGACCCAGGTGCTCAACCAGACCCCCGGCATCACCATGTCCCAGGACGGTGGCCTGCGCTACAACATCTATTCCCGCGGCAGTGCCATCAACACCTACCAGCTTGACGGCGTGACCACCACCCAGGAAAACCAGACCCGCAACATGCCCAGCACGTTGCTGGACATGACCCTTTACGACCGCGTCGAAATCGTCCGCGGCGCCACCGGCCTGATGACCGGCGCGGGTGAACCCGGCGGCGTGGTCAACCTCATTCGCAAACGCCCGACCCGCGAATTCCAGTCGCATATCCAGGGCACTGTCGGCTCCTGGGACTCCTACCGCAGCGAAGTCGATGTTTCCGGCCCCTTGACCGAGGGTGGCAACCTGCGCGGGCGCATGGTGGCGGCCAAGCAGAAAAGCGGCAGCTTTCGCGACTGGTACAAGGAAGACAAAGACATCCTCTACGGCGTTCTCGAAGCGGACCTGAACGACGACACCTTGGTACGTTTCGGCGTCGACTACCAGAAGTTCAAAGCCACCGGTTCACCGGGTGTACCGCTGTTGTTCACCAACGGCAAGCAGACCAACTTTTCCCGCTCTACCAGTTCCGGCGCCCGCTGGATGTACGACGAGCTGGAAACCACCAACTATTTCATGGCCGCCGAGCATACCTTCGCCAATGACTGGCAAATCAAGCTGGCCGCGAACTACATGGATTCCAATCGCGATAACTACAACGGCTCTTATCAGACCTCTTCGGGCCGAGCGTGGATCAATGAAGAAACCGGCGCTGCGCGAATGCTGCGTTACAACGCTGAAGCCGACCAGACCCAGCGTGGCCTGGACCTGACACTGCAAGGGCCTTTTTCCCTGTTCGGGCGTACTCACGAGTTCATCACCGGCTTCAACTACCAGGATTACAAGAACGATCACACCGGTTATGACGTCGGCACCACAACCGTCAACTTCTATGACTGGGACAACTACCTGCCTCGGCCAACCGAGACTGGCGCACTTGGGGAAATTCTCAACATCAAGAGCAGCCAGCGCGGCACCTACGCGGCATTCAAGTTCAACCTGATGGATGACCTGAACGTAATCGTAGGCGCGCGCACCTCCGACTATGACTACGACTATTACTACTGGCCTACCTCATTCGGATCGCCGGACGTCAAGATGCACGAGCGGGGTGAAGTAACACCGTACGCGGGCATCATCTATGACCTGACCCCAGAGCAATCGGTGTATGCCAGCTATACCGATATCTTCAAGCCACAGTCCAACCTCGATCGTAACGGTTCGGTCATTGGCCCTGTCATAGGCAGCAACTACGAAGTGGGCTGGAAAGGGGCGTTCTACGACGGGCGTCTGAACGCCAGTACGGCACTGTTCCTGGTCAAGCGTGACAACCTGGCGGTGGAGGACAGCGGTGAGATCGTGCAAGGCACGCTCGACCAACAAGCCTACAAGGGCGCAAAGGGTACCGAGACCAAGGGTATCGACCTGGAGTTGTCGGGTGAGGTCTTGCCTGGTTGGCAAGTCATGACCAGTTACAGCCATGCCCGCACGGAAGACGCCGATGGCGTGCGCCAGCTGACGCAATATTCCATGGACACCTTCCGCTTCTGGAACACCTATCGCTTCCAGGGTGACTGGAACAGGCTGACCGTGGGTGGCGGGGTGTCCTGGAACTCCAGCATGTCGCTCTACTACAACAGCCTCAAAGCCCGAGCCACCCAGGATGACTACACGGTTGCCAGCCTGATGGCGCGCTATCAGGTCACCGACCATCTGGCCGCCACCTTGAACCTGAACAATATCTTCGACGAGAAGTACTACTCGGGTATCGGCGGCAGTGTTGGCCATTACGGTGACCCGCGTAATGCCACCATGAGCCTGCGCTACGACTTCTAGGCCGACAGCCACCTGTACCGTTGTAATCGAAGCGGCGTCATCCACACAGGATGACGCCGCTTTTTTTCGTCTCGGTGGCGACACTGCCGACATGAAAAAACCTGTGGGGCCCACGTTGAACGTGGGCCCCACAGGTCATTCAGCCGGCCCTGCCGGGTCAACCCATGACCGGCTCCGCCACCAGCCTGGCCGCGAGCCCCTCGATCACTTCCCGATGCTTGAGGATGTCATAGTGACCCGCTGCAACCGCGTGGTTCTCACCGCTCCCGTGAACCGCGAAGCGTTGGCCATGGTCACCTGCCCACCAGCACAAGGCAGCGGCGCGGGTTGCCGGCAATGCCGGCAACCGTTCCGACAACGCCTTGAGCCGCATCGCCACGGCAAAGGTGTGGGCCAGTTCAGCGCTTTCGACACTGGCGAAGGCCGACGCTACCTGCAGCCCCGAGCGTGCCTCTTCGATCAGCCGCTCAAGCAGCGGCACACCACTGCCCGCCGCAACCGCAGGCAGTACCAACTGCTCTTTTGCCAGCCCCAGCAGCACACTCAGGAAGCTGCCAAGGTCGGCACTCCAGTCCGCTGCCGGCGTCGCCGGCGCACCGGTTGGGATAAAACTGTCGACCAGGCCAAGCAACCATACTTGCTGGCCCTGGGCTTCCAGCTCCTGGGCCACCAGCACCGCCAGCGTGCCACCCAGCGACCAGCCGGCAAGCTGGTATGGCCCTTCGGGCTGCTTCTGGCGAATGTACTGGGCATAGTCGATCGCCATGGCCTGCAACGAATCATCCTGCCAGTTGCGATCGAGCAGCATGCGGCATTGCACGCCGTAGACGCTGCAATGCCCTTCCAGCCGGCGCGCCAGCGGCTCGTAGTCGAACACCGTGCCAAAGCCTGCATGCAGGCAGAACAGAGGCTTGGCCCCGGTTACCCGGCTGTTGAGCAGCAGCAGCGGATCAAGGGCGACGTCGCCATCGGTATAGCCGGAAAGCTCGCCAATGGTTGGCCTGGCAATGACATCGCGCAGTTTCAGCTCGATCGACAGGTCGGGCCGTGCTCGTACCTTCGACAGCATCTTCAGCACGCGCAGCGAATCGCCCCCCAACTCGAAGAAGTTGTCATCGACACCAACTTCATCCACCTCCAGCACTTCCCGCCAGATGGCCGCCAGCGCCTTCTCCGTGTCATCGCGCGGAGCCACCCGCACCGGGCGCCCGGCCAACTCCGGGGCCGGCAGCGCATTGCGATCGATCTTGCCATTGGGCGTGAGTGGAAACGCCGGCAGCAATACCCACTGGGTCGGCACCATGTAGTCCGGCAGGTCGGCACGCAAGGCGTCACGCAATGGCGTAGCGGAAGTCACCCCATTGCCGGTGACCAGATACGCCACCAATTGCTTGCCGGTAGCGCCCTCCCTGGCCACCACCACAGCATCCCGCACATCCGCCAGATTACGCAGCCGTGCTTCGACTTCCCCAGGTTCGATACGGAAACCGCGAACCTTCAACTGGTTGTCCAGGCGGCCGATGAAATCGATCACGCCATCCGCACGACGACGCACCCGGTCACCGGTGCGGTACAGCCGCCCGCCCTGGGCAAACGGGTCGGCGACAAAGCGCTCGGCGGTCAGGGACGGACGCTGGTGATACCCGCGCGCCACACCCTCGCCACCAATGTAGAGCTCCCCGGCCACGCCATCGGGCACCGGGTTCAGGCCCTGGTCCAGCACATGCAGCGTGCGCTGGCCAACCCGCTCACCGATCGGCGCATACACCGCCTGGCATGACTGCTGTGCCGATACTTTCCACAACAGGGGGGTCACGACCGTTTCGGTAGGCCCGTAGCCATTGGTCAGGAACTGCGGGCGCAAGGTCCGCTTGACCAGTTCGAACAGTGCATCGGGCACCGCGTCACCGCCAAAGCAATAGATGCGCACCGGCGGTGCGGCTTCCTGCCGGGTTTGCGCGAACTCGGCCAGTTGCTGCAGATACGCCGGTGGGAAGCAGGCAATGTCGATGCGCTCGGCATGCAGTACCTGCCAGGTTTGCTCGGCAGTCCACAGCTGGCTACCGCGCACCACCAGGCAGCCGCCTGACGACAAGGTCGACAGCCAACGCTCCTGGGCACCGTCGAAAGCGAACGACATGAACAACAGCTCGCGAGTGCTTTCATCCATTTCGTAAAGGCGGGCGATTGCCTGGCAGTGCATGCCGATCTGCCCGTGACTGACCGCCACGCCCTTGGGCTTGCCGGTGGAACCAGAGGTATAGATCAGGTACGCCAGGTTGGTGTCGTGCACCATCACCTGAGGGGCATCGGACGGCAAGCTGGCGATAGCCAGAAGGTCCAGCTCCACGCAGTGCTCCACCCCGGCAAAACGCTGGCGCAAGCCGCTGCTGGTCACCAGCAGGTGCATGGCCGAATCCTCGACAATCCACTGCAAGCGATCCTGCGGGTAGTCGATATCCAGCGGCACATAGGCGGCGCCGGTTTTCATCACCGCCAGGAATGCCACGATCACCTCCACCGAGCGTTCCAGGGCGATGCCGACCGTAACCTCCGGGCGCGCCCCCAAGGCAATCAGGTGGTGTGCCAGGCGGTTGGCACGCTCATCCAGTTGGGCATAGCTCAACTGTCGCTCGCCACAGGCCACCGCAATTGCCTCTGGCCGCGCCTGGGCATGCCTGGCAATCAGCTCGGCCAGCCTTGGCATGGCCTGCTCGCATGGCTGCAAGCCGTTGCGAGCCTGGGCCTGCTGCGCTTGCGCCGGGGTCAGCATGTCCAGGCTGCCCACGGTGGCGTGAGGGTTGTCGAGCATGCCCTCGAGCAGCCGTTCGAAACTGCCACGAATGCTGTCGGTGGCTTGCTCCGTGAAGCGGTTGCGCAAGTAGAGGAACTCGACAGAGAGCGTCTCGCCCAGATGCACCGCCAGGTCCATGGCGTAGTTGGTCACGTCGCGGTTGCTCACCTCACCGAACTGCAGCGAGCCACCACCACCTTCCTGCAGGCGCTCGTCCACCGGGTAGTTCTCGAACACCACGATGCTGTCGAACAACGCTTGCCCTGCCTGCCCTGCCCAGCGTTGCACATCGGCCAAGGCTGCATGTTCGTGGTCGCGCAGTTCCAGGTTGCAGGCCTGCAGTTGCTGCAGCCAGTCGACAATCCGCTGCTGCGGTTGGGGCGTCTGCACCACCGGCAAGGTGTTGATGAACAAACCCAGCATTTCGTCGGCACCGGGCAAGCCGGCTGGCCGGCCCGCCACGGTGGCGCCGAAGCACACCGTGGCTTGCCCGGTATAGCGCTGAAGCAGCAGCAGCCAGGTCGCTTGGATCAAGGTGTTTGGGGTGATGCGCAAGCGCTGGGCCTGCTCGCGCAGTTGCCGGGTACGCGAGGCATCCCAACGCAGGTACAGCGCGGCGTGCCCCTGCAGGTCTGCCGCGGGGCGAGCCGCCAGGCTGTCCGCCAGCCAGGTGGGGCTTTCCAGCTCTTGCAGCTTGCCGCGCCAGAACTGCTCCAGCGCCGCCTTGGGCTGCCCGGCAAGCCAGCGGATGTAATCGCCAAACCGCCCTGCCGGCGCTCGCGCAGGGTGGCCATGGTAAGTCTGCAACACCTCGCCAAGCAGCCGCGAGGTACTCCAGCCGTCCATCAGTATGTGATGACGGGTCCACAGCAGGTGCAAACGTTCGTCGTCCAGCCGCACCAGGGTCAGGCGCATCAACGGTGCGACACTCAGGTCCAGGCCTTGTGCGGCATCGGCCTCGGCCAGCGCCTGCAGCATCTGCGCACTTACCAGACGATCGCGCCAGTCATGCACGACCACCGGCAATTCGACCTTGCGGTAGACAAGCTGCAAAGGTTCGGCCAAGTGGGGCGCCGACCAGAAGGCACTGCGCAGGATATCGTGGCAGTCGATCACCTGCTGCCAGGCTGCCACGAACCGTTCGATTTCCAGGCCTTTGACTTCCACCGAAGTCTGGTTTATGTAAAGCGCGCCTTCAGGCCCCTGCAGCGAATGGAACAGCATGCCCTGCTGCATCGGCGACAGCGGGTAGATATCGGCAACCTGCCGTGCAACTGCCGGCAGCTCATCCAGCTGTTGTTGGCGCAGCGCGGCCAGTGGGAAGTCCGAAGGCGTAACACCACGGTTGCCCGGCTCGCAGCAATGAGCGATCAGCGCGCCAAGCTCTGCGGCATAGTCATCTGCCAACTTTTGCATGACCGCTGTGTCGTAGCGCTGCGCACTGAAGGTCCAGCCAAGTTTCAGCTCGCCGCCGTATACCTGGCCGTTCAGGGCGATCTGGCTATCGAGTGGCGCATCGGCTGGTTTGGCCGCACCGCCGTATTCGCGCGCGGGTGCGAACAAGCCCGACTGCTCGTCGAAGCTACCGTCGAACTGCCCGAGGTAGTTGAACACGATCTCGCCCTGAGGCAACGCAGCCAGGGCCTCACGCGCACCAGCCGGCCCCATGTACTTCAGCGCGCCATAGCCAAGGCCTTTGTTCGGCACAGCCCGCAGCTGCTCCTTGACCGCCTTGATCGATTCGGCGATCCCGCCCAGCGGGCTCAGCTTCACTGGGTACATGCTGGTGAACCAGCCCACCGTGCGGCTCAGGTCAATGTCATCGAACAGGTCTTCCCGCCCATGGCCTTCCAGCCTGACCAGCACCTCCGGCCGCTCGGTCCAGCGGGCGATCACCCGAGCCAGGGCTGTCAGCAACAGGTCATTGATCTGCGTGCGATAGGCCGCAGGGGCATCGTGCAACAACTGCCAGGTGGCTTCGCGGCCCAGCCTCGTACTGACCGACGCAGCGTGCTGCTGCTGGTTGCCGCCCAGCGCATTGGCGCACGGCAGGTGGTCGCTGGTGCCTTGCAACTGCGCTTGCCAGTAGGCAAGTTCCGCTTGCAGCGCCTCGCTCTGGGCATAGGCCTGCAGGTGCTGCGCCCAGGTCTTGTAGGCGCTGGTCTTGGCTGGCAATTGCAGCGGCTGTCGGTTGCCCAGGGCCTGATAGGCCTGTTGCAGGTCCTCCAGCAACAGGCGCCACGACACGCCATCTACCGCCAGGTGATGAATGACCAGCAGCAGACGCTGGCTGCCATCGGGCAGGCTGGCCAGCAGCGCACGGACCAGCAAGCCTTGCTGCAGGTTCAGGCTGCGTTGGGCCTGGTCAGCAAGTGCGGCCAACGCCTCCTCGTCCGCGCACGCATGCTCCCAGAGTATCCGCGCCTGCCGCTGTGGCTTGTACTCGGCTTGCCAGACCCCCTCCTGCTGCTCGAAGCCCAGGCGCAGTGCATCATGATGGGCGACCAGTGCCAGCAACGCATCGTGCAGGCGGTCCGCTTGCAGGGGTTCGCTGGGTGTCAGCAGAATCGACTGGTTCCAATGCCCACGCTCGCCAATGTCGGCCTCGAAGAACCATTGCTGAATCGGTGTCAGCGGTGTGCTGCCCGTGATCGGCCCTTGCTCGCCAATACCTTCGACAACACGCCGCGCCACCGTGGCCAGGCCTTGTACGGTCTGATGCTGGAACAGTTGCTTGGGGGTGAACTGCACGCCGGCCTGGCGGGCCTTGCCCACGACCTGCAGGGAAACGATGGAATCGCCACCCAGTTCAAAGAAGTTGTCGTCCAGGCCTACGCGCTCCAGTTTCAGCACATCGGCCCAGATCGCCGCGATCTGTTGTTCCAGTTCGCTCTGCGGGGCCACATATGCCGCTTGCAGCAGGCTGGCGTCCGGTTGCGGCAATGCACGGCGGTCCAGCTTGCCGTTGGCGGTCAACGGCAGCCTGGCCAGGAACAGCAGGTGGGCCGGCACCATGTAGTCCGGCAAGCTCGCCTTCAGCGCAGTGCGCAGCACATCCCGCTCGGCAGCCTGGGCCTCGGTGCTGGCCATCACGACCGCATCGGCAGGCACCACATAACCCACCAGCTGCTTGCCGCCCGGGCCGTCCTGGGCCAGGACCACGCCCTGGGCCACGCTGGCCTGCGCCTGCAGCCGCGCCTCGATCTCGCCCAGTTCGATGCGAAAACCTCGAATCTTCACCTGATGGTCGATCCGCCCCAGGTACTCCACCGTCCCCGCGCCGCCGTAGCGGGCCAGGTCGCCCGAGCGGTACAGGCGGCCACCCTGGCTGTCGAACGGGTTGGGCACGAAGCGCTCGGCGGTCAGCCCCGGGCGCCCGTGATACCCCCGTGCCAGGCCGGCCTGGCCGATCACCAGTTCGCCGTGGCTGCCCGGGGCCACCGGGTTCAGTGCGGCATCCAGCAGGTACCACGACAGGTCCGGGATCACCTCGCCGATCGGGCTGCTCGCGCCCTTGGCCAAATCGGCCTGGGTGATCGGCCGGTAGGTCACATGCACCGTGGTTTCGGTGATGCCGTACATGTTGATCAGCCGTGGCTGCCGGTCGCCGAACACCTCGAACCAGGGCTCGAGGCTGCCCACGTCCAGCGCTTCGCCGCCGAACACCACATGCCGCAGGGCCAGGCCCTGCCCCTGCCCCTGCCGCGCTGCCGCGCAGGCAACCGGGATCAATTGGCGGAACGCCGACGGCGTCTGGTTCAGCACCGTCACCTGCTCACGCTGCAGCAGCGCATGGAAGTCCTCGGTGGAGCGCGCCACGTCCTTGGCCACCATCACCGCCCGGCCGCCATACAACAGCGCGCCGAACAGCTCCCATACCGAGAAGTCGAAGGCGTAGGAGTGGAACACCGTCCACACGTCACTGGCATCGAAACGGAACCAGTCCTGGGTCGTCGCGAACAACCGGACCACGTTCTGGTGCGGCAGCAGCGTACCCTTGGGCTTGCCGGTGGAGCCGGAGGTGTAGATCACGTAGGCCAGGTTCTGCGGGGCTACTTCGATATTCGGGTTGGCATCGCTGTAGCCGGTCAGGTCTTCGACATCCAGATCCAGGCTGTGCAGGCCAACCGGGATCGGCAGGGCTTTGCGCAGGTGCGACTGGGTCAGCAGCAAGGCGATGCCACTGTCGGCAAACATGTAGCTGAGGCGGTCTTCCGGGTACTCCGGGTCCAGCGGCACATAGGCACCACCGGCCTTGAGAATGCCCAGCAGTCCGACCACCATGTCCAGGCTGCGCTCCATGGCGATGCCTACCAGCACATCAGGGCCAACGCCGCGCTCGATCAGCTTGTGCGCCAGCTGGTTGGCCCGGCGGTTCAGTTCGCCATAGCTCAGGGTCTGCTCGCCGAAGGTGACTGCCGGGGCTTCGGGGGCGGCGACCACTTGGGCCTCGATCAGCTCATGAATGGTTCGCTCATCCGGGAAGGCGACGGTGTTGCGGTTCCAGTCACGCAGCACGGCCTGCTGCTCGTCCTCGCCCAGCAATGGCAGCTCACTGATGCGTTGCCCGGGCTGGCGCACGATAGCTTCCAGCAGGTTGAGCCAATGCCGCGCCATGCGCTCGATGGTGCTGGCGTCGAACAGGTCGGTGGCGTACGTCAACGAAGCCCCGATGCCCTTTTCATGCTCGGAGGTGTCCAAAGCCAGGTCGAACTTGGCGGTGTGGTTGTCCCAGGCCAACTCCTCCATCTCCAGCCCCGCTATACGTCGGGGCTCGCCCTTGGCCTGGGTCTGATGGTTGTACAACACCTGGAACAGCGGATTGTGGCTCAGGTTGCGCTCCGGTTGCAGCGCATCGACCAGCTGTTCGAACGGCAGGTCCTGATGGGCCTGGGCGCCCAGGGCACGTTGCCTGACCTGTTGCAGCAGCTCGCTGAACGTCAGCTGCACATCGAACTCGGCCCGCAGCACCTGGGTGTTGACGAAGAAGCCGATCAGGCGCTCGGTCTCGACCCGGTTGCGGTTGGCAATCGGTACCCCAACGCGGATATCAGCCTGGCCCGAGTAGCGATGCAGCAGGGTCTGGAAGCTGGCCAGCAGCAGCATGAACGGCGTCACGCCCTGCTGCTGGGCAACCCTTTTCAGGTTGTTGGCCAGCCCATCGCCCAGCACGATCGGCAACCGTGCCCCTCTGTGGCTCGGCATGGCCGGGCGCGGATGGTCCAGCGGCAGCTCCAGCACCGGTTGCTCATCACCCAATTGTTCGGTCCAGTAGGCCAGCTGCCGCGCCTGCTCGCCGGCTTCCATCCAGCTACGCTGCCAAATGGCATAGTCGGCATACTGGATCGGCAGGGCCGGCAGTTGCGTTACCTGGCCCTGGCTGAAACCTTGATAGAACTGCACCAGCTCATTGACCATCACTGGCATCGACCAGCCGTCGGCGACGATATGGTGCAGGGTCAGCACCAGCACGTGCTGGTCCGCCGCCAGGCGCAGCAACCGGGCCCGCAGCAGCGGCCCCTGCTCCAGGTCGAACGGTTGCCCTGCCTCGGTCTCGACCCAGGCCCGCACAGCGGCCTCGTCGGCGTTTGCCTGCTCTTCGATGACCAGCTCGAACGGCAGCTGGCCATGAATGACCTGCACCGCCTGCTCACCGTCGCGACGGAACGTGGTACGCAGCGTTTCATGTCGCTCGATCAAGGCCGCGAAGGCCAGTTGCAGAGCTGTGGTATCCAGATTCCCCTTGAATTTCAAGGCAGCCGGGATGTTGTAGGTGGCACTGGCAGGCTCCCATTGCCACAGGAACCACTGCCGTTGCTGGGCGTATGAAAGCGCCGGCAACGGATGCTCACCGCGCACCTCGGGGATCGGCAACTGGGCCAGGCTCATGCCCTTCGCCGCCAGTTTCTCGAGGAAGAGTTTGCGCTGTGGCAGCGGCAGGCCGATGAAGCGCTGCACCAGGGCCATGTTTCTGTTATCCGTTTGCATTTCAGACTGCCTCAAGCTCGCTCATGAAGTCCTGGAGTTCATCCAGGTCTGCATCGCTATGGGTATTCAAGCTATTGATCATTGCTGCGTAGTCCTGCAGCGTTTGCGCCTGGAACAACAACGCCAGGGGCAGGCTCGTGCCAAGCTCGACCTGTAGCCGTGCCATGACCTGGGTAGCCAGCAAGGAGTGCCCACCCAGTTCGAAGAAGTTGTCGCCCAGGCCTACCCGCTCCAGTTTCAGCACATCGGCCCAGATCGCCGCGATCCGTTGTTCCAGTTCGCTTTGTGGCGCGTGGTACGCGCGCTGCAACTGGCTGGCATCCGGTTGCGGCAGCGCACGGCGGTCCAGCTTGCCGTTGGCGGTCAACGGCAGTTTGGCCAGGAACAGCAGGTGAGCCGGCACCATGTAGTCCGGCAGGTTCGCCTTCAGCGCAGTGCGCAGCGCCTCGCGCTCGGCAGCCTGGGCCTCGGTGCTGGCCATCACGGCCTCATCGGCAGGCACCACATAACCCACCAGCTGCTTGCCGCCCGGGCCGTCCTGGGCCAGTACCACGCCCTGGGCCACGCTGGCTTGCGCCTGCAGCCGCGCCTCGATTTCGCCCAGTTCGATGCGAAAACCTCGAATCTTCACCTGATGGTCGATCCGCCCCAGATACTCCACCACCCCCGCGCCGCCGTAGCGGGCCAGGTCGCCCGAGCGGTACAGGCGGCCACCCTGGCTGTCGAACGGGTTCGGCACGAAGCGCTCGGCAGTCAGTCCCGGGCGCCCGTGATAACCCCGCGCCAGGCCGGCCTGGCCGATCACCAGTTCGCCATGGCTGCCCGGGGCCACCGGGTTCAGCGCGGCATCCAGCAGGTACCACGACAAGTCCGGGATCACCTCGCCGATCGGGCTGCTCGCGCCCTTGGCCAAATCGGCCTGGGTGATCGGCCGGTAGGTCACATGCACCGTGGTTTCGGTGATGCCGTACATGTTGATCAGCCGTGGCTGCTGGTCACCAAACGCTTCGAACCAGGGGGCGAGGCTGCTCACGTCCAGCGCTTCACCGCCGAACACCACGTGCCGCAAGGCCAGGCCCTGCCCCTGCCGCGCTGACGCGCAGGCCACCGGGATCAACTGGCGGAACGCCGACGGCGTCTGGTTCAGCACCGTCACCTGCTCGCGCTGCAGCAGCGCATGGAAGTCCTCGGTGGAGCGCGCCACGTCCTTGGCCACCATCACCGCCCGGCCGCCATACAACAGCGCGCCGAACAGCTCCCATACCGAGAAGTCGAAGGCGTAGGAGTGGAACACCGTCCACACGTCACTGGCATCGAAGCGGAACCACGCCTGCGTCGCCGCGAACAGGCGGACCACGTTCTGGTGCGGCAGCAGCGTGCCCTTGGGCTTGCCGGTGGAGCCGGAGGTGTAGATCACGTAGGCCAGGTTCTGCGGGGCTACCGTAACCCCGGGGTTGGCGCCGCTGTAGCTGGCCAGAGCTAGCTCATCCAGCTCCAGGCACTCGATGGCGACTGGAATTGGCAGCACCTCACGCAGGTGTGCCTGGGTCAGTAATAAAGTGATGCCGCTGTCGGCGAACATGTAGCTGAGGCGATCTTCCGGGTATTCCGGGTCCAGCGGCACATAGGCACCGCCGGCCTTGAGAATGCCCAGCAGGCCGACCACCATTTCCAGGCTGCGCTCCATGGCGATGCCCACCAGCACATCCGGGCCAACGCCACGCTCGATCAGCTTGTGCGCCAGCCGGTTGGCCCGGCGGTTCAGTTCGCCGTAGCTCAGGGTCTGCTCGCCGAAGGTGACTGCCGGGGCTTCGGGGGCGGCGACCACCTTGGCCTCGATCAGCTCATGAATGGTTCGCTCATCCGGGAAGGCGACGGTGTTGCGGTTCCAGTCACGCAGCACAGCCTGCTGCTCGTCCTCGCCCAGCAACGGCAGCTCGCTGATGCGCTGGCCCGGTTGGTGCACAATGGCTTCGAGCAGGTTGACCCAGTGCCGCGCCATGCGCTCGATGGTGCTGGCATCGAACAGGTCGGTGGCATAGATCAGTGCCGCACCGATCCCCTGCCCGTCTTCGTAGGTATCCAGGCTCAGGTCGAACTTGGCGGTGTGAGTGCTCCAGTCCAGGCCGGACATTTCCAGGCCCGGCAAGCGGTGCTGGCTGCCCTTGAGCTCGGTCTGGTGGTTGTACAGCACCTGGAACAACGGGTTGTGCCCAAGGTTGCGCTCAGGCTGCAAGGCTTCGACCAGTTGCTCGAATGGCAGGTCCTGGTGGGCCTGCGCGCCCAGAACACGTTGCTTGACCTGTTGCAGCAGCTCGCCGAACGTCAGCTGCATATCGAACTCGGCACGCAGCACCTGGGTGTTGACGAAGAAGCCGATCAGGCGCTCGGTCTCGACCCGGTTGCGGTTGGCCGTGGGCACACCAACACGGATGTCGGCCTGGCCCGAGTAGCGATGCAGCAAGGTCTGGAAGCTGGCCAGCAACAGCATGAACGGCGTCACGTTCTGCTGCTGGGCAACGCGCTTGAGGTTGGCCGCCAGCTCATTGCCCAACTCAATCGGCCAACGCGCGCCTTGATGGCTCGGTACAGCCGGGCGCGGATGATCCAACGGCAGCTCCAGCACCGGTTGCTCATCACCCAATTGTTCGGTCCAGTAGGCCAGCTGCCGCGCCTGCTCGCCGGCCTCCATCCAGTTGCGCTGCCAAACGGCAAAGTCCGCGTACTGAATCGGCAGGACCGGCAGCGTCGGCGCCTGGCCTTGGCTGTAGCCCGCATACAGTTGCACCAGCTCTTCGACCAGCACCGGCATCGACCAGCCATCGGCGACGATATGGTGCAGGGTCAGCACCAGCACGTGCTGGTCCGCCGCCAGGCCCAGCAGCCTGGCCCGCAGCAGCGGCCCCTGCTCCAGGTCGAACGGTTTCCCTGCTTCGGCTTCGACCCAGGCCCGCACAGCGGCCTCGTCGGCGTGCGCCTGCTCCTCGATGGCCAGCTCGAACGGCACTTGATCATGAATGACCTGCACTGCCTGCTCGCCATCCAGGCGGAAGGTGGTACGCAGGGTTTCGTGACGCTCGATCAAGGCGCCGAAAGCCTGTTGCAGGGCGGCGACATCCAGCGCCCCGGCCAGCTTCAGTGCGGCCGGAATGTTGTAGGTGGCGGTGTGCGGTGCCCATTGCCACAGGAACCACTGCCGTTGCTGGGCGTAGGAAAGCGCCAGCGGCTGCTTCCGGGAAACCCGTGCAATGACGGCAGAGCAAGCCTGCTCACCTTGCGCTGCAAGCCTGGCGAAGTCGGCCAGGCTCGACGTTTCGAACAGCGCACGCAACTGCAGCTCCACGCCCAGGCTCTGACGTACCCGGGAGATCACCTGGACGGCAAGCAAGGAATGCCCACCCAGTTCAAAGAAGTTGTCGCCCAGGCCCACCCGCTCAAGCTTCAGCACATCGGCCCAGATTGCCGCGATCTGTTGTTCCAGTTCACTCTGCGGGGCCACGTATGCCGCTTGCAGCAGACTGGCGTCCGGTTGCGGCAATGCACGGCGGTCCAGCTTGCCGTTGGCGGTCAACGGCAGCCTGGCCAGGAACAGCAGGTGGGCCGGCACCATGTAGTCCGGCAGGCTCGCCTTCAACGCAGTGCGCAGCGCATCCCGCTCGGCAGCCTGGGCCTCGGTGCTGGCCATCACAGCCGCATCGGCAGGCACCACATAACCCACCAGCTGCTTGCCGCCCGGGCCGTCCTGGGCCAGCACCACGCCCTGGGCCACGCTGGCTTGCGCCTGCAACCGCGCCTCGATCTCGCCCAGTTCGATGCGAAAACCTCGAATCTTCACCTGATGGTCGATCCGCCCCAGGTACTCCACCACCCCCGCGCCGCCGTAGCGGGCCAGGTCGCCCGAGCGGTACAGGCGACCACCCTGGCTGTCGAACGGGTTCGGCACGAAGCGCTCGGCAGTCAGTCCCGGGCGCCCGTGATAACCCCGCGCCAGGCCGGCCTGGCCGATCACCAGTTCGCCATGGCTGCCCGGGGCCACCGGGTTCAGCGCGGCATCCAGCAGGTACCACGACAAGTCCGGGATCACCTCGCCGATCGGGCTGCTCGCGCCCTTGGCCAAATCGGCCTGGGTGATCGGCCGGTAGGTCACATGCACCGTGGTTTCGGTGATGCCGTACATGTTGATCAGCCGTGGCTGCCGGTCGCCGAACACCTCGAACCAGGGCTCGAGGCTGCCCACGTCCAGCGCTTCGCCGCCGAACACCACATGCCGCAGGGCCAGGCCCTGCCCCTGCCCCTGCCGCGCTGCCGCGCAGGCAACCGGGATCAATTGGCGGAACGCCGACGGCGTCTGGTTCAGCACCGTCACCTGCTCGCGCTGCAGCAGTGCATGGAAGTCCTCGGTGGAACGCGCCACGTCCTTGGCCACCATCACCGCCCGGCCGCCATACAACAGCGCGCCGAACAGCTCCCACACCGAGAAGTCGAAGGCGTAGGAGTGGAACACCGTCCACACGTCACTGGCATCGAAGCGGAACCAGTCCTGGGTCGCCGCGAACAACCGGACCACGTTCTGGTGCGGCAGCAGCGTGCCCTTGGGCTTGCCGGTGGAGCCGGAGGTGTAGATCACGTAGGCCAGGTTCTGCGGGGCTACGTCGATATTCGGATTGGCATCGCTGTAGCCGGTCAGGTCTTCGACATCCAGATCCAGGCTGTGCAGGCCAAGCGGGATCGGCAGGGCTTCACGCAGGTGCGACTGGGTCAGTAATAAAGTGATGCCGCTGTCGGCGAACATGTAGCTGAGGCGATCTTCCGGGTATTCCGGGTCCAGCGGCACATAGGCACCACCGGCCTTGAGAATGCCCAGCAGGCCGACCACCATGTCCAGGCTGCGCTCCATGGCGATGCCCACCAGCACATCCGGGCCAACGCCGCGCTCGATCAGCTTGTGCGCCAGCTGGTTGGCCCGGCGGTTCAGTTCGTCGTAGCTCAGGGTCTGCTCGCCGAAGGTAACTGCCGGGGCGTCGGGGGCGGTGGCCACCTGGGCCTCGATGAGCTCATGGATGCTGCGTTCATCCGGGAAGGCGGCGGTGTTGCGGGTCCAGTCACGCAGCACGGCCTGCTGCTCGTCCTCGCCCAGCAACGGCAGCTCGCTGATGCGCTGGCCCGGTTGGCGCACGATAGCTTCCAGCAGGTTGAGCCAATGCCGCGCCATGCGCTCGATGGTGCTGGCGTCGAACAGGTCGGTGGCGTACGTCAACGAAGCCCCGATGCCCTTTTCGTGCTCGAATGTGTCCAGAGACAGGTCGAACTTGGCTGTATTCGTGCTCCACTCCAAGCCGGACATTTCCAGGCCCGGCAAGCGGTGCTGGCTGCCCTTGAGCTCGGTCTGGTGGTTGTACAGCACCTGGAACAACGGGTTGTGCCCAAGGTTGCGCTCAGGCTGCAAGGCTTCGACCAGTTGCTCGAATGGCAGGTCCTGGTGGGCCTGCGCGCCCAACGTGCGCTGGCGTACCTGTTGCAGCAGCTCGCTGAACGTCAGTTGCACATCGAACTCGGCCCGCAGTACCTGGGTGTTGACGAAGAAGCCGATCAGGCGCTCGGTCTCGACCCGGTTGCGGTTGGCCGTGGGCACACCAACACGGATGTCGGCCTGGCCCGAGTAGCGATGCAGCAGGGTCTGGAAGCTGGCCAGCAGCAGCATGAACGGCGTCACGCCCTGCTGCTGGGCAACGCGCTTGAGGTTGGCCGCCAGCTCATCGCCCAACTCAATCGGCCAACGCGCGCCTTGGTGGCTCGGTACAGCCGGGCGCGGATGGTCCAACGGCAACTCCAGCACCGGTTGCTCATCACCCAATTGTTCGGTCCAGTAGGCCAGCTGCCGCGCCTGCTCGCCGGCCTCCATCCAGTTGCGCTGCCAAACGGCAAAGTCCGCGTACTGAATCGGCAGGACCGGCAGCGTCGGCACCTGGCCTTGGCTGTAGCCCGCATACAGTTGCACCAGCTCTTCGACCAGCACCGGCATCGACCAGCCGTCAGCGACGATATGGTGCAGGGTCAGCACCAATACATGCTGGTCCGCCGCCAGGCCCAGCAGCCTGGCCCGCAGCAGCGGCCCCTGCTCGAGGTCGAACGGTTTCCCTGCTTCGGCTTCGACCCAGGCCCGCACAGCGGCCTCGTCGGCGTGCGCCTGCTCCTCGATGGCCAGCTCGAACGGCACTTGATCATGAATGACCTGCACTGCGTGCTCGCCATCCAGGCGGAAGGTGGTACGCAGGGTTTCGTGACGCTCGATCAAGGCGCCGAAAGCCTGTTGCAGGGCGGCGACATCCAGTGCCCCGGCCAGCTTCAGTGCGGCCGGAATGTTGTAGGTGGCGCTGTGCGGTGCCCATTGCCACAAGAACCACTGCCGTTGCTGGGCGTAGGAAAGCGCTAGTGGCTGAGCCCTGCTCACGCATTCGATGACAGCAGCCTGTGCCCGTTCACCGTGCTCGACACGTTTGGCAAAGTCCCTCAACACCGGAGCCTCGAACAGGGTAAGCAACTGCACGTCCAGCCCCAGGTGCTGACGAATGCGGGCAATCACCGAAACTGCCAGCAGAGAGTGCCCTCCCTGCATGAAGAAATGGTCGTCGAGGCCAACCCTCTCCAGCTTCAGCACATCGGCCCAGATCGCCGCGATCTGCTGCTCCAGCGCGCTCTGCGGGGCGATGTATTCACCCTGAGACTGGCTGGCATCCGCCTGCGGCAGGGCCTTGCGGTCCAGCTTGCCGTTCGGCGTCACCGGCAGCTTGCCGAGCAGCAGCAGGTGCGCCGGCACCATGTAGTCCGGCAGGCCGGCCTTCAGCGCCTCGCGCAGGCTGTCGCGCAACGCGCCTTCGTCTTGCGTGCTGTCGGCAGGCACCACATAGCCCACCAGCTGCTTGCCGCTTGGCCCGTCCTGGGCCAGCACCACGGCTTCCTGCACACTCGGCAGCTCCAATAGACGCGCCTCGATCTCGCCCAGTTCGATGCGCAGGCCGCGGATCTTCACCTGATGGTCGATGCGCCCGGCGTAGTCGATCACCCCATCGGCGCGGTAGCGTGCCAGGTCGCCGGTGCGGTACAGGCGACCGCCGTTGTCGCTGAACGGGTCCGGCACGAAGCGTTCGGCGGTCAGCGCCGGGCGTTGGTGGTAACCACGGGCCAGGCCGACACCACCGAGGTACAGCTCGCCGGCACTGCCGCGCACCGCCGGTTGCAGGCTGCCTTCGAGGATATGGGTCTTGAGGTTGTCGATCGGCTGGCCGATCGGCACGCTGATGCTTTCGTCCGGCTGGCAGGTCCAGTGGGTCACGTCGATCGCCGCCTCGGTCGGGCCGTACAGGTTGTACAGGCCCGCCGCCGGCAGGCGTTGCAGGGTTTGGCGGGCCAACTCGGCCGGCAACGCTTCACCGCTGCACACCACGCGCTTGAGGCTGACGCAGCTTTCGACCGCTTCGTGGGTCATGAACGCCTGCAGCATCGACGGCACGAAGTGCAGCGTGCTGATGCCGTGGTGGTTGATGGTTTCGACCAACAACTGCGGGTCGCGGTGCGCGCCGGGCTGGGCCATGACCAGGCGCGCGCCGGTCATCAGCGGCCAGAAGAACTCCCACACCGACACGTCGAAGCTGAACGGGGTTTTCTGCAGCACGCTGTCGCTGGCGTCCAGGCCGTAGGCCTTCTGCATCCAGCACAGGCGGTTGACCAGCGCCTGATGGCTGTTGCCAGCACCTTTCGGGCGACCGGTAGAGCCGGAGGTGTAGATCACGTAGGCGAGGTTCAACGGGGCCACGTCGATGTTCGGGTTGGCATCGCTGTAGCCGTCGAAGTTCTCGGTATCCAGGTCCAGGCTGCGCAGGCCGGCCGGGATCGGCAGGGCTTCATGCAGGTGCGACTGGGTCAGCAGCAAAGCGATGCCGCTGTCCTCGAACATGTAGCTCAGGCGATCCTGGGGGTATTCCGGGTCCAGCGGCACATAGGCGCCGCCGGCCTTCACGATGCCGAGCAAACCGATGACCATCTCCAGGCTGCGCTCCATGGCGATGCCCACCAGCACATCCGGCCCCACGCCCTGCTCGCGCAGCTTGTGCGCCAGCTGGTTGCTACGGCGGTTGAGCTCGGCATAGCTCAGGGTCTGCTCGCCAAAGGCCAGCGCCGGGGCGTCCGGGGTGGCGAGGACCTGGGCTTCGATGAGCTGATGGATGCTTTGCCCTGCCGGGTAGTCCGCTTCGGTGGCGTTCCAGCCGCGCATGATGATGTGCCGTTCAGGCTCGTCCAGCAGCGGCAGGTCGGCAACCCGCTGCCCAGGCTCGCATACGATCCCCTGCAGCAGGTTCAGCCAATGCCGGGCCATGCCCTCGATGGTCGCCGCGTCGAACAGGTCGGTGGCGTAGGTCAGTGCCGCGCCAATGCCCTGCTCGTGCTCGAAGGTATCCAGGGTCAGGTCGAACTTGGCGGTGTGGCTGTCCCAGACCAGCTCTTCCATCTGCAGCCCTTGCAGGCTACGGCGCTCGCCCTTGGCCTGGGTCTGGTGGTTGTACATGACCTGGAACAGCGGGCTGTGGCCCAGGTTGCGCTCGACCTGCAAGGCCTCGACCAACTGCTCGAACGGCAGGTCCTGATGGGCCTGGGCGCCCAGTGCGCGTTGCTTCACCTGCTGCAGCAGGTCAATGAAGGTCATCTGCAGGTCGAACTCGGCCCGTAGCACCTGGGTGTTGACGAAAAAGCCGATCAGGCGCTCGGTCTCGACCCGGTTGCGGTTGGCAACCGGTACACCGACGCGGATATCTGGCTGGCCGCTGTAGCGGTGCAGCAGCGTCTGGAAGCTGGCCAGCAACAGCATGAACGGCGTCACGCCCTGCTGCTGGGCCAGCTGCTTGAGCGCCCCGGCCAGTTGCTGGTCCAACGCGACCTTTATCCGTGCGCCCTGATGACTGCTCACGGCGGGCCGCGGGCGGTCGGTGGGCAGCGCCAGCACGGGATGCTCCTCTCCCAGTTGCGCGGTCCAGTAGGCCAGTTGCTTTTCCTGCTCGCCGGCCTCCATCCAGTTGCGCTGCCAGGTGGCGTAATCGGCGTACTGCACCGGCAGTGTCGGCAACTCCACGGGTTGGCCCTGGCTGTAGCCGTGGTAGAGCTGCACCAGCTCGTTGACCATTACCGGCATCGACCAACCGTCGGAGACGATGTGGTGCAGGGTCAGCACCAGCACATGTTCGTCTGCTGCCAGGCGCAACAGGCGCACACGCAACAGCGGGCCCTGCTGCAGGTCGAAAGGCAGGTGGGCTTCGGCCTCGACACGCTGACGCAGGTAGCTGTCATCGGCCTGCACCAGCACTTCAACGGCCAGTTCGAAAGGGACATGTGGGTGGATCACCTGAACCGCCTGTTCCCGTTCCAGGCGGAAGGTGGTACGCAGCGTTTCGTGGCGCTTGATCAGGGCCTCGAAACTGCGCTGCAGGGCTTGGGTATCCAGGTGGCCTTTGAAACGCAAGACGGACGAGAGGTTGTACGCGCTGCCCACCTCGCCCAATTGCGACAGTATCCACAGGCGCTGCTGAGCGTAGGAAAGCAGCACCGGCTCTGCAGGATCCCTCGGGAAGATCGGCGTGACACCGTACAGGTTCACGCCTTGTTTCTTGAGCAAGGCTGCCAACGCCTTACGTTTTTGGGTGGACAACGATACGACCGTATCGAGCAGCTCTTGCACAGGGAATCTCCTAAGAAATCAGCTCATCAATTTCCTCCGTAGTTAGACGGTTGAGTGGTGGCATGGATTTAGATGGAAATTCGGTGGAGGCAGCGCCCGGTGCAGGTACAGCGTGACCCTGAAACCTGCACCGAACCCACTTCCCATGGCACAGCACATAAATAATTGGCAGGGCCCCTGTGGGACCCGGAAACCTGCGCCATACCTGTGGGAGCGGGCGCGCCCGCGAACACCGGCGCAGCCGGTGCCATCCACCGCGTCGCCTGCTTCGCGGGCATGCCCACTCCCACAGGGACCCCACCAGCTGAAGGAATGCCTCATATCTATGGGAAAGGGTTTACCCACATGCACAGATCACATCAGGTCAGGAAATCAGTTCATCGAGCTCTTCCATGCTCAGGCTATCGAGCAGCGCCAGGGATCTGGCCAACTGGTCCTGGGTGGAATCGACCAGGGGCGTCCTGGCTTCCAGTTGACGACTGAAGTCAGCCAGCACCGGGAACTCGAATAGTTCTTTCAATTCGGCCACTACCCCCACCTGCTCCTGGATGCGCACGATCACCGAGGTGGCCAGCAAGGAGTGCCCGCCAATCTCGAAGAAGTTGTCACCCAGGCCGACCGTCTCCAGCTTCAGCACATCCGCCCAGATCGCCGCGATCTGCTGCTCCAGCGCGCTCTGCGGGGCGATGTATTCACCCTGAGACTGGCTGGCATCCGCCTGCGGCAGGGCCTTGCGGTCCAGCTTGCCGTTCGGCGTCACCGGCAGCTTGCCGAGCAGCAGCAGGTGCGCCGGCACCATGTAGTCCGGCAGGCCGGCCTTCAGCGCCTCGCGCAGGCTGTCGCGCAACGCGCCTTCGTCTTGCGTGCTGTCGGCAGGCACCACATAGCCCACCAGCTGCTTGCCGCTTGGCCCGTCCTGGGCCAGCACCACGGCTTCCTGCACACTCGGCAGCTCCAATAGACGCGCCTCGATCTCGCCCAGTTCGATGCGCAGGCCGCGGATCTTCACCTGATGGTCGATGCGCCCGGCGTAGTCGATCACCCCATCGGCGCGGTAGCGTGCCAGGTCGCCGGTGCGGTACAGGCGACCGCCGTTGTCGCTGAACGGGTCCGGCACGAAGCGTTCGGCGGTCAGCGCCGGGCGTTGGTGGTAACCACGGGCCAGGCCGACACCACCGAGGTACAGCTCGCCGGCACTGCCGCGCACCGCCGGTTGCAGGCTGCCTTCGAGGATATGGGTCTTGAGGTTGTCGATCGGCTGGCCGATCGGCACGCTGATGCTTTCGTCCGGCTGGCAGGTCCAGTGGGTCACGTCGATCGCCGCCTCGGTCGGGCCGTACAGGTTGTACAGGCCCGCCGCCGGCAGGCGTTGCAGGGTTTGGCGGGCCAACTCGGCCGGCAACGCTTCACCGCTGCACACCACGCGCTTGAGGCTGACGCAGCTTTCGACCGCTTCGTGGGTCATGAACGCCTGCAGCATCGACGGCACGAAGTGCAGCGTGCTGATGCCGTGGTGGTTGATGGTTTCGACCAACAACTGCGGGTCGCGGTGCGCGCCGGGCTGGGCCATGACCAGGCGCGCGCCGGTCATCAGCGGCCAGAAGAACTCCCACACCGACACGTCGAAGCTGAACGGGGTTTTCTGCAGCACGCTGTCGCTGGCGTCCAGGCCGTAGGCCTTCTGCATCCAGCACAGGCGGTTGACCAGCGCCTGATGGCTGTTGCCAGCACCTTTCGGGCGACCGGTGGAGCCGGAGGTGTAGATCACGTAGGCGAGGTTCAGCGGGGCCACGTCGATGTTCGCGTTGGCATCGCTGTAGCCATCTAAGTTCTCGGTGTCCAGGTCCAGGCTGCGCAGGCCGGCCGGGATCGGCAGGGCTTCATGCAGGTGCGACTGGGTCAGCAGCAAGGCGATGCCGCTGTCCTCGAACATGTAGCTCAGGCGATCCTGGGGGTATTCCGGGTCCAGCGGCACATACGCGCCGCCGGCCTTCACGATGCCGAGCAAACCGATGACCATCTCCAGGCTGCGCTCCATGGCGATGCCCACCAGCACATCCGGCCCCACGCCCTGCTCGCGCAGCTTGTGCGCCAGCCGGTTGCTACGGCGGTTGAGCTCGGCATAGCTCAGGGTCTGCTGGCCAAAGGTCAGCGCCGGGGCATCCGGGGTGGCGAACACCTGGGCTTCGATCAGCTGGTGAATGCTGCGCTCGTCCGGGTAGGTCGCCTGGGTTTCGTTCCAGCCTTCGACCATCTGTCGCTGTTCTGGCAGGCCCAGCATTGGCAGCTCGCCAACCACCGCGTCAGCATTCTCCACCAGCGCCTGCAGCAGGTTGGCAAAGTAGCCAGCCAGGCGGCCAATGCTCTCGTCGCTCCACAGCGCACGGTCATGGCTGTACTGCATCGACAGCGTGGTGCCCAGTTCCACCACCAGGGTCAGCGGGTAGTTGGTCTGCTCCTGCACGGCCACATCGCCGAAGCGCAGGCCACCGGGCGCGCCCTGTTGCAGCGCCTCGGCCACCGGGTAGTTCTCGAACACCAGGATGCTGTCGAACAAGGCGTCACCGCCCTGCCCCGCCCAGCGCTGAACATCGTACAGCGGGGTGTGCTCGAACTCGCGCACGGCCAGGTTGCCGGCCTGCACCAGGCCGATCCACTCGGCCACGGTCTGCTCGGCACGCGGGGCGCCGATCACTGGCAAGGTGTTGATGAACAGGCCGATCTGTTCCTCTACCCCCGGCAGGTCTGCCGGGCGGCCGGCGACAGTGGCACCGAAGCACACGCTGGCCTGGCCGGTGCAGCGCTGCAACAGCAGCAGCCAGGCCGATTGCACCAGGGTGTTGACCGTGACCCGGTTGGCCCGGGCGAAGGCTTCGATGCGCGCGGTCTGCTCAGGGTCGAAGGCCAGGCGGTGGTCGCCATGACCGCTACCGCTTGTGCCTGCACTGCCGGCGATGGCCTGGGCCAGGCGGGGCGGCTCGTCCAGGGCGGCAAGCTGGGCTTTCCAGAAGGCTTCGGCAACGGCCGCGTCCTGGCCCTGCAGCCAGGCGATGTAGTCGCGGTAGTGCGTGGCCTGGGCCTGCGGCGCCAGGCCGGCATAGCGCTGCAGCACTTCGCCCAACAGGCGCGAGGTGCTCCAGCCGTCCATCAGGATGTGGTGGTTGGTGTAGATCAGGTGGTGGCGGGTATCGCACGTGCGTACCAGTACCAGGCGCAGCAGCGGCGCGGCAGCAAGGTCGAAACCGCGCTGGCGCTCACCCTCGGCCAGGGTCTGCAATGCCTGCTCCAACGCCGGCTGGCCACGCCAGTCATGCTCGCTGCATGGAAGTTCGACGGCCTTGCGAACCACCTGTACGGCTTGCTCCAGTTCGCCTTGCAGGATGAAACCGCTGCGCAGGATGTCGTGGGCATCGAGCGTGGCCTGCCAGGCCTGGCGGAACCGCTGCACATCCAGCCCCTCCACATCCACGCGCAGCTGGTTGATGTAGTTACCGGCCTGCTGGTCGTAAAGGGTGTGGAACAACATGCCCTGCTGCATGGGTGACAGCGGGTACACATCGGCGATCTGCCCGGCCTCCAGCGGCAGGCTGTCCAGTTGCGCCTGGGTCAGCGCGGCCAGCGGGAAGTCCGACGGCGTCACGCCCTGGTGCCGCGCATCGCAGCAGTGCTCGACCAGCTCTGCCAAGGCCTGCCCGTAGGCCCGGGCCAGCTTCTCGATGGTGGCCGGGTGATGAACGTCGGCGCTGTAGGTCCACTCCAGGAACAGCTCGCCGCCGTACACCTGGCCGGTGATGCTCAGCCAGTTGCCCAGCTGCGCGCCGGCACATTGGGTACGGCCTGCGCTTTCCCCGCTCGGGGTGAACAGGGCGCCGGCCTCGGCATCGAAGCTGGCATCGAACTGGCCCAGGTAGTTGAAGGTGACACGGGCCTGGGCGGCACGCTCGAGCTGGTCACGCACTTCAGCATCGCCGAAGTAACGCAGCAGGCCGTAGCCGAGGCCTTTGTCCGGCACGCCGCGCAGTTGCTCCTTGATTGCCTTGATCGACTGGCCAAGGTCTTGGCCGGGTGTGAGGCGCACCGGGAACAGGCTGGTGAACCAGCCCACGGTGCGGCTGAGGTCGAGGTCGTCGAACAGGTCTTCGCGGCCATGGCCCTCCAGCAGTACCTGCACGTTGTCCTGTGCGCTCCACTGGCACAGGGTGCGCGCCAGCGCGGTCAGCAGCAGGTCGTTGATCTGCGTGCGGTAAGCCGCCGGGGCCTGTTTCAGCAGTTTGGCGGTGCGCTCGGCATCCAGCCGTGTGGCGGCGGTACGGGCATGGGTGTTGGCCAGGCTGCCCAGCGGGTTGTCACGCGGCAGTTCGGCGTGGTCGCCGGCCAGCGCCTGCAGCCAGTAGTCGCGCTGTGCTTGCAATGCGGGGCTGCCGGCATGGCTGGCCAGGCGCTCGGCCCAGGTCTTCACCGAGGTGGTCTTGGCGGGCAGGCTCACGGCCTGGCCGTTCAGCAATTGCCGGTAGGCCGCTTGCAGGTCTTCCAGCAACACCCGCCACGACACACCGTCGACCACCAGGTGATGGACCACCAGCAGCAGGCGCTGCTGGCCATCGGCGAAATCGAACAGTTCGGCACGCAGCAGCGGCCCGTGCTCCAGGTTCAGGCTGGCCTGCACCTGGTTGCCGGCGGCGTCCAGCTCACTCAGTGCGGCCAGGTTGCGCTGGTGCAGCAGTGGTGCATTGTCCAGCGGCTGGAAGCGCGCCTGCCACTGGCTTTCGCCACGGCTGAAGCGCAGGCGCAGGGCATCATGCTGCTCGACCACGGCGCGCAGGGCTGCCTCCAGGTGTTGCACCTGCACCGGGCTGGCCGGCTTGAGCAGCACCGACTGGTTCCAATGCGCCGGCTGGGCGATCTCCATCTCGAAGAAACGCGCCTGGGCCGGCAGCAATGCCAACTCGCCGCTGGTGGCGGTGTCCATGGCTGCGGCCGCAACCGCTTGCTTGGCCTCGATGCGCTTGGCTACCTGGGCCAGCTGGGCGATGGTTTGTTGTTCGAACAGCTGCTTGGGGGTGATCCGGATGCCCTGGCGTTTGGCCCGGGCGATGATCTGCAGGCTGAGGATCGAGTCGCCGCCCAGTTCGAAGAAGTTGTCGGTGCTGCCGACCTGCTCCAGCTTGAGCACATCGGCCCACACTGCAGCCAGCTTCTCCTCGATATCGCCTTGCGGCGCCACATAGCCACGGCTGACCACGCCCGGTGCCAGCAAGGCGCGCTTGTCGAGCTTGCCATTGGCGGTCAGTGGCAGGCGCTCCAGCAGCAGTATGTGCGCCGGCACCATGTAGTCCGGCAGGCGTGCCTGCAATTGCGCCTGCAGTTGCTGCACGGTCACGCCTGCATCGGCCACCCCGTAGGCCACCAGCTGCAAGCGCTCGGCATCGCCCTCCAATGGCAAGGCCAGTACCACGGCCTCGTTGACACCAGGCAGGCCGGCCAGCACCCGGCCGACTTCACCTGGCTCCACGCGATAGCCGCGGATCTTCACCTGGTCGTCGGCACGGCCGATGAACTCGACCAGGCCATCGGCAGTCAGCCGCGCGCGGTCGCCGGTGCGGTACAGGCGGGCACCACCCTCGGTCGGCACGAAGCGTTCGGCGGTCAATGCGGGCTGGCCCAGGTAGCCCTGAGCGACACCCTGCCCGCCCAGGTAAAGCTCACCGGGCACCTGCGCCGCCAACGGGTTGAGGTAGCCATCCAGCACCTGGGCGCAGGCGTTGCCCAGCGGGCGCCCGACCGGCACCGTGCGGCAACCTGGCAGCGGCTGCCCCGTCTCGAAGGTGAGCACGCCGACAGTGGTTTCGGTCGGGCCGTAGTGGTTGATGACCCGGCAGGCCGGGCGCAGTTCGCGGATTTTTTCCAACAGGCCCCAGCTGCATGCCTCACCACCCAGGATCAATGCCTCGGCGGGCAGCACATCGGCGGCGCGGGCCGCTTGCAGCAAGCCTTGCAGGTGGCTCGGCACCAGTTTGAGCACGCCGACCTGGTGCTGCGCCATGTAGCTGGCGAAGCCATCCGGGTCGAACGCCAGTTCCTGTGGCAGCAGGTGCAGCAGGCGGCCCGAGGCCAGGGCACCGAACAGCACGGTGTGGCCCAGGTCGGCCGCGGTGGTGGACACCATCGCCATGCTCGCCGCGGCCGGCAGTTGCAGGCGCTCCAGCACCGCCTGGGTGTAGCTGGCCAGCGCCCCGTGGCTGACCACCACGCCTTTCGGCTGGCCGGTCGAGCCCGAGGTGTAGATCAGATAGGCCGGTTGCTCGGCGGCAATGGCCACCTCGACCGGGCTGTCGCTGCAGGTTGCCCAGGCGGTGTGATCGCAGGCAATCCGCTGCACGCCGTCCAGGCCGGCGAAGCGCTGGTCGCCCGGCTCATGCAGCAGTATGGCGGCGCCACTGTCGGCAATCAGTTGTTGCAGGCGCTCCTGCGGTTGCTGGGTGTCCAGCGGCAGGTAGGCGGCGCCGGTCTTGAGCACCGCGAGCAAGGCGCCGACCCACTCGATGGAGCGCGGCAGGCACAGGGCGACGATGCTGCCAGCACCGACGCCGTGCTGGCGCAGGTAGTCGGCCAGGCGGTTGGACGCCGCCTCCAGCCCGGCCTGGGTCATGAACCGGTCACCGGCACGCACACCGCCGTGGGCCTGGCCTTGCGCCATTGCCTGGCGCCACAAGGCGAGGAAGTCGCCGTGCGGGTAGGCCTGCGTGGCCGCCGGCAGCAGCGTCGCCAATTGCGGGCTGTCGACGATCGCCTGCTGCGGGTCACGGATCAGCGCATCCAGCACCTGGCGCAGCGAAGCGGCCATGCGTTCGATAGTGGCCTGCTCGAACAGGTCGGTGGCGTAGGTGAAATAGCCTTCGATGCCGTCGGCCTTGTCGGAGAAGTCGAACGCCAGGTCGAAGCGGGCATCGCCGCCGTCACGGGCAAAGCCTTCCACCTCCAGCGCGCCCAGGCGCTTGCGCCCTGCATCGCTGGCGGCCACGTGCTGGTTGATCTTGAACTGGAACAGCGGGTTGTGGGCCAGGTTGCGCTCGGGCAGCAAGGCATCGACCAGGTGCTCGAACGGCAGCTCCTGGTGCGACTGGGCGCCGCCGATCACGTCTTTGACCTGCTCCAGCAGTGCGGCGAAGGTGGCGCGCTCGTCCACCTGCACGCGCAGCACCTGGGTGTTGATGAAGAAGCCGATCAGGCCTTCCAGCTCCTTGCGGTTGCGCCCGGCGTTCGGGGCGCCGATGCGGATGTCGGCCTGGCCGCTGTAGCGCGACAGCACCACCGCCATGGCCGCCAGTACCAACACGAACAACGTGTGGCCACCCTTGCGCGCCTGGCTGCGCAGGGCCTCGGCCTGTTCGGCGCCGATGTCCACACGCACCACCGCGCCACGCTGGCTGGGCGTGGCCGGGCGCTCGAAGTCCAGCGGCAGGCTCAGCACCGGCTGCTCGCCGCCCAACTGGGCCTGCCAGTAGGCCAGTTGGCGCTGCGCTTCACCTGCCTCGAGCCAGGCGCGCTGCCAGATGGCGTAGTCGGCGTACTGGATCGGCAAGGCCGGCAACTCGGCCTGCCGGCCTTCGGCCAGGGCGCTGTACAGCTGGATGAATTCCTGCACCAGCACATCGCTGGACCAGCCGTCCGAGATGATGTGGTGCATGCTCAGCGCCAGCACGTGGTGATCGGCGGCCACGCGCAGCAGGGTCACCCGCAGCAGCGGGCCGCTCAGCAGGTCGAAGGGCTGCTTGAGGGCGGCGTCCACGGCCACGCTCAGCGCTGTCTCATCGACGGCACCGTCGAGCATCAGCAATTCCAGCGCCAGCGGGCAGTGCTCGAGGATTTCCTGGTAGAACTCGCCCTCCTCCGAGGCAAAGCGCGTGCGCAGCGATTCGTGGCGTTGCACCAGCGCATCCAGCGCCTGCTGCAGCACTGCCTGGTCCAGCGCGCCCTTCAGGCGTACCGCCATCGGCACGTTGTAGGCTGGGCTGTCGGGCTCCAGCTGCCAGAGAAACAGCAGGCGTTGCTGGGCGTACGACAGCGGAATACGCGCCAGGCCCTGGCGCGCGGGCACGATAGGCAGCAGGCGGAAGCTCTGGCCGGTGGCCTGCATCTTTTCCAGGATCTGCTGGCGTTGCTCCACAGGGAGGCCAACGAAACGTTGGGCGATACGTTGTGCGGCAGTGAGTTCCATGTCAGGCCTCTGTGAATGCATTCATCATGTGTTCGATATCGCTCAGGCCATCGTCGGAGAGCGACAGGCCCTGCTCGTCCAGTGCCTGGGCGAACGCGCGTAGTTCGGGGTGGCTGAAGATCAGCCGCAGGGGTATGTCCAGCCCAAGCTCGACGTTGATCCGCGACACTGCCTGGGCCGCCAGCAAGGAGTGGCCGCCCAGCTCGAAGAAGTTGTCGCTCAGGCCGACCCGGGCAACGTTAAGCAACTGCGCCCAGATGTTCGCGAGCTGCTGCTGCCGCTCGGTCTGCGGCGCCTGGTAGTCATGCTGTGGCTGGTTCGGGTCGGGCAGCGGCAGCGCCTTGCGGTCGAGTTTGCCGCTGGGGGTCAGCGGCATGCTCGGCAGGGTCACCAGGTAGGCCGGGATCATGTAGTCCGGCAGGCTGGCCTTCAGGTACTGCTTCAGGGCCTGGCGCAGATCGCCGCGGTAGCCTTCGGCCGGCACCGCATAGGCGCATAGCTGCTTGCCACCGGGCAGGTCGATGGCCAGCACGGTGGCTTCGCGAACGTCCGGGTGCGCCCGCAGGTACTGCTCGATCTCGCCCAGCTCAATACGGAAGCCGCGCACCTTCACCTGATGGTCGACCCGGCCGCGATAGGCCAGCTGGCCGTTTTCGTCGTAGCAGCCGAGGTCGCCGGTGCGGTACAGGCGGCCACCGCCAACCGGGTCGAACGGGTCGGGGATGAAACGCTCGGCGGTGAGTGACGGCCGCTGGTGATAACCGCGCGCCAGGCAACCTGCCCCGCCGATGAACAGCTCGCCGGGCACGCCCACCGGCGTCGGCGCCAGGCCATCGTCCAGAGCATGCAGGGTACGCCCCGGCAAGGCACGGCCGATCGGTACGCCGCCCAGGCTGATCTGCTCCACGGTCATCTGCGAACAATCGTAGGTGGTGGCGACCACGGTGGCTTCGGTCGGGCCGTAGGTGTTCAGCAGGCGCACTGCTGGCGGGCCATCGGCCAGCCAGGCGCGCAGGGCATCTTCCGGCACCGCCTCTCCCCCCACGTGAATCTGCTTCAGCCGGCCATAGGCCGCGGGGGCTCGGCGCTCCAGCGCCAGCAGGCGCCAGTAGGCCGCCGGCAGGTCGGCCACGGTCACGCCGTGGCGGTTGATCTCGTCCAGCAGGGTGGCGGTGTCCCACAGCCGCAGGTCGCGCAGGACCACACAGGCGCCCTGGGCCAGCGGCGGGAAGAACTGCTCGATGAAGCCATCGAAGCTGATGGTGGCGAACTGCAGCACGCGATCGTCCGGGGTGAGGCGCGAATAGTCGCCGGCCACCTGGCAGAACAGCGACAGGGCCTGGTGGTCGATGGCCACGCCCTTGGGCATGCCGGTGGAGCCGGAGGTGTAGATGACATAGGCGAGGTTGTGCGGTGCCGCCAGGTTGGCCAGCGGTTCGGCGGTCCAGGCTTGCAGCCACTCGGTGCCCGGCTCCAGTACCACGCAGGGCAGTTGCTTGCCCAATTGCAGGCGCTCACGCGAGGGCGCATCGGCCAGCAGCAGGCCGATATTGCTGTCCTCGACCATGTAGGCCAGGCGTTCTTGCGGGTAGTCCGGGTCCAGCGGCACATAGGCGCCACCCGCCTTGTGAATGGCGATCAGCGCCAGGGCCATGCCCAGGCCGCGCTCGACAGCCACGCCAACCAGGCAGTCCGGCCCCACACCCAGCGCCCGAAGGCGGTGAGCCAGTTGGTTGCTGCTGCGGTCCAGTTCGGCGTAGGTCATCTGCTGGTCGTCGAAGATCAGCGCCAGCGCATCCGGCCGCTCGTGGGCCTGTCGCGCCAGCAGCTGGTGCGCACACAAGCCGCTGCCAGCCTGGGGCGCCGGGTTCCAGCCGTGGGTCAGCTGCTGGCGTTCGCAACTGCCAAGGAAGTCCAGCTCGGCAATGCAGCATTGTGGTTCGGCGCAGATGGCTTCCAGCAGTGCTTGCCAATGCCCGGCCATGCGCTCGATACGCGCGGCATCGAACAGGTCGGTGCAATAGTTGAACGAGGCCGTCACGCCATCGGAGCGCTCCAGGGTGTTGAGCGATATGTCGTACTGCGCGCCCGGCTCCAACAGGTCCACTTCCTTGACCTGCAGGCCGTGCAGGGCATCGCTGGACACCTGCTCGCCGAGGTCGCGCAGGTGGTTGTACAGCACCTGGAAGATCGGGTTCACACCCTGGTCACGCTCCGGATACAGCGCCTCGGCTACTTCGAGGAACGGCACATCCTTGTTGGCCTGGGCCTGCAGGGTGGTCTCCTTGATCGCCGCCAGCAGCTGCGAGAACGGCTGGCTGCCATCGACACGGATACGAGCCACGACCACGTTGATGAAGAAGCCGATCAGCCCCTCAAGCTCCAGGCGGTTGCGGTTGGTGACCGGCACGCCAATGTTGAGCGTGCCCTTGCGGCTGTAGCGCGACAGCACGATGGCATAGGCCGCCAGGAACACATGGAACAATGTGGCGTTGGATGCCACCGCCAGTGCCCGCAGGCGCTCGGTGAGGGCCTGTGGCAGGCGCACGTCGAAGCGGCTGCCCTGGTAGCTTTTGACCTGCGGGCGAATGCGGTCGGCAGGCAGTTCCAGCACTTCGAAGTCGTCTTCCAGGCGGGCCTTCCAGTAGTCGATCTGCGCCTGCATCTGCCCCTCGGCCAGCCACTTGCGCTGCCAGGCGGCGAAGTCGGCGTACTGCACCGGCAGCGGCTCGACGGCTTGCGCCTGGCCCGTGGCGGCGGCGTTGTAGGCGGCGGCGAACTCGCGCACCAGCAGGCTCATCGACCAGCCATCGGAGACGATATGGTGCAAGGTCAGCGACAGCAGGTGCTCCTGCGCATGCACCCTGAACAAGCGTGCGCGCAGCAGCGGGCCGTGCTCCAGGTCGAACGGGACGAAGGCTTCAGCTTCCAGCTTGCGCATCTGCGCGGCGTGGTCCTGGCCGCTGAGGTCTTCGAAACCGATCGGTACCGTGGCAGCCGGCAGGATGCGCTGCCAAGGCAGGCCGTCGGCCTCGACGAACACCGTGCGCAACGATTCGTGGCGGGCCACCAAGGCATCCAGCGCTGCCTCCACGGCGCAGTGGTCGAGGTGGCCCTGCATGCGCACGGCCATCGGCGTGTTGTAGGCCAGGCTTTCGGGGTTGAGCTTCCAGAACAGCCACTGGCGGTTCTGCGAGGGGGACACTGGCAGCGGTTGCTGGCGATCGAGGATTTCGATGTCCAGGCCTGCGCCCTGCTCGCCTTCGGCCACGGCCTGGGCGAAGGCCTGCAGGTCGACGGTGTCGAACAGGCTGCGCAGCGGAATATCCACGCCCAATTGCTTGCGTATCCGCGATACCGCCTGGGTGGCCAGCAGCGAATGGCCGCCAAGGGCAAAGAAGTTGTCGCCCAGGCCTACCTGCGGTACTTGCAGGACTTGCGCCCAAATCTGTGCCAATTGCGTTTGCAGCGGGGTCTGCGGCGCTTGATAGGCCACCTGGGTGGCGGCGGGTTCCGGCAGTGCCTTGACATCGACCTTACCGTTGACCGTGACCGGCAGGTGCTCCAGCACCATCAGGTGGGTCGGCACCATGTGCTCGGGCAGCAGGCTCTTGAGGCTGGCGCGGATCGATTCCTGCCAGGCCAGGCTGTCGGCCGGCATCTGAACGGGCACCAGCCAGGCAGCCAGTTGCAGTTGCGGCCCTTGGCCATGCACGCGCACCAGGGCATTGGCGACACCGCCCAGGGCACGCAGCTGGTTTTCGATTTCGGCCAGTTCCACGCGATAGCCACGGACCTTGACCTGGCCATCCATGCGACCGGCGAACTGCAGGTCGCTGCCTTGGCGAACCCAGTCACCGCTGCGGTACAGGCGCTGGCCGTGGCCGTTCGGGTCGGGAACGAAGCGCTCGGCGGTGAGTGCCGGGCGGTTCAGGTAGCCACGGGCCAGGCCGGCGCCACCGATGTACAGCTCGCCCTTGGCTTTGGCCGGCAGGGGTTGCAGGCAGCGGTCGAGCACCGCGACGCGGGTGTTGGCCAGTGGCTGGCCGAGGCTGGCCTGCCCGTTCAGTTCGGCGACCAGCACACCGACGGTGGTCTCGGTCGGGCCGTAGTGGTTGAACACCTTGAGCGCCGGGGCCAGGTTGCGGACCTTGCCCAGCAGGCTCGGGCTGATGGCCTCGCCGCCGAGCACCAGGCACTGGGCCGGCAGCGCCGAGCGGCCAGCCACCAACATGGCCTCCAGGTGCGACGGTACGATCTTCAGCGCGTCTACCTGGTGCTCGGTCAGGTAGGCGGCGAAGCCTTCGGCATCCAGCACCTGCTCGCGTAGCAGCAAATGCAGGGTGTGGCTGCCGCACAAGGCGCCGAACAGCATGGTGTGGCCGAGGTCGGCAGCCGGGGTCGAGACCTGGGCCATGCTACGGATGCGCTCGAGCGGCAAACGTGCGGCGATGCCTTCGACGTAGTTGGCCAGGCCGCCATGGCTGATCGCCACGCCCTTGGGCTGGCCGGTGGTGCCGGAGGTGTAGATCACGTAGGCCAGGTTGGCCGGCGCCGGGGCGATGCGGGCGGCGCTGCCGCTGCCGGTTTGCGCCCAGTCCAGGCGCTGCACGCCCTCGGGCAGTTCGGCCTGCCAGTTACCGGGCGCCAGTACAAGGCGCGTAGCGCTGTCGGCGAGCATGTAGGCCAAGCGTTCGGCCGGCTGCTCGGGCTCCAGTGGCAGGTAGGCGCCACCGGCCTTGAGCACGCCGAGGATACTGGCGAGCATGCCGACACTGCGGTCGGCCAGCACGCCGACCAGTGTGTCCGGCCCTGCTCCGGCTTCCACCAGCCGGCCTGCAATGGCTTCGGCGCGGGCATCGAGTTCGGCGAAGCTGGCCTGCTCGCCCGCAGCCATCACCGCCGTGCGCTCGGGGTGGCGGCTGGCGGCGGCGGCAAAGCGCTGGTGAACCAGCAGCGTTGCGTCAGCCTGCGCAGGCGCGCCAATGGCAGGGGCCAGGCCTGGCAATGGCAACTCGCCAACTGCGCCAGCCGCTTCGTCGGCCAATGCCTGCACCAGGGCTAGCCACTGCTCGCCAAGGGCTTCGACGGTGGCCGTATCGAACACGTCGGTCGCATAGGTGAACGCTGCATGCAGCTGCCCCGCTCGCTCATGGGTATCCAGCGCCAGGTCGAAGCGGGCGCTGTGCTTTGCCAGCACGACTGGCGCCAGGCTCAGGCCGGAGCGGGTCTCGATGGCTTGCACATCCGCCACCTGCGCCTGGTGGTTGAACAGCACACGGAACAGCGGGCTCTCGCTGCTGCGCGGCAGGTCCAGGGCTTCGACCAGTTGCTCGAACGGCAGGTCCTGGTGGCTTTGAGCGCCTAGGGCGGTTTCGCGCACGCGCTGGAGCAGGCCGGTGATATCCAGCAGCGGGTCGATTTCGGTGTGCAATACCTGGGTATTGATGAAGCAACCGATCAGCCCTTGGCTTTCGGCGCGGTTGCGGTTGGCGATGGGCACGCCGACACGGATCGCCGACTGGCCGCTGTAGCGCTGCAGTAGCAGCTTGAAGGCGGCCAGCAGGACCATGAACAGGGTGACGTTATGCTTGCGTGCCAGACCGCGCAGCCGTTCGACGACATCTGCGGCGATGGGGAACTCGTGACGCGCGCCACGATAGCTGGGGCGGCCCTCGCGGCTGCGGTCCAGTGGCAGCTCCAGCGGCGAATGGTCATCGCCCAGGCGCGCCTGCCAGTAGGCCAGCTGGCGCTCCTGCTCACCGGCCTGGAGCCAGCTGCGCTGCCACAGGGCGTAGTCGCGGTACTGGATCGGCAGCGGTTCCAGGTGGGCTTCGCTGCCGGCCACGGCGGCGTCGTACAGGTGCAGGAATTCGTCGATCAGCACGTTCATCGACCAGCCGTCGGCGACGATGTGGTGCAGGGTGAACAGCAGGATGTGCTCCTGTGCCGCCAGTTGCAGCAGGCGCACCCGCAACAGCGGGCCACTGGCCAGGTCGAAGGGGGCCAGGGCTTCGGCTTCGGCGATGGTTTCGATGGCGGCCTGACGGGCGCCCTCGTCCAGGCCGGCCAGGGCATCCTGGTGCAGCTGCAACGGGGCGGCGCTGGCCTCGACCTGCTGGCGCACGTCATCGCCGTCGGCGACGAAGCGGGTGCGCAGGGTTTCGTGGCGGGCCACCAGGGCATCGAAGGCGTGCTGCAGGGCGGCCAGGTTCAGCGGGCCATTCAGGCGCACGGCCATGGGCAGGTTGTACGCCGCGCCTTGCGGGTCGAGCTGCCAGAGGAACCACATGCGCCGCTGGGCGTAAGACAGCTGGTCACGCTCGGCCACCTCCACCCCGGGCGCAATCGGCAGCACGGAAAAATCCATGCCCTCGCCCTGCAGCGCCTTGAGGAACAGGCGGCGCTTGTCGGGGCTGAGTTCGATGAAGCGGCGGGCGAGCTTGAGCGTTTGGTCGGCATTCATGTCGAGCGGTGTCCTGGCAGTCGAGCGGTAACTGTCAGACGAAGGTGTGGGGGGTTGATTTAGTGGCGGGACTGCAGGGCTGTGGCGGTGGCCTTGTCGGCCTCTTCGCGGGTAAAACCCACAGGTACACCACAGCTATCGAGGCTTGTGCACTACCTGTGGGAGCGGGCATGCCCGCGAAGAGGCCGGCATTGCCATCAATAAAATCACGTAGTCCAAATCTCTATTCCTTGTAGGACCCTTCCTAAACCCTCCCCACCCCGAAAATACCCGCCCACAGCCTGCTAGGTTCCTGGCTTCCACCTGAAAAAGAGGCGAGCCATGAGCATGCGCATGAACATCTTCGGCCGATACCAAGGCCTGGACGGCGACGAAACCAGCACAGGCGCCATTTGCATTGCCAGCCAAGCCAGGGGCCGTGTGCATGGCCGCAACTGGCTACTTCAAGGCGACCCGACCACACCCTGCCCGCTATGTGGACAAGCGGGCACCATCGTCGAGGGCGAAGTCCGCTGGCGGCAGGATGGTATTCCCACGGCTCTGGACGGAGCACTGGTGCAATGCGGGTGCCCACAGGGCAGCAATCGCCTGGTTGCAAGTGGGTACGCACCTCCGGCTTCGCGCAGGGCACCCGCACCTGAGCCTGTTCGTGAGGCACCAGCACAGGCCCGGACGGGTAACCCGGCAAGAAGTACCTATCAGCCTGAGGTGGTTCAGCCCTCGCCCACCCCTCAAGGCATGGAGCCCGGTTTCTACATCGTTCCGCGCTGCATGACGTATCAGGAAATCCTGGCAGAACTGGGCGCGCCGCAGGCCAACCTGCCTCGGTCGATTCTGGAGCGGCTGAACCCGACCTATCAGCAGGGGTTCAAGGCGGGCGAGATCTTTGTCATTGGCGATGGTTTGAGGCGCCCGGTGTGCACTCGGGAAGAACTGTCTGCGATGAGTGCAGCAAAACAAGCTCGTGAAGCACTGGCGGAACTGACGCCCGAAGAGGCGGAATTCATGATGCGCCATCAAGCCGAGATTGCTGCGTTGCTCAGCGATGTGAGCCTGGCGATGGGGGTGAGCGAGGCGATGGTTGCCAAGTCGCTGGATGAACTCAGCACCATTTTGAAAAAAATCGAAGAGCTCCATAAAGTCCAATTCGTCAAGCACGGACATCTTCGGCACCCTGAGTTCTTTGCAGAACGTCAAAAGCTGTTCACGCAATTGAGTGCAAACTTGAATGCGACCCTTCTAAAAAAACACCTCAATCTCGGAAACTATGAAAGTCTGCGCCGGGACTTGGGAATTTCTTCGAGAAGCTTGGTGCACCACTGGAGCAAAGCGGGAGGACCGACACATATCCCTGGCTACTCGACACACTTAGACAAGCTGGCCAAGCTGGCTAAATATTTAAAAGCCGGAGGGCGTGTTGGCATTACTATTGGCGGTGGCGGATCTGCCCTGAAAATTTCAGAGGTGTGCAAAGAGGGCAACACAAATGCCTGTAAAAAAGTCAGCGTTTCTGAGGCAGGTAATTTCTCCGGTGGCTTAGCTGGTGGCTGGTTGGCAGGAAAAATTGCGGGCAGAATCTCTGCGAAGGTTTGCTGGAGAGTCGGACCCTACGCCGTAGCATGCGGAATAGTGATCACTGGTGGAGGCGCCTTGGCCGGCAGCATCGGTGGTATGGAAGCGGGTGAGGAGTTCGGAGAATTAGTCTTCGAGGTCTTTGGAGATGATTGATTACCTTGACGTAAAACTAAGACTATTTCTGTTAGGCACTCCTATCTGCCTCGCCTTAATCGGGCTTGTATCTGACCTTCACATTGCGTGCTCTCGCCAATATAAAGAAATGACTTCAGCACTCCAACGGAGCGCGTGCCTTCCATTTGCGACCGGCATGTGGGGAGAGAAAAAAATAGGTTCCAGAATTCTAGTTATTTCTGTAATCGCTGGCGCCATTGGGTCCCCCGCCTCAAGCATTCGCAGCGGGCTATTGGATGAGCAAGACCATTTACAATTCCCTGAGAAGTTAAGAAGAAAAATTCTTATTGCATCATCACTAAACACCATCGGCATCGCTTGGATAGCCATCTATTACCTGATGAAACTGCTAGACTGAGAGACAAAACAGATGAACTCAAATCTTTCATATAACACCGAACCTCAAGCAAACCGGCGCATTCAAAAACACCGACTTCACGTAGTCTCTACATCGAAGCTGATCACCATGACCTGCTTAACCTGGGGCCTTTATATACCCTATTGGAGCTATTGCCACTGGAGACTTATCCGAGGACAAAGCGGGTTCGCTCTAATCCCGTTGCTCTGCGGCGTGTTTGGCTCTTTCTTGATTTACCCCCTAATGAAAAGAGCAATCACCTATAGCAAAGAATTGGATCTGACCGTCGAAGGTACAGCGCTTGGAGTGACATTGAGATATTGGGTACCTTACCTGCTCTTCGTGAGCTGGCAATTCTGGGCACCCGACCAGCCGGAGGAAAGCCAATCGCTCTATAACATGTTCATGCTGCCGCTCGCGCTTCTGGTCACGTCTGTGACTTTAACCTTGGTAGCGCTGGTGCAAATTCAGCAAGCAGCCAACGCTTATGAAGGTGACCCAACAGGTCTGCGGAACGCTCAAATTACTTGGGCAAACGGGCTATGGATAATTATCAGCTGGTCGCCCTCCGCCGCTCTACTTGCACTAATTTCTCATTATGCCAACCACTAAATGACGTAAAGGTCGGTTTGCCACTGATTGTATGGCACCGGCTGCGCCGGTGTTCGCGGGCACGCCCGCTCCCACAGGAGTTGTGCATACCCTGCGGCATTCTGCTTAACCTGAGGCATGCACAATCCCTGTAGGAGCGGCTTTAGCCGCGAAAGGGCCAGCCCAGTCAATACAAGGATCAGCGCAGCAAACCCAACTCGGCATCATCCAGCAGCGCCTTGGCCATGGCTGCAAAGTAATGCGAAGCCCAGAGCATCTGCTGATCGCCGTCCATCAAACCGGTCAGTGACAAGTCGCGTGCATAGCCCATCAACTCCGAGGCTTGCTCCCGGGCGCTGCGGCAGGGGATGCCCTCAGCGATACGGAACAGCGGATGGGTTTGGCCTTCGCCTTGGTAGAAGTAGGTGACACCGGGGGTGGTTTTGGTTTCGTCGGTCATGGAATGGTCATCATATGAGTTATGTGCCACCCGTCCGTTTCCACACATTGGGGTGACAGCTGCACACGGGGTGGAAAACCAGGCATATGATGAACCCGGTAGGCCCGAAAGCCTCCCGCGTACAGCTGTCGTGTCAACAATCATCATATGTCTTGCCAGGTTTCCACACCCGATCGCTGAACCGTCAGCGACAGGCAAAGCCTAGAGTGCGGGATTTGCAGGAACAATCAGACGCGTGTCGACAGAGGTTGTAGGGTATTTCGCAGGGGGTGGAGTTGCCAGTCCCGAGGCGTAGGAAGAGTCTGGGATTTTTGTAGGTTGCTGGGGGCATGTCTTGAGAATGCGTCAGGGCTGACAGGTGTTCGCCATGACAGGTTCAGCGCCTATGAGATCGAGCGCCGCCCGCGCGGCGCATCGCGAGCGAAGCTCGCTCCTACATCTGTTTCGGGCCAATTATTCCTGAGGCATTGGCGCGCGGCCCCTTGGCGTTCGACTGGATATCGTGTGGGACAAACAAGGCGGCCGCGCGCGCTGGCACAGGCAATACTGGCCCGAAACAAATGTAGGAGCGAGCTTCGCTCGCGATGCGCCGCGCGGGCGGCGCTCGATCTCATAGGCGCTGAACCTGTCATGGCGAACACCTGTCAGCCCAACACCTCCCTATGCCCCTGCGCCATCGCCACCACTACCTTGCGCTTGCCGGTAAACGGCGACCGCGCATGCGCCGCGAGCATGTTATCCAGCATCAGCACATCGTTCTCCAGCCAAGGGAAGCTAATGGTGCATTCATCCAGCACCCCACGCACTTCATCGAGCAGCGAATCCTCGATGGTCGTACCGTCGCCGTAATACACGTTACGCGGCAGGTCCTCTTCCTCGACGATGTCCATCAACGACTCGCGCACTTCTGGCTGCAGGTTCGACACATGGAACAGGTGCGCCTGGTTGAACCACACGTCCTCCCCGGTCACCGGGTGACGCGCCACCACCTGGCAGCGCTGACGGGTGCGCAATTCGCCGTCATCCTTCCAGATGCACTCGATGGCATGCGCCCGGCAATAGGCCTCGACCTGGCGCGGGTCCTCAGTGTTGAACACCTGCGACCATTCCACATCAAGGCCGTTGCCGTAGTTGCGCACGTACATCAGCCCCTTCTCCACCAGCCGCTCACGAATACGCACCGGCATGCGCCGGTAAACCTCGCGGCTGTCGGCAATCGGCGTCTGGCCACCGGTCTCGGCGGGGATCACGCTGTAGAACCAGATCTTCATCGGCCATTCCAGGGTATAGGCCTGCTCGTTGTGCAGGGGGATGCTCTGGTGCGCCGGGTACTCGGTGGAGGTGTACACCCCCTTGGTCACGTTGCTGCGCGGGGTGGAGCCAAATTCGTAATTGAGCAACGGGTGGCCGAAAGAAGCGGCGAACTGGCGGAAAGCTTCGGCACCACCCACCTCGAACCCGCGAAACAGGATGCCGCCGGCCTGCAGCAGGTGCCGGTCCACCAGCGGCTGCAATTCGGCAAAGGCTTCCAGCAGGTCGATACCCGGCTCCGGCGCGCGTACCAGCAGCGGCAGGTTGCCGCGCGCGGCGTCCAAGGGTTCGATCGCAAAGCTCAGCAGTTCACTCATGTCCGGTCACCTCAAGCCAGGGCCGCATAGGCGGCGAAATCGGGATGCGCGCCATGTCGGCGCCTGACTGAATGAACGAGCGGGCGATGGGGAAATTCACCTGGGCCGCACACACAGGTAAAGCCGGCGCGCGCCGGTTCGTCTGAACGATGTGCACCCTTCTATCGCCCAGGAACCGTACATGACTCGCCAGCTTCTGCTCCTCGCCCTGCTCGCCGTGGCCCCTGCCGCGTGGTCGGCAGAGCCATGCGCCGTGGAAATCCATGGCACCGACCAGATGACCTTCGACAAGGCCGCCATCACCGTGCCCAAGGCTTGCGCCGTGTTCACCGTCACGCTCACCCACCCTGGCGACATGCCGAAGAACGTGATGGGCCACAACTGGGTGCTGAGTACCCAGGCCGACATGCAAGGCGTGCTCGACGACGGCCAGAAAGCCGGCGAGGCACTGGACTACGTGAAGCCCGGCGACACCCGGGTGCTCGCCCACACCCGCCTGATCGGCGGCGGTGAAACAGACAGCATCAGCCTCGACGTCCGGTCGCTGAAGGCAGGTACCGCGTACAGCTTCTACTGCTCGTTCCCGTTCCACGGCACCTTGATGAAAGGCTCCCTGACCCTCGGCAGCTGACCCGCCCCCACCTCACCAGCGAGATCACGCTTCATGAAAACCTCCTCCCCCGGGGCCATCCGCGAATTGCTGGGCCTGCTGAAACCCTACCGCCCGGCGGTAATCGTCTCGGTGCTGCTGGGCATGCTCGGCGGCCTGGCCGTGACCGCCCTGCTGGCCACCGTCAACCAGGGCCTGCATGCCGCTGGCGGCATGAGCCAGGGCGTGATCCTGGCATTCGCCGGCCTGTGCGTGCTGGCCCTGGTCAGCAGCGTGGCGGCCGACAGCGGCACCAACTACGTTGGGCAGAAAGTCATCGCCAGGCTGCGCAAGGACCTCGGCGCCAAGGTGCTGTCAGCGCCGATCGAGCAGATCGAGCGCTACCGCACCCATCGCCTGATCCCGGTGCTGACCCGCGACGTCGACACCATCAGCGACTTTGCCTTCGCCTTCGCCCCGCTGGCCATCTCGCTCACCACCGTGACTGGCTGCATGGCCTACCTGGCCTGGCTGTCGTGGCCGATCTTCCTCATCACCCTGGCGGCCATCGGCATTGGCAGTGGCATCCAGTACGTGGCCAGGCAGAAAGGCGTGGCCGGCTTCAACGCCGCCCGCGATGCCGAAGACAACCTGCAGAAGCACTACTCGGCCATCGCCGAGGGCGCCAAGGAGCTGCGCATCGACCGCCGCCGCCGCCACGCCATGCTGACCCGTAACATCCAGGGCACCGCCGACTTCATCGCCAACACCCATATCCGCGCCATCAACATCTTCGTCGCGGCCAAGAGCCTGGGGTCGATGCTGTTCTTCGTGGTCATCGGCCTGACCCTGGCCCTGCAATCGCTATGGCCGAGCAACGACCCGGCGGTGATGAGCGGCTTCGTGCTGGTGCTGCTGTACATGAAAGGCCCGCTGGAAACCTTGATCGGCAACCTGCCGATCCTCGGCCGCGCCCAGGTGGCGTTCCGCCGCATTGCCGACCTGTCCGAGCGCTTCTCCTCGCCCGAGCCGCACCTGCTGCTGGAGCCGCCGGTCAAGCGCACCGCCCCGGCCAGCGCGCACCTGGAACTGCACAACGTCGAGTACGCCTACCCGCCGGTGGACGGCAACGAGCCGTTCCGCGTGGGGCCGGTGAACCTGAGCATCGAACCGGGCGAGATCCTGTTCATCGTCGGCGAGAACGGCTGCGGCAAGACTTCGCTGATCAAGCTGCTGCTCGGCCTATACACCCCGCAACGCGGCGAAGTGCGCCTGAACGGCAAGGCCGTCGGCCCGGAGGGGCTGGATGACTATCGCCAGCTGTTCACCACGGTGTTCGCCGACTACTACCTGTTCGACGACCTGCCCGAGCATGAACACAGCCTGCCCAGTGATGCCACGCGCTACCTCGAGCGGCTGGAGATCGCCCACAAGGTGAGCGTACGCGACGGTGCCTTTACCACCACCGACCTGTCGACCGGCCAGCGCAAGCGCCTGGCACTGGTCAATGCCTGGCTGGACGGGCGACCGGTGCTGGTGTTCGACGAATGGGCGGCGGACCAGGACCCGACCTTCCGCCGGGTGTTCTACACCGAGCTGCTGCCGGACCTGAAGCGTTTGGGCAAGACCATCATCGTGATTTCGCATGATGACCGGTATTTCGATACGGCGGACAAGGTGGTGCACCTTAGCCGGGGGAAAGTGGTGGAGGCGTTGGAGCCGGCTTGAGGCAGCAAAGGGGGGCTGCGCGCCCCTCATCCACCACAATCTATAATCGTTCTATAGTCTGTCTATAATTCCCTATAAACACCGCGCCTCTCAGATCTATAATGCCTCTATAATCCATCTATAATCGACTATAAATTGAAACGGAGGGGCCGAGATGCCTGAAACTGTCTATCACCGCCCGGCGCTTGCGTCCCGCCTGTCGAAATTGATCCTGCAAGTCGCCGTGGGCAGCGCAGCAAGCTCTGGTGTGTTTCTCGCTGCGCCACGACGTACCGGGAAATCCACCTTTGCCCGCGAAGACCTGCGCCCGGCCCTCGAAACAGCCGGGGCCATTGTGCTGTATGCCGATCTGTGGAAAGACCTGACCAAGGATCCCGGGCAAGTCATCGTAGAAGCGGTGCGTGAGGCGGTCGGGCGTAACGAAGGCTTCATCACGCGGCTGGCAAAGTCATCTGGCATGGAGAAGGTCACTGTCGGCGGCCTGAATTTCAGCGTGGACAAGATCGGGCTGGGGCAAGATGTCGACCTGACCACCGCCCTGGCGGCGCTCTCCGATGAGTCCCGCAAGATCATCGTGCTGATCATCGACGAAGCACAGCATGCAATCACGACCGAGCAAGGAATAGCGGCGCTGTTCGCCCTCAAGGCAGCCAGAGACGAACTCAACAGTTCGAAGCACCATGGCTTGCGCATCGTCTGCACCGGTTCAAACCGGGACAAGCTGGCCATGCTGCGCAGCAGCAAGGACCAGGCGTTCTTCGGCGCCTCCATGGTGCAGTTCCCGACCCTGGACCAGGACTTCATCGACTGGCTGTGCGCCAATATCGACCTGCCATGCGCACTCGATTCAACGGAGGTGTTTCAGCTCTTCAAGGAAAGCGGCTATCGCCCAGAGCTATTGGGTGCGGCCGCGGATGAAATCCGCTTCGACTTCGGCATTGAACCCGAGGCCATTCCGGCACGGTTCAGAGAGCTTGTCCAGGCACAAGCCAATGACTTGAACGCAAACCTGAAAAAGGTGATCCACAGCCTCACGCCTATCCAGGCTGCGGTTCTACGTGTCATGTGCGCAAAGGGGAACGACTACGCGCCGTTCGAGGCCCCGACCCTGGCACTGTACGCCAAAGCGATGGAACAGGCTGGCGTGGATGCGAGCGAAGTGAAGGCCGAGGTACCGGGGGTGCAGCAAGCGCTTATCGCCTTGCAGGACAAGAACCTGGTGTGGAAAGCATCGCGGGGGGTGTACGCGGTAGATGAACAGGTGATAGTCGATATCGTGCGAGCGGACGGTTTGCTGGAAGGTCTTGCCTGAGTGGTTTTCTGATAGGACGCCGGGGGCGCTTTGCGCCCCTATCGCGACACAAGGCCGCTCCTACAGGAGTACGCAATCACCTGTAGGAGCGGCCTTGTGTCGCGATGGGCTGCAAGGCAGCCCCAACAGGCAGAAATCAGAACAACCAGTGATACAACAGGTACACCACCACCGCCGCCAGCACCGGCCGCAGCACGCGGTAGGCCTTGGGGTTGGCGCGCTTGAACTGCTTGACCTGGCTACTGATCCGGTTGCTGAAGCGCTTGCTCCAGGCGTAGGCCTGGTTGATCCCGCCCACACGCTCGTCGTCGGTGTTCTGCGGCGCGGTGGCACGGCCGAGGAAGGCGCTGACCTGGCGGTTGATGCGGGTCATCAGTGGGCTGCTCAGCGGGCGTTCGATGTCGCAGAACAGGATCACCCGGGTAACGTCGGTCTCGTTCTTGACCCAGTGCACGTAGGTTTCATCGAACATCACGTCCTCACCGTCACGCCAGGCATATTCCTCGCCATCGACGTAGATGCGGCAAGCATCGGAGTTGGGGGTGGACAGGCCCAGGTGGTAGCGCAGGGAGCCGGCGAACGGGTCGCGGTGCGGGTTCAGGTGGCTGCCGCCGGGCAGCAGGGCGAACATCGCACCCTTGACGTTGGGGATGCTGCTGACCAGCTCGACGGTGCGCGGGCACAGGGTTTCGGCAGAAGGCAACGGTTTGTCGTACCACTTCAGGTAAAAGCGCTTCCAGCCTTTCTTGAAGAACGAACCGAAGCCGGCGTCGTTATCCTTCTCCGCGGCGCGGATGTAACCCTCGTCGAACAGGCGCATGGCCTCTTCGCGGATTTCCTGCCAGTTGTCCTTCAGCACGTCCAGCTCGGGGAAGCGCTGGCGGTCCAGGTAGGGTTTGGACGGCACGCCGGAAAACAGGTACATCAGGCTGTTATAAGGGGCGAACAGCGCCGAATGGTTGACGAACTGGCGCAACACCGGCAAGCGAGCCTTGCCGCGCAGGTGCACGAACAGCACGCTGCCAAAAAACACCAGCAAGACACCCGCCTTGGCTGCAAAGGAAAAGGTCATGCTTTCACTCCTTGAGGAAGAAACAGGGCCATTCGCCCTGCTCTCCGATAAATCATCCTGCCATCATAAACTGATGCCGCCGGGGTAAAAACAGCCTGGGCGGCAACTCAATCATGAAGATTTTGCAATAAACCAAGCCGCCGAACGTTGCGCCGGATCAGCGGCAAGGCCGATTACTGCTGGTTTTCCTGCTCGCTGAACATGTCGCTGAACAGCATGCTCGACAGGTAGCGCTCGCCGGAGTCCGGCAAAATCACGACGATGGTCTTACCCTGCATTTCCGGCTTTTCGGCCAGGCGCACGGCCGCCGCCATCGCCGCACCACAGGAAATGCCACAGAGGATGCCCTCTTCCTGCATCAGGCGGATGGCCATGGCCTTGGACTCTTCGTCAGTCACCGTTTCCACCTGGTCAACGATCGACAGGTCGAGGTTCTTCGGCACGAAGCCGGCGCCGATGCCCTGGATCTTGTGCGGGCTGGGCTTGAGCTCTTCGCCGGCCAGGGTCTGGCTGATCAGCGGCGAGGCCACTGGCTCCACCGCCACCGACAGGATCGCCTTGCCCTGCGTATGCTTGATGTAGCGCGAAACACCGGTGATGGTGCCGCCAGTGCCAACCCCTGCCACCAGCACGTCGACCGCGCCGTCGGTGTCGTTCCAGATTTCCGGGCCGGTGGTTTTTTCGTGGATCGCCGGGTTGGCTGGGTTTTCGAACTGGCCCGGCAGGAAGTATTGGGCCGGGTCGGAGGCGACGATTTCGTTGGCCTTCTCGATGGCGCCCTTCATGCCCTTGGCCGGGTCGGTCAGCACCAACTCGGCGCCCAGAGCCTTCAGCACCTTGCGGCGCTCCAGGCTCATGGATGCGGGCATGGTCAGCATCAGTTTGTAGCCACGGGCTGCGGCGACGAAGGCCAGGCCGATGCCGGTGTTGCCCGAGGTCGGTTCGACGATGGTCATGCCCGGCTTGAGCTTGCCGCTGCTTTCGGCGTCCCAGACCATGTTCGCGCCGATGCGGCATTTGACCGAATAGCCCGGGTTACGCCCTTCGATCTTGGCCAGGATGGTCACGCCGCGCGGGGCAATGCGGTTGATCTGCACCAGCGGCGTGTTACCGATGGAGTGGGCGTTGTCTGCAAAGATACGGCTCATGGCAGGGGTCCTTGGCATGAAAAAAAGCAGGGAAAGACCTCAAGGGTAAGCCCGCACCGGTGGCCCGTAAAGCCTGTTCGAACTCACGCGGACTCGTTGCGGTCAACCGCATATCCTGCGTTGGAGACACTTCGATGAGAGCCCGTTATCGCTGGCCGTTGATCGGCCTGGCCAGCCTGATCGTGCTGTTGCTGGCGCTGCACCTGGCCCTGCCCTATCTGGTGCGCGACTACCTCAATGACAAACTGGCCGACATGGGCGACTACCGTGGCCAGGTGGCCGATGTGGACCTGGCCTGGTGGCGCGGTGCATACCAGATCAACGGGCTGAAGATCGTCAAGACCACCGGCAAGGTGCCGGTACCGTTTCTCGATGCACCGCTGATCGACCTGTCGGTGAGCTGGCACGCCCTTTGGTACGACCGCGCAGTGGTTGCCGAAGTAATATTCGACCGGCCGGAACTCAACTTCGTCGATGGCGGCAACAAACAGAACTCGCAGACCGGTCAGGGCACCGACTGGCGCCAGCAACTGGAAAAACTGCTGCCGATCACCCTGAACGAGGTTCGCATCGACAACGGCGTGCTGACTTTCCGCAACTTCAACTCCAAACCACCAGTCAACCTCAAGGCCACTCAGCTCGATGCCAGTATTCGCAACCTCACCAACATTCGTGACGAAAAGGGCCGACGTGATGCCAGCTTCGATGGCACGGCGCTGATCGTAGGCGATGCCAAGGTGGAAAGTCGCGCCACCTTCGACCCGTTCAGCGATTTCGACGACTTCGAGTTCCGCCTGCGCGCCAAGGGTATCGAGCTGCGCAAGCTCAATGACTTCGCCAGCGCCTACGGCAAGTTCGATTTCAATGCCGGGCACGGCGATGTGGTGATAGAGGCCGAGGCGACCAACGGGCGATTGAACGGGTACATCAAGCCACTGTTGCGGGATGTGGATGTGTTCGACTGGCAGCAGGATGTGCAGGAGAAGGACAAAGGCTTCTTCCGCTCGGTCTGGGAAGCGCTGGTAGGTGCGACCGAGACGGTATTGAAGAACCAGCCGAAGAACCAGTTCGCGACCCGGGTAGAGCTCAGCGGCAGCGTGCACAAACAGGATATCAGCGCCTTCGAGGCGTTTCTGCAAATACTGCGCAACGGGTTCATCGAGGCGTTCAATGCGCGGTATGAGCGTGATGCGCCGGATTCCGACTAGGATCGAGTGACGGGGCATTCAGGGACTGAATACCTGGTCTGCGTTTCCAGTCGGCGAACCCCGCGTTATAGTCGGTGACAAATCAAAATATGTGCTGCCTGTTCCGGCCCTATCGCCGGCAAGCCAGCTCCCACAGGATCCCCACAGTTCTCAAGACCTGTGCTGTACCTGTGGGAGCTGGCTTGCCGGCGATAGGGCCAGAGCAAGCTACCCTCAGAGGACAGACCCATGAAGTTCGAAGGCACCCGCGACTACGTCGCCACAGACGACCTGAAACTGGCGGTAAACGCGGCCATCACCCTCGAACGCCCCTTGCTGGTCAAGGGCGAACCCGGCACCGGCAAGACCATGCTTGCCGAGCAGTTGGCGGCCTCGTTCGGTGCGCGCCTGATCACCTGGCACATCAAGTCCACCACCAAGGCCCACCAGGGCCTCTACGAGTACGACGCGGTCAGCCGCCTGCGGGACTCGCAGCTGGGCGTGGACAAGGTCCACGATGTGCGCAATTACCTGAAAAAGGGCAAGTTGTGGGAGGCCTTCGAGGCCGAGGAACGGGTCATTCTGCTGATCGACGAAATCGACAAGGCCGACATCGAGTTCCCCAACGACCTGTTGCAAGAGCTCGACAAGATGGAGTTCTACGTCTACGAAATCGACGAGACCATCAAGGCCAGACAGCGCCCGATCATCATCATCACCTCCAACAACGAAAAGGAGCTGCCGGACGCATTCCTGCGCCGCTGCTTCTTCCACTACATCGCCTTCCCCGACCGCGCCACCCTGCAGCAGATCGTCGACGTGCACTACCCGAACATCAGCCAGTCGCTGGTCAGCGAGGCGCTGGACGTGTTCTTCGACGTGCGCAAGGTACCAGGCCTGAAGAAAAAGCCGTCCACCTCCGAACTGGTCGATTGGCTCAAGCTGCTGATGGCCGACAACATCGGTGAAGCGGTGCTGCGCGAACGCGACCCGACCAAGGCCATTCCACCGCTGGCCGGCGCGCTGGTGAAGAACGAGCAGGACGTACAACTGCTCGAGCGCCTGGCCTTCATGAGCCGGCGCGGCAACCGCTGACAGGAGCCGGGCCATGCTGCTCAACCTGTTCAATGAAATGCGCGCGGCCAAGGTGCCGGTGTCGGTACGCGAACTGCTCGACCTGCACCAGGCCCTGCAAAAGCGCGTGGTGTTCGCCGACATGGACGAGTTCTACTACCTCGCCCGCGCCATCCTGGTGAAGGACGAGCGCCACTTCGACAAGTTCGACCGCGCCTTCGCCGCCTACTTCAAGGGCCTGGAGAACCTCGACCGGCACATCGAAGCATTGATCCCCGAAGACTGGCTGCGCAAGGAATTCGAGCGTTCGCTGACCGACGAGGAACGCGCGCAGATCCAGTCGCTGGGTGGCCTGGACAAGCTGATCGAGGAGTTCAAGAAGCGCCTCGAAGAGCAGAAGGAGCGTCACGCCGGCGGCAACAAGTGGATCGGCACCGGCGGCACCAGCCCCTTCGGCTCCGGTGGCTTCAACCCCGAGGGCATACGCGTGGGCGAGGCCGGCAAACGCCAGGGCAAGGCGGTGAAGGTGTGGGACCAGCGCGAATACAAGAACCTGGACGACCAGGTGGAGCTGGGCACGCGCAACATCAAGCTGGCTTTGCGCCGGCTGCGCAAGTTCGCCCGTGAAGGCGCCGCCGAAGAGCTGGACATCGACGGCACCATCGACCACACCGCGCGGGATGCCGGGCTGCTGAACATCCAGATGCGCCCCGAGCGGCGCAACACGGTGAAGCTGCTGTTGCTGTTCGACATCGGTGGCTCGATGGACGCCCACGTCAAGGTCTGCGAAGAACTGTTCTCGGCGTGCAAGACCGAGTTCAAGCACCTGGAGTACTACTACTTCCACAACTTCGTGTACGAGTCGGTGTGGAAAAACAACCTGCGCCGCACCTCGGAGCGCTATTCCACCTTCGACCTGCTGCACAAGTACGGCGATGACTACAAGGTTGTGTTCGTTGGCGATGCGGCCATGGCGCCCTACGAGATTACCCAGCCGGGTGGCAGCGTGGAGCACTGGAACGAAGAGGCCGGTTATGTGTGGATGCAGCGTTTCATGGAAAAATTCAGGAAGATCATCTGGATCAACCCATACCCGAAGCAGGCCTGGGACTACACCGCATCGACCCACCTGGTGCGGGACTTGATCGAGGACAAGATGTACCCGCTGACCTTGCAGGGGTTGGAGGAAGGGATGCGTTACTTGTCCAAGTGATTTTGCCAGTGCCGGCTCTTTCGCGGGTAAACCCGCTCCTACAGGTCCCGCACAGGCCTCCCGGCTTGCGCCGTACCTGTAGGAGCGGGTTTACCCGCGAAGAGGCCGGCTGCCTTATCGCCAACGGTCCAGGTAAGCCTGCTGCTCCCGCCACGCCTCATCCTGCACCACCGCCCGGAACCGCACCACCGCGCCCGGCATGCACTGCGCCAGTTGCGCCAGCGCCAGCGGCGTCAATGCCCCCAGCCGCGGATAACCGCCAATGGTCTGCCGGTCATTGAGCAACACGATCGGCTGCCCATCCGGCGGCACCTGCACCGCCCCCAGCGGAATCCCCTCGGAAATCATCGGCGCGCCCTGGTAGACCAGCTGCGGCCCCAGCAGGCGGATGCCCATGCGGTCGGCACGGCTGTCCAGCGTCCACTCGCGGTTGAACGCCTCGAACAGGCTGGTACCGCTGAAGTCACCGATCTGTGCGCCGATCACCAGGTCAAGCACAGGCTTTTGTGGGTACTGTGGCCGCAGCGCTTCGGGTACCTCCCGCAGGGTCGGCGAAGTGCCTGAGAATGCCAGAACGTGGCCTTTGCCAAGCGCAGAACCCTGACCATCGATACCGCCAAGTTCTTCCCGCACAACGGTGGCACAACTGCCCAGCACATCCTCGCCGAGGAACCCGCCAGGCGCCGCCAGATACGCTCTCACGCCCTGCTTCGGCTGCTTCAGGGTCAACCGCTGGCCCTTGACCAACGCAAAGCTGCGCCAGGGCGCCAGCGGCTGATCATCGACACGCGCATCCAGGTCGGCACCGGCCAGGGCCAGCACACAATCCTGCTCGGCGACCACACAGAAACCACCTAGCGCCACCTCGACCACCGGCGCCGCCAACGGGTTGCCCAGCAGCCAGTTGGCCCAGTGCATCGCCACCCAGTCCAGCGCCCCGCCCTGGGTCACGCCCAAATGGCGTACGCCAAAACGCCCAGCATCCTGTAATTGGCACAGCGGAGTACTGGCCTCGATCTTCAACTGCTTCATGCTTGTGCCTCCACATCACCGCCCAACGCCACGAAGTTGCTGCGCGAAACCGGCACGAAGCGCACCCGGTCACCGGGTTGCAACAGGCTGTAGCCCTCGCGTTCATGGTCGAACAGGCGCACCGGGGTACGCCCGATCAGGTTCCAGCCACCCGGCGATACCGCTGGATAGGCCGCCGTCTGGCGCTCGGCAATGCCGACGCTGCCGGCCGCCACGCGCTTGCGCGGGGTGCTAAGGCGCGGGCTGGCCAGGCGTTCGTCCACCAGGCCCATGAAGCCGAAACCGGGGGCGAAACCCAGGGCGAACACCGGGTACTCGCGCTCGCTGTGCAAGCGGACCACCTCTGCTTCACTCAAGCCACTGCGGGCCGCCAACACCGGCAGCTCCGGGCCGACGCTGGCGTCGTACCACACCGGGATCTCATGGCGGCGGCCACCGCTGCCCGTGTCTGGCTGCAAGCCCTCCAGCGCACGGATGATCAGTGCCCTCGCCTCACCCGGTGGCAGGTCGAACTGCACCATCAGCGTGGTGTAGGACGGCACCAGGTCCAGCAAGTGCTTGCCGAACGTCGCGTGCAAGCGCTGGCTGGCGGCAAGCATCCACGGCATGTTGCCCTCGTCGATACCATCGAACAGGCGCACCATCAGGCTGTCGATGGCCACGACTTCAATACGGGGTTTCATCGCGACTCCAGGGCATCGAGAGCCTGGCGAATCTGCCGCACAGCCGCCACCGAACTGTCGTTGTCACCGTGTACGCACAGGGTACTGGCTGCAAGCCTCAGTGCACTGCCATCGTCCGCGACGAGCGTATCGCCGCGGGCCAGGCGCACGGCCTGCTCCACCACCAGCGCCGGGTCGTGGTGCACAGCGCCGGGCAGGCGACGCGACACCAGATGGCCGCTGGCGGTGTAGGCGCGATCGGCGAATGCTTCGAACCACAGCGGCACGCCAATCTCATCACCCAGGGCCTGGGCGGCGCGGTTGTCGGCGGTGGCCATCAGCATCAGCGGCAGTTCTGCGCCATAGGCCGCCACAGCCTCCAGTACGGTGCGCAGCTTGAGCGGGTCGGCCATCATGTCGTTGTACAGCGCACCATGGGGTTTCACGTAGGCCACGCGGCCGCCCAACACTTTGCAGATACCGTCCAGCGCACCGATCTGGTAATGCAGCAGGTCGCGGATTTCCTCCGGGCTGCAGGCCATGGAGCGGCGGCCGAAGCCGACCAGGTCCGGGTAGGCCGGGTGCGCGCCGATGGTCACCCCGTGCTCCAGTGCCAGGGCCACGGTCCGGCGCATGATGCCGGGGTCACCGGCGTGGTAACCGCAGGCGATGTTGGCGCAATCGATGTAGGGCATGACCTCGGCATCCAGGCCCATGCGCCAGCTGCCAAAGCTCTCGCCCATGTCGCAATTGAGTAGCAGGCGTTCCACTGCACGGCCTCCGTTGTCGTTGTTCATATGCCTACCTTAACGCGCCTGCAGCTGTTTGCCGCGGGTTTCCGGCAGGCTCAGCGCCGCCACGATCACCACCCCGTAGGACACGGCGGAGAACACGCCGATACCCAGGCCCAGCGGTACTTTCTGGCCGAGCACGCCGATCAGCAGCGGGAACAGTGCCGCGATGACCTTGCCGATGTTGTAGCAGAAGCCCTGCCCCGAACCACGGATACGCGTGGGGAACAGTTCGGTGAGGAACGCGCCCATGCCGCTGAAGATACCCGAGGCGAAGAAGCCCAGCGGGAAGCCCAGCCACAGCATCACGCCGTCGCTGACCTGCATTTGCGTGTACAGCAGTACGATGACGAACGAGCCCACGGCGAACAGGATGAAGTTTTTCTTGCGCCCCAGCAGGTCGGACAGGTACGCACTGACCACATAGCCGACATATGAGCCGACGATCACCATGGCCAGATAGCCACCGGTACCCAGCACGCTCAGGCCGCGCTCGTTCTTGAGGAAGGTCGGCAGCCACGAGGTAATGGCGTAGTAGCCGCCCAGTGCGCCGGTGGTCAGCAGGGAAGCCCGCACGGTGGTCCAGAGCATCCCCGGGGCAAAGATTTCGTAGAACTGCGCAGGTGCCTCGGCGTTTTCCACCGCCTTGGCCTCGCGATATACCTCGGGGTCCTTGACCAGGCGGCGGACGAAGATCACGAAGATCGCCGGTACCAGGCCCAGCAGGAACAGCGCGCGCCAGGCCTGCTCTGCCGGCAGCCAGGAGAACAGCAGCGCGTAGAGGATGGCGGTGAGGCCCCAGCCAAGCGCCCAGCCGGACTGCACCATGCCCACCGCCTTGCCACGGTCCTGGGCGCGGATCACCTCGCCGATCAGCACCGCGCCGGCGGTCCACTCACCGCCAAAGCCGAAGCCCATCAGGGTACGGGCGATCAGCAATTGTTCGTAGTTCTGGGCGAAGCCGCAGAGGAAGGTGAAGAAGGCAAACCACAGCACCGTCAGTTGCAGGGTGCGCACGCGGCCAATGCGGTCGGAGAGAATGCCGGCCACCCAGCCACCCACGGCCGAGGCGATCAAGGTACTGGTGTGGATCAACCCGGCTTCGGTGGTGGTGATGCCCCACAGCATGATCAGCGTGGGGATGACGAAGCTGAGCATCTGCGTGTCCATGCCGTCCAGGCCATAGCCGATCTTGCAGCTCCAGAAGGTGCGGCGCTGCTGTGAGTCGATGTCGCGATACCAGGCGAAAGGCCCGGACGAAGATGGGGAACTGACCTGCTGCTGCACGCCGGTGGGGTTCATGCTTGCCTCGGCTTGTTGGTATTGTTTTATGGGCGACAATGAGTCGCGGCCTGGCTGCCATTGTTCAGAGGCCGCGCCACCTGCGTCCAACGAGAAAAACCGCCGGTCTGGAACAAGAAAAACTGATCATGAACCTTCGCTTCCTCGAAACCTTCGTCTGGGTCGCCCGGCTCAAGAGCTTCCGCCTGACCGCGGAAAAGCTGTTCACTACCCAGGCCTCGGTTTCCAGCCGCATCGCCGCGTTGGAGGCCGACCTTGGCGTGAAGCTGCTGTTGCGCGACTCACGTGGCGTCAGCCTGACCCCGGAAGGCGGCAAGGTGCTGGAATATGCCGAGCGCATGCTGGAAACCGCCAAGGCCATGAAGCAGTCGCTGGACAGCGACCGGGCCAAGGTCGGGCGCATCCGTATCGGGGTGATGGACACGGTGATCCACACCTGGATGAGCGCACTGGTGGCGGAGCTGACCGAGCGTTACCCGCAGGTGGAGATCGAACTGGTGGCCGACACTGCGCTGAACCTTCGCGAGCAATTGCAGAAGGGCTTTCTCGACGTGATCCTGCAGACCGACCTGCTGCGCGAGCAGTCGATCCGCAGCCTGGACCTGGCGCGCTACCCGATGGGTTGGGTGGTGGCCGCCGGCTCGCACCAGCACCGCGACTACGCTTCGCTGGCCGAGCTTGGGCGTGAGCGCATCATCACCTTCTCGAAGAACTCGCGGCCGCACCAGGAAGTGCTGAGCCTGCTGCTGAGTGCCGGGGCCGAAACGCCGCGGCTGAACTGCGTGAACTCGGTGGCGGCGATTACCCGGCTGTTGCGCGACGGGTTTGGCATTGGTGCGTTGCCGCCGGCGCTGGTGGATGCCGAGTTGAGCCGGGGTGAACTGGTATTGCTGCAGGGACTGCAACCGCCGCCGAGCCTGGAACTGGTGGTGGCCTGGCAGACCGGGGTGGCGTTGGTGGATGAAGTGGTCGGGGTTTGCCGGCAGGTGCTGGAGCGGTATGCGCGGGATGTGGGTGGGCAGCGGATTGTGTTGGTCTGACAGATTTGCAGTGCCTGTGCTGGCCTCTTCGCGGGTAAACCCGCTCCCACAGAGTCACCACAGGTCTTGAGGGCTGCGCAGTACCTGTGGGAGCGGGTTCACCCGCGAAAGGGCCAGCACAGGCACTGCAAAAATCAGCGCCAGCTCTCCTTCACCGCCCCACGCCGCCCGCCCAGGATCACCCAGCCAATCGCCAGCAACAGGCTCTCGACCACGAATGCCAGCACAAACCCTGCACCAAGCCCCCAGCCAACCGCCTCGGGCACCAGCAGGATCTGGTAGCTGTAGCCATTGAGGGTTTCTTCGCGCAACTGCGGGTCGGCCTGTACCAGCACGTGCCAGGTACGCTGCGCCCATGGCGCTTGCAGCGCCTGCCATTCGTTTTCCAGCAGTTCGTTGCGGATCATCAGGCTTTCGATGCTGTTGGCATCACTGTTGAACACCGGGTCGTCGCTGCTGCGGTAATGCCGCAGCAGCGCCTGCAGGTCACCACTGAAGAAACGTTCGGCGGTCTGCCGGAAGCCGTCGAGCGCTTCGCGTGATTCGAACAGGTGCGCCTCGACCCGCTGGCTGTAATCCTTCACCAACCCCGGGACCTGGATACCGGCCAGCAGGCCGAAGGTAAACAACAGCAACCGCAGGTAACTTCTGAACATGCCGCGTCCTTAGCTCTGGCCGTGCGCCACGCACTCGCCGTGCCGCCAAAGGGCCCACTGACCCGGCTCGTAGCGCTGCCAGGTCTCGTTCTCGGTCAAGGCCTCGGTGGCGATCACCGTGACCACGTCATTAGGGGTCGTTTCGGTGTGAAAATCGACGATCAGGTCGACATCCTTCAACCGCGCCGCACCAAAGGGTGCCCGGCGAGTAATGTGCACCAGCTTGGTCGAACAGAAGCAGAACAGCCAGTCGCCGTCGCTGAGCATGCAGTTGAACACGCCCTGGCCGCGGTAGCCGGCACAGGCTTCGACCAGCACCGGCAGCAGCTGTTCCACCGGCACGGGCTCTGGGAAGGCGCTGCGGATGCGGTTGAGCAGGTCGCAGAAGGCCGCCTCGCTGTCGGTGTCGCCCACCGGCCGGTAGAAACTGGCCTGGCCCTTGAAGTCGCCCAGCTGGCCATTGTGCGCGAAGCACCAGTTGCGGCCCCACATCTCCCGTACGAACGGGTGAGTGTTGGACAGGCACACCTTGCCGACGTTGGCCTGGCGGATGTGGCCGATGACCACTTCGCTCTTGATCGGGTAACGCTGCACCAGGTTGGCCACTTCCGACTCGCTGCTCGCGGCCGGGTCCTGGAACAGGCGCAGGCCACGGCCTTCGTAGAAGCCGATGCCCCAGCCGTCACGGTGCGGGCCGGTACGGCCGCCGCGCTGCATCAGGCCGGTGAAGCTGAAGACGATATCGGTGGGGACGTTGGCACTCATGCCCAGCAGTTCGCACATAGGCGTGTCTCCGCTTACAGACGGGGCTCGACCCGGCCGCTGCCGCGGGAGACGGCTGGGGCGACAGGGGGTGGCGCATCACGGTAACGGTCGCGGCGCTCTGCGGCCAGCGGGGCCTGGGCGCCGAGCTGGTCATCTTCGGCAGCCTGGCGCTGGGCAGCGGCCTCGGCCTGCGCGCGGCGCTCGCGGGCGCGTTTCTCCAGCGGAAAGCGCAGCAGCACGAAGAGGAAATACAGGGAAAACGCGCCCATGCCGTACATGGCGAAGTCGGAAACCGCGCGCCAGGCGTTGTTGCCGACCTTGAAGGCGACGTCGAGGGCGGTGATGGCAATCGCCGGGGCGAAGCTGTCCTTGACCGGGTCGACGATGGTCGGGGTCAGCAGCAGCACCGCCAGCACCACCCGCAGCGGTTCGCGCAGCCAGCGCCACATCCAGCCGGTGAGCTTGAAGCCCACCATCAGGCAGCCCAGGGCGGCAACGGCGTAAAGGCCCCAGGCGAGGGTGTAGTCGTTCTCGGTCATGGTGTTCGTGCAAGCCAGGCAAAGAGATGCCTATGATAAACACTTTTCCGGGCGCAGACAGTGTTTGCCTGTACCGGCCTCTTCGCGGGCTGCCCGCGAAGAGGCCGGTACAGGCACCCCCAATCAAGAGATCCTCAATGCCAACCAAGCCCCACCCCCCGATTGCCCGCCAGGCCCAGGCCGCCGACCCGTACGCCTGGCTGCAACAGCGTGACACCCCCGAGGTGCTTGCCTACCTGCAGGCCGAAAACGCCTACCAGGAAGCCTGCCTGGCCGACCAGGCGCCGCTGCGCGAACAACTGTTCGAAGAGATCAAGGGCCGCATCCTGGAAACCGACCTGTCGCTGCCGGCGCCCTGGGGCCCCTACCTGTACTACACCCGTACCACCGCGGGCGACGAGTACCCGCGCCACTACCGCTGCCCGCGCCCGGCCGACGACTCCAACACGGTCGATGAAAGCCAGGAGCAACTGCTGCTCGACCCCAACGCCCTGGCCAATGGCGGTTTCCTGTCCCTCGGCGCGTTCAACGTCAGCCCCGACCACCGCCTGCTGGCCTACAGCCTGGACACCAGTGGCGACGAAATCTTCACCCTGTACGTGAAGGACCTGGCCAGTGGCAGCGTCACCTCCCTGCCCTTCGACGACTGCGACGGCAGCCTGACCTGGGCCAACGACAGCCAGACGCTGTTCTTCGCCGAACTGGACGAGACCCACCGCCCGTGGCGCCTGCGTCGCCACACCCTGGGCAACGACGGCGCGCAGACCGTGTTCGAGGAGACCGATGGGCGCTTCTTCCTGCACTGCTACCGCACCAGCTCCGAACGCCAGCTAGTGCTGCTGCTCAACAGCAAGACCACCAGCGAAGCCTGGGTGCTTGACGCGGAAACCCCGCAGGCACCGTTCACCTGCCTGGCGCCACGGGTCGAAGGTCACGAGTACTTCCCCGACCACGGCCAGCTCGACGGCCAGTGGCGCTGGTTCATCCGCACCAACCAGGACGGCATCAACTTCGCCCTGTACCACGCCCCGGTCGCACCAGTGCCCAGCCGTGAGCAATGGCAGGTGCTGGTAGCGCACCGCGACGCGATCATGCTCGAAGGCCTCAGCCTGAATGCCGGCGCGCTGACCCTGAGCCTGCGCGAAGGCGGCCTGCCGATCATCGAGGTACGCCCGCAGGGCCTGGCACCCTACCGCGTCGAACTGCCCGACGCGGCCTACAGCCTGTACGTGCAGGACAGCCTGGAATTCGCCAGCCCACGCCTGCGCCTGCGCTACGAAGCACTCAACCGCCCAGCCCAGGTACGCCAGCTGGAGCTGGCCAGCGGTGCCCAGGCGGTGCTCAAGCAAACCCCGGTGCTGGGGCCGTTCGATGCCGACGACTATGTCAGCGAGCGCCTGTGGGCTACCGCAGCGGACGGCACCCGGGTGCCGATCAGCCTGGTGCGCCGCCGCCAGGACCTGGGCCAGACCGTGCCGCTGTACCTGTATGGCTACGGCGCCTATGGCGAAAGCCTTGACCCATGGTTCTCGCACGCGCGCCTGAGCCTGCTGGAGCGCGGCGTGGCCTTTGCCATCGCCCATGTGCGTGGTGGTGGCGAACTGGGCGAAGCCTGGTACCGCGCCGGCAAGCAGGAGCACAAGCACAACACCTTCAGCGACTTCATCGCCTGTGCCGAACACCTGATCGCCGAGGGTGTCACGGCTGCCGAACGCCTGGCCATCAGTGGCGGCAGCGCCGGTGGCCTGCTGATGGGCGCGGTGCTCAACCTGCGCCCCGAGCTGTTCCGCTGTGCGATTGCCGAAGTGCCGTTCGTCGACGTGCTCAACACCATGCTCGACCCCGAGCTGCCGCTGACCGTGACCGAGTACGACGAATGGGGCAACCCTGAGGAGCCGGAGGTGTATGAGCGGATCAAGGCCTATGCACCGTACGAGAACGTGAAGGAACAGGCCTACCCGGCGATGCTGGTGGTGGCGGGCTACAACGACAGCCGCGTGCAGTACTGGGAAGCGGCCAAGTGGGTGGCGCGGCTGCGCACGCGCAAGACCGACGACAACCTGCTGCTGCTCAAGACCGAGATGGGGGCTGGGCATGGCGGGATGAGCGGGCGGTATCAGGGGCTCAAGGATGTGGCCCTTGAGTACGCGTTCGTCTTCGGCGAGCTAGGTATCGTTTGAGAAAGCTGGGGGCGCTTTGCGCCCCTTTCGCGACACAAGGCCGCTCCTACAGGTACCGTGCATGCCCTGAATCCTGCGCGCTCCCACAGAAAACCGGGGCAGCCGGCTGAATTCAATCATCCTGCACCGCCGGCTTCGGCGGGTCTTGGCGCAACCCCGGCAATGGCTGGTCCTTCGGTGGCCCGGGCACCGGCATCGGCGGTAACAGTGGCGCCCCCGGCTGGCTGTCATAGGCCTTGGGCGGCGTACTCGGGGTAATCTGCGGATATGGCGTAGGCGTAGGCGTACCCGGTGCACCGGGCACCGGCGTGCTCAACCGGGGTGGCGTGCTGGCAGCTTCGGCCATGGGCAGGCCGGCCAACAACAGCACAACGAGGATCGCGCGAAACATCAGCAACCTCCTGTCGGGAACCTTCCTACAGGCTACGCCTAAATCAAAGCTTTCGCCTGTCCGCCTGCCCCGCAAGCGCGCTAGACTCAGTGCATAACCGTCATTTGCCTGATCAGAACAAAGGAAACACCATGAGCTCCACCTCTTCCGCCGCCGCCACCGCGCGCCTGGACCGCATCCTGGCCGATGCCAAGCGCGACAAGGAAATGGGCTACCGCGACAAGGCCCTGAAAATGTACCCGCACGTCTGCGGCCGCTGCGCCCGCGAGTTCTCCGGCAAGCGCCTGAGCGAGCTGACCGTGCACCACCGCGACCACAACCACGACAACAACCCGCAGGACGGCTCCAACTGGGAGTTACTGTGCCTGTACTGCCACGACAACGAGCACTCGCGCTATACCGACCAGCAGTACTTCAGCGAAGGCTCCACCAGCACCCCGAGCATCGCCAAGGCCACCCACAACCCGTTCGCCGGGCTGGCGGGCATGCTGAAGAAAGACTGACCATCGATTCACCACCCCGCTGCTACCGGGCAGCCCGTATAATCGCGCTTTTTTTCGCGAAGGGCCCCGGTACGTGGCAAACAAACGATACAGCTGCATTGGCCTGTTCAACCCCAAGTCGGCAGAAAACGTCGGCTCGGTGATGCGCGCCGCGGGTTGCTACGGTGTCAATTCGGTGTTCTACACCGGCAAACGCTACGAGCGTGCGCGTGACTTCGTCACCGACACCAAGCGCGTGCACTACGACATCCCGCTGATCGGCATCGATGACCTGCAGCGCATCATCCCGCTGGGCTGCACGCCGGTGGCCGTGGAGTTGGTGGAGGGCGCGCGGCCATTGCCGGAATACACCCACCCGGACCGGGCCATCTACATCTTCGGGCCGGAAGACGGCAGCCTCAGTGCCGATGTGCGGGCATGGTGCGAAGAGACCATCTACATTCCGACTGAGGGCTGCATGAACCTCGCAGCGACGGTGAATGTGGTGCTGTATGACCGCATGGCCAAGGGGCTGAATACCCGTTCGGGGCCCAGGTTCAAATAGCCGACTGAACGATGGCGGCGGCCAACAGGTCACCTGCATACACTTCAGACGGAGACCTTGCCATGCTTGATATCCATTCGGCAGCGACATCGCAAGACAAGAACGTTCATGGCCTGGAGCGCGCCAGCTCGCTGGCTGGCGGCGCGTTGATGGTCAGCAAGGGGCTACGCCACGGCGGCCTGGTCGGGTTGTTGCAGATCGCAGTTGGCGGCCTGGCACTGGCTCGGGGCTTCAGCGGGCATTGTGCGACCAAGGCCTGGTGGCAGCGGCACCGGCAGGAGTATCACCGCTTGCGTTCGGACATCGAGCGCAGTGCTGCGGAACTGGAGGCGTTGAAGGCCAGTGCCGAGGCGGCGACGCGGGGGGTGACGGTAACCGGGAAGGATCCGTTGGCTGGCAGTTGAGTTTTGCACTGCCTGTGCCGGCCCTTTCGCGGGCACGCCCGCTCCCACAGGGACCTCATGGCTGTCGGAACATCACTGGCCTGTGCCGACCTCTTCGAAACTTGCGCGGCACCTGTGGGGGCGTGCCCGCGAAAGAGTCAGCACTGGCAATAGAGAGGCCTAGCGCAACGCCTTGCTCTGCAACACCTCGGAGCGCCGCCCCAGCACGTTCTCGCTGATCTGCACGAAGTCTTCGGTGCTGACGCTGGGCAGGCGCATCAACCCGCGTGCCACATCGTCCAGCGAGCGTTTGGCCTGAGTGTGGATGCGGATTTCCTTGTCCAGCGCTTGCAACAGCATCACCCCGCGCGCCACCTGCGCCGGGGTGGCATGCTCGCCCTTGAGCCGGGTGACCTTGGCGCCCTGCTTACTCAGGCGCGCCTGCCAAGCCTCGTAACGGTCGTCACTCACCCCGCCCGCGCGGCGCAGCAACTCGCTGGCATAGTAGTCGTTCAGGCTTTCCACCAGCCAGTCACTGCCATCACGCCCATGGATCTGCGCAAACAGTTGCACCACTTCGCGCAGCAACGGGCTGCTGCCATTCTCGCTGACCATCGGCCGGGCACTGTGCAGGTACAACGAGCCCTGCGCGGCGGTCGCCCCACGCCACATGCCGTCGCGAGCGCCGACCAACAGCAGCTTCGGCGGGTTGCGCGGGAAAACCGCCTGCAATTGCGGCCAGACAAAGGTCAGCATGGTCAGGTTGTCCATGCGCCGCATACCCTGCCCCACCGGTGCGGCCACGGTGACCTCGGTTTCGCCCAGGCGGGCGCGGCGGCTGCCCAGGTCGCCAGCGAGCATCCAGCCTGTGGGGCGGTCGAACAGGCGCGAAACGTTGTCGATGCGGAACTTGTCCTTGCCGATGCGCGGCCAGGAGGTCTCAATGCTCTTCCAGCCCTCCGGCAGGTCGAACGCCAGCCGCGCCACCAGTTCGGTGCCATCCTGCTGGTCGAGGCGCGCAGGCGGCACCAGTTGGTCGCCGAGGAACAGCGCCCAATGCGGGGTGATGCGCGACGAATAGGCGCCGCTGCCGCGTTTCTGGTCCAGCTGCACGCGGTAACTGAGGCTGGTCTTGCCGGCCGCCGGTTGCCACACGCCGCGCTGGCCCTGCAGTTGCCATTGGCCATCAGCCTGGAAGCCGCTGTAGGCCCCGGCCTTGCCCAGGTCGAAATCCAGACTGCGCACGGCACTGCCTTCGGCCAAGGTTAGGCGGACCTCCGCCTGGCCACTGGCTGGCAACAGGCGCACTTGATAGTCGAGGTCGACCTTTTTCGCCCAGGCCGGCGAACTGGCCATCAGGCCCAATAGCAACAACAGCTGGCAACGCATACAGAAACTCCTTGTTTCCCCGTGGCAGCGGGCCGCGCCGGTCAGCTGGCGCGGAAGATCAGGTGGTCTTCCCAGTCGTCTTCGTGCACATCGTGTTCACTGAGCATGCGCCCCGACTGGGAAATGCGCTGTTCATGGACCTGCTGGCGATCACCGCAGACCAGGTGGTGCCAGGCCGGCAGGTCCTTGCCCTCACTGACCAGGCGGTAGCCGCAGGTACTCGGCAGCCACTTGAACTGGTCGGCCTTGCCCGGGGTGAGCTGGATGCAGTCAGGTACCTGGGCGAAGCGGTTGGGGTAATCGCTGCACTGACAGGTGTGAAGATCCAGCAGTTTGCAGGCGATACGCGTGTAATAGACGCTGTTGTCGTCCTCGTCCTCGAGCTTTTGCAGGCAGCACAGGCCGCAACCATCACACAGCGACTCCCACTCTTGCGGGCTGAGTTGCTCGAGGGTCTTGCGCTGCCAGAACGGCGCGTTTTCAGCGATCATGACACGGGTTTCCTGCATTCATCTTGGGGCCACGGCGCGCGGCGGCGCCAGTCTAGAGCCTGGCCTTCGGCAAAGCCAGACCGCTTGTCAGTCGCGACGCGACGCAGTAGCGTGCGCGTTTACCGCCCTTTTGCAGGAGCCGCCATGAGCGCCAACCCCCGCATTGCCGATTACGCCATCAACGAGCAGTTCATCAACCGCTGGTCGCCACGTGCCTTCACCGCCGAGCCGATCAGCGAAGAAACCTTGCTGAGCTTCCTCGAAGCTGCACGCTGGGCGCCGTCGGCGAACAACTCGCAACCTTGGCGCTTCCTCTATGCCCGCCGTGACACGCCGAACTGGGAGCGTTACCTGAACCTGCTGGTGCCGGCCAACCGCAGCTGGGCGCAACAGGCTTCGGCGCTGGTGCTGGTGATTTCCAAGACCACCTACGCCGCCCCGGGCGCCACGGAAGAAAGACCGGCGCTGTGGCACACCTTCGACACCGGCTCCGCCTGGGGGCACCTGGCCCTGCAAGCCAGCATCAGCGGCTGGCATACCCATGGCATGGCCGGTTTCGACCAGGAACTGGCGCGTCAGGAGTTGAAGGTTCCTGAAGGCTACGTGCTGCATGCCATGGTGGCGATCGGCAAGCTGGGCGACAAGGCCAGCCTGAACGAAGCGCTGCAGGCGCGTGAAGTCCCGAGCCCGCGCAAGCCACTGAGCGAGCTGGCTGCCGAGGGTGATTTCAGCCTGTAAGCCTTGCATTGGCTGTACCGGCCCTTTCGCAGCACAAGGCTGCTCCTACAGCACAGTGAAAAAAACCTGTAGGAGCAGCCTTGTGCTGCGAAGAGGCCGGTACAGGCACTACAAAATCAATAGCCCCGGGCGAAGTCCACTTCTCCTCGCAACCCCTGCCCCGCCGCATACGCCCGCACATTCTCGACAAACAACCGCACCATCGCCGCCGGCGAGGTGGGTGCCGAGCTGTGCCCGGTCAGCAGCAAGCCCCACGCCGTCCAGAACGGGTGTTGCCTAGGCAACGGCTCCTGCCGGCAGACATCGATCACCGCCCCCGCCAGGTGCCCTTCCTTCAGTGCCTCGACCAGGTCAGCGTCGACCACCGCAGCGCCGCGCCCGGCATTGATGAACAGCGCCGTGGGCTGGAAGCACTTGAACAGTGCCGCATCATACAGGTCGTGGGTTGCCGGGGTATCCGGCAGCAGGTTGAGTACGTAGTCGACCTGACCCACCATGCGCGGCAGGTCGGCCAGCGCCGCTACCTCGACGAACGGCGCCTGCTCGCGGGCGCTGCTGGCAACGCCATACAGCACCACGCCAAACGCCTGCAGGAACTCGGCCACCCGCTGGCCAATGTCGCCAGTGCCGACGATCAGCACCTTGCGCCCTTCCAGGGTCCGCCCCGGGCGGTCGTCCCAACGACGCTCGACCTGGCTGACCAGCCGCGACAGCACCTCGCGCTCATGGCCGAGCATGTAGGTGAGCATGTACTCGGCCATCACCTGGCCAAAGATGCCCACGGCGCGGGTCAGGCGATAGTCGCGCGGCAGGCCCTCGGCCAGCAGCGGGGTGATACCGGCCCAGGTGGACTGCATCCAGCCCGGCTTGTGGCCTTGGCGCAACAGGCTTGCCAGCAGGTCCGGCTGGCCCAGCCACACCGGGCACTGTGGCGCCTGGCGTGCCAGTTCGGCGGAGTCGCCGCTGGTCAGGACTTCCAGCTCAGGCGCGGCTGCACGCAAAATCTCGGCGTATCGAGCATGATCATGCTCAGCAATCAGTACTCGCATGATCAGGCAGGGTCGTTACGGCGCAGCAACTCTTCGGGCAGGTGCTCGATGTAGTCGTCTTCCGGCGGCGGCATCTGCAGGTGGTAACCCTGGTTGTCGAGGTTTTCCAGCACCTTGGCGATGTCCTCGCGGGCCAGCTTGCGCTCGGGAGTCAGCACCAGGTCGAAGGCGTGCACGGGGGTGCCGAAGAACGGCAGCAGGCCTTCGGGCACGCGCTCCAGGCCGTCGGCCTTGAGCACGTACAGGTACATTTCGTTCTTGCGGGGGCTCTTGTAGATAGAGCAAATGCGTTTCATCGGGTCTCTCCGGCGCCTGCGAGGCTGTCCAGCAGGGCCTGGCCCATGCGCTCACGGCGCCAGCCGCGCAGCGAATCGGGCAATTGATAGGGGCCATTGGGGTAGCCGCTCTTGAGCAGCGCTTCCAGGGCTTTTTTGCGCAGCATCAGCTCGGGGGCAATGCCCAGGCGCTCACCTTCGGCCTGGCCGATGGCACGCAGCTGCTTGAGGATACCTGCAGCCTCGATCGGCAAGGGCTCGGGCAAGGCCTGTGGCCATTGCTCGGCTGGCAGGCTGGCGGCACGCTTGATCAGCTGGATGAGGAACTCACCGTCCTGACGAATGGTGCGCGGATGCATCTCGTCGATCTTGGCCAGCGCCGACAGGTTGCTCGGCTGGCTCTTGGCCATGGGCCACAGCGAGTGCTCCTTGAGGATGCGATTGCGCGGTACGTCGCGGTTGCGCGCTTCACGCTCGCGCCAGGCACACAGCTCACGCAGCACTGCCAGTTGCTGGGGGGCCAGCTTCCAGGCCAGCTTGACGTCGCGGTACAGGCTTTCGGGCTCGACTTCGCGGCGCAATGCGGCCACCAGCTCGGCGCCGTCCTCCAGCACCCAGGCGTACTTGTCGTCACTCAGGCGCGGGCGCAACACGGTGAACAGCTCGGCCAAGTGCACGGCATCCTCGGCGGCATAGCTGACCTGGGTTTCCGAGAGCGGACGCTGCAGCCAGTCGGAGCGGGTTTCGCCCTTGGGCAAGTCAATACCCAGCACATCCTGCACCAGGCGCGAATAACCCATGGAGAACCCCAGGTTCAGATAACCGGCCGCCAGTTGGGTGTCGAACAGCGGCTGTGGCAGCTTGCCGGTCAGGCGCAACAGCACTTCGAGGTCTTCGCTGCAGGCGTGCAGTACCTTGACCACACCGCTGTCATCCAGCAGTTCGGCCAGGGGTTGCCAGTTGCCGATCAGCAACGGGTCGATCAGGAAGGCACGCTGGCCATCGCCGATCTGGATCAGCCCGGCTTTCGGGTAGAAGGTGTCGACCCGCATGAATTCGGTATCGACGGCGACAAAGGGCAGCTGGTGCCAGTCGCGGCAGTGTTCGGCCAGGCTCTGGTCGTCACGGATCCAGTGTATTTCGATGGCCACGAGGCTCTCCCACTAACATTGGCGCGCAGTATATACGGCGCGGGCACTGCTGGTGAAACCTGCGCCATCCCTGGAATAGATAAACGGTGCTGCACCGGCGCCTTTTTGTAGGAGCAGCCTTGTGCTGCGAAAGAGCCGGTGCACTGATCATGGTGCTGTATTGGCTGTACCGGCCCCTTCGCAGCACAAGGCTGCTCCTACAGTGCCCGTGTGCAGTCAGACTCAGCGCTTGGCCGCCAGCCACGGCCGGCAGCTGGCGAACATGTCCAGCGATTGCTGGTAGACCTCGGTACGCACCTGCAACAGGCCGAGCATCGAGTGGAACAGGTTGTCCTGCGACAGCGGCGCATCGCTGAGCTTGGCCAGGCAGTCGGTGTCGACGCCGAAGTCCTCCTTGTAGCTGTCGGAGAACCAGGTCAGCAGCGGCACGTGCTTCTGCTGCTCGGGGGCGATAGCGTAAGGCGTGCCGTGCAGGAACAGGTTGTACTCACCCAGCGACTCGCCATGGTCGGACAGGTAGATCATCGCCGTGTCGACCTTGTCCTGCTTGCTGCGCAGGGTATCGATCAGCGAGGCCAGCACCTTGTCGGTATAGGCCAGGGTGTTGTCGTAACCGTTGACGATTTCCTGTTCGCTGCACTGGTCCAGCGCGTTGCTCTGGCACACCGGGGCAAAGCGCTGGTCGGAGCCGGGGTAGCGCTTGAAGTATTCAGGCCCGTGGCTGCCCATCTGGTGCAGCACCAGCACGGTGTCCTTGTCGAGGTTGTCGATCAGCTCACCCAGGCCCTGCAGCAGGATCTGGTCATGGCATTCACCATCAGCGCACAACTGCGGGTCCTTGAGTTTGCTGACATCGATGAATTGCACGCGGTCGCAGGTACCCTTGCAGCCCGATTGATTGTCACGCCACTGCACCGCCAGGCCGGTCCGCTGGAGGATGTCCAGCAACCCTTCGCGGTTCTTCGCCACGCGGGCATCGTAGTCCTTGCGCTTCATGCCAGAGAACATGCAGGGCACCGAAACGGCGGTTTCCGTGCCGCAGGAGTGAACATCGGAGAACGCCAGCAGGCCCTGCTCCCTGGCGAGGTTCGGTGTGGTATCGCGGTTGTAGCCGAGCACGCCGAAGTGATCTGCCCGCGCACTTTCACCCACCACCAGTACAGTCAGCGACTTGCGTTCATGCTTTTGCCAGGCAGCGTCACGCTTGGCATCTTCGCCGTAATGCTGGAAGGGCCGTGATGCGGTACCGACGCGCTCGCTGACATAACCGATGGAGGCACCCACGATATTGCTGGGGGTGAGCATCAGGCGCAGTTCGTGGTGGTTGCGAAACAGCGACGAAAGGCCCTGGTAGTTGACCAGTGCCACCGAGCCCAGGGCCACTACGCAGGCACCGCCAACCACCAGCTTGCCGAGCAGTTCACGGTGCCAGGCGCGATAGGCGATCGGCGCCTTCCACAACAGCAGCGAAGGCACTACACCGAGGCCCAGGATATACAAGGCAAACTTCAACGAAAGCAGGTCACGCACTTCCGCCACGTTGGTTTCCGCAATATTGCGGAACATGCCCGCGTCAATAAGTACGCCGTACTGGTTCATGAAGTAAGCCACGCCCGCGCCACTCATGAACAACACGATAAGTATTGGCTTCAATACATAACGGAAGGCGAACAACGTGAGAATCAGGTTGAACGCGAACAGCATCAGCACGGCAAACGCCAGGCTCAGCCAAAGCCCCGGCAAACCGGGCGGCACAACCTGTTCGAGATGCTGCCAGAGGAAGACATTGAAGCCTATCAGCAGGTAAAGGCTGGCCAGCAGCGTGACCCATTCAGTCCGCAGGGATTTGAAGTTGAGCATCAGTGTTCGCAATCAAGAGTGATTATCAGCCCGAGGGCCTGCGCGGCACCAGGGAAACTTGGCTGAACTCTAGAAAGCGTGCCATCAATATTTTGTGAAAAAGACGCCAACAAATTCGTGAGCAGGCGCCTTTTCTACATTAAAAGAAGTTCATTCAGCGCTTGTTCAGCCTGGCAGGCGTGCCTTGGCATACGGCTCGCGGTCGATGTCCAGCACTTCCACGCACAGCTGGATATCAAGCCCGGGTTGCTCGGGGATGGCGTCACGCAACACGTCGAGCAGGCTGGTGGACAGTTGCGTCTTCACCTCGAGCGAGCGCCCGCTGAGGATGACCAGGCGCACATGGGCAAAGGCACGCTCGCCGGGCGCAGTGCCCACCCGATAATGCTTGAAGGCTTCGGCGCGGCTTTTGATATCGGCCTCGTCGGCGAACTGGCCACTGCCAACCAGGGCATGGTTCAGGCGCAGCAGCAGGACGTCGACATTCAGCTCACGCAGGTTGTCGCTGTATTCGAGGTTCAGGTGGGGCATGGCGCAGGTTCCGGGTCACGGGGGAGATGCGACAGCCTACCCCAGTCCCCTACCTGCGCAAAGACGACTATCCTCAAAGGTCAGAACCATCCGCCAACCCCCGACAGAGGTGAAGAAATGCCAGTTCCGCATGATCTGCTCGCTGACCTGCACGTTACCGCTGATGCATTCCAGGCGCTCATGGAAAAGGACCAGACGCTGCACTCACTGCACAAGGAATACAACGCAAAAGACAAAGAGGTGGTCGCTGCCGAAGGCAACGGCACCAACGACGAAACCGTCAACCGCCTGCGCAAGGAGCGCTTGCTGATCAAGGACAAGATCGAACGGATCATTCATCCGCCCAAATCCAGATAGATACCACAGGCCTGCACGGCCCCCTGTAGGAGCGGCCTTGTGTCGCGATGGGCTGCGCAGCAGCCCCGAAAATCTCGACAGAGACATAGATTCTGGGGCTGCTGCGCAGCCCATCGCGACACAAGGCCGCTCCTACAACCGCATCATCACGAGCCAGCAGCCGCAGCCTTCAATGCCCCATCCAGATCCTCGACCAGGTCGCGGTAATCCTCGATCCCCACCGACAACCGCAGCAGGTTTTCGCTGATGCCCATCACGCCCTTCTGCTCCGGGCTCAGCGAGCAGTGCGACATGCTCCAGGAGTGGTTGATCATGCTTTCCACCCCGCCCAGCGAGTCGGCCAGCACGAAGATCTGCAGCGCCTCCACCAAGCGGTTTAGCGCAGCCCGGTCGCCCTTGACCTTCATCGCCACCACCGCCCCGCCACTGCGCATCTGCCGTTTGCACAACTCATGTTGCGGGTGACTTTCCAGCCCCGGGTAATACACCTGATCGATCTGCGCGTGGCTTTCGAGGAAGCGCGCCACCTGCAGGGCATTGGCACACTGGCGCTCCATGCGCACATCCAGGGTCTTCAGACCGCGCAGGGCCAGGTAGCAGTCGAACGGCCCCTGCACCGCGCCAATCGCCATGCTGATGCGGCGCAGGCGCGCCAACAGCGCATCATTGGCAGCTACCACCACGCCACCGGTGAGGTCGGAGTGGCCGCCGATGTACTTGCTGGCCGAGTGCATCACCAGGTCCACGCCCAGGGTGATCGGGCGCTGGTTCCACGGCGAGCAGAAGGTGTTGTCGATACAGGTGAGGATGCCCCGCGCCTTGGCCAGGTCGCACACCGCCTTGATGTCGACCAGGTGCAGCAACGGGTTGGTCGGCGATTCGATCCAGATCAGCTGGGTTTCCGGCTTGATGGCGGCGGCCACCGCCTCGAGGTCGTTGAGGTCGACGTAGGTGGTGGTCAGGCCCGAGGTGCGGCTGCGGTAGTCTTCCATGATGCGGAAGGTGCCGCCGTACACGCCGTTCATCACCACCACGTGGGCATCCTTGGGCAGCAGCTCCAGCACGGTGGCGGTGGCGTTCACACCCGAGGCGCAGGCGACCGCGCCAACGCCCTCTTCCAGGGCGGCGACACAGGTTTCATAGGCATGCCGGGTGGGGTTGCCGACGCGGCTGTAGGAGTATTCCGGTTTGTCGTCCAGGCTGCGCTTGGTGAACGAGCTGGCGGTGACGATCGCCGGGAAAATAGCGTTATCGGCGACGCTGAACTGCTCACCGGCGTGAATGGTACGGGTGGCGAAATTGCGCGGCTTGTCGGACATGGTCAGGCCCATTGGCAGAGTGAAAGCTGCAACTATCGCACAACCCAAATCTTCTAGCCTTGGGGTAATCTGTGAAATATTTTTCTCCACGGCCCACGCGCGATATGGACAGCTTCGACCAGCACATTCTCACCCTGCTTCAGCGCGACGCCTCGATCTCGCTCAAGGACCTGGCCGAGGCCGTCAACCTCTCCACCACGCCGTGCTGGAAGCGGGTCAAGCGCCTGGAGGAAGACGGCTACATTGTCGGCCGTGTCGCCCTGCTCGACCCGGAACGGCTGGGGTTGGGGCTGACGGTGTTCGTCCAGCTCAAGACCCAGCGCCACGACAGCGCCTGGCTGGAGCAGTTTGCCGCGACCGTGACCGGGTTCGAGGAAGTGATGGAGTTCTACCGCATGTCGGGAGACTGGGATTACATGCTGAGGGTGGTGGTGGGGGATATTGCGGCGTACGACCGGTTTTACAAAAAGCTGATCACCAGTACTGATGGGCTGTCGAACATCACTTCCAGTTTTGCCATGGAGCAGATGAAATACACCACGGCTTACCCGGTGAACCGTTCCTGATTCCTGTATGGCAGTACCGGCCCTATCGCCGGCAAGCCAGCTCCCACAGGTACGTCACAGGTTCTGAAATCTGTGCGGTCCCTGTGGGAGCTGGCTTGCCGGCGATAGGGCCCTTGCAGGCTACCTGTCAATCCGCGGCCAGCACCGCCGCAATCCGGTTGCCGGCCTTGGCTTTCTCGACCTTGATCGCCACGAACTTCGAGGTCGGGGTATAGGTCCCCTCGCCATAGCTTTCCAGCGGCACCAGCGGGTTGGTCTCAGGGTAGTACGCCGCCGCCTGCCCCTCGGGCACGTCATACGCCACCAGGCGGAAGCCCGACACCCGCCGCTCCACGCCATCCTCCCACAGCGACACCAGGTCCACATGCTCGCCCGGCTCGAAGCCCATACGGCGGATGTCCACCTCGTTGACGAACACCACTTCACGCAGGCCGAACACCCCGCGATAACGGTCGTCCAGGCCATACAGGGTGGTGTTGTACTGATCGTGCGAGCGCAGGGTCTGCAGGATCAGGTCGGGCTTGTCGCCGCGCGCCAGCACCTTGGCATTCACCAGTTGCTCCGGCAGCCGGTGCGGGCTGAAGCACGCCTTACCTGTGGCCGTGCGCCAGGTACGGTCGGCGGCATTGTTGCCCAGGTGGAAGCCGCCCGGGTGCTGCAGGCGCTCGTTGAAAGCGGCAAAGCCGGGGATCACATCGGCAATCATGCTGCGGATGCGGCCGTAGTCGGCAACAGCGTACTCCCAGTCGATCGGCTGCTTGCCCAGGGTCGCCTGGGCCATGCCGGCGATGATCCACGGCTCCGAGCGCAGGTGCGGCGAGCGCGGGCGCAGCTGGCCGTGGGAGATGTGCACCATGCTGAAGGTGTCCTCCACGGTCACGCCTTGCGGCCCGCTGGCCTGCATGTCGATTTCGGTACGGCCCAGGCACGGCAGGATCAACGCATCGCGGCCGGTGACCAGGTGCGAGCGGTTGAGCTTGGTGGAAATCTGCACGGTCAGCGCGCAATTGCGCATGGCCGCATGGGTGCGCGGCGTATCCGGCGTGGCCTGGGCAAAGTTACCACCCAGGCCGATGAACACCTTGGCCCGCCCCTCTTCCATGGCCTTGATCGCCAGCACCGCGTTGTGCCCGTGGGCACGCGGCACGCGGAACTGGAAGCGTTTTTCGATGGCATCGAGCAGCGCCGACCCGGGCTTCTCGTCGATGCCCATGGTGCGGTCGCCCTGCACGTTGCTGTGGCCACGCACCGGTGACAGGCCGGCGCCGGGCTTGCCGACGTTGCCGCGCAGCAGCTGCAGGTTGACGATTTCCTGAACGGTCGGCACCGAGTGGCGATGCTGGGTGACGCCCATGGCCCAGCACATGATCACCCGTTCGGCCTTGCGGTACATGCGCGCGGCCAGTTCGATCTCGGCCTGGGTCAGGCCCGATTGCTCGACGATGTGCGCCCAAGGCGTGGCATCCACGGTTTCCAGGTATGCGTCGATGCCACTGGTGTGCTCGGCGATGAAGGCATGGTCGAACACCGCCGGTTCGCCATTGGCCTGGGCTTCGCGTTCCCACTGCAGCAGGTACTTGGCAATGCCACGCATCACTGCCATGTCGCCGCCCAGGGCCGGGCGGAAGTAGGCCGTGTTGGTTGGTTCGGAGCCATTGCTGAGCATTTCGAACGGGTGCTGCGGGTGCTGGAAGCGCTCCAGGCCGCGCTCCTTGAGCGGGTTGAAGCAGACCACCTGGGCACCACGCTTCACCGCTTCACGCAGCGGTTCGAGCATGCGCGGGTGGTTGGTGCCGGGGTTCTGGCCGATGACGAAGATGGCATCGGCCAGTTCCAGATCGTGGAACACCACGGTGCCCTTGCCCACGCCGAGGGTTTCAGACATGCCCACGCCGCTGGCTTCATGGCACATGTTCGAGCAGTCGGGGAAGTTGTTGGTGCCGTAGGCGCGGACGAACAGCTGGTAGAGGAACGCCGCCTCGTTGCTGGCCCGGCCCGAGGTGTAGAACTCGGCCTGGTCGGGCGATTCGAGTGCGCGCAAGTGTTGGGCAACCAGCGCAAAGGCTTCTTCCCAGCTGGTTTCGACATAGTGGTCGGTGGCCGCGTCGTAGCGCATCGGGTGGGTCAGGCGGCCCTGGTACTCCAGCCAGTAGTCAGTCTGCTCGGCCAGCGCACTGACGCTGTACCTGGCGAAGAATGCCGGGTCCACCGAGCGGCCGGTGGCTTCCCAATTGACCGCCTTGGCGCCGTTCTCGCAGAACTTGACCATGTCGTTTTCCGGCGACTCGCCCCAGGCGCAGCCGGGGCAGTCGAAGCCGCCGTTCTGGTTGGTCTTGAGCATGGCCCGCAGGTTCTTGAAGGCATTGTCGCTGCCCAGCCAGCTCTTGGTCACGCTCTTGAGCGCCCCCCAGCCGGCGGCGGCGCCTTTGTAGTCCCTGATATGTTGGTCCTGGCTCATGCGGTGAATCCTCACGCTTCGATGCTTTTTTTCAGCCTATGGAGCGTGGGGTAGAGCCGTCCAATCGAAAGATCTTACGGGGTGATAGGCGGTTTCGATCATGGGTATTTTCTGGAGATGTGTTGGGGCTGCCAGGTGCTTGCCACAGAATCTTCAGCGCCTATGAGATCGAGCGCCGCCCGCGCGGCGCTTCGCGGCACAAGGCCGCTCCCACATTTGTTTCGGGCCAGTTATTCCTGTGACAGGTGGGTTGCAGCTTTGGTGCATGGCTGGAGATTGATGGGGTGCAGTGGCGTACCGTTCGATATCGAATGGAACAAACAAGGCGGACAGAGGTGAAACCACAGGAGTGACTGGCCCGAAACAAATGTGGGAGCGGCCTTGTGCCGCGAAGCGCCGCGCGGGCGGCGCTCGATCTCATAGACGCTGAAGATGCTGCGCCAAGTGATAGAGGCCATCGATCAATCGGTCGGACAAAGCAATTTGACGGCCCTGCGCCCAAGTTATAGCTTGGATCGAGTCCCAATCCATTCGAGCGCGAACGTGGAACAGAACAGCCGGGCCCTGATCGACGGCTTCAACCGGAAAATCGACTACCTGCGGATGTCGGTCACCGACCGCTGCGACTTCCGTTGCGTGTACTGCATGGCCGAAGACATGCAGTTCCTGCCGCGCCAACAAATCCTCAGCCTCGAGGAACTGCTCCAGGTGGCCGAGCGCTTCGTCGCCCTTGGTACCCGCAAGATCCGCCTGACCGGCGGCGAGCCGCTGGTGCGCCAGGGCATCGTCGACCTGTGCGGGCGGATCGCCGCCCTGCCCGGCCTGCGCGAGTTGTGCCTGACCAGCAACGGCTCGCAACTCGGGCGCCTGGCCCAGCCGCTGTTCGACGCAGGTGTCACGCGCCTGAACATCAGCCTCGACAGCCTGGACGCCGAGCGCTTCAAGCAACTGACCCGCACCGGCGACCTGCACCAGGTGATCGCCGGCATCGACGCCGCCCGCCAGGCAGGCTTCAAGCGCACCAAGCTCAACTGCGTGGTCCTCAAGGGCCGCAACGATCATGAACTGGTCGACCTGGTGCGCTTTGCCATCGACCGCGAACTGGACATCACCTTCATCGAAGAAATGCCCTTGGGCGTGATCAGCGAACATGAACGCGGCGAGTCGTTCTGCTCCAGTGACGAAGTACGTGTGCTGCTGGCCGAGCAGTTCACATTGGTCGAATCGACCGAGTCGTCCCAGGGCCCCGCCCGCTACTGGCGCCTGGCCGAAGCCGCCAATACTCGGGTCGGCTTCATTTCGCCACACAGCCACAACTTCTGCGCCACCTGCAACCGCGTGCGACTCACCGTCGAAGGCCGCCTGCTGCTGTGCCTGGGCAATGAACACTCGGTGGACCTGAAGCAGGTGCTGCGCGCCCACCCCGGCAACCCCGAACGCCTGGAAAAGGCCATTCGTGATTCCTTGCACCTCAAGCCCTACCGCCATCATTTCGAAGTCGGTGGCGACGTGCAGATCCTGCGTTTCATGAACATGACCGGCGGCTAGGCAGCCGTCTCTGGATTTCCATGATCGTCCACCCCACCCCCGATGTGCTGCGTGTGCTGTTCACCCTCAAGGGTTCGATCGTCAAGCGCATCGCCCTGCGTTGCCTGACGATCACCCTGCTGGCCGCGCTGATCGTGTTGGTCGAGCGGCATTTCCCGGCGTTTTTCTACCCGGTCAGCGCCACCCCGTTCACCTTGCTGGGCCTGTCACTGTCGATTTTCATGAGTTTTCGCAACAACGCCTGCTATGACCGCTGGTGAGAGGGGCGCAAGGCCTGGGGCAAGCTGATCATCGAAACCCGTTCGTTCGTGCGCGAAAGCCTGGTGATTACCGACGAAACCCTGCGTGCCGAACTGTTGCGCAGCCTGTGCGGCTTTGCCCATGCGCTGAATGCTCGGCTGCGCAGCGAGGACGAACTGGCCGCCGCCCGGCCCTGGCTGGCCCGGCCCGATGCGATCAGCCCGCACAACGTGTGCGACGCCATCCTGCGCGAAATCGGCGGGCACTGCTCGCGGCTGGCAACACAGCAGCAGATCAGTGACTGGCGCTACAGCCTGCTGGAGCAGCGGCTGGTGGGGCTGACCGAAGTGCAGGCTACCTGCGAGCGGATCAAGGGCACGCCGTTGCCGTTCCCCTACACGCTGTTGCTGCACCGCACCATCTACATCTTCTGCCTGCTGCTGCCGTTTGCCCTGGCCGAGCCGCTGGGCTGGCTGGCGCCGCTGTTCACCACCATCGTGGGGTACACGTTCTTCGGGCTGGATGCGATTGGCAACGAACTGGAAGACCCGTTCGGGCGCGATGAGAACGACCTGCCGACCGATGCCATGGTGCGGACCGTGGAGCGCGATGTGCTGGCGGGGTTGGGGGAACAACAGCTACCGCCGGTTTTGTTGCCGGTGGACCATGTATTGAGCTGAGCAATTGTTGTTGCCTGTCCTGGCCTCTTCGCGGGCTTGCCCGCTCCCACAGGGTCACCACTGCCCTCAAGACCTGTGGAGTACCTGTGGGAGCGGGCAAGCCCGCGAAGAGGCCAGGACAGACGAAAGATCAGCCCCGGCTTGCACAGGCCTCGATCGGTTTCAGGTGCTTGACGAAGTTGCACGGCCGGTGCCGCGCATCCAGCTGCTCCGCCAGGATGCCCTCCCACGCCGTACGGCAGGCCCCGGTGGAGCCCGGCAGGCAGCACACCAACGTGCGGTTGGACAGCCCGGCCAGCGCCCGGCTCTGCACGGTCGAGGTGCCGATATCGAGAATCGACAGGGCCCGGAACAGTTCGCCAAAGCCATCGATGCGCTTGTCCAGCAAGCACTCGACCGCTTCCGGCGTGCTGTCACGCCCGGTAAAACCGGTACCGCCGGTGATCAGCACCACCTGCACCTGTTCGTCGGCAATCCAGGTGGCGACCTGGGCGCGGATCTTGTAAAGGTCGTCCTTGAGCAACGCCCGCGCCACCAGGCGGTGGCCGATCTCCACCGAGCGGCTGGCCAGCAGCTCACCGGAAGTGTCGTTGTCGTAGGTACGGGTATCGCTGACTGTCAGCACGGCGATGTTGAGCGGTACGAAGACCGCATCGGGTTGGACGCGCACGGTGGGGCTCCTCGAGTGGCATTGCCGCCACGCTAGAGGCATGGCCCGGGGGCGTCCAATCGATATGGCGTACCGACTCATCAATGACATCTATCGCAGACGTGGGTTAAGGTCTGCATAACCCGATACCAGGCACCTCCATGGACATCAAGCAGCTCAAATTCCTCATCGCCCTCGACCAGACCCGCCACTTCGGCCAGGCGGCGGCGCTGTGCCATATCACCCAGCCGACGCTGTCCATGCGCCTGCGCAACCTGGAGGACGAGCTGGACCTGGTACTGGTCAAGCGCGGCCAGCGCTTCGAAGGTTTCACCGAAGCGGGCGAGCGAATCCTGGCCTGGGCCCGTACCCTGCTCGCCGCGCACGATGGCTTGCAGGCCGAAGCCGCCAGTTGCCGCGGCCAGGTGGTCGGCAGCCTGCGCCTGGGCACGGTGCCGCTGGCCAGCTTCAACCCCATGCACCTGCTGCTGCCGCTGCGTGAAAAATACCCCGAACTGCACTTCCAGATCAGCTCGCTCAGCTCGGAACAGGTGATCGACGGACTCAGCCGCAACCAGCTCGACCTGGGCATCTGCTACCTTGACCAGGTCAACACCAGCTTCTTCGAAGTGATCGAACTGGGCACCACCACCATGGGCCTGCTGCACGATACCCGGCACTTCCAGTTCGCCAGCGACACCCTGCGCTGGGACGAGCTGGGCGACATTCCGCTGGGCCTGCTGAGCAAAGGCATGCACTACCGCCAGTCGCTGGACCTGAGTTTTCGCAGCCGTGGCCTGGAGCCGAATGCGGTACTGGAAAGCGACTCGAGCTTCCAGCTGATCCAGGCCATCAACACCGGCATGTGCTGTGCGGTCATGCCACTGGACTGCGGCCTGGAAGACCTGAGCGAGCACCTGCGCATCCTGCCGGTGGCCGACGCCGCTATCCACAGCCCGGTCGGCCTGCTGCTGCGCCGCAGCGAACCGCGTTCGGCAATTGCCGAGCAGTGCTTCGATGAGGCGCGGGCGCTGTTTCAGGCCAACTGAGCGCTGGTTGCCTGGCGGTACTGGCGCGGGGTGAAGCCGGTCAGTTGCTTGAACTGGCGGCTGAAGGCGCTGTGGTCGGTATAGCCGCAGCACATCGCCACTTCAGTGATCGGCAGTTCCGAATGCAGCAAACGGTGGGCGTGCTCCAGGCGTGCCTTGTGGATCATCTGCCGTGGCGTGAGGTGGAACACACGCTTGCAGTAGCGCTCCAGCTGGGCCACGGAAATGCCAGCGATACGGGTCAGCTCGCCCATGCTGATCGGCTGGTGGAAATGCCGCCGGATATGCTCGTCCACCGCCGCCAGGCGCTGGTAGGCAGGATGGCTGTCGGCGGCTGACTGCAAGTCGACCGAGATGCCGACCAGGCCAATGATCTCGCCGGCACGGTTGTACAGCGGGCGCTTGTGGGTCAGGCACCAGCCAGGCTCGCGGCTGCCGTAAAGATGCAGCTCCAGCTGGTCTTCCAGCACCAAACCCTCCTTGAGAACGCGACGGTCCTGCTCGGTGTAGCCGGGGCCCAGCTGTGCCGGGAACACTTCGGCGCTGGTCTTGCCCAGCAGCGGTTGCAGGCGCTTGAGGCCACAGCGCTGGACCAGGGTGTTGTTGGCCAGCACATAGCGGGCGGCCGGGTCCTTGATGAAGATCGCGGCGTTGGGGATGGCGTCGAGGATCGGCAGCAGCAGGGACACACCAGCGAGCAGGGCCTCGAGGTTGGCGGGGCGGTGCTGGTCGAGGGACTGGTACAGGGTTGCCAGGGGGGTGTCGATCATCTGTCGGTTCTCTGTTGGCTGTGCCGGCCTCTTCGCAGCGCAAGGCTGCTCCTACAAGGGGTGCGCTGCCTTCGAGACTTGTGCGGACTCTGTAGGAGCAGCCTTGTGCTGCGAAGAGGCAGGCACCAGCACTGCATCTCTCAAACCCTTGCCCAGTATGGCCTAGAGCGTATTCCACCCCCCAGCACCTAGCTACTGCTTTTTTGCAACTGTGCCGATTTCGTCATCCCCCCTGCAGAAAACCATCAAGAACCGCCGCCCCGATCGGTCCACTCTATGCCCCACGCAAGCCGCCCCAAGTCCTACAAGAGCGCGGCCCAAAAAGCCGCATCTCGTGACATCAGACCTGCCTATCCAATAACCAACAAAAAGGCGAACCCATGTCAGGCAAATTCAAAAAACAGTTGTCATTGCTGGACCTCACCTTCATCGGCCTAGGTGCCATCTTCGGCTCCGGCTGGCTGTTCGCCGCCAGCCACGTCTCGGCCATCGCCGGCCCGGCCGGCATCCTGTCCTGGTTCCTTGGCGGCTTCGCCGTGCTGTTGCTGGGCATCGTTTATTGCGAACTGGGTGCTGCCCTGCCGCGTGCCGGGGGCGTGGTGCGCTACCCGGTGTACTCCCACGGCCCGCTGCTGGGCTACTTGATGGGCTTTATCACCCTGATCGCCTTTTCCAGCCTGATCGCCATCGAAGTGGTCGCTTCGCGTCAATACGCCGCCGCCTGGTTCCCCGGGCTGACCAAGGCCGGCTCCAGCGACCCGACCGTGCTCGGCTGGCTGGTGCAGTTCGCCCTGCTGGGGCTGTTCTTCTTCCTCAACTACCGCAGCGTGAAAACCTTCGCCAAGGCCAACAACCTGGTCAGTGTGTTCAAGTTCATCGTGCCGCTGCTGGTGATCGGCGTGCTGTTCACCTTCTTCAAACCGGAAAACTTCGAGGTCCAGGGCTTTGCCCCGTTCGGTCTGTCCGGCGTTGAAATGGCGGTATCGGCCGGTGGCATCATCTTCGCCTACCTGGGCCTGACGCCGATCATTTCGGTGGCCAGCGAGGTGAAGAACCCGCAACGCACCATCCCCATCGCGCTGATCCTCTCGGTACTGCTGTCCACCGCGATCTACGCCCTGCTGCAACTGGCCTTCCTCGGCAGCGTGCCGACCGAAATGCTGAGCAACGGCTGGGCCGCGGTGACCAAGGAACTGGCCCTGCCCTATCGCGACATCGCCCTGGCCCTGGGTGTGGGCTGGCTGGCCTATCTGGTGGTGGCCGACGCGGTGATCTCGCCCAGCGGCTGCGGCAACATCTACATGAACGCCACCCCGCGCGTGGTCTATGGCTGGGCGCAGACCGGCACCTTCTTCAAGTACTTCACCCGTATCGACGCCGAGTCCGGCATCCCGCGCCCGGCGCTGTGGCTGACCTTTGGCCTGTCGGTGTTCTGGACCCTGCCGTTCCCGTCCTGGGAAGCGCTGATCAACGTGGTTTCCGCCGCCCTGGTACTGAGCTACGCCGTGGCCCCGGTCACCGTCGCCGCCCTGCGCCGCAACGCCCCTGACATGCCGCGCCCGTTCCGGGTCAAGGGCATGGGCGTGCTCGGCCCGCTGTCATTCATCATCGCCGCGCTGATCGTGTACTGGTCGGGCTGGAAGACCGTGTCGTGGCTGCTGGCCCTGCAGATCGTGATGTTCGTGCTTTACCTGCTGTGCGGCCGCTTCGTGCCGACCCAGCACCTGTCGCTGGCCCAGCAAGTGCGCTCGTCGGCATGGCTGATCGGCTTCTACGCGGTGACCATCCTGCTTTCGTGGCTGGGCAGCTTCGGCGGCCTGGGAGTACTCGGCCACCCGTTCGACACCGTAGTCGTGGCCGCTTGTGCGCTGGGCATCTACTACTGGGGCGCAGCCACCGGCGTGCCTGCCCACCTGGTGCGCCTGGAAGGTGAGGACGAAAGCGAAGCCAGCCATGAACCTCTGGTAGGCCAGCGCCCGGCTGCACTGGCTCCGTAACGGCTACTGGCCCTATCGCCGGCAAGCCGGCTCCCACAGGGTCCGCGCTGACCCAGAGGCCGATGCAATACCTGTGGGAGCTGGCTTGCCGGCGATGAGGCCCGCACAAACAGCACAAGACTTGGCTGATCAAAGAATGGACAAGCTCATGAAACAGATTCACGTCATCGACTCGCACACCGGCGGGGAACCGACCCGCCTGGTGATGAAAGGCTTCCCGCAACTGCATGGCCGCAGCATGGCCGAGCAGCGCGATGAACTGCGCGAGCTGCACGACCAGTGGCGCCGCGCCTGCCTACTGGAGCCTCGCGGCAACGATGTGCTGGTCGGTGCACTGTACTGCCCACCGGTATCGGCCGACGCCACGTGCGGGGTGATCTTCTTCAACAACGCTGGCTACCTGAACATGTGCGGCCACGGCACCATCGGCCTGGTCGCCTCGTTGCAGCACCTGGGCCTGATCGCACCGGGCGTGCACAAGATCGATACCCCGGTCGGCCAGGTCAGCGCCACCCTGCATGAAGACGGCGCCATAACCGTCGGCAACGTGCCGTCCTACCGCTACCGCCAGCAAGTGCTGGTGGACGTGCCCGGCCATGGTCCGGTGCGCGGCGACATCGCCTGGGGTGGCAACTGGTTTTTCCTCGTCTCCGAACACGGCCAGCGCATCGAGCTGGGCAACCGCGAGGCGCTGACCGAATACACCTGGGCGATGCTCAAGGCCCTCGAAGCCCAGGGCATCACCGGTGAAAACGGTGCCCCCATCGACCACGTCGAACTGTTCGCCGACGACGCCAACGCCGACAGCCGCAACTTCGTGATGTGCCCCGGCAAGGCCTACGACCGCTCGCCCTGCGGCACGGGCACCAGCGCCAAGCTGGCCTGCCTGGCCGCCGACGGCAAGCTCGACGAAGGCCAGACCTGGGTACAGGCCAGTATCACCGGCAGCCAGTTCCAGGGCCGCTACGAGCGCGACGGCGAACGCATTCGCCCGTTCATCACCGGCCGCGCCTACATGACCGCCGACAGCACCCTGCTGATCGACGAACAGGACCCGTTCGCCTGGGGCATCTGACCCCGGCTTTTTCCAAAAAAACGAATATCGCGAGGAGTGACAACAATGACCAACAACATCTTCACCGGCACCATGCCCGCCCTGATGACCCCCTGCACCGCCGAGCGCAAGCCGGACTTCGACGCCCTGGTGCGCAAGGGCCGCGAACTGATCGAGGCCGGTATGAGCGCCGTGGTGTACTGCGGCTCGATGGGCGACTGGCCGCTGCTGACCGAAGCAGAGCGCCAGGAAGGCGTGGCGCGCCTGGTGGCCGCCGGCATCCCGACCATCGTCGGCACCGGCGCGGTGAACACCCGTGAAGCAGTATCCCACGCCGCCCACGCGGCCAAGGTTGGTGCCGCCGGCCTCATGGTCATCCCTCGCGTGCTCAGCCGCGGCGCCTCGCTGATTGCCCAGAAGCACCACTTCTCGGCCATCCTGGCAGCCGCACCGAAGCTGCCGGCGGTGATCTACAACAGCCCCTACTATGGCTTCGCCACCCGCGCCGACCTGTTCTTCGAACTGCGCAGCGAGTTCCCCAACCTGATCGGCTTCAAGGAGTTCGGCGGTGGCGCCGACCTGCGCTACGCCGCCGAGCACATCACCTCCAAGGATGACGACGTGACCCTGATGGTCGGCGTCGACACCCAGGTGGTACATGGTTTCGTCAACTGCAACGCCACCGGTGCCATCACCGGCATCGGCAACGCCCTGCCGCGTGAGGTGCTGCACCTGGTGAGCCTGAGCAAACAGGCGGCCAAAGGTGATGCCAAGGCCCGCCGCCTGGCGCGTGAACTGGAGGCGGCGCTGGCGGTGCTGTCGTCGTTCGATGAAGGCTGCGACCTGGTGCTCTACTACAAGCACCTGATGGTGCTGAACGGTGACAGCGAATACAGCCTGCACTTCAACGAGACCGACGTGCTGACCGACGCCCAGCGCAACTATGCCGAGCAGCAGTACGCGCTGTTCCGCAGCTGGTACGCCAGCTGGTCGGCTGAGCAGAACCTGGCCTGATCACCTGATTCCAGGCCGAGCCGCAGCCCTGTGGGAGCGGGTTCACCCGCGAACACCGGCGAAGCCGGTGCCAGGCACCGAGTCGCCTGCTTCGCGGGTAAACCCGCTCCTACAAAGGCCGCGCTCTCTCTTGATATTGATTCCAAAGGAGGCTCCATGACCCTCACAGGCAACCTGCTGATCGGCCAGACGCCGGTAACCGGCAGCCGCGAAGCCATCCGTGGCATCGACCCGGCCACCGGCCAGACACTGGAACCGGCCTACCTCGGCGGCACCGGCGAACACGTGGCCCAGGCCTGCGCCCTGGCCTGGGCGGCGTTCGATGCCTACCGCGAAACCTCGCTCGAGCAACGGGCACAATTCCTCGAAACCATCGCCACGCAGATCGAAGCGCTGGGTGATGCCCTGATCGATCGCGCCGTGGCCGAAAGCGGCCTGCCAAAGGCGCGCATCCAGGGCGAACGTGGCCGCACCTGCACCCAGTTGCGCACCTTCGCCCGTGTGGTGCGGGCTGGCGAATGGCTGGACGTGCGGGTCGACAATGCCCTGCCTGAGCGCCAGCCCCTGCCGCGTGCCGACCTGCGCCAGCGCCAGGTGGCCCTGGGGCCAGTGGCGGTATTCGGCGCCAGCAATTTCCCATTGGCCTTCTCGGTGGCCGGTGGCGACACCGCCTCGGCCCTGGCCGCCGGTTGCCCGGTGGTGGTCAAGGCCCACGGCGCCCACCCGGGCACCAGCGAGCTGGTCGGCCAGGCAGTGGCAAAGGCCGTGAAGCAGTGCGGCTTGCCGGCCGGTGTGTTTTCGCTGTTGTACGGCTCCGGTCGTGAAGTGGGCATTGCGCTGGTCAGCGACCCGCGCATCAAGGCCGTTGGCTTTACCGGCTCGCGCAGCGGTGGCATTGCGCTGTGCCAGGCGGCCCAGGCCCGCCCCGAGCCGATCCCGGTGTACGCCGAAATGAGCTCGATCAACCCGGTGTTCCTGTTCGACACCGCCCTGCAGACCCGCGCCGAGGCACTGGCACAAGGCTTCGTCGCCTCGCTGACCCAGGGTGCCGGCCAGTTCTGCACCAACCCCGGCCTGGTGATTGCCCGCCAGGGGCCGGCGTTGCAGCGCTTCATCGACGCCGCCAGCGAACACGTGCGCAAGGCTGCGGCGCAGACCATGCTCACCCCGGGCATCTTCAGTGCCTACCAGGCCGGTGTCGGCGCCCTGGCCGCAAACGTCAATGCCCAGGCCGCCGCCAGTGGCCAGGCCGGGCAAGGCCCCAACCAGTGCCAGGCGCAGCTGTTCGTGACCCAGGCCGAAGCGTTCCTCGCCGACCCGGCGTTGCAGGCCGAAGTCTTCGGCGCGGCGTCGCTGGTGGTGGCCTGCGCCAACGATGAGCAAGTGCGCCAGGTGGCCGAGCATCTGGAAGGCCAACTGACCGCCACCCTGCAACTGGACGATGCCGACATCGACAGCGCCCGCGCCCTGCTGCCGACCCTTGAGCGCAAGGCTGGCCGCATCCTGGTCAATGGCTGGCCGACCGGTGTAGAGGTATGCGACGCGATGGTCCACGGCGGGCCGTTCCCGGCCACCTCCGATGCCCGCACCACTTCGGTGGGCACTGCGGCGATCCTGCGCTTCCTGCGCCCGGTGTGCTACCAGGACTTCCCCGATGCCCTGCTGCCGCAGGCACTGAAACACGGCAACCCGCTGCAGCTTCGGCGCCTGCTCGACGGTAAACGGGAAGGCTGAGCATGGTCGAAACCGCTGAAACCGATATCGCCGTGGTCGGCGCCGGCATTGTCGGCGTCGCCTGTGCCCTGCAACTGGCCCGCAAAGGCCGCCGGGTAACCCTGGTCGACCGTCAGGCACCCGGTCGAGGCGCGTCCTATGGCAACGCCGGGCACCTGGCCACCGAGCAGGTATTCCCGATTGCCGATCTGTCGATTCTCAAACGCCTGCCGCGCATGTTGCTGGACCCGATGGGCCCGTTGCGCCTGGACTGGAAGTACCTGCCCAAGGCCATGCCGTGGTTCACCCGCCTGCTGCTCAACCTGCGCCCTGGCCCGTTCCAGCGCAGCGTGGCCGGCATCCGCTCGTTGAACGAAGGCAGCCTGGGTGCCTGGCAGCGGCTGCTAGGCTCGATCGGGCGCGGCGAACTGTTTCAGGAAGATGGCTCGCTGCTGGTGTTCGAGCGGCCGGAGTCGCGCCAGGCCCTGGAGGCCTTGCGGACGCGCATGCAACAGCAAGCGGTGGCGGTGGACTTCTGGTCGGCCGACACTGTGCGCGAGGCGGCGCCGCAACTGAGCCCGTCGTTGCTGGGAGGGCTGTTCTTCCCGCGTACCGGACACTTCATCGACCCCTACCGGGTGGTGTGCGAACTGTTCGAAGCGGCCAAGGCCAATGGCGTGCGTTTTGTCCAGGCACAAGTCGATGGCGGGCGGCTGCACAGCGGCGGGGTCAGCCTGGCCAGCGATCAGGGCACGCTCGATGCCCGCCAGGTGCTGATCAGTTGTGGTGCGCATTCCGCGCGGTTGACCGCCGCACTGACCGGCAAGCGGGTGCCACTGGACACCGAGCGCGGCTACCACCTGATGTTGCCTGGCGAGCATCAGCGTTTGCCGTTTGCAGTCACATCGCTGGAGCGCAAGTTCATCATGACGCCCATGGCCGAGGGCCTGCGCCTGGCCGGCACGGTGGAGTTCGCCGGGCTGGACGCGCCGCCGAGCATGCAGCGGGCTTGGCAGTTGCACCGCTTGAGCAAGGGGTTGTTCCGGAGGGACCTGAGTGTTGAGGGAGCGACGCCGTGGATGGGCTTCCGGCCTTCGTTGCCAGATTCGTTACCGGTGATCGACCGGGTGTGTGATGGGCGGGTGCTGTTGGCGTTCGGGCATCAGCACCTGGGTTTGACCCAGGCGGCGGTGACAGCGGAATGGGTGGGGCGGTTGGCCGAGCGGGCCGGTGGACCGGAGATGGGGGCTTACCGGTTGGATCGGTTCTAGATTCGGGGGCCGCTGTGCGGCCCTTTCGCGACACAAGGCCGCTCCTACAGGGGACCGCGTACGCTTGTAGGAGCGGCCTTGTGTCGCGAAAGGGCTGCGCAGCAGCCCCGGTATCACTCAGCGATAACGCTCGAGCCAGTGCGCATACGGTGCAGGCAAGGTCCAGGAGGCTTTCTCCACCCCCAACTCCTTGGCCGCAAAGTAAGCCCAGTGCGGGTCTGCCAGGTGCGCACGCCCTACCGATACCAGGTCCAGCTGATTGGCTTGCAGCGCTGCTTCCGCCAGTTGCGGCGTACCAAAACCCCACGCCGAGGTCACCGGCAGCTTCGCCTCACGGCGCACGCGCTCGGCAATCGGCCCCATGAACGCCGGGCCCCACGGGATATTGGTGTCGGGAATGGTGAAGCCGACACTCACGCTCAGCAGGTCGAGGCCGCCAGCCTTGAAACGGCGCGCCAGTTCGATCGACTCTTCCAGCGTCTGCTCATCCCGGCCGTCGTACTCCAGCACACCAAAACGCGCGGTCAGGGGCAGGTTCTCTGGCCATACCTCACGTACCGCTGCCAGGGTTTCCAGCAGGAAGCGGCTGCGGTTGTCGAAGCTGCCACCGTAGGCGTCGGTACGCTTGTTGGAGTGCTCGGAGAAGAAACTCTGGCCCAGGTAACCATGGGCAAAGTGCAGCTCGATCCACTCGAAACCGGCATCGCGCGCACGGCGGGCGGCATCGACGAAGTCCTGTTTGACCCGGGCAATGTCGTCCAGGGTCATCTCGCGCGGCACTTGTGGCAGGTGCGCGCCGAAGGCGATGGCGGACGGGGCAATGGTTTCCCAGCCGCGGGCGTCGTCGGCGGCAATGTGGTCGTCACCTTCCCACGGGCGGTTGGCGCTGGCCTTGCGCCCGGCGTGGGCAATCTGGATACCTGGCACGGAACCGGCGGCCTTGATTGCCTGCACCACCGGCACGAAAGCCTGGGCGTGGGCATCGCTCCAGATGCCGGCGCAACCGGGGGTGATGCGCCCTTCCGGTGCCACGGCAGTGGCCTCGACCACCAGCAGGCCGGCACCGCCACGGGCCAGGCCGGCCAGATGCACGTGGTGCCAGTCGTTGATCATGCCGTCCTCGGCCATGTATTGGCACATCGGTGGAATGGCAATGCGGTTGCGCAGGGTGACGTCCTTGAGGGTATACGGTTCGAACAAAGCGGACATGGGCAAGCTCCCGGGCTATCTGATTACGATAGTTCGATCATAATCGAACTATGGCAATTAATGATAGCCCCGTTATCATGACGACCATGCGAGCCTATCAACATCCCAATTCTGAAGACCTCACCCTGGAACGCCTGCTCTATGCCCTGAGCGACCCGGTGCGCCTGGGTATCGTGCGCCACCTGGCGGGCGTGGCCGAAGCCAGCTGTGGCGAGCTGGACGGCGGCCGGCCGAAGTCGAGCATGTCCCACCATTTTCGCGTGCTGCGTGATGCGGGGTTGGTGCATACCCGCAATGTGGGGACTACCCACATGAATTCGTTGCGTAGCGAGATGCTGGGGGAGCGGTTTCCCGGGCTGCTGGACTGCATTCTGCGGCAACAGTGATTTTCCTGTGCCGGCCTCTTCGCGGGTAAACCCGCTCCTACAGGATAATCACTGTCTTCAAGACCTGTGCGGTTTCTGTGGGAGCGGGTTTACCCGCGAAAGGGCCAGAACAGGCAAAATCAATCTTCTTTCTTGCCCAGGGCAAACCGGCATACCTGCCCTCCCCTGAGCATGCACTCCTCATGGCTCACCTCGGCCCCACCCAAGGCCCCGATCAGCGCCAGGTCCAGCTCGCACACCACCGGGTGCGCCTTGGCCAGGTGATGGAACACGCAATTGTGCGCAACGATCTGCGGCTCGCCCCCCGAGCGGAAGAACACCTGTGCCTCGTACCCGGCATTGTTCATGTGCTCGACGATGCGTGCCTCATCCACCACTTGGTGCTCCAGGTCCGCCGCCAGCTTGCGCCCCAGCTGGCGCATCAGCGCCAGCAACGCCTCCTGCCCCAGCAAGCCGGCCACTTCCGCAATCAGCAGGTTGGCCAGCAACGGGTACTGCCGCGGGAACAGTTCGCGGGCCTGTTCGGTCAGCTCGTGCAGCTGCTCCGGGCGTCGCCCGGTGGGCCGGGTAGCGCCACGCTTGACCAGGCCGTCGCGCTCCAGCGCTGCCAGGTGCTGGCGCACCGCCGTGCGGGTGATTGCCAGGGCCTGCGCCAGGTCGTCGATGCTCATGCCGGCCGGCTGGAGCAGCAACGCATGGAGCAGGTCCTGTTGGGTACGGCCCAGGCCTTCGAGCATCAGAATTTGTCCGGGAACTGCTTGACCAACGCCGCAGCCAGAGCGTCGGAAAGGGTCAGGATATGCTCGCGCATCATCGCCCAGGTGCGCGCCTCGCCTACGTAGTCAGCGGCCGCCAACTGGTCGATCTGGGCCACGTGGTGCCCGCCGTGGGCGCTGAGCAGCGTCAGCAGGGTCGGCTCGGGCAGGTTCGGGTTGGCCTTGGCCAGAAACGCGGCGATGGCCTTGGCATTGCTGTTCAGCTCGTTGACCGCGGCTTGCTGGCCTTTTTTGTCCTTGGCCACGGTGGCGTCGCTGTAGTGCTTTATGGCGCCCCAGTGGCCGGCCAGCAGCTTCAGCAACTGATCGGCGGCAGGCTGGCCGTACAGCGGGGCAATACTGTTGGCGATCCTGGTGGCGTCGGTGACCACTTCCTTGGCAGCGACTTCGGCCTCCTTGGCATTACCGGCTTGATTGGCCACGGCATGGTTGCGCACCCAGAAGATGTGCTCGACCCACAGGTCGCGCAGGGCCATGCGTGTGGTCATTGCAGCAGATTCGGCAGGTTTGGCGGCAGGGGTTTCGCTGGAGTAGGAGTAGCTTTGGCTCCATGCCGGCTGGGCGCACAGGGCTAGCAGCAGTAAGGCGGCAATCTTGATGTTCATGACGGCACCCTCCTGGAGGGGATCGACTGACAAGATTAATTTAAGCATCAAAATATGTTTTTATTGGGGCTGAGCTGGGTTTCCGATCAGTGGTTTCCTGAGCTGGCCCCTTCGCAGCACAAGGCTGCTCCTACAGATACGGCGCCGTGCCTGTAGGAGCAGCCTTGTGCTGCGAAGGGGCCGGACACAGGCAACAAAAAAGCCACGAGGTCTCCCCCGTGGCTTCTGTCACAACAATGGCCGATTACAGCGCCATGTCATTCTCAGGCTTGCTCTCGACCGGCTGGCTAGGTGCAACCGTGGTGCCGACGCTCTCGTCGATCACCGGTGGTTTCTCCAGCTGCAGCACTTCAGCGGTGTAGTTCCACTCTTTCTGGGTGGCCGCCGCCGAGTCGTTCAGCTTGGTGCCGTAGCTCGGCACGATCTGCTTGATCTTGGCCTGCCACTCTGGGGTAGCGACCTTCTCCTTGAACACGGTTTCCAGCACGTTCAGCATGATCGGTGCCGCAGTCGAAGCACCTGGCGATGCACCCAGCAGGCCGGCGATGGTGCGGTCTTCGGAAGCGACCACTTCGGTGCCCAGCTTCAGCACGCCACCCTTCTCGGCATCACGCTTGATGATCTGCACGCGCTGGCCGGCCTGCCACAAGCGCCAGTCTTCCTTCTTGGCGTTCGGGAAGTAGGTACGCAGGGCTTCGAAGCGGTCGTCGTCAGACAGCATCAACTGGCCAGCGAGATATTCCACCAGCGGGTACTGATCGATGCCGACCTTGGTCATCGGCCACACGTTGTGGGTGGTGGTGCTGCTCAGCAGGTCCAGGTACGAGCCGTTCTTCAGGAACTTGGTCGAGAAGGTGGCAAATGGGCCAAACAGGATCACGCGCTTGCCATCCAGCACGCGGGTGTCCAGGTGCGGAACCGACATGGGTGGCGCACCGGTCGAGGCGATGCCGTAGGCCTTGGCCATGTGCTGCATGGCCACGGTCGGGTTCTCGGTCACCAGGAACGAGCCGCCCACCGGGAAGCCTGCGTATTCCTTGGCTTCAGGAATGCCCGACTTCTGCAGCAGCTTCAGCGCGCCGCCACCAGCACCGATGAACAGGAACTTGGCGTCGGTAGCCGATTCGCTACCGTCCTTCAGGTTCTTGTACTCAACGTGCCACGAGCCGTCCTTGTTGCGGGTGATGTCCTGCACTTCGCTGGACAGCTTCAGGTCGAAGTTTTCCTGGGTTTTCAGGTGGCCGACGAACTGGCGGGTGATCTCGCCGAAGTTGACGTCCGTACCGATTGGCGTCCAGGTCACGGCCAGCTTCTGGTTCGGGTCGCGACCTTCCATCATCAGCGGGACCCACTTGGCGATCTGCGCGTGGTCCTCGGAGTACTGCATCGGGCGGAACAGCGGGCTGGCCTGCAGCGCGTCATAACGCTTTTTCAGGAACTTGATGTTGTCATCGCCCCACACGAAGCTCATGTGCGGAGTGGTGTTGATGAACGAGTGCGGGTTCTTCAGCACGCCCTGGCGGACCTGCCACGACCAGAACTGGCGGGAGATCTGGAAGGCCTCGTTGATTTCGATGGCCTTGGCGATGTTGACGTTGCCGTCCTTGTCTTCCGGGGTGTAGTTCAGCTCGGCCAGCGCGGAGTGGCCGGTACCGGCGTTGTTCCAGCCGTTGGAGCTTTCTTCGGCCACGCCATCCAGGCGTTCGACCATTTCCATCGACCAGCTTGGCTCCAGCTCGTGCAGCCACACGGCCAGGGTCGAGCTCATGATGCCGCCGCCGACCAGCAGCACATCTACTTTCTTGGTTTCTGCGGCGTGCGCTTGCATGACGCTTGCAGCGACAGCCAGACCCAGCAAGGTCTTGCCAGCTTTCTTGAACATTGATCGATTCCAGTCAGGAGAACAGAGGGCGGGCCTGTGGCTGGCCCAGGTAAAGCATGTTCTGCAGCGCAGGCTTGTTGTTGATCATTGTTCAGCAGCCAGAGAACCAGAAAACGACTCGGCCTTTTGTCGAATTGACCGACAAGGCTGAATCGTTTTTCCGATTGTAACTTAAATGCCAGCACAAACAAATTGCCGGCCCGGGAGTCAAGGTGGCGGGTTGTCTCAGGCCTGTGCGCCCGTGTGGGAGCGGGCTTGCCCGCGAAAGGGCCGGCACAGGCCTGCGCAAATGCCATTCAAAAAACCGGTCACCCGATCGGATTTATTCGACTTACAGCCCCGCCCCACCGCTTTATCCTGCGCCCCAGACCCCGCCTCAATCCGATCAGAACAGGGCCGCCCATATGTCATTCAAACGCACCATCCACGCCGTCGACACCCACGCCGGCATCCCCATGCGCGTCATCACAGGCGGCGTACCGCACATCCCCGGTGACAGCGTACACGCCAAGATGAAATGGCTCGAAACCAACGACGATCAGTTGCGCAAGCTGATGCTGCGTGAACCGCGCGGCTATCCGGCGCACTGCTGCAACATCATCGTCCCGCCAAGCCACCCCGAGGCCGACGCCGGCTACATCATCATGGAGCAGATCGAGTACCCGGTGATGTCCGGCAGCAATACCATCTCGGTGGCCACCGTGCTTTTGGAGATGGGCATGCTGCCGATGCAGGAGCCGCTCACCGAGCTGGTGCTGGAGGCCCCGGCCGGGCTGATCCGCATCAAGGCCCGATGCGAGGGCGGCAAGGTCAAGGCCGTCACCTTCCAGAACGTACCAGCGTTCGCCGCACACTTGGATGCCGAAATCGACGTACCGCACCTGGGCAAGGTGCGCGTGGACGTGGGCTGGGGCGGCATGTTCTATGTAATCGCCGACGTGCGCCAGTTCAAAGGCCTGCAACTGATCCCGCAGCACGGCGCCGAAATCGCCCGGGTATCGTCGATGATCCGCCAGGCGGCTATCGAGCAACTGCCGGTGGCACACCCCGACTACCCCGGCATCGGCATCACCATCTCGCAGCTGTCCGGCCCCAGCGAAGACCCCAACGCCGACTGGAAGAACGCGGTGACCATGACCTGCGGCGAGTTCTCGTGGGACGACCCGGCCACCTGGACCGGGGCGCTGGACCGCTCCCCGTGCGGTACCGGCACCTCGGCGAAGATGGCCACCCTGCACGCCAAGGGTGAGCTGCCATTGCTCCAGGACTTCCGCCATCAGGGCCTGCTCGGCAACATCTACACCGGCCGCCTGATCGATGAAACCAGCATCGGCGGCAACGAGGCCGTGGTACCAACCATCACCGGCAAAAGCTGGATCTACGGCCTGAACACCTTCGTGCTCGACCACGACGACCCGTTCCCCGAAGGCTTTACCATCGGTGATATCTGGGCCTGAGCCCAGGCAGCGTTCAATGCACTGGTATCCGCGAGCCGGGCCTTCTGGCAAGACCTGCATCTGAAGTGGCCACAAACAAAAACCCCCGGCCATGTACATGACCGGGGGCCTTGGATCACGCCGCAAGCGTCGCGATCAGGGTACCGCCAAGATTACTGCTGCTGAGGCAGTTTATCGATCGGGCCGCAGCCACCGATGATCTTGGAGATGGAAACCGAAGGGTGGAACAGGTAGTCGTAGGTGCAGTTTTTTGGCTGGTTGTAAACCTGGCCAGTGCAACCCGACAGCAGGGCAACACCCGAAACGACAGCAACGGCTACAGTAGCCTTGAACAGCTTTTTCATACTAAGTCCTTTAAATGAATCATCTTCGGCCATCGTCTGATGGCGGCGGGATGATACAGAACCCTGGCATTGGATCCAAGCAGCAAGGCGCACTGGCTAGTTGCACCTGTGCAACAATCGAGTGGCTCTGTATGAACTGTCCTAAGACATTACGGCTTTTTACTCGACATTGCTGTATGGCAGGCAATACTGCCGGCATTGTCCGCACGAGCTCAACTAATGCCGCTTCCAGCGTTGCGCTTCATAGCCTTCATTATTGGTGTATTCCTGATCACCTTGGCCGTCAGCATGGTAATCCCGATGCTGACACTGCTGCTGTACGACCGCAGCGATGATCTCGGCGCTTTCGTCTGGTCAAGCCTTATCGTGCTCTGCGCAGGCCTGGTCATGGTGGCCCGAGGCGCTCCCGGCGCACCGCAACTGCGCGCCAGGGACATGTACCTGCTCACAACGGCAAGCTGGGTCATCGTTTGCGCATTTGCGGCCTTGCCGATGGTGTTCATCCGGCACATCAGTTACACGGACGCGTTCTTCGAAACCATGTCAGGGATCACCACCACCGGCTCGACGGTACTAACCGGGCTGGACAATGCATCGCCCGGGTTGCTTGTCTGGCGGTCTTTGCTGCACTGGCTGGGAGGCATCGGCTTTATCGGCATGGCTGTCGCGATCCTGCCCCTGCTGCGCGTAGGTGGCATGCGCCTGTTCCAGACCGAATCTTCGGATTGGTCAGACAAAGTGACACCCCGCTCGCATGTTGCGGCCAAGATGATCCTGATCATCTATGTGGGCCTGACAGTCTTGGGAACATGGGCGTTGTGGGCTGCCGGCATGACCCCGTTCGAAGCCATCAATCATTCGATGGCACTGATTTCAACCGGTGTTTTCCCTACCTCCGATGCCTCGCTGGGCCACTGGGTGCAGCCTGCGGTGCATTGGGTAGCCGTTGTCATCATGATCCTCGGCAGCCTCCCTTTCACCCTGTATGTGGCCACGCTGCGTGGCCATCGGCGCATCCTGCTCGATGACCATCAAGTCCGCGGTTTCATTGGCTTTCTCGTCTTCATCTGGCTCACGGTCGGAACCTGGCTCTGCTTGCACAGCGATCTGTCATGGTGGGATGCGCTCCGTATCGTGGCGGTCAACGTCACCTCCGTGGTGACCACCACGGGCATTGCCGTGGGCGACTACACGCTCTGGGGCAGCTTCGCCATCATGCTGTTCTTTTACCTGACGTTCGTCGGTGGCTGCTCGGGGTCTACCGCTGGAGGCCTGAAGATATTCCGTTTCCAGGTGGCCGCGGCCTTGCTTGTCAGCAGCCTGAAACAGTTGATCCATCCAAGGGCAACAATCTCGAAGAAATACAATGGGCACCCGATCGATGAAGAGATCGTGCGCTCACTGCTGACGTTTTCGTTCTTCTTCTCAGTCACCATCGCGGTCATCGCCCTTGGCCTCTCGCTGCTAGGGCTCGACTGGACAACGGCATTGAGCGGGGCCGCTACCGCCGTGTGCAACGTCGGCCCGGGGCTGGGAACGCTTATCGGTCCTGCAGGTAATTTCGCCTCGTTATCGGACGCTGCCAAATGGCTGCTGACTGTCGGCATGCTGCTTGGACGGCTCGAAATCCTGACCGTACTGGTACTCGTCTCTCCAGCTTTCTGGCGATTCTAGGCCAGAGGTTACCCGCCCATCTTCGCGCTCATTCACGGTCACGTCATAGCCTTGAGTAGCGGTTGTTCGGTAGACTACCGAACGGGTGCCAGCTGCACGGTGCAGTGGGGCAGGTTAAAGAACAGCGCAGGTCGGGCCGCCATGCGGGAGTACTTGCGCCTATGCAAAAAAAGGAATTGTCTCGCGCCCAGGAATTGGCCGAGCGTGCCTTCGCCAACCTTGAACGCTTTCTGCACATTGAAGCGGTCAGCGGCATCGTTCTACTGGTTGCAGCTATTGCTGCGCTTATCTGGGCCAACTCCCCGGCTGCCGAAAGCTACGACGCCCTTTGGCACACACCGTTGACGATCGGCGTGGGTTCGCTGATCTATTCACAGTCGCTGCATTTCTGGATCAATGATGGCTTGATGACCATCTTCTTCCTTGTCGTGGGCATGGAGATCCGTCGCGAGATCCACGAGGGCGCACTGTCCAGCCTTCGGCAGGCCATGCTGCCCATGGCAGCCGCCATTGGCGGTGTAGCCGTACCCGCGCTCTTCTACCTGGGTTTTGGTCACGCTGCGGCGGAACAACAAGGCTGGGCCGTACCGACGGCTACGGATATCGCCTTTGCGGTAGGTGTCCTGGCGCTGCTCGGCAAGTCGATCCCGTCCAACGTCCGCGTGTTTCTGCTGGCCCTGGCCATCATCGATGACATCATCGCAGTACTGATCATCGCGTTCTTCTACTCGGGCGGCCTCGATTACAGCGGTTTCGGGGTTGCGCTGATCGGCCTGCTGATGGTGATCGGGCTGCAGAAGATCGGAGTGGGTTCGGCCTACGCGTACATCATTCCCGGCTTTGTCACCTGGCTGGGCATCCTGTTGACCGGAGCCCACCCCACCCTCGCAGGCGTTGTGCTGGGCCTGATGACGCCAGTGGTCGCAATGCCGATGCGCGAGCGACCACTGGATGCAATCAGCCGATTCACCGGAGAGCTGCTGGGACGCGCCAGGGCGCCCGAGCGCGATGCCAGCGACCTCATGGACCCGTTGAAGCGCCTGCGCCTGGCCCAGCGCGAACTGGTGCCGCCAGTGGTGCGCATGCAAGGCACCCTGCACCCTTGGGTAGCCTTCGGCATCATGCCGGTGTTTGCCTTGGCCAATGCCGGGGTAAATCTTTCGGGTGTCGATTTGTCAGCCGAGGCCCCGCAGTGGGTGATGATCGCCGTCGCTGTCGCTCTGGTAGTTGGCAAACCCTTGGGCATCGTCAGCGTCAGTTGGCTGATGGTCCGCTTGGGCTGGTGCGCGCTTCCCGCCGAGGTGAGCTGGCGCAGCATCACCTTGGTCGGGCTGCTGGCCGGCATCGGTTTCACCATGTCGATCTTCATTGCCAATCTCGCCTTCGTCGATCCTGGCGCGCTGGGGGCGGCGAAACTTGGCGTGCTTTCGGCATCGGTGATTGCAGCATTGCTTGGCCTGGCCTGGGGTGCATACAGCATCCGTAAAGCATCTGCCATGACCAAAGCAAGTTCGACGACCTAGAAAGCCTGACTGGCGATCCACTTCTATCACGCAAGTGGGGTTCGATACTTGCCGGGGGCGCAGCGGGCATTGCGGCGGCCTTAAACGCGCCTCTGGCCGGTATGGTGTTTGCCATTGAGTAACCAAGCCACACGTTCGAGCAACGCCGGTGCTCTTTGCCGAAAGCTGTGCCGGACACGGCCTCGCATGTTCAATTTCTGCCCTGAATTTGCCCTAACCCAATGGCCAGAAACGACAAAGCCCCCGAAAACTTTAACGTTTTCGGGGGCTTTGTTTACTTCGTGTATGGCGGAGAGATAGGGATTTGAACCCTAGGTACTGTTGCCAGTACAACGGATTTCGAATCCGTTTTCGACACCATATTTTTTTGGGATGATTTAATAAAAATCAATAAAAACAACAACTTCAACACACCATGACACAACATCACTCCACACCATTCGGGGGACCAATTCCCCCAAAATTCCCCCAAGCTTTCTAGTGAGCCCGTTGTGTACATCCTTCGGCTGTGATGCCTATTTGCCACACTGAATGGCTGGAGCTAATGTGTCAGCAGACATCAGAGGCTGGAGACAATCATGGGTTGGAACGATAATGTCGACTGGGAGCTCAATGACGCCATTCAAGACCTTCTAGATGAAGGGCTGCTCAAGGAAGACACGGCAGGATACGGTGTAGCTCAGCAGGTGATCCACGAAGGCTATGACAGCTTGAGCTCCAAGCAAAAACACGTGTTTGATAAGCACGTCGGCGAGCCATTAGCAAAGCGCCAGAAGGCGCTTAACGTTCAGCGGATCATTGATTCCAATCCAGATTGAGTCAGCGGCAGGCGCTAACCGCTGCCGGCGCTCAGCCAATAGCGCACACACTTTCACTTCCAAGCTGTCGGACTTGCGCAGGCCGGCGGCCTAGTGAAGAGATGGCAACTCCTTTCCGCGCGCCTTGGCGATTACCCGAAGCTGGTAATCGGATACCGCCTGAAACAGCGACTCGGCCAGTAGGTGTAGGCGCTCGATCTCTTCAGGCGTCGCGTTGCGGTCCTGGGCCTGGTGGTATTCCCGCATGGCGTCGATGGCCTGCTGGATCAGCGGCTCGCCCGCCTCGACCATACCAATGAAGGTGCGCTTGTCCACAGCCCTGCTCCGATCAGTTGATCAGCGCATTATAGGACGCTTCGCACGCCAAGCCGGCTATTCGGCTTCGCTCAAGCGCTGTCGCGAGGCCTCCCGCCATTCGGTCAGACTCTTCAAGCAATCCCCCGAGCACCACGACGGCAGAGGTTCCTGCCTGGCGCTGCTGGGCAGCGATGGTATCGCAGGTGGCTCGGTGGCCGTCCCGCAGTCTGGCGATCTCGCCGCGCAGCCCGTCAGCAGCAGACTCAGCAGTAGCGGCGCGGCCTTGGGCCAGCTCCAGTTTCTTGCGTGCACTTTCACCCTCCTCGTCCGCCGCGGCTTGGCGGCGTTGTTCCTCTGTTCTGGTCTTGGCGGCAGCGCGCCGGTCACGCTCAGCCACCTGCAGGCGGTAGTCGGCCAACTCGATCCGGGCGGCGCCGGTTTCGCCTTGGGCAACCACCACCCGGTACTGCTGGCCCCCGGCGACAAGCACCAGGGCGATCAGCCACCAGCACCAGGCCGGTACCGCGCCGAGCCAGTTCACGCCAGCACCCCGCCAAGCTCGACCCAGCGCCCTAGCAGCTTGTCCAGGCGATGCGGGTTCTGCCCGTAGGTGTTGCCTGGCAGCGACGCCCAGATGTTCGAGCACTTAGCGATAGCCTGCTGGATGCGGCCGGCCTTGATATCGTCCAGGGCCTTGCGTTCGCGGATCTGCTGCAGCGCGATGCGGTCCTGGTTCTCCGGCGTGAACCCGCCAGCCAAGCGCAGGCTGACCCGGTATGCATCCCAGTAACGCTCGAGCAACTGGTACCGGCCGGCTGCCGTGCTGGTCACAGGCTTTCCGTTGATGGGGAATGTCAGCTTACGCCGCGGGTGGTCCGCGTAGCCTTGGAACAGTCCGCCGCCGTACAGCACGTTGTATCCGTCGTCGCTCGCCCTGACGGTCGAGGTGCCTTCAGAGAAAGCGATCAGGTCCAGAAACCGGAGCACGTTCGCGCCTCCGGCCTGGGTTTCGGTGAGTCTGGACATGGTTTCTCCAGGCAAAAAAAATGCCCGCAACTGGGCGGGCATTGGGGAGTATCTGAAGCAGTTGCTGCTCGTTGATGGGCATTCAGTTTTCTCCAGGCAAAAAAATACCGCCGGGCGGCGGTCGGTGGTTTCGGTGCGGGTCAGGCCGGCGGCGCTGGCCAATCGATGATCGCTGGGTAGCCGTCCTGCTCGGGCACTTCGACCAGGTCGAGGCGGTAGTTCTTCCAGGCCTTGAGCTGGTCCTGCTTGGCTTGATCGGCGCGGCCCAGCTCTACGGCGTCCTGCAGCGGGGCGATGGCGTCGTCAGCGATCTTTCGCAGGCGACCCGTTTCAGTAACGGCGGCCAGCAGCAGCTGCGCTGCAGCGGTTTCCGCCTTCATCTCGGCAGTAACAAGCTGCGACCAATCCACAACGCCCGGGGCTTCCTGTCCCAGGACTTCGGAGTTCTGCCCAGGCAGCAAAATCTGACCATCCGGCGGGCTCACAATGTCGCTTGGAAACCTGACGCTTTGAGGCGCGTCATCGGCATGCGGCAGGATCAAAGTGAGCGTCAGGCTGCCACCGATACGCTCTACAGGCCCGAGAAGCCAGGGCGAAGCAACAGCCTGACCTGGAAGTGTTGCGCCCTCAGACACGGCAGCGAAATCGAAGATTTTGCCGTTGATTGACAGCGATTCTCCATTACGAGCAATCGAGAGCGATTCTGGAGAGCCGATAGGAACAAGCTTGATAATCATCAGAACCACCTTCCCACTGCAAGGACATTGAAAGAGAACGCACCCGATCCGGTTGTAGCCGGCCCCGCACCGAACCATGCATTCAATGCCGAGCCGCTACTTGCCGACAGATGTGTGATCCAGGCGGAGCGAGCCGAAATATCTGACTCATAGAACTGGCCATACAGGTCTGGTGGAGAGACGAACGCTACCGGCAAGCCGGCGGTGATGTTCACATATCGAACGCCAGTGCCAGTCGCCCACGATACTGCGCCATTGGCAATGCTCACTTTCTGACTGGAAATCATGAGCCCGCATGCAAACTTCCAGTAGGTGCCCACGGAGTTGGTGACCTGCTGCATCAGCGCGCCGGTGGGTACGCCACCTGTTTGGCTAAGTTCGCCAACAATCGCAGCGACTGCCGCTGAACCCAGGTTCAGTCCGGCACGGGCCGCTGCGGCGGTAGTGCCGCCGGTCCCCCCTTTTGCCACGGGGACTACGTTCTCGGTCGAGACGGAGCCCAGGCCGGCCAAGGTGGAACCCCATTGGTCGACGATCTGACGCAGGCGGTCGGCAGACTCCTTCACATAGCCTTGCATCGGGGCGAGGCCATATGTGCCACCGGCTACGGTCGAGCCCTGGTAGGCAGGCAAAATGCTCAGCACCGTGCCGCTGGCAATGTTGGTAACTTCATACCAGCGCCCGTCAGGCCCTTGAAAAGCGTCACCAACTCGGGCATTGGCAGAGAAGTTGGTGTTGGTTCCCGTAACCGTAGTCTGACCGGCCGTGATCGCAACCGTGCCCGTTCTATACCATGGCATGCTTGGTTCCTTTTAAAGAGGTTTCATTGGTCGAGATGCGAAGAGGGTCCGGCCGTTGACGCTGAGCGCGTTTATGCCGTCGAAGTTTTCGCAGTACATCTGCAGCACGTCCCGTCTTCCAGGAAGAAACCCGCCGTAATTCGCCCTGAATGGCTGGGTGGTTTGACCAACGTTGGTTGCAGAGAAAAGGGCATTCGCGAGGACGTAGTCGGCATAATTTCCGGTCCATGCCATCTGCGCCGGCGAGGCGTAGTAACCGGCCCCGGTGATGGGTGTTCCTGCTGTCGCGAACGAGTTGTTTGCTGGTTGGCTGTTGAGCAAGGCCAGGTTCGCGGATGTGACGAAAGTTCGGTTACCCGCTGCATCCCGCACTGATGCTCCGTACGCATCCACAGGCGTGTTCGGCGTCATGTAGCTTGCGCAAAACCAGTTGATCATCATCGGATACAGCGCGGTGGTTCCGTGAGCCGCCTGGTTGTTGTAGGCCTTGATGCGGAACCCGGTCCAGTTGCCGGGAGACCCGGTGACGAAGAAGCTCCCCACCATCATGTAGTTGTCGGCATTCAGGAAGATCATCGGGCGCTCATAAGTCGTGACAGGCTGAGGAAATGTCACATTGCCGTACTGGATCTGATTCGCGCTGCCCGGACCCTGAAATCCGATATTCATGCGTCCGTTGTACCGGACACTGAGCACTCTGTTGGTAGCATCTATCTGGGTGCGAATATTGTTGTTCGCTGCCCTTATGCCGTAGCTGCCCGCGGCAGAAAAAGGCTCGCCACCTTGCGACAGGATCATCACCTGCCAGGTGCTGGTGCGGGGCTGTCGCAGCTGCAGCTGCCCAGCAGTTGCCCAAGCGGGCGGGCTCCAGGTGTAGTCACCGCCGTCAAACAGCGCATCAACCACAACAAAGGACGCCGCCTGGATCTCCGGTATGGCGATGTACTGGTCGAAGGCGTTGTTGCCGACAACCTGTATCATCTTTAGAGAGCGGATCGGCGTAATGGTCGTGTCCAGGGTGATGGCCCCAGACGCATCTCGCGTCCGAAGGCCGTACACGTCGGTCATTGGGTCATCCTCCCTACCGCAGTTCGCTCGATGCCGTTAGCGTCGTACACGTACAAGCCGCCGTTGTTCAGCAGCGTCGAGCCGTTGGCATCCTGGCCACGGAGCGTGAAGGTGCCGGCTGCGAAGTTGATCTCCAGCAGCGGCAGCCCCTGGGTGTTCAGCGCGGCAGACCTGATCGTCATCCCTGCCACGATCTGCTGGATGAACGCCGTGTTGATCACTGCTGAGTTGATGAAGACCTGACCACCCTGGACCACGAAGGGCAGGATGAGCTGGCCACTGACCTCGTCAACCACGCCGAAGCGCTGGGCAAATGCCAAGATTTCCGAGGTATCCCCGTCGGTCCCCACCGACAGTCCAGCCATCACCTTCTTGCCGCCCACGATGGTCTGCGCCTTGATGGTGGTCTGGGCACGAACCCGGCCATCTACCCCAACCACAGCTTCGCTTACCTGCTGGACCGAGGCGGCGGTCTGGCTGATGGATGCCTCCAAGGTGTCCGACTTGCGCGCCAGCGCCTGGTCGGCATCGGCGAGCGTGCGCACCTCGGTGGCGATCTTGGCCTTGGTCTTCCAGGCATCCAGAGCCCCCGTGAGATCACCCTCCCCGCTGTCCCCACGGCCAGCCGTATACACCGACTCGACCGAGGTGCGTAGCGAAGCAAGCGCCTGATCCGTATCGGATAGGGACTCGCTCACCTCCTGGATATGCGAGGCGTTGCCGTCGACCTCTGTCTTCAGCTGGCTCAGCCTGCTGGCCGTCGCCTGCTCGTTCGTAGCAACCACTTGCTCAAGGTTGCTGATCCCAGCCGTATTACCGGCGACCTGAGCGTCCAGCGTGGTCAGTCGAGTAACGGTGGCTTCGTTCTGGGTAGCGCGAACGCGCACTTCATCAGCAAATCGGGCGGTGGAATCCCAGCCTTTCATGGCGTCTGCGAGCTCGCCTTCTCCGTCGTCATCGCGCCAGGCTGCCTGCAGGGCCTGCAGCTGGCTGGCCGAAGCCGTCACCTTGCCGTCGAGGTCACTGATATCGGTGGTGTTCTGCTGCACTTGCAGCGCCAGCGCATTGGCCGTTTCGAGGATGGTTCCGATGTCTGCCCAGTAGCTGGCGTTTGGCGGAGCTGCACCGACAGGAACGGCAGCAATCGCCTGGAACAGGCGCTGCCCTTGGCGCACCACGTCACCCGCCACGTATTCCTTTTCCGGGTCATAGGCGAGCGCGTCAGTGATCTGGTCGATGCGATCAATCAGCTCGTCCTTCGCAGCCTCCAGGCGATCGCTCACCGAGCCGGGGCCGTCGCCCGATATCAGCTCAATCTCCTTGCGCAGTTCCGGGTACAGCGCGCCGTTGCCAATTTTGTCCCTGAAGTACTCCTCATAGGCGGACTGGTCCGAGCTAGACTGGCCGTTGATACCCACACCATCCGGGTACCAAGGCCCAGTGTTTCCACTGCGGTCGATCAGCCTTGCCCAGTAGAAGAACGAGGCGCCGGCCATCAGGCCGTGTATCTCGTGATCCGCTTGCGGATAGGCAAAATCTCCCAATTTGATTGCCTGCTCGCGACTCGTTGTAGAGCTCTGCCAGATCTCGGTGCGCTCGGTGTCCTCGGCGCCAGCAGGAAAGCCCCAGGCGAGACCTGTGCCGTAAACCAGTGGCGTGGTAGTGAGGAATGCAACTGCGGGCGGCAGACCTTCTTTGCCCTTCAAATCGACCAGGGCGCTCATGGCGAAGACAGACGACACGTCCATCACGCTGACAGCACTCACTCTTGCCTGGTAAACCCCGGAATAGATCCCTTCGACCTCGGCGCCCAGCGTGCCTGTGCGCGGCAGGCGCAGCCAGCTGCCGTTATCCTTCCTCCACTCTACGTCGTACGCAACAGCGCCCTTCACCGCCGGCCAGGAAATCCGCATCGTGGTAACCGCAATGCCCTGCGAGACAACGCTGCGCGAGGTGATTGCGACGCTCTCTGGCGGCTCAATGACACCAGGTGGCAAGACGGTAATCGGTTGAGGGTCAACTCGCGCTCCGTGGTCAATTGCATCGAACTTGTCTGGCTCGTGTTGCACGCCGGTGATTTCCCACTGGTGCATACCTTTCGGCTCAATGGTGTTCACCCGGAAGCGCATGACGCCAAGGTCAGCGCTCTCAATCGACCAAGCGCTTTCAGGCTCTGGCAGTTCCGAGTAGTCCGCCATGACGGTGACTTGGCGCCCGGCGACCGATTTCACGATCCGTCCTTCTGCCTTCCCGCTAGGCAGGTTAACTATGAGTCGGTCCTCTGGTTGCACCTGAGCGTCGAAGTCAAGCGTGATGACCCGCGCAGTGGCGGCGGAGATACGCCCGCCGTTGGCCCGTCCAGACAGCAGCTCATCCGCGACGCCGATGATTTGGCCTGGCTCGATGTTCCGACCTTCCATGCCGGTGGTGAACCTGACGGTCCACGTCTCGTACTGTTCGGACTTCAAGGCCCATATGCCGTGCCGAATCGCTTCGCCTTCAACGGTGCAAGCGAACCGCGCCACGTCAAGCATGCGGTGACCCAGGACGCCAATCATGTCGTCGTTGGTGACGGCCGTGGGCTCGGTTTTGAACTCGTTGGCGGGGTTGTCCCAGCTGATCTTGGCTCGCGTATGACGGTCGGGAAGCGCGATTGCGCCATATTCGAACTCGCCGACAATGTTCGAACGAGTGAACACGTAGCCGTCGTCATTTCCCGGAATATCGGCGATCACGGTGACCTTCGAGCCGTTCCAGCAGCTGCTACCGCGGAAAACGCTGGCCAGGTCGGACAGCAAGGCATAGCCCTCAACTTGGTCCTGGATGTAGACGTTGGTGGTCATGCGTGGCTGCATGCCGCCCTTCCCGTCCGGCACCATTACGTCGCAGTAACGGCCGATCTCATACAGAGACCAACGGTCCACCATGTCAGCCGTGATTCGGCGGCCAAGGCCGTACCGGCGGTGCAGCAGCAGGTCGTACCAGACCCAGGCCGGATTGTTCGAATACGCCAGCTTGAACGTGCCGTCCCAGCTGCCGGTATAGGTGCGTGTGACCGGGTCGTAGTTGTTCGGCACCTTGATAATGCGGCCACGGCAAAGAAGGCTGAATTTTGGGATGTTGGAAAATTGGGAAGCATCGAATTGCAACGCAGCCAGGGCGAGATTTGGGTAGCGCAGCTTGGCGTCGATAACCTCCGTGAGCGCCTTCACCCGCATGACATCGGCGAAATTGCTGTCGTTGCGGTTTGGAGTCAGCCGGCGCACCCGCAGCACGGCGGTATTGAAGCCCTGGGGCAGATCGACGCGGTGGCTGCGCTCGTATTCGGTCGTGCCCTTGTCGTCGAGGGTGGCAGACAGTACGGTGTTGAAAGCGCCTCCGTCGACGGAAAGCTCGATGGCGTAATCGATGCGGTAGCCGACCTGGTCACCGTTGGTCTTCACCTCCCAGATCTGCGGCCACGAAAGACGCACCCGGACAGCGGACAGATCAAGGTTGGCGATCGCCCGCGTCCATGCCACGTCCGATCGCAACTCAACCGGCAAGCCAGCCGATTGTTCGTATTCGGCGGCAGGAAAGCCCGCGATGTGCTCTTGATCAACCGAGCCCGAGCGAAACTCCCAGGTGGTCCCGGGAAACGCTTCGGAGCCGTCCGGAGCGATCAAGGGCGTGCCATCCAGCTTGAATGAACGCGCATCGTCGGCCGGCCCGGCAATCTCACCTTCACTGATGATGTAGAGCATCTTGGCGGTGGCGATCGACAACGCGCTATCGGGCGCCTTGTATGGCTGCCGGGGTTTGCTCTCGCCACCCTTTGCTCCGCCAATCTTCAGTGCTGAACCCATGCTTTCCTCCGAGCAATAAAAAACCGCCCGGAGGCGGTTCGTTCAAACAACTCAATCAAGTCTGGTCTTCGGCATAGATACCGGCCGAGGCCAGGGCTCCACCTACGTCGCGCTCGCCGTAAAGCAGAGGCTTGCATCGTCCTTGAGCCGTGGTAGTCACTGCGCCCCCAAATGCATAGGACGACTTGTTGCCGTCGCCCTCATCGCCCAGCAAGCCCGCTGTCGACGGAGCCATGTTCATGGCCACCCCACCCAGCATCAAGCCGGCGCCGATTGCGGCCAGCCAATACTGCTGTGTGATCGCGCCGATGACGATCAGCGCAGCGCCAGCAATTGTTGCGAACAGTCCGCCAGACTTGCTGCCGACTACGATGGGAGCGATACGGATGTCATCGGTGCGGTTCGAGCGCATCTCAAGCTCGTTTTCCGCGACGTTATGCTTACCGCGGAACACAGCGAACTCCAGGCCGCGCTCGTGCCCTAAGCGCAGAAACCGCCGGAAGCCCGGTACCATCACACACAGCGCGTGGATCGCTTCGCTGCAGGAAGCAACCGCCAGGTGGTGAATCCGACCGAAGCGGGCACCCAGCACACCATAGAGCCGGACTGATACGACGGCCGGCAAAGCCGGGGCGCCTACTTGCATGGACATCAGGTTTCCTCCGGTGCTCGTTGGTGGCGAAGAATCATCACGGTGCGCTCAGCCCACATTCCGCCATAAACGTCGCGGGAAGATTTCTTGCCGTAGCGGTGGTGCAGGAATGTCCCGGGCGCGGCATGTAGGCCGGGCACGCTCGAAAGTAAGCCATCACCCAGATAGACGCCGGCATGGTTAGGGGCTGCCGGCATGCTGCCCCCTTGAGCGGCGATCTGCATGACGACCAGGTCGCCCTTGCACAAATCGCCTACCCTGTAGAACCCAGCCTCCTCGCAATACCGCTCGTAGAGGCTTTCGCCATCGTTCCACCAGCCGTCGCGCCGCGGGAAGTTCGGCAGATCGATGCCCCATTCCCGGGCGTACCAGTCGCGTACCAGGGCATAGCAATCGAGGATGCCGTGGTGAAACTCACGCTCCAGTAGTGGTGCCTCATAGCCCTCAGGCTTGATAGTTGCGGTATCGCCGCCAGGCCAACCCAGGATGAACCATGGCACGCCGTGCAGCTCGCAACTGACGCGATCGGCCATGCTTGGGGTTGCCAGTGCGTTCGGGTGGCTGTGCACGATCTCGACGACTTCGCCCCGGTCCTCGGCGGCGCACTGGTCCTCTGGGTTGATGATGAAGTGCTCGCTGGGAGTCTGGGCATCATTTCGGCATGGCACATAGACGCGCCTTCCGTTCTCGCGGATAACAACACCGCAACACTCGCGCGGGAATTCGGCCTCAGCGTGTGCCTGGACCTTTTTCAGCAAAGTCTTGTTCATGGTCATACCAGGCCAGCGCCAGGGACGCCGCCAAAAGGCAGTGGATTATTTTCGCCGAAGCGCTTCTTGCAATCGCTCAACCGGCCACCGCATCGATCAAGCGCTGGATCGTCCACCGGGTTGCCGTCAGCATCGAACATCGCCGAGCCGGTGTAGTTGCAGTCGGGCCCGCGGTACTCGCCCCACAGGCACCACTCACAACGATTCATGATCAGCCCGCCTGGCAGCATCTGTCCTTTCACCGAGGTAGGCGGAGCAAGGCCAAACACAATCTCCTGCCGGCCGATACTGGTGGGCACGTTGATATAGGAAATGTTCAGACGCTCCTGATCCCCTGCGTTCGGGTTTCCTCCGGGGAAGTTGGCCGCATCCAGATACCTGGCGTAAGTCTCGCGGACAGTTACCTTGATGCCCACCAGGTGCTGAAACTGGACACACAGAGCGGTGATGACGCCGTCCAGGTTCCCAAGCTTGAGCATCGGAGTGCTGGTGTTGCCCTCGGTGCCGCGCCCGAAGCCACCGACCTCAAACGGCCGAGGCTGGTAGATCTGTCCCTTCCAAAAGATGGGGCCGTTCAATTGGTGCGCGTGGTAGCGCAGAATGCCCATGCCCCGGGCTTCGCCATCCAGTTCCAAGAGCTGGATCAGGTCGCCGGGCTCAAGCTTCTGGTCATCAGCAGTGATCATGCGCACCTCATGGACTGAATACCTGTTGGAAAGTCGTGCTCAGGGTATAACGGCCCTTGCCGTGGCTTGCCGTTTGCCACCCTCCGGTGGTGATGTACCGCCCTTGCTCCTGCATAGGCGGCTTCCACAGGAAGCTGACAGCCCCCTTGTGGCGGGAAAAAAATGCCAGGATCGGCGCCAGGTAGGCTTCGGTGCCGGTAAATGAGACCTGGTACGACCCGGCCAGGTTGTTGATGCCAACCGAAAGCCGCTGGCTGTATCCGTTGTTGTACTGAGACGTCAGCACATTGGGCTGCACGTCGCCGCTAGAACCCACGCGCGGCGACCAGGTGAAGACTTCCGGCATTACCCATTCCTCCGATTGCTTGGATCGAGCAGACCGTTTTGCCCTTTCTCCTGGATGATCACGCCTCGCGCTACCTTGGGCATTTCCTCGCGGACAGTATTGAGCAGCGCCTGGCCCATAGCCTCGTAACCCTCGGGCGCAGATACCGACCCACCAGATCCATCGCCTTTGATGTGGATGTTGATTTGGGGGGCAGCGGCGCCACCCCCAATCACGCCAGATGGCGAAAAGGACGCCAGCGCCGGCGATACTGAGCTACCGACGTATCCGCCGCTGGCAAAACCAGGCTTGCCGGTTCGGTTCAAACCGATCAGGTAATCCTTCATCCCTGGCTGGTCGACGACCTCCTTTCGAATCACCACTTCGCCGCCGTGCACCACCCCCTTGGGCTCAAACTTGCCGCCCGGGCCGGTGTACCCACCCTCCGAAAACCCTGCCAGAGACATACCGGCCACCATGCCGGCGTTCGCGTAGCCCGCAGCCAGCAGCGCGGCCCCCACTGGAATACCGCCGAGCACAGTCAACTCGGCAGGCGCTTTCGCTGCAGCGATCTGCGCGTTCATGATGATGGAGGCGACAGCGAAGGCCTTCTGAGCGATGAACAGAGCCTTGTAAGCCCCAGACTGCTCGCCAGCGATCTTGCCGACCATATCCGCTGCCTGCCCCGAGAGTTCGCTGAAGGTGCTGACGACAGCGACCTTGTACGAGTCCTGAATGGCAGACAGGCGCTCGTTGTTGGTCCTAGTGATGTCGGCAACTCGGTCCAAGTATTGCTGCTCGGCCGCCAGCCGCTGCTCGTTGGTGCTTTGCTGGTCCGCAAGGATCTGGTCACGCAGTTCGGCCTGGAGTGATAGCTGTTTATCGTGCCATTTCTTCAGCGCCGCTTCGGCCTCGGCGATCTTGATCAGTTCACCAGAAGCACCGGCAACCGACGCGTCGAGCCCGCCATACTCAGGCGCCTGGGTAATCGTCGCTTTCGAAATGGCGTCGGCGCCCGCACGGTACTGGTCGGAATTGAGCGTGCCGGCGCGGTTGGCCGTCTCCAGCACCTTCATCCGCTCGCGGGTAGTCGCTAGCAGTGCCTGCTCCTGCGACTGCAAGCTGCTCATGAGCGCGTCGTATTCTTTGCGAGCATTCAACGCATCCAGCTCTATCGCCTTGCCCTCCAGGCGCAGCTTGTTCTGCTGGCTCAACTGCGACAACTCGCCGTTGGCCAGGTCGTAACGAAGGCGGCCTAACTCAGTCGTCTCGCCGTAAAGCGCAACCTGTTGAGTGAGGTTGGCCAGGGTCTGCTTGTAGGCGTCGTTCAGACGCTCGGCTTGTCGCTGGATATCCTCGGAGGCCTTTTTGGCCCGCTGCTGTGCCTCCTCGGATGCTTTGGCCGCCGCCTCCGAACCTTGAATGGCAGTAGCGAGGATTCGCCAGCCCTCAGCTGTACCCGGGTCAACCCCTTCGCGCTCGATCCGCCGGTTGATTTCGCCCAGAAGATCGCCGCCGTCGCGAACAGATTGCAGGCGCTCCACCAGGTTCTTGGTGTAACTGTTCCAGCCGTCGACCGTCTTCTGATCCGGGCCGGGCATGTTCTTCAACCCAGCGTTTGCGCCAGCCGCAGCAGCGGCAACGTCATCCAGCCGACCGCGCAGCATGTTGGCCACATCACCGTAATCGCCCGAGGCCTTGATTGCCTCCCCATACGCAGCCGCGGAGGCGTTGATGGCCTTCGTCATCTCCTCGTTCGGGCGGATGGCAGCGACAAGCTGCTGGGTGGCTGAATCAATGTCCTGGCCACCGGCAATACGTCGATTGAACTGAGCGACAGCGTGGTCGCGCTGGAATGGGTTTGCCCCGTAGGTGTCGCCCCATTTGTCATTGGCCTGGGACGACGCGCGAATCTCCCGCAGCGCCTTCTGTGCCGCCACCTGGGCGTCAGCTTGCTGCTGCAGGACGCCGTCCAGCTTGTAGCGAGCCTGCTCTTTGCCGAGCTCTGCAAACTCCTTGCGGAGCTCTTCAACCGGACGCTTGAGGTCGACGGTGGCCTTCCTGGCCTTCTCGCTGTTGTCACTAAACAGCAGGTAACTCGCCGCGACGGCGCCGATGGTCAGGCCAAGCCCGGGGAGCCCCCCCAGGGCAGCGAAGAGGCCTCTGCCTGCGCGAGCAGCAAGCGAGGTTGCAGAATTGTTTGCCGCTTGGGCGGCCGTTTGCGCGGCGGCCGCTTGAGCGTCCGCTAGACGTGCGATCCTAAGCCGACTAAGTGCAGCCGCATGAGCATCGGTGAACCTGGTAGCGGCAACCTGCGCCTCCGCCGCAATCGTCTCTGCAGCAGCGCGACGTACTGCCATCGAAGCAGCGTCAAGCTGAGCCGCGGTACGCCCAATTTCTGCGGATTGAGCGCTGCGAATTGCAGTTATTTGATCCCAGAGATCCTTGGTGAAGTCGAGAATCTTCCTACCGCCGTATGCTGCTCCAAGAGTGAGCGCCGAGGCGGCTAGAACGTCCATTTTCTCAGCAACTAACGTAATAGCTGCCGCTAAAACTTTCGTACTACCGGTTGTGCCATCCAACCCGCCAGCCCACGCCTGGAAGGAGTTGTTGACTGTTGTTATGGCCCCGCCAACCGAGCCAGGAAGATCCTTGAACTCTCCCTGAAGCGCACCTAGCTGGCTGATCAGAGCAGGGACGACTTTATCAATCGTAAGCAGACCTTGATCTGCCATCGCCTTCAAATCTTTCCGAGCAACCCCCATCCCAGTTGCCAGCGCTCGTATCACTCGATCGCCGTTTTCGTTGACCGAGTTGAATTCCTCGCCTCTCAGCACTCCCTGGCCAAGTGCTTGAGAAAACTGGGTAATCACAGAGGAGGATTCTGCGGCGCCTGCTCCAGATAGCTGCAGGCCAAGCGCTAAGGCTTCTGTTACGCCGAGCACGTCGCTTGAGGAATAGCCGAACTCGCGCATGGATGCGGAAGATCTGCTGAACAGGTTTGCGTTGTCGGCAAAGGCGGTACCAGTTCTTTGGCTGACCTCAAACAATGCTTTCTGGCTTACAGTAAAGTCTTCGGTACTTGTGGATGCCTGCTTAAGCCTTGCGTTAACCTGGTTCCAACTGTCTGCCTGGTGGATCAAATTTCCGACTGCAAGCGCCCCTGCCATCGCACTTGCATAGCCACCGACAGACGATGTCAGGGACTGCATGGCCGTACTTTGTGCGCGAACCGCAGCTTCTTGAGACCTCCAAGAACTGACTGATTCCCGATTTCCTGACGTTATGGTCCGCAGATAGCTCTGTCCCATTCGCCCGGCCTTGGCCATCTCGCGCTGATAAGCGCTGGTCTCAGCGGACACACTAACGATCAGAGAGCGAAGAGTTTGCCCTGCCATGCCTTTCTCCAGACATTAAAAAGCCCGCCGAAGCGGGCTATTTGGTTCTTTCACTTTGTACAATCTCGTTGTCCTCATCGATGTAATATCTCCATCGATTCCGACAATCTGCATACACGACGATTTTATCTGGCGCTCGGCTCAGCTTCTCCGAAAGTCCAACGTACTCCACCTGGTCGCATCGAGTTTGTTTACCGGCCTTAAACAAAGCAGATCGCTCAACGCTCTTGATTCGTTCAATGCCAGAGTCGCCCCATAGCTGATAAGTTCGTGGGTAGCTTTCTCGCGTGTAGATAGAAAGAACAGACTCGTCAACAACAACCTCAGAGTCAGGCCTCTCAGAATTTCCACAGCCGTAGATTGCCAGCGGTAAAATAAACAGTAGTCGCTTCATGCTTCCTCCTTGGAAACCGGGGAATCTACCATGATGCACCATGACGAAAAAAACTCACCGCTCTAGCTTTCTACTGCTTTCGTCATCAAGAAGGCCTTGAACAGCTCTTCCCCTTCCTCCGGGGCCTGCTCAAAAGCTGGCTTTTCCGTCTTCCATTGAGGAAGCAGGTCCATCGGAGTCACCTTGGCGCCCTGGGCCTGCAGTGTCGAAGCAGCAACGATCGCAGCCTGGATGTCACCGCGCGCGTCACTCAGCGGCGACTCCTCGTTGTAGGCCTGCCAGAGGAACAGCTCCTCGGCGCTCATGCACTGCTTGAGATCCTGCAGAGTCATGCCCAGCCGGAGGGCCAGAGTCAGCATAAAGGCCAACTCTGGCTCCTCCGTTAGCCGTTTCCCGCCGCGTCAACCGGGTCCTGGGCGCCAGCGCCTGCCTCGACACCACTCAGCTCGAACGCCTTGCCCACCAGCCGGTCGTGAACAGGGCTGAAGGCCTTGGCCACGACCGGCACATCCTCATCTCCAAAAATGCGGGAGTGGGATTCGTCCAGCAGGGTGCGCGCCAGCACGAAGGCGTACAGCGGCGAGGAATCGATATCGACCAGGCGGGCAGCCGGGTTTTCGTCGGCACTCTCATCTGGCGCCTCACTGAGTCCGGCAGCGGCACGCGCCGCAGCCACTGCTGCCGCAGCACGGCGCCGGTACTCAGCCCAGTCGCCAGCGCTCAACGCCATCACCACGACCTTCGCGCCATCCCATTCCGGTACCTCAAGCGATTCATGCTTGAAGTTCCGGATCGGGTCGAGCGCCATCGCTCGCAGGCCCTGTGCGCCTGCAGTCTTTGCGCGGGCCATTACGGGGTCACCGGCGGGACGGTGAAGGTGACTCTGCCGGTGATGCGCACGTTGAAGGTACCGTTAACGGTGCCGTTGGGCGCGGCATCCCAGGTGAACTGGGTGACCAGGCCGAGGAACGTCGAGGACGTACCATCCTTGAACACCGACTTGAATGCCCGCGGCTCGCCGTCGTCGCGCGCGGTGCGCAGCACGGTCTGAGCTTCGTCATCCGCTTTCCAGTTGCCGGACATGCTGAAGGTACCGTTGTCGGCCAGACCAACAGTGAACTCCTTGGCCTCGCTGGCCAGGGTGGTTACCTCAATTTCGTCCGACTGGCCGCCCTGGAACTGAGGCTGCTTGATCGTTACCGACAGGTCGGCGTACTCCAGGCCGTCGGCGGCCGGGTCTAGCGTGGTGGTCTTGGAAACGCTGAGCTGGGTACCCTGCGTTTTCACGAACTTGGCTTTGGTTGGGTTCTGCGCGGCCATGGGGCCTCCTATGGTTGCAGGGTGTACTCCCAGCTCACGCTGAAGAGTTTGGTGTCATCTTCGAATTCGTCCGGCAGGCGATCGGCGCCGCCAGTGGTGAAATCTTCGCCGTCTATGGTCATGGCACTGAATGCTTCACCGGCCAGTGTCAGCGCCTGCAAATAGCTTTCACCCCATGCGGCGAGCTGAATGGTTAAGTCACTGGAGCCGTCCCAACCGGCCAGGGTGAATCCGGTGGAGCCACTGACCGTTTGGATCACCAGGCGCGGCTGAGCCGCCCCCTCAGGGGCAACGCCGAAAAACACGCGGCCATCGACAAGAGGCGACAGCCTGTCGATCAGGGATTTCTCGATCATGGGATTACCGCGCGGTGGCGTTGTCGATGCCTTCGGCCAGCTTGTCACTCACGGCCGCTTCGATTTCCGGCAGGCTCCCGTCCCAGGCCGGCCGAATGAACGGATGGGCCTGCATCTTGGAGGTGCCAAATTCCAGGAACTTCCAGTAGAACGGTGCCTCCCATTCCGTCGCGGAGGTCCGGCCCTTCTTACCGCGGCGCTTGAGGGCCTTGGACTGCTTGCCGTTGGGCTTCTTCACGCGCAAGCCAGCTGTGGCGCCCCCAGGCGTCTCGGACTGCTTCAGGCGCACGGCTGCGATATTCTTCTTGAGCTTGCCAGTACGAACCGGCGTCGTGGCACGAGCCTTGTCCCTGGCAACTCGGGCGCCAGCCATTACGGCATCACGCACGATCTTGTTGCCCGTGGCTTTAGCCAAGCGCTCGAAGTCGGCCTGTAAATCACCCAGGCCGACGACAGTCAATGATCCATTGCTCATTTCGGCTTCACCGTCTTGCACATGAGTTTGAGCATGTCGCGCTGATTGGTAGGCAGCTGAGCGATGATTTCGTAGGCAACGCCGTCATGCACCAGGTGCTGACCGGCGACAACGTCCTTGCGGTAACGGATGTTGATCTCAGCGCTCACCGTGACCTGCATCTGTGACGCAGCCTCATACATGCGGCCCGAGGGAATGTTTATCTCTGCCCAGAGAGGGCCGAGGTCACCCCACACCTTCGATGGCTGACCCAGGGCATCTTTCTCCTCGATGTACCCACGGCGCATGCAGCGATGTCGTAACGGCCCGGCTCGCATCACACACCCATCCGGATGCGATATGGCATCAGCAGGTGCTGGGACGCCAGCGGCAGCTCGGTGGTGATGGTGCCTGTGACCACTTCCTCACGGTTGGCGAATAGATGGCCCAACTTGAGCAGGCAGGCAGCCTGTATTGCAGGGTTGAGCACCATGCCGTAGGCAATGGCGTCGGCTTGGTCATAAGCATTGGCCAGCGCCTGGCGGGCGTGCTCGAGCAGGCGGCAACGCAGGGTGAGGTCCTGCACCGCCTCAGCGGCCACGACAGCCTCGACATTCGCAGCCTTGGCCTGCTGCATGATCGCCTGAACGCCGGCTCGGGCCTCGTCGAGCGTGACCTGATCCAAATAGAAGCGCCGATTGAGGAACTGCATCGCCGTCTCTTCCGCTGCATCAAGTTGCGTCTGGACCAACGCCTGGTCTTCAGACTCCGCCCTGAGGTGATGCATGGCCACCTCGATTGCGATCACGGACATGGGTTACTCCTCGGCCTGCGCCGGCTCGCCACCGGCGATCAGTCGCTCAGCTTCCGCATTGGCTTCTTCCTGGTTACCGGAGAACTCGCCAACCTGGTTGCCTTCAGCGTCCACCACGATGTACTTGCCAGCGCCCTTGTGCTTAGCCTTGAAGCCGGCGACTGGCTGGGCAATCGGCAAGGTGACGGCGCCCAGGCTGCCGGTGGTCAGCACGCCCGCGCCAACTGCATCTTCCTGCGAGATGGTCACCACCACCTCGCCTTCGGAGTCGTCCGGCTCGGCATAGCCCTTCTGGACCAGCTCGCGGCCGTGCTGCTCGATGGTCTCGAAAGACGTGCCTTCCACCAGCGTTTGGCCGCCCAGGTACAGAGGTTTCAGGGTTTTCAGCTTCATGAATGCCTCCAGGGGCCGCCACCCGGGCGGCCCTCATACAGGGTTATGGAGTGGTCGGCGCGGTGAAGTTGCCGTAGATGAACGCCTCTGGGCGCTTGACCGCCAGGGCGGCACGCTCCTCGCAGCGGATCGAGATCAGGTTCTTCTCGAAGTCGTCTGCGTTTTCGGTGGAGATCACCACGTTGGCGTCTTCGCGATCGAACAGCTGAGCACCAGTCTGGAAAGCACCGGTCAGGAACTTGCCTTGGAAGCCGGCAGCCTCGGTGGCCACGACCGGCAAACCCCACAGGACAGGGCCAGCCAGGCCCAACGGGTTGGCGAGGATGTAGCGACCCAGGGTGTCCTTGGTCAGCTCGATCTTCGCCCAGTCCATGAAGTGCAGGACGTGGCCGGAAGCCGGCAGGCGCGCCAGCTGAGCCTGGAGCATGGCCAAGCGCAGGTCATCGATGCCCGACTGATGCTCGACCTCGAATGCAGGGTCGAAAACCGAGGCTTGCGGGACGATGCCATGCAGATGTACGCCGGTACCGTCACCGAACAGGATCTCCTGCTCTTCGACGTATTTCAGGCCGTAGCGCATTTCGACATCGATAGTGGAGCCCAGCTGCGCGAAGTCATCCAAGATCTGCTTGGAGGCCTTGAACATGTGCGCGATGGTGGATACAGCAGTCAGCTTCGGCGCGAAGCTGATGTTCGAGTACGGTTTGGCAGTGCCCTCAGCCACGACCTTGGCGGCGTTGGTGAAGCCGGTCTGCTGCACCCAGAAGATGGCCGGCGCGGTCGTGCGGCCCGGGGCGATCAGGTCGCGGATGAACAGGCGCTGCTTCGGCGCAGTGTCGATGCCAGGAAGCCGCTGGGGCTCGACGACGCCGGCAGGAATGTCGGTGGACAGCAATGCTGCGCTCACCGGGATGCTCACGCGCTTATTGCCTTCGACACTGGCCGCGAACTGCTTCAGCGCCTCGCTTTTGATCACCACGCCACCGAGACTGTCGCGGGTTTGCGGGGCGCTCGCCGAAGGCAGGCGTGCGAACTCCTGCTCGAGCTCGCCCAACTGGGCTTTCAGCTGCTTCTCGGCTTCGGTCAAGCTGTTGAACTTGGTCGCCAGTTCGTCGACAGCGTTCTTGGTTTCTTCGGAAAGGCTGCCGGCCTTCTTTGCCTCGGCCAGGGCGTTTTCGGCCTGCTTGCTGAAATCGCTGGTGGCCTGCTTGAGCTCGTTGGAGACCTGCTTAAGCAGGTCGGCGGTGTTGTCTGCCATGGGATCTTCTCCGGTTACTTGAGGGCTGCTGCCGAGAACCGCGACATTGCGGCCTGTAAATCGGCAAAGTGGGTGGCCAGGTCGGCCGGGGGTTCGGCAGCGCTTCGCGTACCGGAGGGGGCAGCGCCAGGCGTACCACCCTTGAGTTCTTGAATAAGGGAGCGCCGCTCGGAGCGGGGCATGCCCTGTTTGGCCAGAATCGCGTCCAGTCGGCGAGCTGCGATCTGGTGCGGCGCCTTGGCCTGCGGGTCTTCCTGCGCAGCGTCCGATGGGAGAAGCCCATCAGCGAAGCCGGCCTCGACAGCCGCACTTCCCCCCATCCAGGTCTCGACGTCCATAAGGGCGCGCATCGCGGCGACCTCATCGCCGGTTCTGACCGAGTAGATGTCGGCCAGGGTGCCGTCGATCTGGTCGAGGAAGTCGGCAACTTCGGTGAAGTCGTTTCGGTCACCCGCGGCGATGGTCCAGGCGTTGTGGATCATCATGAAACCGGCTCGAGCGATCTGGATTTCATCACCGGCCATGGCGATGAACGATGCAGCCGAGGCGGCCAGGCCAAGCACCTGAACGGTTACCTTGCCCTTGTGCTCGCGCAGCAGGTTGTAAATCGCCAGGCCCTCGAAGACATCGCCGCCTGGGCTGTTGATCTTCACAGTGATGTCTTTGTCGCCGATGCTGCGAAGTGCGGCACTGACACGCTTGGCAGTAACGCCCTCCCCCGTCCACCAGTCCATGCCGATCGGGTCGTACATGGTGATGGTGGTGGAGTCATCACCGGCTGCAGCCTTGATCGCTGGATTCCAGCGCTCCATGGCCTTCGGCAGGAGATCGGATTCGACGCGCGCGTGCGGCCGCACCGCCGGCGCTGCCGGTAGTGTCTTGAGAGTCATGGGTTACTCCAGGTCAGGCCGCTTTGAGCAGCGGCATCGATATCAGCGCGTGGGCCATCATGGGGCCGTCCGGGTTTCCGGATTCCAGGGCCTGGGAAGCCAGTTCGACGGCCTTGTTGATGGCCTCTTGGTCGTCGTTGTTGCGTGCCGAGACCAGCCGAAGCATGAATGCCGAGGCAGCCGGCGAGACGCCTGCGCTCGGCTTCCCGAGCTGGTCCAATGGCACCAATGCGGATTGGACCGTGTACGTGTCTCCGCCCGGGATCGGTGGCAGGTTCTCCAGCCGGCGTACCTCGTTGCGCGACATCCAGCCGTTTTGCAGCGCCGTGTTGTACCAGGCCCCTCGGCCGGCGCTGTCTGCCCGCAGCAGGCCTTCCACAGCGAACTCGGCGAAGTAGTCGTCGGCATCGGCCTCGCCGATCAGGCAGCGAGTGATCTCCTGCTCAATGTTGACCAGTAGCGGCCGCAGGCTGTTGGTGAGGAAGTGCAGGTTCTGCGCCTCAACCGAAGCAGCCCAGCTGGACTGCTTGTCCATGTGGCCGACCATGAAGGGCGGCACTCGGAACCAGCGGCACATCTCCTCGATCCCGAAAGACCTCGATTCCAGCATTTGCGCGGCTTCAGGGTTCATCGTGATGCCCTGGTACTTGAAGCCCGCCTCCGCCACCATGATCTTGCCGGCGTTTTTCGAACCCATGAATGCCTGCATGCTGGCCCGAAGCTGCTCGCGCTGCTGCGGCGTGATCTTGGCGTCGCTGCTCAGGATGCCGGACGCCTGCATGCCCTGTGCGAACACCTTCGCCGCGGCCTCCTCGATCGCCATCGCCGAGCCGAAGATCTCGCGCCCGGTGGTTACCGGAAGCATCCCGCACACCCCGTCCAGGCCAAAGCCGCGGATGTGCATCAGGTTCTTTTCGGGAATGTCGCGATCCACGCCATTCTCGCTGTACGTGTACTTCAGGCGCCCGTTGTCCTGCCGCTTGACCCTCATGCACTGGGGCAGAAGCGGTACCAGGGCAATGATCCTGCTGCCGATCATCTTCTTCTCGACGAACGCATTGCCTCGAAGACAGATGCTCGCCACCACCAGCAGCATGAAGCGCTGCGGGGTCATCTCGGCGTTCGGGATGCGGCAAAGCACGCGGAACAGCGGATGGTCTTTAGCGATCTCGCGTGATCCGTCGGGAAGGCGCCGATACAGCTTGAGTGGCAGCGTGGAAACGGATTCGGACAGCAGCCTCACGCACGCCCATACCGTGGACAACTGCATGGCCTTGTCGACAGATACGTGCTTTCCAGATGCGGAGCTGCCGAACCATTCTTGCCAAAATGCACCATCCTTCAGGCCGATGGGCACCCCGAGCCAGTTTTGCAACGCAGCCTTCACCCGGCCCGGTTTCTTCTCGGCCATCAGATTCCTACCATGATCGGGTTATCAAAGAAGCCCTGGAGATCGCCAGAGCCTTCCGGGTTCAACGCCATCAGCGTTGCCGCATCAAAGGTCGCCATCAGCGGGTCGATCTTGGCAGTGCCGCTGACCTGCTTGTTGATCGCGATTGCGTTGCCGACCTGCACGGTCTTGGCGTTGCCCACACACCAGGCCATCAGCCGGGAGTCGCCGTGAATGAACTCGCCACCGGCAACCTTTCGCTCTGTGGTCTTGATCGCGCCATTCAGGCGCCACCCCTGGGATACGGAGGCGATCCGCTCCATGGCGATGCCGCGCTCCTCGGTGGTGAGTTCGTCGATGATGTCGCCAATGCCAGCCGCGTCCACGCCGATGGCCTGTTTCTCTGGCAGCAGCCCGGCATCGCGCACCTGGCAGATGATGTCGGCGACATCCCGAACATCCTCCCCAGGAAGCTGAACAATGGTCAGGTCGCCGTCCGCCGAGAAGTCGTTCAACACGCTGACGATATCCTTCCGGCGCTCCAGCACGATCTTGTGCGCCCAGGCATGAGCCCAGTGCAGCCACTTCCGGGTGCCGCGCTCTCTCCCGATCAGGCTCAGTCCCAGCAGGTCGTCCAGCCCTCCACCGTCGATACCGGCCACTACCACTTCGCTTCTGCGCAGCAGCTCGTCGAGGGTGAGCTGCTTGTCGCCCCGGCCTTCCCAGTGGTCGGCGCCCGCCCAGCGGTTCGCCCGCAGGTTCATGCCGATCTGGATGTTCAGGTGCTTGGCCAGGAACTTCCGCTGGCTGCCCTCATCCTTGCGCAGGTTCTTCGCCAGCTCGTCTTCAAGCCACTCCCGGCTTACCGATCGCCCCATGTTGGGGTTGGTGACGTAGAAGTTGTCCGGCTGAAGGTAGGCCTTGCTCTTCACCATGGCCTCTGGGAACTCGTACAGGACGCCCAGCGACTTGCGGTCATTGACTACTCCGTCGCGAACATCGCGGTAGTAGCTCAGCTTCTCTTCGAAGACCCCGGCCGGCGGCTCGTCGCTCTGCGTCGACAGCAGGATGACAAACCCTTCGTCCCGGGAGATCTGGCCGCCGGTGGCCTCCATCAGCATGGCGTCGGCGTTCGCGCGCTTGCCGAATACCCACACCTCGTCGATCAGGATCTTGCCGGACTTCTTGCCCGATACCGTGTCGGTGTCGGCCGCGACCACCTTCAGCGCCGCATTGTTCACCCGGTGGGTGATGGTGCGGATGTGATCCTGGACGTGCAGCAGTTCGCTGAGCTCCGGATCGGCCCGCACCATGCCGGCGGCTGGCTTGTAGCTGTTCGCCGCTACTTCGATCGTCGGCGCGATGATCAGCAGCTCCTCATCGTGCCGCCAGTTCAAGATCAGCGCCGTCAACATGATGCCGGCGGCGATCGTTGATTTCGTGTTCTTCTTGCTGATCAACAGGAAGAACTCCCGGATCAGCTGCTTACCGTGCTCGGCATCGTAGGCCCCAAAGATGGCGGCAACGAAGTCGAACACCCATTCATCGCAGCACTCGCCGAAAGTCGGCTGGCCAGGCAAATCGACGACCTTGAGCGCCTTGAACACTTCAAGCGCGGCCTCGGCTTCATCGGGAAACAGCGGCTTGAAGGGAATCAGCGATTGGCCAGCAACGATCCGAGCCTCCCAGTCTGGGCAGGCTGTGGTCCACTCCATGCATCACCCCTTGTTGTTAACCACCAGCTTCGGTGGCGGACGGGCGCCGAAACGCCCCTTGCTGACCTGATCGGCCGCTGCGGCCTTCTGTTCCTTCTTGCCCTGGTCGGCGACCTTGCCGTGCTTGTAGGGCAGTAGTGCCTTGGCGGCATCGACGCGCAACTTGGGCTCAGCAGCCTGCTCATTCATGACGGCCTTCAGGAAGTCCATCGGGTCGTCGAAATCGCCCAGCTCGAGCTCCCCGACGGCGCCATCCTCTGGCGGAGGAGCTTTAACTTTCCGGCCTGGTTTAACTTCTGTGGACGCTGCCTGCCGGTCGCGCAGATGCCGACCAATTGCGGCGATGACATCCGGGTCCTTTGCGAGCTTGGAGCCCGCTTGCGACGCGGTTTTCTCTGAATAGCCGGCGGCGATGGCCGCGTCTCGGTTTGACGCTCCCGACAGCAAAGCGTCAGCAAACCGTCGCTTCTTGTCGGTTAAAGCCATGGTTAACTTTTCCGTGAAAGGGGAAAAAAACTGCGAATGGGAGGGGGCGAGGTTTCCGAACGTGAAGGCTGTGAACTTTTACCCCTCCCCCCACCTTGTGGCACGTCACTAGCCCTCTTGAGGCACGCCAATTCCCCGAATCGCACCATCCCGGTGCACACCGATATCGCCGCCCTCCGCTGCCGTCTTCTTCAGGTGGCAGCCATCAGGGCCACAGCACAGCAGCTGGCAGTTATCGTCGATATCGGCACCGCCTTGGTGAAGCGGGACGCGGTGGTCAAGCTCGAAGCCATGGGGGTAGGCGACTACTCGCCCGCATCCTGCGCAGTGGGGCGAAGCCTGCCAGAGCCGGAAGCGGCGGGCCTGTAACCTGCTGCCGGTCATCCGCCTTTCAGATGTGTTAGTGGTCGACAACTTGCGACCCTCGACAGGGTTAAGCCTCGACTTCAAGGTAGGGAGCTTGGCCACCACTTATCCCTCTCGCCGCATGCCAACCTGGGCGGCGATATCGGCAGCTCGCTCACGCACCTCCAGCACCTGGCCGTCGAACGTGTGGACGATGGCGCAGATGCCGTGCCACTGCGAGCTTGTGCCGGCCTCCTGCACGCGGGCAATGGCGGTCGGGGCCAGATAGTGCTGGCGACGATTGATGTCAGTCAGCGTGATCATCGGGTCACCCTTGAGCCTTGCGAGACAGGAACAGGTCGGAGTAGCCGCGAAGCTTCTCAACCCCCATGAACCCGACCATGCCGCCGGCGAAGGTAGCCATGCCCTGCGGCAAGCCCATCCATTCGAGCAGCGGCACCAGCGCCAAGGTTATGAGACCGCACAAGGCACCCTCCAAGAACATCTGCCGGTGGGTGCCACCGCCATACACCACCCGGAGGACGGCGATCGCGACAGACAGGCCAGCGGCATACAGCTGAGGCTGATGGGCAATCACCCAGGCAATCAGGGCGGCCCACAGGCCGGGATCTTTCTCTGGCATATGGGCCATCTCGATTCCTCCCTTTGCGGGGAGCGGAAAAAGAAAAGGCCCGCCGTTGTGGCGAGCCTAGGAGTGGGTGCGGAAGGCTGGGGCGACCAACCACCCAGCGAGAACAGTAGAGGAGCCTTATGCCCAGCGAGGTGGCTGCGCCTGGGCCGAGGTCGGTCGGGCCATTGCTTGCTCCGTAAATGAAAATTCGTGCACCGACGTAAAACCGGTCGGATGCTTGCCCAGGAGCCCCCTAGAGGCTAAAAGGAATGTTGCCCGATCTGGCCTCACTAGAGGGAACTAATAAATGCCGATCAGTGACATTTTTTTAATCGCTTACAAGCTCCACGGGGAGGCTCGCGAATTCATCGTCCGCGCCGAGCGAATGAATAACGCTGAGGCTTGGCACTGGGCGGCCTGCGAAGCTGGCGTAGGAGTCATTCCTAAATTCACTGCTTCGGATATCAGGAAGGTCTCTCGACCTGTTGCTGAGCGCTTCGGCATAACTGACGTCCAATGGCGGAGGTCCGGCAACCTATGAAATACCGCATCGACTACAACCTCAAAGGCCATACCAGATTCTGGATATGCGATTGGTCTAGCACGCCGAACGAAGACAATGTGCTGACCGCTCTCCTCCGTCTGCATGCCCCCGCTGCCCCCTTGCCTGAGGCGCGCGCGCCGTGCCGCTTATCACATGATGATCTCCGCATTGCGGTCGCAGATTTGGGTATCTCGGATGTACGCTTTGAGGGGGATGATTAGCTATGCCGGGGCACCCAGGCCGAAGCTGGCAAGTACGCCGGTCACTGCGAGGGCGCCGGTACTTGGCTCGGCCATAGGTGGTGCTCCAGAAACAAAATGACCCGTCGAACTGGCGAGCCCTTGGATATGTGAAAAGATGGCCCCGTGCTATCGTCGAGTTTCCACACAAGACGTTTCACGGAGCGAAAAACGATGAAGGTAACCCTCAAGTGCGCCAAGTGCGGCAGTGACAAGTTCGAGGTTCCGGCTAGGCCGAACAACAACTCGAAGGTCACCTGCGGCAAGTGCGGCGCTATCGAGACTTACGGAAAGCTCATGAAGGCTGTGGGTGACAAGGTCACGAAAGACCTGGAGCGGCAGCTCGGGAAACTGTTCAAGTGACTTGAGCGTTTCGCTCAGAGGGCGCAGGAAGTCAGCGGCGCCCTCAACCTCAACGTCGAGCTGTAGCTTTTCCATACAACCTCCAGATACGAAAAAGCCCCGGCAGATACCGAGGCTTGGAATGGGTGCGGAGGGCCGGTGCTTACCCGGCTTGTTGGCCTGGATCGCTGGGTCACATACCCCAGACTCTCATCGCGTAGCCGATCAGGGAGCGCACGGCTTTGATCGACGCCACTACCGACTTAGCCCAGCTGCCTGAGCGTGTCATCCGCATAAAAAAGCCCGCACAGGGCGGGCAAAGAGGGATCGTGCTTTTTTAAATCTGGTGGCTGTAGAACAGCGAGTACGACTCGATACCGTCGTTGGGCTGCTTAATGCCAGCGTTGGAGTAGTGAATCGCTCGGATGCCAACCTTCTGCGTCTCGCCGATCTTCAAGCCCGCACCGATGCGGTCTTCAAAGTTGAAGGCCGAACCAAAGTCCTGGTCACCTGCGGACGTACCAGAGAAGACCGCCAGGCCGATGCCAGCCTCAACGAATGGCTTCACGTTACCGCTGCCGAACTCGTAAACGAAAACTGGCGCAAAGGACAGCGAGTGAGCCCCACCTGAAGCATCGCCTGCTTCCCAGTAGGTGTAGCCAGCATCCCAATAACCGGTGAGACGGCCAGTACTGGATTCAAACCAGCTTTTGCCCCAGTTAAAGCCAATGCCGACGCGCGCTGTAAGACCACCTTGGCCTGTCGCGCCAAGCGCTCCGGATAGCTCAGCCGCTCCGGCGGACGCAGCGAAAAGGGAAAGCGCCACAACGGCGAGAACGTTTTTCATACTCACGGTCTTCCATGTTATTGAGTAGCAACCTATCAGAATCATAGCGCTATCAAATCGTTCCCTCATACAAGAAAAATGCTTTTTCTGGAGGGCTACCTGAATCGAAGCCCCTCAAAAACACAAAACCCCGACACGATGGCCGGGGTTTGTCTGTGTCGCGTAACGTTGCAAGCTGGACACGCTGCTATGAAAACAGGTGTTTATCCGCCCGCATAGAACTTTTTACGCAGCTTCTCGAATTTCTTCGAGGGCGCAGTCGATCCATGCAACGCCAGCCTTGATGATCTCTCGGGCCTTGCGCTCGGACATTCCAGCCTCCCGACCTACCCGCATAGCCGGTTGCTTGTAGCCGTAGTACGCCCACACGAAGTCCCCCATCTGCTGGTTGCGCTTCACAAGCCTTGCAACAGCACCATCCACGACCAGCGCCAGATCGTCCGTGATCACATGCTGGCGCGCACCACCCTCGGATGGGACGTTGTCCCGCATGAGCGCATACAGGGGTGAGACGTACCGTGGCACGCCCATCTCGCACATCCGCCACCAGCCCCACTGCTCGAGCAAGTACTCGGTATCGCCCAGCATCTTGTCCACGTAGGTTCTTTTCTTCATGCAGCCCTCCGGGGCGTTGGGTCGGTGTCCAGGCCGAACAGCTCGCGCAGCAGCTTGTCAGCGTGTTTGTTCTTGGCGTTGCCTTCGGTGATCCAGCCCTTGGCGAATTGCTCGAAGCCCACATTGGCGCGCGCGGCGTGCCAGTCAGCCACGATATCCATCAGTGCTGCCGAGGCGATCCGGCCATTGTTCTGCTCCAGCAGCATACGGTTGCCCACCTTGAGGAACTTGCACTCCACGGCGGTCAGGCTTTTGCGCGGCAGTGCCGCAGTGACGTTGCTCATAGTGCGGCACTCCATACGTGCAGGATTTCATTTGGGCGCTGGTCGGCGCGCGCCTCGATTGATACGGCGCGGGACCAAGACCGGTAAGCCTCAGCTGGTGATCCGCCGGCGCCGGCCCATGGATGCTCCTCGCTGACGCACCACCAGGTTCCCTTCCGGCAAGTGATGCTCACCTTGGGCAGGCGACCGGTGAAGCCGATCTTGTGGGAGGCCAGCCAGGCTTCCACAGCAGGCCATACAATTGCCTGCTCCTCCTTGCAGAACCGTGCAGTTACACCGCTCGCGCGCTCACCAAGCCCCCAGTCTTCGTTGGCGACCCAGAGCACGAAACCAGTCGGGCCGTGCTTGAGAGTGTGACCTTTGTACTCCCAAGCCCAATCGCCCGGATACTCGCGCAGCGAGGCGGCAATGCGTTCTGCTTCAGGGTATTGCTTCACCTTGACTACCTGAGAACCTGGCGGGAGCACGGCAACCCCGTCAGTGACAACTGGCTGATACCCTGCCTGCTCATGCATAGGTGCCAGCACCCGAGCAATCAACTTGAGCGGGTTCATCGAGCCACCTCCGCAGCCACTCGGGCCTCAGCAATTCGCACATACCCCAGGAACTGGTCGGCCGGCATGGATTCCTTGATCACGTCGAGGATCATCCGGTCCAGGCCCTGCTGGGCTTGCTGCTTGGCCTCCTTGCGCAGTTGCCCGCAGCGGTACAGCGCCCGGGTGCGGTCGTGGTTGATATGCTTGAGCGCTGCCTTGGCCCGGTTGTACCAGCTGCGGTTGTAGGGGATTCCCTGAGCAGCGCCCTCCTGAGCCTGAGCCAGCGCCAGCTCCAGCCGGATGGCGTCGGTAACCAACTGCTCATGCAGGGCTTCACACTCGGCAAGGGTGGCGGGCAGCTCGATAGGGCCGCGCAGGCCGGCGTTGGGTGCCTGGGCATTGCCAGTGGCAACAGGCTGCCCGGCACCAGCACGCTTGGTCACGATCACCGAGACGACCGGCTTTGCAGGCGTACGGGCTGGCGGCTTGCGGCCTGGCCACAGATCAGAAAGTTTCATGGCGTTTGCTCCCCTTATGGCGCTGGGCATAGCTCTCTCGCCCCATTTCGACATCATCGTCAGTCGGCATAGAGCCTTCGAAGTTTGCGAATCGGCTGTACTGGCCCTCCTGCTGCAGAACGCAGCTGCCGACCTTCGCATGGCGGCACTTGGTCATCAGGATCTCGGTCAAGCCGTTCTTGCCGTGCTCGGTATCCATGTCGCGGTGGACCATCAGAATGCAGCTGGCGTCGGCCTCGATCTCGCCCGAGTCGCGCAGGTCGCTGGACTGGGGCTTCTTCCCGGGGCGCTTGGTCGAGTCTCGGTTCAGCTGGGCCAACTCGATGACCGGGATACCCATTTCCTTGGCTAGCTGCAGCAGGGCCTTGCTGATCTTGCCCACCTCCTCGGTGCGAGATCGGCCGCCACGCTCGCTACGCACCAAGGTCAGGTAATCGACCACGATCCCGGCCAGGCCGTGCTCACGCTGGCAGCGCCTGGCTGTGGCCCGAATGGTCGCCGGGGTTTGCACTGGGTCATCGCAGACAAACAGCGGCGCATCCAGAGCGATGGCTACAGAGCCAGACAACTTCGCCCAATCCTCTTCTCGCATGCGATCCGGCTCGTCCAGCTTGGCCAAGTCGATGCCACCCAGCGATGCGATGGCACGCAGCCCCAGTTCTTCACCAGGCATTTCGATGGAGAACACCAGCCAAGGCTTCCGCTCCTTCACAGCGTTGTACTGGGCGACCTGCAGGGCCAGGGTGGTCTTGCCGCTCCCTGGCAGGCCGGCAATCACAGTCACCTTCTTCGGACGAATGCCACGTACTAGCTTGTCCAGGCTTTCGAGGCCTGTGGAGGGCCACTTCGGTGCCACGCCTTGGTGCTTCTGGTCAATCAGGTCAGCGGCATCACCCATCCACTGATCCAGGCGCTTGAACTCCTTGTGCTCGCCATCGAGGTTCCGCAGGTCGGCCATGGCCTGCTGGGCGGCGGCGATCACATCGGCGGTCGGCTCACCGGCGCTTACCATCTCAACCGCAACGTCGTGCACGGCCAGAATGCGCCGCAGCACACTCCAGTCCTTGACGTGCTTGACGTAAGTCTTCCAGCTGGCCAGCGACGGGGTGTTCTTGGTCAGGTCAGCGGCATAGGCCAATGTGTTGTTGCCGCTTGGCAGACGGCGCTGCACTGCATCAACGGTAACCGGGTCGATGGGCATGCTGCGTTCCTTGCAGTCGTTCATTGCCTCAAAGAGCGCAGCATGGTCGGGATGGTGGAAGTCAACCGAAGAGAGCTGGCCCATGATGTCCTCGACCAGACCGGTATCCTGCTGCAGGCTGGCCAGCATGATCGAGCCCAGTACGCCCTGCTCGGCGGGAATGCTGAAGAACTCGGTCATGCCGCTGCCCTCATCGAGGACCAGGTAAAGCCAACCTGTTGCCCGCCGTTCTGCCGCAAGCGATCAAGGGCGCGGTCGCCGATGTAGGACTTCAGGCTTTCGGCGCTCAGGTTGCTGATCAGCACGGTGGGCAGTACCGCCTGGTACCGGCGGTCGATGATGCTGTGCAGCAGGCCCAGCTCGTACTCGCTGCCCTTCTGGCAACCAACCTCATCGATCACCAGTAGGTTCAGGCCTCCCAGGTGGACCACCACGTCGCGGTCGGTGTAACCAGAGCCTGGAACCATCGAGGCGCGGGCGATGCTCACAATTTCCCCGGCCGGGACGATCAGGGCGGCAGCGCCGTCAGCCACCACGGTGCGCACAATCGCGCTAGCCAGGTGCGTCTTGCCGCAGCCGACGTTGCCGGTCAGCAACAGCGAGCGACCGGCCCGGAAGTTTTCGGGGAATTGCTCGGCATAGGTCCGGCACTTGGCCAGCGCCTTGCGCTGGGGATCAGTCTCGGCTTGGTAACTGTCGAACGTGGCGCCAGCAAAGCGCGGGGTGATTCCAGCCCCTATCAGCGCCGCCATGACGTTTTCCGCCTTACGCTGGGCGTTGGCCTGGGTGTGCACCTCAGAATCGCGCGGGGCCGTGTGCAGGGCCTCCCAGTGACAGCGCTTGCAGCCACGCGCCAGCATGGAGCCGTCCAGTTGCTCAATCTCGCTCATGTCGACCTGGCCATGTACGGCACACTCGCCTGAGTAGATCCGCATGGCTGGGCGGCGGTGGAACAGATCAGAAATTCGCTCGGCCATCGTGGCTCTCCTCGTACATGTCATCGGTGTGCTGCGGGAGGTTGTTGAATGCGCTGCCGTGGGCGGCGAAGCCAGGGGCAGGCAATTCGTCCTCCCAGCGCTTGCCGTTCAGCCAGGTGGCTGCATGAGGAATGAACTGGCCGCCATCCTTGGTCCAGTCGTGAGACTTGCTCCAGGCAGCCAGGGCGGTGCCCATTCGGTTGAACAGGTCAGCGTCCACCTTGAGCTTCGCCCAGGCCTTCTCGGCTTTGACCTTGCCGACCTTGCGCGGGTAGAGCTTCCAGAAACTATCGAACTCGACCAGACAGGGAGCGTCAGCGACCGTTGGTTTTTTCTCTATTGATTGAGTAATAGAATCCTTTATTAAGTAGTTGTCGGTTTGCCCACAGTTCGGTAAACCCACACTTCGGTTAACCGAATATTCGGAAACCTGTAGGTTCGGTTCGTAGTGGACGATCACGCGACGGCCGAGCACCTTGCCAGTGCCCTCCTCGCGCACGACCTCATGGCTCACCAGCCCCAAGTCCTTGAGGCAAGCCATGGCCTTCGAGTAGCGCTCACGACCGATTGCGAACCTGTCCTGCAGGTGTGAGCCAATAACCTTCCAGTCGCTGGAGCGCGTCTGCAGGTAGGTCCAGATGGCCAGAGCATCAGGGTTGATGATCATGGCCACCACGTCATTGCTCAGCGAGCTATACGGCGCTTTCTTGGCGTAGAAGGTCGTGGGCGTTGCTTTTTCCACGTTCACAGGCTTGCTCACAGCTGCAACTCCTCACAAACGCGGCGCACGTACTGGTCGTGCGACTCCTCGAAAATCCAGCCGCGCTGCTCAAGAAAAGCCCGCTGCTGTTTTGCCCATTCGTAGAACTGCCAGCGGGCACCCTCTGGGAATAGCTTGAACAGATCGCAGCAAGGCCATCCACTCGGCACGATCGACGCGCCAGCGCGCTGATGGAGCTCCTGGGCGGAGTTTGGGGTAATGGTCATTGGAGAGTCTCCGATGAGAGACCGGTGATCTTCGCGACATGTTGGCCAAGGTCAGTAAACGTGCCACCAGCCAAACGCAGGACGAGCGAGCGAAGCGCGGTAACAGCATCAAGCGACGACACCCTGGCTTCGGCCATTTCGAGCGCGTGAGGCGAGTGGTTGCTGATCGTCTCAAATACCTTGTCGGCGTAATTGAACGACGCACTGGCAAGCTGCAGGTTGGTCAGTTGATCAAATGACTCCGGTGGGAGCGGTTCACGCCGCGTGTTGACGATCGGGATGCTGAAGGTTGGCGGCTCACCACCCTCCAGCAGATGCCGGCGCTCTTGCTCAAGGTGCTCGCCGCACACGACTGAAGCGTCATTGCCGGTCTGCCGCTCGAACAGCACGCTCAGCGCCAGGCTCGCGCCGATCAGGCCGACATAGGTTTCGTCGTACTCGCGGATCTTGGCGCCGTCGCTGATCACTTCGATTGCGTCCATAACGGCCTCGAAGGACAGCAGCATCAGAGCCGCATTGGAGAAACTCTCGAAATAGGCCTTGTTGATTACCTTGCTCATTGGGCACGCTCCAGGCGCTCGACCAGCCCGCGCAGCTTGCGTTTCAGTCGGGTGGTGAGCTCGCGTGCGGAGAGCCAGCGCTGGAAGGCCGCGTCGGTGAAGCTCAGAACGCCGCGGAAGCGCTCGTCCTCGGGGTCAATGCGCTTGCGCGGCTCGCCCGGGTAAGGATGGCCGTAGGCGGCAAAGTAGGTCCTGTACAGGCCGTTCAGCTCGCGGCGCAGGGCATTGCGCTGGGTCTCGGCTTGCTGATAGCCCACCGCGGCCTCGGCGATCTGCCCCATGAGTTGTTCGTAGGTCAGTTTCTTACTCACAGGGAATTCTCCGGGTTGAACTTGGTGTAAAAGAACTTGCCGTCCCAGGTCTTCTTCATGGGCAGCCGGCCCTCCATGTACAGGTCGTGCAGGCGCTGGGCGCCCTTCTCCAGCATCACCGGGGCATAGCGGATGAAGCCCGTCATGCCTTCGCCGCTGACCTTGTAGGGTTTCTCAGTGAGCAGATGCCTGTCTCGCGCCATGGCATACACGCGATACTTGGGCGAATGGTCGGGGTCAGATTCGGTGTTGTAGATCCACTTCAGCTCGGCCAGAAATGCCAGCACCAGCTGGGAATTCACACCGTTGAGCCGCTTGGCGAACTGCGGAACCGTCTCGCCTGGCATGAACAGGTTTTCCAAGGCCTCGATCTTCTTGGCCTGCTGCTGGTTCTCCAGCGCCAGCACCGCTTTTTCCTCGGCGAGGTCAGCAGCAAGGCGCAGGGCCTCCGGCAGGCTCTGCGGAACGATTGGTCGACCAGCAAGCTTGGCTTCCAGCTCTTGCCAGCGGTCTACCAGCGCCGCAGTAAACTCGGGTGAGAGCTGCGCGACGACAACGAAGCTGTCGCGCTTGTTGACGTGGTAGACGGATTCGGTACGGGGGCGCCCAAGAGAATCGACGGTCTGTTCATCCCCCATTGGGGGTTGGACGATCACGCGGCGCTCTACAAGACGCTCAATCGACTGCTTCACCTTGTCGTGACGAGATCCAACCAAGTCCGCGATGTCGCGAGAAGACATAGTGAGTGCGGTGGCGGCGATCAGGTTCATGCCGCACCTCCCACATCCTTCGCTTCATGGAAGGCAGCCGCGTTTCGGTGAGGCCACATAAAGTTTCGCGTGTCGAAAACGACGCGCTCGAATAGGCGCTCAAGTTCGCCGGCTACAGGATTGTCGAATCCGCCGAGCGAGGGCACGACATGCGCCCAGTACAAGGCTTTGATCAACTTGAATGATTCGCGCGCTTCGTTGAAACGCGCGATATCCGCTGCGGTGAGCGTCACGTCGTGGACGATCTCACCATGCAAGCCATCTTGCTGCCACACCGGGACAATCTGGTTCATTGGGGGATCTCCAAGTCCGTAGCCATCCGACAAAACTCACGGTGAGCCGCCCAGGCGATTACTCGCATGGAACGGATGATGCCGTCCTCGCCGCGTTCGCCGATCATTGCTGGGTGTTCGCCTGGGTCGCTGTCCTTGAAGCCGCCGTTGTGCTCAAGCACCTCGGCGAGGATCGCCAGCAGCTCAAGCCCCTCCTCTACGCGCTTGGCGGGGGAAGAAAACTTGGTCATGGGATGGCTCATTCCGACACCCCCGCGCCACGAACCGGAGATACAAGGTTTTGTGGCGCGAAGTCTTCGGCCTGCTCGACAGATCCAATCCCGGAGTCGATCAGCGCTCTCGCTTGGCCAACCAATGCGCGGATCGCAAAAGCCAAGTTACAGCTTGCATTGACCTGGACGAGCTGGCCGAGCAGGTCTTCTGCTGCGTTCAGATTGGCACTTGCAAAGTTGAACGCCTCAGAGCAGCTGATCCCAGGCACCGTCGAGAAGAAGAACTCATCGCCGTTCTGGTTGAATTTTGTCGCCATGGTCACGAGCAAGCCCGCTTGCGTTGGCGGTGCCTCGGTGGTATTTTTCGGGTGCATCTCGTCCTCCTACAGAACGAAGATTCAAAAAGTCCCTTGCCGGGGACGGTGTTAAAAGAGCCAGCCTCGCGAGCTGGCTTTTTGCTGTCTGGGGTTTACCCAGGCCGCAAAAGGGTGCCGGGCCAATCCGTGATATCGTTCTGACTCCACTCGAAACGAAGGCCACGGAGGCCCGGCAAATGAAGATAAGTCGTACATTGCAGCGCGAGCTGCTGGAGCATCTTAGGGACTGCTATCCGAACGAATCGGACGAGGTCACGAGCCTTGGGAATGAAGAGGATTGCCAGAGCAATCTCTACTACCTGAGGGAGCACGGGCTGGTTACCCTTCTCGACAGTCAGTATCTCGGTGGCACCAGGGCGATTCACCACGCCACCATCACAGCCAGGGGTATCGATTTCCTTGAAGACGATGGCGGTCTTGGAGCGATCCTTGGGACGGTAACGGTCAAGCTTCACGAGGACACCCTCCGCCAGTTGATTGAAGCGAAAGTCCAGGCATCGAACCTTCCCGAGGAGCAGAAAAGCGGCATTCTGAAAGCTCTGCGCGAAGCTCCCGGCGAGACCACAAAACAGCTGATAACGAAACTAGTGGACCTGGGCATGGAGAATGCGCCGAAAGCAATTCCACTAATTCAAACGTTGCTACAGGGCGGCCAGCCCTGAACTCAGTGGCGCTTTCCCGCCGCACTAGGCGGGCGTAGCCGATCAGCGCGCCGCTACCCCAAAGCTCAACGAACACTTCGTCCAGGTCGTACTCCGCCTGGACGAATAGCTCGGTCGACAACGCCGATTGGCGCGCAGCTAACGCCAGCAATGCACGCGGCTTCATTGGGTGGCCTGCGCGGTACTGGATGGATGAACAGAGGGATTTCCCGACTGGTGCACGGTAGTGGTCGGGCGTATCGTTTCGTTCAAGGTTGGGGAGACTTCAGCTAGAGACGGCCGCAACTCAATCGCCGAGAAGGCCCCACAAGTTTTACGTTGAGCCAAAAAAGCAGTCTCGGCAGACATCGCGTGCTTGCCTCGGACCCAGCCCGAAACGGTACTTTGGTTGACCTTGAGGGCAGCAGCTGTCAGATCCTGACCACCAAAGTGCTCCACAAGGCGCTGATAGATTTCGAGCATGGCATGCTCCATATGTGAATGCCCATACATTAGATTATAGGAATACCATTTTGCAAGCATATGGGGATGCCGGTGATAATCCAGAGATGGAATACAAAGACCGCATTAAGGCTGCGCGGAAGCACGCACGCCTCACGCAGGCCGAGCTGGCCGCTATGACCGGAATCAACCAAGCGTCGATTTCAGACCTTGAGCGCGGGCGATCTCAGCGCTCTTCATACAACTCGACCATTGCTCGGGCTTGCGGAGTTTCTGCAATCTGGCTTGAGGCTGGCATAGGGACCATGCTCCAGAATGATGATGTCCCAGGCTTCGATGCTCCAGGCTTCGACTCCAACGTTGCCCCTGCTTTGGCTCCAACCAGGTACTTCTCGTACCCAGAGATATCGTGGGTACAGGCAGGGAGCCCAAGTGAAGCAATGAGTGTTGCCAATATCGCGGCATGTCCGAGCCATCACTCGGACGTGTGGGCTGGTGAAAATGGTTTTTGGCTGAAGGTGATCGGATCGTCGATGACCAGTCAGTCAGGTATTTCCTTCCCCGAAGGCGTGCTGATACTGGTGGCGCCGGACATTGAGCCACGACCAGGTCAATACGTAGTCGCTAGGATGATTGACTCCAACGAGGCAACCTTCAAACAGCTTGTACGAGACGCCGGGGACTTTTACCTAACACCACTTAACCCAGCCTTTCCAGCCAAAAAAATGGACGACACCTGGGAGATCGTTGGGACCGTCGTGGACGGAAAAATGCCAAAATCAGCTTTTCTCCTCTAGCCGTCCGGCGATATCCCTAACCGCCTTCATGGCGGTTTTTTTGGCTTCGCATAAATTTATGTGAATGCCTATAGACACCAATTATGTGTTGCCCTATATTTACTCCATCGACTTTTTGCATGGAGCAAGCCTAAATGACCACTCAAACCATCACCGCCAGCGGCTGGACCGGTTTTCTCGGCATGGGGCTCGCTCCGCGCGAACTTGAGGCGACTCTGTATGCAGCCAGCGATCTGACGCAAAAAGAGATTGCACGCCTGATGGGTATCAGCCCAAAGACCGTTGAAAAGCGCATCGAGGACGCCCGATTCAAGCTGGGCGCCAGGACCATGCGCGGCCTGGTCCTCGAAGCGTTCAGGCGCCAGATCATCAGCCCCGCCACCACCGCCCTAGCCTTGCTTATGGCCATCCATGGAATGATCGGTGACGACCATGCAATGCGCATACGCCGTGGCGGCAACAGCGGTGAGCGAAAGATTGAAACCCGTATAGCAACCCGGCGCGCTGAGTGCGCCTTGGCGGTGGCGTGACGCCTTCCGCCTGATTTAACCCAACCAGTTTTTGCGAAAGCCAATAAACGCGGCGGGCCACCGGCTTGCCCGGAGAAAGGAGAAAACTGTGGAAAGCCTCTATCCGGAAAAAACCATCGAGCGCTTCTGGGCGAAGGTGAACCGCACCACTGAGAACGACTGCTGGACCTGGACCGGCGGCACTCGCGGTGATGGTGAACGACTCTACGGAAAAATCACAGTAAAGGGCCGTGCACTGTCAGCGCACCGCTTTTCGTTCGAACTGCACAACGGACCGATCCCGGACGCCCCAGGAGCACATGGCTCCTGTGTATGCCATCGCTGCGACAACCCTCTTTGCGTGAATCCAGCCCATCTCTTCCTCGGTTCGCACATCGTAAACATGCAGGACAAGAAAGCAAAAGGCAGAGACACCGGCGCAAACAAAACGCACTGCCGCCACGGACATGAGCGCAACACCGCAAACACATATGTGACCAAGCGCGGACTCAAGTCATGCCGGGTCTGTCATCGACTCACTGAACAGCGCAGGCGCGCATCCAAATCTCACTGAAGGAACCAGAGCATGCTTATTCTCACCAGAAAAATTGGCGAAACCATCCGCATCAACGACGACATCAGCGTCACGGTACTGGGCGTCAACGGAATGCAGGTTCGCCTGGGCATCGAAGCGCCCGAAGGCGTAGCTGTGCACCGCCAGGAAATCTACGAGCGTATCCAGGCGCAGAAGGGACAGGAGGTGACTCATGGCCTTTGAATACGACAGCCGCACCGCTGACAAATTTGTGGTCCGCCTGCCCGATGGAATGCGCGACCAGGTAGCAGCCGCGGCGGACGCTGATGACCGCAGCATGAACAGCTTGATCATCACGGCGATCCGCAACGAGTTGGACGGCCGCGCCCGCGCTAACGCTCTCCTCGATGCGCTCGCCAAGGCAGCCGACAGCAAGGGGGTAACCCATGACGCAGCCTGATCGCATCACCTTGGTGCTGCGCGCCAGCGAAGCAGCGCCACTCACGAGCATCCTGCCGTTCACCAAGCTGGGTGATCTGGTCTCAGCTGGCCGAGGGCTGGCGGTAATCGCCGGCGCAAGCGAGGGGGACCTGCAGGCCAAGCTGGAAGAGCGTGAGACCCAGTTACAGGAAGCCGACAAACTGCTGCGGGAGGCGATCGCCTACATCAACGACGACCTGGTCAACGTCGAGTATCGCGACACACTCCTCGCCCGGATCGACCGGCTTCTTGATCGTGACGAGGCGCAGCAGACGGAAAAGCCTCGGGAGCAGGAGCCATGAGCCAGGCCGGCCTGCTCTTGCTGCTGTGGGATGCCCTGCAGCAGCGCGACACCACCTTTGGCCAGGTCCTCGACCTGTCTGCCGCCTGCGGCCTGGACGGGCGCCTGGTGCTAGCCGACCACTTCCGGGGGCGTTCATGAGCAAGCGGGATGTCAGCCAGGCAGCGAAGGAGATCATTGAGTCGATGGGGCTGAAGCGGGGCCGCGGGCGGATCAACTCGGTCGTGTCGAGATCGGCCGCAAAGGCACCAGCTCCGCAGGCCGTCGACCAAGGCATCAGGACCTCAGGCGTAGCAATGCCTGCAACCGGGCCAATCAACCGGCTCATGTACCTGGAGGCGAGGCGCTGGGCGGTTGACCTGGTCGCCTCGCTTCGGGGCTCGCCGGTCGAGGTAGTAGTAGAGCGATTGGCCGGAGCAATGGTGGGCCGGCCTGGCAGCTATGTGGCCGGCATCGAATCAGTAATCAATGAACTGAAGGCGACTGACGTGACAGATCAGCGTGACAACCAGAATCTGGCGCGTCAGGCCGGGAGGAAGGTATGAGTGAAGAGACTGAGGTGTTGACGGTAGAGGGCTTGGCCAAGCTGCTGGGCCGCACCGAGGCGTCAATCAGGGAAGGGATTCGCCGCGGCGTGCCGTGGCTGCCCAAGAGCTTTAAGATGGGCAACCGGCACTGCTGGCTGAAAGAGGACGTGCGTAAGTTCCTGCGAGAGGTTCGGGACGGCGCCCACCAGAAGCCCAAGGTGGGTAGGCAAAGACAAACGCCGCCGACCCTACGCGGCGTCGCATGAGATAGGCCTATTGATTACTGTTTCGCCCCTCGTTGAAGCCTTCTTTCACCCAACATGCAATATGGGAAAGCAGGAACGGCGCTACGTATAGGAAGGGGGTCACTGCTATCGTCACGACAAATGCAATCGGCCACTCTCTAGTGAAAAAGTGAGTTCCTATTGCCAGAAGTAAAACCCAACCGATTGAAAGCGACATGCCTAAAACGACACATATCCTGCGCAAACCTTCGGGCAGCGGCCTCATTTAGCTTCCTTGATCAATCTTGCTTGAAGAGCCGGCATGATAACCTCACCCTAACTTTTCGGCGAGGTCTTGCGGGCTGAGGTGCGTGTAGCGCTTGAGCATCGCCAGGGTCTTGTGCCCCGTGATACTCGCGACTTCCATCATCGTGAAGCCTCGCTCGAAGAAACGACTGGTTGCCTCATGGCGCAGGTCGTGAAGGCGCAAGCCTACAATCCCAGCGGCCACGCAGGCCCTGGGGAAATAGTTGCTAATCGTGTTGAGGGCCAGGTTGAAGTACCGGCCGCCACCGATCGGCGTGGGCAAGCCATCCAGCAGGGCAATTGCCCGGGAGGAAAGTGGCACCGCGCGCCTCTCGCCGTTCTTGGTGTCTTCCAAGTAGGCCACTTTGCCGCGCACCTGGTCGCGGCGAAGCATCAGCAGCTCAGACCGTCGCATCGCGGTCTCCACCGCCAACTCAATGAACACCGGCAGCTGGGCGTTCATCTGGCCGGCCGCCTTGTAGAGCGCGGCGAGCTCCGCCGGCGTCGGGCGACGATCCCTCTCCTTGCTGCCCTTGGGCATCCGGATCGCCCGGCACGGGTTGGTCAGTCCTTCAATGCCCCATTCCTTGGTGGCCACAGTGTAAAGGTGGCTGATCACTGCCAGGTTCAGGCGGACTGTCGCGGTCGACTTGCCTTCCTTGAGCTCAGCATCGCGGTAGGTGGCCATGTCGCTCGAGCGGATCGCCGCGAGGGCCTTGCTGGCCAACTTGTGCTCCTTCCACTTCTTGATGCGGACCTGTTCCTGCTTGGCGCCCTTCTTGGTAGAGGTAACCTCTGATAGGTACCGGTCCAGCGCCTCAGCCAGAGTGGTGCTCTCGGCCTCACGCATGTCGACGAAGCGCGCACGCGACATATCACCCTCGATCTCGGCCGCCCATCGCTGGGCTTCTGCCTTGGTGTCAAAGGTGGCGGAAAGGGTTGGATATCCTTTGCGGCGAATCTGGGCGCGCCAGCTGTCACCGCGCTTTTCGTAGTAGGCCATGGCGGAATGATAGCGAACGCTTGGGGGAATTACACGCTCCCCCATTCCCCCAAAATTCCCCCAAACGAAAAAAGCCCCGAGTGCTATACAGCGCTCGGGGCCTTTAATATGGCGGAGAGATAGGGATTTGAACCCTAGGTACTGTTGCCAGTACAACGGATTTCGAATCCGTCCCGTTCGACCACTCCGGCATCTCTCCAATGCCGCGCATCATACCAGCGTTCTTTTAAAACGCAAACCTTTTTTTAAAAAAAATCGCGTGGTATCAGGCGCTTGCGTGAACGCGCCGCTTACAGCGGCACGCCCAGGCGCTTGGCAACTTCTTCGTAGGCTTCGATAACGTCGCCCAGGCCCTGACGGAAGCGGTCCTTGTCCATCTTCTTGCGGGTCTCTTTGTCCCACAGGCGGCAGCCGTCCGGGCTGAACTCGTCGCCCAGCACGATCTGGCCATGGAATACGCCGAATTCCAGCTTGAAGTCGACCAGCAGCAGGCCGGCATCATCGAACAGCTTGCTCAGCACTTCGTTGACTTTCAGCGACAGCTTTTTCATTTCGGCCAGCTGCTCGGCAGTGCCCCAGCCAAACGCGACAACGTGGGATTCGTTGATGAAGGGGTCGCCCTTCTCGTCGTTCTTCAGGAACAGTTCGAAGGTGGACGGCTCCAGCTTGATGCCCTCCTCCACGCCCAAGCGCTTGACCAGGCTGCCGGCGGCGTAGTTGCGCACCACGCACTCGACCGGAATCATGTCCAGCTTCTTCACCAGGCACTCATTGTCGCCCAGCAGTTTGTCGAACTGGGTCGGCACGCCGGCTTCTTCCAGTTTCTGCATGATGAAGGCGTTGAACTTGTTGTTCACCATGCCTTTGCGGTCGAGCTGTTCGATGCGCTTGCCGTCGAACGCCGAAGTGTCGTTACGGAACAGCAGGATCAAGCGGTCGGCGTCGTCGGTCTTGTAAACCGATTTGGCCTTGCCGCGGTAGAGTTCGTCGCGTTTTTCCATGATTGGGCTCCGCTTGCTTGAGGTGTTGGGCTAGGCGATTTCGCGCCAGTCGAGCCCGTGTTCCTGATTCGCCACCTGGAGCCAGTCCGGGTCGCACCCAAGGGTATCGACGAAGCACTGGCGAGCCAAGTGTGGCAGGTTGTTCTTGCTGCTGAGGTGGGCCAGCACCAGGTGTTGCAGGTTGCTCCAGCCCAACTCGTGCACCAGGCGCGCGGCCTGGTGATTGTTCAAATGTCCTTGCATGCCACCCACCCGCTGCTTCAGGAAGGCCGGGTAGTGACCGCGTGCCAGCAGGTCGCGGCAGTGGTTGGCCTCGATCAGCAGCGCATCCAGGCCCTGGTAACGCTCCAGCAGCAGCGCGTCGTACGAGCCCAGGTCGGTCAGCATGCCGAAGCGCCGCTGGCCGTCACTGACCACATACTGCAGCGGCTCGTAGGCGTCGTGCTCGACCCGCGCCGCGGTCACTTCCAGGCTGCCGATACGCAGGCTTTGGCCACAAGCGAGAAAACCGGCCACCTCCACCGGCTTGCGCATGCCGCGCAAGGTCCCCTGGCTGAGGTAGACCGGTACATTGTAGCGCCGTGACAGCAAGCCGACCCCATGCACGTGGTCGGCATGTTCGTGGGTGACCAGTACCGCACTGAGCTGGGCTGCCGACACGCCGAGCAGCGCCAGGCGCCGCTCGGTCTCGCGCAGGGAGAACCCGCAATCGACCAGGATGAACGTGTCACCACTGGCGATCAGCGTGCCGTTTCCCTGGCTGCCGCTTCCGAGTACCGCGAAGCGCACTTAGCCCAGGTGGTCCTGAATGGCGCTCAGCACGCGGCGGGCGACATCGGCCGGGGCCACGGTGTTGATGTTCTTCTCGACCGTGACCTGCACGCTCTCACCCACCTTGCTCAGGCGAACCTGGTAGCGCTCGGCACGGGCTTCACGCTCTTCCTTGGTCGGTTCGCTGCCGAACATGCGGCCGAAGAAGCCAGGCTGGTTCTGCTTGTCTTCAGGCTTTTCAGACAGGTTGATGTAGTACAGGCCAAGGCTGCGGTTGATGTCCTCGACACGCCACTCGCCACCCTGCTCCAGGGCACGACCCACGCTGGACCAGGCGCGGTCCAGGTCGGCGCCCAGGTACAGCACCGGGTTGCCACTGCCGTCTTCGCTCAGGCTGACGCGGCTTGGCGCGTCGAAATCGCGCGCGGCCAGCAGCGATACCGAACCGCCCTTCTCGGCGCTGCGATTCATGCTGGCAAGCATTTCGTCGACCAGCAGGGCATCGGCACCGGTGTTGCTGGAGGTGGACGGGAAATCGGGCTCGGCAGTGCTGCCAGCCGGGCGCTCGACGCTGACCACATACACCTCGGAGGTGTTGCGCTGCACGCCAGGCTCCATGCGTACACGCACGCGCACTTCGCTGTCAGCGCTGCTGGCAGTGCTGGCCAGGCGCTGGCCGAGCGAAGCCGACAGTTCGTCGAAACGCTGCCAGGTGGTGTTGAATTCACCGGTCTGCGGGCGCTCTTCGGCGATGCGGAAGCCATTGTCCTCGAAGAACTGGCGAGCCACCGGCCATACCTCGGCCGGCGAATGCTGGGCCAGCACCCAACGGCTGCTGCCGCTGCGCTGCAGGCTGTAGTCGGTAACCTGGGCGGCGCCACCGGTCATCGGTTGCGGGCGAGGCACCTCGAATTCGCCGGTGGCGCTGTCGTCGGCGACGTTGCGTGGGATCGGCAGCAGCGGGTCAAGGCGCTTGACGTTGCTGGCGTCCGGCGGCAGCTGCATCGGCGCAGTCGGGCGCGCCTGCAGATAATCGCTGCCGCGGTCGCGGAAATAGCCATCCTCGCCCCACAGCCAGCCACACCCACTGGTGCTGGAAATGATCAGGGCAAGGGCGGAAAGACCAGCCAGTCGCTTCATGCGGTGTACTTCCTCTTAAACCAGTACGCCGGACTGGCGCAAGGCAGTACGGACTTTTTCGTGGCAGCCTTCGCTCAGCCAGGTCAGCGGCAGGCGAATGCCTTTGTGCATCAGGCCCATTTCGACGAGCGCCCATTTCACCGGGATCGGGTTGGACTCGCAGAACAGGTCTTTGTGCAGCGGCATGAGTTTTTCGTTGATTGCGCGGGCCTTCTCGGCATTGCCCTCAAGGGCGGCCTCGCACAGGTCGGCCATTTCGCGCGGGGCGACGTTGGCGGTGACGGAGATGTTGCCCTTGCCGCCCATCAGGATCAGCTCGACGGCGGTCGGGTCGTCGCCGGACATGACGATGAAGTCTTTGTCGACGCCATCGAGGATGGCCTTGGCGCGTACCAGGTCGCCGGTGGCTTCCTTGATGCCGATGATGTTCTTGACCTTCGACAGGCGGATCACGGTATCGGCCTGCATGTCGCAGGAGGTGCGGCCGGGTACGTTGTAGAGAATCTGCGGGATGTCGACGGCTTCGGCGATGTGCTTGAAGTGCTGGTACAGGCCTTCTTGCGTCGGCTTGTTGTAGTACGGAACCACCAGCAGGCAGGCGTCGGCACCAGCGCTCTTGGCGTTCTGGGTCAGGTGCACGGCTTCGGCAGTGGAGTTGGCACCGGTGCCGGCGATGACCGGGATGCGGCGGCTGCTGCGCTTGACGCGCTCAACCACGTGCTTGATGACCAGGATGTGTTCTTCGACATCCAGCGTGGCGGACTCACCGGTGGTGCCGACAGCGACGATCGCATGGGTGCCGTTTTCCAGGTGGAAGTCTACAAGTTTGTCGAGGCTGTCCCAGTCAAGACGCCCTTGTGCATCCATGGGAGTGACCAATGCCACCATACTGCCCGCAATCATGTAACTGCTCCTGCCGGAAAAAGAGAGCGGTAATGGTACTGGGGGCATCGGCCTTGCACAAGCGAAGCAGGCGGGCGGAGCATTCCCCTCGGCGCCTTATTTCGCTACCCTTGATGCTTTGATCGGTGCAGCGCGGCCCGCCGGGCCGTCGACCTTGCTCCCCGCCAGCGTCCACGACCTCGCATGCGAGCCCCGGGCCCTGCCGACAGGAGGCTTTCGCCCGTCCTGTGCCGACCGCTCATCGCTTTAGGAATGCTGCATGTCCACCCCCACCGTCCGCGAACAATTCCTTGTCATCAGTGCCCTGGGCCCGAACCCCATGGAACTGGCCAACGTCCTCAGCCGCGCTGCGTTCGAGAACCGCTGCGCGGTGGTCACCTCGCGCCTGAGCCGCCACGGCGAGACCAGCGCCCTGGTACTGCAGGTTGGTGGCAGCTGGGACGCCCTGGCACGCCTCGAAGCCATGCTGCCGGGCCTGGGCAAGAAGCACGGCCTGACCCTGGACGTGGTGCGCAGCGCCGACCAGGAAGTGCGCCCGCAGGCCCTGCCCTACGTCGCCTACGTCAGCGCCGCCTACCGGCCGGACATCATCAACGAGCTGTGCCAGTTCTTCCTCGACCACCGCGTCGAGCTGGAAGCCATGACCTGCGATACCTACCTGGCACCGCAGACCGGCAGCAGCATGCTCAACGCCCAGTTCACCGTGATTCTGCCGGCCGGCACCCAGATCAGCTGGCTGCGTGACCAGTTCCTGGACTTTGCCGATGCCCTGAACCTCGATGCGCTGATCGAGCCATGGCGTCCACAGAACCCAATGTAAGGAAACCGACCATGGCCGTAGCACTCGACCAACCCGTTGCCGACTTCCAGGCCCAGGCCACCAGCGGGCAAACCGTCAGCCTGGCCGAGCTCAAGGGCCGGCAGGTGGTGGTGTACTTCTACCCGAAGGACAGTACCCCGGGCTGCACCACCGAGGGCCAGGGTTTTCGTGACCAGCACGATGCCTTTGCCGCAGCCAACACCGTGGTGTTCGGCGTGTCGCGCGATGGCATCAAGTCGCACGAGAACTTCAAGGCCAAGCAAGGCTTCCCGTTCGAGCTGATCAGCGACAAGGACGAAGCCCTGTGCCAGCTGTTCGATGTGATCAAGCTGAAGAAGCTGTATGGCAAGGAATATATGGGCGTTGACCGCAGCACCTTCCTGATCGACAAGGACGGTGTGCTGCGCCACGAATGGCGCGGGGTGAAGGTGCCCGGGCATGTGGATGCAGTACTGGCTGCTGCCCAGGCCCTGAACAAGGCTTGAGATCGTTGGGGGCGCTTTGCGCCCCTTTCGCGACACAAGGCCGCTCAGGAAATCGCGTATCCCTGTAGGAGCGGCCTTGTGTCGCGATGGGCTGCAAAGCAGCCCCAAAATTACAGCATCGGTGACACACTAGGCTCCTGCCGCGGCCAGGCATCCAGCACGGCCTTGATCAAGGTCGCCAGCGGGATGGCAAAGAAAATCCCCCAGAACCCCCACAACCCGCCAAACAGCAACACCGCGCAGATGATCGCCACCGGGTGCAGGCTCACCGCCTCGGAGAACAGCAGCGGCACCAGCACGTTGCCGTCCAGCGCCTGGATGATCGCGTACACCGTCATCAGGTAGATGAACTGGTCACCCCAGCCCCACTGGAACAATGCGATCAACGTCACCGGCACGGTCACCACAACCGCGCCCACGTAAGGCACCACCACCGACAGCCCCACCAGCAGCGCCAGCAACGCGGCGTAGTTGAGCCCCAGGCTGATGAAGGCGATGTAGGTGGCAATGCCGCAGATCAGGATCTCGATGCCCTTGCCGCGGATGTAGTTGGCGATCTGCCGGTTCATCTCGCTGCCCACCCGGTTCAGCAGGCTGCGCTGACGCGGCAGGTAGCCGCTGACCCAACGGCCGATCAGTTCGCGGTCCTTGAGAAAGAAAAACACCAGGATCGGCACCAGCACCAGGTAGATCATGGCGTTGACCAGTAGCGGCAGGCTCGATAGCGAGAAGGTCAGCGCCCACTGGCCGAACTTGCCGATTTCCCCGCGCACCGACTCGATGGCATGCAGCACCTGCTCGTCCGACACCAGGTGCGGGTAGCGCTCGGGCAACAGCAACAACAGCGACTGCCACTTGCCGAGCATGCCCGGCAGTTCGTTGAACAGGGTGATCAACTGGTGCCACAGCAGCGGCACCAGCACCAGCATGAACACCGCCAACGCGCCCATGAACAGGGCGAACACCAGCATCACCGCCAACCGGGTGGGTACCCGCAAGCGCTCCAGGGCATTGACCAGCCCCTGCATCAGAAACGCCAGCACCATGCCCGCCAGCACCGGCGCAAGCATGCCACCGAGGGTGAGTACCGCAGTAAAAGCCAGGAACAACAGGACCGCCAGCACCACCGCTTCCTCATCGGAGAAGTAGCGCTGCATCCAGTCGCGAAGCACTTTGAACATTGACGATCCTTGGAAAGACTCAGGCCTTGCGTAGCCAGTAAGTGTAGGTACCGGCCTCGGCCGTTTCCCGCAGCAGGGTATGACCGGCCAACTGGGCAAAAGTGCGGAAGTCGCGCTGGGAGCCGGCGTCGGTGGCGATTACCTTGAGCACCGCGCCGCTGGCCAGGCGGTTGAGTTCCATCTTGGCCTTCAGCAGCGGCAAAGGGCAATTCAGCCCGCTGGCGTCCAGTTCGGCGTCACAGGTCAGGGTTTCACTCATTGCGGGGCTCTCCAAAGGCATTGCCAGGCTGTATCTGGATTTGGCCGGCTAGGATAGCGCCACTGGTCGCCAACGTGTGAGCCCGCTACAGTAGGTATCTTTGACCGACGCGAGCTTCATGCATGAATCTACTGCGCCCTACCCTGCTGACGCTGGCCTGCCTGTTGGCCCTTCCTGGCCATGCTGACGACCTGCCATCACTGGGTGATGCCAGTTCCGCGATCGTCTCGCCGCAACAGGAGCACCAGCTCGGCCGTGCCTGGCTGAGCCTGCTGCGCGGCCAGGTCAACCAGCTCAACGACCCGCAGCTGAAGGACTACGTCGAGACCAGCGTGTATCGCCTGGCCGAAACCAGCCAGCTGCAGGACCGCCGCCTGGAATTCATCCTCATCGATAGCCGCGAGCTCAACGCCTTTGCCGCCCCGGGCGGCATCGTCGGGGTAAACGGCGGGCTGTTCCTCAACGCCCAGACGGAAGGCGAGTACGCCTCGGTACTGGCCCACGAACTGGCGCACTTGTCGCAGCGCCACTTCGCCCGCGGCGTCGAGGCCCAGCAGCGCATGCAACTGCCGATGATGGCGGCGCTGCTGGCCGGTATCGTGCTGGCGGCCGGTGGCGGCGGTGATGCCGGTATCGGTGTGATCGCCGGCACCCAGGCGGCGGCGATCCAGGAACAGCGGCGCTTCTCGCGGCAGAACGAACAGGAAGCCGACCGTATCGGCATCCAGAACTTGGAAAAGGCCGGCTACGACCCACGCAACATGCCGACCATGTTCGAGCGCCTGGCCCGGCAGTACCGCTACGACGCCAAGCCGCCGGAATTCCTGCTGACTCACCCGGTAACCGAGTCGCGTATCGCCGACACCCGCAACCGTGCCGAGCAGGCCCCCAAGGGCGGCGTCGAGGACAGCATGCGCTACCAGTTGATCCGTGCCCGGGTGGCGCTTACCTACGAAGGCACCCCGGGGCTGGCGGCCAAACGCTTCCGCGCCCAGCTGGACGAAGACCCCAAGCTGGACGCCGCGCGTTACGGCCTGGCCCTGGCGCAGATCAAAGGTGGCCAGCTGAACGAGGCGCGCGAGCTGCTAAAGCCGCTGCTGGCCAAGGCGCCCAACGACATTACCTACAACCTGGCGCAGATCGACCTGGACATCACCAACAACCGCCTGGCGGATGCGCAGCAGCGTGCTGAACGCATGCAGGGGCTGTACCCGGGCAACTACCCGCTGAAGCAGGTGCGTGCCGATCTGCTGGTGAAACTGAACAAGCCCGCCGAGGCGGAAAAGGTGCTGAACGAACTGGTGAAGAGCCGGCCGGATGACCCGGACGTGTGGTACGACATGGCCGAAGTGCGGGGCCTTTCAGGAAATACCATTGGCTTGCACCGGGCGCGGGCAGAGTACTTCACCCTGGTGGGCGATTTCGACCAGGCGATCCAGCAGCTGGATTACGCCAAGCGCAGGTCGGGCGCAAACTTCCCGCTGGCAGCACAGATTGACCAGCGCCAGCGCGAGATCATGGAGCAGCAGCGCATGGTTCAGGAAATGATGGGGCGCTGAATATTGAGGGAGCGCTTCGCGCTCCATTCGCAGCACAAGGCTGCTCCTACAAGGGAATGTGATCTCTTGTAGGAGCAGCCTTGTGCTGCGAATGGGCCGCAGAGCGGCCCCAGCAATCTCAGGCGTTACCGGACAACTTCAGGCGCGCTGCCTGGGTAAAGTCCAGCATCCGGTTCAACGGCTTGATCGCCTTCGGCACCAGCGCCGGGTCGACAAAGATCTCGTTCGTGCCATTACGCAGGCAATCCAGCACACGCTCCAGGGTGTTCATCGCCATCCACGGGCAGTGCGCGCAACTGCGGCATGCCGCGCCGTTACCGGCGGTGGGGGCTTCGACGAACTCCTTGTCCGGGCACAGCTGCTGCATCTTGTAGAAGATGCCGCGGTCGGTGGCGACGATGAAGGTCTTGTTCGGCAGGGTCTGGGCAGCCTTGATCAGCTGGCTGGTGGAGCCCACCGCGTCGGCCAGCTCGATCACCGCTTCAGGCGACTCGGGGTGCACCAGAATCGCCGCATCCGGATACAGCGCCTTCATGTCGGCCAACTGGCGCGACTTGAACTCTTCGTGAACGATGCAGGCACCGTCCCACAGCAGCATGTCGGCACCGGTTTGCTTCTGGATGTAGCGCCCCAGGTGCTGGTCCGGGCCCCAGATGATGGTTTCGCCGTTGTCCATCAGGCTTTCGACGATTTCCAGCGCGCAGCTCGAGGTCACCACCCAGTCGGCACGGGCCTTCACGGCTGCGGAAGTGTTGGCGTAAACCACCACGGTGCGCTCGGGGTGCTGGTCACAGAAGGCCGAGAACTCTTCCACCGGGCAGCCCAGATCGAGCGAACAGGTGGCCTCCAGGGTGGGCATCAGCACGCGCTTTTCCGGGGTTAGGATTTTCGCCGTCTCGCCCATGAAGCGCACACCGGCAACGATCACGGTTTCGGCCGGGTGGTTCTTGCCGAAACGGGCCATTTCCAGCGAGTCGGACACGCAGCCGCCGGTTTCTTCGGCCAGCGCCTGGATGACCGGGTCGCAGTAATAGTGGGCGACCAGCACGGCGTTCTGGGCCTTGAGCTCGGCAGCGATGGCCGCACGGTATTCGGCCTCCTGCTCGGCTGTCAGCGGGTTTGGCTGCTTGGCGTCGAGGTGGGCCTGAACCAACAGGCGTTCGGAAATCTGGGTCATGATCGCTGGACCTGCAGGCGCGTGCGCGCGTCAAATCGAGTGTATCACCCGGCCCTGACAGATCGGCTAAGGGTGCCGGACGGCACAAAGGCCGCCACGGCCCTCTGCGGGCGCGGATTATTATCGGAGGCCGAAGGCTACAGACAATCCAGCGAATTCTAAAGTGGTTTTTGTGTTGCCTGTGCTGGCCCTATCGCCGGCAAGCCAGCTCCCACAGGATCACTACTGCCAGCAACATTTGTGCAATCCCTGTGGGAGCCGGCTTGCCGGCGATAGGGCCGGTACAGGCTTAGCCGATCAGCCCTGCGGCGACAGGGCCGCCAGCTGCGCCGCCATGAGCATGGCAAACTCTTCCACGGTCATCTTCTTGCCGTTGAAGTCGACCATGCCGTCGGCATAGTGCAGGCTGCTCACCACATCATTGCCCTGCACGGTGGCCATGCCGCTCTGCAGCGCCATCATGCCGACCATTTCCCCGGCCTGGCTCGATTGCATGGCGATGGCCTGGGCGTCGGTCTGGCCATCCAGCAGTGCCTGCAAGGTTGCCAGGTCACCGATCATCGGCTTGGACAACGACAGCTTGCTCTTCACCTCGGTGATCAGTTGCTTGCTCAACTGGTCAGGCGGCAGGTCGAAGCTGGCCGGGGCGGCGAAGCCCATCGACAGGTCGAAGCGGCTTTCACCATTAGCAGTCCTGAACGACAGGTTTTCCACCGCCACCCGGGGCTTGGCAGCCAGCAGTTTCTGCAGCTCGCCCTGGAACCTTGCCTTCTCCTCATCGTCCATCTGGATTTCCGGCACCGGCTGGCCAGCGGCAGCTGCGGCCTCGAATTCCGGCAGATGCGCCTGGTACCACGTCGACAACGCCTGTAGCGCCGGCGCGTTGACCGACGTGATGCTCACCGCCATCTGCGCCTTGCCCACCGCACGGCCATCCCAGGTGATATCCCCGACCTTGTACTCCACGCGGCCACCCACGGTATCCGGGCCCTCAAGGGTTTGCAGGGCGTTCTGCTCCAGCCCCTTGACCACCAGCACCTGCTGTTTCGGCCCCAGGGTGACCTTGGTTTCCGCCAGTGCCAGGTCGACGTTGCCAACGTAGATGGCCTCGTGCGCGGTGGCCGCCAGTTGGCCGCCGACCTTCAGCCCATTGAGCTCGAAGGTGGCAGGCGGCTGGTCATCGCGTACCAGTTTCATCACGAACCGATCGGCCTGGCCGTGGAAGCTCGAAGCCTTGCCTTCCTGATCACCACTGACTTGCAGTTGCATGCCCGAGAAGTCGAGGCTGTTGCCATCCGCTTCGTCGAGCTTGACCGGAGCCAGGTGCACCTGGCTGACCACATTGCCGTCGTAGCCCAGGCTGGTCTGTGCGCTGACCGGGGCCTGCTCGCCCGCTGCGGCGAACCACGGCGCGGTGGCGTCGTCCTTCTGCAACGTGCTGTTGCTGACTGCCAGCACCGGCATCAGCTTCAGTGCCTTTACCCGCGACCAGGGGAACGGGCCGTGCTCGATCTGGTCGGTCACGCCAACGTCGAAACTCACCACTTCGCCTTCGCCCAGGTTGATATCGCGGGCCTTGAGCCGGTACTGGGCGGTACTGCTGAAGAAATGCTGCTCCAGCGATACCCGTTCGATGCTCATGCTGCCACCGGTACTCACCAGGGCCTTCTTGAGTTCCGCGTTGCTGCGGACCAGGGCGTTGTCCAGCTCCGCAGGCAGCTGCTTGCCGGTGTACCAGGCGCCAGCGGTGGTTGCGACGGCGATGGCGATAGCCAGGCCGGAAAGGATGCCAACTGATTTCTTCATGAATAGAACCGATTGCTGTCCATATGGGCTTCGTAGGCGGCCAAGGGCCACACAGGACGCCAAGAGTACCACTGCCGCCCAGCCCTGGCGCTGGCCAGGCTCGAGAAATCCGGTTTTTGGGAAACGCCTGACAGACCTGCCAAGGGAGACGGGCATTCGTTAATTTTTGCGAACACCAAAATTGATCACAACCGCAAAAAAACGCGCAAAAACCGAACAAAACCCCACTTTAATCGATAAATATTTCAATCCAGCAACATCTTGTCATGTTTAACTTGACACTAAGCTACCCATCGTTTTTATTTTCACCACTTTGCGCGCTCCCCCGCGCCCCCGCTGCTCCAACAATAAAGGTGAACAACATGGAGCCCACCCGCTCGCCCTTGCCGCATGCGCAGTACACCGTGCCCGCCGTTTACGCCCAGCCGCAGGAGCCATGCCAGCATGCAGCCTGACCACAGCGCTTCCGGCAACGGCCAACTCCGTAAAACCCTGCGTCTCTGGCACGTTATCATCATCGGTCTGGCCTACCTGACCCCGATGACCGTGTTCGACACCTTCGGCATCGTTTCCGGTATAACTGCCGGCCACGTACCCAGCGCCTACATCCTGGCACTGGCGGGGATCCTGTTCACCGCCGTGAGCTACGGCACCCTGGTAAGGCGCTTCCCGCAGTCGGGCTCGGCCTACACCTACACCCAGCGCGCGATCAACCCGCACGTCGGCTTTCTGGTCGGCTGGTCGTCGTTGCTGGACTACCTGCTGCTGCCAATGGTCAACGCCTTGCTGGCCAAGCTGTACCTTTCGGCCATGTTCCCGGAAGTACCGGAATGGATGTGGGTGGCAGGCTTCGTAACCCTGATCAGCCTGATCAACATGCGCAGCGTGAACCTGGTGGCGCACTTCAACCTGCTGTTCGTGGCCGTGCAGGTGGCGATCATCGCCGTGTTCATCTACCTGTGCGTGCGCGGCCTGGACCAGGGTGAAGGGCTAGGTACCGCCTGGAGCCTGCTGCCGTTCGCCGACAATCAGACCCAGCTCAGCGCCCTGGCCGCCGGTGCGACCATCCTGTGCTTCTCGTTCCTCGGCTTCGACGCGGTGACCTGCCTGTCCGAAGAAACCCGCGACCCGGGCAAGACCATCCCTCGCGCGATCTTCCTCACCGCCCTGATTGGCGGCCTGGTGTTCATCACCGTGTCGTACTTCATCCAGGCCTACTTCCCGACCATGTCCCGTTTCCACGACCAGGAAGCAGCACTGCCGGAAATCGCCCTGTACGTCGGCGGCAAGCTGTTCCAGTCGATCTTCATCGCCTGCACCGTGATCAACACCATCGCCTCGGGCCTGGCCTCGCAGACCAGCGTGTCGCGCCTGCTGTACGTGATGGGCCGCGACAATGTGATCCCGGCCAGCCTGTTCGCCCGCCTGCACTCGCGTTACAAGACGCCAGTGCTGAATATTGCGGTGGTGGGGCTGATTTCGCTGTCGGCGATCTTCTTCGACCTGGTTACCGCCACCTCGATCATCAACTTCGGTGCGCTGGTCGCGTTCAGCTTCGTCAACCTGTCGGTGATCAACCACTGCTACCTGCGCGAAGGCAAGCGCCAGGGCCTGGCCAACCAGCTGACATACCTGGTGGCACCCACCATCGGCTTCTGCATCATCGTCTCGCTGTGGCTGGACCTGAACGCACACTCGCTGCTGTTCGGTGGCGTCTGGGCACTGCTCGGCCTGCTGTACCTGGCCTGGCTGACCAAAGCCTTCAGGGACTCCCCACCCAACTACATCGCTGAATGACCCATGCTGCCGACAACGCCCGCGCCTGATCGCGGGCGTTGCATTTGCTCGAAAAGGAAAGCCCTCATGCCGCTGCGTCGCCTCTCCATCCAGTGGAAGATCACCCTGCTCGCCGGCCTCTGCCTGCTGGCCATCGTCGCCCTGCTGGTAACCACATCGCTGGCCCAGGCGCGGCGCAGCGCGGCATTGGTCAACCAGGCCAATACCGAAATGCTCGACAGCAGCGCACGCCTGCGCCTGCAGGCCCATGCCGAAACCCAGGCCCTGCGCATCCAGCGCTATTTCATGGACGCCTACCAGTACGGCAATGGCTTTGCCCGCCTGGTGCAGGTGCTCAAGGCCCGTGGCGGCAACGACCTGCGCGCCGAACTGACGCGCCAGGCCCGTGCCAGCCTGGCCGGCAACCCGGATGTGATCGGCCTGTACCTGGTGTTCCAGCCCAACGCCCTGGACCCGGACAGCCAGTACCTCGGCCAGGATGCAATGGGCAGCAATGAGAGCGGGCGCTTCTCGCTGTACTGGTCACAACCCCGTCCCGGCACCCTTGAACTTGAAGCCATGCCGGAATCGATGCTCGGAGACGCAAGCATCGGCAGCAACGGCGTGGCGAAGAACCGCTGGCTGACCTGCCCGCAGGACACCGCCAGAACCTGCATGCTCGAGCCATATCTAGACGAGGTGAATGGCCGCCAGGTACTGATGACCAGCATCGCCCTGCCACTGCTGGAGCACGGCAAGGTGGTCGGCGTGGTCGGTCTGGACATCGGCCTGGCCAACCTGCAGCAGTTGAGCGTGGATGGCCGCCGGGAGCTGTTCGACGGCCAGGGCCAGGTCAGTATCGCCAGCGCGGCCGGTTTGCTGGCCGGCAACAGCCGCGACGACAGCAAGCTCGGCGAGCCGATGGACAAGGCGGTAGCCGACGGCCTGCTGCGTGTTGCCCACCCGTTCACGCCAATCCCTGATGCAGCCCCTTGGCAGGTATTGCTGGAACTGCCGGAAAGCGTGCTGCAGGCGCCTGCCGTCGCCCTCAACCAGCGCCTGGATGCGCACAACCACAGCGCCAACCTCACCAGCCTGCTGGTTGGTCTGGGCGCTGCGGTAGTCGGTTTGCTGCTGGTGTGGCTGACCGCACGCGGGGTGACCCGGCCAATCCTGGCCGTGGCCGCGCGCCTGGAAGACATCGCCAGCGGCGAAGGCGACCTTACCCGCCGCCTGGAGTATGCCCGCCAGGACGAACTGGGCCAGCTTACCGGTTGGTTCAACCGCTTTCTCGACAAGCTGCAGCCAGTCATAGCCCAGGTCAAAGGCTCACTGCAGGAAGCCCGCGGAACCGCCGACCAGTCGGCAGCCATCGCCAGCCAGACCAGCACCGGCATGCAGCAACAGCACCGCGAAATCGAACAGGTGGCCACCGCCGCCAATGAAATGAGCGCCACCGCCCTGGATGTCGCCCATAACGCCTCGCAGGCGGCCCAGGCCGCACGCGCTGCCGACCAAGCCAGCCGCGAGGGCCTGCAGCTGATCGACAGCACCCGGCAGGGCATCGACCGCCTGGCCGCTGGCATGAACACCGCCATGGACGAGGCGCGCGCGCTGGAAGGCCGCAGCGGGCAGATCGGATCGGTGCTGGAAGTGATCCGCACCATTGCCGAGCAAACCAACCTGCTGGCGCTCAACGCCGCCATCGAAGCCGCCCGTGCAGGCGAAGCCGGGCGTGGTTTTGCCGTGGTGGCAGATGAAGTGCGTGGTCTGGCCCAGCGTACCCAGTTGTCGGTGGAGGAAATTCGCCAGGTCATCGAAGGCTTGCAGCAAGGCACCCAGGATGTGGTGGGCGCGATGCAGGAAGGCCAGCGCCAGGCCCAGGACAGCGCCGCGCGGATGGAACAGGCGCTGCCGGCGCTACAACGTATTGGCGAGGCAGTGGCAGTGATCAGCGACATGAACCTGCAGATTGCCTCGGCGGCTGAAGAGCAGAGCGCAGTAGCCGAAGAGGTGAACCGCAATGTGGCTGGCATTCGCGATGTGACCGAATCGCTGGCAGGCCAGGCCGATGAGTCAGCGCGGATCAGCCAGGCCCTGAACCGGCTGGCCAACCAGCAGCAGGCGCTGATGGAGCAGTTCCGCGTCTAACCTGTCAGGGCCAGTGCGCCTTCTTCGCGGGCATGCCCGCTCCCACAGGAAATGCCCAGCCCTTCGGGGTGGCGCCATACCCTGTGGGAGCGGGCGAGCCCGCGAAGAGGCCCCAACAGGCAATACAGCATTATTGATTTTATCGAGTACAACCTATGCAAAACCCGACTCGCCCCACCTTCTTCGACATCAGCAGCGAACAGGGCCTGTTACGCACCTCGATCGCCGTCACCCTGTTCATCGCCGTCATCGGCATCGCCTTCGGCCTGGCCTCCGGCTCGTTCTCCATCGTGTTCGACGGCGTCTATTCGCTGGTCGATGCCAGCATGAGCGGGCTGTCGCTGGTGGTGGTCAGGCTGATTACCGCGCATACCACCAGCGTGCAGATGTCACGCAAGTTGCGCGAGCGCTTCACCATGGGCTTCTGGCACCTGGAGCCGATGGTGCTGGCGCTCAACGGCATCCTGCTCAGCGGAGTGGCCATCTATGCGCTGATCAACGCCGTCAGCAGCCTGCTGCAAGGCGGGCGCCACCTGGAGTTCGGCATCGCCATGGTCTACGCGGTGCTGACCGTGATCGCCTGCGTGACCATCGCTGTTGTCGAGGCCCGCGCCAACCGCAAGCTGGGCTCGGACTTCGTGCGCATGGACGTCAAGGGCTGGGTGATGTCGGCCAGCATCACCGCCGCGCTGCTGATCGCCTTCTGCTTTGGCTATGCGGTGCAAGGCACATCGCTGGAGTGGGTGTCGCCGTATATCGACCCGGCGGTGCTGGCGCTGGTCTGCCTGGTGATCGTGCCGTTGCCGATGTCGGTGGTGCGCCAGGCCCTGTCGGAAATTTTCCTGGTGACCCCTGGCGACCTCAAGCTGCACGTGGATGAAGTCGCCAAGGCCTTCGTCGCACGCCATGGGTTGCAGTCGTACCGCGCCTATGTGGCCAAGGTCGGGCGCTCGCGGGAGATCGAACTGTATTTCATCGTGCCGAAGGCCATGGCCGCGAAAACCATCGATGAATGGGATGCGTGGCGCAACGAGATCGGTGATGCCGTGGGTGGTGAAGGGCCGGACCGCTGGCTGACGGTGGTGTTTACCGGGGATCCGGAGTGGGCAGAGTAAGACATCTGGAGTCTGCACAGCCCCCTGTAGGAGCGGCCTTGCGCCGCGATCGGGCTGCGCAGCAGCCCCAGGGCTTCAGCAAAAACGCACAAATTGCTGGGGCTGCTACGCAGCCCGATCGCGACGCAAGGCCGCTCCTACAAGCAATCGCGTAAACCGAGCAATAAAACTCGGCCAACGGAAAACGAAAAAGCCCGCCACCGTTGCCGGTAGCGGGCTTTGACGTACTGCATATGGTGGGTCGTGTAGGATTCGAACCTACGACCAATTGGTTAAAAGCCAACTGCTCTACCAACTGAGCTAACGACCCGTTGGATGGCGCGTATAATACTGATTTCTAACGGGAAATCAACACCCCATCAAACTTTTTTCAAAAGTACCGCGTCGGGTCTTCGACACCAGCTGCCTTGAAGCCGTCGGCACGCAGGCGGCAGCTGTCGCATTTGCCGCAGGCACGGCCGTCATCATCAGCCTGGTAGCAGGAAACGGTCAGGCTGTAATCCACACCGCGAGCCATGCCGGCCTGCACGATCTGCGCCTTGCTCAGGTTCTGCAGGGGCGCCTGGATACGGAAGCCCTGCCCTTCGACGCCGGCTTTGGTCGCCAGGTTGGCCATGCGCTCGAAGGCTTCGACGAACTCGGGGCGGCAATCGGGGTAGCCGGAGTAATCCACGGCATTTACACCAATGAAGATGTCACGGGCTTCCAGCACCTCTGCCCAGCCCAGGGCCAGGGACAGGAACACAGTGTTGCGCGCCGGCACGTAGGTGACCGGGATGCCTTCACCCGGGGTTTCCGGCACGTCGATGCTGCTGTCGGTCAATGCCGAGCCACCGATGCCGTCCAGGTTCAGGCCAATCACCTTGTGCTCGACCACGCCCAAGTCACGGGCAACGCGGGCGGCGGCGTTCAGTTCGGCGCGGTGGCGCTGGCCGTAGTCGAAACTCATGGTGTAGCAGCTGTAGCCTTCGGCCTTGGCCATGGCGACCACGGTGGCCGAGTCCAGGCCGCCGGACAGCAGGATTACTGCGCGTTTGTCGGTCATGTGTACTTGCTCCTCAATCAACGTCCGGGTTCGTCGTTCCACAGCAGCTTGTGCAGCTGCAGCTGGAAGCGTACGGGCAGGTTGTCGGCGACGATCCAGTCCGCCAGCTCGCTGGCGTTAACCTGGTGGTGGCTGGGCGAGAACAACACCTCGCCGGCACGCTCGGCCAGGTTGTACTGGATCAGCTTGGAGACCGCCCAGTCATAGTCCTCACGGGAACAGATGACGAACTTGACCTGGTCGTTGCGGGTCAGCTGCTCGATGTTCTCGTAGCGGTTACGGTGCGACTCTTCGGAGCCTGGGGTCTTCAGGTCGACCACGCGGCTGACGCGGGTGTCGGTGCCGGCAATATCCAGCGCGCCGCTGGTTTCCAGCGACACCTCGTAACCGGCGTCACACAGGCGCTGCAACAGCGGCAAGGCGTTGGGCTGGGCCAATGGCTCGCCGCCGGTGACGCAAACGTAGCGCGGCTTGAAGCCGGCGACCTGCTCAAGGATCGAATCGAGGGTGCGAACGGTGCCGCCACTGAAGGCATAGGCACTGTCACAGTACTGGCAGCGCAGGGGGCAACCGGTGAGGCGCACGAATACCGTGGGCAACCCAGCCGTTCGAGTTTCACCCTGCAAAGAGTAAAAGACTTCGGTGATGCGTAATGTGTCTTGCATGCTCGCCACGGGCGTGACAGCTAAACAGGCTGCCCGCCTCCGTCAGGCACTGTCGCGGACTCGACATAGCGTTATCCGCAGCAGCGTGTTTACGAAAAAAGGGCATTGATTCTAACGAAAAAACCCGCGACAAGCGCGGGTTTCTTTCAAGCGGTACTGCTTAGAGCTTCTGCAGGTCACGCTGGGCCAGTTGCGCGGCGGAGGTGCCGGGGTACTGGGTGATGACCTGCTGCAGGATACCCTTGACCTTGTCGGTGTGGCCCATGCGGCGCTCGACGTCGGCCAGCTTGTACAGCGAATCCGGCACCTTGCTGTGCTTCGGATACTTCTGGCTGACCTGGGCAAAGGCCTGGCTGGCAGCCGGCAGGTCGCCCTTGGCCAGGTTCACTTCACCCAGCCAGTACTGGGCATTGCCGGCGTACTGGCTGTTGGGATACTTGCGCAGGAAGGCGTTGAACGCCTGGCTGGCCTTGTCGAAGTCTTTCTGCTTGATCAGGTCGAAAGCGGCATCGTAGTAGAGCTTTTCTTTCGCCGGATCACCAGGCTCGCTACTGGCGGCCGGTTGTTGCGCAGCAGCACCTGCTGCTGCATCGGGGGCGGCATTGGATGCACCACCACCGGAGGAATTGTCAGGGGTCGCGGCAGGCGCGGCGCCACTGTTGATGCGACGGTCCAGGTCCTGGTAACGCTCCAGGTTTTCCTGCTTCATGCGCGACACATCGTTTTGCAGCTCTTCGATGATGCCTTGCTGGCGGGAAAGCTGATCCTGCATCTGTTGCAGCTGCATGAACAGCTGGCCCTGTGCAGAGGCAGGGGCCGAAGCCCCTGACCCGGCATAGGCGCCGCTCGTGCCATAACCCGCAGGCGGATAGCTGCCTGCGTTGTCATCAACTACAGGGACCTCAGCCCAGGCCGCGAGCGGCAGGCTGAGTGCGAGGACGGTTACTACACGGCGGCACATACGCATAAGAACTTACTTACGCAGTTCTACGCGACGGTTCTGAGCCCAGGACTGCTCGTCGTTGCCAGTGGCAACCGGACGCTCTTCACCGTAGGAGACCAGTTCCAGCTGAGCAGGGGAAACGCCCTGCAGAACCAGGTAACGCTGAACGGCCTTGGCACGACGCTCACCCAGAGCCATGTTGTACTCGCGGGTGCCGCGCTCGTCGGTGTTGCCTTCCAGGACAACGCGGTTGCCGTTGGCTTTCAGGTCCTTGGCGTGAACGTCCAGGGCGCGCATGGCTTCTGGCTTCAGGTCCGAGCTGTCGTATTCGAAGTAGAAGGTGGTGATTGCGCGCAGGGCGGCTTCTTCGCTCAGGGAACCGTCAACAGCGCCAGCGTTGGCACCGTAGCCAGCGTTCGGATCTACAGCAGCGCCTTCGCCTGCGTTGTCACCGCCCTTCGAGGAGCAACCTACAGCTACGGCCATGGCCAGAGCCAGCGCAGCAAATTTACCAAACTTCAGCATTTCCATCGTGAAACTCCTAATGAAACCCCAGTGTGTTAAGCAAAAAATTATTACGCCGCAATCAGTTCAGGTAAGGGGACCAGGACGGTTCTCTGACTTCGCCTTGAGCGGTAGGAAGTGGGAGCCTCACGCGGCCATTAAGCGACACGAGCATCAAGACTCCCCGGCCCTGCTGGCGGGTGGCGTAGATTAGCATGGTGCCGTTTGGCGCAACAGTGGGAGACTCATCAAGACTCGTTTCCGAGAGAATCTTTACACTTCCGCGTTGCAAATCCTGGGCCGCAACTTTGAAGTTGGTGAAGCCCTGCTGGCGATGGATCATCACCAGGGTCTTTTCGTCCGCCGACAGTTTCGGGTTGGCGTTGTAGTTACCCACGAAAGTTACACGCTCGGCACCACCGCCACCGATCGACTGCTTGTAGATTTGCGGCTTGCCGCCACGGTCGGAGGTGAAGTAAAGGGTGTTGCCATCCTTGCCCCAGAACGGCTCGGTGTTGATGCCCGGGCCAGCGGTGACGCGGGTGATCTGGCGCGAAGCCACGTTCATCACGTAGATGTCCGGGTTGCCGTCCTTCGACAGCACGAACGCCAGGCGCGAGCCGTCCGGCGACCAGGCTGGCGCGCCGTTCAGGCCTTCGAAGTTGGTGACCTGCTCACGGCGACCGGTATCGATGTGCTGGACAAAGATGCGTGGGCGCTTCTGCTCGAAGGAGACATAGGCGATACGCTTGCCATCCGGCGCAAAGCGTGGCGACAGGATCGGTTCACGCGATTGCAGCAGGGTGACCGCACGTGCACCGTCGTAGTCCGAGCGCTGCAGGGTATAGCGGGTGTTGTTGGTAGAGAAGCGCTCGGCCGTCACGTACAGCATGCGGGTGGAGAACGCCCCCTTGATGCCGGTGAGCTTCTCGAACGACTGGTCGGAAATGTAGTGCGCCATGTCGCGCAGCTGATCGACGCTGCCCGCCACGCTGCCGGTCAGCACTTGCTGCTCGGTGGCGACGTTGAACAGTGCGTACTGCACCTGCAGGCGACCGCCCGACGGCACGATGCTGCCGACCATCACGTACTGCGCGCCCAGCGCTTTCCAGTCACGGAAGATCACTTCGCTGGCCTGCGACGGCTGGCTGATCATGTTCTGCCGCGGAATCGGCGAGTAGTAGCCGGAGTTGCGCAGGTCGTTGCCGATGATGTCGGCCATGTCTTCCGGCAGCACGCTGCCGCCCTGCAGACCGAACGGCACTACCGCGATGGGCGTGGCCCGGTCGCTGCCGCTGGTGACCAGGATGTTCTTTTCCTCTGCAACGGCCATGCCTGCCACGCAGCACAGCATGACCAGCAGTCCTCTCAGACGTTTAATCACAACGCTAGATCCTCAGGTGTAAATGTCATCTTGAACGAACGATATTGGTTGAAATCGCTCGGCTTCATACCCTGCATCTCGGTCAGACGACCGATGTTCTTCACTGCTGCCACCGCCGAGCTGTCGTACGGGCCGTCACCACTGGACCGGGCCACGCTGACGCTGGTGATGGTACCGTCCGGCAACATGTTGATCTGCAGGACCACCGTCATGCCCTTGCGCGCGGAAGGCGGACGAGCCCAGCCCTCGGCCGCGCGCATGCGGATCAGGTCGTCGAAGTCGCCGGCCACCTGGTCACCCTGCTCGTCGGCCAGCGCCTGCTGCCGTTCGGTGGTGTCGGACAACAGCTCGGCCAGGGCCTGGGCTTTCTTGTCTTCCGCCGCCTTGCGGGCCGCTTCCTGTGCCTTTTTCTTCTGGGCATCTGCAGCGGCCTTTTTCTTGGCCTCTTCAGCTGCCTTCTTCTTCGCTTCCTCGGCTACCGCTTTCTTCTTGGCGTCCTCGGCTGCTTTCTTCTTGGCCTCTTCGGCCGCCTTTTTCTTGGCGTCCTCGGCGGCTTGTTTCTTCGCCTCTTCAGCGGCCTCTTTCTTGGCCTCTTCTTCGGCTTTTTTCTTTTCTTCCTCGGCCTTCTTCTTGGCGATGTCGGCCTGCTGCTTCTCGGCAGCCTTCTTCGCCTCTTCGGCCTTCTTGGCTTCGGCGGCCTTCTTGGCCTCGGCGGCCTTGGCGGCCTCGGCAGCTGCCTCGGCTTTCTTGGCTTCGGCGGCCTCGCGGGCCTCCTCGGCCTTTTGAGCAGCGTCGGCTTTCTTTTGTTCCGCGGCCTTCACGGCCTCCTGCTCGACCTTCTTCTGTTCCAGCTGCTCGACTTCGGTCTGGCGCGAAGCGGTTTTCTTCGCTTCCCCGGCAATCTTCTGATTGGTCTGGGTGGTCGCCTGGCTCTTGGACTTGAGCTGGTACAGGGTAGCCTGGACGATCGGCTTGGATGGCGGCAGCTCAGGCGTCATGGCAAAACTGACGAACAGCAGGGCGAACACCAGCACATGCAGGCCGATGGCCCAGATACTGGGCCAGAAGTAGCTTTCCGAGGCGGATGGCTCTCGCTGTTGCATCAGGGCGCCTCGGTAATCAGGCCAACGTTACCGACACCGGCCTTCTGCAACCCGCCCATGGCACCCATGACCGCGCCATAGTCGACAGCCTTGTCGCCACGAATGAACACCTGGGTCTGCTTGCCCTGGTCACGGCCGGCGGCAATGATCTTGGTCACCGCGTCGGTCATGGCTGGCAAGGTCATGGCCTTGTCCATCTGCTTGTCGGTATCGACTTCGCTGCCGAGGTTCCAGTAGTAGGTCTTGTCGGCCTTGATGGAGATGGTGAGGATCTGGACGTTGTTGTCCTGCGGCAAGGCTTCACTGGAAACCTTGGGCAGGTCTACCTTGACGCCCTGGTTGAGCATGGGCGCCGTCACCATGAAGATGACCAGCAGTACCAGCATCACGTCGATGTAGGGCACCACGTTCATCTCGGCGACGGGCTTGCGTTTGTGGCGAACTCGGGCCATGGGCTTCTACCTGATTACTCTTCGCTGGTGTGCACTTTGCGGTGCAGGATCGCCTGGAACTCGTCGGCGAAGGTGTAGTAACGGCCGATCAGCACTTCGCTGCGCGCCGAGAAGCGGTTGTAGGCGATGACCGCCGGAATTGCCGCGAACAGGCCGATGGCGGTGGCGATCAGCGCTTCGGCAATACCCGGGGCGACCGTGGCCAGGGTGGCCTGCTGGGCGCTGGCCAGGCCGCGGAAGGAGTTCATGATGCCCCATACGGTACCGAACAGGCCGATGTACGGGCTGGTCGAACCGACGGTGGCCAGGAACGGCAGGCTCTGCTCGAGCTTTTCTTCCTCGCGCGAGATGGCTACGCGCATGGCACGGGCAACGCCCTCCATGACCGCGTCCGGGTCAACACCTGGCTGCTGGCGCAGGCGCGAGAATTCCTTGAAGCCGGCACGAAATACCTGCTCGACACCAGAATCCGGGTCTGGGTTACTGCCTGCCTGGCGGTACAGCTTGGACAGGTCGATGCCCGACCAGAAGCGCTCCTCGAAGGCATCCAGCGCACGACGACCGGCGCGCAGCATGGTGCTGCGCTGGAAGATCATGACCCATGAGGTGACCGAGGCGGCCACCAGGGTCAGCATTACCAGCTGTACCAACACGCTGGCATTGCTGACCAGACTCCACATGGAGGTATGGTCGACGACGTTAGCTTCCACGCTTATTCTCCTGCATTCGATTGAGTACCCGAGCCGTCCGCCGCAAAGGCGTCACGCAGCTCCGGGGGTATGGCTCGGGGTTTGAAAGTGTCGGCGCGCACGGCGGCCACCAGGAACTGCCCTTCACAGAGCAGCGTTTCATCCTTTTCCCGCCAGACCTGCTGCACGAAGCGCAGGCTGGCGCGATTGAGTTCAAGTACTTGCGCGGTGACCCGCAGCTCGTCGTCCAGCCGCGCCGGCGCGTGATAGCGCGCTTCGCTGGAGTGGACTACGAACAGCAGGTTGTCTTCGGCCAACTGCGCCTGGGAAAAGCCCAGGTGCCGCAGCCGCTCGGTACGCGCGCGCTCCATGAATTTCAGGTAATTGACGTAATACACCACGCCACCGGCATCGGTATCTTCGTAATAGACACGACAACGGTGTGCGAACGGTTCCAGGCCATTTTGCGCGCGCATACTCTAGTGCTTACTCCTCAGCTTGCCAATCCGCTATGGCAACTGTTTTTTCTTCATTAATGTCTTATTGCCAGCGCACCCTCGGCATGCCAGCGGTAGGACCACGAAAAGCCGTTTTCGATCTGTCACTCATCGCCCGTTTCGGAAAAATCACCACCCTCCCCCAGGCGCCCGGGCACGTTCAGGCCAAAGTGCAGGTAGGCATGCCGGGTGACCACGCGGCCGCGCGGCGTGCGCATGATGTAGCCTTGCTGGATGAGGTACGGCTCGAGCACGTCCTCGATGGTGTGGCGCTCTTCACTGATGGCTGCCGCCAGGTTGTCCACGCCGACCGGGCCACCGTCGAACTTCTCGATCATGGTCAGCAGCAGGCGGCGGTCGGAGTGGTCAAAGCCGCGCTCGTCCACGTCCAGCAGGTTGAGCGCCATGTCGGCCACGGCCTTGGTGATCTGGCCCTTGCCGCGCACTTCGGCGTAGTCGCGCACGCGGCGCAGCAGGCGGTTGGCAATACGTGGCGTGCCGCGGGCCCGGCGGGCGATCTCGTAGGCACCCTGGTCTTCGATGGCCAGGCCGAGGATGCCGGCCGAACGGCTGACGATGGTGGCCAGGTCCTTGTCGCTGTAGAACTCCAGGCGCTGGACGATACCGAAGCGGTCCCGCAGCGGGTTGGTGAGCATGCCGGCACGGGTGGTGGCACCGACCAGGGTGAACGGCGGCAGGTCCAGCTTGATCGAGCGGGCAGCAGGCCCTTCGCCGATCATGATGTCGAGCTGGAAATCCTCCATCGCTGGGTACAGCACCTCTTCGACGACCGGTGACAACCGGTGGATCTCGTCGATGAACAGCACGTCGTGCGGTTCGAGGTTGGTCAGCATGGCCGCGAGGTCGCCCGGGCGCTCGAGGATAGGCCCCGAAGTGCTCTTGACCGACACGCCCATTTCCTGGGCGATGATGTTGGCCAGGGTGGTCTTGCCCAGGCCGGGCGGGCCGAAGATCAGCGTGTGGTCGAGCGACTCGCTGCGGCCACGGGCGGCCTGGATGAACAGCGCCATCTGCTCGCGCACCACCGGCTGGCCGATGTACTCGTCCAGCCGCAGCGGGCGAATCGCACGGTCCTGGACTTCTTCACGGTCGCGGCCACTGGCGGCGATCAGGCGGTCGGCTTCGATCACTTGGTAATCATCCCTTTCAGGCTGCGACGAATCAGTTCCTCACTGCTCAGGCCGGCCTTGTCCTTGATCGCGGCGATTGCCTTGCTGGCTTCCTGCGGCTTGTAGCCCAGCGAAACCAGGGCGCTGACGGCATCGGCTTCGGCTGTGGATGCGCTTGCGACCGGCAGCGGCCCGTCGGAGACCAGGGTAAACATGGCCGGGGAGGTTTCCCAAGCCTTGAAGCGGTCCTTGAGCTCGACCAGCAGGCGTTCGGCGGTCTTCTTGCCGACACCGGGCACGCGCACCAGGGCCGAAGTATCCTGGGCCTGCACGCAGCGCACCAGCTCGTCCACTTCCAGCCCGGACATGAGCGCCAGGGCCAGCTTCGGCCCTACGCCGTTCAGGCGGATGAGCTCGCGGAACAGCTCGCGCTCACGCTTTTCGGCAAAACCGTAGAGCAGGTGAGCATCCTCGCGCACCACCAGGTGGGTGTGCACGGTTACGGGTTCGCCCACCTTGGGCAGACGGTACAGCGTGGTCATGGGAACTTCCAGTTCGTAACCCACGCCGTTGACGTCGATAATCAGGTGCGGCGGCTGTTTTTCCGCCAGGGTGCCGCGCAAACGTCCAATCACGTTCCGATCCTTCCTCTCGGGGAGCCGGTCAAAGACCGCTCAACCCTATCAGCAAATGCAGCGGGTGAACGCATCACCCGAACAAAATATGTATCAGCGCATGAAGCGCCTACAGACGCAAGCGCCCTCCGCGCCGCCGCGCCGTGGCCAGGCCATGCGGCACCAGGCTGGAGCGGGTATGGGCGTGGCACAAGGCGATGGCCAGGGCGTCGGAGGCGTCGATCTGCGGCTTCTGCGTCAGTTTCAGCAGGTGCATGACCATCATCATCACCTGCTCCTTGTTGGCCCCTCCGGTACCGGCTACCGCCTGCTTGACCTGGGTGGCGCTGTATTCGGCGATTTCCAGGCCGGCTTCGGCGGCGGCGACGATGGCCGCACCACGGGCCTGGCCGAGCTTGAGCGCCGAGTCGGCGTTGCGGGCCATGAACACTCGCTCGATGCCCATGGTTACCGGGCCGTGCTGGGCGATGATTTCACCCACGCCACGAAAGACGATCTGCAGCCGCTCGTGCAGCTCGCCGCTGCCGGTGCGAATGCAGCCCGACGCCACGTATTCGCAACCACGGGCGGTCTGGCGTACCACGCCATATCCGGTGATGCGCGAGCCGGGGTCGATACCAAGAATCAGAGTCATAGTGCCTGTCAAAAAATTGATGCATCTCTGCAAACTGTACCGGCCCTTTCACGGGTAAACCCGCTCCCACAGGTACTGCACCGACTCTGAATGTGGTGCAGTACCTGTGGGAGCGGGTTTACCCGTGAAAGGGCCGGTACAGGCGCTGACAAACTTGAAGAACTGGCATGGATAGCCAGGACACCTTAGCCGAGGTTTTCCATGATCTCGTCGGAAATCTGGGCATTGGAGTAGACGTTCTGCACGTCATCCAGGTCTTCGAGCATGTCGATCAGCTTGAGTACTTTCTCGGCACCGTCCTGGTCGAGTTCGGCGCTGGTGGTCGGCTGCATGACGATTTCCGCGTCAGCGGCCTTGAAGCCAGCCTCTTCCAGGGCATTGCGCACGGCGTAGAAGCTGTTGAACGAGGTGAACACGTCGAACGAGCCGTCGTCGTTGGCCACCACGTCATCGGCATCGGCTTCCATCGCCGCTTCCATCAACGCGTCTTCTTCCACGCCCGGGGCAAAGCTGATCTGCCCCTTGCGCTCGAACAGGTAGGCCACCGAACCGTCGGTACCCAGGTTGCCACCACACTTGGTGAAGGCGTGACGCACCGCAGCGGCGGTACGGTTGCGATTGTCGGTCATGGCCTCGACCATGATCGCCACGCCACCCGGACCGTAACCTTCGTAGCTGAGCTCTTCGACGTTATCGCTTTCGTTGGTGCCGGCACCACGGGCCACGGCACGATCGATGATGTCGCGGCTCATGTTGGCGCCCAAGGCCTTGTCCAGCGCCAGGCGCAGGCGCGGGTTGGATGCCGGGTCAGCACCGCCCTGCTTGGCGGCGACCGTCAGCTCACGGATCCACTTGGTGAAGATCTTGCCTCTTTTGGCATCCTGGCGCTCTTTGCGGTGCTTGATGTTCGCCCACTTGGAATGACCAGCCATAACGACTCCGAATCCTTTGAATCACAAACAGCCCCGCCCCTGTACGGGGCGGGACGGGAAATTGCCTGCGCCGAAACGCAAAGGCGCATCCATGTGGATGCGCCCGGGGACTGCTTACTCGACCTTGGTCTGTTCGCGCAGTCGGATGTGCAGCTCGCGCAGGGCCTTGGCGTCGACCATGCCAGGAGCCTGGGTCATGACGCACGCGGCGCTCTGGGTTTTCGGGAAGGCGATCACTTCACGGATCGACTGGGCGCCGGTCATCAGCATGACCAGACGGTCCAGGCCGAAGGCCAGACCACCGTGAGGCGGTGCACCGAACTTCAGGGCGTCGAGCAGGAAGCCGAACTTCTCTTCCTGTTCTGCCGCTTCGATGCCCAGCAGGCGGAACACGGCCTGCTGCATCTCTTTACGGTGGATACGGATCGAACCGCCACCCAGCTCGGTACCGTTCAGAACCATGTCGTAGGCACGGGACAGGGCCGCGGCCGGGTTGGCCTCGAGCTCTTCCGGGGTGCACTTCGGCGCGGTGAACGGGTGGTGCAGCGCGGTGAAGCTGCCGTCCTCGTTCTCTTCGAACATCGGGAAGTCGACCACCCACATCGGTGCCCACTCGCAGGTCAGCAACTCGAAGTCATGGCCCAGGCGGATACGCAGCGCGCCCAAGGCTTCGCTGACCACCTTGAACTTGTCGGCACCGAAGAACACGATGTCACCGTCAACGGCGCCAACGCGGTCGAGGATGGTGTTGAGGTTGGCCTCGGGGATGTTCTTGACGATCGGCGACTGCAGGCCTTCGACGCCCTTGGCACGCTCGTTGACCTTGATGTAGGCCAGGCCCTTGGCACCGTAGATGCCGACGAACTTGGTGTACTCGTCGATCTTGCTGCGTGGCATGCTGGCACCGCCCGGCAGGCGCAGGGCAGTAACGCGGCACTTCGGATCGTTGGCCGGGCCGGCGAACACCTTGAAGTCGACGTCCTTGAGCTGGTCGGCAACGTCGACCAGTTCCAGCGGAATACGCAGGTCCGGCTTGTCGGAGCCGTAGCGGCGCATGGCCTCTTCAAAGGTCATGTGCGGGAATTCGCCGAATTCCAGATCCAGCACTTCCTTGAACAGCTTGCGGATCATGCTCTCGGTCAGGCCCATGATCTCGCTTTCATCGAGGAAGCTGGTCTCGATGTCGATCTGGGTGAATTCCGGCTGGCGGTCGGCACGCAGGTCTTCGTCACGGAAGCACTTGGCGATCTGGTAGTAGCGATCGAAGCCGGCAACCATCAGCAACTGCTTGAACAGCTGCGGCGACTGCGGCAGGGCAAAGAAGCTGCCGGCATGAGTACGGCTGGGCACCAGGTAGTCACGCGCGCCTTCCGGGGTGGCACGGGTCAGGATCGGCGTCTCGACGTCAAGGAAGCCGTTTTCGTCGAGGAAGCGACGGATGCTGCTGGTGATACGCGAACGCAGGCGCAGCTTGTCGGCCATTTCCGGGCGACGCAGGTCGATGAAACGGTAGCGCAGGCGGGTTTCTTCGCCGACGTCGGAGTATTCGTTCAGCGGGAACGGTGGGGTTTCCGCTTCGTTGAGCACGTTCAGCTGGTAGCCGAGGATCTCGATGGCACCGGAAGCCATGTTGGCATTCACCGCACCTTCAGGGCGCTTGCGGACCTTGCCGGTGATCTGCACGACGTATTCGCTGCGCACGCGGTCGGCAGCGGCGAAGGTTTCGGCGCGATCCGGGTCGAACACGACCTGGGCCATGCCTTCGCGGTCACGGATGTCGAGGAAGATCACCCCGCCGTGGTCGCGGCGACGATGGACCCAGCCGCAAAGGGTGACTTCCTGGCCGTCCAGGCTCTCGTTCAGTTGGCCGCAATAATGGCTGCGCATCATGATGGTGGTTTCGCTTCTCGTGATTCGTGTATTCGGTGGAGGCCTTGGCCGCCCGGAGAGGGCTAATATTGCAAGACCCGGTCACAGCATTCAACTCAGTCGGCCTTGTCGCCGCCTGCCAGATTCTTTTTCGCCCCGGTCTTGAAGTCGGTTTCGTACCAACCGTTACCGCTCAGGCGGAAGCCTGGCACCGACAGCAGCTTCTTCAGCGCCGGCGCCTGGCAGGCCGGGCAATCGGTCAGCGGCGCGGCGCTGATCTTCTGCAGCACTTCCATGCGGTGCTCGCAGGATGCACATTGATAGTCATAAAGGGGCATGGGTGTCTCTCGTCAACCACAACGCTGGCTGCCGGGGCAGCAAAAAGCGGGATTATATATGGTTAACAAGCACTGCGCAGCCCGCCAGGCGATCAGCGCACACTTGGCGGGTCCAGCAGCCAGGCGACGCAGATCACCCGGATCAGCCCGCTGAAGTTGCGCACCCCGCCTTGTCGCAGGTGCACCTCACGGTCCACATAGGACAGGACCGCACTGACCGAGCAGCGGTTGGCCGCGGCGATGCGCTCCAGGATACCCCAGTAGACGGCCTCCAGCCGCAGGCAGGTGGAAAAACCGTTGAGCCGCACCGAGCGTGACACGGGCTGGGTCTGCAACATGTCGAAATCCGCCTTGAACGGGTCGATGCACTGTTTACCCGGCCAACGCCCCTGGCCAGCCACACGCTTGCTTGCTTGCGTCATGCGCCACACTTCCTCGTCACAGGTACCAGGTGGCCTATGAAGCGCTGTTGGGCGAGCTTAAAGCAGCGGCAAAATCTTCCTGCACAAAATTGCGCAGGACCTGCAGGAGCGGCCTTGTGTCGCGATGGGCTGCGAAGCAGCCCCGGAAATTTGTGCAATGCGCTCAAACCGTGGGGCTGCTTCGCAGCCCATCGCGACACAAGGCCGCTCCTACAAGGGCCGGTACAGCGCTGGGTATCTACTTGCCGTCGAGCAGTACCCGCAGCATCCAGGCGGTCTTCTCGTGCACCTGCATGCGCTGGGTCAGCAGGTCGGCGGTCGGCTCGTCACTGACCTTGTCCACCACCGGGAAGATGCTGCGCGCGGTACGCACCACGGCTTCCTGGCCCTGCACCAGCTGGCGGATCATCTCGTCGGCATGCGGCACCCCTTCCTCCTCCTTGATCGAGGAGTGCCGCGCATAAAATGCATAGGACCCCGGTGCCGGGAAGCCCAGGGCGCGGATGCGCTCGGCAATCGAGTCGACCGCCAGCGCCAGTTCGTTGTACTGCTCTTCGAACATCAGGTGCAGGGTGCGGAACGACGGACCGGTGACGTTCCAGTGGAAGTTATGGGTTTTCAGATACAACACATAGGTATCCGACAACAGGCGGGACAGCCCATCGACGATGGACTTGCGATCTTCTTCACTGATACCGATATCAATTGCCATGAAGTTCCCCTTTCCATAAGGCGTGAGACCCAAGCGGGTGCCGACCACTGTAGCAACACTTGGTTTGCACCGCATGTGACATGGCGCAACACATCGCCCCTCGGGGACAGCGGTTTGAGTAGCCTGCGGCTTTACTGTTAAATAGGCATGGTGCCACCCGTGCGGATTGCCATTTGCCGGGTGCATAGGCTGGCCTGCCGCGTGTTCGCGCTCTACACCTCATGCGCACCGTGCTACCAGCTCTTCCTGTGATCGGCCTTATCAACTGTGAGCCAACCCCATGTTCAAAATCGTCCATCTGGTGACGGGCGTGGCAGCCTTGCTGCTATCGCTCATGCCCAGCCTGAAAACCGATGCGTTACCCTTCCTGCAACAACCCGACGCGGTCTACCTCGCCCTGCTCGGCCTGCTCAACCTCGTACTGGCCCCCGTCGTGCCACTGTACTACCGCGGCGCGCGGCAGCAACTGCAGCATCTGGCCTGCGCCCTGCTGGTGGTGGCTGTGGTGCTGCAGACCCTGACACTGCTGGCCCGCCCGGAAATGGGCAACCTGGCCGCACTGGTCTGCGCAGCGCTGGCCGTGGCCGTGCACCTGGCCGTGGGCTTTGCCCGCAGCCCCCGCAAGGCACGCACCAGCCAGCACGCGGCGCAGGATGCCGGCAATCGTGATACCGGCACCGTGAAATGGTTCAACACGTCCAAAGGCTTCGGCTTCATCTCCCGCGACTCGGGCGATGATATCTTCGTGCACTTTCGCGCCATTCGTGGCGAAGGCCACCGCATCCTGGTGGAAGGCCAGCGCGTGGAGTTTTCCGTGATGCACCGCGACAAGGGCCTGCAGGCCGAGGATGTGGTCGCGGTAACCCGCCGCTGATCCTGTTTGCAGAAACCATCCCTTGTGGGAGCGAGCATGCCGCGCCCACAAGGTTTGTGTGCATCCAGCGGAATATGTGTAGCAGGTTCAGGTATCAATAATGAGGCGGCGGCGCCTCGTCCCCTTCGCTGCCATACTGGCCAACCATCTCTTCGTAGCGTTTGATCAGCTCGGCCATCTGCAACTGCAGCCGCTCGATCACCCGGCCCTGCTCGACCACCACGTCATTCAATGCCTGGATGGTGTCATCCTGAAACGCCAGGCGGGTTTCCAGTTCGACCACTCGTGATTCAAGCGGCATATCAGGCCTCCTGGTAACCGGCGAGATGCAGCCCGCGCAGGCGCTGGCGGATGGCTTGCACCTGGTCGTCGGTGTAGGCCGCCACCGGGCACTTGCCCCACACCGGTGCCGGCCAGGCGGCGTCGTCGCGCTGGCGCACGATCACGTGCATGTGCAACTGGCTGACCACATTACCCAAGGTAGCCACGTTCATCTTGTCGGCGCTGTAGCTGGCTTTCAGCGCTTCGGCCAGGCTGATGGTTTCCTGCCACAACTGCTGCTGCTCTGCAGCATCGAGCTCGAACACTTCGCTGATGCCAGCGCGCTTGGGCACCAGGATGAACCATGGATAGTTGGCATCCTTGCTCAGCAGCAACTGGCACAGCGCAAACTCCCCCAGCACCAGCGAATCCTGCTGCAAACGCGAATCGAGGACGAACACGGCAAATCTCCTTCAGGCAGAACCAACCCGCTTCACGCGGAAAACAGGCCTGCAAGGATACCCTGCACGTTCCCGGTAACACAGCGCTACTTTTCGCACCAAAATGAGGCTACCGATACCCCTCGCACCACACTTGTCACCCCGCGGGTGACGCGGCATGAACAAGTTGCGGTAACACATTGACTTTCATGACAGCTTTTCAAATTTTAACGATTCTTGACTGCGCTACCGCATCAGGCGGCTCCCGCCCCGTGTTTACGGCACTTTCCGACCCCCGGTAGCAGGTTTTGTGAAAATTTCATGAAGCGTTGTGAATTTTGAGCACGCTTGTTGCATTCCTTTCACGCCAAGTCGGCACGACATCTGCATCGGCGGGTGAACGCGACAAATAACAACAGCGACAGTGGTTACCAGGGAGTTTCCCAACCGGAATCGGTAGTTACAGGTTCTTTACGGTGAAAGAAGCAGCGCTGGTGTTGACGACCCTTAAACCGGGGCGTGATTTGCGACATGGAACTACCTAAAAGCGACATGGAGAAAAAGTTCCGAAAAGGATGCTTATACCCATATCGCCAAGAACAGTCAGCGTGCTATACATTTTCGCCGACATAACAAGAAAGAGCTGCCCCATATAACTAGAACACTTGGACGCAGCGGTACTCTTCCTAAAAACCAAAGGAGCAAATCACGATGCGCGTGATGAAGTGGAGCATGATCGCCCTGGCCGTTGCGGCAGGGACCTCGCAGTTGGCATTGGCCTCTTCCCAGGACGAGTCCAAAGGTTTCATCGAAGACAGCAAGCTGAACGTCAAGACCCGCATGCTGTACTTCAGCCGTGACTTCCGTAACAACCCAGCCGGCACCCAGAGCCGTCGTGAAGAAACCGGCCTGGGCTTCCTCGGCACCTTCGAGTCCGGCTTCACCCAGGGCACCGTGGGTGTGGGTGTCGATGCCATCGGCATGCTCGGCCTGAAACTGGACAGCGGCAAGGGCCGCGCCGGTACCGGCCTGTTCCCTACCGGCTCTGACGGCCGTTCGCAAGATGACTACTCCAAGGCCGGCGGCGCGGTTAAATTCCGCATCTCCGACACCGTGCTGAAAGTGGGTGACCAGTTCACCGCTCTGCCGGTCTTCGCCACCGACGACAGCCGCCTGCTGCCTGAAATCGCCCAGGGCACCCTGATCACCAGCAACGAGATCGAGGGCCTGACCCTGCACGCTGGTCATTTCACCAGCCTGACCGCCCAGGAGCAGACCAACCGCGACAGCTTCGGCCTGAAGGAAGCCAACGTGGTAGGTGGTACCTACGCCTTCACCGACAACCTCAGCACCAGCCTGTACTACTCGAAGGTTGAAGACTACTGGCGCAAATACTACGCCAACGTCAACTGGGCTCTGCCGATCTCGGACAAACAAGGCCTGGTGTTCGACTTCAACATCTATGACACCAAGAGCGAAGGCTCGGCCGAGTACCGCGCATTCGATGGCGACAAGCTGGACAACCGCGCGTTCAGCCTGTCGGGCGCCTACAACATTGGCGCTCACACCTTCACACTGGCCTACCAGAAAGTCACCGGCGACGGCGACTACGGCTATGGCATCGACGGTGGCGGCACCATCTTCCTGGCCAACTCCGTGGCCCGTTCCGACTTCAACGCCGAAGACGAGAAGTCCTGGCAGGCTCGCTACGACCTGAACTTCGCCGAATACGGCATCCCGGGCCTGACCTTCATGACCCGTTATGTACGCGGTACCGACGCCAACGTCGCCGGCACCAGCAACGGCAAGGAATGGGAACGCGACGTCGACATCAAGTACGTGCTGCAGAGCGGCCCGGCAAAAGACCTGAGCTTCCGCGTGCGTCAAGCCACCTATCGCTCTTCCGATGGCGTCTACTACGATTCCCCATCGATCGACGAACTGCGTCTGATCGTAGAGTACCCGCTGAGCATCCTGTAAGCCTGGCTTGCAGTGCCCCGCACTTGAAAAAGCCCGGCGATCACGCCGGGCTTTTTCTTGGCTGACAAGCGTCACGCCCTGGGGCATCCTGTACGCCTTCGTTTCGCCCCCGTACAATGCGGGGTCATTTCAATGTCTTAGGCAATCGACACGGCTCACCATGCGCACCAGTCAATATTTGCTCGCCACCCAGAAAGAAACCCCTGCCGACGCAGTGGTCATCAGCCATCAGCTCATGCTGCGTGCCGGCATGATTCGCAAACTGGCCTCTGGCCTGTACACCTGGCTGCCGATGGGCTTGCGGGTTATGCGCAAGGTCGAGGCCGTGGTGCGTGAGGAAATGAACGCCGCCGGCGCCCTGGAAGTGCTGATGCCCAGCATCCAGCCCGCCGAACTGTGGCAGGAATCCGGCCGCTGGGAACAGTATGGCCCCGAGCTGCTGCGCCTGAAGGACCGGCACCAGCGCGACTTCTGCGTCGGCCCGACCCACGAGGAAGTGATCACCGACCTGGCCCGCAACGAGCTGTCCAGCTATAAACAGCTGCCGCTCAACATGTACCAGATCCAGACCAAGTTCCGTGACGAGATCCGCCCGCGCTTCGGCCTGATGCGCGGTCGCGAGTTCATCATGAAGGACGCCTACTCGTTCCATGCCGACCAGGCTTCCCTGCAGGAAACCTACGACCGCATGCACCAGGCGTATAGCAACGTGTTCACCCGCCTGGGCCTGGACTTCCGCCCGGTGCAGGCCGACACCGGCTCCATCGGTGGCAGCTATTCGCACGAGTTCCACGTACTGGCCGAGTCCGGCGAAGACGACGTGATCTTCAGCGACAGCTCCGACTACGCCGCCAACATCGAGAAGGCAGAGGCCATCCCGCGTGAAACCGTGCGCCCAGCCCCTACCGAGGAGCTGCGCCTGGTCGACACGCCAAACGCCAAGACCATCGCCCAGCTGGTGGAAAACTTCGGCCTGCCGATCGAGAAGACCGTCAAGACCCTGATCGTGCGCGGTGCCGAAGAAGGCAAGCTGGTAGCACTGATCGTGCGTGGCGACCATGAGCTCAACGAAATCAAGGCGGCCAAGCTGGAACAGGTTGCCGACCCGCTGGTCATGGCCACCGACGCCGAACTGCGCGAGGCCATTGGTGCCGGCGCCGGCTCGCTCGGCCCGCTGAACCTGCCGCTGGAAATCGTCATTGACCGCTCGGTTGCCCTGATGAGCGACTTCGGCATTGGCGCCAACATCGACGACAAGCACTACTTCGGCGTGAACTGGGAGCGTGACCTGCCGGTTCCACAGGTCGCCGACCTGCGTAACGTGGTCGAAGGCGACCCGAGCCCGGACGGCCAGGGTACCCTGGTGATCAAGCGCGGCATCGAAGTGGGCCACATCTTCCAGCTCGGCACCAAGTACAGCGAGGCGCTGAAGTGCCAGGTACTGGGCGAGAACGGCAAGCCGGTAACCCTGTCCATGGGCTGCTACGGCATCGGTGTGTCCCGCGTGGTCGCAGCTGCCATCGAGCAGAGCTACGACGAAAAGGGCATCATCTGGAACGACGCCCTGGCCCCGTTCCAGATCGCCCTGGTACCGCTGCGCTACGAAACCGAGGTGGTTCGCGAGGCGACCGACAAGCTGTACGCCGAGCTGACTGCTGCCGGTTACGAAGTGCTGCTGGACGACCGTGACAAGAAGACCAGCCCAGGCATCAAGTTTGCCGACATGGAGCTGATCGGCATCCCGCACCGCATCGTCGTCAGCGATCGCGGCCTGGCCGAAGGCAACCTGGAGTACAAGCACCGCACCGAGCAGGACGCCCAGGCGTTGCCGCTCAATGAAGTGCTGACCTTCCTGCAGGCCCGCGTTCGCCGCTGATAACCAATGCACGAGTGATCATGTTCAAGCGAAGTACCTTTCCCCTGGGGGGCGCCGCACTGTGCGGCGCTCTGCTCGTCAGCGGCTGCGCCAACCAGATGTCCCAGCGCAGCGACCATGAGGAGCGCGTCGAGCGCAAACTGCTCGAGCACACCCTGCAGATCGATGTCGGCGAGCCGAAGGTGATGGAGCTTCCGCAACGACGTGTGCGCGTGCATGAGCAGAAGCGCTTCGAAGTCACCGAATTCGAAGTCACCCGCAGCTATGACCGCTACACGCCTTACCAACCCTGGCGGGAGATCTACGAGATCCCGCTGGGTGCGGTGGCCGTGGTGGCAGGCGTGGGTGCCAACGTGGTCAATGTCTTCGCCCTGGGCAACCTCCCGGAAAGCATCACCCACGACTGGCTCAGCTACGGCGTGGACGGGCTCAACCCGTTCATGAACGTGCCGTCCAACGGCCGTGCCCAGCAGAACCTGGCCGGAATCAGCGAAGTGCAGAAAGGCAAGCGCGAGGAATCTACCAGCGTGCCCTGGAGCGAACGCCTGGTCGAGGTCAAAGCCGGCAAGATGACCCACGAGCTGACCACCGACAGGAACGGCGTGCTGCGCCTGAACCTGCTCGACAGCCCGTTCTCCGAGCAGAACCTCAACCACATCGGTACCCTGCACCTGCAGGTGCTGGATGAGGACAACGCGGTACGTGGCGATGCCAGCCTGCTGGTCAGCGCCACCCTGCGCAACAAACTGCTCGAAGCCCATGAACTGATCTTCGATGACCTCGAAGATGACGATGTCGGCCAATGGGTTCACCGGGTCAAGCGCTTGTCCGAACTCGGCCTGGAAGAAGAAGCCAGTGAAATGGAACAGAGCCTGATCGAACTGACCCGCAACGATCCGGAGTTGCAGCAGGAGTTTCTGCAGTCGCTGACCAAGGCCACTGGCCGGTTGGTGGCCGACCCGGGCGCGAAGTAACCCGCATCACGCAATACCTTGTAGGAGCGGCCTTGTGTCGCGATGGGCTGCGAAGCAGCCCCATGATTTCAGCCTTGATGCATGAATTGCCGGGGCTGCTTCGCAGCCCATCGCGACACAAGGCCGCTCCTACAGGGACCGCGTTAAATTGGCGGGCCATTTACTGAGGCGGGAACAGCTCCAGCTGCTCATGCGCCCCGCGCAAGTCGCGCAACCTCACGCCTACCCCAAGCAAGCGCACCGGCTTGCCACCACGGGCAAACGCCTGACCCAGCAACTGGCGATAACTCTCCAGGTCCCTGCCCGCCCCCGCCTGCTCCATGGTGGTCTGGCTGAAGTCATGGAACTTGACCTTGACGAAGGGTTTTTCCGGCCGGTAACTGCTGTCCATGCGGGCGATACGCTCGTTCAGGCTCTCCAGAAGTTCGGGCAGCCGTGCCAGGCAACTGGCCAGGTCCGGCAGGTCGGTGTCGTAGGTGTTTTCCACGCTGACCGACTGCCGGCGACTGTCATTGTGCACGGCACGCTCATCGACACCCCGTGCCAGCCCCCACAAACGCTCGCCAAAGCTGCCGAACTCGCGCACCAGCGCCAGACGCGACCATTCGCGCAGCTCCAGGCAGGTTTCGATACCCAACCGCGCCAGCTTGTCTGCCGTTACCTTGCCCACCCCGTGCAACCTGGCCACCGGCAGGGCGGCGACGAATGCCTCCACTTCGCCCGGGGTAATCACGAACAGGCCATTGGGCTTGCGCCAGTCACTGGCGATCTTGGCCAGGAACTTGTTTGGCGCCACACCGGCCGAGACAGTGATATGCAGGGTGCGGGCGACACGGCGGCGGATATCCTCGGCAATGCGCGTGGCGCTGCCCGAGTACCACTGGCTGTCACTTACATCCAGGTAGGCCTCGTCCAGCGACAGCGGCTCGATCAGTTCGGTGTAGTCACGGAAGATCGTGTGGATTTCCCGCGAGGCTTCACGGTAGGCCTCGAAGCGCGGCTTGACGATCAGCAGGTCCGGGCACAGCTTCAGCGCGTGCCGCGACGACATGGCCGAACGCACGCCGTAGGCACGCGCTTCATAGTTGCAGGTGGCGATCACCCCACGGCGGTCGGCCGAGCCCCCCACCGCCATGGGCCGCCCGGCCAGGCGCGGGTCGTCACGCATTTCGATCGCGGCATAGAAGCAATCGCAGTCGACGTGGATGATCTTGCGCAAGGACATGGATGACCGTCAGCACTGTAAATTCATACAGATAGTATCGCATGCGCCCTCGGGTATGCAGCCTGTGCGCGACATTGCTCGATAATCGGCCTGAAAGCCCCGTCGCGCCTGAGCTGCGGGCCATATACAGACGCTAAGAGTTTGAACAGGAAAGGTTTTTTCAGAAAAAAGCTTGACACCCACGGGTAAATCCGTAGAATTCGATCTCACAGGCGCGGGATGGAGCAGCCTGGTAGCTCGTCGGGCTCATAACCCGAAGGTCGTCGGTTCAAATCCGGCTCCCGCAACCAGATTCGAGAAAAGGCCACTGTTCACGCAGTGGCCTTTTTCTTTGCGTCAAATAATGCGCTGATAGAAATTTCAAAAAAATCAACGACTAGCGCTTGACACCCATTCTGAAAACTGTAGAATGCGCCCCACTGACGCGGGATGGAGCAGCCTGGTAGCTCGTCGGGCTCATAACCCGAAGGTCGTCGGTTCAAATCCGGCTCCCGCAACCATATTCGTCAGAACAAACCCCGCCTGTGTAACAGCAGCGCGGGGTTTGTTGTTTCTCCCCTCCTGCTTTTCGTCGCCCCCGATTCTCCCGTCCTCCAGCCAACCCGCAGGCTTGAGAGGTCGTGCCCAGGATGAACTATCTTTAACCCTGCCAGGCCGCTGAAAGCGCTCGAGGCCGGAGTAACATTGGATACGTTTTTCCTAAGGGACTTTCACTTGGCCACACTTTTCCCTCACCTCGCGCTGCATGCCCGGGGCAATCCATGACTTCGCACAACCCCGAATCCCCGGTGCCGCTTGCCACAACGCTGCCTGGCGCCGCGCAACGTTTGCCCTTGCTGGAGCGCATGAGCCGTTACCGCCAGCCCATCGGCCTGGTAGTGACACTGGTGTTGTTCACCATGGCCTTGGTCGCCTGTCGCCACCTGTTGAGCGAGTTGGACATCTATGCCTTGCACGATGCCATGCTCAGCGTGCCTACCCAGTCGTTACTTGGCGCCTTGCTGGCAACTGTGCTCGGTTTCGTGATCCTGCTTGGTTACGAGTGGTCGGCCAGCCGCTATGCCGGCGTGAAACTGCCCGCGAGCAGCCTGGTGCTGGGCGGCTTCAGCGCTTTTGCCATAGGTAACGCCATCGGCCTGTCGATGCTTTCGGGCGGTTCGGTGCGCTATCGCCTGTATGCGCGCCAAGGGGTTGGCGCAGGTGAAGTTGCACGGATGACCGTTTTTGCCAGCCTGTCACTGGGCTGCGCGCTACCGCCCCTGGCCGCCTTGGCGACCTTGAGCGACCTGCCGGCGGCCTCGGCCGCACTGGGTTTGGCGCCAGGCTTGCTGGCGGGTATCGCCATAGCGGTGTTGCTGGTGTGCAGCGTGCTGATGTTCGGCCTGTACCGCCGACGCCTGGCTGAACAACCACTGGCCAACAACCTGCTGGTACAACTGGGCCGCCGCACGCTGCGCCTGCCGGGCGCACGCCTGGCTGCCCTGCAATTGCTGATCACCGCACTGGATGTCGCCGCTGCCGCCACCGTGCTGTATCTGCTGCTGCCCGAAGCACCGCCGTTCGGTGCCTTTGTCCTGGTGTACCTGCTGGCCTTGGCCGCAGGTGTGCTCAGCCACGTCCCGGGCGGCGTCGGGGTATTCGAAGCCATACTACTGGCGGCTTTTGCCGACCAACTTGGCGCGGCGCCGCTGGCAGCGGCACTGCTGCTGTATCGGCTGATCTACGTGGTGCTGCCGCTGCTGCTGGCCTGCGCGCTGCTACTGGCCAACGAGGCCCGGCGCCTGCTGTTCGCGCAACAGGCTATCAAGGCCGCTTCCGGGCTGGCTGCACCGATCCTTTCGATCCTGGTATTCCTGTCCGGGGTGGTGCTGCTGTTCTCCGGTGCCACGCCCGAAATCGACACCCGCCTGGAGCACATGGGTTTCCTGGTTCCGCACCGCCTGATCGATGCTTCGCATTTTGGCGCCAGCCTGATCGGCGTGCTGTGCCTGCTGCTGGCCCAAGGCCTGCGCCGGCGCCTGTCCGCCGCCTGGCTGCTGACCACCGTGCTGTTGCTGGTCGGTGCCCTGCTGTCGCTGCTCAAGGGCTTCGATTGGGAAGAGGCCTGCTTGCTGACCCTCACTGCCGCCCTGCTCGCTCTGTTCCGCCGTTCCTTCTACCGTCCCAGCCGCCTGCTCGAGTTGCCGTTCTCGCCGGTGTTTCTGGTAGCCAGCGCCTGTGTGGTCGGCGCATCGGTTTGGTTGTTGCTGTTCGCCTACCAGGATGTTCCCTACAGCCATCAGTTGTGGTGGCAGTTCACCCTCGATGCCGATGCCCCGCGTGGCCTGCGCGCCGCCATGGGCAGCGCCTTGCTGCTGGCGGCCGTGGCCCTGACCTGGCTGCTGCGTACCGCACCACCGGTGATCCACTTGCCTGACGAAGAAGAGCTGCTGCGTGCCAACCGCATTCTGCTGGCATCCGACCAGCCAGATGGCGGCCTGGCGCTGACCGGTGACAAGGCGCTGCTGTTCCACCCTGGCAACAACGCCTTCCTCATGTACGCCCGTCGCGGTCGCAGCTTGGTGGCCCTGTACGACCCGATCGGCCCGGCCCAGGAGCGCGCCGAGATGATCTGGCAGTTCCGCGACCTGTGCGACCTGCACCATGCCCGTCCGGTGTTCTATCAGGTGCGCGCCGAGAACCTGCCGTTCTACATGGACATCGGCCTGACCGCGCTGAAGCTGGGTGAAGAAGCCCGGGTCGACTTGCGCCGCTTCGACCTCGAAGCCAAGGGCAAGGAGATGAAGGACCTGCGCTACACCTGGAACCGTGGCGGCCGTGACGGCCTGAGCCTGGAAATCCATGAACCCGGGCATGCCCCGCTGGCAGAGCTGAAGGAAATTTCCGACGCCTGGCTTGGCGGCAAGAACGTGCGCGAGAAAGGCTTCTCGCTGGGGCGCTTCAGCCCTGAATACCTGCAGCATTTTCGCATTGCCCTGATCCGCTTCCAAGGCCGCCCGGTGGCTTTCGCCAACCTGCTGGAAACCCATGGCAAGGAACTGGCCAGCCTCGACCTTATGCGTGCGCACCCCGAGGCCCCGAAGCTGACCATGGAATTCATGATGATCGGGCTGATCTTGCACTACAAAAGCCATGACTACGCTCGCTTCAGCCTGGGCATGGTGCCGCTTTCCGGCCTGCAGCCACGGCGTGGGGCGCCCTTGACCCAGCGCCTGGGCTCGATGGTGTTCCGCCGTGGCGAGCAGTTGTACAACTTCCAGGGGCTTCGACGCTTCAAGGACAAGTTCCAACCGGACTGGGAACCCCGTTACATGGCCGTGCCGGCCGGGCTCGACCCGCTGGTGGCACTGGCCGACACCGCCGCCCTGATCGCAGGCGGCCTGACTGGATTGGTGAAACGTTGATGACCCGACGCTTTTGGCTGTACCTGCTGGTTCCCCTGCTGTTGGCTGCCCTGGGAGGCGCGCTGGCATTCTGGTTATGGACGCGCCCGGCTCCCGAGGCACGCCTGGAACAACTGAGCATCAATGACACCCGCATCACCCGTGTGACCCCAGCCGTGCACCCCAAGGCCCGGGTGGCCATCGGCGTACCCCAGGACCAGGCGCTGACCGACAGGCAGCTGCTGGACCTGGCCCAGGCTGGCGAAGCGCAACTGGTGCAGGTGATCCTGCCGCCCAATGACTGCAGCAAACAACAACAGGCCCTGGACCAGGCCTTGGGCCAGTTACCGGAGAAGCCGACCCTGGTTGCCGGTATCGGCCCTGGCGCCGCCCAGGCCTGGCGCTGGCTGGCCAGCCAGAACAACGACAAGGCGCGGGCGATTTCCGTGGGCTTCAGCCTGGAACAGCCGGGCTGCCAAACAGCGCTGCCGAAGTCGGCCGCCCACGGCCACTGGAACGTCGCCTGGAACGACAACCCGGATGACGCCAGCGCCGCCTTCGTGCGCGACCAGGCCAATGCCGAAACCAGCATCAGTGACTACGACATCCACCTGCCACAAGTGCTCAAGGCCCAACTGACCCAGGCCCTGGTCGGCCACGACGGCAACGCCCTGGCCATTCCGGTAGTCGAGGTGCCAGCCGGGCAGACCACCGACACGGTCACCCTGTTCCTTTCCGGTGATGGCGGCTGGCGAGACCTGGACCGCGACGTGGCCGGGGAAATGGCCAAGCTTGGTTACCCGGTGGTCGGCATCGACACGCTGCGCTACTACTGGCAACACAAGACCCCGGAACAAAGCGCCGCCGACCTGTCCGAGCTGATGCAGCACTACAGACAGAAGTGGGGCACCAAGCGCTTCGTGCTGACCGGCTATTCGTTCGGTGCCGACGTCCTGCCGGCGATCTACAACCGCCTGCCGGCCGAGGACCAGCAGCGTATCGACGCGGTGATGCTGCTGGCCTTTGCACGCAGCGGCAGCTTCGAGATCGAAGTCGAGGGCTGGCTGGGCAAGGAAGGCCAGGAAGCGCCAACCGGGCCGGAAATGGCCAAACTGCCGGCGTCCAAGGTGGTGTGTGTGTATGGCGTGGAAGAAACCGACGAGAGCGGTTGCACCGACAAGACTGCGGTGGGTGAACGCCTGAAGCTGCCGGGGGGGCACCACTTCGACGAAAACTACCCGGCACTGGCCAAGCGCCTGATCGGTGAGATCGAGACGCGCCAGGGCAAGTCGAGTGTGGCTGAGCAGAACTGATAAGGCTTGCGGCCCATTCGCGGGTAAACCCGCTCCCACAGGTACAGCGCAAGCTTTGAAAGCTATGCGCTCCATGTGGGAGCGGGTACTGCCTTGAAATCTGTGTTGCCCCTCAGATCTCGACCTGGGTCCCCAGCTCGATCACCCGGTTCAGCGGCAGGTTGAAGAAGCGCAAGTTGCCGTTGGCATTCTTCAGCAGGAACGCGAACAGGTTGCCCCGCCAGCGCGACATCCCCTCCAGCCGTGAGGCGATCACGGTCTCGCGGCTGAGGAAGAAGGTGGTGCGCATCGGGCTGAAGTCCAGGTCTTCCAGGTGGCACAGCTTCAACGCCGCCGGCACGTCCGGTTCGTCCATGAAGCCGAAGTGCAGCAACACGCGGAAGAACCCATCGCCATAGGCCTCCACTTCAAAGCGCTCCTGTTCCGGCACGCGTGGCCGGTCCTCGCTGACCACCGTCAACAGCACCACCTGGCTGTGCAGCACCTGGTTATGCAGCATGTTGTGCAACAGCGCATGGGGCACCGCATCGGAGCGTGCCGTGAGGAACACCGCCGTGCCTTCGACCCGGTGCGGAGGCTGAATGCGGATACTGCTGATGAACAGCTGCAGCGGCAGCGCGCCTTCGTCGATGCGCTCCATCAGGATCTGCTTGCCACGCTTCCAGGTGCTCATCAACAGGAACAGCACAGCGCCGGCCAGGACCGGGAAGGCCCCGCCCTGGATGATCTTCGGCACGTTGGCGGCAAAGAACAGCCCATCCACCAACAGGAAACCCATCAGGATCGGCACCGCCAGCACCGGTGGCCACTTCCATAGCAGCAGCATCACCGCCGAAACCAGGATGGTGGTCATCAGCATGGTACCGGTCACAGCCACCCCGTATGCCGCCGCCAGGGCACCGGATGACTCGAAACCGAGCACCAGCAGTACCACGCCGACCATCAGTGTCCAGTTGATCGCACCGATATAGATCTGCCCTTGTTCATCGCTGGAAGTGTGCTGGATCTGCATGCGTGGGATGTAGCCCAGCTGAATGGCCTGGCGGGTCAGGGAGAACGCCCCCGAGATCACCGCCTGCGAAGCGATCACCGTGGCCATGGTAGCCAGGCCGACCATCGGCAGCAGTGCCCAGCCCGGCGCCAGCAGGTAGAACGGGTTACGTGCTGCATCCGGGTCCTGCAGCAGCAACGCGCCCTGGCCAAAGTAGTTGAGCACCAGCGCCGGCAGCACCAGGGCAAACCAGGCCCGAGCGATCGGCTTGCGGCCAAAGTGGCCCATGTCGGCGTACAGCGCCTCGGCACCGGTCAGCGCGAGGACCACCGCGCCGAGAATGGCAACGCCCATCCCGGGGTGAACCACGAAGAAGTTGACCGCCCAGGCCGGGTTGAAAGCCTTGAGCACTTCCGGGCTCTGCGATATGCCGTACACGCCCAGCGAGCCCAGCGCCAGGAACCAGGTGACCATGATCGGGCCGAACAGCTTGCCGATCTTCTCGGTGCCGTGCTTCTGCACCAGGAACAGCGCCACCAGGATCACCAGCGAAATCGGTACAACCCAGTGATCGATACCATCAAACGCCAGGCCCATGCCTTCCACCGCCGACAGCACCGACACCGCCGGCGTGATCATGCTGTCGCCATAGAACAGCGAAGCGCCGATCAACCCGCACACCACCATCAACGTACGCAACCTCGGGTAGGCCGCCGTGGCCCGCCGCGCCAGCGCGGTCAGCGCCATGGTGCCGCCCTCGCCCTGGTTGTCGGCGCGCAGGATGAACATCACGTACTTGAACGACACTACCCATAGCAGCGACCACAGGATCAGCGACAGGATCCCCAGCACGCCGTCATGGTTGACCGGCACTCCGTACCCGCCGCTGACGACCTCCTTGAGGGTATACAACGGGCTGGTGCCGATATCGCCATAAACCACCCCGACCGCCGCCACGAGCAGGCTCAACGACCGCGTCGCACCCTGCTTCCCCTCGTGCCCGCCCTCGGCGTGACTGCTTGCCTGAACCATCGACCACTCCCGCAGACGGCCTTGCAAGGCCAGTAAAATTCCCGATGCGCCAGGTGATACTGATACCCCCGGCGCAATGGCGCGAAGCATAGCGCAGCGTTCGTCGCATTTCTGCTGGTCAAGCGACCCTGCGCTCGCTAGAATTGCGCACTTTTTGATCAGAGGCGCCAAAAGCGCCCGTCAAGATCGCCCCCGATTCCGGCCGGGCGACCTGCATTCAATACCGAGGTTAGTCATGTCCACCACGCCCGCCACCCCCAAGGTAGGTTTCGTAAGCCTGGGTTGCCCAAAAGCCCTGGTCGATTCCGAGCGCATCCTGACCCAGCTGCGCATGGAAGGCTATGAAGTCGTGCCCACCTACGAGGACGCCGACGTAGTGGTGGTCAACACCTGCGGCTTCATCGACAGCGCCAAGGCCGAGTCGTTGGAAGTGATCGGCGAAGCGATCAAGGAAAACGGCAAGGTCATCGTCACCGGCTGCATGGGTGTCGAGGAAGGCAGCATCCGTGACGTACACCCGAGCGTGCTGTCGGTCACCGGCCCGCAGCAGTACGAGCAGGTGGTCAACGCCGTGCACGAAGTGGTGCCACCACGCCAGGACCACAACCCGCTGATCGACCTGGTGCCACCGCAGGGCGTCAAGCTGACCCCGCGCCATTATGCGTACCTGAAGATCTCCGAAGGGTGCAACCACAGCTGCAGTTTCTGCATCATCCCGTCGATGCGCGGCAAACTGGTCAGCCGCCCGGTCGGCGAAGTGCTGAGCGAGGCCGAGCGCCTGGTCAAGGCCGGGGTCAAGGAGATCCTGGTGATTTCCCAGGACACCAGCGCCTACGGCGTCGACGTCAAGTACAAGACCGACTTCTGGAACGGCCGCCCGGTCAAGACCCGCATGCTCGAGCTGTGCGAAGCCCTGAGCAGCCTGGGTGCCTGGGTACGTCTGCACTACGTGTACCCGTACCCGAACGTCGACGACGTGATCCCGCTGATGGCCGCCGGCAAGATCCTGCCGTACCTGGATATCCCGTTCCAGCACGCCAGCCCGAAAGTGCTCAAGGCCATGAAGCGCCCGGCCTTTGAAGACCGCACCCTGGCACGTATCAAGAACTGGCGCGAGCAGTGCCCGGAGCTGGTGATTCGCTCCACCTTCATCGTCGGCTTCCCGGGCGAGACCGAGGAAGACTTCCAGTACCTGCTGGACTGGCTGACCGAAGCCCAGCTGGACCGCGTGGGCTGCTTCCAGTACTCGCCGGTGGAAGGCGCCCCGGCCAACGACCTGGGCCTTGAAGAAGTGCCGGACGACGTCAAGCAGGACCGCTGGGACCGCTTCATGGCCCACCAGCAGGCCATCAGCGCCGCCCGCCTGCAACTGCGTATCGGCAAGGAAATCGACGTGTTGATCGATGAAGTGGAAGAGCAAGGTTCGGTTGGCCGCAGCTTCTTCGATGCCCCGGAAATCGACGGCAGCGTGTTCATCGATGGCGACCACGGCTTCAAGCCGGGTGACAAGGTACGTTGCCGCGTGGTGGATGCCGACGAATACGACATGTGGGCTGAACCCATCTAACGCAGCAGCAAACTGAAAAGCCCCTGCCCCGCCATTCCCCACAAGGAACTCCCGGGCCAGGGGCTTTTTCGTCAGAACGCGTGAAAAAGCATCAGGCCGCCCTCTGCATCCGGGCTGGCATCCGAGAAGCCTTTGACTGCATAGAGTTGCACTTTCCACTGCTGGTTGAGCTTGTGTGTCAGGAACAGGGTAAGTTCCTTGATCTGCGCCCCCGTCGAAACGACTTTCTGCCGCCAGTCGTAGGAGGCACCCGCCGAAGTACCTTCACCCACGGGCATGGTAAAGCCGAGACTGGCAAATATCGGGTCGTCGAAATCACTGTCGGGCGGGTCGCCGAACTTCTTCCAGCCCAAGGTCGCGAAACCGGTCACCGGTCCGAAGGCCTTGGCGATGTCGACCTGGCCGGTGTAGTCGTATTCACCGGTGCCCAGGCACTGGTCTTCATCGGCAGTGGGGAATTTGACCTTGCCGATCAGGTCCAGCATCAGGCCGCCGTCACTGCCGTCGAGCAGGGCGTAACCGGCGCTGGCAACCGTGTCTCCCAGCCCGCTTTCCACATCCCGGCAGCCACCGGGCAAGGGGTCACCATTCGGGCCCACTTCAGGGTTGGTGATGCGCAGCCAGGGCACAGTGACCTTGTAGGTCATTGGGCCGGTTTCATACTTGCCGACCACGGGGATGTACCAGATTTCCGAGGTTGTACCCGTGCCATAGTCGCCACTTGAATAGTCCATACCTATGGCGGCGCTGAAGGTATCGCCCAGGACCGACGCGCTGGCGCATGACAGCAAGCAGGCGAAAAGAGGGAGCGTGGGTCTCATCTGCACCTCGGTATCCCGGACGGGAAGGGTGATCGCACTTACCCAGCCTAGTTGCCTAATGCCCGGATCGCTCTGGATGCTCCACTTTTTCGGCTTTCTCTACTGTCTCGGGTCTTTCGACCTTTTCGACCTTCTCTACTTTCTCGACCTTCTCTACTTTCTCGACCTTCTCAACTTTTTCTACCTTCTCGACTTTCTCAGGCTTTTCGATCTTCTCGACCTTCTCGACTTTCTCAGGCTTTTCGATCTTCTCGACCTTTTCGGGCTTCTCGGCTTTCTCGATCTTCTCTACTTTTTCTACTTTCTCTACCTTTTCAACCTTCTCTGCTTTTTCAATTTTTTCCACCTTTTCGAGCTCGACCTTCACTACCCGGTCAGAGCTTCCGCTATTGCTGCTCTCGGGTCGCTCCATGGTGTCGACATGTTCCGACTTTCCGGACTTGTCCACGCGTTCAGTACCGTCCCGACCACTGGAATCGTCAACACCGCCGTGCCCGCTGTGGTCATCACTGCTTTCAATGCGATCACTGGTCGCATCTCGTCCGCCGTGCCCGCTATTGCTGGAACCTTCAGCGTCACGGGTGCCGTGCCCGCTGCCACGCCCCGAATGCCCCCTGTCCGAGTTGTCGGCACGGCCGTCATCGAACTCCACGCGGGTTGCCCGCAGCTCGTGCTTGCCATTGAAGACCCCGCTCACCCGCACACGTTGATCGAGCGCCAATGCCGCGGGCTGCTTGCCGACGATCACGGTACCCTGCCCCAGCGTCACCTTGATGCCTGCCACCACCAGTTGTTGAGCGTGGCTGCGCTGTACCAGCCCCTCGATCACCGCCGTCTGCACACGGCCAGCAAAAGGCAGGCTCGGGTCTGGGCGGGTTTGCGCCACTTCCAGCTGGCGTCCGGTCCACTGCCCACGTACCAGCACTTCCCTCGCAGGTGCCACACGGGTTCCCAGCTTCAGCCCCTGGAGGCTGCCGGCACGGTCTACCGCACCGATGGCACTGGCTTCCCTGAGCCCCGGCGCCCGTTCGATACGGCTGGCTACCACTTCGCCCCTGGCATCGCGCAGGCCACTGACCCTGACCGGATCGCCCGGGCGCAACCCTTCAGCCACCCGCGCCCCTGCAGCTAGCCGCACAGGTTGGCCCATGACCCGCAGGGGGGCCGATGCATTGGGCAGTGCCGTCAGCGGCCCTTCGTAAACGTTGAGGATCGAGATGCGCCCTGCTTGCAGGCCGCGTTTGCCGGCAAATGCCTCAACCGCGACAACCTGGCCGATTGCCAGGTGAGCGGTACTGGCAGGCGCACCGTTTTCACTCACCGGTACGTCCTTGCCAAAGTGCACTTCCAGGCCATTGACGCAGATCGAGGCGAACCCGGTAATGGTGCCGACGATGCCCGTGCCACCGGTCCCACCCGGGCGCAGGATCGGTGCGCCGGTACCACCTGCCCCACCGTGATCGATGAGGGTACCGTCCACACCGTCGGCCACCGCACCGGTCCCGCCCGTGCCGCCGGGACGCTGCGGCAGCGGCGCACCGGTGCCACCTACTCCGCCGTTTTCGCTGCGTACACCGGTACCACCGACACCGCCCGTCCTGGCCCCGGCACCACCAATACCGCCGGGAAACTGCAAGCCCGCCGCCCCCGCCATACCCACTTCGTCACGGCTGACACATACCGGTGCTGCGGCCACTTCGGCAGGCGCCACCAGATTCAGCCCGAAACCCAGGACCAGTGTGACCACACTGAGGCAGCGCGCGAGGGAAGTCATGGGTCGGGTGTCTTCGACAAATCGGGGTCGGTAGCTTCAGTGTAGAAATAAAGCCCTACCGTGATGCGCTGACGTTGCTCGGCGCTGGGCACATTGGCATCTTCCAGGCCTGATGCGAGCCGGCTGAAGGCAAGCAGCATCTGCATGCCGTCCTTGTCCACCGCTGCACGCAAATGGTCGACGCTGGCCGGGCTCAAGGCGTCGTAGTGCACACTGCGTTCAAAGAACGGCTGGCCGTCCCCACTCAGGTTGTGCACTGCTGCGCAGGCATGGTCATGCAGGTTGTGGCCAAAGTACGCGGCCTTTTCGTCGAAGCCCTTCTGCGGCACGAATGCCTGGGCTTTCAGGTGGACACAGTCCTGGTCGTCGAGCCGGACGATACCCAGGCGCAACCACTCATCCAGCACCACCCGCCCGCGGATGTCGGTGCTGATCTTCGCCACCAGCGCATCGAAGGAACGATCGCCGCCAACGCTCGCCAGACGCGGCAACGGCAGCGCCTGGCCAGGCTCCGAGCAGAACGGCTTGCCAGTGGTCCACATATTGACCAACTGTGCACCTAACGTAATGTTTGCCGGCAGCGCGGCGAGCGATGTGCCCCCCTCGCTACGCAAACGCCGGACATCCTTGCGATGCACGCCCGTGAGCAGGCTGATGCGGCTGTCGGTCGGCACTGTACCGTCCAGGCGAAACTCGCGATGGGCCACATCGACGAACACTTCCTTGAGCAGGTCGGCGAACATCGTGTAGGTGACCCCTTTGCGCAGCATCAGGCGCACCAGAGGACGCATGACACGCCGCAGTGCGCTTAACATCGAAGGGGGGATGGTAGGCGATTGCATTGAGCGCATTCCTTGACAGATGAACCCAGTATACGACGCGGGAAAAGATCCCACACCAACTGTGACCATATCCCTGACGAGATAAGGGATAGTCGTCGGCGCTCATTGCATTCGCGTTGAGTGGGGCTGCCGTGTATCCGAACCTGGCCTCATACAGGCCCGCCCCGTGGGCGCTGCATGAGACCGTTCAGAGCCAGTCAGCTCCTGCTGTTGTCATCACCCGGTTCGCCACCCAGATGGTCGCCACGATCATCACCAGGTTCACCACCAACGTGATTGCCGTGGTCATCGCCAGGCTCACCGCCAACATGATTGCCATGATCGTCCCCGGGCTCACCGCCAACGTGATTGCCATGATCGTCACCGGGCTCACCGCCAACGTGATTGCCGTGATCGTCCCCAGGCTCACCGCCAACGTGATTGCCATGATCGTCACCCGCTTCAGCGTGGTTGCCGCTGCGCCCAGAGTTCGAGGAGCCGTCATGGCCGCGCCCACTGTTGCCGGCATGGCCATCTCCATCCCCACCAGCGCCGTGGCCGCCGCCCTCACCGCCATGGCCGCCACCACCACCGCCGTGACCACCACCGCCACCGCCATGGCCGCCACCACCACCGCCGTGGCCTCCACCGCCGCCACCGTGACCACCGCCGCCGCCACCATGGCCACCACCACCACCATGGCCACCACCACCACCACCACCACCACCACCTCCGTGACCGCCTCCACCACCACCATCCTTGGCGTAGGCGCTGGAGCCATTGGAAATCGAGTCAGGGACCAGAACGATGGAAGTCGACAGCACGCCAGCAACGGCAGCCGCCAATATCGCTTTTTTGAACAGCACATGGATTTGCATATTTCGTCTCCAGGTCGTCGCCGTGAGAACGCCAAATCAAGCCGGGAATCCTGTGTCAGGTTCTTGCTTTTCATTTTGTGGGAATTTTTCCCACATGAAATTAATAGACCGCCAAACCCCGAGATTCAAGCAGCGCACGGAGAAGCCGACCGGTGGTTGACCTGCTATGTTTGCCTTATCGTCATGGAGGAACACCGGCATGCATTCGGTACTGACGCTGCAAACCCCGCGCTTGAGTGACTACGGCGAACTGGTACAGGTGTGGGAAGAATCGGTACGCGCCACCCACGACTTCTTGCCGGATAGCTATATTGCCTTGCTGCGCGACCATGTGCTGCTTCGCTACCTCGACGCAGTGATGCTGATCTGCTGCAAGGACCGCCAACGCATCTGTGGTTTCGCCGGCGTTGCCAACGGGCGCGTGGACATGCTGTTCGTCGCACCGGACTACCGTGGCAAAGGGGTTGGCAAGCGCCTGCTGCACTATGCGATCGACGAACTGAATGCCGAGCGCCTGGACGTCAATGAACAAAACCCGCAAGCCCTGGGCTTCTACCTGCATGAGGGCTTCGAGGTGATCGGCCGTTCGGAAACCGACGGCCTGGGGCAACCCTACCCGCTGCTGCACATGCGCCTGCGCAAAACGGCGTAAATGACACAGATTCCCAGCCCCTCTGCCGCGCGGGCAGGTACAATGCAGGTCTTTCCCTGCCTTTGCGAATTACCGTCATGTCCGAACCCGTCCGCCTGTCCAAACGCCTTATCGAGCAGCTTGGCTGCTCCCGCCGCGAGGCCGAGTTGTATATCGAAGGCGGCTGGGTCACGGTCGATGGCGTGGTGGTCGAGCAACCGCAGTTCAAGGTCGAGCAGCAGCGCGTCGAACTGCTGCCGGGTGCCCGTGCCGAAACGCTGGAACCAGTAACCCTGCTGCTGAACCAGGCGGCCAACGTGGACAGCGAAACCGCCCGCGCCAGCATGAACATGGGCAACCTCAGCGAAACCCACCGCGAAGGCGTGCGCGCACTGCACGGGCATTTTGCCCGGCAGGCCTGCGTGGCGCCGCTGGAGCGCGGTGCCAGCGGCCTGCAGGTATTCACCCAGGACTGGCGGGTAACCCGCAAGATCGAAGCCGACCTGCGTCGCCTGGAACAGGAATTCATCGTTGAAGTGCGCGGCGAGACCACACCCCAGGCGCTGGAACGCCTGGCACGCGGTGCCACCCGCAATGACCGCGAGCTGCCTAAAGCCAAGGCCAGCTGGCAGAACGAGACCCACCTGCGCATGGCCCTGAAAAACCCGCAGCCCGGGCAGATCGCCGAGCTGTGCGCCTACCTGCGCCTGGAGCTGGTAGGCATGCGCCGCATTCGCCTGGGCGGCGTGTCTATGGGCAAGCTGCCCCTGGGCCAGTGGCGCTACCTGGCCACTACCGAACGTTTCTAAGCAATACGCCGCGCCACAGGTGCGGCACCTGAACAGGATTCTGCAACAATGAACCACAACGACGTCCTGCGCAGCCTGCGCTACATGCTCAAGGTGAATGACGCCAAGATGGCCGAAATCATCGGGCTATCCGGCCTCGACGTGCATCCCCTGGTGCTGGCCACCTACCTGAAGAAGGAAGACGAGGAAGGCTTCGTGCGTTGCCCGGAACGGGTCATGGCGCACTTTCTCGACGGCCTGGTGATCTACCGCCGCGGCAAGGATGACAGCCGCCCGCCGCAGCCGATCGAGCTGCCGGTGACCAACAACCTCATCCTCAAGAAGCTGCGGGTGGCCTTCGAGCTCAAGGAAGACGACCTGCATGCCATCCTCAAGTCGGTCAACTTCCCGGTCAGCAAGCCCGAGCTCAGCGCACTGTTCCGCAAGGCCGGCCATGACAACTACCGCCCGTGCGGCGACCAGTTGCTGCGCAACTTCCTCAAGGGCCTGACCCTGCGCGTGCGCGGCTGATTGGCCATGCAGCATTCGGTTACCCCGGTCGGCATCATCCGCTCCTGTTTCAAGGAGAAGTTCGCCATCCCGCGCCAGCCGCAACTGGCGCCCGCCGCACGCGGTGTGCTCGAGCTGCTGCCGCCGTTCGACCAGGGCGATGCGGTCGAGGGGCTGGAACAGGTCAGCCATGTCTGGCTGCTGTTCCTGTTCCACCAGGCACTGGAAGACAAACCTCGCCTGAAGGTGCGGCCACCGCGCCTGGGTGGCAACAAGAGCATGGGTGTGTTCGCCACCCGCGCCACTCACCGGCCCAATGGCATCGGCCAGTCGGTGGTGCGCCTGGAAGGCGTGGAGCCAGGGCGCCTGCTGCTGTCTGGTATCGACCTGCTCGACGGTACGCCGGTGCTGGACATCAAACCGTATGTGCCGTACGCCGATAGCATCCCTGGCGCCAGCAACCAGATGGCCAGCCAAGCGCCTGCCGCGATCGCCGTGCAGTGGGGCGACAACGCCCTGCCCCAGGCCCGCGAACATGCACTGCGCCTGGGTGAACCGCTAGTGGAGCTGATCGAGCAGTGCCTGGCGCAGGACCCACGGCCGGCCTACCAGGTGCCACCGGCCGAGCGGGTGTATGGGGTGAAGTTTTGGGATGTGCAAGTAAGGTGGCATTACCCGCAGCCGGACGTGATCCGGGTGCTGGAGGTGGTGAAAGATTGAAGATCACAGGCCCGGCCCTATCGCCGGCAAGCCAGCTCCCACAGGGACCTCACAATGCTCACGCCTGTGGTGGCCCTGTGGGAGCTGGCTTGCCGGCGATAGGGCCGGGCCTGAAAGCACAATAATCACCCACAAAAAAGGCGACCCTGAGGTCGCCTTTTTCTTTTCACCATCCCGCGATCAACGAGCCGGGCCTTCAGCCACGCCCAGGTCGTCGGTCGGACGGGTATCGACCAGCGGCGCACCACCGGAGGCCAGCTCCGATGCCAGCTTGTCGTCGTCCATTTCCTTCACCCACTTGGCCACGACCACGGTGGCAACGGCGTTGCCAACCAGGTTGGTCAGCGCGCGGGCTTCGGACATGAAGCGGTCGATGCCGAGGATCAGCGCCAGGCCGGCAACCGGCAGGTGGCCAACGGCCGACAGGGTGGCGGCCAGGACGATGAAGCCCGAACCGGTAACACCGGCAGCACCTTTGGAAGCCACCAACAGCACCAGCAGCAAGGTGATCTGGTGAGTGATGTCCATGGTGGTGTCAGTGGCCTGGGCGATGAACACCGCAGCCATGGTCAGGTAGATCGAGGTGCCATCGAGGTTGAACGAGTAACCGGTCGGGATCACCAGGCCAACCACCGACTTCTTCGCACCCAGGCGCTCCATCTTGGCTAGCATGCGTGGCAGGGCCGACTCCGAGGACGAAGTACCCAGCACGATCAGCAGTTCTTCACGGATGTAGCGGATCAGCTTGAGGACACTGAAGCCGTGGGCGCGGCAGATACCGCCCAGCACCACCAGCACGAACAGCAGGCAGGTGATGTAGAAGCAGGCCATCAGGTAGCCCAGTTGCACCAGCGAGCCAACGCCGTACTGGCCGATGGTGAAGGCCATTGCACCGAAGGCACCGACCGGGGCCAGTTTCATGATCATGTTGATGATGTTGAACATGACATGGGCGAAGCGGTCGATCATGTCCAGCACCGGCTTGCCATAGCTGCCCAGGCGGTGCAGGGCGAAGCCGAACAGCACGGAGAACATCAGCACTTGCAGGATGTCGCCGTTGGCGAAGGCGCCGACCACGGTGTTCGGGATGACGTTGAGCAGGAAGCCGACAGTGGTCTGCTGCGCGCCGGCGGCGGCGTAGGCAGCCACGCTGCTGGCGTTCAAGGTGCTGACATCGATGTGCATGCCAGCGCCCGGCTTGACCACGTTGACAACGACGAGGCCGATGATCAGGGCGACCGTGGAGACGATTTCGAAGTACAGCAGCGCGTAGCCGCCAGTCTTGCCGACCGACTTCATGCTCTGCATGCCGGCGATGCCGCTGACCACGGTGCAGAAGATGATCGGGGCGATGACCATCTTGATCAGTTTGACGAAGCCGTCCCCCAAGGGTTTGAGGGCGACGCCCGTCTCCGGATAGTAGTGGCCGAGCAGGATACCGATGGTGATGGCGACCAACACCTGGACATACAGGGATTTGTACAGCGGCTGACGTGTCGTCATGGCTAATTTTCCTCAAGTGTGCCGGTTCACCCTTCCCAGGGCGATGGGGCACCTGAATCGCTAACCCTCCTGCACCCGGAGGGATTTGTCGTTGTGTTCGAGCTGCCTGGGCAGGCCTCTGCGAGGATCAATAGCAAGGGTGGTGCCAAAATGCCCACGAAGGGTGCAAGTGCCGTATTTGCGAGGGATAAACGCCCAACGACGGGGCGAATTGCCTGAGGAAGGCTGGCGGATTTCCGCCCGGTGGCGGGATTTGTACAGGGGCATTGGCGGGAATCCGCCCATTGTGGTTTGCCTGTTCCGGCGCGGGTAAACCCGCGAAGAGGCCGGCCAAGCCAGCAAATCACTCGAGGTTGAAGGTAATCCTGAACGCAGCGCCCCCCAGAGGAGAATCCCCCAGGCTCAGCTCGGCGTCATAGCTGTCGACGATATCCTTGACCACCGCCAGCCCGATCCCCTGCCCCGGGTGCTGGCTGTCCAGCCGCTCCCCACGCTCCAGAATCCGCTCACGCTGGTCCGCCGGCACCCCCGGCCCGTCGTCCTCGATGCACAAGGTCAACTGCCCAGGCGCCTGCTCCAGGCTCACGCGCACCTGGCGCAAGCTCAGGCGGTAGGCGTTCTCCAGCAGGTTGCCCAGCAGCTCCAGCAACGCGCCCTGCTCCATCGGCACCTGCGCCGCATCGGGCAGTTGCAGGGTCACGTCCACCCGCTTGTCCCGGTACACCTTGGCCAAGGTGCTGCACAGGCTTTCGAGCAACGGCCGCAGCAACACGCTGTGGCGTACCAGGCCGCTCTTGCGCAGGCTGGCGCGTTGCAACTGGTAGTCGATCTGCTGGCTCATGCGCTCGATCTGGCTCTGCAGCACGCGCGCCTGCTCGCGCTCGCCGCTACGCTGCTGCAGGCTTTCGCCCACCCCTTGCAACACCGCCAGCGGCGTCTTCAGGCTGTGCGCCAGGTCATCGAGCGAATCACGGTAGCGCTGACGCTGCTCGCGCTCGCTGCGCAACAGGCGGTTCAGCGAGCCGGTCAGACGCAGCAGCTCCCGTGGGTGTTCGCCGCTCAGGCCATCCCGCACTCCCGACTCCACGTCGTCCAGCTCGCGACTGAGCCGGCGCAACGACCGCAAGCCCCAGGTCAAACCGGCCCACAGCAGCACCAGCAGCGCCAGCAAGGCCGCGCCAAAGCCCAGGTAGAGCTTTTCGCGCAGGCCATCAAGGGTGTGCTGGTACTCGCGCACAGGTTGCAAGGCAACGATGCTATAGGCGGCGCTCTGGCCACCTAGCAGCTTGATCTCGACGTCGTACACAAAGAACTCTTCGCCGTCGGCCTGGTGAATGCGGGCGAATTCGTTGCCGCGGCCGTCGTAGCGTGGGCGGTAGTTGATGTTTTGCGCGGCGGTTGCCCGCGACTGCCAGACCAGCTTGCCGTCGCGGTCGAAGATATAGCCGAGCAAGCCGGTGTACGGCAGGTTGTAGCGCTCGTCCGGCAGCAGCGTCGGCATCTGCAATTGGCCGTGTTCGATACGCGCTGCGGAAATCAGCGTGGTCACATCCGAGGCCAGGCGTTGTTCGATCGACTCCTGCAGGGCCAGGCTGAAGGCCTTCTGCAAGGCCGGCAGCAACGCCAGCATGAACAGCAGCGCCAGCACCGCGGCCGCCAGCATCAGGCGCACCCGCAGCGAACGGATCATCGGCAGCGCTCGGTGAACAGGTAGCCCAGGCCGCGCACAGTGTCGATCGGTTTGAAGCCGTGCTCGCCCTCGAGCTTGCGCCGCAAGCGGCCGACCAGCACTTCGATGACATTGGGGTCGCGTTCCTCGTCACCTGGGTACAGCTGCTCCATCAGGCGGTCCTTGGCCACCACCTGCTGGTGATGGCGCATGAGGTATTCGAGGATGCGGTATTCGTAGGCGGTCAGGGCCAGGGGCTGCTCGTCCAGCGTCGCCTGCTTGCGGTTGAGGTCGAGCACCAGCGGGCCGGCGGCAATGGTCGACTGGGTGAAGCCGCTGGAGCGGCGCAGCAGGGCGTTCAGGCGTGCCTCGAGTTCTTCGAACTGGAACGGCTTGACCAGGTAGTCGTCGGCACCGGCGGCCAGGCCCTCGACCTTGTCCTGCCAGTTGCCGCGGGCGGTGAGGATGAGAATGGGGAAGGTCTTGTCCTGGCTGCGCAGGCGCGTGATCAGTTCCAGCCCGCTGATGCCGGGCAGGCCCAGGTCGATGATGGCCAGGTCGAAGTGGTATTGCCCGGCCTGGTAAAGCGCCTCCTCGGCATCGGCGACCGCCTCGACCACATGGCCGCCTTCGCCCAGGCGGGTGTAGAGGTGATGGCGAAGCAGGGCTTCGTCCTCGACCACCAGCAGTTTCATGTGCAGCTCCTTGATATGTATTGCCTGTACCGGCCTCTTCGCGGGCACGCCCGCTCCCACAGGGATCGCACAGGCTCCAAGGCTCGTGCAGTACCTGTGGGAGCGGGCGTGCCCGCGAAAGGGCCGGTACAGGATAACCCGGCTCGCCCGTCAGAACTTGTAGCTTGCAGCCAGGTAGGTCTGCGCGCTGCTGGTCAGGCGCAGGGTGCCGTCCTTCGGCCCGCCGTGCGCACCCACTTCGGTAGCAGCATTGGTACGCAGGTAACGGTAGCCCAGTTCCACCGAAGCCTTGTCGGTGATGTCCTGGATCACGCCGGCCTGCAGGCCATAGGCGTAACCGTAGTCGGTATCCCGGCTGGCCCCCGGCGAGTCCTGGGTCAGCTTGGTCACGCCCAGGCTGCCGCCGCCGAACAGCTTGGTGGTATCTCCCACCGGCAGGAACAGGTCGTAGCTGCCCAGCAGGTTTTCCTGGCGCAGCTTCAGGCCGCTGTGGTCGCCCGAGACATTGTCGTAAGTCATGTAGTAGCGGCCCTGGTCATTGATCTTGCCCACTCGCACGCCCCAGGTGTCGTCCTTGCCGATGATGCCGTCGGCGTTGAGGTGGTCGGTGTTGCGCTGCAGCAGGCCGGACTTGCGAACCTTGTCGCTGGTCTGGCCGTAGGTCAGGCTGGCGAAGTTGTCGTCAGCGGCCTGTGCGGTGGTAATGCCAGCGGCGCAGACGGCCATGGCGGCAAGCAGGGTGTTGAAGGTTTTCATGGCTGGATACTCCAGTTGAGTGCGCTGTTTCGGTCTGGAAGCTAGAGTAAGCAGGGCACCCTGAACCGCGACTGAACCCTGGCTGAACCCCGGCTGAACGAACCGTTTGAAGAACAAGGAGTAGTGACCATGCGCGCCCTGCTGGCCTTGACCCTGATGTGCAGCGCCGCCCTCGCCCAAGCGGCGGTACAAACCCGCGAGATCCCCTACCAGGACGCCGACGGCAATCGCCTGGTCGGCTACTACGCCTATGACGACGCCATCGAAGGCAAGCGCCCCGGCATTGTCGTGGTGCATGAATGGTGGGGGCTGAACGACTATGCCAAGCGCCGCGCCCGCGACCTGGCAGCACTGGGCTACAACGCCCTGGCCATCGACATGTATGGCGACGGCAAGCAAACCGAGCACCCTGCCGACGCCAAGGCATTCATGACAGCAGCGATGAAAGACCCCAAGGCCGCGGAGCGGCGCTTCGATGCCGGCCTTGAACTACTGAAACTGCAGCCGAACACCAACAAGCACCAGTTGGGGGCGGTCGGTTATTGCTTCGGCGGCAAGGTGGTACTGGATGCCGCACGCCGCGGCGAAAAGCTGGACGGCGTGGTGAGCTTCCATGGCGCACTGGCCACCCAGACCCCGGCCAGGCCTGGGGTGGTACGCGCGGAGATCCTGGTCGAGCACGGCGCGGCAGACAGCATGGTTACTCAGCAGCAGGTGGAGGCATTCAAGGCCGAGATGGATGCAGCCAAGGTCAACTATGAGTTTGTCAGTATCGAAGGGGCCAAGCATGGGTTTACCAACCCGGATGCAGACCGGCTGAGCCATGGCGAGCATGGCGGGCCGGATATCGGCTACAACAAGGCGGCGGATGAAAGATCGTGGGCGGATATGCAGGCGTTCTTCAAGAAGGTGTTCAAGTAAACAACGCGAGGGGCCGCTTTGCGGCCCAATCGCTGGCAAGCCAGTTCCCACAGGGGCCGCGCAAAGCTTGGGCCGTGCCCTGTACCTGTGGGAGCTGGCTTGCCGGCGATTGGGCTGCAAAGCAGCCCCTGCGATCCGATCTCCCACACCGTCGCCTCGGCTGGCACAATACCCCCCCATGAACACACTCCCCGCCTGCTGCGCCCCGCTCCAGCACCACTGGCCCCTGCCCCGCCCCCTACCCGGCGCAGTGCTGGTCAGTTGCTACTTCGACCCCACCCGCCTGGCACCCGACGACTTCCAGCGCGCCGGCGTCGTGCCAGGCGCCAGCCTGCAGCGCTCGGTGGCCAAGCGTCAGGCCGAGTACCTGGCTGGCCGGGTATGTGCCCGCGCCGCGCTGCAGCGCCTGGACGGCCGTGACTACGTGCCCGGCACCCACGAGGACCGCTCACCCATCTGGCCCGCCGGCATCCACGGCTCGATCACCCACGGTAAAGGCTGGGCTGCTGCCGTGGTTGCTGCCGAGGGCAGTTGCCAGGGCCTGGGCCTGGATCAGGAAGCGTTGCTGGATGACCAGCGTGCCGAGCGACTGATGGGCGAAATCCTCACCCCGCCCGAGCTCGAACGCCTCGACCGCCGCCAGCCAGGCCTTGCAGTCACCCTGACCTTCTCGCTGAAGGAAAGCCTGTTCAAGACGCTCTATCCGCTGACCCGCCAGCGCTTCTACTTCGAGCATGCCGAAGTACTGGACTGGTCCGCCGAAGGCCTGGCCCGCCTGCGACTGCTCACCGACCTGTCGCCGCAGTGGCGGCATGGCGCCGAACTGCAGGGCCAGTTCTGCCTGCAGGACGGCCACCTGCTCAGCCTGGTCAGCGTCTGACCGTCACAGCGGTGCCTGCTGCCGTGGCCAGTTCAGGCTGAAGCAGGCGCCACCCAGCGCGGCGCTGCGCCCCACCGTGGCTCGGCCCGCGTGCCAGTAGATGATCCGCCGCACGATCGACAAGCCCAGGCCATGCCCGCCCGAAGCGCGGGTACGGCTGTCGTCGAGGCGGGTGAACGGTGTGAAGATACGGTCCCAGACGCCCTCGGGGATCCCCGGGCCGTCATCCTCCACATCGATGCGGCAGCGTTGCTGCCCCAACTGGTAGCTCAGGCGCACCTCGGCCTCGGCGTGACGCATGGCGTTGCCCACCAGGTTCTGCAGCGCCCGGTGCAGGTAGCGCGGTTCAGCTTCGACCCAGGCGCCTTCGCCAGCGGCGCCCTGGCACTCACCGCGCACCACCCTTACCTCGGCACGCAACGGCGCGAGTTCTTCGATCACCCGGTCGAGCAAGGCATCCAGGTCTACCCGCTCGAACTTCAGCGCCGGCGCGCCCTGCTCCAGGCGGGCGTAGGTGAGCATCTCGTCGACCAACTTGTCGAGGTCCTGGATATCGCCATCCATGCCCGCCAGGTGCTTGGCCCGGGCCTGCTCGTTGGTGGCACTTTCGATCATCTCCAGGCCAAAGCGCAGACGTGCCACTGGCGTGCGCAGCTCGTGGGAAACCGCCCGCACCAGTTCGCGCTGCATGGTCAGCGAGCGCTGCAGGTGCTCGGCCATGCCGTTGAAGGCCGCGGCCAGACGCCCCACCGAGTCGGCGCCGCCGGCCGGCACGCGGGTGTCCAGGCTGCCTTGGGCGATGCGCGTGGCGGCAATCTCCAGGCCCGACACGCGCCGCTCCAGTTGGCGTACCAGCAGGTAGACCACCAGGCCGATCAGGCACAGACCAAGAAAGGTTATCAGGATCAGCAACTGCGGCGGATAGGGGTTGAGCTGGTACAGCGGGCCGATTTCCAGCACCCAGGGCGAACCCGCCAGCCCGGCGAACACACGGATCGAGTCGCCATCCTTGCCCAGGGCCATGACCGTATCGCCCTCCTCGACCCGGCGCCGCTGGTCATCGTCCAGGCTCACCCGCTCGATGCGCTGCAAGGCCACGCCAAAGCCGAAGCCCTTTTCTTTCTTGATCTGTGCCAGGCGCTGCTGCTGTTCGGTCACCGAGTAGCGCACCAGTTCGTCGGCCAGCAGATAGAGGGTGGCCCGCGCCAGTTGCTCGCTGATCTGTTTGATCTGCGCCACAAGCATCAGGTCTTCCTGGCCGACCTTGCGTAGCACCTCGGCCGCATGCGGGCCGGTCTTCTCGACCACCACCAGCCCGCGGTACAGGCGCGCCCGCTGACCGCCATCGAGTGTGCGCGCGGTCATGGGCTGCAGCGCCAGTGGCACGCCGAGCAGGCGCTCCCAGATCAGCAGCGAGCGCTTGCGCTCGGTATCGTTCTGCAGCGCCAGGTTGTCGGCCATCAGGCTGAAGGTGCCCTGGGCCAGGCCTTCTCGGTGCTGGGCGGCACGCACTTCGTTGACCAGGTGCAGGCTGAGTACACCGAGCAGGGCCACCAGCACCAGCACGGCCAGCATGCCGCCATAGATACGCAGGAAGATCGAATTGTTCATGGGGCCTCGCCGACGAACAGGTAGCCCTTGCTGCGAAGTGTCTTGATCAGCCTTGGCTGGAGCGGGTCGTCGCCGATCTTTGGGCGGATCTTGGAAATGCGTATGTCGATGGAGCGGTCCTGCCCGTCGTAGCCGACCCCCCGTAGCGCGGTGAAGATCTGCTCGCGCGTCAGCACCCGGCCGGCATTGCTGGCCAGCAGCCAGAGCAGGTCGAATTCGGCGCCGGTCAGCTCTATCAGCTGTTCGCCCAGGCGCGCCTCGCGCAGGCGATTGTCGATGCGCAGCGCGCCGAAGGCCAGGTCCTGGCGCTTGCTGTCCGGTGCTTCGCTGCGGCGCAGCAGTGCCTGGATACGCGCAAGGAGGAGCCGTGGGCGTACGGGTTTGCAGACATAGTCATCGGCCCCAAGGTCCAGGCCCTGGACTTGGTCGAGTTCATCGCTGCGGGCGGTCAGCATGAGGATTGGGCCGGGGTACTGGCTGCGCACCCGGCGACAGATGCTCAGGCCGTCCTCGCCGGGCAGCATCAGGTCGAGAATGACCAGGTCGGGCTGGCTGTCGACGATGCGCCGCGCGGCGCGGGCGCCATCGCCCTCGACGCTGATTTCGTAGCCGTTGGCCTGCAGGTACTCGGCGGTGAGCTCGGCCAGGCGCTGGTCGTCTTCGACGATGAGGATGCGGGGTGCGGGGTGGTCCATGGCTTGTGCCTTATCTTGTTGTTCTTCTGTTGCCTGTACCGGCCCCTTCGCAGCACAAGGCTGCTCCTACAAGGTATGGCGCTCCCCGGTAGGAGCAGCCTTGTGCTGCGAAGGGGTCGGTGCAGGCAACATAACCCTTTAACCAAAAGGCAACATCTGCTTCGGATACTACGTCCCACCCCCGGCACTGCCAAGCCGCCTCGCAGCCCCTCGACTGAACCGTTTTTTGTGATAGGGTTCGCGCCCGAAAAATTCTGCCCCGGGGCTGCAAGACGCAGAAAAATACTGCAAACCACTTGGCACAAGGCCTACAGCGAATACCCACCATTCACTCACAAAGTACGCACAAGTTATCCACAGGCGCTCGCCTTGCAAAGCCCCCGATACCGCATTATCTTGTATCCCGATCGCAGCGAACCACTAGATATAGGGTTTCGTGCAAAATCACACACAAAAGTCAACCCGCAAAATCAAGCGATTTATCGGGTGAACTTCAAGTGATTCCAGCAGCCAAACCGCTCCTGCGGAGGCGACCGAGGCAAGCCCCTCCAGGGCCTTGTTCGGGTATGGGTGTTGCAGGCCAGGCCTGGCATCCATCAGCAACAGTTTTTGGGCCCGGCCCAGAACCTTTGACTTCGGCCAGGGAGCGGCGTGCCATTGCCCCTTTTTCCTGAGTCTGTCCCGAAGTTGGTACGCCCGCGCGGGCGGATGCGCATGCATTGCCCATCCCCGCCAGGCCATCGAGCAAGTGGACGGAACGGTGGGCGCCCAAAAGGCGCCTGAACAATATAGAAACTGTGGAGACACCCACCCATGCAAACCGACACAACTCGCGAGAACCCGCAGGCCAAGGTGCCGCAGGCCGCCGATTCCAACCAGGATCTGGCCGCCACCGCTCCCGGCCAACTGCGTGTGATCAAGCGTAACGGCACTGTCGTCCCCTACACCGACGACAAGATCACCGTTGCCATCACCAAGGCGTTCCTCGCAGTTGAAGGCGGCACCGCCGCCGCTTCGTCGCGCATCCACGACACCGTCGCGCGCCTGACCGAGCAGGTCACCGCCACGTTCAAGCGTCGTATGCCATCGGGTGGCACCATCCACATCGAAGAAATCCAGGACCAGGTCGAACTGGCCCTGATGCGCGCCGGCGAGCAGAAAGTCGCCCGTGACTACGTGATCTACCGCGAGCAGCGCGCCAAGGAGCGTGCCACCCGCGTGAACGCCGAGTCCGTGGTCGAGCCGCACCCGACCATCCGCATCACCCTGGCCGACGGCAGCCTGGCGCCGCTCGACATGGCCCGCCTGAACACCATCATCAGCGAAGCCTGCGAAGGCCTGGCCGAAGTCGATGGCGACCTGATCCAGCGCGATACCCTGAAGAACCTGTACGACGGCGTGGCCATCAAGGACGTCAACACTGCCCTGGTGATGACCGCCCGTACCCTGGTAGAGCGCGAGCCGAACTACTCGTTCGTGACCGCCCGCCTGCTGATGGACACCCTGCGTGCCGAAGGCCTGGGCTTCCTGAACGTGGCCGAGAGCGCCACCCACCACGAAATGGCCGACCTGTACGCCAAGGCCCTGCCGGCCTATGTCGAGAAAGGCGTCGAGTTCGAGCTGCTGGACCCGGCCCTGAAAGGCTACGACCTGGAGCGCCTGGGCAAGGCCATCGACCACGAGCGTGACCAGCAATTCACCTACCTGGGCCTGCAGACTCTGTACGACCGCTACTTCATCCACAAGGATGGCGTGCGCTTCGAGCTGCCACAGGTGTTCTTCATGCGTGTGGCCATGGGCCTGGCGCTGGAAGAGAAAGACAAAGAAGCCCGTGCCATCGAGTTCTACAACCTGTTGTCGTCCTTCGACTACATGGCCTCGACCCCGACCCTGTTCAACGCCGGCACCCTGCGCCCGCAGCTGTCCAGCTGCTACCTGACCACCGTGCCGGACGACCTGTCGGGCATCTACCACGCGATCCACGACAACGCGATGCTGTCGAAATTCGCCGGTGGCCTGGGCAACGACTGGACCCCTGTGCGTGCACTGGGCTCCTACATCAAGGGCACCAACGGCAAATCCCAGGGCGTGGTTCCGTTCCTGAAAGTGGTCAACGACACCGCCGTTGCCGTCAACCAGGGTGGCAAGCGCAAGGGCGCCGTGTGTGCCTACCTGGAAACCTGGCACCTGGACATCGAAGAATTCATCGAGCTGCGCAAGAACACCGGTGATGACCGTCGTCGTACCCACGACATGAACACCGCCAACTGGATCCCTGACCTGTTCATGAAGCGTGTCTTCGATGACGGCAAGTGGACCCTGTTCTCGCCTTCGGAAGTGCCAGACCTGCACGACCTGACCGGCAAGGCCTTCGAAGAGCGCTACGAGTACTACGAAGCCCTGACCGAGTACAACAAGATCAAGGTGTTCAAGACCATCCAGGCCAAAGACCTGTGGCGCAAGATGCTGTCGATGCTGTTCGAGACCGGCCACCCGTGGCTGACCTTCAAGGACCCGTGCAACCTGCGTTCGCCGCAGCAGCACGTGGGCGTGGTCCACAGCTCGAACCTGTGCACCGAGATCACCCTGAACACCAACAAGGACGAGATCGCGGTCTGCAACCTGGGCTCGATCAACCTGCCGAACCACATCGTCGACGGCAAGCTGGATACCGCCAAGCTGCAACGCACCGTGAACACCGCCGTGCGCATGCTCGACAACGTGATCGACATCAACTACTACTCGGTGCCGCAAGCGCGTAACTCGAACTTCAAGCACCGCCCGGTCGGCCTGGGCATCATGGGCTTCCAGGATGCGCTGTACCTGCAGCACATTCCGTACGGCTCCGATGCTGCCGTCGAGTTCGCCGACAAGTCGATGGAAGCGGTCAGCTTCTACGCCATCCAGGCGTCCTGCGACCTGGCCGACGAGCGCGGTGCGTACGAGACCTTCCAGGGTTCGCTGTGGTCCAAGGGCATCCTGCCGCTGGATTCGCAACAGATCCTGATCGAGGCCCGTGGCGCCAAGTACATCGACGTCAACCTGGAAGAGTCCCTGGACTGGGCCCCGGTGCGCGAGCGCGTCAAGAAAGGTATTCGTAACTCGAACATCATGGCCATCGCGCCGACCGCGACCATCGCCAACATCACCGGCGTGTCGCAGTCCATCGAGCCGACCTACCAGAACCTGTACGTGAAATCGAACCTGTCGGGCGAGTTCACCGTGATCAACCCGTACCTGGTCCGCGACCTGAAGGCCCGTGGCCTGTGGGACTCGGTAATGATCAACGACCTGAAGTACTACGACGGTTCGGTGCAGCAGATCGAGCGTATCCCGCAAGAGCTGAAGGACCTGTACGCCACCGCGTTCGAAGTCGAGACCAAGTGGATTGTCGATGCCGCCTCGCGTCGCCAGAAGTGGATCGACCAGGCCCAGTCGCTGAACCTGTACATCGCCGGCGCCTCGGGCAAGAAGCTGGACGTTACCTACCGCATGGCCTGGTACCGTGGCCTGAAGACCACCTACTACCTCCGTGCCCTGGCCGCGACCAGCACCGAGAAGTCGACCATCAACACCGGCAAGCTCAACGCCGTTTCCAGCGGTGGCGACAGCGCCCCGGTCCAGGCAGCCGGCCCTGCGCCAGTGCCGAAGGCCTGCGCGATCGACGAGCCTGACTGCGAAGCCTGCCAGTAAGGCCAGGCCGAGGCTTCCTGCGGGAAGCCTCAATGCGTTTTCCGCACCACTGCGGACCCTGTGGGAGCGGGTTCACCCGCGATGAGGCCGGCACTCCCGCCGCCTCTCCACAGCAAGACACAACAAGCCGTGGCTGCAAAGCCGCGGCCAGCCCTTTTCGGGCACCTCAGATTTGCGTGCACCGCACCGCAACCAAGATCCACCGGCCATACTTGATAGATGGCCCTCAAGCAGGAGCATCTCACCATGCTGAGTTGGGACGAATTCGATAAAGAAGACGGCGAAGTAGCCGCCAAAGGCAACACCCCTGCGCAGGCCGCTGCCGCCGCCACCCTCGACAAGCTCGACAGCGCCGGTGGTGCCGCCGCCCTGGAAGCCCGTGCCGCCACCGCCGACGACTCCGACGCCGTCAAGCGCGCCAAGGCTGCCCTGAACGACCTCGACATCGCCGAAGGCCTGGCCGAGCTGGAAGGCTCCAGCGCCCGCGTGCGTGTTGACGAAAAGCGCATGATCAACTGCCGCGCCGACCTCAACCAGCTGGTACCGTTCAAGTACGACTGGGCCTGGCAGAAGTACCTGGACGGCTGCGCCAACCACTGGATGCCGCAAGAGGTCAACATGACCGCCGACATCGCCCTGTGGAAGAGCATGGACGGCCTGACCGAAGACGAGCGTCGCATCGTCATGCGCAACCTCGGCTTCTTCTCCACTGCCGACTCGCTGGTAGCCAACAACCTGGCCCTGGCCGTGTACCGCCTGATCACCAACCCGGAGTGCCGCCAGTACATCCTGCGCCAGGCCTTCGAAGAGGCGATCCACACCCACGCCTACCAGTACTGCATCGAGTCGCTGGGCATGGATGAAGGCGAGATCTTCAACATGTACCACGAGATCCCGTCGGTAGCGAAGAAAGCCGCCTGGGGCCTGAAGTACACCCGCGCCATCTCCGACCCGGAATTCAACACCGGCACCGTCGAAACCGACAAAGAGCTGCTGCGCAACCTGATCGCCTACTACTGCGTACTGGAAGGCATCTTCTTCTACTGCGGCTTCACCCAGATCCTGTCCATGGGCCGCCGCAACAAGATGACCGGCGTGGCCGAGCAGTTCCAGTACATCCTGCGTGACGAGTCGATGCACCTGAACTTCGGTATCGACGTGATCAACCAGATCAAGATCGAGAACCCGCACCTGTGGGACGCGGCGATGAAGGAAGAAGCGACCCAGATGATCCTGCAAGGGACCCAGCTGGAGATCGAATACGCCCGTGACACCATGCCACGCGGCGTGCTGGGCATGAACGCAGCGATGATGGAAGACTACCTCAAGTTCATCGCCAACCGTCGCCTGACCCAGATTGGCCTGAAGGAAGAGTACCCAGGGACTACCAACCCGTTCCCGTGGATGAGCGAGATCATGGACTTGAAGAAAGAGAAGAACTTCTTTGAGACGCGTGTGATCGAGTATCAGACTGGCGGGGCGTTGAGCTGGGATTGATAGTCCGGGCGAAGCACAGAGAAGGCTGCCGATTGGCAGCCTTTTTTATTGGCAGGAAAAATGCCGAAGAGGAAGCTTCCTACAAGGTTCTCATTGTGACTTTTGTATCGTCGCGATAACGTCTGTTGGCGCTTAAGAACGCTCACGCAGCGGTATTCCGTTCCCGTTAGCAGCGGCTCTCCAAATCAGGATGGCCAAGATGAACAGTTTCAATACACCTACCCTATTCACCCGCCACAACCGCCCCCTCCACACCCTCTGGCTCGAATCCCAAGCCTGGTTTTGCGCCCACGAACTCGGCCGGCTGAGTGGTCACTTCTACGACGAACACTGCATGCGCAAACTCGACCCGGATCAGTACCGCTCCGTGCAGTTGCTGCGCTATGGCAAGTACCAGGAAACCACGATGGTCAGCGAATCCGGGGCCTATACCTTGTTGGCGCATCACCATGTGCCGGAGAACCGGCATCTGCGTTGGTGGCTGACGCATGAGGTGGTGGCGGTGTTGCGTGATCGGCAGGAAGACGGGGTGGAAGATGTCCCGCGACTGGGGCAGATGTGCTGGCCTGGGGGACAGAGCGCGACGTTGTTGTATTGGCAGAGTGAGCCTTGGGTGAGGATGCGGGATATGCCGGTGGTGCTGGCTGGGGAAGTGCAACAGCTGCCGCCAGTAGAGCAGCCGAAGTTGAGTTGGCGGGAGTGTGCGCAGCGGGCGCTGCGATTGCATGGGGTTTAAGCGGCGGGTTTGCCTGGGCGGGCCTCTTCGCGGGTGAACCGCTCCCACAGGTACTGCGGTGGCTTCAGGTTAATGCTGTACCTGTGGGAGCGGCCGTGGCCGCGAACACCGGCACAGCCGGTGCCATCCACCGCGTCGCCTGTTTCGCGGGCTTGCCCGCTCCCACAGGTACTGCGCTGGCTTCAGGTTAATGCTGTACCTGTAGGAGCGGCCGGGTCCGCGAACACCGGCACAGCCGGTGCCATCCACCGCGTCGCCTGTTTCGCGGGCTTGCCCGCTCCCACAGGTACTGCGCTGGCTCCGGGCTTACGCTGTACCTGTGGGAGCGGCCGTGGCCGCGAACACCGGCGCAGCCGGTGCCATACACCGCGCGGCGCACATTCATACAGAAGCCTCGCTACACCAGCAAAAATGTTACTTGGCAGCTTTCGCCGCCTGCCGGTTGGCCCTGCGAATGTCCCGGTAGCCGACCAGGCGCACGCGCATTTCCCGGTAGCGCTGGGTATTGATGACCAGCAAGGCCAGCAGCCCGAACAGCAAAACCGAGACGTAGCCGCCCATGTGCGGCCGGTAAGCGTAGCTCGGCAGCGCGGCCAACACGGCCAGCCCGTTCAGGCCGATCAGCCCCCGCAGGCCCCAGGCGTATCCACGCACCAGCGCGATATGCGAAGCGGCGCTCACCGTGCATGCCAGCGCCAGGGCCAGTACCGACAGCGACTGGTCCGGGCTGCGCAGCCAGGTGGAGAACACCAGTGAAACACTGCCGCCAATGGCAAAGCAGGACAGCTGGAACTCGGCGATGAAAACGCCGAAATAGCGGGAAAGAAATCTTTGCAGTTCCTGACCCTTTTGAAACTTCGATCCATTCATATGAGTGAGCGCTGTCGTCCTTGAAAACCGTAGAGCGCGGCTAGCTTACCTTGACAATTGCGAATGAATAAACCATAAAACCCGACTTCGAAGTGCCTGCCAGCGCGATATCACTTTGGCACTTTATGTAAGTTTCGCACCTGTGCACATTAACAACTCCGCACAGGCACACGCCCTCCCCAGGGCCGATAGGAGATCGAATTCTGGTGAATGAATCGCCGTTGCTTTCAGCGCTGTTCCCGCAGGCCGGTTCTGGGGAACTGAAATGAAGCGTGTGTCCAAAGCCCTGCCGACGCTGCTGGCTGCAATCGCCCTGAATGCATGCGCGCATGCGCCCGCCCCGTCATCGAATGCGGGGCCTGAAGTTATCCTTGCCGGGCACAAGCTTGCACTTGTGAACCACGAAGGTCGTTGCGCACTGCGCAGCTCCGATGCATCACTGCTAGAGCTGGACATGCCCTGGCCCTGCCAATTCAGCCCGGATAGGGATGGAGGCAAGCCTCGCGTGGAACAGTTCAATGGTGTGCAGATCATCATTGTCAGCCATGTGCAGCCAGCCCTGTCGCTGCCCGGACGTTGCGATAGCCAGTACCAGGCTGTTCGCCAGATGGGCAACCGCCTCGAGCCTTCCATCCTGGCACGTGGCGCCAGTTGCTCAAGCGGCCCTGTGGACCAGAAAAACTTCGTAGGGCTGTTCGAGTGGTAACCGAAATCGCGGACTACCAGTCGCTACGCCAAGTCGTCCGCAAGCGCAAAGGGTGTTACCAGCCATGAAGAAAATCCTCTTGTCCCAACAAGATCGCGGCTTCGGCCAGATCGGTGGCGCGGCTTTGCTCAAGGACCTCTCCTTGTGGCCGAAAAACCCGGAAACCGGCATGTTGATGACGCCCATCCTGACCCTGAGCGAGCGTTTCCAACCGGCCATGTTTGTCCCACCCGGCATGGCCATCACGGTTTTCCTCGCCGTCGAGCAACATCAGGATGGCAGTTTCAGCCGCCCTCTCCAGCGTCGCTATACGGTCAATCAACAAGCCGAACTGCTGAACGTCCTCAGTAGCGGCTTTGCCCGGGTCATCCTGCATGAACTCGCCAGCCAGCCACTGGAACCCGCCAATCCCCCTTTGCTGCTGGAGCGAGCGTTCATAGATTTCGAAGAAATGACTGACGAAGAGCATGACGAGGAACATCAGGATGAGGACAGCGGGATCGGCCTGAGCAAACCCAGCGGTAGGCCCTGCTGGCTGCAGGACCCGATCTACGAACCAACGCGCTACATGTTCATGATGCAACTGATAGATGCTGACGTGGCCGAAGCCAGCCCTCAGCATGCGGGGCTGTTCGGCGAAGGTAACGGCTATCTGTTCGTGGACATGCAGGCACGCCGTGGCAAGCAAGGCGACGACGCCGGTTTCTTCTTCATTCAGTTCGCCTGAATGACCAGCCAGGATCAAGGTCCGCCCATGAACATAGCTACGGCACGAACGGCAAGATCTCGGGGCCTGGTATGAATATCTACCATTTAGACAACGCGCCAACGCCTTGGGGAGACTGGGGCGCGGCACTGGTCCAGGGCATGATCGCCTGGGACGAAGATACCGATGTAGACAGCATCAAGCGCGCCGGCCCGTATACCCCGGCCGCCTACATACGTTCGGGTTCTCTGGTGCTCACCCAGCCGGTCAAGGAAGCCCTGGAAAAAAGCGGGCTGAAGGGGGTCGGGCGTTACGAGCACCTGGAGAAGACCCATATCGTGCACATCGACTGGCTGCACTGGGATACCAGCAAACCCATTACCGAATACCTCGATCTGGAAGGCGAGCCGACCTGGATCATCGATTCCCTGCCCCATGACCCTGAGCTTGCCGCACGTATGCCGGAGTACTGGCAGGCATTCGTGGTGGGCAAGCTCTACCTGCTCAAGGACCCGCAGCATGACCCTGCCGACCTCGGCCAGTATCTCAAGGTGCTCAAGGCCGACGAGCAAGCCGATTTATTCAAAGGGGATGTCTATCGTGGGTATTTCCTGAGCGAACGCGCCAAGGAGTGGCTGGAACAGCAGTGCCCAGGTTGCTTTACATTCACCCTGCTCGGTTGAATCAGTCCAGCTGCCGAGCCCTCAGCGCCTGCGCCAGCATGTCAATGAAGGCGCGGACCTTGGCCGAACCGTACTTGCTCTCCCGGTGCAGTATATGGATTGGCCACGGCGCCTCTTCGTATTCGGCAAGGATCACCTGCAACTGCCCACTGGCCACCTCATCCGCTACCTGATACGACAGCAGGCGGGCAATGCCCAACCCGCCGCTGGCGGCAGCGATTGCCCCGTCATTGCTGGTCACCGTCAAGCGAGGCTTCATGCGCACCAACGTTGGTTCATCGGTTACTCCGAAACGCCAGCCGGCTCGCGGCGACAGGTTGGTGGTGCCGATCACCGCATGCCCCGCCAGGTCGGACGGGTGCTTCGGCACGCCGTGGCGCGCCAGGTACTCGGGAGAGGCGCACAGCATGCGCCGTACCCTGCCCACCCGCAGTGCTTTGAGCCCGGAGTCGGGCAAGGGGCCGATACGAACGGCCACATCCATGCCCTCTTCGACCATGTTGACGATGCGGTCGAGGAAGTAGGCGGAAACGTCAACCTCGGGGTACTGCTGCAGGTAGTGGACGATGCACGGCATGACGAACTTCTTGCCGAACAGGATGGGCGCGGTGACGGCCAGGTCGCCCTTGGGCGTGGCGTTGATGCCGGCGGCGGCTTCGTTGGCCTCGTTGATGCTGGCGAGGATATGGCGGGTGTCTTCCAGATAGCGGCCACCGGCTTCGGTCAGGCGTACGCTGCGGGTGGTGCGCAGCAGCAGTTTGACCCCCAGCTGATCCTCCAGGGCGCTGACGGCGCGGGTGACTGCGGCAGGGGAGATGTCCAGACGGCGGGCAGCGGCGGCGAAGCTTTCCAGCTCGCCTACGGCGACGAACACCTTCATCAGGTGGATCTGGTCCATGCGGGTTCCTGGGAGGCTATGAAGTGCCGGGATTATCTTTCATCTGGGCGTTTTGTGTTGCCTGTTCTGACCTCATCGCCGGCAAGCCAGCTCTCACAGGTACTCCACAGGTTTCGGCAACGGTGGAGTACCTGTGGGAGATTGCCCAGCCCTTTGGGCTGCGCTTTCGCGCAGAGAACCAATATCGCTCGTCTGACGCGTCCTTTGTAGGAGCAGCCTTGTGCTGCGAAGAGGCCGGTACAGCCAGTAGACAGGCTTTGTCAGCCCCGGCCTCTTCGCAGCACAAGGCTGCTCCTACAGAACCTCGCCGAACCAATGAGTCATGTGTTGTTCTATGAGAGCTGGCTTGCCGGCGATGAGTCGGTAAAGGCATATCAGATATCCAGTACCAACGCCTGCACTCCCTCCTCCACCCGCGCCGGTATCGCGCAACAGATTAGCGCAGTCCCACTTTCCGGCATTTCCGCCGGCGGATTCGGGTAATGCACCCGGCCACTGACCAACCGTGTCTTGCAGGTACCACACGACCCACCTCGGCAACTGAACTCCGGCGACAATCCGCGAGCCTCGGCCAGCTCCAGCAGCGTCCCGCTACCAGGCGCCCAGCGCGCCTCCTTGGCCGAAGCCGCAAAGTACACCGGCACCGGCTCGCTGGCCGCGGGCGGCTGTTGCAGGGTGGGCTGGTCATCGTCGGTGTGCCGCCGGAGCGTTGACGGGCCAAAGGCTTCGGCATGAATCCGCGCATCCGGCACATGCAGCCCACGCAGCCCTTCATACAGGTCCTGGGTAAAACTGCCTGGGCCGCACAGGTAGAAATCGTAGTCGTCCAGCGCCAGCGTCGCCTTGACCTGCTCGATACCCAGCCGACCGGCAAACTCGTAATCACGCCCCGCCAGCGCATGCTCTTCCGGCTGGCTCAGGGCGCAGTACACGTGCAGCAGGCCGCCGGCCTGTTGCCGCAAACTTGCCAGCTCCTCACGGAACGGCAGGTCGGCCAGGCTGCGCGCACCATGGAACAGATGAATGCGCCGTGCCTGCCCCTTGCTCAACTGCTCGCGCAGCATGGCCAGTAACGGCGTGATACCCACACCCGCGCCGATCAGCACCAGCGGCCGCGTACTCTGCTGGTCCAGCGTGAAGCTGCCCATCGGCGAGCGCACGTTCAGCACATCGCCTGCCACGACGTGCTCATGCAGGTGCCGCGAGGCCCGACCCTGGGCTTTGACGCTGATGCGCAGGTAACCGTCGGAAGGCGCGCTGGACAGGCTGTAGGTGCGGATCAGCGCCGCCTCACCGTCGAGCTGGACTTGCACCGGAACATGCTGCCCGGGCGCAAAGGCCATCGCACTGCCAGCAGGAGGCTCAAGGTAGAACGAGCGGATCTCACGGCTTTCCTGCTCCACCCGCAGCACACGCCAGGCCTGCCATTGGCGCTGCCGCTGGCGTTGCTGCAGACGTATGTCGGCCTCGGCCCAGGTGCCGGTCATCAGGCTGGTCGGGGCGTACTCCTTGAAGGCCCAACGCAGGGAAACGGCAGCCGGGCGCCGCACCACCTGCTCGACCTCCAGCGTCCACAAGCGCTCGGCGCCTTCGAACGCCTGGATGGCGGGGCTGTCCAGCAGCAACTCGACATGCCCGTATAGCTGCAACACGTTGCCGTTGCTGAAATCGATGAATAGCAACCCTGCTTGCGGGTTCACCAGCAGGTTGCCCAAGGTGTTGAAGTGCAGGTTGCCAGCATAGTCGGGGATGGTCAGGCGATTGCCTTCGACCTTGATGAACCCGGGCCGCCCGCCACGGTGAGAGACATCCACCGAACGCTGGCCGTCGACATGCTCGACATAGCTGGCGACAAAGAAGGTGTCGGCTGCCTGGATCATGCTGACAGCCGAGGCATCGAGTGTCGTCGCATCGACACGCCCTTGGGCGGGTTCCGCGACACGGGTGTAGTCACGCAGCTGGATGTACTGCGGGCAGTTGCCGAACGACTGCTCCACAGTCACCTGCAGTTGCCCGTCGCCGGCCTGGTGGATCTGGCCGTTGAGGCGGTTGCGCCGGCGGGTGTGCAATTCGATCCCCAGCAGGCCGACCGCCTGCCCGGCAGCCAGCCCCGGGGTGGCGGGATCGTCTGCTGGCAGTTGAGTGTCGATCGTCAGCTGGCGCGGGTCCGGCGAGCTGACGAAACCTTCCGGCCCTTCCAGCAGCGTTGCCCAGGGCCGCCCCAGTGCGTCCACGCTGGCGGCGACCATGAACGGCAACTGGTGATAGAAAATACGATGCTGGTCGGGCATGTAGTCACGAATGACCTTCTGCCCGAACGCCTCCATGCGCTCCGAGACACCGGCTTTTTCCTGCAGGGTCTTCTCCCCCGCATGCCAGGGCGAGGAGTGGTGGTCCGGGTTCTGTTGCATGGCGGCGTTCCTCGCAGTGGCGGGATATCAGGCGCTGGTCTGCAGGCCGATCACGGTGCGTGGCATGGGCACGAAGCGCGGCAGCGCCTCGATCCGCGCCAGCCAGCTGCGTACGTTGGCATAGGGCTCCAGCGACACATTGCCCTCCGGTGCGTGGGCGATGTAGGAGTAGTTGGCGATATCGGCGATGGTGGGTGTGCTACCGGCCAGGAAGGGCGTTTTGGCCAGCTCGGCGTCGATCACCTTCAGCAGGGTATGGGCGCGGGTAATCACTTCGTCGGTGTTGAACGAGGCTCCGAACACCGTGACCAGACGCGCGGCAGCAGGGCCGAAGGCCAACGGACCGGCAGCGACCGACAGCCAGCGCTGGACGCGGGCGGCGGCAGCGGGCTCCTCGGGGAGCCAAGTGCCGTTGTCGTACTTCTTGGCCAGGTACACCAGGATGGCATTGGAGTCGGCGATCACCGTGCCGTTGTCGTCTATGACCGGGACCTGGCCGAACGGGTTGAGGGCCAGGAAGTCCGGCTGCTTGTGCGCGCCTTTGGCCAGGTCGACGAACACCAGCTCGGTGGGCAGGTTCAGCAGCGAAAGCATCAGCTCGATGCGATGGGCGTGGCCGGACTTGGGGAAGTTGTAAAGCTTGATCGGGTTCGACATTGGCTTGGCTCCTGATCAGCACCGGGGTGGGCTGGTGGAGCACATGCTGCACCGGTTCGGCTGGCAGCAGAATCCGTGTGGCGGGGAAACCATAATTTCGCGGAGCGGAATAATGCACTCAGGCTTCTGGCCTCCTCGCGGGCAAGCCCGCTCCAAAAGCACTACACCCTCCCGTGGGAACGGCTTTAGCCGCGAAGAATCCAACGCGGTGCCTGGCACCGGCTGCGCCGGTGTTCGCGGCTAAAGCCGCTCCCACAGGTCCCTGCTAAATCAGAGAAATCAGCCCAATCGCTGCTGCCGTTGGTAGAGGTAAAGAACATGCACAGCATCTACCACCAACGACACAGTGGCTTGGTGTTCTTCGAGGCTCATCTTGTCCAGGACGGAAAAATTTTCCTCCGAACCGTGCAAGGCAATAGCGTCGAGATATTTTTGAAGATGGGCAGGTAATTCTGTCCATCGTCCCAAACGAACACCCCGCATGTACCCGAAGCACCACTCTTCAAGCACTACAATTTCGCCCTGCGCAGTATCTCTGACCTCAAAGAACAGATTCAGCTCATCCGTGGCTTCGCTGAGCATGATCGCGACGGTATTGTAAAACTTGATGATCAAATCCGTGTAGCGCTGAGCCTGGGCCTTGCTTTTGAACCGAGGCAATTTGCCGCCAGAAACCTCCGGCAGCCACTCACTTGGTGGCAGCATATGCGGCGAGCTGCATAGGGCATTCACAAAGCCATCGAGTTCACTGACATCAAGTATCGCGTCATCATTGCCATACTTGAAAAGCAGCTCTCCCAGCTCGTCCAACTCCTGGTCGGTGATGGGGTTACTCATAGAGGTCAATCCTGCAGCCGGTGGTAACGGTAAAGCCTGCGTGCTGCCTCGGTCACCTGAGGCACGCAGGCCTGGATATCCGCTTCGCTCATCTGGTCCAGCAACTCGAAGTTGTCCTCCAGCCCATGCAGCGAAATGGCCTTGAGCAGTTGGTCCTGCTCCGGCGGCAGCTCGGCCCAGCCAGCGACCTGGGTGCCGCGCATATAGCCGAAGCACCATTCCTCCATCACGACTACCGTGCCTGCCTCGCCTTCACTTTCCTCGAACAGCGGCTCGAAGTGATCGACGTCGTCCCCCAACTCCTCCGCCACCTGGCTGGCATAGCGCAGCATCAATGCCGTATACGCCTCTTCATGCGCCGGCTTCTTGAATTTCGGCACCTTGCCACCAGCCACCGAGGGCAGCCACTGTTCCGGGGTGACAGTGGTCGGTGAGCTGGCCAGTGCAGTGAAAAAGCCATTGAGCTCGGCCAGGTTGAGTACCGAGTAGTCATTGCCGTAGGTGATCAGCAGGTCTTCGAGGCGGTCGAGTTCTTTTTCGCTGAGTGCGGGGAGCATGGGTGAACATCCTGGGAAGCAAAAGTGTGTGCACCCTAGCACAGCAACGCCCGAAGGGCTGCCCGCGCTTACAGCTTTGCGGGCAGATTGCTTAACGTGGCAACCAGCCATGCAGCAGCTGCTGCCTGCCAGTTCCGATCAACAGCCATAGCAGAATGCGACACTTGCGCGGACACAACTGCCCCGCCATATGTACCCCCTTGCTCTGCAGATCGATCTCGGCACCGGCAAAACCGTAAGAGGCCGTGGCTGTTGGGCCACTGCCTGTGCGGGTAGCAACAATCACTGGCAAGGTAGGCGCGAGATGGCCAAGCACTTCGGACCAGCTACTGGAAACGTGGCCGGCACCAAAACCGGCGATGACCAGCCCCTCGTAGCCCAGTGCCGCTGTAGCCTTCAACAACGCCGTATCTGCGTCCAGGCACGCTTCCAGCATTGCAACCCGGTGCTCGGTGCGATGCGGTAACGGCAGCACCTCTCGTGGGCCAGGTGGCTGACGATATTCCACGGCACCTTCCACAACATCGCCCAGCGCTCCACACCCGGGCGATTCGAATGCAGCCATCGCGAGGCTTGCCGTCTTGCGAACCCTTGCAGCACAGTGAACCTGATCATTCATCAGTACCAGAACGCCGCGCCCACGGCTGCCCGGCGCCAGTGCAACCTGCGCCGCAGCCAGCAGGTTGGCCGGGCCGTCGTTGCCCGGCTGGCTGGCCGCGCGCATGGCACCGGTCATTACCAATGGCGCATCGAACGGCCAGAGCAGATCGAGGAAATACGCCGTTTCCTCGAGGCTGTCGGTACCTTGTGTCAGTATCACCGCGTGTGCTCCGCGAGCCACCTCGCCCCGGGCCCAGGCCAGCACCTCGAGCATCGCCGCAAAGCCCAGCGAGGCACTGGGGAGCAGACCCAGAGTGGCAGCTTCAAGCTGGGCCATCTCACGCAGTTGCGGCAACTCGGCCAGTTGTTCATCGCAGTCAAGCTTGGGCATCACCCCCCATTCGCTCGCACTTGCCCGCATGCTCACCGTCCCTCCAAGGCTGGCAATCGCCAACTTGGGCAGGTTTGCATGCGCTTTCATACGCCACCTCCAGCAAGCAGCCCGACCAGCGGAACGATCGCCAGTGTGCTGATGGCCATCGACACTACATTGCCGATGTAACCATGCATGTAGGCCGGCAAGCGCTGACTGATGGCCACTGCCAACGGTGGCGCTACCAGCGCGCCCAGCACTGCACTGGCTACGACCACTTGCCAGCCTCCACCGTGGGTGAGCACAGCGGCAGGTACGATAGAGACGATGGGAATGTAAGTGGGGTACCAGCCTCGCGCCTGCCATTGGCGACGCCAGAACACGACTCCCACCAGTGATGCCAGCGCCTGCCCGGCAACCAGCGGTATCAGCAGCAGCGAACCGTAGACTGGCGCAGCGGGGGCCAGCATGTATGCCAGGAACACCCCCAACAGTAGCCCGAGGCTGGCCAGTTCATTACCGAAGAATGGCGCTTCGCTGAAATCGGCCAGTACACGCCGCAAGGTCCAGGCCACACCGAAGTCGGGCTGGGCCGCATCGGATTCAGGTGCGGCGGTCGGGTGGCTGGGCCGTACCCATGATGGAAAGCGCCAGCACAGCATGAACGCAATCACGCTTGCCAGCGCCATGCCACTTACGTTGCCGACTACCACCGGCAACTGCAGGGGATAGCACAGGTAGTTGACCATCAACAGGCTGGCTGGTGTTACCAACAGCGCTCCCAGCAGTGCGCCGGTGATGGTCACCTGCCAACCCGCACCAAACAACAGCACCATGGCTGCTGGCAAGGATACGAAAGCAACGAAGGTTGGTTGCCAGGTACCACTGGCCAAGGTCCATCCCCACAACGCGTGACTGAGCAACAAGCCCAGCAGTGAACTGGTGAACACCCACGGCCATAGTCCGCTGCCGTAGCAGATGGCAAAGCCGTGCCAGCGATACCCATGCACATGGGCCCAATGCGCCAGGCAAGCTCCCAGTAGCAAGCCCAGGGCGGGCAACTCGTGCTTATAGAAGGCCACTTCGCTGATATCACCAACTATCCAACGCAAGCGGCTTAGCGGCTGATCAAGCGTCGCTGCCAATTGCGTGTAGTCCGGCCATTGGCCCTGTACGAGGCTGGCGGCCAGCAGCACCAGCAGGCAGGCAAGGATCAACACCGACGAACGCTGCCGGTTGGGGAAGAGTTGCGTTTTCATGTGCAACTCCTCAGCGGGGCATAGGTGCATGAAGGCGATAGCCAAGCGTCGCATCGTAAAGATCGGTGCGCCTGTCCCGCGGCAAGTCGTTGAGGCTGTTCCAGATCGGCGCCGAGCGGGCGCTGCTGAGGTCGACATCGGCGTAGAGAATACCCTCCTCCTCTGCACTGGCCACCTCGCCAATAGGCCAGCCATTGGTACCGGCAATCAGTGAACAGCCCAGGAAGCGACCACCCCGCTCGCTACCTATGCGATTGGCGGCAGCGATATAGACGTTGTTGGCGTGTGCCGCCGTCATGGTCAGGTAGGACGCCATGCAGCGCCCTGATTCATCGAACAGCGGTGGCAGCGTCCATACCCAGTTGTTCAGGCTGCAGATGATGTCGGCGCCTTGCGCAGCCATCAGCCGCGGCACTTCCGGGAACCAGATATCCCAGCAGATCAGCAGGCCGATACGGCCGATCGGTGTCTCGAACACTGGGAAGCCCAGGTCACCAGGGGTGAACCAGAGCTTTTCCTGGTTCCACAGGTGCGCCTTGCGGTAATGCCCGAGCAAGCCTTGCGGACCGAACAGTGCGGCACTGTCGAAAAGTTTCAGTCCCTCGCGTTCGGCAAAACCCGCAGCCAGATATACCTGGTACTCCTTGGCGAAATCCGCCCAGGCTTTCAGGCTGCGCCCCTCCTCCAGCGTTTCGGCATGGGCATAGGCCTCTGCACGCGTGTGGAAGGTGTAGCCGGTGTTGGCCAGCTCGGGTAGCACGATCAGGTTGGCGCCTTCACGCGCCGCGCACCGGGCCAATGCCAGGCCCTTGCTCAGGTTGCCATCGCAATGCTCCAGCCCGACCTGAGGGTCGTACTGGATGACAGCGATACGTACGGGGCTAACGGGCGTGCAGTGTTCAGACATGGCGGCTTCCTTTTATGGTTGTTTTGGAAGGGCGCCAGTAAAGCGGGGTTGGGCGGGGGAGTGACAGTCGGGGAGTTCCTATGGGATCGAAGGACAAGAGAAGTGTTCCAGTAGGAAATTCCCCACAAAAACTCCCGGATGCAGCTATTTCCCAGCTTGATAATGTGGGTAGTGGTTCAGGGTAAAGCCACCATTGAACGATGCCGATGTTCTGTTGCATAGGTTGATGACCACATCAAGCGCCGTGCGTAAACACGGCTCGGTCCAGCCGGCGTCAACAGAGAAGGACTCTCCAGCCAGATACAACCCTGAACTGGCACTCAGATCACGGTTGTACTTCATCAGGCTCACTGCATCGTAATAGGTCCCAGCCCGATACAACTTTGCGCAGCCAAGCGCGTTTCGATCAGTCATCCAACGCTGTATGCGAATGTTTCAGGTATCGATATAAGGCGATATGGGTTCAGCCACGTTGCTCCCCCATTTCAAAAGGGGTTACAGGTTGCTTGTGATTTCCTGCGTTATTCACCAGCGTAAGGTGACGCCCACCCACACGTCGGGACTGCTCGATCAAGGTGATACGGGTAAAGCCGCAACGTAGCAATTCTCGGGCTGCAGTTAGCCCGGTAACACCAGCACCGACAATACATATCCGGTGATCCGGCTGAGTGGCGTATGCAACTCCGCCCTCTTGTTCGAGTAGACGGCGATAATCAAAGCAAAGATCAGGAGGGTTAGGGTAACGCGCAGCCCACGGCTTTACGGACAGGGATGGCTCGATAGCCAGATCAGCAGGATGGTTGTGTGTTGAGCCGATGGTCATGGTCTCGTGTTCTCAATGAGTTGGGAACATGAGAATGATCAATCAAGAGATGCGTGAGGAGGTTGTTAATTAGCACCAACTGGCCACCACAGGATCGGGAGATATCTGTGGTGGCCGGGTTGATGTCAATAAAGCCGTTACACCTTACACCGCCAGCGCGCGCTCACGCAGCTCGCTATTGAGGATGCGGTCGTTCTCGCTGTAATCGACCGGGCAGTCGATCACGTGCACGCCAGGGGTCTTGATGCAGTGCTCCAGCAGCGGCAGCAGGCCTTCGGCGCTTTCCACGCGGTGGCCGTTGGCACCGTAGGCTTCGGCGTACTTGACGAAGTCCGGGTTGCCGTAGTCCAGGCCGAAATCGGTGAAGCCCATGTTGGCCTGCTTCCAGCGAATCATGCCGTAGCCGTCGTCACGCAGGATCACCACGGTGATGTGCATGCCCAGGCGTACCGCAGTTTCCAGCTCCTGGCTGTTCATCATGAAACCGCCGTCGCCGCAAACCGAGATCACCGGGCGGTCCGGGTGTACCAGATGCGCGGCCATGGCCGATGGAAGGCCGGCGCCCATGGTCGCCAGGGCGTTGTCCAGCAGTACGGTGTTTGGCTTGTGCGCCTTGTAGTTGCGGGCGAACCAGATCTTGTAGATGCCGTTGTCCAGGGCAACGATGCCTTCGGACGGGAGCACGCGACGGATGTCGGCCACAAGGCGCTGCGGATAGACCGGGAAACGGTTGTCGTCGGCACCTTCGGCGATCTGCGTTTCGTTCGCTTCACGGATCGCCATCAGGCGGGTGAAGTCCCAGTGTGTGGTTTCTGTCAGCGCTTCGCTGATCTGCCACACGGCGTTGGCGATGTCACCGATCACTTCCACCTGCGGGAAGTACACGGCATCAACTTCGGCGGAGCGGAAGTTGATGTGGATGACCTCGGTGCCGCCACGGACCATGAAGAACGGTGGCTTCTCGATCACGTCGTGGCCGATGTTGACGATCAGGTCGGCGGCTTCGACGGCGCGGTGCACGAAGTCGCCCGACGACAGTGCGGCGTTGCCCAGGAAGCGTGGGTGGCGCTCGTCGACCACACCTTTGCCCATCTGGGTGGTGATGAACGGGATGCCGGTCTTGTCGATCAGCTGCTTGAGGACCTTGGCGGTCATCTTGCGGTTGGCGCCGGCGCCGATCACCAGGATCGGGTTGCGAGCTTTCTGCAGTTTTTCCACGGCGGCTTCGATGGCCTTGTGCTCGGCCAGCGGGCGGCGGCTCAGGCTAGGCGGAATCGGCAGGCTTTCGGTCTGCTCGGCGGCGATGTCTTCCGGCAGCTCCAGGTGCACGGCACCCGGCTTCTCCTCTTCGGCCAGGCGGAAGGCTTCGCGCATACGGGCCGGGATGTTGTCGGCGGAGGCGAACTGGTGGGTGTACTTGGTGATGGGGTCCATCATGCCGCACACGTCGATGATCTGGAAACGGCCCTGCTTGGACTTCTTGATCGGCTTCTGGCCGGTGATCATCATCATCGGCATGCCGCCCAGGTAGGCGTAGGCGCTGGCGGTGACCAGGTTGGTGGCGCCAGGGCCGAGGGTCGACAGGCTGACGCCAGTCTTACCGGTCAGGCGACCATAGGTGGCAGCCATGAAGCCTGCGGACTGCTCGTGACGGGTAAGTACCAGCTTGATCTTCGACTTGCGCAGGGATTCCAGCAGATCGAGGTTTTCTTCACCGGGAATACCGAATACATACTCGACACCTTCGTTTTCCAGGCATTGCACAACGACATCGGCGGCCTTGGCCATCTTGCTTGCTACCTCAAGTGATGGGACGGTGGAAGTCCGGAAATGCGCAGCACGGTACGCTGGCATCGCTCAGCCCGGGGCCAAGAGTGCCCCGAACCAAAGTCTTGACGTAGGGTGGATGCGGGAAAGTCACGTGAATGTGACGGGAATATTTTCGCAGCTGGGTATTGCGCGCTCAGAGTAGGAGTTGTGGGTGCGGGCAAGTCGAGGCGTCGAACCGCGAACACCGGCGAAGCCGGTGCCGTACACCGCGTCGCCTGCTTCGCGGGCGCGCCCGCTCCCACAGAGGAAGGTTGTGCAGGTCTGGGACTTATTGGCCAGAAAGACAAAACCCCTACCTGCATGCGCAGATAGGGGTTTTGCGAAATGAATCTTGACGATGACCTACTCTCACATGGGGAAACCCCACACTACCATCGGCGATGCATCGTTTCACTGCTGAGTTCGGGATGGGATCAGGTGGTTCCAATGCTCTATGGTCGTCAAGAAATTCTGTTGCCAGAATGTCCAGATGGACAGCCCAGCGAATTCGGATATGCGATATTTGTGATGTTGCGAACTTTCGGTTGCTTCGTCTTCACCACCGCAATCTGCGTTAGCAAATTGCTTGGGTGTTATATGGTCAAGCCTCACGGGCAATTAGTATTGGTTAGCTCAACGCCTCACAGCGCTTACACACCCAACCTATCAACGTCGTAGTCTTCGACGGCCCTTCAGGGGATTCAAGATCCCAGTGAGATCTCATCTTGAGGCAAGTTTCCCGCTTAGATGCTTTCAGCGGTTATCTCTTCCGAACATAGCTACCCGGCAATGCCACTGGCGTGACAACCGGAACACCAGAGGTTCGTCCACTCCGGTCCTCTCGTACTAGGAGCAGCCCCTCTCAAATCTCAAACGTCCACGGCAGATAGGGACCGAACTGTCTCACGACGTTCTAAACCCAGCTCGCGTACCACTTTAAATGGCGAACAGCCATACCCTTGGGACCGGCTTCAGCCCCAGGATGTGATGAGCCGACATCGAGGTGCCAAACACCGCCGTCGATATGAACTCTTGGGCGGTATCAGCCTGTTATCCCCGGAGTACCTTTTATCCGTTGAGCGATGGCCCTTCCATACAGAACCACCGGATCACTAAGACCTACTTTCGTACCTGCTCGACGTGTTTGTCTCGCAGTCAAGCGCGCTTTTGCCTTTATACTCTACGACCGATTTCCGACCGGTCTGAGCGCACCTTCGTACTCCTCCGTTACTCTTTGGGAGGAGACCGCCCCAGTCAAACTACCCACCATACACTGTCCTCGATCCGGATAACGGACCTGAGTTAGAACCTCAAAGTTGCCAGGGTGGTATTTCAAGGATGGCTCCATGAGAACTGGCGTCCCCACTTCAAAGCCTCCCACCTATCCTACACAAGCAAATTCAAAGTCCAGTGCAAAGCTATAGTAAAGGTTCACGGGGTCTTTCCGTCTAGCCGCGGATACACTGCATCTTCACAGCGATTTCAATTTCACTGAGTCTCGGGTGGAGACAGCGCCGCCATCGTTACGCCATTCGTGCAGGTCGGAACTTACCCGACAAGGAATTTCGCTACCTTAGGACCGTTATAGTTACGGCCGCCGTTTACCGGGGCTTCGATCAAGAGCTTCGCTTGCGCTAACCCCATCAATTAACCTTCCGGCACCGGGCAGGCGTCACACCCTATACGTCCACTTTCGTGTTTGCAGAGTGCTGTGTTTTTAATAAACAGTCGCAGCGGCCTGGTATCTTCGACCGGCATGGGCTTACGGAGCAAGTCCTTCACCCTCGCCGGCGCACCTTCTCCCGAAGTTACGGTGCCATTTTGCCTAGTTCCTTCACCCGAGTTCTCTCAAGCGCCTTGGTATTCTCTACCTAACCACCTGTGTCGGTTTGGGGTACGGTTCCCAGTTATCTGAAGCTTAGGAGCTTTTCTTGGAAGCATGGTATCAACCACTTCGTCGCCTAAAGGCAACTCGTCATCAGCTCTCGGCCTTGAAATCCCGGATTTGCCTAAGATTTCAGCCTACCACCTTAAACCTGGACAACCAACGCCAGGCTGGCCTAACCTTCTCCGTCCCTCCTTCGCAATAACTGGAAGTACAGGAATATTAACCTGTTTTCCATCGACTACGCTTTTCAGCCTCGCCTTAGGGACCGACTAACCCTGCGTCGATTAACGTTGCGCAGGAAACCTTGGTCTTTCGGCGTGCGAGTTTTTCACTCGCATTGTCGTTACTCATGTCAGCATTCGCACTTCTGATACCTCCAGCAAGCTTCTCAACTCACCTTCACAGGCTTACAGAACGCTCCTCTACCGCGTCATCAAAGATGACACCCGTAGCTTCGGTGCATGGTTTGAGCCCCGTTACATCTTCCGCGCAGGCCGACTCGACTAGTGAGCTATTACGCTTTCTTTAAAGGGTGGCTGCTTCTAAGCCAACCTCCTAGCTGT